>BRLC01000016.1 GCA_024343425.1 Rhizobiaceae bacterium MnEN-MB40S
ACTATAGCGGGGCGCCCCCACCCGTTCCCATGCCGAACACGGCCGTGAAACGCCCCAGCGCCAATGGTACTTCGTCTCAAGACGCGGGAGAGTAGGTCATCGCCAGGTCTGACAATAGCAACAAACAAATCTTCTCTTTACTTCTCTAAAAAACGGCCCGGGTTTTCCCGGGCCGTTTTTTTGTGTCTTTTTTCTTCGCATGTCGCCATCGGCTTTACCCCAGATAGAACGTCGTCGCCATCAGGAAGAAGATGAGCACGCCAAGCACGTCGTTCGACGAGGTGATGAACACGCCGATCGCCATCGCCGGATCGAAACCCAGCTTGTCGAGCAGGATTGGAATGGTCGCGCCGACCATTGCGGCGAGCGTGGTGACGCACAGCAGCGACAGGGAGGTCGCGAGCACGAGATGCAGCGGGTCCTCGATCGTAATGAACAGCGACGCGGTCAGAACCAGAACGCCCAGGACGAGGCCGGCGACCGCGCCGTTGATCAGCGCGGCGACGAGTTCCCTTAAAAGGCGCCACAGGATGTCGCCCTCCCAGACCTTGCCGGTCGCCAGACCGCGCACCGCGACGGCGGAGGCCTGAAGCCCGGCGTTGCCGGCGAGCGACATGGTGATCGGAATGAAGGAGGCGAGCACGATCGCCGCGGCGAGCTGGTCCTCGAAAATGCCGACGACGCTCGCCGCGACGCTGGCGCCGACCAGTCCGGCGAGCAGCCATGGCAGGCGGCCCCTGACGATGCGCAGGATCGAGTCGTCGGCTTCTGATTCCGGCGACACGCCGCTCATGAACATCATGTCTTCCGAGGCTTCCTCGACGGCGATGCGGTTCAACTGCTTGGGCGTGATGCGGCCGATCAGCCGCCCATCGCCGTCTATCACCGGGACCGTGCGCATGTCGCGATTGCGCGCGATGCGAAGCACCTCCTCCTGGTCGGTGTCGGCCGATACGGCGACGAAATCGGTTCCCATGATCTCGCCCAGCGTCTGGTGCTTCTGGGCGAGCAGAAGGGGGCCGACGCCGACTGTTCCGACGAGTTTTCCCTCTGCGTCGACCACGTAGAGCGTGAATATCTTGCGGATGCGGTCGGCCTCTGACCGGATGGCAGCCACGGCCTCCTCGACGCTCAGCGTTTCCGGCAGCGCGACGTACCGGCGCGCCATGACACGACCCGCCGTGTCGTGGCTGTAGACGGCGGCTTCTGCGACGCCGCTCGCATCGGGAAGGTTGTTGAGCAGCAATTCGGCGATATCGTCCGGAAAGCTGTTGAGGGTTTCCGCAGCATCCTCCGGATCCATCCCGTCGAGGATATCGGTGAGCTGCTGCTGCGTGGACTCCTGCATCAGCAGGGAACGGAAATCGGGCTTGAGTTCGGCGATGACCCGCACGGACGGATTGGCCGGCAGCCACTGGAACAGCTTGCGCGCATATTTCAACCGCATCCGCGTCAGCATTTGCATGACGTCGAGCGGATCCCACATCTTCAGCGCCGCCAGCAGGTCCGCCTTGCGGCGCTCCCTGACGAGTTTCCTGATCGCGGCCAGCGTCTGGTCGTTGGCCGGGTCGGGCGCGTCAGGTTGTTCCTTGACCCATTTCAGCTCTTCTGCCTTGTCCATTCTCGTCGTTCCGGATAATCGATTGCTTTCTGACATTGCCGCGTGACGGCGTAATGAATCAACAGATTAACTCTTTTACAGGTTATGTTTTTGCCTGAATATTGTGCGCATGGTTTCCGTCGGACGAGGGACGAAGATGGACAAGAACGAAGAACGCGCGGTTGAAAACCTGGTTCTGGCTGTCGCCAGAACGGAACTGGCAAACCGGCGGACCCTGCTTGCCTATCTGAACACCAGCATTGCGCTGTTCGTGTCCGGCGCAGGGCTGCTGAAACTGAGCGGAAGCCCGTGGCTGGAAATTCTCGGCACCATTTTCATGCCGGTTTCCCTGGTCGTTGCGACGATCGGGATCGTCGACTACCGGATCCTGCGCAAGGACATTGAATCCGAACGCGTCAAACTCCAGGACGAGGCGTCAGCTGACGACAGCAATGAGCTCGGGGACCAGAAGAAAAGCTGAAAGCATTGCGCCGCCCAATCCCCACAGGCGCCAGTTTCTGAGGCCGGCGGGCGCTTCGGGCCGGCTGCCGATCCGCCAGAGCGACAGGTTGACCAGGGTGAAGACCATCAGGATGACGATGCTTGTCAGCTTGGCGAGGCTGACAAGAGGAACGGCGAACGCCAGGATTGCGATGATTGCTCCGACCAGAAGCGTGGCGGTTGACGGCGTGCGCCGCTTCTCATGCACATGGGCGAGAAAACCCGGCATCAGGTTTTCGCGGGCCATGCCGTAGAGCACCCGGCTCGACATGACGATCTGCACCAGAATGCCGTTGACCATGGCGATCGTCGCCATCGCTGCGATCGGCGCGCCCGAGCGCCCGGTGATCGAGGCGAAGAGATCGGCCAGGGGCGCCTGGCTGGAAGTCAGCGCCTCGCGATCCGGAGCGGCGATGGCAATCACCGAGACGACAATGTAGATCGCGATCGTGATCAGCAGCGTCAGGATGATCGCCAGCGGCAGATTGCGTTGCGGATCGCGCGTCTCCTCCGCCATGTTGACGATATCCTCGAAGCCGACGAAGGCGAAGAAGGCGATCAGGCTGGCGCTCAGCACCAGACCCCACACGGCGCCGGAGGCCGGCAGGCTGAAGAGTTTCGGCGCAACGCCCGCTTCGAAGACGAGAGGCGCGCCGGCGAAGCAGACGACGATGAGCGTGCCGGTTTCGAGCACCGTGATGACGGCTGCGAAACCGACGCTCATGCGCACGCCGGCAAACGCGATCAGCGTGAGGACGGCGATGACGGAAAGCGCAAGCAGCCATTGCGGCAGGGCGACCAGGCTGCCCAGATAACCGGCGAAGGAAAGGGCGATAACGGCGCTTGAGACGATGCCGGTGGCCGCGACGCCGAGGCCGACAAGACGGCCCCAGAACGGGCCAAGACCGACTTTCACATAGACCGCCTCTCCGGCGGCGACGGGATAGACGGCTCCGAGCCGGGAATAGGAGAAGCCGGTCGCGCCGGCGATCAGTCCCGCGATCAGGAAGGTCAGCGGCGCATGGTCGCCAGCGATCCGCAGAATCTCGCCCATCAGGGCGAAGATTCCGGCGCCGATCGTTACCCCCACGCCGTAAAACACCAGGAGCGGCAGCCCGATCACCCGATTGAGCGATCCCTCCCGGGAACCATCATCCATCGCCACGCCGACGACCTCCGTTTTCAACGGACACAACTATAGCCGGCATTTGTCACACGCTGTTGATCAAAATCAACACGCATTTCGGGTGTGATCGTGTATATTAGAATCATTCAAAAGAATGACGGACTGCGCGCATGAAGCTTGAACATGACCACAGCGCGGCGGCGATCCGCGACCGCCTTGGCGCCGGCGCCAAGCCCAACTATATCCGCGACTGGGTCTATGGGGGAATAGACGGCGCGGTGACGACCTTCGCGATTATCTCCGGCGTCGTCGGCGCCGAACTCTCGACCCGGACCATCATCATCATGGGGTTCGCCAACCTGATAGCGGACGGCTTTTCCATGGCGGCCAGCAATTACAGCGGCACCAAGACAGAGGTCGACAATCTGGAAAGATTGCGGCGGATAGAGCGGAAGCACATCGCCGCAGAGCCGGAAGGGGAGCGCGAGGAGATCCGCCAGATACTCCAGAACAAGGGCATCGAGGGCGAGGCGCTTGAATCAGCGGTAGCGGCGGTGACCTCCAATGACGAAACCTGGATTTCCACGATGCTGGTGGACGAATACGGGCTTTCCGAAGTCGTGCGCTCGCCGATGCTCTCGGCGGCGAGCACCTTCATCGCCTTCCTGATCTGCGGCCTCGTGCCGCTCATGCCCTATCTGATCGGCAGTGAAGACGGTTTCGTGATTTCGCTTGTCGCGACCGCCGTCGTCTTTTTTGCAATCGGGGCGACGAAAGCCACCTGGTCGCCGCAGCCCTGGTGGCGATCGGGGCTGGAGACCCTGGCGATAGGACTGGCGGCGTCGGCTGTCGCCTACGCCATCGGCTATTTTCTCAAGAGCGTCGTCTGACCGCTCATTCGGCCGGAACGGCGAGGCCGCCGGTGCGAACGAGGAATTCGACGATCTGGTCGACGCCTTCGCCGCGGCGCATGTCGGTGAACAGCGTCGCCTTGCCGTCACGCATGCGGTCGGCGTCGCGGCGCATCACCTCGAGATCGGCGCCGACATAGGGCGCGAGATCGGTCTTGTTGACGATCAGCAGGTCGGAGCGGGTGATGGCCGGCCCGCCCTTGCGGGGGATTTCTTCGCCTTGCGCGACGGAGATGACGTAGATCGTCAGGTCGGCAAGTTGCGGGGAGAAGGTGGCCGCGAGATTGTCGCCGCCGGATTCGATGAAGATCACATCGAGATCCGGATGAACGCCAAGCAGTTCGTCGATGGCCGAGAGATTGATGGACGCGTCTTCGCGGATTGCCGTGTGCGGACAGCCGCCGGTTTCGACGCCGACGATCCGGTCCGAAGACAGCGCCTGCAGCCGCACCAGCGCCTCGGCGTCTTCCTTGGTGTAGATGTCGTTGGTGACGACACCGATGGAGAAATCGTCGCGCATCGCCTTGCAGAGTTTTTCCGTCAATGTCGTCTTGCCGGATCCGACCGGCCCGCCGATGCCGATGCGCAGGGGTCCGTGTGCCGATTGGGTCATGAGCGAAAGAGCCTCGAATATTGGGTTTCATGTCTCATCGACATGATTTCCGCCAGAAATGCGGCGCCGCCAAGGTCGTCGAGCGTGGAATTCATTGCATGCTCGACGGTTTCGGTCACGGGATCCTCGAGCGCCGCCATGATCGCCACGCCCTGTTGCTGACCGAGCGGCAGCAGCCGCAGGCTTGCCTGAACGGCGTTGGAGACAGTTGCGTGCAGAAAGGCGGCGAGCGCGGCGGAAAGATCGATCCCGTGGGCGCCGGAGGCGGCGCCGGCGGCCACTGGCAGCGGGCAACCCGTTGGCAATGCGTTGAGAACGGGCGAGGGCCATTCGCGGGCGGCTTTCAGGAATGCCGATCCCTGGCCCATCGTCTCGACATGGCGCCCTGCGGACCCCGCCATGGCCTCGGCGAGTTCGGCCACGTCGAGACAATCCTCACCTGCGCGCGCCCTGCGCCAGCTTTCCGCAAACAGAACGGCGTCGTTCCAGGGTTGACCGAAGGCAAGGCTGTCTTCCAGCCATCGGCGAAGCGCATCGCCGTCTGAAATCAGCCCGTCGTGGACAGCGCCTTCCAGACCCTGGCTGTAGGTGAAGGCGCCTGTCGGGAAAGCCGGAGACATCCAGCTCATCAGCCGCAGCAGGGAGCGTTGATCAGTCATGGTGGTGACCGTGGTGATGGCCGTGGTGGCCATGACCGTCGCCATAGGCCCCGCCTTCCGGATCGAAAGCGGCCTCGATTTCCGTAACAGCGGCGCCTAGTCCCTCCAGCATGGCGCGCAGGGTGTGGTCGCGACGGATCAGCATGCAGTCTTCCATGATCTGCGACGGGCAGTGCCGATTGCCGAGATGCCAGGCCAGCCGCAACATGTGTTGAGCATCTTGCGCCGCAACGCGATAGAGTTTTTCAGGCGCGGCGTGAACTTCGATGACCCGGCCATCGTCGAGAACGAGCCCGTCGCCGTGACGCAGCAGCCGCGCCTCGCCGAGATCGAGCAGAAACTCGACGCCATTGTCGGAGGTCATCACCATGCGGCGGCGGAACCGGGCGGTTTCGTCGAGCGTGATCGTGTCGGCCGCCTTCCAGCCGTCCTCGAACGCCACCATTGTTGCGACCGGTCTCGTCAAAACAGAAAATACCTCTGGGCCATGGGCAGAACCTCCGCCGGTTCGCAGGTGAGCAATTCATCATCGGCGCGGACTTCATAGGTTTCCGGATCGACCTCGATCGAAGGCGTCGCCGAATTGAGCAGCATGGACGATTTGCCGATGCCGCCGCGGGTGTTCTTCACGGGCGCCATGCCCTTCTGCGTGCCGAGTTTGGATCGCAAATCGTTGGCCATGGCGGCTTCGGAGACGAAGACGACCGACGAAGCGGTCAGCGAACGGCCGAAAGCGCCGAACATCGGACGGTAGTGAACCGGCTGCGGCGTCGGGATCGAGGCGTTGGGATCTCCCATGATCGAGGCGGCAATCGTGCCGCCGATCAGCACCATGTCCGGCTTGACGCCAAAGAAGGCGGGATTCCACATCACGATGTCGGCGCGCTTGCCGACTTCCAGCGAGCCGATATGCGCGCTCATGCCGTGGGCGATCGCCGGATTGATCGTATATTTGGCGATGTAGCGGCGAACGCGGATATTGTCGTTGTCGCCGGTTTCGTCCGGCAGCCGGCCGCGCTGTTTTTTCATCTTGTCGGCTGTCTGCCAGGTGCGGATGAGGACTTCGCCGACCCGGCCCATCGCCTGGCTGTCCGAAGCAATGATCGAAAAGGCGCCCATGTCGTGGAGAATGTCTTCAGCCGCGATCGTCTCTTTGCGGATGCGGCTTTCGGCAAAGGCGACGTCTTCGGGAATATCGCTGTCGAGATGGTGGCAGACCATCAGCATGTCGAGATGCTCGGCGACAGTGTTCGCCGTATAGGGCCGCGTCGGGTTCGTTGACGAGGGAATGACATTGTCGAGCCCGCAGACCTTGATGATGTCGGGGGCGTGGCCGCCGCCGGGGCCTTCCGTGTGGAAGGCGTGGATGGTGCGTCCCTTGATGGCGTCGATGGTGTTTTCCACGAAGCCGCTTTCGTTCAGCGTATCCGTATGGATCATCACCTGAACGTCGTAGTCGTCGGCGACCGACAGGCAATTGTCGATGGCGGCCGGCGTCGTGCCCCAGTCTTCATGGAGCTTGAGCGAACAGGCGCCGCCTGCAATCATCTCGATCAGGGCGTCCGGGCGCGACGTGTTGCCTTTTCCGGAGAAGGCGAGGTTCATCGGAAAGTCGTCGGCCGCCTGGATCATGCGTCCGATGTGCCACGGGCCGGGCGTGCAGGTGGTCGCCAGCGTGCCGTGCGCCGGTCCGGTGCCGCCGCCAAGCAGCGTGGTCACGCCCGACATCAGCGCCTCGTCGATCTGTTGCGGGCAGATGAAGTGGATATGGGCGTCGAAGCCGCCGGCCGTCACGATCTTGCCTTCGGCGGCGATGGCTTCTGTGCCGGGACCGATGATGATGTCGACATCCGGCTGGATATCGGGGTTTCCGGCCTTGCCGATGGCGGCGATCTTTCCGTCCTTCAGGCCGATGTCGGCCTTGTAGATACCGGTGTGATCAACGATCAGCGCATTGGTGAAGACCGTGTCGACCGCGCCGCCGGCGCGTGTGACCTGCGACTGGCCCATGCCGTCGCGAATGACCTTGCCGCCGCCGAACTTGACCTCTTCGCCATAGGTGGTGAGGTCTTTCTCCACCTCGATGAAGAGGTCGGTGTCGGCGAGACGGACCTTGTCGCCGGTCGTCGGACCGAACATGTGGGCATAGACGGGTCTGGGAATGGATACGGACATTACAGGTCTCCCATGATCATCTGGCGGAAGCCGAAGACGTGCCGGTCGCCGCGATAGGGCACAAGGGTGATCTCGCGCTCCTGTCCCGGCTCGAAGCGCACGGCGGTGCCGGCCGGGATGTTGAGGCGCATGCCGCGCGCCTTCTCCCGATCGAATTCCAGCGCCGCGTTGGTTTCGTAGAAATGATAGTGGCTTCCGACCTGCACCGGCCTGTCGCCGGTGTTGGCGACAACCAGCGTGACCGTATCGACGCCGGCGTTGAGGGTGATGTCTCCCTCGGAATGCATGAATTCTCCCGGTATCATGGTTTTTCCCCTCTTTTAGCGGATCGGCTCATGGACTGTGACAAGCTTCGTTCCGTCCGGGAACGTTGCTTCCACCTGCACGTCGTGGATCATTTCCGGCACCCCTTCCATGCACTGGTCGCGGGTGATCACATGCGCGCCGGCCTCCATCAGATCCGCGACGGCGCGGCCGTCTCGGGCGCCTTCGACGACGTAGTCGGTGATCAGCGCAATGGCTTCAGGATGATTGAGCTTGACGCCGCGCGACAGCCGCTTGCGCGCGACCTCCGCCGCCATGGCGATCAACAGCTTGTCTTTTTCCCGGGGGGTCAGATTCATGCGTAGTCCTCACAGGTTCCATAGTTTCGGCAGGCCATGGCCGGGTCCGATCACGGTGGCAGTCAACAGTTCAAGCATGGGCGCGAGCTGCTTTCGCAATTCCAGTCCGCTGTCGGCGACCAAGCGAACGACGATTTTGTCGCCCGCCGCCGAGCGGACGTGGCTGGCGCCCGCCCGCGGGCCGGCCAACTGCCGCAGCTTTTCGAGGATATCGCCACAATCCGCGCTGACAAGCACGATCGTGGCGAGCGCGATCGCTCCGCCGGAGACATTGGCCTTGCGCAGCAGTGCGGCGACATCGCCGGACAATCTGAGATCTTCGGCGTGGATGAGCCGGCCGTCGCGCCTTATGCGCCAGCGGTCCGCAACATAAGCCTGCCGCACGGTCTCGCCCATCGCCTTTCGGCCAAAAATCATCGGCTCGACCATCAGGTAGGAGGATGAGGAATCGAGTTCGACGTCGATTGTGCGCGACAGGCTTGCGCGGTCGAAGATGATGGTTTCCTGCGGCAGCCAGCAGAGCGTCGCGCCGGGGTCGACCCTGATCGAGGCATTCACGCTCGCGACGCCGCCGATCGAGCGGTAGTACCGCTCGCAGGCCTGGGTGGTCACGACCGCGCTGGCGTTTTCGGCGACATGAATATCCCAGTCCAGGCAGTCGCCGCCGGTCAGCCCTCCGGCCGTATTGATGAGGACAGCGTCAAACGCGCGATTCGATTGCGGCGACGGCATTCTGATCTTGCAGGCGCCCTCCTGGTAGAGCGTCGCAAGCCGCGTGGCGTGATCGACGACCCGCACGCCGAGACGACCGGTTCCGCCGGTTCTCTGCATACGGATTGTGTCAACGGCTGTTTTGTCCAGAGTTTGCAGCATGCCTATACCATCAGGTGGCGGCGTACCTCTGGCTGGTCGAGGTCCTCGGCCGGCCCCTGATGCACGATCTCACCACGATCCATGATATAGACTGAATCGGCCAGTTCGCGGCAAAAGTCCAGATATTGCTCGACAAGAAGGATCGTCAGACCCGCCGTATCGCGCAGAAAGGTCAGCGCCCGTCCGATGTCCTTGATGATCGACGGCTGGATTCCTTCCGTCGGTTCGTCGAGAAGCAGGAGTTTCGGCCGGGTGACCAGCGCGCGTCCAATCGCCAGCTGCTGTTGCTGGCCGCCGGACAGGTCGCCGCCGCGTCGCGACAACATGTCCTTGAGAACCGGGAAGAGTTCGAAGACTTCGGACGGTATGGTCCGGTCCTTGCGCTTCAGGCAGGCGAACCCCGTTTCGAGGTTCTCGCGCACCGTCAATAACGGAAAGATCTCGCGGCCCTGCGGGACGATGGCGATGCCCTTGGAGGCGCGCACATAGGGCGCATTGCCGTTGATCGACGCATCCTCGAAGGTGACCGCGCCGGACGAGACAGGATGCTGGCCGGTGACGGCGCGCAGGAGAGACGTCTTGCCGACGCCGTTGCGGCCCAGAACGCAGGTGATCTTCGAGGGCTCCGCCTTGACCGAAACGCCGCGCAGCGCTTCCGCGGCTCCGTAGTGGAGGTGGATGTCGTCAACCTCAAGCGTCGTCATGGCGTTTCCCGTTTCATCCCGTTTTAGCGCCCGAGATAGTTTTCGATGACTTTTTCATTGGCGCTGACATGGTCGAGCGACCCTTCGGCCAAAACAGAGCCTTCGGCGAGAACCGTGACCTTGACGTCGAGATTGCGCACGAAGCCCATATCGTGCTCGACCACGACGACAGAGCGGGTCTTCGCGATCTCGCGGAGCAGCTTGGCGGTTTCGTCCGTCTCGGCATCCGTCATGCCGGCGACGGGTTCGTCGACCAGCATCAGCTTCGGTTCCTGCGCCAGCAGCATGCCGATCTCCAGCCACTGTTTCTGGCCATGCGAGAGATTGGCGGCCAGTTCGTCGCGGCGCGCGGTCAGGCGGATGGTCTCGAGGATCTCGTCGATCTGCTCGCGATCCTTGCCGGTGGTTTCATAAAAGAGCGTTGAAAAGACGCCGCGATTGCGGTTGAGCGCCAGTTCCAGATTGTCCCAGACCGTGTGGCTTTCGAAGACCGTGGGTTTCTGGAACTTGCGGCCGACGCCCATGGCGGCGATGTCGGTCTCGTCATGCTGGGTGAGATCGATTTCACCGTCGAAGATGACGTATCCGGAATCCGGCCGCGTCTTGCCGGTGATGATGTCCATCATCGTCGTCTTTCCGGCGCCGTTCGGACCGATGATGGCGCGCATCTCGCCGGGTTTCAGGATCATCGACAGATTGTTGATGGCCTTGAATCCGTCGAAGGCGACGCTGACGCCGTCGAGATAGAGCAGGCTGCCCTTGGCTTCCTTCATTCCGCCGCCGCCTCTTTTGCCGCCGAATGCAAGTTCGGGTGTTCATCCCTGGGTTTCGTTGCGCGGCCGTACAGTCCGCTGACGCTGCCGACGATGCCTTTCGGCAGGAACAGGGTCACGCCGACGAACAGGGCGCCGAGCGCAAACAGCCAGAATTCCGGGAAGGCCGCTGTGAAGAACGTCTTGCCGACATTGACGAGGACGGCGCCGATGATCGGCCCGATCAGCGTTCCGCGACCGCCGACGGCGGTCCACACCACCACCTCGATGGAGTTGGCCGGCGCGAATTCGCCCGGATTGATGATGCCGACCTGCGGCACATAAAGCGCGCCGGCGACGCCGGCCATCATGGCCGAGACGACGAAGACGAAGAGCTTCACGTTTTCGACCCGGTATCCGAAGAAGCGGGAGCGGCTTTCGGCGTCGCGGACCGCCACCAGCACCTTGCCGAATTTCGAGCGCACGATGCCCGAACAGATCAGGAAGGAAATCGCGAGCGCGATGCAGGAGGCGGCGAAGAGCGCCGCGCGCGTTCCGTCGGCCTGGATGTTGAAGCCGAGAATGTCCTTGAAATCCGTCAGGCCGTTATTGCCGCCGAAGCCCATCTCGTTGCGGAAGAAGGCGAGCAGCAGGGCGTAGGTCATGGCCTGGGTGATGATCGACAGATAGACGCCCGTCACGCGGCTTCGGAACGCGAACCAGCCGAAGACGAAGGCGAGCAGGCCGGGCACGAACAGGATCATGATCGCCGCGAACCAGAACATGTCGAAGCCGTGCCAGAACCACGGCAGTTCCTTCCAGTTCAGGAACACCATGAAGTCGGGAAGCACGGGGTCTCCATAGACGCCTCGGGTTCCGATCTGGCGCATCAGATACATGCCCATGGCGTAGCCGCCAAGCGCGAAGAAGGCGCCGTGGCCGAGAGACAGGATGCCGCAATAGCCCCAGACGAGATCGAGCGCCAGCGCCAGCAGCGCATAGCAGGTGTATTTGCCCATCAGGCTGATTGCGTAATTGGGAATGTGGAAGGCGCTGTCGCGGGGAAGCGCGAGGTTGGCGATGGGCACGAGGATCGCGATCGCGACGAGGATCGCGACGACCCAGCTTGCCTTCTTGTCGAGCGCCTTGATGATGAACGGGGTAATCATGCTTCCACTGCGCGTCCCTTGAGCGCGAACAGGCCACGGGGACGTTTCTGTATGAACAGGATGATGAAGACCAGGATGAGGATCTTGGCGAGAACCGCGCCTGCGAAGGGCTCAAGGAACTTGTTGGCGACGCCGAGCGTCATCGCGCCGATCAGCGTGCCCCAGAGATTGCCGACGCCGCCGAAGACCACGACCATGAAGCTGTCGATGATGTAGCTCTGGCCGAGATTGGGCGAGACGTTCGAAATCTGCGAGAGCGCCACGCCGGCGATGCCCGCGATGCCCGAGCCGAGCGCAAAGGTGAAGGCGTCGACCCAGGGCGTTCGTATGCCCATGGACGAGGCCATCTTGCGGTTCTGCGTCACCGCCCGCATCTGCAGGCCGAAAGGCGTCTTCTTCAGCACCACGAAGAGGGCGGCGAAGACGAACAGCGAAAACACCACGATCCAGAGCCGGTTTGCGGTAATCACCAGACCGCCGATTTCATAGGCGCCGGACATCCAGTCCGGATTGCCGACTTCCTTGTTGGTCGGGCCAAAGATGGTCCGGACGCCCTGCTGCAGGATCAGCGACACGCCCCAGGTGGCGAGCAGGGTTTCCAGCGGACGCCCGTAAAGGAAGCGGATGACGCCGCGTTCAAGGATCAGTCCGCAACCGCCGGAGACGGCGAACGCCAGCGGCAAGGCGATCAGAAGCGAATAGTTGAAAAGTTCGGGGTAGCTGTTGCGGATGATTTCCTGCACGACGAAGGTCGTGTACGCTCCGAGCATGACCATTTCGCCGTGCGCCATGTTGATGACGCCCATCACACCGAAGGTGACGGCGAGGCCGATGGCGGCCAGAAGCAGCACGGAGCCGAGCGAAATACCGTACCAGATCGTCTGGCCGTAGTCCCAGAGAACCAGCGTGCGCTCTATCTGCGCGACGGCTTCATTCGCGGCTTCCGCGACGGCGGGGCTGGCGCTGAAGGTGACGGCCTTGAGCATGGAAAGCACGTCGCGGCCGCCGCCGGCGGCGACCTGATTGACGGCCTCGATCTTGGCCTCGTCCGAGGCGTCGGTATTAAGGATGACGGCGGCGCGCGCCAGATCCATCTTCTTGAGGACCGTCGGGTCCTGTTCCGCGGCGATCGCCTCGTCAAGAAGTTCGAGGCTCTCCGGATCGCCGGATTCGAAGATGGTTTCGGCTGCTGAAATCCTGACCGACGGGTCCTTGCTCATCAGCGTCAGACCGCCCACGGCCTTGTCGATCAGCCGTCTGAGGCTGTTGTTGACCTTGATCTTCTCGACGGCGCCGGAGGGAACGACCTCGATCTCTTCCCCGGTAATCGGGTCAAGCAACGCCAGGTCGCGACCGGATTTTTTCGTGATGTAGACGGTCTTGTCGGATTTCTTGAAATAGAGGTCGCCGTCTTTCAGCGCCTGCAAGGCGGGCACGACGTCGGAATTGCCGGTGGCGGCAATCGCCTCGACCTGTGCGATGCGCTGTCTCAACTTGCCTTGCGACAACTCGTTGATCAGATCTCTCGGATCGTTCTGCGCTGCGGCGGGCAAAGCCAGGAGCGGCAGAAGGAGCAGAAAGACGAGAAATCGGAACGGTTTGAGCATGGGCTTCAGGCCGGGCTACCAAAAAGAGGGGAATGCGGAGCGGCGGGCGCCGTGGCGCCCGCCGATAGTGTCGGGGCTTAGCTGCCCTTGCCGCCGCAGGTGGCGGTTTCAACGTTGAAGTTGCCGCACTCGAGCGGCTTGCGCCAATCGGAGATCAGCTTGGCCGAATCCGGCAGGAAGTCTGACCAGGCGTCGCCCGGCACCAGACCGTCGGTGGAATCGACGACGTCGAACTGACCGTCTTCCTGGATTTCACCGATCAGCACCGGCTTGGTGATGTGATGGTTCGGCATCATTGCGGAATAGCCGCCCGTGAGGTTCGGGACGGATACGCCGACCAGGGCGTCGATGACGGCGTCGGTGTCGGTCGTGCCGGCCATTTCGACGGCCTTAACCCACATGTTGAAGCCGATATAGTGAGCTTCCATCGGGTCGTTGGTCACGCGGTCGGGACCGGTGAAGGCCTTCCAGGTTTCGATGAACTCGGCGTTTTCCGGCGTGTCGACGGACTGGAAGTAGTTCCAGGCCGCCAGGTGGCCTACGAGCGGAGCCGTGTCGAGACCGGCCAGTTCTTCCTCGCCCACGGAGAAGGCGACGACGGGAATGTCGGTTGCTTCGATGCCCTGGTTGCCGAGTTCCTTGTAGAAGGGAACGTTGGCGTCGCCGTTGATGGTGGAGACCACGGCGGTCTTCTTGCCTTCGGAACCGAACGCCTTGATGTCGGACACGATCGTCTGCCAGTCGGAGTGACCGAACGGCGTGTAGTTGATCATGATGTCTTCTTCAGCGACGCCCTTGGATTTCAGGTAGGCTTCGAGGATCTTGTTGGTCGTGCGCGGATAGACGTAGTCCGTTCCGGCAAGAACCCAGCGCTCGACTCCTTCGACGTCGAAGAGATAGTCGACGGCGGGGATCGCTTGCTGGTTCGGAGCAGCGCCCGTGTAGAAGACGTTGCGCTGGCTTTCTTCACCTTCGTACTGCACGGGGTAGAAGAGAATGCTGTTCAGCTCCTCGAACACGGGCAGGACGGATTTGCGGGAAACCGAAGTCCAGCAGCCGAAGACAGCGGCCACCTGATCGACATCGATCAGTTCGCGCGCCTTTTCGGCGAAGAGCGGCCAGTCGGACGCCGGATCGACAACGACGGCTTCAAGCTTCTTGCCGAGAAGACCACCCTTTTCGTTCTGCTCTTCGATAAGCATGAGCATCACGTCTTTGAGGGTTGTTTCGGAAATAGCCATCGTGCCGGACAGCGAATGAAGGATGCCGACCTTGATCGTGTCCTCCTGGGCCGTGGCGACAGTTGTCATCATCGCGGCGGCGATTGCAGCAAGACCAAGGGTTTTGGCCTTTCCAGTCAAAATACTCATTCATTTCTCCCTGAGAAGTATTTGCACCGAAAACCGATTCGCACGAATCGTGCCAGTTTCCGATTTGACGCGCCCCGTCCATGTAACTTTTTGAATCAAAACATATATTTAAATGAACACAAGGCGAGCCGGACCTCATCGCGTTTCGATCTTTTCGGTTCGGGCCCGTCCCGCGTATAGGGATGCCTAAATTTTAGGCAAATCGACGCAATGCGCGTCAAAAGGGAGTGGATTCCGGATGACGGGCGCTCCGGTATGAGCTAGTTAGGTGTCACCGGCCGCTTGGCCGGTAGAGGTATTTGCACCAAACCTCCGCCCTGCGCCGTTCTCCGGCGCGGGGTTGCGAGACAATCCTTGAACACTGTCGAAACATCACCCGATCCGGAGATATATCATGAGCATTGCTTCCACACTGAGTTCGAAACTGTCAGATCCCGATCTGGTGAAAGCGGCGGGCTATATTAACGGGGAATGGATCGAACAGTCGGATGAGGGCGGCTCCTTCGAGGTGACCAATCCATCGAACGGCGACGTGATCGCGACGTTGCCCGACATGAGCGCGGCCGAGACGAAGCGCGCCATCGATTGCGCCTATGACGCCCAGAAGGCATGGGCTGCAAAAACCGGCAAGGAACGCGGCGCGCTCCTGCGACGCTATTTCGAACTGATGGTGGAGAACGCGGACGACCTCGCCACGATCCTGACCATGGAAATGGGCAAGCCCTGGCCGGAGGCGCGCGGCGAGATCCTTTATGGCGCGTCCTTCATCGAGTGGTTCTCCGAAGAGGCCAAGCGCGTCTACGGCGACACCATTCCGGGACATCAGGCCGACAAGCGCATCGTCGTCATCAAGCAGCCGATCGGCGTCGTCGGCACGATCACGCCGTGGAACTTTCCGAACGCCATGATCACCCGCAAGATCGGCCCGGCGCTGGCGACCGGCTGCACCGTTGTCTCGAAGCCGGCCAAGCAGACGCCGCTTTCAGCGATCGCGCTGGCCGTGCTTGCGGAGCGCGCCGGATTTCCGGCCGGCGCATTCAACCTCATCGTCGGCAAGTCCAGCTCGGCGATCGGCAAGGAGCTGTGCACGAACGACAAGGTGCGCAAGATCACCTTCACCGGTTCGACCGAGGTCGGACGCATTCTGATGCGGCAGAGCGCGGAGCAGATCCAGAAGGTCGGGCTGGAGCTTGGCGGCAACGCGCCGTTCATCGTTTTCGACGACGCCGATGTCGACGCCGCCGTCGATGGCGCGATCATTTCCAAATACCGCAACGCCGGCCAGACCTGCGTCTGCGCCAACCGGCTCTACGTTCAGGCGGGCGTTTATGACGAATTCGCCGAGAAGCTGGCGAAGAAAGTCGGCGAACTGAAGGTGGGCGACGGCTTCGAGGAAGGGGTGACGACCGGTCCGCTGATCGACGAGGGCGGCCTCGACAAGGTCAAGGAGCATGTCGCCGACGCAACGTCCAAGGGCGCCAAGGTGCTGATCGGCGGCGCCGAAGACAGCCACGGCGGAACATTCTACCAGCCGACGGTTCTCACGGACGTGACGACCGACATGAAGGTCGCGCGCGAGGAGACGTTCGGTCCCGTTGCGCCGCTCTTCCGTTTCGATACGGTCGAGGACGTAATCGCCATGGCGAACGACACGGAGTTTGGCCTTGCGTCCTATTTCTATGCGACCAACATGAACCGGGTGTGGAAGGTGGCCGAAGCGCTCGAATACGGCATGGTCGGCATCAACACCGGCCTGATCTCCACCGAAGTCGCCCCGTTCGGCGGCGTCAAGCAGTCCGGCCTCGGCCGCGAAGGCTCAAAATACGGGATCGAGGACTTCCTGGAGATCAAGTATCTCTGCTTCGGCGGCGTCGAGTAGAATCGCCGGTCACACTGCATAATGTGACGAACTTCATGTTGGGGACCTTCGCTGGTTCTAGGCGGCCGCCCGCTCGCCTCGGGGCGGCTTGCCGAATTTGCGGCTGTACTCCCGGCTGAACTGGGTTGGACTTTCATAGCCCACGTCGAAGGCGACGCGGGCGACGGAACCGGCGCCGGTCAAAAGCAGGCGCCGGGCTTCCAGCAGCCGCAGTTGCTTCTGGTACTGCAGCGGCGTGGTTGCAGTGATCTCCTTGAAATGGAGATGGAAGGCGGACGGGCTCATGCCCGCCTCGCGCGCAAGGTCCGTGATATCGAGAGATTGCGTGTAGTCGCGGCGGATAATGCTGACGGCGTGGGCGATGCGGCTGGCGTGACTGCCCGGGCGGGTCAGCCTGCGCAGCATCGCGCCGTGCCGCGCTGTCAGCAGGCGATAGTGGATTTCACGCTTCACAAGCGGCGCCAGAACCGGCGCCGCCGACGGTTCGCCGGACAGAAGGAAGAGGCGTCGCATCGCATCGACGACAGCGTCGTCGGCGTCGCGTACGGCAAGAACGCTTCCGTTGTCCTGCGTCTGCGCCTCGTCGATCTCATTGACCAGGTCCTGCAACAGGGTTGCATCCAGCTTGAGCGCAAGGGCGACATAGGGTTCATGGCGGCTTGCGCTGACGATCCGGCCGACCGTCGGTAGATCGAGGCTGACGATCAGCGACTGCAGGCGTCCGAATGTGACGGGATTGTCGCCGAGGAACGCCTGTTTTGCGCCCTGGAGGACCAGGCAGAAAATTGGCTGGTAAATGACCGCATCAAGTTCGGTTGGCGCAAAGCTGCGAACCACGCTCAATCCCTCGACGGCCGTGTCTAGTGGAGCGCTGTCCGCGCCTTTGGCGTCGGCGTAATCAATCACTGCATATGTAAGCCGTTCAAGGTTCATCGCCGGTTCTCCATAGTGTTCACCATGTAGGCGAAGACGGGTCGGCAATCAAACGGGCGTGATGCCGGTTCTGGAGGATCAGGCATGTTTTCGGGAGAAAGGGGCAGGCGATCGCGACCGCGGAAAGCTATCTGCGGACAAGATCAGGAACAAAGGAGATGATCATGACGCAGACAATCGCAGTAATAACCGGCGGAAGCCGGGGGCTCGGTCGAAGCATGGCGTTGCATCTCGCCGAAAAGGGCGTCGATGTGGTTCTGACCTGGCGAAGCAGAAAGGGCGACGCTGACGCCGTCGTGGCGGATATCGAAAAGCGCGGCCGCAAGGCCGTGGCGCTGCAGCTCGATACGAGCGCGACGGAAGGGTTTGCGGAATTTTCCCGTGAACTCTCCTCCGTTCTGGGGCAAGTATGGGGCCGGGACTCGTTCGACTTTCTCGTCAACAACGCCGGCACAGGCGTGCACAAGTCCTTCGCCGAAACAACCGAGGCGGATTTCGATCAACTGGTGGACATCCATCTCAGGGGCGTCTTCTTCCTGACGCAGCAACTGCTGCCGCTGATTGCGGATGGCGGCCGCATCGTGAACATTTCATCCGGGCTCGCGCGCTTCGCATTGCCGGGATACGCGGCGTACGGGACAATGAAAGGCGCCGTCGAGGTGCTGACCCGTTATCTGGCGAAGGAACTGGGTGACCGAAAGATCGCGGTGAACGCCGTGGCTCCCGGCGCTGTCGAGACCGATTTCGGCGGCGGGGCGGTCCGAGACAACGACGATCTCAACGCCTACATCGCATCGCAGACTGCTATGGGCAGGGTCGGGCTTCCAGACGACATTGGCGGCGCGGTCTCCAGTCTTCTGATTGGCGACCTTGGATGGATGACCGGCCAGCGGATCGAGGTGTCGGGCGGGCAAAGCCTGTGAAGGTTGCTACTCAGGATAGTTTCCAAGGCGGTGACTTATGTCGCCGCCTTGGCGTTGAAACAGCCCGGTTTGCAAGCATTTGCATGGAAAATTAACTATATTTCTTCATAACAGTTAAGTTGTGACGTAAATACAGGGCGTCATTATCCATTTGGTAAGAAACAGCCCAAATTTCCTGCAAAAACGGATATTTCGTTGTGTTTCTGCAACATTGACATCAAAATAATATTTTGTTTTCGCAATATTACTTTACGATACCAAGCGTGTTCTGATACTGATCGCGTCGATCATAGTAAGTATCGTCTCGATATCTGTTTTGGGACGAGCTGAGTCAATGGAGTGACGGATCCCGAAAAGCAATCGAGTTCAGTTTGAGTAACGGGTAGCAGGTCAATCCTGAGTCGGCTTTCTTCTTTGGCCGCGACGCCATCATCAAACATTTTCGGTTGACTGTTCGATCCGTCGAAACGGGGGACTATCGGTGATGCCACGCCAGACAACTGTCAAATCCGGAAAATCAAACGAATCAACACTTCTGAGGAAACGGCTGCTGTCGGGCACGGCGCTTGCGCTGTTTTCGGGCGTCGCCTTTTCCGGCCTGGCGGTTTTGACCCCTTCATCAGCCCAGGCGGACGACGAGTGCGGCGTTCTCACAAACAACGGTTCGACCGACCTGATCTCCTGCGGTCCGACGGAAGGCCAGAACGGCATCAGCTACCCGGCCGTGCAGGACGACCTGCAGATGAACCTCAACGGCACGACGCAGAACACAACCGCCGACGGGGTGTGGATTTCCAACGACACCGGCTATGGGCCCGACGTCGTGGTCTACACGACGCAGTATCCGGGGCCGATCAATCCCGCCATCTATTCCAATGACGGCGATCCGGCGCTGGCCGTCCAGTTGGACGAGGGCGGCGACATCACCCTCGATCACGATTATGGAACGTTCACAAACAATGGCGGCGGACAGGGCGTCAATCTTTATACGTCTTCCGGCGACATCAACGTGGACATTGCGGAAGGCGCTTCCGTAACGGCCTATGACAACAACGGAATGAACCTTTACACCGACGACGGCGATATCACGGTCGTGAACGCCGGAACGGTTTCGGGCGATGGAGACGGCGACTATTTCGGCGGAAACGGTCTTTACGCTTCGGCTTCGGGAACCGTCGACATCACCAACAGCTCCATGACCTCGATGATCGGCGCCGATCATGGCATGGAAGTCAATAACTCGAACCAGGTGCTGATCAACAATACGGGTGGACTGACAGTCGGTCTTGGCGGCGAAGGCGTGGAGATCAACGACATCTTCGGCAGTTCACTGGCCCAGGACGAGGCGAGCGTCGGCATTATCAATACGGCCGGCGTCATCGCCGGTTACTGGGACGGCGTCGACGTTTCGGACGTATGGAATTCCGATGAGATGCCGGAAAACGAACTCTATATCGACAACAAGGGCGAGATGGAGAACGACGCGGTCGTGACCCGCGGCGGCCTCATTCTCGGCACGTTCGGCCAGGGCGTCGATCTCGACGAGATCGACGGCGACGTCGTCATCGACAACAAGGAGACCTGGAACAAGGGTCTGAGCGTCGCCGGCGTCGAGACGGCGATCGGCAGCTTTTCCGGCGACGTTGCAGATCTTGCGACCGACCTCTATGACGCCGGTCTCTCCGGCATCGTCGGCGAAAGCCACGGCATCCGGATGTACGACATCGGCGAGCCGAGCTACGACAATGACGGCTATGTGATTGTCGACAACCGGCTTGGCCTCATCGCCGGCTACAATGGCACCGGCGTTCAGATCGGCGAAGTCGGCCTGAATGCGCCCGGATATACTTCCGTCGATTTCGACAACCGGGGCGGTCTGGTCGCCGGTTTGAACGGATACGGCATCAACATCTTTTCGACCAACGGAAGCGTTGAAATCGACAACGGCTCCTATGGCTACGACGCCGACAACAACTACATCGGCGGCGGCACTGTTCTGGCTCTCGGAGACAACAATCAGGACGGCGTGTACCTGTCCTATATCGGCGCCGACGTCGTCATCAACAATATGGACGGCCTGATCTACTCGGCGACGGGAGACGCCGTCGACGTGGAGAGCGTGGGCGCCACGGCCTATGTCGGCTACTACGGCGCCGGCGGTTACTATTCCGGCGACAACGCCTTCTACATCGCCCCGATGGGAAGCGCGGTCGAGATGTCCTCCTTCTATACCGGGTACATTCATACGGGCGGACTTGCCGTCGGTTACGGCAGCGGAGACATGCCTGTTTACAATGTGGCCGGTTTCGACGAAGTCGAGATCATGAACACCGGTATTGCCGGCAGCATGAACCTGCCCGGTTTCACGGTCGATGGCGACACGATCAACACCAGCATCCTCAACGGCGAGCCTGTCGATTTCTTCGCCGATGTCGACGATTACGACGGCACGGCCGACATCTGGTACGAGGTCGCCAGCATTTCCGACTATGCCCTTTCAGCCGGCGCCGCCGGCAGCCTGAGCAATCTGGAAAACTACGCTGATGCAGCCGACGACGTCCTGGTCGTCGCCGAAAATTATTACATCTTCGACTTCGACAACTCGGGCATTGCAGTCGGTCAAGTTCTTCTCCAGGACACGGACTACAGCAACACGGTCAGCAACTCCGGCGCCTGGTATACGCTGGGTGAGAATTACCTTGGACAAAACGGCCGCCTCTACAACGAAGAGGGCGGTGTCATCCAGACCGCTTTTGCTGACGGATACAGCGACTCCACGTCGTTCGCCCTCAACTGGTTCGACAATGACGGCGCGTTGAGCATGATCGACGGCGACGCCTATGACCGCACCTATGTCAACTTCCTGAACGAAAGCAGCTACAGCTCGGGCTGGAGCGGTTACGGCGACGTTGCGGTCGACGTCGATTTTTACAACGGCGTGTCCGACCGTCTCGTCTTCTCGAACTACTCCTCCGACTACGCCTACAATATCGAGGGTTCGAACGGCGTGATCGTCAACGTGCTGAGCAGCACGCCGGGCGGCATCAACCAGTACGGCATCGACGTCGTGCAATATGACGACAACGCCTACATCGACAACAACTGCTACGGTCCGTGCGTTGCGGGAGACGCCTTCTACATTTCGTCGGCCTCCGACGGATACTTCAACTGGGGCGGCGCCGGCATGATCGCCGACGGCATGTTCGCCTGGTACATGGCGCAGGACGAAGACTATGAAGACTTCGAATTGCGCAGCACCTGGGCGCCGACCGTCGACCAGCTTCCGTCGCTCGTAACGCAGGTTCAGAACGCCTGGTACCAGACCAACGACGTGGTCGCCGATCACATCCGCGGCAATCGCTGGCCTGAATCCTTCGGCACGACCTACAACGCCGACTTCATTACCGCAGCGCCCACTCCGGCGGCGCCTGTCATGGCTGATGCGTACAACAAGGGCGTCTGGCTGAAGGTTCAGGGTTCGTGGACCGATCGGGACACCGAACTTGCCCGCTCCGTTGGCGGCGTGACCTCCGTGGTCGACACCAGCTATGATCAGGACATCTACAGCATCATTGGCGGTCTCGACATGCGCTTCGGCGACGACGGACCGTTCCGCGCAGGCCTGTTCGGCGGCTACATCAGTTCGCAGTCCAACTTCACGTCCTGGGCCGCGACGGCTGACTTCGACGGCGCGACCATCGGCGCCTATCTCGACTACACGAAGGGCAGCTTCTACGCCGATGCGACCATCAAGGCCGACTTCCTGAGCGGCGACTACACGGCCAATGTGAACGGCGTCAATCTGGTCTCCGGAAGCCCTGACGCAACCAGCGTCGGTGTGCTCGCCAATACGGGCTACCGCTTCCAGGGCAATCGCGGCTATATCGAACCGATCGCCTCCTTCGCCTATGTCAGCAGCAGCCTCGACAACTTCCAGTCGGGCGGCGCATCCGTCAGCTTCAGCGACGGCAACAGCCTGCGGGCCGGCGCCGGCGCCAGGATCGGCACGGACTTCGACATGGCCAGCGGCGCACAGGCGGAAGTCTCGCTGCTCGGCAAGGTGTGGAACGAGTTCGAGGACGCCAACAGCGTGACTGTGACGGACCTCGGATCGGGCAGCTCCGCCACCTTCCAGGACGGCATCGACGGGGTCTTCGGAGAAGTCTCGGCCGTGCTCAACGTGACCAACGCCAACAGGTCGATGTCGGGCTTCATTTCGGGCGGAACCGAGTTCAACAGCACCTACACGACGCTGAACGCAAAGGGCGGCTTCCGGGTCAACTGGTAAGCTTCACCCAAAGTCGAAAAATCCGGGACCGGCGTCGAAAAGACGCCGGTCTTTTCGTGTCCGAGCGCGGCAGTACATCTTGGCGAATATCACCACATGTTAACATAGTAAACGCAATGTGAATCCGTGTCCCGATTTTCGCCCGAAACTGCCATTTTAGTGCATGGTGAAATGTAATGCGGAGACGGGATTCATGGACAGGCAAAGCGGACACATGTCCGATATGGACGTCCGGAGAATCGGCGCTGACCCGGAAACGCGCAAGGCGCGGCACCTTTTGCCGCTCGCGGTTTTCGCTCTCGCCGGGATAGGTATAGGCACGGCTCTGGCGCCGGATTTCACGACTGTAGGCGCCGCGCCGGAAGAAGATAAACCCGAAATCAGGATGGCGCAGACGGTCGCCGTTGTTTCGCCGGAGGACGAGCGTTCCTTCGAAGCGCCGGCGACCGAGACTGCCTCCACCCCATCCAAACGCGCCCGCGTGGTTCGGGTGAGGGCCCCGGTGTCAACCGGAGAAGCGCCGGATCCCAAGCAGACGGTCAGGCGGATCAACCCGTTGCTGCGCCAGGATGTCGCCGCGGTTCGTCTCGCCAACGCCTGGGTCGAATCGGAAATCGATACGGCGCGGACAGGATCGATCGATCGCAACGCCGAAGACATTGCGATCGCCGACTCGGAAGAAAAGCTCGTCGCGATGAAAGAGCCCGTCGAGGAAGACAGCGTCACGGAAGTTATCCTGTCGTCGCTTGCGTCCGAGCATGCGGCCACGATGCCGGAGCCGGCCAAGAAGCCGGAAAAGGTCGCCGAGAAAGCGCCGCAAGCCGATGACGACGGATTGGTGGCGGGCCGCACGACGCAGGCCGTCAATCTGCGCTCCGCACCGACCAACGGCTCCCGCGTCATGCAGGTGGTGCCGGCCAACGCGGCGATCAAGACGGACGGTTCCTGCCAGCACTGGTGTGAAGTCTTCTATGACGGCAGCAAGGGCTATATCTACAAATCCTTCATCCGCAAAACCAGCTGACGCGAGCCCGGACGTTACTCTTGTCCGGCCGGCTGCACGTGGGCGAGTGAACTGACGCCCAGCCATGCGCGCAGCGTCTTCAACGCGGTCCGGTCGCCATGCGCTTCAAGCCGGTCCGCCTTCAGCGCCTGGGTCAGGGACATGTCTCCCCGCCAGACATAGATCAGCGTCGGCAGATCCGACCGGACATAGAGGTCGACGTCAAAGCCCGGCTCCCGGATGCACAATTCGCAGCGCTCGTTCTCGTTGAGAAACCACCAGCGGCGCTTGTGGGCGGGCTGATCGGTGAACTGGATCTCGACGACTGCGCGTTCCTTTTTGAAGGCGGCCGGATTGACGCTGTTTTCCATCGCCCAGAGGAGCAGGTCGAGGTCGATCTCGTGTTCATGCAACTGACGGCGCGTCCAGCGCTGTCCCCAAACGCCAAGCGCAATAACGATCGGTACGAATTCCTCGCCGGCGGGCGTCAGGTGATAGGTCCAGCTTTGCCGGCCCTCGGCCCGGCGCCGCTCGACAATGCCTTCCGCCTCGAGCTGTTTCAGACGCCGGGAGAGCAGGGTGGGCGAAGCGAGCGGAATGCCCCGCTGCAACTGGGAAAACCGGGTGGCGCCGACGGCCAGGTCGCGCAGGATGAGCGACGTCCATCGCTCGCAGAAAACTTCGGAGGCCTTGGCGATGGGGCAGAACTGTCCGTAGGTCTTCATGGCGTCTTTCTCCCTGGCGAAGAGAATACCATTCGTTGTAGCTGGCGAATACTACACTTCGTGTACTGTTTTCATCCGCGGGCGCGTGGTTTCCTTCGCATGACAAGCGGAAGGAGAGGACAATGCTCGATACGGATACGACTGTTCTTCCCCATCACCGGGACGCAGCCCGGCTCTGGGGCAAAGGCGGCATGGACTATGACGATATCAGTTTCGTCATTTCCGACGCGCTCGCCCATGCGGCCCAGCGGCTTGCTGCATCCGCCGGCGACGCGGCGCTGGATGTGGCGACAGGCACCGGCTGGACGGCGCGCAACGTGGCGCGCAGCGGCGCCGACGTGACGGCCGTCGACATTTCCGAAACGCTTCTTGAGGCGGCCGTCAACCTTTCAGGGCCCGGTTATCCGCAGATCCGGTTCAGGCAGGCCGACGCGGAAGAACTGCCCTTTGCCGACGCGCAATTCGACAGGGTGATTTCGACCTTCGGGGTGATGTTCGCGGCCAATCACGGAAAGGCTGCCTCGGAACTCGCGCGGGTTTGCAGGCCGGGCGGCCGCCTGGCGCTCGCCACCTGGGTTCCCGGCGGCAGCGTCGCCGAATTCTTCGGGCTGATCGCGAAGCACGGCGAAGCGCCGGCGCCGGAGCGTTCCCCGCTCGACTGGGGTGACCCGGACTGCCTCGAAACGCTTCTCGGCGGTTCATTCGATCTGACGTTCGAGCGCGGCGTGAGCAACGCCTATCACGACACGCCGGAGCATATCCGCAACTGGTACATGCGCGGGTTCGGTCCGGTGCGCGACGTCATGGACAGGCTGGAGGGCGACGCCCGCGCCGCCTTTATCCAGGACCTCGACGCCTATCACGCGCGCTACGAGACAGCGGACGGTCTGCTGCACATCAAGCGCGAGTATCTGGTGACGATCGGCGAGCGGCGTTGAGGCGAACCGGCGGCGGGGCAGCCGCCGGATAGCGTTACTCGATCGACGACACGATGGCGCGCGCCACCTCGTCGAGCCGGTTGTCCGGCAGGCCGGCAATGTTGATGCGGCTGTCGCCGACAATATAGACGCCGTGATCGGCGCGGATGCGGTCGATCTCTTCCGGCGCAATGCCGAGGCGGGAGAACATGCCGCGCTGGTCGGCGATGAAATCGAAGCGCGAGGAATTGGATTCGCGACGCAGCGCCTCGGCGAAACCGGAACGCAGCTTCAGCATGCGGTTCCGCATTGCTGTGAGTTCCGTAATCCATTCGGATTTCAGATGCGAATCTGTCAGCACCATGCGCACGATCGCAGCGCCATGATCCGGCGGCATCGAATAGACGGCGCGGGTCACCGCCATGAGCTGGGTGAAGGTCGCCTCCGCCTGGGACGACTCGGCGGCGATGATCATCGCCGCGCCGACGCGTTCGCGATAGACGCCAAAATTCTTCGAGCAGCTGGCTGCGATCAGCATTTCCGGAACTTTCGAGGCGAGAAGACGCAGGCCGGCTGCGTCTTCCTCCAGACCGTCGCCGAAGCCGAGATAGGCGAAATCGACAAAGGGCAGCAGACCTTTTTCCAGACACAGATCGGCGATCGCCGCCCATTGTTCGAGATCGAGATCGGCGCCGGTCGGGTTGTGGCAGCAGCCGTGGACAAGCAGAACGTCGCCGGGCTTCGCCGCCGACAGCGCTTCCATCATTTCGGCGAACAGCAGCTTGCCGTTCTTCGTGTCGTAATAGGGGTATTGCTGCGTCTTCAGATGCGCATTCTTGAGCAGCGGCATGTGGTTCGGCCATGTCGGATCGGAAACCCAGACAGTCGCCCCAGGCGTTGTGCGTCCGATCAGCATGGACAGGATCGACAGCGCGCCGGTGCCGCCCGGCGCCTGGCAGATCCGCGCCCTGTCCATGGACACGCTGTCGCCAAGCACCAGCGAACCCATCCCGGCGCAGAATTCCTTGTCGCCCTGAACCCCGACATAGGCCTTGGTCTTCTGCGAATCGAACAGGCGCAGTTCGGCCGACTTGATGGCGGCCAGAACCGGCGTGTCGCCGTGGCTGTCCTTGTAGACGCCGACGCCGAGGTCGAGCTTGTTTTCCCGCGGATCTTCGCGGAACTGCATCATCAGCCCGAGGATCTTGTCGGCGGGGGCGGCCTGTACGTTTTCAAACATTGTGCATTTCCCTGGTCGGTGCGCTTCGCGCCGGCTCCGGCGGTTGTTCCAGTTCCGAAAGCCGGCGGGTCATGTCGGTTCGAACCCTTGCTACCGCTTCTTGCTTGACCGGTCCATAGCCTCTTATATCCATCGGCAGCGCAAGCGCCGCGCGCCACTGGCGCTGATTGTCGCGGTCGAGATCTTTCAGGCAGGTTTCGACGATCTGACCGTACCAGACAATGAGGTCCCGCTCCATGCGGCGCTCCTGCGTGTATCCGAACGGATCGAGCGGCGTGCCGCGCAAGCCTTTCATATGTTTGAGGACCCGGAAGGCCGAGAGCATCCACGGGCCGAAGGCGCGCTTGGGCGGCCGCCCGCGCCAATCCTTCTTCGAGGGGACAAGCGGCGGCGCAAGATGGTAGTGAATGCGGAAATCGTCTTCGAACTTTTCCTTCAGTTCCTCCAGAAACGCCGGACGCGCATGCAGGCGCGCAACCTCGTATTCGTCCTTGTAGGCCATCAGCTTGAACAGCGACCGGGCGACGGCCTCCGTGACGCCCTCGGTTCCCTGCTCCTTCTCGCGCGCCTGGACGCAATCGACGAGGGCGCGATAGCGTTCGGCGTATTTGCGGTTCGCGTAGTCTTCGAGAAACGCCTCGCGTCGGGCGATCGTCCGATCCAGCGTTTCTATGACCGGCTGCTCGTCGGCGTCGCCGGGAACGAGGTCCGGACGCGCCAGCGCGATACGGCCCCAGTCGAAGGCCTGCTTGTTTGTTTCGATGGCGACGCCGTTGAGTTCGATCGCCCGCATGAGCGCCTCCAGCGTGACCGGAACGAGCCCCGCCTGCCAGGCCATGCCGAGCATCATCACGTTGGCGAAGACGGTGTCGCCCAGCAGACGCGCCGACAGCGCGTTGGCGTCCACTGACGGAATGTCGTCGCGCCCGATGGCGCGTCTGATCGCCTCGACGCGGCGGTCGACCGCGAGGTCGGCGTCGCGCGAGCGGACGATCTCGCCCGTCGGCATCTCGGCGAGATTGAGAACAGCCGCCATGCCGGGGCGGTAGGTCGCCGAGGCCTTCGGCGACGAGGCGACGACGATGTCGCAGCCGATCAGCGCGTCGGCCGTATGGCTGTCAATGCGCACCTGGTTGATCGCGTCCGGCGTCTCGCCAAGGCGGATGTAGCTCAACACGGGTCCGAATTTCTGGGCGAAGCCGGTGAAGTCGAGCACCGAAGATCCCTTGTTTTCGAGATGGGCGGCCATAGTGATCACGGCGCCGACGGTCACGACGCCGGTTCCGCCGACGCCGGTCACCAGCAGGTCGTAGGGCTCGTCGAGGGCGGGAAGCTGCGGCTGGTCGAGCATCGCGACGAGACCGGAGCTGTCGACCACGTCCGGCCGGGTCTTGCGGCGTTTGGCGCCCTCAACAGTGACGAAGCTCGGGCAAAAGCCGTCGAGGCAACTGAAATCCTTGTTGCAGGTCGACAGATTGATCTGGCGCTTGCGGCCGAAGGGCGTTTCCTTCGGTTCGACGCTCAGGCAGTTGGACTGGACTGAACAGTCGCCGCAGCCTTCGCAGACGAGATCGTTGATGACGACGAAGCGTTCCGGATCCTCCAGCGTTCCGCGCTTGCGCCGGCGGCGTTTTTCGGTGGCGCAGGTCTGGGCGTAGATCAGCACGGAGACGCCCTTGACCTCGCGCAGTTCCCGCTGGACGGGATCGAGGTCTTTTCGATGGTGCAGGGTGACGCCCGCAGGCAGCTTCGACAGGGAAAAATTCTCCGGTTCGTCGGAGACCAGCGCGATGCGCTCCACGCCCTCGCTGCGCACTTCATGGGCGATGGTCTCGACGCTGACCGGCCCGTCCACGGGCTGACCGCCGGTCATGGCGACGGCGTCGTTGAACAGGATCTTGTAGGTGATGTTGGCGCGGGCGGCGATCGACTGGCGGATCGCCATGGAGCCGGAATGATACCAGGTGCCTTCACCAAGATTCTGGAAGATGTGGCCGTTGCCGGTGAACTTAGACGAGGCGGCCCAGTTGACGCCTTCGCCTCCCATCTGGATGAGCGAGGTCGTCTCGCGGTCCATCCAGCTCGCCATGAAATGGCAGCCGATGCCGGCGAGCGCCTTCGATCCTTCCGGAACCTTGGTGGACGTGTTGTGCGGGCAGCCGGAGCAGAAATAGGGCGTGCGCGCGCCGGACCTGATCTCGATGGGCTGATAAGCCGCCCCGGTCAGTTGCGCCGCCCGCTTGCCGTATTCGTCCGTGCTGAAAAGTCGGTCGAGACGGCCGGCGACGATCGGCGCCAACTGCATCGGCGAGAGCTCGCCGGTCCACGGCACGAGACGGGCGCCGTCCTCGTCGCGCTTGCCCACCATGTGCTCCGGCTTGTCGCCCGGAAAGTCGTAGAAATATTCCTTGAACTGGCTTTCGATGATACCGCGCTTTTCCTCGATCACCAGCACCTCGCGCTTGCCGCGCACGAAATCGAGCGCGTCGCGGCGCGCCAGCGGCCACACCATGCCGACCTTGTAGATGTCGATTCCGATCGCCCGGCATGCGGCCTCGTCGAGCCCAAGAAGCCGCATCGCCTCCATCAGGTCGAGATGGCCCTTGCCTGTTGTGACAATGCCAAAGCTGGCGTTCTCGACGCCGTAGATTCGGCGATCGATCGGATTGGCCTCGGCAAAGGCGAAGACCGCCTCCTTCTTCGCCTCCATGCGCTCCTCGATCTGCGGACCGGGCAGGTCCGGCCAACGATAGTGCAGGCCGGAGTCCGGAATGGCGTGATCGGGTTCGAGGAAACGCCGGGACGGGCGGAGATCGATGGAGGCGGCCGCTTCCACCGTCTCGGAGATCGCCTTGAAGCCGACCCACATGCCGGAATAGCGGCTGAGCGCGTAGCCGTATTCGCCGAACTGCAGGTATTCGCCGATGCTCGCCGGGTTCAGCGTCGGCATGAACCAGGCCATGAAGGCGACGTCCGACTGATGCGGCATGGAAGACGAGACGCAGCCGTGATCGTCGCCGGCGACGACGAGAACGCCGCCATGCCGCGAGGAGCCGTAGGCGTTGCCATGCTTGAGCGCATCGCCCGCCCGGTCGACGCCCGGACCCTTGCCGTACCAGAGACCGAAAACGCCCTCGACCTGTTTGTCGGGATTGGTCTCGACCTGCTGCGAGCCGAGAATGGCGGTTGCGGCGAGGTCTTCATTCACGGCCGGAAGAAACTCGATGCGGTTGTTTCTCAGCCGGTTTTTGATGCGCCAGAGTTCAAGATCGACGCCGCCGAGCGGCGATCCGCGATAGCCGGAGACAAAGCCCGCCGTGTTCAGGCCGGCGGCGCGGTCGCGCGCCGCCTGGTCGAGGAGAATGCGGGCAAGGGCCTGGGTTCCGGTCAGATAGACGCGTCCATCGTTGCGGTCGTAACGGTCGTCGAGGGCGTAGTCGCGGTCGAATTGCTCTGATGCTGCGCTCATGCGCCTGCTCCCTGGCGTCTGAAATGCATACTGGAACAATTCTAACCGAAAAAACTGGAAATTCCTTTCAATCTTGCTTGATGCTAATCAATAATTGGATAAATTGACCGGAATTCCTTGGATAAGTGAAAGAAACATATGACGCCAAAGAACCTCGACAGTCGCGATATCCAGATCCTGAGGCTGCTTCAACAGGATGGCCGCATGTCGAACCAGGTGCTTGCCGAGAAAGTTGGCCTGTCGGCCTCGGTCTGCTGGCGGCGCGTCAATGCGCTGGAAAAGTCGGGGATCATCGAGCGCTACGCTGCGGTCGTCGACAGCGCGAAAGCCGGCTGGGGGTTTCAGGCCGTCGTGCATATCAGTCTCGCCAGGCAGGACAGCAGCCATGTGGAGGATTTCATCGCCAGGGTCATGGCGCGCGAGGAAGTGCTGGAGTGTCTCTCGACCACCGGCGACGCCGACTATCATCTCAAAGTGATCTGCCGGGATCTCGACGCCTACAACAGCTTTCTCGAGACGTTTCTCTTTCGCATTCCGGGGATCGCCCACGTCAAGACCAATGTCGTGCTGAAGGAAATCAAGAAAGCGTCCTACATTCCGGTTTAGTTCGTTTGCGCATCGCTGTAAGGTTGCACGGTTTCGTTTCCCGGGCATGACAGTCGATGACCCCCAAGGCGCGCACGCTTCTGTTTCTACTTGTGGCCACCGCGTCCGGCATGTGCCTTTGGTTCATGACGGCGGCGATCCTGCCTGAAATCACCGCCGAGGCCGGGCTGACGAAGAGCAGGCAATCACTGCTATCGAGCGTTGTGCAGGCCGGATTTGTGATCGGCGCCCTGACGATCGCCCTCTCGGGGCTCGCCGACCGGCTGGATCCGCGCAGGCTCCTGGCGACCTGCGCGATCGCGACGGCCGGCGCCAATGCGCTTCTGCTGGTCATCCCGATCGACGGATTAGGCGCGGTCCTGCTGCGCTTTGCGACCGGCGCGCTGATGGCGGGCGTCTATCCGGTCGGCATGAAAATCACCGTCGGATGGGGATTGCGCGACAGGGGCCTGCTGGTCGGGATCCTCGTCGGCATGCTGACGCTCGGAAAATCGGTTCCCTATGGTCTGGCCTTTCTCGGCGGAGCCGACTGGCGCATGGCGCTCGGCGCCGGCTCGCTGCTTGCGGCGGCCGGCGGATGCCTGGTGCTGATTTCCGAACTCGGTCCCTATCATCGCCGCGCGCCGGCGTTTCGTCCGGAGGCCATTCGGCTGGCGTGGACGGATTCACGGGTGCGCTCGGCCTATCTCGGCTATTTCGGCCACATGTGGGAACTCTATGTCCTGTGGGCCTGGGGCGCCGCCGCGGCGACCGCCTCCTATGGGCTCACGCTGGACCCCGACGCTGCGCGAAGCCTGGGCAAGCTGACGGCCTTCGTGTCGATCGCGGCCGGCGCTCCGTTCTGCGTCATCGCCGGTCTTTATGCGGACAGGATCGGCAAAGCGCGGGTCGCGATCATCGCCATGATCGCCAGCGGATCCCTCGCCATCCTCACAGCCTTCAGTTTTGGCGGGTCTCCGGCGCTGACATTCGCGCTGTTCGTATTGTGGGGCATCGCGGTGATCCCGGACTCGGCGCAGTTTTCGGCGCTGGTCGCGGATTTCGTCCCGCCCGAATGGGCCGGCAGCCTGCTGACGCTGCAAACGGCTCTGGGATTCCTGCTGACGGTGGCGACCGTGCAGATCACGCCGCTATTCGCGGCCGCGTTTGGATGGCCAACGCTGCTGGCGTGCCTCGCCATCGGTCCGTTTCTCGGCGTGCTCGCCATGCGGCCACTGGTCAGGTTGTTCAATGCGGAAAGGGAAATCGGCTAATCCCGGGCGGCGCCGTCAGGAGCCGCTCGCCCGGCGTTGCGCGCGAGGTTGACGCATTCCTGCAGGAAGATCGGTCCGAAGGCGAACAGCGGGGAAATACGGTAGGCGTAGTCCGGGATTTCGAACACCGGCGACACCAGGCCCAGAAATCCCCATACATTCCAGAGCTGGACATATACGAATACGCACAGCGCCATCGTCGCGATCCCGGTGATGATCTTGCCGGTTCTCCTGAAGCTTTCCGACGCGGCGTCTGTCAGGATGGTGATGGAGATGTGCCGATTTCGACGATGCAGCACGACGGCCATCATGAAGGTGATCCAGACCAGGGCGAATTTCGTCAGTTCGTCGAGACCGATGATCGATTTCGAAAACGCATAGCGCGAGATGACCTGCCAGAAGACCCCGGCGACAAGGGCGACCAGCAGCGCTTGCGACAGGCGCAGGTAAATCCTTGAAAGGATATCGAGAAATGCGTCGAGTGATCTTATCATGACGGTGTCGCGGGCCGGAAGTCGGCGATTTCCAGCCCGCTTCCTTCCTATTGTATGGCCTGGACCTTTTCCATCAGTCCCTTGCTCCACAAGCCTTCGTCCTCCTGCTCGGCGACGGCCTCCTGGAGCTTGTCCTGGAAAGGCTTCACATTGATCATGATCACGGAGCCGCCGTCGCCGAGGATGGTCTGGACGACGGATTCCGCGCTCTCGTCGGCGAGGCCCCGGGAGAAGTCCGCGGCTTTCGCGGCCGCCTCCTCGAGCGCGGCCTTCTGTTCATCGGTCAGGCCCTGAAACTTCGCCTCGTTCATGGCCAGGGTAATCGAAGCGAAGACATGGTCCGTTCGCGTGACATAGGGCGCCGCCAGGTGAAATTTCTGGCTGACGACGGAATCGAAGGGCGATTCCATCGCGTCGACGACGCCGGTCTTGAGCGCCTGGAAGGATTCGCCCCAGGGAACGGAGGCGGGATTGGCGCCGACCGTTTCCCATGTCTTGATGTAGGATGGAATTCCCGGAACCCTGAATTTCAGGCCCGCGACGTCGTCGGGCGTGAAGACCGGTTTCGTCGAGACGACCACCCGCGGCAGTTTCGCCCATTTGACGGACAGAAGCCGCAGCCCAAACTTCTTGCGCAGATCCTCCGCCATCGCCGCCTGCAGGTCGGAATCGAGAAAGGCCTCGAAATGATCCTCGTCGCGGAAGGCGAACCCCCAGGAGACGATATTGTAGTCCTTCACGAAGTTTCCGTAGTTGGAAATGTCCTCGACGACGAGATCGATGATTCCCGCCTGGGTCTGCTGGATCGCTTCCTTGCCCTTGCCAAGCTGCCCGGACGGGAAGACCTGCACGTCGAGCGCGCCGTTCGACAGGCTGTTGGCGTCTTCGGCGAACCGGCTGGCGGTCTGGCAGGTGGGGTTTGTCGGCGCCGACGGGCAGGCGAGGCGCAGAACGGTCTGCGCGCCGGCTGTCGCGAGCGGCGCAATAGCGGCGGCGGCGAACACCGCCGCGGCGGTTATTGTCTTCATCATCTGGGTTTCTCCTCCTTTGATGTTTCTTGCAGTCAACCCCCGCCGAACAGCAGTTCGGTGGGAAAAAGCACGAGCGCCGGAACGTAGGTGATCAGCAGCAGCACCAGCAGAATCGGAATCAGGAACGGCAGGATCGCCCGCGCCGTCTCGGCGAACCGGATTTCCGCGATTTCGGTGACGATATACAGCGCCCATCCGACCGGCGGGGTTATCAGGCCGACCGTCAGGTTGAGCACGACGACGACGCCCAGAGACGTCGCCATGCCGATGAGCGTGGGCGTGAAAATGATGAGGATCGACGTCAGGCTCATGAAGGCGCCGAGGATCAGGAGGAGCACGTTGATCGTCGCCAGGAAGGCGATCTCTCCATATCCCGAACCGGCGAATATGGCGCTGAGCGTTTCCGGAATCCGCTCGGTTGTCACCAGCCAGCCAAAAAGCGTCGACATGGCCAGAATGAACAGGATCTGCGTCGAGGTAACGAGGGTTTCGGTCAGCATCGGCGCGAGATTGCGGAGCCGCAGATCGCCGAGGACGACCGACACGGCGAGCGCGTAGACGACGGCGACCACGCCGGCCTCGGTCGGCGTGACGAGACCGAAAACCAGTCCGGCCAGAATGACGACCGGGGTGAGCAGCGGCAGAATGTTGCGGCGTGCGCTTCTCAGGATGTCGCGCAGGCTCGCCCGCTTGCCCGGCGACACGTAATGGCCGCCGGCGAAATAGACATAGACCATCATGAAGACGCCGAGCATGACGCCGGGAATGAGGCCGCCGAGGAACAGGGCCGGGATCGAGACATCCGTCATCGTCCCGTAAAGGACCATCAGGATCGACGGCGGAATAATCGGTCCGATGCAACTCGACGCGGCGGTGACGGCCGCCGAGAACGGCTTCGGATAGCCGGCTTCGGTCATCGCCCGGATCTCGATCCTGCCGAGACCGGCCGTGTCGGCGACGGCCGATCCGGAAATGCCGGCGAAGAACATGCTCGACACGATGTTCACATGCGCCAGACCGCCGCGGACATGGCCGACCAGAAGATTGGCGAACTCGAAAATCCGCTTGGTGACGCCGCCGGAATTCATGATTTCGCCGGCAAGCACGAAGAACGGTATGGCGAGCAGCGTTATGCCGCCGAGACTGTCCACCATCGAGAAGATCAGAACCGTCGCGGGAATGTCTGAAAAGAACATGTAGATCATCGACGCGACGCCCATCGCGAGCGCCACCGGCGCGCCGAGGAGCATCAGGATCGTGAAGCTGATGAAAAGAGCCGCGAGCGCCATTCAATTCCCCAGAAATGCGTTTTGCCGGCGAAGCGCGTCCTGCAATTCGGGAACCGAAACGTCCCGAAACGCACCGGCGTGCCGGCTCGCCGCAAAATGCGCCGCGATGCCGACGGCGTGTCCCATGGCCATCGCGTTCGGCATGACGCGCAGCGCAGCGAAGGCTTCGCGTTCCGCCGATATTCCGCGACCGGCCGCCGCGACGTTGCCAAGCCCGGCGGGAAGCATAGAACGGTAGGGTATCCGGTAGAAGTGATCTTCCCCGAACTCCTCGAAGGTCAGCTCCGGGGAATCGCCGTGGTGGATATCGACCGGATAGGCGCCGCAGGCGACCGTATCGGTGAAGCTTGCCCCCTGGCGCAGTTCCTCGACCGTCAGCACGTGGTCGCCGGCCATTCTGCGGGTATCCCGAATGCCGAGCATCGGCGCGATCTGGTTGAGCCGCGCGTTCTCGCAACCGGGCAGCGCGCTGCGCAGAAACCGCGAGATCCGCAGCGCCTGTCGGCGTCCCTCCATTTCGCCGGCGCTCAGGGAAAATGGGTCCGACGGGTCGACGACGACGCGTGAAATATTGAACCAGGCGACATCGCTGCCTGGAACCCTGGAATGATGCAGGGCGGCCCGCGCCAGATCGCCCGCCGCAAGGCCCTGCGCGATGATCGCGGTCTTTTCGTCCCGGGTGACGCCGTTCAGGCGTTCGAAGTCGACCGGGGCCATGGAGAACATCATCGTCGCCGGCTGCCGGCTTGCGTCGTCATCGGGCAGGAATTCCGACCCCGAACCGTCCAGCAGGGCCATGTCGCCCGAGGCGTCGACGAAAGCGGCCGCGCGAACGTTCATCACGCCGCCCGGGACGGCGAGGTGCACGGAACGGACCGAGTCCTGTTCCTTCGACACCGCCGCCAGCATCGAATGGAAGACCACCGACGCGCCGGCGTCCGTCGTCATCCGGTCGAGGACGATCTTGAGCAGGTCCGCGTCATACTCGATCCGGTCCATGACATTGCCGGTCGACATGACGAAGCGGCCCATGTCGCCGGCGCCGCTTTCCTTCCTGAGAACGTCGATCACCTCGTCGGCGAGGCCGCGCACGACCTGGCGGCCGGCGCGGGTGGACCAGCCGACGAACTGCGAGACCGAACCGGCCGTCGCCGCGCCGCCCAGGAAGCCGGATCTTTCCGCCAGCAGAACCCGCGCGCCGCTTCTGGACGCCGCGATCGCCGCCATGCAGCCGGCCATGCCGCCGCCCAGAACGAAGACGTCACACTCGTATCGATGGCTCTGCATAGTCCTCCCCGACAGCGGTTTGCTCCCGGCGTCAGAAAATTGGACCGAAAGCCTCGCGTCAATTAACATTCGTTGCCGCCATGTTAGCAGAATGCTAATTGCGTCCGCATCGAGGAGTGTAATCATGCTGAGCCTGAGACAGATCGAAGTGTTGCGCGCGGTGATGCTGACGGGATCGATCACGGGAGCTGCGAAAATGCTGCACGTGTCGACGCCGAGCGTCAGCCGCATGCTCAGACACAGCGAGAGCGTCGTCGGCGTCCCGTTTTTCGACCGCGGGCCGCACGGGTTCGTCCCCACGCCGGAGGCGGCGTCGCTGATGGACGACCTCGAAGCGATCCACGACAGGGTGGTGCGGCTCAATCGGCGGCTCGCCGTCGCCAGAGGTCAGCAGGAAGGGGAACTGTCGATCGGCGTTTCGCCCGGTCTCGGGCTGTCCATCGTTCCCCAGGCGCTGGCGTCGCTGCACGCGGAAAAACCGGACGTCGATTTGTCGCTCGACGTCCTCTACATCGAGGAGATCGTGCCGCAACTGCTGATCCAGCAGGTGGACCTGGCGCTGACCATCTACGACATCGACGATCCGAGAATAACAAGCCGGAGGCTGGGCGAGGGGCGGCTGATCTGCCTGACGCCGAAAACCCATCCGCTGGCCGGACGCCGCGCGGTGTCCGTGAGAGAACTCGCCGGCGAACCGTTCGTCGGATTTCACGGACACCAGTTCCAGCAGAAGATGATCGAGGACCTGTGCCAGAAGAGCAATGTGACGATCGACCCCCTGATACGGGTCCGGCTGACCGTGTCGGCGCTGGCGATGGTGCGTCACGGGCTGGGGATCACTCTCCTCGACAGCCTGACGGCGCACGGAGCCGAGGATTACGGCGTATGCCCGGTGCCGCTCGAGGAAGAGGTCGCCTTCCCTCTCAACCTGTTCTACAACCCGTCTGCGCCGCTGTCGCAGATCGCCGAAGTGTTCGCGGGGATGGTGGAGGGCCAGATCAGGGAGATCGAGTCAGTTAGATGACTTATGGCGTCATTCCACGGGCACAACGTCGACCGACTGGGTCGTTTTGTGATCTCCGTAACTGCGCATGACGCCGCGCACCGGGGCGATGTCGGAATAATCGCGTCCCCTGGCGATCACCACGTGATCGGTGTTTGCGGCGACCGCATTGGTCGGATCGTATTCGACCCAGCCGATTTCCGAGCCGCACCAGGCGCGCACCCATGCATGCATGGCGTCGGCGCCTTCCATGCGCGGTTGTCCGGGCGGCGGGATGGTTCTTAAAAAACCGCTGACATAACCGGCGGGAATTCCAATGCCGCGCAGGCAGGAAATCATGATGTGGGTGAAATCCTGGCAGACGCCGTTGCGGGCGTGAAACGCCTCCAGCATCGGCGTGTCAACGGTCGTCGCCTCCGGATCGAACCGCATGTCGCGATGCAACGCCGTTCCGATCGCCCGCACGGCCTGCAGCGTATTCGGATCGCCGCCCACAACCTCTTGCGCATAGCGGCGCGTCGCCTCGTTCAGGACAACGCGCGGCGAGGGGCCGGTGAAATTATGCGGCGACCAGGGTTCGAGCCGTGTCTGGGCCGCGATATCGCGTCCGAGTTCGGACAGGCGCGGCGACATGTCGAACAGCGGGCTCGCCTCGAACATCTCGACCCGTGACTGAACCGTGAAGGCGATTTCATGATGCGCTTCAGTGAAGGCCAGCTCGATGAAGTTGTTGCCGAAATAGTCGAAGCGGTTGATCCACTCACCCGGCTTCGGCTGCACGGTTAGATTGGCCGCGACCGGCCGCTGCTTTCCCGGCAGGTCGGCCGGATAGAGCCGCACCATGTGCCGGCTGGAATCCGCGTCGTGATCGTAGACATATTCGATGCGGAGCGTGATATCGTAGAACATGGCCTACCTCAGATAGGCCGCGGCCAGATGTTCGGATATGGCCGTCACCTTCTGTCCGAGTTCGAGCAATTCGTCCGTGCCAACCGTCTCGGTCGTCTTCAGTGAAAGGCTGGTCTGCGCCTCGAGCACGGCGCGCTGCAACAGGGTCAGCCGCTGGTGCGGATCGACGCCCGGCAGAAAGCCGATATGTGTGTTGATGTCGTTCAACTGGTAGATGACGGCGCGCGGATTGAGCGGGTCGAGGGCCAGCAGATCGACGACGGTCGACCGGTTGGTCGCCACCGCGTAGCGCCGGCGATGAGTCATGGAGCTGTCGGCGATCTCGATGGCGAGGTCGAGTCCGCCGTCGGGCGCCTCCTCGTCGGCGAACCATGCGAGCGCGGCGAGCAGCGCGCCCGCCCGCTCAAGAGACCGGCCGATGCTCAGGAAACGCCATCCGGTGAAGCGGTACATGTTCTCGTGGACAAGCCCGGAGAAGCCGGAAAGCTTGCGCAGCAGAACGCTCATGGAGCCGGCCATGTCGGCGCCGGGCAGCGCGTGTCTCTGCATGTCCTCGACGGCGCGCGTCAGATCGTCGAGGGCTGTCCAGCCGTCGACGGAGAAACGGTCGCGCACATTGCCTGCGGCGTGCGAGGCGGATTGCAGCGTGGCCACGATGCTTTCGGGAAAGGCGGCGTCCGGATCGGAGCCCATGCCCTTGAGATAGTCATGCAGGGACTGGAGCAGCGGCGTGCCGGCGCCCTGGGCTTCCGACAATCGCACATGGTAGGCTCTGAAAAGGCGGATCATGGTTTCCGCCCGCTCCACATAGCGCCCCATCCAGAAAAGATTGTCGGCGGCGCGGCTCGGAAGCGCGCTGGTCTGCCTGCGCATGAACGACGACGCCGTTGGCGACAGCATCGTGTCGGTGGAAACCGGGTTCTTCGAGACGATCCAGACGTCGGCCGCCGAACCGCCCTGCTGCATGGCCAGCGCCGCGCTGCGGTCCGACTTGCCGATGCGGGCGAAACCGCCCGGCATGACCTGCCATCCGTCGGCCGTCCGCATCAGGAATACGCGCAGGCTCATCGGCCGCGGCGTAAGATTTCCGTCCTGGAAGGCGGGCGTTGTGGACAACATGACGGCTTCCTGCCCGACAAGCTGTCCGGCGCCCTGATCCAGCCAGTCTTCCAGCGACTGCCCGATTTCGCGGTTGAATGCGCCGCCGACGGCCGAAACATCGTCGAAATCCGACAGCAACCGGGTCGCATAGGCGTTGCCGATGGTCATGACCGAGGCGTTCGCCTTGACGTAGTCGCGTTCGGCTTTCTGGCCGCACCACCACGTCGCGATATTCGGAATCGAGAGCGCCTCGCCGTTGATCGCCTCGCTGATGCGCGGCAGGAAGGCAAGGAACGCCCGGGTTTCGAGAATGCCGGAGCCGAGGGCATTGACCATCGTGACATTGCCGGCGCGGATTGCGCCGAGCAGTCCCGGCGTGCCGATGCGCGAATTCTCGTCCAGTTCCAGAGGATCGGCCCAGACGGCGTCGAGCCGCCGCCACAACACGCTGACCGGCCTGAGGCCGGCGACCGTCCGCACCATCAGTTCGCCATTGGTCACGGTCAGGTCTTCGCCTTCCAGCAGCATGAAGCCGAGATAGCGGGCGATATAGGCGTGTTCGAAATAGGTGTCGTTCATCAGGCCGGGCGTCAGAATGCCGACCCGTCCTTCATCGCCGCCGCGCAACGCCAGCATGCTGTCGCGGAAGGTGCGGAAGAAACCCGCGACGCGATGGATATGCGAATTGGCGTAGGTTTCGGCGAAGACGCGGGTTGTGGCGATCCGGTTTTCCAGCGCGAAGCCGGCGCCCGACGGCGCCTGCGTGCGGTCTCCGATGACCCACCACTGGCCCTGGGGCCCACGACCGATATCGAAGGCCAGGAAATGCAGGAAATGGCCGGAGCGCGGTTCGACGCCGACGAGCGGTCTCAGCCATTCCGGATTGTTGGCGACCAGATCGGCGGGAAGGTGACCGTCGGCCACCAGGCGGTTCTCGCCGTAGATGTCCGCGATCACCTGTTCCAGAAGGTCGGCCCTCTGTACCAGCCCGGCGCTGATCGTCGTCCACTCGTCCTCGTCTATCAGAACCGGCATGTGGCTGAGCGGCCAGTCGCGTTCCGACACCTTGTCGGCGTCGTATTGCCTGTAAAAGACGCCGGCGTCGCGCAGATACTGATCGCCGCGCGCCATGCGGGCGGAGAGCTCGTCCGGCGTCATGGCCGACAGCGCCTCGAGCAGGTTCAGCCAGACCGGCCTGACGGCGCCGGCCGCGCTCATCAGTTCATCCGGCACGCCGGGCATCGTCCGGTAGCTTGCAAGCAACCGGGCAATTGCGTCTGGAATCGTCGCGGCGCCTTGAACGGGCATGAGATCAGAATCCGGGTGACCGCCGGAGGTCGAGTGTCAGAGGAAATTCTCCATGCGGCGTCTCCGGCTGCGGCGCATAGGCGCCCGGAGTATGGCCGAGCGCCTCGAAACGCGCAAGACGGCGCGCATCGGCCTCGTTGCCGTTGACCGGAAACGTCTCGTAATTGCGGCCGCCCGGATGCGCCACGTGATAGACGCAGCCGCCAAGCGCCCGTCCCGTCCAGCTGTCGAAGATATCGAACGTCAGTGGGGCGTCGACGGGAAGCACCGGATGCAGGGCCATGGCCGGCTGCCATGCCTTGTAGCGCACGCCGCCCACGGCCACGCCGCCTGCGCCTGTCCTGCTCAACGGCACCGGCCGCCTGTTGCAGGCGACGATATAGCGGTCGGGATCCGACGTCGTCAGCTTGACCTGCAGGCGCTCCACCGAACTGTCGGTATAGCGCACGGTGCCGCCGATCGCTCCGGTCTCGCCGAGCACATGCCAGGGCTCCAGCGCCTGCCGCAATTCCAGATGCACGCCCTCATATTCGACCTCGCCGCAGAACGGGAAACGGAATTCGGCCTGCGCCTCGTACCATTCCGGCCGGAAACGGAAGCCGTGTTCGCCGAGGTCCCTCAGCACGTCGAGAAAATCCTCCCAGACGAAATGCGGCAGCATGAAGCGATCATGCAGCACGGTGCCCCATCGCGTCAGCTTTCCGCCGATGGGGCTGTGCCACATGCGCGCGATGATCGCGCGTATCAGCACCTGCTGGGCGAGGCTCATGCGCGCATCCGGCGGCATCTCGAAGCCGCGGAACTCGACGAGGCCAAGCCGTCCGGTCGGCCCGTCCGGGGAATAGAGCTTGTCGATGCAGATCTCGGCGCGGTGGGTGTTGCCGGTCACGTCGACCATGATGTTGCGCAGCAACCGGTCGACCAGCCAGGGAAGCGGCGCTTCGCCTTGGCCGGGCGCGGGTATCTGGGCGAGCGCGATCTCCAGTTCGTAGAGGCTGTCATGGCGGGCCTCGTCGATCCGGGGCGCCTGGCTCGTCGGACCGATGAAAAGGCCGGAAAACAGATAGGACAGGCTCGGGTGGCGCTGCCACTGCAGGATCAGGCTCTTCAGAAGATCGGGACGCCTGAGAAACGGGCTGTCCATCGGCTTGCCGCCGCCGACGACGACGTGGTTGCCGCCCCCGGTGCCGGTGTGCTTGCCGTCGATCATGTATTTGTCGGCGCCAAGGCGCGTTTGCCGCGCTTCCTCGTAGATGGCTTCGGTAATCGAGACGCACTCGCTCCAGCTTGAGGCCGGGTGAATGTTGACCTCGATCACGCCCGGATCGGGCGCGACGCGAATGACGTTCATGCGCGGATCGCCGGGCGGCGCGTAGCCTTCGATGTGAACGGGCACGCCGAGCTTGCGGGCGGCGGCTTCCGCGGCGGCCACGAGCTCAAGGTAGTCGTCGACCTTTTCGACCGGCGGCATGAACACGCAGAGACGTCCGTCGCGCGGCTCGACCGACAGGGCCGTGCGCACCGCGCCGTCCAGCTCGCCGATATGCTGTTCGACGATCTGCTGGCCCGGTTCGATCGCATTGAAGGAGGCCATCGGCTGGGCGCGCGCGCCCTGCTCGGCGGCGACGCCGTCCTGCGTTTCGAAGTCGGGCAGCGGACCGCGCTCCTCGGTCGGATCGGCCGGATTGATGTAGGGAAACTGCGACGGCGGAATATAGGGCAGCGTTCCAAGCGGCAGCCGGTAGCCGACGGGACTGTCGCCCGGCACCAGGTAGAGATGGCCGCGGCGGGTCTTCCATTTCTCGGTCCGCCAGCGCGGTCCGCCGGCCCTTGCCTGCCAGCGCTGGATCGGCAGGACGTAGCCGGACGGCTCCGTGAGACCGCGCGCGAACACCTTCGCGATGCGATAGCGTTCTTCCGGATCCTTCAGTTTCGAGTTCTCCGGCGTCACGTTTTCCGGCAGATTGCCTTCCTTGACGATCCACTCCGCCGGATCCTCAAAAGCCGGAGCCACGAAGCCGTCGTCGACGCCGAGTTCGTCTGCGATGGTCTTCAAGAGGAGTTCCGCCTGCGCCGGCGTGGCCTCCGCGTCGGTTTTCTCGGGTGCGATCAGTGTTTCGTCCGACCAGATCGGCTTGTCGTCCTTGCGCCAGTAGAGCGAGAAGGTCCAGCGGGGCAATGTTTCGCCGGGATACCACTTGCCCTGGCCGTAGTGCAGGAAGCCGCCGGGCGCGAACCGGTCGCGCAGGCGGCGTATGAGCTTGTCGGCGAATTCGCGCTTGGTCGGTCCGACGGCTTCGGTGTTCCATTCGTCGGCTTCGAAATCGTCGATCGAGACGAAGGTCGGCTCTCCGCCCATGGTCAGACGCACGTCGCCGGCGGCGAGCGACTGATCGACTTCATGTCCCAGGCGGTCGAGATCCGCCCAGGCTTCTTCCGAAAACGGCTTGGTGATGCGCGGATGTTCGGCCGTGCGCCTGATCTGCATGTCGAAGGCGAAATCGACATCGGCGGCGCTCGCCATGCCGGAAATCGGCGCGGCGTTGCGATAATGTGGGGTGGCGGCCAGCGGTATGTGGCTCTCCCCTGTCAGAAGCCCGGATGTCGGGTCGAGGCCGATCCAGCCTGCGCCCGGAATATAGACCTCGGCCCAGGCGTGCAGGTCGGTGAAGTCATGGTCGGTGCCGGGCGGTCCGTCGAGCGACACCAGATCCGGTTTGAGCTGGATGAGGTATCCCGACACGAACCGCGCCGCAAATCCGAGATTGCGCAATATCTGGACGAGCAGCCAGCTCGTGTCGCGGCAGGAGCCGGTTTTCCGCTCCAGGGTCTCTTCCGGCGTCTGGACGCCGGGCTCCATACGGATGACGTAGCCGATGTCGCCGGACAGACGCGCATTGAGATTGACGATGAAATCGACCGTGCGTTCGATCGAGCGGTCGATCGATTTCATGTAGTCGGCGAGATACGGTCCGACCGGTTCGGGCGTGCGATAAATGACGAGATCAGGCGCGAGATCCTCGCTGTAGTCGAAGGGCCACACCTCGGCGCTTTCCTCGACGAAGAAATCGAACGGATTGTAGACCGTCATGTCGGCGACCAGATCGACCTCGATCTTGAATTCCCTGACCGGTTCGGGAAAGACGAACCGCGCCATCCAGTTGCCGTACGGGTCCTGCTGGTGATTCACAAAGTGCTTCGTCGGCGCAACCTTCAGCGAATGCGAAATGACCCGCGTGCGGCTGTGCGGCGCCGGGCGCAGACGGATGATCTGCGGGCCAAGCGAGACCGGACGGTCGTAACGGTAGTGGGTGAGATGATAGATCGAGGCTTTGATTGACATGTCGACTACTAGAAACTGCGTGTGCGCTGCAATGGTTCCACAAACGGCGGCGATGCACAAACGGTATTCGCAATTGTGGACGCGTGTGGTTAGCGATCGGCGACGGACCGAAGATGATGTTTTGCGATCTGGTGTGCGTCGACAGTGAGCATGAGCGTCGTTCCGTCGGAACTCTCGCGCGTGAGCGAGGCGCCAATCGCAGAGGTTCTGGCTGTCAGCAACTCGTCCTTGATGATGATCGCCCATTCGACGCTCGCGGGCGCGGGCCAGATGCGCGACTTGCGGATGGCCGATACGAAGACCTTTGTTTCCTCTTCGTGGCCGGCGTTCCTCAATAGCAGATCGAGTGCGACGGCGGCGTCGTGCGAAATCGCAAGGTTGATGATGTCTTCTGTCCGAGCGGCGTCGACTTCAGACAGCTGTGCTCCCGCATGTCCTTTTCCGTACCATGCAGCAGCCTTTTGCCGAATCGCCGCATGGATATCGTCTTCCGGATCATCCTGCGATTTCGCTTCCGTGTTTTCTTCCAGAAATTCGTATATTCTCGTCCAGGAATCCGAGACGACAGCCCATCGCGTCCTGTCGAGCGTATCAATCTTGCAGATCAGCATATCCAGCCCATCCACCTCTGCTTCCAGCGGGCTGTAGAGGTATCGACGTCCGCCGTCGCCGGGGACAGCTGCGGCGGCCATGCCGGTGGACGCATATAGCCATTCGGTGATCTGCCGATTCAACCAGTCGATTCTCCTTGACGCCATCTCTCTTGAGCGATCGGGATTGAGCTTGGTCAGTTTGATAATTTCGTGTTCAAACTCTTCGTCATCGACAGCCCTGAGTTCGTCCCAACCAAGCGCCCATCGGGAAGTCATGTCCGTCAACGGAGATTCCCTGTTCACCTCGTAAAATTCCTCATCCAGTTGATCGAGGTAGGGTGCAATACCTCCTGTGAAACCGGTTTGTTTTGCGGCTTCCTCAGGATTTTCTTCGACCCAGGACATCATCCGGCGGAGAATGTGTTCGTGTTTCGAGGCGCCCATCGCCTGCAGCGCTTCGAGAGCATCGTTCCAGGAGTGTTCGGCGGCAGCGGTGTTGTGAATGAACTGGCTGTGCCCGCCGTTCATGATCTCTCCATAGTATTTCTCGACGTGATACAGATCGATGGCTTTCGGATTGATCTGATTGGTCTCGTAGTACCCGTCCCAGATCATGGCATGGACGAAATCGAACACATCGAAAGCCAGCGATTCGGTGTCCGTTCCCGCTCTCGCCCCTTCAACAGAGGAGCGTTTCACCAGAACGGCGTCCATGGGCGTTGTCACGTGTGATTGTCCTCTTCCGAGATCGGGATGGTGCGCACTTCATGAGTGTATCGGCTTTTCGTGACGGGCGACACGGCGAACGGAACGGTTTTTTTCTGTCCGGCTCTGCCGAAAACAGCTTCCGGCGCGCAGTCCCTGGCAAGCCGGCTGACTCTGCTTGACAGACGCAGGATTGGCGCTAACGGTTCGTATCGCCATCTTGGCCGGCTGACATTCGTGAATTCCCGAGGAACGCCGAGGCAGGCGGTGGAGATGGCCTGAATCTCGCAACAACCAGCCAGGAGCCCGTCATGCCGAGACTCGCAAAACTCTATTTCCAGACTGCAATCATCTTTCTCATCGTCGGAATCGGCATGGGTCTGATAATGGCGATATCCGGCAGCCACGACGTGATCGGCGCCCACGCCCACGCCAATCTGCTCGGCTGGGTGACGATGGCGATTTTCGGCATCTATTTTGCGCTGGCGCCCGGCAAGGCGGAAGGGGTGATGGCGCGCGTCCAGTACGGTGTCTACACGTTCGGCGTCGTGGTGATGACGATCGCGCTCTACCTGTACCTGTCGGGCAATCCGGCGATGGAGCCTGTCGTCGCGGTTTCCTCGATCATCACCTTCATAGGCGTGTTGCTGTTCGCCTTTATCCTGTTTTCCGAAGATCGCCCGGTCGCTGCTCAGGACGCCTGAACCGGCAATCAACGGCCTGCCGGCAGCGTTCCCTCGAGCTTGCAGATGATGCCGAGCATGATTTCGTCGGCGCCGCCGCCGATCGAACCCAGCCGGCCGTCGCGATAGGCGCGGCTCACCGGGTTGTCGGCGGTGAAGCCCATGCCGCCCCAATATTGCAGGCAGGCGTCGGCGACTTCGCGATAGAGCCTGCCGCATTTCAGTTTCGCCATGGAGGCGAGACGCGTGGCGTCATTGCCGTCGACATAGTCTTCGATCGCCCGCCAGGTCAGCGCGCGCAGGCTCTCGACCTCCGTGCGCAGTTCGGCCAGCCGGAAATGAACGACCTGGTTGTCGAGGACGGATTTGCCGAAGGCGCGCCGCTCGCGCGTATAGGCGATGGTCTCGTCGATCAGCCGGTCGAGCGACTTCAGGCTGGAGGCCGCCACCCACAGGCGCTCCTCCTGGAACTGCTGCATCTGCATGGTGAAGCCCATGCCCTCCTCGCCGATGCGGTTGCGCTTCGGCACGCGCACGTCGTCGAAGAAGAGTTCGGCCGTATCGGATGAATGCATGCCGATCTTGTGGATTTTTTGTCGCGTGACGCCTTTCGAATCGAGCGGCACGATGATCAGCGACTTGTTGCGGTGCGCCGGGCCTTCCCCGGTGTTGGCGAGCAGGCAACACCAGTCGGCCTGCATGCCGTTGGTGATCCACATCTTCGAGCCGTTGACGACGTAATCGTCTCCGTCCGGAACAGCCGTAGTCCTCAGCGCCGCCACGTCCGAGCCGCCGCCGGCTTCCGAGACGCCGATGCAGCCGACCAGCTCGCCGGCGATGGAGGGCGTCAGCCACTCCTGCTTCAACTCGTCCGATCCGAAGCGGTCGAGCGCCGGGGTGCACATGTCGGTCTGGACGCCGATCGCCATCGGCACGCCGCCGCAATGCACGGCTCCGAGTTCTTCGGCCATAACCATGGAATAGGAAAAATCGAGCCCGAGGCCGCCGCAGGCCGTGTCGTATTTAATGCCCAGAAGCCCGAGTTGACCCAGCTTTCCGAAGAGCTCGTGGGCGGGAAGCTGCTCCGCCTCCTCCCACGCGTCGACATGCGGATTGATCTCGGTCTCGACGAACCGGGCGACCGTCTCGCCCAGTTGTCGGTGCTCGTCCGTGAATTTCATTGGCCTTCCTCCCGGCGGAAAGACAATTCCATTGATTTACCTTTACGTCAACGTCATTATTTTTCGCCGGCCCACTTGGCGCCGGACCGCGATGACGATTATATGCCGCCAACAGCACACCACCTCAGAGGAGACGACGAATGAGCATTTCCGATATCGCCAACACCATACGGCCGCGCGTCGAGCAGGGTTCCTTCAGCAATGTCGTGAAGTTTGACTGTGGCGACGATGGCGTCCTGGTTATCGACAATCAGACGGTCACCACGGAAGACAAGGACGCGGACTGCACGATCAGCCTGAGTCTCGAAGATCTGGAATCGATCGTCGCCGGCGATCTCGACGCCACGTCGGCGTTCATGCAGGGCAAGCTCAAGATCGAGGGCGATATGGGCGTCGCAATGAAGCTCAGCCAGGTTCTATAGGCTGCGATCTTGAGGTGAAACGGTTCCTGGCGTGATCCTTACACAGGTTGTCTTCTGTCAGATCCGAACGGACAACCTGTTGCAGGCTCACTGATGGTGACGGAAGAAAAGCGAAGTTTCCCGACGAAGTCCGTCGCCGGCAAGAACCGGCTGGAACTGCGCGGCCAGTAAGCGGCAGCTGTTTCGACCGGTTCCATTCCTCGCCAGGCAAGAGGGATCGGCGCCCGCGCGCGATTGGCGCAAACCGTCCTCCGCCGCCTCAGATCACCCGCACCTTTGCTCCGGTCTCGACACGCTCGTAGAGATCGATGACGTCCTCGTTGAACATGCGAATGCAACCGGACGACGCGTCAGTGCCGATCGTCCACGGCTCGGAGGTGCCGTGGATGCGATAGAGCGTATCCCGACCCCCCTGATAGAGGTAGAGCGCCCTTGCGCCCAATGGATTGTGGGCTCCGGGATCAACGCGAAGCGGCAGTTCCGGAGCATCGTTGCGCATATCATCCGTCGGGCGCCATACCGGCCATACGGCCTTGCGTGCAATTTCGGCGGCGCCGGACCAGGCATGGCCGCTCGCCCCGACGGCGACGCCGTAGCGACGGGCCATGCCATCGGGCTCAATAAGATAAAGGAACTTTTCCTCCGGAACGACCACGATTGTTCCAGCCGGGTCATAAAAGGGAGACGGCACGACTGTCGGCAGAAACCGCGGATCAAATTTGCTCCTGTCCACGATCCGCACCTCGTGCGGTTCGGCCGCATAGGCTGCTTTCAGCGACGCCAATTGGCTTTCGGTCAAGGCGCTGCCCGGCGCAGACGCCGAACAAGCGCCAAGTGCGGTCAGGAAAACAAGAACAGGCAAAAGACTGATCCGGACCGGGGACGGGCGTCCTGGCAAATCGGCGCAATCAACCAGCCGCAGTTCGTCGGCCGAGTCGCGATGAACCCGGCCGACCTGGCGCTGTTCGCACCTGAATGGAGCTTTCTGCACGAAGCTTCCTACCACGACAGGCGCAGGCCGATGTTTCCCTGGAAGTCGTAACTAGCACCTGGATCTTCCAGGCTCGAGCCAGCGACGACTTCGCCATAGATCGAAAACGCGTCATTGTTCCAATTGTACGATCCGCCCAGCCCGATTTCGCCCCAGAAGCGATCCAGGCGGCTGGAGAGATCGACGCCTTCAACATTGACGGCGGTAGGATCGGAGAAATCGTAATACAGATTGCCCAGCACGTAGCCGTGAACACGGCGCACCTTGCCGGCGTCGTCAAGCCATTTGCGCTGATGATCGACCGACAGACCGAGGCGCCCCCTCAGGCTGTCGCCCTGTTCCATCGTCACGTATTCTCCAAACGGCCCGTTGAAACTGTCGAACGAAACCGACGACATGATGATCTGAGCTTGCGGGGTCAGTGACCATGAGCTTCTCGGGTTCTGCGTCAACGCGAAGCGGCGCCCTATTTCCGCCGACAGACCGTATCCGTTCCCTCCCACGCTATCGGCCAGCGGTCCAAACACGTCGGATGTCAGATCGCTGTCGTACCAGCCATACTGGCCCTGGAGATCGATGTAGAGACCGCTCTGCTGATACCAGGTGAGCGTCGCTCCAGCCCCGTACCCGCTGGACGTGATCGAACCATTGCCAACAGCCGAGGAAACATCAAGATCGACTGCGCCATAGCGACCCGTGAGGCCGGCGATCAAGCGGTCTCCGCCATCGCTCTCGTGCACCAGAAAGTCGAAGCCCCCCTGGATCGCCCACTGGTTCATGTCATATTCTGCCGAGGAACTCGACACCGACGGCGTCAAATAAGATTGCCCTCCTTCCATGCGCAGCCAGAAACCACCGCCTTGTATCGTGTGTCGTGGCGCAGCATCGGCGTAGTAACCAGCCTTTTCCTCATCGACGAGGCAAAGGAAATCCTTTCCGTCCTTGCAGAAGACGTAGGCGGGCTCTGCCGGTTGCGCCATTTCGTACCAGAACCGGTTTCCGACGCGCTGTTGCAGCGTTGGCATGCCGTTCAGCGCCAACAGCGCCGTCGGCAACGCTTCATAGACCGGCACGCTGGGCTGGAATCGTCCTGAGGAAGCCAGAACTATGTTCCAGTAATCATCCGCCGTCAGTCCCGGATCTATGGCGTAAATGTCGTACAGATATGCGCCGGCGACAACATTCTCGCGGTCCGTTGCATCGTTGTGGATCGTATTGTCAGCTTCTCCAACGACGAACGCGTTGGAAAGCGCAATATCGCCATCGTCGACGTCGCCCTCGATCGCGCCGCCAACACTGACAAACAGGATGCCCTCATCGGCGTCGACCCGGCCATTACGGTTCTCGTCGGTCGAGGCTCCTGCTCCGCCAAGATTATTGACAAACACTTCCGTCACGCCGGTAACATTGCCATCGACGACCATAAGATCTGACGGCGAAGACGAATCTCCAAGAACAACGTCAACGGACAGGTCGCTTGCGGCGTTGTAATTGCCCGGTAGCGTCAACACATCGCCTGTGCCGCCATCGACAAGGCTTACGTGACCCCAGTTGTTGAAGTTCTCCAGACCTGCAAGCAGCGTCTGTTGTTCGAGATCCCCATTGTCAGCCGCCTGGAGCAAGCCGTCATTATTGACAACGTCATCGCCGATGTAGAATTCCGAGGTTCCGGTGGTCGTCCATACGCCGCTATTGTCGAAGACATCGTCGAAGCCGGTCAGCTCCACGCGGCCCAGAATGTCGCCGGCTTCCTGATTGTCGATTTCCGCTTCGCGGAAGTACGAATCCGTCTTGATCGCCAGGTCATAGCTCTGTTGAGACAGGTTGCGCACAAGTCCCCGGTTCCTGATGACGAGTTCGTTGTCATCCTCCGCTCCCTGCGTCTCCGACGGCTTGCCTTCATGGTAGACATAGATGCCGCTCAAGGCGCCTTCGACGAGAGCCGTTTCACTGACATCTATGCGCAGTGCATTGGTCACAAAGCCTGTCGTGTCATCCGACAGGTTATCCAATGTGAATTCCAGGTCGCGGTCAATGCCATTCCCGAATGTCCGACGGTAGTCCAACGCCGCAAGAATTCCGTTTCCGGTTTGACCTGCAACATGTCCGTCAATTCTGATGTCAAGATCGCCGGTCCCTTCGACTTCCGCGAGTATGCCATGCGTGCCGCCGCTGACATTGTTGAGGTGAATATCGAGGTCGCCGGTTGTGTTCTGCGCATTTTCCACCCACGCGCCAATGCCTGTCGCCCCCACTATATCGCTTGCATTCACCGTCTGATCGGCGCGCGTGTATGTGATGGCTGTGACGATTGTGTCTCCGTTACCTTCGTTCTCGATAACAAGACCATCGGTCACGCCGGTTACGTCTACGACCGAAACATCGACGAGTCCCGCACCCGAGCCCCTGAACAGTATATTCGTACCGCGACCATTCGTAGCCTCAATCGATCCCGTCGACTTGATGGTAAGATCGCCATGGCCGTATTGTATGGCCCACAGGCCAGTGGACCGGCCTCGCACGAGAGCGCCGTTGTCATCCGTATATTCGAGATCTCCCGTTCCCACGGCGTCGTCGGCGTTGACATATATCACGAGCGCACTTCCGCGCGGCATATCGGGCGGGCGGGCGCCGGCGTAGTTGGACGTATCAAGCCCGAAGTCCGGGGTGGTCACCAAAATGGTGTCTTTGGACTGGTTGATGTAGACAGGAGAGTCATCGCCATCCGGTCTGGCAGGCCCGGAGCACTCATAGTTGATCCCGTCCACCGTGGAACATTCGCCCGCGTGCGCGGCCATCGTGAAGAGACTGAAGCCCGCCACAGTGGACAGAAGAAACAGCGGACGCAAACTGTTTGCATTGGTGGATAACCTGGCAATTTCGCCAGGAGCGAGTCCGGCTCCACCCCGAGATCGGGCGGGGGCTTTGCTGCCGGAAACATTGCGACAGGCGGCAAACCCGTCCTGATCGAACGAAGGATCGACGGCCTCGCCGGCGCCGTCGGCAAAGATCTCGTTTTGTGCGCGGGCCATATTTCAAGCTCCCAGTTTCGTCATACAAAAAAATGCGCGCACCGCCGTCAGGAGTGGCCATAGTCAGACATATCGCCATCCATCAAGATGTCCTCCCGACTGCGACGAATCGCGCCCTATTAATAGCGGCTATAAATACATTGAATGACAGAATCGGCAATATATTTCAATTTTGAACTAAAATTACAACTTTAAATACTTTATATATATTTCGGAATTTTAAAGTATTATATTATTAATATTATTAACTCATGATTATTATTGATTTTGACAACTATTGAATGTCATGAATTATTGCAAGCCGGTCTTCGGCGCATGGCTTTATTCACCAGCGCGAAACAGAAAATTTTCGCTGAAGTGAAACACAGGTACAAACTGGATGGGAATCACGCTTGCCAGTGGCAGTTTCTATCTAATTTTACGCAATATTTCTTGGCCAGCGCTGCATTTTCGCAACACTGCGCCCGAGCCCGCGAACAAACATGCGACCAGAATAGTTGCAAAAGCCGTCTGGATTGCCCGAGTTACTGGAAGTGTTTGAAAAGAGTAAGAAACCGCGTGATTTCCGGCCTCTGGCAGGATCGGGAGCCTGCAGGAAACCTTTTCTTGGCCGCGGCCCCCAGTATTTCACGGGCGGGAAATCCGAACTTCTTTCGAAATGCTTTCGAAAAGTGTGCTATGTCGTAGAACTTGTATCGGCTGGCAATCTGGCCGACGGTGCTTGCGCCAGACGATTGGGCAAGATCGATGAACGCTCTTTCGAGCCGCCGGTCGTGGACGTATCGGACGATTCCGCCCTTGGCGCGAAACATCCGGAACAGTGTAGCGCGAGAAACCCCGAATTCCCGACAAACAGTGTCAGCATCGAGCGCGCTCGTTGTCAAATTCGTTTCGACGAATTGCTTAATGGCAACGATGCGAGGCAACCAGTCCGCCGCATATTGCTGACCGTGCGCAACGTTGGGATTGAGGAGCCCCCTCATCATCCCCCGTATCGTTTCCGCAGCAACATGCGCTTCGCGCGGAGACCAGTCGGGCAGGCCGGAATGGACGAAACCGAGTATTTCCCGTATAAAATTGACCGTCTGCGTGTCCCTGGTGAAAAGGACGAATTCCGGGTGGACACTGCGATCGTAGCCAACGCTGGAATGCGCGAAGCCGGCGGTCTGGATGACGCAATCTGACGTTTCAAGATAGCCCAGCTTGCCAACATCGGCGATGAAGGCTTCGCCGGCCTTGGCGTGAAAGGCATGGTCGCCAACGAAACCCCGCACTTCGCCCTTTTCGACGTATCGCAAGCCGACCACGTCATGATCAAGCGCATCGCCTCGCCGCAAAGCGAAAGCCGTCGCCGCTATCTCCATCAGCATGACAGTGTCGAGGAACCACCGTCGAATACGCATACGGTTTTCGTTTTCGCAATCTTGCAGCGAAACCGGAACAAAGCTGGGGGCCAGATATTCGACGGCGGCGTTCACCCTTTCCTCGGGCGGATAATCGTCCGTATTGAAATGGGTGTATGGTACTTTGTAGGTATTCAACACTTTCCATCCCGTTTGCTTGTTGTGTTTGGATCCGTGCGTTGGCGGCGTCACAGATCAGGCGGATCGCATGGTCCATGCCCGACTTTGTCGCATCGGCGCCTTGGTCCTTTGGCTAACGAACCAAATCTTATACTTCAAGTATTTAGTAAAATGCATTCCCGGAAGTTGAAACACCTTAACAGTGTTTGTTCCAACACTATCCGTTCCATCAATCCACGATGCTTGTGCGTCCGGAATGGCAGTTACGCTCGACCTTGAAATCCGGTTTCCGAGCCAGGCGACCGCAGCCTTGAGGTGCGTGATCAACGATACCGGCGCGGACATTGGAAAGATCGCCCTCGATCACCGCCGACGCCTTTTCCTCTCGGCGATCGGCGTGAGCGCATGTGGATGTTCATTCGGGCCCTTGAGGCGAACCCAAAGTGTAACGGCTCCAGTCTCTTCGGTCAGGTTCGAATGGAGAACCGGCGGCAAGCCTGCCACTTTTGCTGGCGGGGGCGATGTCTGTGTCAGCGCGCCGCGGCGGCCATGGGCCGTTCCGCAGGCAATGAACGCTTGCCTGCCAAGGTTTCGTCTGTGGGAATGCCCAACCGTCCGATGATGTCGAAACGCGAAGCCGAAAGGTCGGCGATCGTGTGTTTCGCAAGGGACATGAGAAAGGCGTTGAGCGCGTCACGCCACGCCGAGTTCAGGGCGCAACTGTTGACCAGCGGACAATCGGCGTCCTCGTTTTCGAAACATTCCGCCATGGCGAAACTGTCTTCGGTTTCACGCACCACGTCAAAGAGGGTGATCTCCTCGGCCGGGCGCGCCAGCTTGATGCCGCCGTTTCTGCCGCGGACGGTTTCGATCAACTTCGCCTTGACCAGCGGTTTCAGGATCTTGAAGAGGAAGAGTTCCGACACGCCGTAAGCTTTCGCAATCTCCGGCACACGGCTAAGTTCCATCGGATTCGCAGCGCAATACATCAGTATCCGGACTGCATAATTTGTCTGTTTGGTCACCCGCATGGGATTGCTCACCTGTCTCTAATTTAGAATCATTCTATTTATATAGATTGGATCTGTCAAGTTTTATGACGAACGAGTAGTCCATTGCGGTATCCTCCCTGCGGTGTTTTCTGTTATTCAAAGCCCAGATAACATGATTGTGATAATCTTGTTTTTATTTGCGAAGAATATGGACAATCAGTATCCTCTTTTAAAGTGAGAAAAGTCACAAAAGGGAAACGTCATGAAAAACGGGTTCACGAAAGCGGTTCTTTGCGCAGCTTTTGCAGTCACCACTGCGGGCGTCGCTTTCGCAGACGAAGTCAATATCTACTCCTATCGCCAGCCAGACCTGATTGCGCCGCTGCTGGACGCATTCACGGAGAAGACAGGCATCGAGACCAATGTTCTGTTTCTGGACAAGGGGCTGGTCGAGCGAATCAAGGCGGAAGGAGAAAACTCTCCGGCCGACGTTATTTTGACCGTCGACATCAGCCGTCTGAGCAACGCCAAGGACGAAGGGGTCACCGAAGCTGTCGAAAGCGATGACATCAATTCGTCGATACCGGCCCAGTATCGTGACCCGGACGGCCACTGGTTCGGGGTAACCACGCGCGGGCGCGTGGTCTATGCCTCGAAGGACAGGGTCGCGCAGGACGCGATCACCTATGAGGAACTCGCCGATCCGAAATGGAAGGGCAAGATCTGTATCCGCAGTGGACAGCACATCTACAATATCGGCCTGATCGCCTCGATGATCGCGCATCATGGCGAAGCCGAAACCGAGGCGTGGCTGAAAGGCGTCAAGGAAAATCTCGCGCGCAAACCCACCGGCAATGACCGCGCCCAGGCGAAGGGCATTTATGCCGGCGAATGCGATCTCGGCGTCGGCAACACCTACTATGTCGGTCTGATGAAGACCAACGAAAAGGAGCCGGAACAGAAAGAGTGGGCTGAATCCATCAAGGTGCTCTTTCCGAATTCCGCAGACCGCGGATCGCACGTCAACATTTCCGGCATGGCGCTCGCCAAGAACGCTCCGAACAAGGACGCTGCGGTCCAGCTGATGGAGTTTCTGGCTAGTCCGGAAGGTCAGAAGATCTACGCCGAGCAGGTTTTCGAATATCCGGTCGCCGACGGGACCGAGCCGTCCGATATCGTCAAGTCGTTTGGAGACATCAAGCCGGATACGCTTCCGCTGGCCGACATTGCAAGCCACCGCAAGGCGGCGTCCGAACTGGTCGACAAGGTCGGATTCAACAACTGATTTCGAATATCGGCAAGATCTGAAAGGCGGCCATTGCGGTCGCCTTTTTTATTCGCCGATGTGCTTGTGACCGCGCTCTTTCGCAAGCTCGATCTGCTTCTGGCGTTCGCGGAACCGCGCCCGGTCTTCCTCGCTGCGCGATTCATGACAATGCGGGCAGCTCACGCCTTTGACGTAGAACGGACTTTGCGTTTCGTCCGGTGTTAGCGGATGACGGCAGGCGTGGCATAATATGTGCGGCCCTTCCCTCAGCCCGTGCTCCACGGAGACGCGTTCGTCGAAGACGAAGCAGGCGCCTTCCCAGAGGCTTTCTTCCTCCGGGACCTCTTCAAGGTATTTCAGGATGCCGCCTTTCAGGTGGAAGACCTCGGTGTAGCCTTCGGCCTTGAGGAACGCCGTCGCCTTTTCGCACCGTATGCCGCCGGTGCAGTACATCGCGACCTTGGGCTTTTCGCGCATCTCTTCGTGGTCGCGCACCCAGCCGGGAAATTCGCGAAACGATTTCGTCTCGGGGTCGACAGCGCCCCGGAATTTTCCGATGGCTACCTCGTAGTCGTTGCGCGTGTCGACAAGGATCGTGTCCGGGTCGGAAATCAGCGCGTTCCAGTCTTGCGGATCGACATAGGTTCCGACGCTCTTCAAGGGGTCGATATCCTCGACGCCCATCGTCACGATCTCTTTCTTGAGCCGAACCTTCATCCGGTTGAACGGCATGTCCGAAGCGCGGCTTTCCTTGTGTTCCAGCCCGCTGAAAGCCGGAATCGACCGCAGATGATCGAGGACCGCGCGGATGCCGTCGTCCGGTCCGGCGATCGTTCCGTTGATCCCCTCGGACGCAAGCAGCAGCGTGCCCTTCACGCCATTGTTTACGCAGACCTCCTGCAGGCCCGCCTGCAGCGACGCGAACTCGGGCAGCGGCGTGAAATGATAGAGGGCTGCGACCAGAAAGCCGTCTGTCGCGCGCGATGTCGTACCATATGTGCTCATGGCCGTTGCATTATAACCGGAAACGCGGATGTGCAACGGTTGCGTGGGTTTCTGCGCGCTTTCGCCCCGTTCGGCGCTCCTGCGCCAGTCTTGCGTCTGTATGGACATGGCCGGCAGGGCGGGGTATCGACGAGTACGTGTTTCAATGGCTTGCCGGGGGCGACATGGGCGTGAAGACCGAAAAACTGCTTTCCATCCTGACCTTGCAGCCGGTCATACCGGTGCTTGCGGTCGAAAGCGTGGCGACCGCCATTCCGCTGGCGCGCGCGCTCGTCGCCGGCGGTCTGAAGGCGATCGAGATCACGCTGCGCACGGAGGCGGCGCTCGATGCGATCCGCGCCGTGGCCGACGAGGTGGAGGGCGCAGAGGTTGGCTCCGGAACCATTCTCAACGCCGCGCAGTTCGAACAGGCGATGCGGGCCGGCTCGAAATTCATCGTCACGCCCGGCACGACGCAGGAACTGCTCGAAGTGTCCCGCAAGGCGCCCGTGCCGCTGCTGCCTGGCGCTGCGACCGTCAGCGAGGTGATGAGCCTGCGCGAGGAAGGCTACAGCGTCATGAAGTTTTTTCCGGCCGAGCAGTCCGGCGGCGCGGCTTTTCTGAAATCCGTTTCCTCGCCGCTTGCCGGAACGAGTTTCTGTCCGACAGGCGGCATATCGCCCGAAAACGCCAAAAGCTACCTGTCATTGCCCAACGTGGTGTGCGTCGGCGGCTCCTGGGTTGCGCCCAAGGAACTCGTCACGGCGGGCGACTGGAAGGCGATCACCCGCCTCGCAGAGGACGCCTGCGCCCTGACCGCGTCCTGACGCCGATGGCGTTCCGCGGCAAAACTGCATAAATTGCCCGAATGGTCAGCGGATACACCATTCGCAGGTCGTTTCGCCAGTTGCGGCTGGCGGTCCTGCTTCTGACGATCGTCGTCGGCGCCTGCGCCGCCTATGGGGGCGGTCTCTACTGGCGCATGCAGGCGGAACGGCAGTTGCAGGTCCGGGCGGCGGAAACGCTCGCCGTCCAGACGGAGGCGCTGACCGGCATCCTCGACAAGTACCGCCTGCTGCCGCCTTTGCTGGCGCATGAAGACTCCGTCGTCGCGCTGTTCGAAGGCGCGGGCGACGCGGCGGAGGCAAAGCGCAAGGCGATCGAGATTTCCGGCATGTCGGGCGCCGAGGACGTCGCATTTTTGCGGCCCGACGGCGGCGTGCTGGCGTCGGCCGATGATGTTTTTCCCATAGCGCACGAACAGCAACGCGCGCTGCTTGACGCTTCGGCGCAGGGCCGGCTCGGCCGCCAGGCGCTGATCACCGCCGAGGGCCGTCGCGTCTACGCGTTCGCATTCGGCGTCCGGCGAGGCTCCCGGCTGCTCGGCCATGTCGCCGTCTACGTGAATTTCGATGCGGTGGAGGCGACGTGGTCCTTGTCGCCGGATCCTGTCTACGTGATCGACCGTTCGGGCACGGTCTTCCTGAGCAATCGACCCGAATGGCGCCTGCAGCCGTTTTCTTCCCTCGCGTCGGTGAACGGCGAGGCGCTGCGGTATCGGGTTGGGCACAGCGTGCTTCCGGGCAGCGACCTGTCGCGCGACCTGACGCTTCTGGACTGGCAATTGCATGTGCTGACCGATCGGCGACCGCTGTTTTCGGCGAGCCTCGTCGGCGGCGTCATCGCAGGTCTGGTGGTGCTGCTGATCGCCGCCGCGCTGTTCGCTCTCGTGCAATGGCGGGAGGCGCAGATCCTGCGCATGCGCAGAGATCGATCGGCGGCGCTGAGGCTCGAGCGGCTGGTCGGGGAGCGCACCCGCGCCTTGCGCGAAACAAACCTGTCCCTGTCGCAGGAAATCGAGGAAAGGCGCCAGGCCGAAGAACGCTTGCGCAAGGCCCAGGCCGAACTCGTCCAGGCCGGAAAACTGGCCGCGCTCGGTCAGATGTCCGCCGCGCTCAGCCACGAGTTCAATCAGCCGCTTGCGGCGATCCGCACCTATTCCGACAACTCGGTGAGACTGCTCGAGAAGGATCGCATCGACAGCGTCCGCGACAATCTCGGCCGCATTACCGGCCTGGTCGATCGCATGGCGGGGCTTTCGCGCAGCCTGCTTTCCTTTTCGCGCAAACCCGGCACGAGCGTGAAGCCGGTCGCGCTTGCCCCGATCGTCGATGAAGCCCTGATGCTGACGAAGCCGCGGGCCAACAAGGCCGGCGTCGTGATCGAATGGAACCCGCCGGACGACCTGCCTCAAGTGCTCGGTGGACGCATCCGCCTTTCGCAGGTGTTCGTCAACCTGATCAATAATGCGGTCGACGCCATTGGAGACAGGGGACATGGCAGGATCATCATCAGCTTGTCGAGCGACGACGAGGGCAATGTGACGGCGTGCGTGGACGACGACGGGCCGGGCGTTTCCGACGAAAACGCCGACAGCGTGTTCGAGCCCTTCTTCACGACCAAGAGCGTCGGCAGCGGCATCGGCATCGGTCTTTCGATCGCCAGCAGCATCGTGCGCGATTTCGGCGGACGGATCGCTCTTGAAAGAAGCGCGCTTGGCGGCGCGCGGTTCGTGATATGGCTGCAGTCCGCCGACAGCCACAGGAAGGCGGCGGAGTAATGAGCGACGGTTCCCCGACAGTGCATCTGGTCGACGACGACGAGGATTTGCGCCATGCGCTCGCCCAGGGGCTGGAACTGGAAGGCCTGCCGGTCACGGCGCATGCGGGCTCGGAAGATGTTGTCGCGCGGCTCGGGCGTGACGACTATGCGGTGGTCGTCACGGACATCCGCATGCCGGGCGACGACGGCATGGCGCTGCTGAAAAAGATTCTCGCGGTCGATTCCGCCTATCCGGTGATCCTGATCACCGGGCATGGCGACGTGCAGATGGCGGTCGAGGCGATGCGGGCCGGCGCCTATGACTTTATCGAGAAACCCTTCGTCGTTTCCAGATTGTCCACGGTCGTCGAACGGGCGCTGGAGAAACGCCGGCTCGTCCTTGAAAACCGGACATTGCGCAATGAACTGGACCAGCGTCACGACCTGATCCAGCGGCTCGCCGGCCGCTCTGCGCCGATCGTCAGACTGCGCGGCCAGATCAGCGCCGTCGCGGACACCGACGCCGATGTGCTGATCGTCGGCGAAACCGGATCCGGCAAGGAGGTCGTCGCTCGCGCGCTGCACGATTACAGCCCGCGATCCGGCGGCAATTTCGTCGCCATCAATTGCGCCGCGCTGCCGGCCGACATTTTCGAGTCGGAACTGTTTGGCCATGAACCCGGCGCGTTCACCGGGGCGCAGAAACAGCGCATCGGCAAGCTCGAACACGCCAATGGCGGCACGATCTTTCTTGACGAGATCGAATCCATGCCGCTCGACCTGCAGGCCAAACTGCTGCGGGCGATCGAGCATCGCTGCATTGAACGACTGGGCTCGAATGATCTCGTTCCGCTCGACGTGCGTTTTGTCGCCGCGACGAAATTCGACCTGGAGGCGGAAGGGCGCAAGGGCGCGTTTCGCTCCGACCTTTATTACCGGCTGAACGTGGTGACCCTCACCCTGCCGCCGCTCAGAGACCGCAAGGACGATATTCCGCTGCTGTTCTTCCATCTGGCGCGGGACGCGCGCGCCCGCTATCGCAGGGAAATACCGCCGATCGACCACGCCCTGGAACTGCAATTGCTGTCACATGAATGGCCGGGCAACGTGCGGGAACTGCGCAATTACGCCGACCGGTTCGTGCTTGGTATGTGGTCGGGCTTCGACGACCGGTCAGCCGTCGCAGGCAATCCCGACGCGACGCTGGCCGAGCGGGTGGCGGCCTTCGAAAAGGCGGCGATCGAAGCTGAGATCGCGCGTCATAACGGCGCGCTGCGACCGGTCTACGAGGCGCTCGGCATTTCCCGAAAAGGGCTCTACGACAAGATGAAGCGGCTCGGCGTGACCGCCGATATGGAGGACGCCGGACAGGACGGATAGACCGATGGGTAGTTTTCTACCCATTGACCCTTTCAGGTTGTGTCGCAGACTACCCATTTTTCTCGCCAGCCCCAAGCAGCCTGAAGCGGCGCGATCTTTCCATGTCATTCTGATTCATACATAAATTTTGATAATTGCCGGACCTTCCGGGGTTTGGCATGATGCTTGCTAAAGATGTGGCGACGGCACGTTGTCTTTCGGGAGGGGCAGTTTCGTATCGACACAGCAGGTCGAAGCGCATCCCTGAAACAGCATGACGTATCGAGCCGGCCCCGGGCCGGAAGGGCAAATGAGGTCGAACGGGCAAAGCCGTTCGCTAACAGCAAGAGCCAAGGCTCTCTGGAGGAGACTATGAAGAAACTACTAGGCGCCGTTTCGGCAATCGCACTTTTCGCATCGGCAGGTCAGGCTATGGCGGCCTGCGACGATGGCGAAATCGTCATCAAGTTCAGCCACGTGACTGCCGACAGCGGCCATCCCAAGGGCGACGCCGCCAACGCCATTGCGGCGCGCATCAATGAAGAGATGAACGGCAAGGCCTGCATGGAGGTCTATGCGAACTCCACCCTCTTCGACGACGACAAGGTGATGGAAGCCCTGCTGCTCGGCGACGTCCAGGTGGCTGCTCCGTCGCTTTCGAAATTCGAGGCCTACACCAAGAAATACCGTCTGTTCGACCTGCCCTTCCTGTTCTCTTCGATGGACGCGGTCAACCGCTTCACGCAGGGACCGGTCGGCCAGGAGATGCTGGGCGCCGTCGAGGACAAGGGCTATACCGGCCTGGGATACATCTATAACGGCCTGAAGCATTTCTCGGCGAACAAGCCGCTGCTGACGCCGCAAGACGCGCATGGCCTGAAGTTCCGCGTTCAGACATCGGACGTCGCGGTCGCCATGATCGAGGCGATGGACGCCTCCGCCCAGAAACTGGCCTTCAAGGAAGTGTACGGCGCGTTGCAGACCGGCGTTGTGGACGGTCAGGAAAACACCTGGTCCAACATCTACAAGTCGAAGTTCTTCGAGGTGCAGGACGGCGTCACCGAGACCAACCACCAGCTTCTCACCTATCTGGCGATCACCTCGACCGACTGGCTGGACAGCCTGCCTCAGGACGTGCGCGAGCAATTCGTGACGATCTTCGCAGACGAGGTGCAGAAGGCCAACGCCCAGGCGACCGAGATCAATGAGCAGGCCAAGCAGGGCATCATCGCCGCCGGCGGTGTGATCCGCGAGCTCACGCCCGAACAGCGAAAGGTCTGGGTCGAAACGATGAGGCCTGTCTGGGACCAGTTCAAGGACGACATCGGTGAAGATGTCATCCAGGCCGCCGTGGATTCCAACTCAAGCAGCTGATCGATTGCCGTATAAACCGGATGCCCGCGTGATCGCGGGCATCCACGACTTCGTCACGGGGAGGGCGAAATGGGGGAATTCCTGATTTACGGGATCATGGCGCTCGTCGTCGTGATTTTTTTTCTTGTCGAACGGGCGAATCCCGAAGCGATTGCGCGTTTCGAGGAAAATGTGCTGGCTGTGTTGCTGGCGCTCATCACCATTGTTTCCTTCTCCCAGGTCATTGCGCGCTACGGCTTCAACTCCGGTTGGGGCGGGGCGCTTGAATTCACCCGCATCCTGTTCGCCTGGATGATCCTCTTCGGAATGAGCTATGGCGCGCGCGCCGGCCTGCATCTCGGCGTAGACGCGGTGATCCGGCTGTTTCCCGCGCGGCTCTTCCGCGTCGCCGCGCTGTTCGGCGCCTTCTGCGTGTTCGCCTATGCGATCACGCTGCTTTGGGCGTCATGGCTGAACCTGTTCGGCGCCGACACCAAGGGCGGAGCAATCTTCTACTGGAACCGCATGTTCCAGATCGGCATCGGTCTCGATGATCTGCGCTATCCGGCGTGGATGCAGGAAACCTTCGGACTGCAGGACCGGATCCAGCGCTGGATCGCCTATCTCATCCTGCCGGTGGGCCTTGCGCTTCTGGCCTTTCGCGGCCTGCAGGCGATGATCCAGATCTGGACGGGCCAACGCGACCTGATCATCGCCGGCCACGAGGCGGAAGATCTCGTCGCCGAAAATCGCAACGTGCTGAAGGACTGATTCGAGATGACCGCCGCCATTCTCTTTGTCCTTGTTCTCGTCCTGCTGTTTCTCGGCGTTCCCGTCGCCGTGGCTCTGGGGCTGTCATCCATCCTCATCATCGCCTTCTTCTCGGCGGACTCCATGTCGTCCGTGGCGCTGCAGCTCTTCACCGCGTCGCAAAACTACACGCTGCTCGCCATTCCCTTCTTTGTTCTCGCCTCCGCCTTCATGTCGACGGGAGGCGTCGCCAACCGGATCATCCGCTTCGCGATCGCGGCCGTCGGCAGTTTTCGCGGCGGGCTCGCCATGGCGAGCGTTCTGGCCTGCATGCTGTTTGCGGCGCTCTCGGGATCGTCGCCCGCAACCGTCGTCGCAATCGGCACGATCGCCATCGCGGGCATGCGCCAGGTCGGCTACTCAAAGGAATTCGCCTCCGGCGTGATCGCCAATGCAGGGACGCTCGGCATCCTCATTCCGCCGTCGATCGTGATGGTCGTCTATTCGGCCGCGACCGATGTCTCTGTCGGACGGATGTTCCTGGCCGGCGTCATTCCGGGCATCGTCGCCGGTCTGATGCTTATGATCGCGATCTATGTCATGGCCCGCTACAAGAACCTGCCCGCCGAACCCTGGAAGGGCGTGCACGAACTGATCGAGGGCGGAAAACAGGCCGGCTGGGGCATGTTCCTGATCATCATCATTCTCGGCGGCATCTATGGCGGCGTCTTCACGCCCACGGAAGCGGCCGCGGTGGCCGCCGTCTACGCCTTCTTCGTGGCGATCTTCATCTATCGCGACATGGGTCCGATGAAGGACATCCCCTGGGTATCAGAAACCGATTCCGACAGCCGGCGCGTCGGCTTCTCGGCGACGGTCTACGGCATCGCCTTCTTCTTCGTCTGGATGATCCTGTCATTCTTTGCGACCGCCGATTCCGAAACCGTGACGCTTACCCACCGCTTCTGGGCCGGGGTGGTCCTGTCCGTCGCCATCACCATCGCCTATGCGCTGTGGCGGGGAACCGGCGGCGTTGCCGCCATACCGTCCTATCTTACAGCGGGATTTCCGGTCTGGGGACGCAATCTCGGCCTGATGGGACGGAACTTCTTCCGCGCCTTCTTCAACGAGGAAACCCGCAAGGTCATGGTCGACGCCTCGCGCACGACCATCATGCTGATGTTCATCATCGTCAATGCGCTGCTGTTCGCCCATGTGCTGACTGGAGAGCGTATTCCGCAGTCGATCGCGGAAACGATGATCGGCATCGGCTTCAACTGGTTCACCTTCCTGATCGCCGTCAACGTGCTGCTTCTGATCGGGGGTCAGTTCATGGAGCCGTCAGGCCTGCTGCTGATCGTGGCGCCGGTGGTGTTCCCGATCGCCATGGAGCTCGGCGTCGATCCGGTGCATCTCGGCATCATCATGGTGGTGAACATGGAAATCGGCATGATCACGCCGCCGATCGGGCTCAACCTCTTCGTCACGTCAGGCATAACGGGGATGAGCTTGATGCAGGTGGTCAAGGCGGCGCTTCCGTTCGTCGCCGTGCTGTTTGTCTTCCTGATCCTCGTGACCTATCTGCCGGCGCTTTCGACCACGCTGCCCTATGCGCTGATGGGGCCGGAGATCGTCACGCGGTAGGCGGCGGCCAATTCGGCGTCACGCCGCGTTGAGAAACCGGTCAATCCGCTCGATCGCGGCGACGATGTCATCGTCGGAAGCGGCGCAGGAGAGGCGGATATAGCCTTCGCCGAGCGTGCCGAAATCGGGCCCGCCAACGGTGGCGACGCCGGTTTCCTCAAGGAGGGCCGAGGCAAGTTTTTTGGATTTCCAGCCGGTGTCGCGAATATTGGCGAAGGCGTAGAAGGCGCCCTTGGGCAGGATGCAGCTCACGCCCTTCACGCCTTCCAGCTTTTCGGTCACCAGCCTGCGGCGCCGGTCGAATGAGGCGATCATCGCGTCGACCTCGTCCTGCGGGCCGTCGATCGCGGCAACGCCGGCGAACTGGCTTGGCGCATTGACGCAGGACCAGCAATTGACGGCAAGCTTGCGCACATTGTCATAAAGACCGTCCGGCCAGATCGACCAGCCCATGCGCCATCCGGTCATCGCCCAGGTCTTGGACCAGCCGTTGAGCACGATCAGCCGGTCGCGGATTTCCGGAAAGGTCAACAGCGACGTATGCGTTTCGCCGTCATAGGTCATGACGTCGTAGATTTCGTCCGAGAGGATCGCGACCTCGGGGAATTTTTCAAGACCCGCAACCAGCTTCTCGATCTCGGCGCGGGGCGTTACGCCTCCCGTGGGATTGGCCGGCGAATTGATGATCAGCAACCGGGTGCGCTCAGTGATCAGCGACAGTGTTTCCTCGGCGGAGAAGGCGAAACCGTTTTCCTCCCGAATCGGCACCGGCACGGCCGTCGCGCCCGTATAGTCGATCATCGAACGGTAGATCGGAAAGCCGGGGTCGGGATAGAGGATTTCGGCGTCCGGCTCGCCAAACATGATGATCGCCGCAAACATGGTCGGCTTGCCGCCGGGCATGATCATCACGCGATCCGCCGGGACCTCGACGCCGGTCGTGGTCAGGGTTCGGCGAACGACGGCTTCGCGGGTCGCCTGCAATCCGTTAGCGGGCGTATAGCCATGCTGGCCGTCGCGCAGCGCCTTCACGGCCGCCTCGACGATATGCGCCGGCGTCTTGAAGTCCGGCTGGCCGATTCCGAGATTGATGACGTCCCGGCCCGAAGCCTGCAAGGCTGCTGCGCGGGCAAGTACGGCGAAGGCGTTTTCCTCTCCCAGGCGGTCGAAGGCCGCAACGGTTTTCACATCTCTCTCCCAAAACTCAATGGACTGTCCGTGACCTGTTCGATCTGGTCACGACCTGCTCTAACCTGTAGATGAATATCCGTAAACATGCAGATCGGGCGCAATGGCAGGAAACCTCGAACACTGGACCGGATGTCCCCGGCCTGAACGCACGGCGCTGGAAGGCCGCTTTGCCCGACTGGAGCCGCTGTCGGCGGCCGCGCACGGGGACGGTCTGTTTTCCGCCGCGACTATGGACGACGCAGCCGCGCGCTTCACCTATCTGCCGGAGATTCCGCCGTCCTCCCGCGCCGATTTCCAGCCCTGGCTCGAAACCGCGCAGGCAAGCGATGATCCGCTCTACTTCGTCGTGATCGACAAGGCGAACGGCGCCGTTGGCGGCCGCCAGACCCTGATGCGAATCACCGAAGGGATGGGCGTCATCGAGATCGGCCATATCTACTGGAGCAGCCTGATCGCCCGAACGCCGGTCACGACCGAGGCCTTTTTCCTGTTTGCGCGCTATGTGTTCGACACGCTCGGCTATCGGCGTTTCGAATGGAAATGCGACAATGCGAACGCGCCCTCGAAACGCGCGGTGCTGCGTTTCGGCATGACGCCGGAAGGCGTTTTCAGGCAGGCCGCTGTCGTCAAGGGCAGAAACCGCGACACCGCGTGGTTCTCGATCATCGATGCCGAGTGGCCGGTTCTTCGCAACGCGTTCGAACAATGGCTCGACCCTGCGAATTTCGATGGTGAGGGCAGGCAGTTCCGAAGGCTTGAAGAGATGAGACCGGAAAGGACGTCCAATGACCAGGAATGACCGCGCCTCCGCGATCGCGGCGGCGATCATCCTCGCCGGGGCCTTCGGCCTGTTCTACTTCATGCCGCAGATCATGCTGTTTCTCGGCGGAATCTCACCCTGGCTCGCCATCGTGATCGCCGTGCTGTGCGTGCTCGCCTTCTTCGCCGTCTTCTGGCTGCGCGGCCTTTACAAGCGGCGCCGTGACGGCGGCCCGGATGAAAGCTGAACGGTCGCCGGTTACTGCAGCTCCTTCCTGACGATCGCGGCGCCGTCCGCCATGGCCTTCATCTTGCCGTAGGCGATGTCGCGCGGCAGGTATTTCAGACCGCAGTCGGGCGCGATGACGATCTTGTCCGCCGGGTGATGCTTCAGGCCCTTTCGAATGCGCTCGGCGACCACGTCGGGCGTTTCAACGGTCATATCGGAGAGATCGAGCACGCCGAGGATGATCGTCTTGTCGGGCAGCGTTTCCAGCACGCTGCAATCCAGGTTGGACTGTGCCGTTTCGATCGATACGGCGTTGCATGTGCAGGATGAAAACTGCGGCAGAAAGGAATAGCCTTCCGGACGTTCGTGGATGATCGCCGCATAACCGAAGCAGATGTGCACGGCGGTCTCGCCCTCGACGCCGTCAAGCGCCCGGTTCAACGCTTCAAGTCCGTATTCTTCCGCCTTCTGCGGCCGCGCCTGCATGTAGGGTTCGTCGAGCTGGACGATATCCGCGCCGGCTGCAAACAGGTCGCGAACTTCCTCGTTGACGGCCGCCGCGTAGTCCATCGCCATTTCGGCGTCGCTGTCGTAGAAGTCATTCTGCGCCTGCTGCGACATGGTGTAGGGGCCGGGCACGGTGATCTTGATGCGGCGGTCGGTGTTGGCGCGCAGGAATTTCACGTCCTCGACCTCAACGGCATGTTTGCGGCGGATCTTTCCGACCACGCGCGGCACCGGATTGGGATGGCCGGACCGGTCGAGCGCGGTTCCCGGATTGTCGATGTCGACGCCTTCAAGCGCGGTTGCAAAGCGGTTGGAATAGCTCTCCCGGCGCTGCTCGCCGTCGGTAATGATGTCCAGACCGGCGCGCTCCTGATCGCGGATTGCCAGCAGCGTCGCGTCGTTCTGGGCCTCCTCCAGAAACTCGGGGTCGACACGCCACAATTCCCGGGCGCGGGTTCTCGGCGGAAACCGGCCGGCAAGCTTGTCGCGGTCAATCAGCCATTGCGGCATGGCGTAGGAGCCGACGAGAGATGTCGGCAGCAGGATTTTGTTGGCGTCGCTCAAAGTATTCTCCTCCCATGTGGCGATACGGCGTAGCCGTTCAGGAAGGAGCAATACGCGATTATCGACGGGGCGGCTAGACGGGAGACGCCTAAGGTCGTTCCGTCAGGCAGGCGAACGAAAACGCTACGCCTGGAGCGCGGCGGTCAGCAGCGTGAGGCCGAGAATCAGAACCAGCGCGGCGCCGACGATCTCGATGACATGGGTGACCCGCATGGCCGCTGATTCCGAGCTTGCGAAACGGACTGCGACCCCTTTGGCGGTCACGGCCAGCGTGGCGAGCATGGAAACGGTGATTGCGGTTCCGATCGACATGGAGGCTACGGACAGGAGTCCGCCAAGATAGAGGCCGTTCAGAAGCGCGAAGGTCAGCACGATCAGCGCGCCGGAACAGGGCCTGAGGCCGACCGCAACGATGGCCGACCAGGCGCCGCGCAGATCGAAATCCGCCGACTGGAGCTTGACCGGATCCGGCGCATGGGAGTGACCGCAGGTCGCGCATGTTCCATCCGGACCGATGTCGTGATGGTGATGGCCGTCATGCGCCGGCGACGGACGCAACTTGCGCACCAGCAGCCAGCCGCCGAAAGCCGCGATCAAGGCGTAGCTGGCGAGTTCGAGCCACCAGGTGGCGACGGTCATGGAAATACCGCTGCCGCGCAGCGCGAAATAGGTGAGGCCCACGACGCCGATCGCGACAAGCCCCTGCATGATTGCGGCGAGAAAGGAAATCGCGACGCCGCGGCGCAACGCCTGCTCGTTGGCGATCAGATAGGAGGAAATCACGGCCTTGCCGTGCCCGGGACCAGCGGCGTGGAAGACGCCATAGCTGAAGGACAGTCCGATAAGGACCCAGAGTTTCGTCGGGTCGTCGCGCATCGCCTTGAGCGCCGTCGAAAGCGACCGGTAGAAAGTCTGTTGCTGCGTATTGATCCAGCTCATGACGGAGCCGAACAGGCCGTCCGTCCTGATGGCGGGCTCCGCCGCGCCAATGCCGAGAGACGACTGGGCGAGCGCTGCGTCGGACAGCGCCAGAGCGAGCGCGCAGGCGGCGCAAATCAGGATCGCGGTCTTGCATCCGTCAGACATCAGCAGGATATTTGCAGCCTGGTGGCGAAGAATTTCGAGGAATCATTGCCTGCCGGATCGTTGAAGAAGGCGTCGGTGAGCATGTCCTGGTTCTCTGCGATGATCTCGTCGGCGTCGGGCCTGATCACCTTGCGACTGCATGCGCCTGCATCGCCCTTGATGACCATGTCCTCGTCGTTGAAGAACTCTATCGCGGTGTACATCGTCGGATCGTAGGTCCCGAAGGACATGTCGCCAGTCAGGGACATTTTTTCTGACGGCCTAACCGCGAAGAAGAGCAGCAATTGCCCGTCCTGGAAATCCGCGTGGATGACATCAGGCGGCGTGACGCTGATTTCCTTGCCGTCCTTGGTCACGAAGGTGAAATAATTGTAGTCCGCCAGTGAATCCTTGATCACAGTGCCGACTTCCGCGAGTTCGTCGTCCGCGAGCTCGAGATCGGCGTTGGCGTCGAAATCCAGCATGACGGTCGAGGAAAACAGCTCGTCGAAGCGCCACACATGGCGGAGTTGGTCGACGCCGCCCTTGTCGTCGATGATCACCTCAAGCCGGGCCTCCGCAAAGACGTGCGGATGGGCGCCGGCCGCCGAAGCGGAAGCAATGGCGAGGCATCCTGCTGTTATCAGCGTCTTCATGCGATCGGATCTTTCACGGAATCGACAATCCTTGTGTGCTGGCAGACGATTGAGGCGGTTGTTTGATCGCTTCGATCATACTACCCCGCTTGCGCCGGGGATGCACCTGCTACGATGACGCATGGCAGCCGGGATTCTGTTTGAACCACGCCGCCATGAAGTCGACGAAGGCCCGCACCTTGGCAGGCAGGTAGCGCCGGTGCGGATAGACTGCGTAGATGCCGGAATCGTCCGGCAGGCGATCCTCGAACAGGCTCAGGATTTCACCGCTGCGGATCGCCGGCCAGGCGATGAAATCCGGCAACAGGGCGACGCCCAGTCCCGACCGGACGGCTTCCAGGCTGGCCATCGGGCTGTTGACCTCCATCGGTCCCTTCACCGTTACCGAGACCATCGCGCCGTTCCTGCCCTTGAACTGCCAGTTGTTGAGCGACTTTGTGTTGGTGTCGGTGATGCAGGCAACCCGCGCAAGATCCGTGGGGTCCTTGAGATCCGTGTGGCCGGCCATGAAGTCTGGGCTGGCGCAAACGAAGACCCGGAACGGCGCCAGCTTGCGGGCGATCAGTCCGGAATCGGCCAGGCGGGTGATGCGGATGGCGACGTCGAAACCTTCCTCGACAAGATCGACGAAACGGTCTTCGGAGGTGATCTCCAGCCTGATTTCGGGATTGGCCTTTGCGAACTCCACCATGCAGCGTCCGACCTGCGCGTCCGTGAAGGTGCGCGGCGCGGAAATGCGGATCGTGCCTTTCAGGTCGGCGTTGTTCTCGCGCACGAGATCCGCCAGGTTATCGATCTCCTTCAGGATGTCGGAGGCGGTGCGGTAATAGGTGTGGCCGGCTTCCGTCAGGGAAAACTGGCGGGTCGTCCGGTTGAGAAGCAGGGCTCCGAGGTCGTCTTCCAGTTCGCGGACATATTTCGAAAGCAGCGCTTTCGAGCGACCGTTCTTGCGGGCGGCGGCGGAAAATCCCTCGGCTTCGACGACATCGATGAAAGCGCGAATTCTGGTCAGCGAATCCATGATCAACTCCCGTGGGCGGCCACGAGGATCCGCCGGCCCAGCCGCAGCAGGGCCCGGTCGGACCCGGCGGGCCCGAACAGCGACAATCCGAACGGCGCGTCCGACACCGTCGCCATCGGCAGGGTCAGTTGCGGCATGCCGGTCAATCCCGAAAGGCACAACATGCGCAGCGCCCGTTCGCGATAATCCTGGACGGCTTCGAAGGACGCCTCTGCGAGCGGCGCCGGTCCCGGCATGGTCGGCATGAGGATCAGGCCGTCGTCGCCGAGCAATTGCTCGACTTCCCCCGTCAGGTCCCGCCTGCGCCGCGTTTCTTCTTCATAGGCCTTGAGGTCTATGGTCGCGCCATAGTCAAAACGTTCCTTGACGCCCGGTCCGAGGTTGCGATCCTTCACGGATATCCAGGCGCCATGTTCGCGCCAGGCTTCATGGGCCTGGATGTTTCGAAAGCACCAGTATCTCTGATCGGCGTCGAGGCTTTTAATTGCTGTTTCACCAGCTGCGCCAAGCACGCCCTGAGCCTGTGCGAGCATGGTTTCATAGGCCTCTCGCGCGTCCGGTCCGAGAAGCAGGGCTTCCAACTCCGGCAGTCGCATGACGCGGGTGAACCGTGCGTCGCAATCCGGCAGCAACAGGCCGGCGACGCGCTCGTAGAGGTCCATATCGCGCGCGAACCAGCCGAAGACATCAAGGCTGGGGGAGAGCGGCATCGTTCCTTCGAGAGATATCACGCCGTGTGTCGCCCGAAGTCCGATCAGGCCGCAGAACGACGCCGGGCCGCGGATCGAGCCGCCTGTGTCGGAACCTGTCGCAATGTCGGCCAGGCCCGCCGCCACAGCGGCCGCCGAACCGGAGGAAGAACCGCCGGTGACGCGGTCCGGCGCAGCCGGATTGACGGGTCTCGGATAATGCGCGTTATGGCCGGTCAGGGAAAAGGCCAGCTCGTCGGTCTGGGTCTTGCCAGTGAACCTGGCGCTCGCGTCCAGCAGGATCTGAACGGACGGCGCCGTGCGCTCTGCCGGGCGAGATTCGTTTTTCCAGTCGGGATTGCCCCGGCCGGTGACGTAGCCCGCCACATCGTAGATATCCTTGACCGCGAGACTGCAACCCTCAAGCGGTCCCGCACTGCTGGACGCGACCTCCGGTCCGGGGTTCTCCATGTATGCGTTCCAGGCGTCGGATGGCATTGTTGTCGTGCTCATTGTCTCAATAAACTGAACTGTGGCTTATATGTCGTTCAACGAAATTGGATGCAATACAGCCATGCAGATTCGTTGCAAGTTTTTACTTGATTATGACAGCGGCAGCGATTATCTGCGTCTTGCCCAAAGTCGCACGTGCCTGTGGGTGTCCGCCGACCCTCGAATTGGTGAGGTCATCGGTAAGGTACCTGGAACTAACCCCTCCAGTCGTTCTGTCGGCCAACCTTCAGAGCGAGGACATCTTGAAGCAACGACGGTGCGGGCCTTTATGGTGTCTGCCGGCCTTCCAAACGCCGGGGTTACTGCTAGAGGCACACCTTCATTGCCGGAAGTGCGGTTGGGACTCCCATCCAATCCAAGGCAGACAAAGCCAGACGTATCGCTCATTGGGGGCGGTCGTCCCTCGTCGTGTCGCATATGCGTCGCATGCCCGGTTCTCCAACGCCTGGCGGGCGGCAAGTATGAGATACCCTTTGTCTACCGGATTTGTCCGGTAAAGGAGCGCAGGGCGCTCCGATTGGGAGAGTGTAATGACCACTGATCGAATTCGCGATTTTCTCAACACCCGACGACCCGACGGCCCCTGCCTCGTCGTCGATCTCGACATTGTGCGCGACAATTACAGCGCCTTTTCGCGGGCGCTGCCGAACAGCGCCATCTATTACGCCGTCAAGGCGAACCCGGCGCCGGAAATCCTGCGGATGCTGGCCTCGGTCGGCTCCAATTTCGACGCCGCTTCGGTTGTCGAGATCGAACTGGCTCTCGAAGCCGGCGCGACGCCCGACCGCATCTCCTACGGCAACACGATCAAGAAGGAGCGCGATATCGCGCGCGCCCATGATCTCGGCGTGTCGATGTTCGCAGTCGACTCCTGCGAGGAAGTCGAGAAAGTCGCCCGCGCAGCGCCTGGCGCACGGGTCTTCTGCCGCGTGCTGACCGACGGCGAAGGCGCCGAATGGCCGCTGTCGCGCAAATTCGGCTGCGTTCCGGACATGGCGTCGAAGGTCCTCGGCTATGCGAACGACCTTGGCCTCGAAGCCTATGGCGTTTCCTTCCATGTCGGCTCCCAGCAGACCAACCTCGACGCCTGGGACCGTGCGCTCGCCGATGCGCGCCGCGTCTTCGACGCGCTGCTGAAGCAGGGCATCCAGCTGCAGATGGTCAACATGGGCGGCGGTTTCCCGACCCGTTACCTGAAGGACGTTCCGACCGCCCAGGCCTATGGCCAGGCGATCTTCGAAGCGCTGAGCCGCAATTTCGGCAACCGCATTCCGAAGACCATCATCGAGCCGGGCCGCGGCATGGTCGGCAACGCAGGCGTCATCAAGGCGGAAGTTGTTCTGGTGTCGAAGAAGGCCGACAACGACAATCTGCGCTGGGTCTATCTCGACATCGGCAAGTTCGGCGGTCTCGCCGAAACCATGGACGAGGCGATCCGCTACCAGATCCGTACGCCGCGCGACAGCGACGCCGTCGAGCCCTGCGTGCTCGCCGGCCCGACCTGCGACAGCGCCGACGTCATGTACGAAAAAGCGCCATACCCGCTGCCGGTCTCGCTGACCATCGGCGACGAAGTGCTGATCGAAGGCACCGGCGCATACACGTCGACCTACTCGTCGGTCGCCTTCAACGGTTTCGAACCGTTGCGGTCCTACGTGATCTGAACAGGGCCCGACCGCCGGTCTCAGGCGGTCAGGTCAATGACGCCGCACTCTCCGGCTTCCGAGCCGAACGCCAGTTGAACGCCCCGGCTGTTCCACGCCATGGAACTGATCGGGGCGTTTCCGCCTCTGCGCATCACCGCTTCCTTCTGATCGCCGAAACGGACCGCGAGCACCATCCCGTCCGAATAGCCGATCGCCACCACCTCGTCCGACGGGTGGCAGGCGACGCAGGTCACCATCTGGTCGCCGCGCGTGCCGAGTTCCAGCGGCGCCTTGCCCATCGGGCCGTCCTTGCCGGTAAAGGGCCAGACGATTGCGGCCGGCGCTCCGGACGTCGCCAGCCATTTTCCCTTCGCGCTCCAGCTCAGCGACTTGACCTTGGCCGGATAGCCGCTCATGCGCATGTCCTTGTTGTCTTTGAGCCGCCAGCCATGAAGGGCGTTTTCCTGCATGGTTGACACCACGTAGGCGCCGTCCGGCGAAAAGACGACGCCGGTGTGCGCGCCGGTCCATTGGAGGTTGACCGCAGGCGCCTGGGTTCCGATCCAGTGCAGCGACACGCCGTTGTAGCGCGCGACGGCGAGCCGCATGCCCTTGGGGGCGAAGGCCAGTCCCTCGACCGTGCGCTGTTCCGCGAACTCGTGCGTTTTCCCGCCTTCAACAGCGACATGGGACGACCGGCCGGCGCCGTAGGCGACGCTCCCGCGCCGTCCGGCGGCAACGCAATTGATCCACTTGTTGGGCAGCGCGGCGATTTCTCGTGTCTCGCCGCGGCTGTCTATGCTCCCGACCTTTCCGTCTTCGCCGCCGATGAGCAGCCGCCCGGAAAACGAATCGGCGCTGGCCGAGACCGCGCCGTCGCAGAGTTCGGCGTGACGATGACCGTGGTCGAGCCAGTGGACGGTTCCGTCAACCAGAGCAAAGAACGGAACATCGCCGAGAAAGGCGGCGGCAAGACAATGAGCATCAAGGTCCAGGGGCGCGACTGTAGGCATTCGCGAGAGAGGCTCAGGCCTGACAGGCTGCAAAGGTGCGGCGATATTTCTCGGCGTCGAGATCGCGGCCGATGAAAACCATCCGGCTCTCGCGGTTTTCGTCAGGCTTCCAGGCGCGCTCGTGATCGCCTTCGATCAGCATGTGGATCCCCTGGACGACATAGCGCTCGTCGTCGTCGTTGAAGGCGATGATGCCCTTGAGCCGCAGAATGGATGGACCATCATTCTGGGTGATCGACTGGATCCAGGGGAAAAACAGGTCTGGCCTGAGCGGGCCGGCTTTCAGCGATATCGACTGGATACTGGTGTCGTGGATATCCGACGGGTGATCATGGTGATGATGGTCGCGCCCATGGTGATGATCGTGATGATGGTGGTGATCGTCATCGCAATCCGGTCCGCAGACATGCTCGGGATCGTCGTGATCGAGGAAGTGCGGATCGTTCTGAAGCGCCTTCTGCAGGTCGAAAGCGTTGCGGTCGAGGATCTTTTCGAGGTCGATCGCGGCGCGCTCCGTCCGGTATATGCGCGCCGACGGATTGATCGAGCGGATCGTCTGTTCGATGCGCTCGAGTTCGTCAGCGTCGACGAGGTCGGTCTTGTTGAGCAGAACCACATCGGCGAAGGCGAGTTGGTCTTCGGCTTCGCGGCTGTCCTTCAGACGCAACGGCAGGTGCTTGGCGTCGACGAGCGCGACGACGGCGTCCAGCCGCGTTTTCGACCGCACATCGTCATCCATGAAGAATGTCTGGGCGACAGGCGCCGGATCGGCGAGACCTGTTGTTTCCACGACGATGGCGTCGAAGCGGCCCGGGCGGCGCATCAGGCCCTCGACCACGCGGATCAGGTCGCCGCGCACGGTGCAGCAGATGCAGCCATTGTTCATGTCGTAGATCTCTTCGTCGGATTCGACGATCAGATCGTTGTCGATTCCGATTTCGCCGAACTCGTTGACGATCACCGCATAGCGTTTGCCATGGTTTTCCGTCAGGATCCGGTTGAGAAGGGTGGTTTTGCCCGAGCCGAGATAGCCGGTCAGGACTGTCACAGGAATGGGGCTTGCGGCTTCGCTCATGAAAAAGCTCCGGGAAGAATTCGAGACTTCATATAGGGCCATGGCGGCTCGCGCGCCAGTGGTCACGCGAGGCGTTCGAGATCGAATTCATGGACGTCGCGGAGCAGGTCTATGAAACCGTCGACGGAATGATCGATCAGTCTCTGTCCTTTTTCTGCGGTCGCCGCCAGGGCGTTGCCGGTCGCTCCCTTCGGATTGAGGTCGCGCATTTTCCAGCCAAATGCATGTGGGCCGTAGGCGCGCAGACGCCGTGTCTCGCGTTCAAGCTCCGCCTGTAGTGAAGGAAAGTCGTCGGCGCGCTTCATGTCGACGAGATCGGGCCTGAGCGCCAGCATCACCGAGGTCTCGATTTCGCCGGCGTGGACGCCGAACGCCTTTTCGTCCGCCGTGATCGTGTCGGGCGGCAATCCGAAGCGCGTCCAGCTTGTCGCCACAGCCAGCATTGCGAACCGGATTCGCGCCTCCGTTGCGACGATCGTCATCAATGGCGAGTTTCCACCATGGGCGTTGAGCATGACGAATTTGCGGACGCCCGCCGCATGAAGGTCTCCGGCAATGCCAAGCCAGCGGTGCACGGCTTCGTCGAAAGAGAGTGTCTTCGTATTGCCGAAGTCGACATGTTCAATCGAATAGCCGACCGGCTCCACCGGCAGAAAGGTCGCCGGAAGATCATCCGGAAGTACGGAAATGACGTGCTCGACAATGCCTTCGGCGATTATCGCATCGGTTTCCGGCGGCAGATGCGGGCCATGCTGCTCGAAGGCGCCGAGCGGCAATACGGCGATCCAGCCCGAACGGTCCGCGTCGTCCGGCGCTGTCGGGTTTTCCGCCCATCTTGGTTGCGGTGTTTCCATGAACCAAGCGGTTAATCGTGAAAGCGTTGCCGGTCAACGGTCTGGTCAGAAAGAGACTTCGCCGATTTTACCGCTTATACACTTTATAAGTGTATTTTGATTTCAGCACAGTCAACGCGTATAGTGGGCGGTCCGTAAGCATTCCTTCGCAACCGTAGAGGGGACCCGAAATGGCCAAAAAAAGCAAATCCAACGGAGACCGGAAGAAAAACGCGGACGGGGAGGTCGATCTTTTTGCACAACTTGCGGCGACCGCGCGCAGCTCCAGAACGCTATTGTCCCGGCATCTGCTGGACGTGGGGCTCTATGCGGGCCAGGATTCGGTCATCCTGTTTCTGGACGCCAATGACGGTCAGCCGCTGTCGGCGATCGCCGCCGAGCTTGGCGTGCGCGCGCCGACAATGACCAAAACGATAAGCCGGCTTGCCGCCCAAGGCTTTGTGGAAAAGCGCGAGTCCGAGACAGACGGCCGACAGTCCAGGGTGTTTCTGACAACAGAGGGCCAGGAAGCCGTCAAGGCGGTCAGGAAGGCGGTGAAACGCTCGCAGAAATTCGCCACCGAAGGTCTTGCCGCCAAGGACGTAAAGACCCTTGGCAAGCTTCTGAAAAAGATCGACCAGAATCTGATCGCGGCAAACGGCAAATAGCCCGCGACAGTTTCAGAGACGCCCCCGCGACAGCTATCCTGGTTCAACATTGCTCCGGCGCTCTTTAAAACTTTTTAATTTCACTTTAAAAGCGAGCGCGCAGGTGACCGGCGCGCTGGCCGGTCCTATTGGAGAGGGTTTGTTTATTGGTCCAGAAGGTCAAGCTTTCCACGATCGCCGACTCGCTGGGACTGTCCACCGCCACGGTGTCGCTGGCGCTGCGCGACAGTCCTCTGGTCGCCGATGCGACACGGGAGCGGATCAAGGAACAGGCGCGCGCGCTCGGCTATATCTACAATCGTCGCGCCGCCAGCCTGCGGACATCGCGATCCGGCATCATCGGGGTGGTGGTGCATGACATCATGAACCCTTTCTATGCGGAAATTCTCCGGGCCATCGAAAGCGAGCTCGACCGGAACCGGCAAACCTTCATCCTTTCGAACCACTATGATTCGGTGGAGAAGCAGCGCAATTTCATCGAAACCCTGCTGCAGCTCGGCGGCGACGGGGTGATCATGTCGCCGGCTATCGGAACGCCGAAAGACGATATTCTGCTGGCGGAAGACAATAACATGCCGGCCATTCTCATCGCCCGCACGGTCGACGATCTGGATGTCCCGATTTTCCGCGGCGACGACGCCTACGGCATTGCTTTGGCGACCAACCATCTGATCGGACTGGGTCATCGCGTCATTGCGATGGTGGGCGGCACCGACCAGACCTCGACCGGCCGTCACCGCTATGAAGGCTATGTGGCGGCGCTCGAAAAGGCCAACATAAAGGTCGATTCCAACCTGCGCATTCCCGGCCCGCGCACCAAGCAGGCGGGTTTTGAGGCGGCGGTCAATTTTCTGTCACTTCCGCAAAAGCCGACGGCCGCCGTATGCTGGAACGATCTGGTGGCGATCGGGCTCATGAACGGCATCGCCAGAGCCGGTCTTGTCCCTGGCAAGGACGTGTCCGTCACCGGCTACGACGATCTGGAAGAAGCCGCGATCGCAACGCCGTCCCTGACGACCGTCTGGAACGGCCAGTCCGAAGTCGGCCGCATGGCGGCGCGCGCGCTGCTGGACAAGCTCAACGGTTCAAGCGAGGCGGACGGATTGCATCTGATCCGGCCGGAAATGCGGATTCGCCAGTCGACGACGCCGCTCAAGCCGTGAGCGCTCGTTCTCTGCTCTTCGCATAAGCCCGCACGGCGTCTCCGAACGCCTTGAAGAGCTGCTGTGAGGTTGCGTCTGTGGTCGCCCAGTATTCCGGATGCCATTGCACGCCGACGGCAAAGCCCCGCGCATTGGTTACAGACACCGCCTCGATGACCCCGTCGTCAGCGACCGCCGCGACGTCGAGTCCCGGCGCCAGATCTCCGATCGACTGTCGATGCAGGGAGTTCACGCTGGATTTCTCCGCGCCAAGAATAGTGGCGAGGCAACTGCCCGCTTCGATGTTTATCTGTTGGCGGATGGAAAAGCGGACATCCGGATTGTCGCTTTCGACGCGACGATGATCCAGATTGCCTTCCTGTTCATGAATTTCGGTGGCGATCGTGCCTCCGAGCGCGACATTGAGCTCCTGGATGCCGCGGCAAATCGCAAAAAGCGGGACGCCGCGCTCGATCGCGCCGCGGATCAGCGGGATGCTGGTTGCATCGCGCGCCCTGTCGTAGGGTCCGTTCGCTCCGGTCGCCGGCTCGCCGTAGAGTTCGGGATAGACATTGCTGCGCGCGCCGGTGACCAGTACGCCATCCACCCGGTCGAGCACGGATGCGATCGCTTCGGCGGCTTGCTCTTCAAGGCCGAAAGCAGGCACGATCAGGGGCACGACGTCTGCAGCCTTCAGCGCAGCATCGACATATTGGCGGGGCGAGGCGTGCCAGTCATATCCGTCTGCATGCTTGACGTCGGCGGGAAGCGCCACGATTGGCTTGGTCATCTGCATCTCCTGGCTGTGCGCCACTGCGTTTGCCGGCAGATGCACACAAGTGCGGCGACCGGTCAAGCCGGATAGACAAGGCCTTCGAACAGTTTGCGCGCCGTACGCACAATGGCCGCCTTGCGAACCTTGACGCCGTCGATCTCCGGCTCGGTTTCCATCACCACGCTTGTCTCGCCAATCGGATGTTCGACTGAAATCGTTTTGCGATCGCCAGCCGGAATTATCGCCATTTTGTGAGCGGGCGATCCCGGCAACATGCAGGCCGTGGCGACGCTGACAGCGCCGAGAACGCCGATCGACGCGTGGCAACGGTGCGGAATGAAGGTGCGGGTGCAAATGGCGCCGCCTTTCAATGGCGGGGCGACCAGGGTCATCTTCGGCACCGACTTCTCCTTGACGTCGCCAAGGTTCATCATCGGTCCGGCTTTCAGACGCAGCGTTTCAAGCTTCGCCTTCATTTCCTCGTTGGTCTCAAGCTCTTCACGCATCTCGTAGCCGGTGATGGCAAGGTCCTTCGCGGCGATTACCACCACCGGCATGCCGTTGTCGATCAGCGTGGCCTCGACGCCCTCGATCATGTCGACGGCGTTGCCGGTCGGTAAGAGGGCGCCGCAGGTCGATCCGGCGGCTTCCGGAAAATCCTCAAGCACCGGCGACGCGGTTCCGGGAACGCCGTCGATGGAAGCCTGTCCGCGATAGCTGACCCTGCCGCCCGGCGTGTCGATCGTGACGATGGCCACCTGATCGGAGTTGACCATGTAAATTCGCGCCTCGGTCTTTTCGTCACCCGGTTCGACAAGACCCTTCTCGACGGCAAACGGCAGCACCGCGGAAAGGATGTTGCCGCAATTCTGGGCGTCGGTGACGATCGCCTGATCGACGAAGACCTGCAGGAACAAGTAGTCGATATCGGCGTCTTCGCGCTCCGACCGGCTTATCACGGCGACCTTGCTCGTCAGCGGGTCTGCGCCGCCGATGCCGTCGATCTGCCGCGGATCAGGGGACCCCATAATGGACAGAAGCAGCCGGTCGCGTTCCGCGATATCCGCCGGCAGATCCTGCTTCAGGAAATAGGCGCCCTTGGACGTGCCGCCGCGCATCCAGACGCAAGGTATCCCGTCAGACATATTTCAGGCCTTTCGCCTTCAGTTTCTCGCGCATGCCGTAGACATCGAGACCCAACTGGCCGGATTGAAGCTTCTGGCGCACCTCCGCTTCCTTGTCCTCACGCGCCTGCGATTTCAGAACAACGCCGGCCGCTTCCTCGCGCCGGACGACGACCACGCCGTCGTCATCGGCGACGATCACGTCGCCCGGATTGACGAGTTCGCCGGCGCAAACCACCGGCACGTTGACGCTGCCGAGCGTTTCCTTGACGGTGCCCTGCGCGGAAACCGCCTTCGACCAGACGGGAAAGCGCATTTCGGAGAGCGGCTTTATGTCTCTGCAACCGGCGTCGATCACCAGACCGCGCACGCCGCGCGCGGCAAGCGACGTCGCCAGCAGTTCGCCGAAATAGCCGGCGTCGGAGGGTGACGTCGGCGCAACGACGAGGATGTCGCCCTCCTGACACTGTTCGACCGCCACATGGATCATCCAGTTGTCGGCGGGCGCCAGTGACACAGTCACCGCCGTTCCGGCGACGAGAGCGCCGGGATAGATCGGCCGCATGTAGGAGGCCAGAAGGCCTTTTCGCCCCTGCGCCTCGTGGACCGTCGCCACCCCATACTGGCCGAGCGCGTCGCGCGATGCGGCCTCGGTTCGTTCGATATCCTGTACGACAACGGCGCTCATCACAGTTCATCCACGGTTCTTGGAAAGATCGACTGAAAGCCTTCGGCGTAGCGCGCCGGCCTGCCGCCGGCCTGGCCGCCGGAGTTGCGGCGAAACTGGTTGCCGCGGTTTTCCGCGACGTTGGTGTAGTAGTCCCACAGATGCTCCTGCCCCTCCATGCACTCGATGGCGGCGCGTTTCCTGTCCCAGACATCGGTGATGTCGAGAATGGTGTCGGGCTTCCAGCCGCATTGTTCGGTTTGATGCGGTTCGAAGAGATACATCTGCGGCGCGCCGAGCACCTTTTCCCCCGGCTTGTGACCCCAGGCCTGTGCGATCATGCGGGCGTCGAGCGTCATGCGCGTGGCGGCCGGATGATCGGTGTTGTAGGGATCGTCCAAAGAATGCGACAGCACGAAGCTCGGTTGCACCTTTCGGAAGACGTCGACCAGCCGGTCTGTGGCGGCGGCGTCGATGTTGAGGGGATAATCGCCGATATCGAAGAGCACAAGATCGGCGACGCCAAGCGCTTGCGCGGCTGCTTCCGCCTCGGCCTTGCGCGCGGCTTTCACCTTTTCAAGCGTCATGCCCTCATTCTTCCAGAGCTTTGCGGATTCTCCGCGTTCGCCGTAGCTCAGGCAGACAACCGTCATACGGTAACCGCGTTCGGCGTGCAGGGCGATCGCGCCGCCGGCGCGCCACACGAAATCCGCGGCGTGGGCGCTGACAACCAGTCCGGTCTTGTCCATGGGGTCTCCTTCCTTGTTTCTCAGGTCCAGTAGAGGCGGGTCGGGTTGTCGACCAGCATATTTCGTCTCAGGGTTTCGTCCGGGCAAATGCGTGCGATGCGGTCGACCAGCAGTCCGTCGTCCGGCATGTGGCTCACCATGTTGGGATGCGGCCAGTCGGTGCCATAAAGCACCCGGTCCGGCAGGACCTCGATCAGCCGCTTCGAGACCGCGTCCGCGTCGAGGTAGGGCGGCCCCTGTCTGGTCAGGCGTTCAGGACAGCTGACCTTGATCCACAGACGGTCGCTGCTCGTCAAAAGTTGTTCCAGTGTTTGATATTCGGGACCGTCGACGCCCTTCTCGACGGGAACGCGGCCCATATGATCGATCACAACCGGCGTTTCGACAGTCTCGATCAGGAGACGAACGTCGTCGATCGAGTCGGGTTCACAATACACGACGACATGCCAGCCGAGCGGGGCGATCTTTTCGATGATCTGGAGGCGGTCTTTCAGTGGCTGAAGCGCTTTGAGGCGCTTGACGAAGTTGAAGCGCACGCCCCGCACGCCCGCCTCATGGAGCATCTTGAGTTCGTCGACGCCGATCGCCGGGTCCACGACCGCGACGCCCCGGGCCTTATCGCCGGCTTTGCGCAAGGCGTCGACCAGGGCGGAATTGTCCGCGCCATGGCAACTCGCCTGGACGATCACGCATCGATCGAAGCCCAGATGGTCGTGCAGCCTGAACAGCAATTCGGCGGGGGCGTCGACAGGCACATAGCTGCTCGTCGGGGCGTAGGGAAACCTGTCCGCCGGTCCGAAGACGTGACAATGGCTGTCGCAAGCGCCTTCAGGCAAAACGATCTGCGGTTTGCCCGGATCGGGATCAAAGGGCAGATAGCCCGGAGTAACGATTTGGCGCATCGCCGTCACGTCGAGGTTCGACCGTCGCCGGATCCGGAAAGATCGCGAAGCGAGGCCGCCGTGGCGTGAACCAGTTGATCGATCGCCAGTTCGTGATCTTCGCCGCTGGACGCGCCGCCGGTCAGGCGATCGATGCGGTCGCCGTTCACAAGCGTGTAGTACAAGGCGCCCAGCAGGAAATGGCAGCGCCAGACAATCGCGTTGCGGTCGGCGCCGGGAATGCAGCCTGCAATCGCGTCGACGAATGCGTGGCTGGTGTCATCGAAGGACGCGGCGATGATGCGCTGCGCCGCTTCGTTGCCCTCCATCGACAGGATCGCCCTCACTCTGGTGAACCGGGCGCCGCCGCCGGCGACGTCGGATTGCGAAGAAAACGCCGGCAGCACGAATGACCGGATCACCGCCAGCAATCTGTCTTCCTGATCGTTGATGCGTCCGGCTTCGCGCAGCAATTCCATGCGCCGCAGATTCATCGGGCGCGTGTGGCGCTCGTAGATTTCGGCCAGCAGATTTTCCTTGGCGCCGAAATGATAGGTGACGCTGCCGAGATTGGCGCCGGATGCGCGCGCGATTTCGCGCAGGCTGACGGCATGATAGCCGTGCTGCGCCATGAGCGTCTCCGCGGCGTCAAGAATCGCATCCCGCGTGGATGGCCGCGCTTTCTTGTACGGTTGTTCAATCTTTTCGTTCTTTTGCATAATTACATGTTACATGCATACAAAGCGAAGCCAAGTCAAACGGACTTTGTCGCAGGCGCTGGAACATCGCCGGTCGCACAGTGATCGGTCGCTTTTATTCGCCGTGAAATAGAATTACTCTAAGCGACGGAGGATGCGATGACAGCACATGACGTAACGCTCGACGACAAGTACGATCTGACAAAAGACAGAATATTCGTCACCGGATCCCAGGCGATTGTTCGGCTGTTGCTGATGCGTAAGGAACTGGACCGACGGGCGGGTCTCGACACAGCGGGTTTCGTCTCCGGCTATCGCGGATCGCCGCTCGGCGGTCTTGACCAGCAGCTTGCGCGCGCCGGGCGAAAACTGTCTGAATCCGACATCGTCTTTCAGCCAGGCATCAACGAGGAACTCGCTGCAACCGCCTGCTGGGGAACCCAGCAGGCCGAGCTTGACGGTCGCGGCCGTTTCGACGGCGTTTTCGCCTTGTGGTACGGCAAGGGGCCGGGCGTCGACCGGACCGGCGACGTCTTTCGCCACGCCAACCTTGCCGGCAGTTCCAGGCATGGCGGCGTTCTGGCGCTCATGGGCGACGACCATACGGCGGAATCCTCCACCAACGCGCACCAGACGGAATTCCAGTTCGTCGACACGATGATCCCGATTTTCAATCCGGCGGGCGTCCAGGAAATCATCGACTACGGACTGTACGGCTATGCGCTGTCGCGCTTCGCGGGAACCTGGGCGGCGCTGAAATGCGTCAAGGACAATGTGGAGTCGACCGCTTCGGTGCAGGCGGGTCTCGATCGGCTGAACATTGTTACGCCGGAATTCGACATGCCCGCCGGCGGCCTGAACATCAGACCGGGAGAACTGGATTTCATCGGCCAGGAAATCCGGCTGCACGAATACAAGCGGCAGGCCGCAAGCGCCTTCATTCGCGCCAATCGCCTCAATCACATCGTCTATTCGGGCGGGCGCAGTCCGAAACTGGGCGTGATCAGCGTCGGCAAGAGTTTCCTCGACGTGCGGCAGAGCCTGGAAGATCTGGGCGTCGACGAGCGGGAAGCCGAGCAGATCGGCCTGCGTCTGGTCAAGATCGCAACGCCCTGGCCGCTCTCGCGCGAGGATTTCCTTCCCATGGTCGACGGTCTCGACATGGTGATCGTGGTCGAGGAAAAGCGTTCCCTGATCGAAGCGCAATTGCGAGAGGAGCTCTATGGCGCTGGCCAGCAGCCGGTCATCGTCGGCAAGAAGGACGAACACGACAACTGGCTGTTTCCGGTTCGTGGCGCGCTCGACCCCAACGATATATCTGTCGCCATCGGCGAGCGGATCCTGCGGGTGATCGGCCATTCGGAGGAAATCGACGCCAAGGTCAAGCGTATCCGGCAGTTCCAGGCGATGCTTGCCGATACCGCGGACATCGCCCAGCGAACGCCGTATTTCTGTTCCGGATGTCCGCACAACAGTTCGACCAAGGTGCCTGAAGGCTCGACGGCGGCTGCCGGGATCGGCTGTCATTTCATGTCGATCTGGATGGACCGCAACACCCAGGGCTTTACCCAGATGGGCGGCGAGGGCGCGCAGTGGGTGGGGCAGGGGCTGTTCTCCGACCGAAAGCATATTTTCCAGAATCTCGGAGACGGCACCTACAATCACTCCGGACTGCTCGCGATCCGCTTCGCGCTGACGTCGAAGATCAACATCACCTACAAGATCCTTTACAATGACGCGGTCGCCATGACCGGCGGACAGACGCACGAAGGCGGACTCACCGTCGACGCGATTGCGCGACAGGTCCGCGCGGAAGGCGTCGACCGGATCGCCCTCGTGTCCGACGAACCCGACAAATATCCTCAGGGCATGGATTGGCCGGATCGCATCACCTTTCATCACAGGTCGGACCTCGACGCCGTCCAGCGGGAGCTGCGCGACATTCCGGGCGTGACGGTGCTGCTCTACGACCAGACCTGCGCTGCGGAAAAGCGCCGCCGCCGCAAGCGCGGCGCCTTTCCGGATCCCGACAAGCGTGTGTTCATCAATGAACTGGTTTGCGAGGGGTGCGGCGATTGCGGCGTTCAGTCGAACTGCGTTTCCGTGCAGCCGGTAGAGACCGAGTTCGGGCGCAAGCGCCGGATCGACCAGTCAAGCTGCAACAAGGATTTCTCCTGTATCGAGGGTTTCTGCCCGTCCTTCGTGACGGTGCACGGCGCAAGACTGAGGAAAGCGGAAGGGCTGGCCGTGACAAGCGATCCGCTCGATGGCGTGCCCACGCCGTCGATCGCTCCCATGGACGCCGGCTGGGCCTGCATCATCACGGGCGTCGGCGGAACAGGCGTCGTCACGATCGGCGCCATTCTCGGCATGGCCGCGCATCTGGAGAACAAGGGTTGCGGCATGATCGACATGGCCGGTCTCGCCCAGAAGGGCGGGGCAGTTTTTTCGCATGTGCGCATCGCGCAACGTCCGGAAGACATCCATGCGATCCGGGTGCCCGCCGGCAAGGCCGATCTGGTGCTCGGCTGCGATCTGGTCGTATCCGGGTCGCGCAAGGTTCTGGCGGCCGTTCGCGAGGGCGAAACCCGCTTCATAGCGAATATCGCGGAAGTCATGCCTGGCGATTTCGCGCGCAACGCCGATTACCATCTTCCGACCGAACGGTTGAAGCGGGCGATCACGCAAGCCGCCGGCGAGGAAAACGTTGCCTTCTTCGATGGCTCGCACGCCGCCAACAAGCTGTTCGGCAATGCGATCGCCGCCAACATGTTCATGCTGGGCATGGCGGCGCAATCGGGTTCGGTTCCCCTCGCCGCCGAAACGATCGAGGAGGCGATCCGGCTGAATGGTCAGGCGGTTGACATGAACATACAGGCGTTTCGCTGGGGGCGCAGGGCCTCGGTCGATCCGGACCATGTGCGGTCTCTGATCGAGGACGCCGACAGGCCTGCGGAAGAAGGCGGCGAGATGGAAGATCTGCAGCAGATGATCGCACGCCGCAGCGCGTTTCTTCACGCCTATCAGAATGCCGCCTACGCCAGCCGCTATCGTTCGAAGATCGCCGCGATCGAGGCGGCGGAGACCGCTGTCGCAGGGCAGGCCGGCCCCCTTACAGAGGCTGCGGCGCGGGCGCTTTTCAAGCTGATGGCCATCAAGGACGAATACGAGGTTGCGCGGCTCTATTCCGATGGCGGTTTCAAAAGGCAGTTGCAGCGTCAGTTTCAGGGATGGGACAGCCTCGAGTTTCATCTTGCGCCGCCGCTTCTTGCGCATCGAGACGAAAAGGGGCGCCTGAAGAAGCGCAGTTTCGGACCGTGGCTCATGAAATTCTATCCGCTTCTCGCCGGAATGCGCGGCCTGAGAGGCACGGCGCTGGATCTCTTCGGATACCAGGAGGAGCGACGGGAAGAGCGGCGCTTACTCAAGGAATACGAAACACTTCTTGGCGAAGTTGCAGGCGGTCTGGCAGCCGGAAATCTGGACGCCGCTACAAGATTGATCTCCTACCCGCAGAACATTCGCGGCTACGGACATGTCAAGAAGCGTTCGATCGAGGCGGCGGAAAAGGAAGCGTTCGAACTCAGGAGACTTTACGACGGAGAGCCCGTTACGACGAATATTGCCGCTGAATAAAGTCGAGGTTGGGGGTTCACAGCACTTAAAAGCTTCCTTAATTCTTTTACTTTACTGTCGAGCCGAAAATAAATGGCATCACAGATGACGGCAAATACGGACGGCGACATCCCGACAGATGTATATCTGTCATTCGTGCGATCACTATTCGGCAATCGCATGACATTGCGCGCCGGAATGATCGCGCACGTAGTGACGTGTCTTCTGATCTATCTCAAGGTGAGGGACCCGGCGTACCTGGTGTTCGCCGGTCTGATTTTCCTGATCTTCGTTGGCCGCAATCAATCCTTTCACCGGTTCGATGAGGTCGAGTTCTCCGTCAACGATCGTGCGACGATCGCGCGATGGGAGCGCATCTACACGATCGGAGTGGGGCTTCTGGCGTTGACCGTCGGGTGCATGACCGGCTACAGCTTCTTCTTCACGCGCGACAATTTCGCTGAACTGGCCTCGCTTTCGATCACAATGGGCTCGATGGTGTCCGTCGTCGGAAGGAACTACGGCTCAAAGCGCATCGTCGACATCATTTCCGTTAGCGCCTGCGCGCCGTTTCTCATAGCGCTTTTCCTGCGCGGCGACCTGTTCATGGCCTTGCTCGGCCTGCTGATCATTCCGTTGATCCTGACGACGCGGTCGATGGCCAACGGCGTGCGCGAGTTTCTTTATGACAACGTCATGGCGCATCGGGAATTCGCCAAGATCGCCGGGCGCTTCGACACCGCGCTCAACAATATGCCGCACGGCCTTTTCATGCTGGACAAGGACAGGCGGATCGTCGTCGCCAACCGAAAGGCGGTGGAATTGCTCGGCCTGCAAGACCGGGTGACGCTTACCGGCCATACGATCAACGCGATTCTGCGCTACGGCGTCAGACGGACTTTGCTGACCGAAGAGCGGGCCGACGTCGTGCGTTCGCAGCTTGAAGGATTGCTTGAGGGACGCAAGTCGAGGGCGCTTTTGAAATTCGCCGACGACCGCTATCTGGAGTTCACCGCGAAACGGCGAAGCAATGAAGGCGCCGTTCTGATTTTCGAGAATGTGACCGCGCGTATCCGCGCGGAAGAAAAAATCATGCACATGGCGCGATACGACCAGCTCACCGGTTTGCCGAACCGCGCCTATTTCGCCGAATTCGTCGAGCAGAACATTCGCGACATGCCGGACGACGAACGATTCGCCCTTGTCGTTCTCGATATCGACGACTTCAAACATGTGAACGACACCAGCGGTCACATGACCGGCGACCGGTTGTTGTGCGCGCTGTCGGCGCGGCTGACGGGTCTTGCCGACGACACCATGACGCTGTCGCGCTTCGGCGGCGACGAATTCGTCATTTTCGTCCGCAAAGTCAAGGACGAGGCGCATGTCGATCAGCTCATGACGGAGTTGTTCGACAGTCTGCGCGGAACCTATCTGATCAACGGCAACCGCCTCTTCGTAAGCCTGAGCGCCGGCGTCGTCGTGGCGACGAAATCGGAATCACGACTCGATCATCTGCATATCAAGGCCGATCTCGCACTCTATGAAACCAAGCACAACAACAAGAACGGCTGGACGATTTTCGCCGAGGACATGGACGAGAAGTATACGCGCCTGCAAAAGATGAAGGCGGCGTTGCGGGATGCGATCCGCACGAAATCCTTCTCGGTCGTCTACCAGCCGATGTTTGCGGCCGGCACGATGGCCGTGGCCAGCTGCGAGGCGCTTTCGCGCTGGTATCACCCGGAATTCGGATCCGTGTCTCCCGCAACCTACATTCCCCTTGCCGAGGAGATGGGCGTTGTCGGCGAACTGACGCGGCATATGCTGAACGTCGCTTGTCGGGATTGTGCGAACTGGGGCGACGATGTCGGCGTCTCGGTCAACCTGTCCGCCAATGACCTGCGCAATGAAGACGTCGTCGATATGGTGGAGGGGGCTCTCAAGGCCTCAGGCCTCGAAGCTTCGCGATTGCAGCTCGAAGTGACGGAAAGCGCTTTCGTTCAGGACATGTCCGAGGCCAAAAGGGTTCTGGAGAAGCTGCGCGAAAAGGGCGTCGTCATCGCCATCGACGATTTCGGCACCGGATATTCCAGCCTCAGCTATCTCCATCTGCTGCCGCTCAACAAGGTCAAGATCGACCGGTCCTTCGTTTCGGACATCACCGGCAACGAACAGACCTTCAAGCTTCTCAAGGGCATTGTTCACCTGTCCCGGGAACTCGGCATGGAAGTCGTGATCGAGGGCGTTGAGACCGAGGAACAGCTGCAGTTGATCAGAAGCAGCAATTGCGCCGAATTCGTACAGGGGTTCTTCTTCGGCGTCCCGGTGCCCTATGGCAGCATCGCCGAGCTTATCTCAAGCATTTCAGGCCGCGATCGCACGCAGCTTGCTCCAGCCGAAGCCGCTCTCGCCGAAGACAAGCGTCATTCCGTCGAATAATTGCATTGGCGTCTATCCGCTGATTGCCTCTGCATTGTCCGGCGCGTCGTCCATTTTCGCCACATAAGCGTAGCGAAAGAAGATGATAGACGCGAGCGGCGGCAGCAGCATCGTCGCGAGCATGGCGTATCTGAGCGACGCGCCGTCGTCGGCCGATATTCCCATTTGTGCAAAGAGATCGCTGAGAACGCCTATGGCGGCCGGCACGCCGCCATAGGCGACGAGGGAGGTTGCGAACATGATGACGGCGATCGCCGTTGCGCGAACGGCCTGGTTGGCGACCCTGTGCATGCAGGCCATGGAGGGACCGAAACCTGTCGCCGAAATGAAGAAAGCGGCGAACAGACAGGGATAGGCGATGGAGAGATCCGCGCCCAGATAGATGGGTAGCAGAGGAACAAGCGCCAGCGCGCAGGACAGTCCGGACCACCAGAATTCCCAGCGCGCGTCGCGTTTTACCAGAAACTTGATGATCAGTCCTCCGCCAAATGTTCCGGCAATGAGGCCGAGGCCCAGGAAAGCGCCGCCGACCCGGGCGAATTCTTCCGTGGAAATCCCGTAGGTTCTTTGAAAGAACGCGGGAATCCAGGTGGCTGCGCCAACCATGGTGTAGAGCAACGGAATGGCGATGATCAAAGCCTGCGTCTCGCGACGCTTGAGCATCGTGCGCACGTCGCTGAAAGACAGTGCTTCCGAAGCAACGAAGCGACGTTCGGGGCGTGGATCACGCAGAAACAGAAAGAGCATCGCGACCGGGATGGCGCCGAACAATCCGAAAGCGACGAATGTCATGCGCCAGCCGATATGTTCCAGCACGAGGCCGCCGAGCAGCAGGCCGACCAGCGTGCCGACGGTGCCGAACCCGGTAAAGAGCGAGATCATCATCGCCCGGTCCTTGACCGGCACGGTGTCGGAAATGATCGATTGGGAGGCCGGAACGCAGCCTGCTTCACCGACGCCGACCGCCACGCGGCCGGCGAACATCTGCAAAAAGCTGTAGGCGAAGCCCATGGCGCCCGTCGCCGCGCTCCAAATCACCAGGGCAAGACCTATCAGCCGGACCCTGTTCCAACTGTCGGCTATCCTTCCGGCCACCAGTCCGATCACGGCATAGGAAACGGCGAACGCAATGCCCCCGAGAAGCCCCATCTGGCTGTCGGAAAATTGGAGTTCAGCCTTTATCGGCTCCACCATCAGTGAAAACAGCACCCGATCCATCTGGTTGACCAGATTTATTGTGCCGAGGATGGCCAGAACGAGAGCCGGCTTCTGCAGTTTGCTGACGCCCCCGCCAGTCATGTTTCCTAACCCCTGATTGCCACAATTATCGCGCGTTGTTCGCGGCGCCGAATCACAGTTTCGCCGCACACGACGCTGTTGGTCAACGATGTCGAACGGGCAATGGCTTAAAGTGTTGAAAAACGACTGGTTTTGAACCGGTCAAAAACAGTTTGATTGTGTCGCGCCGGACATTTGTTTTTGCGTCTGATGTATATCGTTGACGGGGTTTACTATTTATGTGCGTGTAACATTGATGCAAGCTGCAACCTGACGAATATCCCTCCCGCCATTCAAAATAAAAATTAACCTTAACAAGAAATCTTAATCGTTAGAGAATTGTTAAATCTTTATTAAATAAAATCACACTGGTAGCATTTACCAGTTATTTACCAATGCAGGGGAACCGATGGACAAGTCGAGCAAACAGTCCGTCTTTAACGAAAAGTTGCTCGGTATTCTCGACAAGGTGGAATATCGCAGAATATCCTACACCGAAGACTTCGAGGACATCGCCCGGCTGCGTCGAAAGGCGTTTCTGGCCGCCGACATCATGCCTTTCCTTGGCGACAGCGCCGTCGACGACTATGATTTCGATCCGCAGTCCTATGTTTTCGGCGTTTATTATGACGAAGAACTCGTCAGCACTGTGCGCATCCATCACGTCACGCCGGATCATCGCGTCAGCCCCGCCCGAAATGCGTTTCCGGAGGTGCTCGATCCGCTGCTCGACGCAGGCAAGACAATCATCGATCCGGCGCGTCTCGCAGCCGATCCCGCGATCGTCAGGGAAATCCCTGCCATTCCCTATCTGACGCTGCGCATAGCCACCATGGCCACCGACTACTTCAAGGTCGACCATTGCCTGGCCTTCGTCAAAACAACGCATGAGGCTTTCTACACACGGGTGTTCGAGGCCTATCGTCTGCTTCAACCCCAGTACAACTGGAACAATTACAATGTCGACGCGGTTTTACTCTCCGTCAACGTTCCAGCGACCCTGCCGCGGCTCTATACGCGCTTTCCGTTCTTCCGCTCTCAGCTCTTCGAACAGAAAATGATGTTTGCGCCGCACGAGGAGCAGGAAATCCCGCCGCTCACCATCCGGCCCACCGCCAAATATCTCCACGCCGCATAACAGGGAAAGACGCCTTGCCCTCAGCCATGCCTTTCGTGTATGCGAAGGGTCTATTCTACGGGAACAGGCAAGATAGACTGGCGTATCCAGCTCGTGTCCGAACCGTCCCGATGCATGCGGTTACTTTGCAGGGAGCATCTTCATGGCTGAAGAATCGACCGGGCCGGTGGAAACCGGCGCTGATATGGATTACGCAGAACACGAAAAAACCTACGAGGCGTTCCTGAGCTTCTCGAAATACGGAACGATGGCCATCATCGCGATACTCCTTGGCATGGCGATCGGCTTCTTCACGTCGGCGGGCTTCATCTTTTCCTCGCTTCTCACGATCATTCTCATCGTTATCGGCGTCATGCTTCTGAGATGATAGCAGCAGGACGTGTGCGGACGGTCGGCGCAAGCCTGCCTCGGCGTTCTGGCATATCGTAAACACCGGGGAGTGAAACTTGGCCAGTATTGTATTCGTTCCGAAAGAATCGACTTCCGGCGAAAGCCGGGTGGCGGTTTCCACAGACACCGTCAAAAAGCTGATCGGACTGGGATTCGACGTCTGCGTACAGAAGGGCGCGGGACTTGAGTCGCGCATTCCGGACGACGAATACGCCGCCGCCGGCGCCAAGCTCGTGACCGCGACAGGCGCAAAGACCGCGGACGTGGTTTTGAAGGTCGCCTGTCCGACGGACGCCGAGATCAAGACCTACAAGAAGGGCGCGGTGGTGATCGCGACCCTCGACCCCTATTCGAACGACAAGGCGATCGCGGCCATGGCGAAGGCGGGGATTTCGTCGTTCGCCATGGAACTGATGCCGCGCATCACGCGGGCGCAGTCTATGGACGTGCTTTCGTCGCAGGCCAATCTGGCCGGGTACCGCGCGGTCATAGACGCAGCGCACGAATACGACAGGGCCATGCCGATGATGATGACCGCGGCCGGCACGGTTCCCGCCGCCAAGGTCTTTGTCATGGGTGCGGGCGTCGCCGGTCTTCAGGCGATCGCCACGGCGCGCCGTCTCGGGGCCGTTGTTTCGGCGACCGATGTGCGGCCCGCGGCGAAGGAGCAGGTGGCCTCGCTCGGCGCAAAATTCATTGCGGTCGAAGACGAGGAATTCAAGGCCGCCGAAACCGCCGGCGGATACGCCAAGGAAATGTCGAAGGAATACCAGACCAAGCAGGCGGCGCTGGTGGCCGAGCACATCGCCAAACAGGACATCGTCATAACGACAGCGCTGATACCGGGCAGGCCGGCGCCAAGGCTGATTACGAAAGACATGCTGAAGGCGATGCGGCCGGGTTCGATATGCGTCGATCTGGCCGTGGAGCGCGGCGGCAACATCGAAGGCGCCAAGGCCGGTCAGGTGGCGGAAGTCGAGGGCGTGCGGATCATCGGCTATAACAATGTGCCGGGTCGCGTGGCAGCCAGCGCCTCGCAGCTCTATGCGCGCAATCTTTTGGCGTTTTTCACAACGCTAGTGGACGCTGAAACCAAGACCGTCTCGATCAACACCGAAGACGAACTGGTGAAAGCGACGCTGCTGACCCATGATGGAAACGCCGTTCATCCGAATTTCGGCGGAACCGCAACAGACGGAGGAGCATGATGGCCGATACTGCACTCGACAAGGCCCTCGATAGCCTGGAGGCCGCGGTTGCAGGCGTGCGTGACGCCGTCGCCGATCTTCCGGCCGCGGCTGAAACAGCCGGAGCCGCCGCTCACGCGGCAAGCGACGGCGTGATCGACCCGTTCGTCTTTCAGTTCGCCATCTTCGTGCTCGCAATCTTCGTCGGCTACTATGTGGTCTGGTCGGTCACGCCGGCGCTGCATACGCCGCTGATGGCTGTAACGAACGCCATCTCTTCCGTGATCGTTGTCGGCGCGCTTCTCGCCGTCGGCATATCCGCAAGCGGACTTGCCACGGGTTTCGGCTTCATTGCCCTGGTGCTCGCCTCGGTGAACATTTTCGGCGGCTTCCTGGTCACCCAGCGAATGCTCGCCATGTACAAGAAAAAAGACAAGTGAGGGCTGTCGAATGACTCCAGGTTTCGCAGCTTTCCTTTACCTCGTTTCAGGCGTTCTGTTCATTCTCGCCCTGAGAGGTCTCTCGCACCCCACGACCAGCCGCCAGGGCAATATCTACGGCATGGTCGGCATGGGACTGGCGATCTTGACCACCCTGACGCTGACATCGGCGGGCTGGGGCGGGTTCTTGCTGATTGTCGTCGGCATTGCGCTTGGCGGCGGCGTGGGCGCCTATGTCGCGCGCAAGATCGCAATGACCGCCATGCCGCAGCTGGTCGCGGCCTTCCATTCGCTGGTCGGTCTGGCCGCCGTTATGGTCGCCGCTGCTGCGATCTATGCGCCTTCCTCCTTCGGGATCGGCGCGGTTGGCGAGATACACGCACAGGCGCTCATCGAAATGTCGATCGGGGTCGCCATCGGCGCGATCACCTTCACCGGATCGATCATCGCCTTCCTGAAACTTGACGGACGCATGTCCGGCAAGCCTATCATGCTGCCGATGCGGCATGCGATCAACGCCGGCCTCGGCATTGCCATCGTTGTACTGGTCGCTATTCTGGTAGCGACCGAAAGTCACGGCGTGTTCTGGCTGATCGTCATCCTGTCGCTGGCTCTCGGCGTGCTGATCATCATTCCGATCGGCGGAGCCGATATGCCCGTCGTCGTATCGATGCTCAACTCCTATTCCGGCTGGGCTGCCGCCGGCATCGGTTTCACGCTCGGCAATCTGGCGCTGATCATCACAGGCGCGCTTGTCGGTTCATCCGGCGCGATCCTGTCCTACATCATGTGCAAGGGCATGAACCGGTCCTTCATTTCGGTGATTCTCGGCGGTTTCGGCGGCGAAACAGCGGCCGCCGCAGACGACGACATCGATCGCTCCGTCAAGCTTGGTTCGGCCGAAGACGCCGCGTTCCTGATGTCGAACGCCTCCAAGGTGATCATCGTTCCCGGCTACGGCATGGCCGTCGCCCAGGCGCAGCACGCGCTGAGAGAACTCGCCGATCTGCTGAAGGAAAAGGACGTCGAAGTCAAATACGCCATTCATCCGGTGGCGGGCCGCATGCCCGGACACATGAACGTGCTCCTGGCCGAAGCCAATGTGCCGTATGACGAAGTGTTCGAACTCGAAGACATCAATTCCGAGTTCGCCCAGGCCGACGTCGCCTATGTCATCGGGGCGAACGACGTGACCAATCCGGCGGCGCGCGACGATCCGTCGTCGCCGATCTACGGCATGCCGATCCTCGATGTGGACAAGGCCAAGACCTGCCTCTTCGTCAAGCGCTCGCTCGGCTCCGGCTACGCCGGCATCGACAATACGCTGTTCTACAAGGACGGCACGATGATGCTGCTCGGCGACGCCAAGAAAATGACGGAAGACATCGTCAAGGCGATCGACTGACGCCACGTCCTTAAACGACCCGCGCACTGGCGCGGGTCGGACAATGCGCGCGCATTTCTCAAAATTGTAGAGAGCGAAAACCGGTCAGCTGACCCGGGCGAGGCCGTCCTTGGCCGGCTTGTAGTCGGGGTCGAGCCGCGCCGCATGGGCGTAGGACCGCTTGGCCTTCGTCAGCTCGCCGCGCTTTTCGTAGACCAGACCCTGATTGACCCAGGCCTCGGCGATCGTCTTGTCGAGATCGAGCGCCTTGTTGATGTCGGCGAACGCATTCTCGTCGTCGCCCTGGGCCAGATAGGACAGGCCGCGATTGCTGTAGGGCAGGGGCGCGCTTGGCGACAGCGAAATAGCCGTCGAGAAATCCTCGATCGCCAGCTTGTGCTGACCGCGCGTCTGATAGATCAGGCCGCGATTGTTGTAGGCGCGGGGATCGGTGGTATCGAGATTGATCGCCGCCTGGAAGTCGTTGAACGCGTTATTGGTCTGGCCGGCCTGGCGGTACATGTTGCCGCGGCCGATATAGGCGACGTCATACTTGGGATTGATCCGCAGGGCCCTGTTGTAGTCATTTGAGGCGGCGTTCAGGTCGCCCATGCCGCGATAGACAAGCGCGCGATTGGCGTAGGCCTGGTAATAGTTCGGATCTATGGCGATGGCCTTGTTGAAATCCGCCAGCGCCTTGTTGAACTCTCCGGCCCGGCCGTAGGCGCTGCCTCGCGTATTGTAGGCCTTCGGATCGTTGGGATTGTTGCGGATGACGTTGGTGAGCGAGGAGATGTTCTCCTGGGTTCCCTGAGCCTCGTCGATGCTGATGACCTCGACCGGACCGGTCGTCGAGCAACCGGCGGCTGCAAGCATGGTCGATGCGGCAAGCAGCAAAGCTGCGGCTTTCAAACGTCCTTCGGCTTTTCGATGGATGGCGTTCACCCGGGATCCCTGTTCAATCGTCTCTCAATGCCGCTTGTCAAAAAGGGCGGCGGCGAATGTGTCGCCCCGCCCAGCAAAACGCGCAAAAACGTTTGAATGATGGCAGGCCTCAGCGACCGCTGCGACCGCCGAGCAGACCCTCGCGCTGCGCACGCTTGCGCGCCAGCTTGCGTACGCGGCGGACGGCTTCAGCCTTTTCACGCGCGCGCTTCTGGGAGGGTTTCTCGTAAAAATCCCGCATCTTCATTTCGCGGAAAATGCCTTCGCGCTGCATCTTTTTCTTCAGAGCGCGGAGCGCCTGGTCTACATTGTTGTCGCGGACAAGTACCTGCACCTTAGTCACATTCCTTCCGGTTGATGTTCGGCGGCGCAGCCGCACGGACAGTCGGGATCTATCAAAAAAATTAGGACAAATGCCTACTGCGCGAAAGTCTGAAGACTTCACGGTTTGGCTGCCTCTACCAGAGTTGCGCGCTCAAGTCCATAGCTGGCCTTTGTAATCGGCGCGTTTGGCTCAATTTTATCCGCCTGGAAATCCCGGACGGAAATTGCGCGGCGCTGAACGTCGCAAAGAAAGCATCATGGTCCCGCCAAATCTGCGAACAGAAGCATAGCCTGGCCGAAACAGGATCGGCCGTGAGACCGGGAGTTCGACGTATCGATGCGGAAATACTCGATTTTCGCCGTCGCGCGCGAGGCAATGCGCGGACACAAGGGCTGGCCAAAGCAGTGGACCTCGCCCGAACCGAAGAAGCAATACGACGTCGTCATCATCGGCGGCGGCGGGCATGGTTTGGGAACCGCCTATTATCTGGCGAGCAAGCATGGCGTTCGCAATGTCGCGGTGCTGGAGAAGGGCTGGCTCGGCGGCGGAAACACCGGACGCAACACCACGATCATCCGCTCCAACTACCTCTATGACGAGAGCGCCGCTCTCTACAATCATGCGATCAAGCTGTGGGACGACCTCAGCCAGGAACTCAATTACAACGTCATGTATTCCGCGCGCGGCGTGATGATGCTCGCCCACAATGTGCATGACGTGCAGGGCGCGCAGCGCCACATCCACGCCAACCGGCTGAACGGCGTGCAAAACGAATGGCTGACGCCGGAGCAGGCGAAGGCCTATTGCCCGCCGCTCAATATTTCGCAGACGGCCCGCTATCCGGTCATGGGCGCGGCCCTGCAGCGCGTCGGCGGCGTCGCGCGCCACGATGCAGTCGCCTGGGGGTATGCGCGCGGCGCGTCGGACCGCGGCGTCGATATCATCCAGAATTGCGAAGTCACGGGCATCAAGCGCGGATCGAACGGCGCCGTGGAGGGCGTCGAGACGACGCGCGGCTTCATCGGCGCGAAGAAGGTCGGCGTCGTGGCGGCCGGTCACAGTTCGGTCCTGATGCAGATGGCCGGCGTCCGCATGCCTCTTGAGAGCTTTCCGCTGCAGGCCCTGGTGTCCGAACCCGTCAAGCCGGTGTTTCCCTGCGTCGTCATGTCGAACACGGTGCACGCCTATATCTCCCAGTCCGACAAGGGCGAACTGGTGATCGGCGCGGGCACCGACCAGTACACCTCCTACTCCCAGACCGGTGGACTGCACATCATCAGCCACACGCTGGATGCGATCTGCGAGATGTTTCCGATCTTCACACGCATGAAGATGCTGCGTTCCTGGGGCGGCATCGTCGACGTGACGCCGGACCGGTCGCCGATACTGGCGAAAACGCCGGCGCCCGGCCTCTACGTGAATTGCGGATGGGGAACCGGCGGCTTCAAGGCGACGCCGGGATCGGCCGATGTGTTTGCGCATACGATCGCCAATGACGCGCCGCATCCGATCAATGCGCCATTCACGCTGGAACGCTTCCGCACCGGAAGACTGATCGACGAGGCCGCCGCCGCGGCCGTGGCTCACTGAACGAATTCAGGGTCAAAGACATGCTTCTCATTTACTGTCCCTACTGCCAGGAAGAACGGCCCGAACTGGAGTTCGCCCATGCCGGCGAGGCGCATATCGCGCGCCCGGCCAACATGGCCGATATCAGCGACGAGGAATTCGAGACCTTCTTTTTCATCCGCTCCAATCCCAAGGGCCTGGCCTATGAGCGCTGGCGGCACGTCCATGGCTGCGCGCGCTTCTTCAACGCCGTGCGCGACACCGTGTCCGACAAGTTCCTCGCGACCTACAAGGCTGGCGAACCGAAACCCGACATCAATTCTCTCACCAAAAAGGGAGACGTGAAATGAGCGGGGCAAACCGGATCGCAGGCGCAGGGCGGCTGACGCCCGCAAGAAAAGTCCGTTTCATGTTCGACGGCGAGATCTACACGGGCCTGGAAGGCGACACGCTCGCCTCGGCGCTGATCGCCAATGGCGTGCACCTGATGGGCCGGTCCTTCAAGTATCACCGGCCGCGTGGTGTGCTGGGCGCCGGTTCGGAAGAGCCGAACGCGCTGATGGACATTTCGCGCGACAGTGCGCGTCGCCAGCCGAATGTCCGGGCAACTGTCCAGGAGGTCTTCGAAGGCATGCGGGCGGGATCGCAGAACCGCTGGCCGTCGCTCGCATTCGACGTCGGCGCCGTCAACGACATGATGTCCCCGATGTTCGCCGCGGGATTCTACTACAAGACCTTCATGTGGCCGAAAGTCGCCTGGCAGAAGCTCTACGAACCTTTCATTCGGGGCGCAGCCGGTCTCGGCGTCGCGCCTGACGAACCCGATCCGGACCACTATTCCAGCCGCTACGAGCATGTCGACGTTCTGGTGGTCGGCGCCGGCGTGGCCGGGCTTTCCGCGGCGCTTGCGGCGGCGATGAGCGGCGCAAGCGTGATCCTGTGCGACGAGCAGGCGGGAGCGGGCGGCGCGCTGCGTTATGACGCCGACGTCACGATCGACGGCGAAAACGGCTATGACTGGGCGCAGAAAACGACTGCGAAACTCGCCGCCATGGACAATGTCCGGGTGCTGACGCGCACCACGGCCTTCGGATACTATGCCCAGAATTTCGTGGCGCTGTGCGAACGGGTCACCGATCATCTCTCCGATCCGCATCCGGACCTGCCGCGCGAGCGGCTCTGGCAGGTGCGCGCCCAAAGGGTGGTTCTCGCCACGGGAGCCATCGAGCGTCACATGGTTTTCGCCGACAATGACCGCCCCGGGATCATGCTCGCCTCCGCCGCCCGCGCCTATCTCAATCATTATGGCGTGGCCGTCGGTTCGAAGGTCGGGGTCTATACGGCCAATGATTCAGCCTACGCCGCGGCGTTCGATCTGGCGCGCGCCGGCGTTTCCGTGCCGGCGATCGTCGATACGCGCGATGCTCCAGGCGAGGGACTGTTGTCGACGGCCGCCGATCTCGGCATTGACGTGATGACGGCAAGCGCCGTGGTGGGCGCGAAGGGCAGACGGCGCATTTCCTCGATGACCGTCGAAGGCGGCCGCGGCAAGACGCATATACCGGTCGACGCTCTGATTACGTCTGCCGGCTGGACGCCCGCCGTTCATCTCTATTCCCAGTCCCGCGGCAAAGTGACCTGGGATTCCGTGACGGAGCGTTTTCTGCCGGGCGAGAATGTGCAGGAATCGGTTTCGGTCGGCGGCTGCAACGGCGTGACCGATTTGCAGCAAACAATCGATGAGGCGATCGCAGCGGGACGCAGCGCGGCTCTGGGCTCCGGCAAGTCGAAGCGGCTCTCGCTGCGCATCGAAGCCGCAGGCGCGATCGACTGGTCGGGCGGCATGTCGGGCAGCGCCCGGGGCGCCGGCGCCGACAGCACGGCGAAGGCTTTCGTCGACTTCCAGAACGACGTGACGGCGAAGGACATCCGGCTCGCCGTGCGCGAGGGCATGCATTCCATCGAGCACGTCAAGCGCTTCACCACCAATGGAATGGCGTCCGATCAGGGCAAGACGTCGAACATCCACGGGCTGGCGATCGCGGCCGAATCACTCGGCCGCCAGATGCCGGAGGTCGGTCTCACCACGTTCCGGCCGCCTTATACCCCGGTCACCTATGGCGCGATCGTCAATCACAGTCGCGGCAAGCTCTTCGATCCGGCCCGCAAAACCTTCAGCCATGCATGGTCGACGAAACAGGGCGCCGTTTTCGAGGATGTCGGCAACTGGAAACGCGCCTGGTATTTCCCGCGCGCCGGCGAGGACATGCACGCCGCCGTCAGCCGCGAATGCAAGACCGTGCGCGAGACGGCCGGCGTCTTCGACGCCTCGACCCTCGGCAAGATCGAGGTGGTGGGGCCGGATGCGGCGAAGTTCCTGGATCTCATTTACACGAATGGCTGGCAGAAACTGGCGCCCGGCCGCTGCAAATACGGAATCATGCTGCGCGAGGACGGCTTCATCTATGATGACGGAGTCGTCGCCCGCATGGCGGAAGACCGCTTCCACGTGACCACGACGACCGGCGGCGCGCCGCGCGTTCTCAATCACATGGAAGACTATCTCCAGACGGAGTTTCCGGACCTCGACGTCTGGCTGACATCGACCACGGAACAGTGGGCGGTGATCGCGGTGCAGGGCCCGAAGGCGCGCGACATCATTGCGCCGCTGGTCGACGGCATTGACCTTTCGAATGACTCCATGCCGCATATGAGCGTGCGCGAAGGCAAGATATGCGGCGCGCCGACGCGGCTGTTCCGCGTCTCCTTCACCGGCGAGCCGGGTTACGAAATCAACGTGCCGGCGCATTACGGACAGGCGGTGCTGGAAGCGGTCTGGAAGCAGGCCGAGCCACTTGGCGCCTGCGCCTACGGCACCGAAACCATGCATGTGCTGCGCGCCGAAAAGGGCTTCATTATCGTTGGTCAGGACACCGATGGCACGGTGACGCCTCACGACGCCGGCCTTGGTTGGGCGATCGCGAAGAGCAAACCGGATTTTGTCGGGATCCGCGGTCTGAAACGGCCGGATCTCGTGGCGGGCGGACGCAAGCAGCTTGTCGGCCTCAAGACGAAAAATCCGGAGACGGTGCTGGAAGAGGGCGCGCAGATCGTGGCCGACCCGAACCAGCCGACGCCGATGACGATGCTCGGTCACGTCACGTCGTCCTACTGGTCGCCCAATTGCGGCTGCTCCATCGCCATGGCGCTCGTCGCCGGCGGGCAGGATCGCATGGGCGACACATTATACGTTCCGATGCCGGATCGAACGATCGAAGTGGAAGTCACGGGCACGGTTTTCTTCGACGAGAAGGGGGAGCGCGTCAATGGTTGAGACGGCTGCAATGATCCTGCCCCATGAGGGCAACGCCGCCGGAACGGGCGTCGTCACGATAACGCCCGCCGCCTTCGCGAGCCGCCTTTCGCTCCGGGCGCGCGCGGAAGCCGTCGCACCGCTGTCGCGGGCGCTCGGCGTGAAGCTGCCGGACGCGCCGAAGGCATCCGCCAAGTCGAGAAACGGCAAACGGACGGCGCTGTGGCTCGGCCCGGACGAGTGGCTGGTGATCGATGAGACAGGCGCCGACCTGATGGCGCCCTGCGCGAAGGTCAAGCAGCTTCACGCAGCCGTCGATATTTCCCACCGCAACGTGGCCCTGATTGTTTCAGGCAAGGGAGTGGAGGCCGCGCTCAAGGCAGGCTGTCCGCAGAACCTGTCGCTGGAAGCCTTCCCGGTCGGCGCCTGTTCGCGCACAATGCTCGGCAAGGTCGAGGTCGTTCTCCTGCGGGAGGATGCGGAAACCTTCCGCGTGGAGCACTGGCGCTCCTTCTCCGACTATGTGTTCGGATTTCTCGCAGAGGCCATCCGCGACCCCGTCATTTAGCGGCTTCGACCCTGTTTGGATGATCCTTGGGATCGAACTGGCCGACGGTCAGCCAGTCGGCGGTCAACGCCGGTTTCGGTTCGCCCTCGATCTCCACGACCACGCCGTAGCTCAGCATGATCATGTCGGCGGCCCGGTAGCGCGCCTCTTTCAGGGTGAAGCGACCGCGCACCCGCGCGCCGGATTTTACCGGCGCCATGAAACGGATCCGGTTGAAGCCGTAATTGATGCCCATCTTCCGTTCGCGAATTTCAGGCGTTCCGGTGTAGTTCATCGTCGACAACAGCGAGAGCGACAGAAAACCATGGGCGATCGTGCCGCCGAAAGGTGTTTCGGCCTTCGCCCGTTCCGGATCGACATGAATGAACTGGTGGTCGTGCGTGGCGTCCGCGAAGAGGTCGATCATGGTCTGATCGACAGTTATCCAGTCCGACACGCCCACTTCCTTCCCGACCAGATCTGGAAGATCGACGAGTGAGATTTTCTCCGGCATATGCAGTCCGCCTCCGAGCCTGTTGAGCCTGCGTCTCCATACAGACCCGATCGCCCGATGGGAAGGGGATGCATCGCCCCATTGCAAGATTTGACAGGACACCCGCTTTCAGGTTGCGGGCGGCAATCTTCAGAAAGCGACTTTCACCCCTGCTGTTGCGTCCCAGGTGGCTATGCCGTTGTCGCTGTCGAAGGGCGCGCGGTAGCTGCCGTTGATCCAGCTGGACAGCGTCGTCGCAGGGCCTCCGAACTCGAGACCGCCGCCGAGCTGGTAGCCGGAATTGTCGAAGCCCAGCGCGAGCGGCGTTCCGTTGATGTCGGCGACCGGATCGTCGAGGAACTGGTGCACGAGATCGGCCGTGGCGTAGACGAGAACCGGTATCGTTGCGCCGGACCCGATCAGGTCCATGCGCAGGCCGACGCGGCCCTCGAGACTGTCGGTGTTGGAAAAGCTCGTCGCTGCGGCGGAGGAATCGATGAAGCCGTCGATCCCGATATTCTGGTAGACAAGCTGGGCCTGCGGCGTCAGGCCGAAGCGGTCCGACAGCGCAATCCGCCAGCCGGCCTCGCCGGAGACGGAAACCCCGTCGGCGTTGGTCGAGCCGGTCGCGCCGTTCGTGGCGACGTCGAGATCGTAGCGCGTGTAGGTCGCGACGGTGTCGATGTAGAGGCCGTTGGATGCGGCGTATGTCAAGCCCAGACCACCGCCCCATCCGGTGGCGCTGGTGCTGCCGACCGTCAGGCCGGAGCTTGCGTCGGTGCTGTCGGTCGTGCTGCCGCCGTAATGCAGAAATGCGGAGGAGATCAGCATGCTGTCGGCTTCGGAGACAAGGACGGCGTCGAAGCCGCCCTGCAGCGCCCACAGGGTCTCCTCATAGGAGCCGGCGCCAAAGCCGCCCAGAAGCGATCCGTCAGCGTCCGACCATGCGCCGAGCACGCGGGCCCATGCGCCGTAGCGGGCGGCCGGTTCGGTTGCCTCAGGCGCAAGCGGCGCGTCGCTTCCCGGCAGGTCCGCATTGGCTGTGAAGCTGAAGCTTCCCGGAAGATCCGGGCTGAAGCCGGTGCGTCCGCCAAGCCGCTCGGACAGGCTGCCGGTGATCTCGCGGCCGAAGTTCTGCAGGGCGTAAGGGATATAGGGCGCCGTAACGCCTATGCCGGTCAGACCCACCGTTTCCAGATACCAGGCGCCGGTCTCCAGGCCGAGGCCGTATTCGAAGGCGCCGGCCGAGACGGGCGCGGCCAGGTAGAAGTCTTCCGCGTCGGTGAGACCGGCGACGGTGATCAGCGGAATGCCGCCGCCGGAGCCCGTATAGCCGCCGGGTCCACCGGCGTTGTTGACGAGCACCGCCGTCGAACCGGAGCCGGTCACGTCGCCTTCGATGACGAGCAGGTCCGCCGGTGATCCGCTTGCGCCCAGATAGGCGTCCATGATCAGCAGACCTTCGTCGGAGGAATAGTCGCCGGAGATCGTCAGAACGTCGTTCGCGCCTTCCATTCCGGAGGCGAACAGGCTCGATCCGTCGGAAAGCGAAACGGCGCCCCTATTGATGAGGTCGCCGGTCAGATAGGAGACGCCATATCCGCCGAACACCGCGCCGGCGCTGACGCTGAGAGACCCGCCTGTGTCCATCGCCACGACTGCGCCGTCGGCCAGGAACAGTCCGCCGCCTTCGACGACGCCTTCCTCGAAGGGATCGGCGTTGACGCCTGTGAGGATGAAGCTCGACAGGCCTTCCTTGGTGAGAACCGGATCGAAGCCGAAGAAGACTTCGCTGGCCTCCTCGACATCGTCGCCGTCGTCGAGTTCGGCGAGATCGAAGAAGGCCTCGCCGCTGTCGCCGCCGAGAACCAGCGCATTGCCGTCATAGCCGTTCCGGGCGTCGACGACGCCGTCAAAGCCGTAGCCGGGCATGAGCGTCACGCGGGCATTGGCCTCTCCGTCGCCGCCGACGCCGGTCAGATCTGCGGCGACGCCGCCCGATCCCGTGATGAGGCCTGCGATCTCGACAAAAGCGTCGCCGGCGCCGGTGGAAATCCTGATCCCGTTCAGACCGCCGGTGACATCACCCATCGCCTGCAGCGTGACATCGCCGGTTCCGGTGTTGACGAGTTCGAATCCCCTCGACATGTCGTCGGCCGCCATGACCGCGCCGTTCGTGGTGACAAGAATCGTTCCGTCGCCGCTGGCCAAGGCATTTATGCCGATCGCGAAGTCGCCTTCCATCGTGAGGTCGCCGTCAAGCGCGATTGCGACGCTTCCGTCATAGGACTCTACAGCAAAGCCCAACGAATGATCTCCTGAAACTTCAACGTCGCCGGTCTGATTGACTGTCAGGTCGCCATCCTGGGAAGTGACCAGGAAACCAACTTGGCCGTTATTGCTTACGATCATGTCGCCTGTACGGGTGACAGTGACATCGCCCACCTGGGTCTCGGCGTGCAAGCCATAGCCGGAATAGACACCGCCGTATGATTCGAGAAGCCCTGTCTGGGTGACAGTGACGTCGCCAGTCTGCGATGTCGCCAGCAGAGCTGCACCGCCGCCTCCGGTAGAGGTTACGTCGCCATTGACCTCCAAGTTCACGTCATTTGTCGCGCCCGCGTAAATCACAGGGGCGCCGAATCCCGTCATGCTGACGTCGCCGTTGATGACGACGTCGGCTTCGTTCGCGCCATTGGCGAATATGACGGGACCGCCGCTGCCGAAAACGTCAATGTTTCCGGTGTGGGCTATCGAGACGCTGCCGCCGCTGGAAATTCCGCCAACGGTCCAGGAGCCGCTTCCGACCTTAGTTATGTCGCCGGTCGTCGTGATGGTGATGTCCGAGGTTGCGATCGCATAGATCGTCGGGTTTATATAGTCGAGGTCGTTTGCAGCGATGCTGCTGATGTCTCCCGTATGGGTGACCGTGACCGGCCCGTCTTCGGCGTTGGCGTATATTCCGACGGCTTCGCTGAGCATCAGATCGCCGGTATGGTCGACGGTCACGGAGCCGGAGATTGTGGACTCCGCATGAATTGCGGCGGCTGAGGCGGTACCTTCGACAATGGCGAATGGACCGCCGGGGCCATCCGTCGTGTCGCTGACGATTGTGACAGCGCCGTCGGATACGAACCTGATGCCGAAGCTTCCATTATTGAGCGTGATATCGTCTGTCAGGGAGTTCACATTAAGCGTGGTGACCGGACCGGCGCCATTGTGGAAGAATATCCCGTCGGACACGTCTCCCGTACAGCTTATGGTCGCCCCGCCATTGCTGATCTGGTGGCAGGGGGCGTCCGGCGGCGTCACCTGAGCGGCGGTTGGGCGGACATTCAGCGCGGTCGTCGCAAGCAAAGCAAGGCCGAGAGCAAGCAGCGGTTTCTGATGTTTTTTTATATGCTCGTGACAGCATAAATAATGATAAGAATCAGTATGTTTTTGCGATTCAAATGAACAGCAAAATTGTTGCGCTTGCTTTAACATATGAAGAATCCCCCGATTCTATTCATAAGTTAAAGATACACAGATATTTCTCATAAGGTCTATAAAAAAAGAAAAAATTAGAATTACTGTATTTAGAATAATATTAAATTATCATTATTTGATTTAAAATTACTCAACTGTCGCCTGTAACATTTGTGTGCATATATAAGCGGGTAAGGCTCTGTATATGATACATATTAAATATTGTGCATAGGTAACGGATTTATTGTTTTGTGTGTGGCAGTATTCCTGCGATGCTACTCTGGCGAGTAGTTCTGGGCTGGCAGGTTCAATTCCTTCGCGATGGGCTGCGAACAGGGAATGATCAGGCGCGACGGCGGCGATAAAAACGCATTTTCCGCCTTTTTGCCCCCGCGCGACAATTCTTTGTCGCAAGCAGCGCACATATAGAACCCGGTTGTTTCAACTGGAGCCAGAAGTGGTCCAGTCTTGGAGCCAGCACAAACCGGAGTTCAATGCCGATGCCATCCGGAACGAACATTCTACTGAAATCACCGATCGACGATCTGGGAGAATTGACGCTGATCGAGCGGATCCGCGTCATGACCAGGGACAAAGTCAATCCCGTCTTCACCACAAGCCTCGGCATCGAGGACCAGGTGTTGACGGCAGCGCTTGCCGACGCCGCGCCGCAGGTGCGCATCGTCACGCTTCAGACAGGCCGCCTGTTTCCCGAGACGCTTGCGCTCATAGAGGAGACGGAACGCCGTTACGGTATCGAGATCGAGCGGTTTACGCCCGATCCGGAAAAGCTTGCAGCCTATATCGAACAGTATGGCGCAAACGGGTTCTACGAGAGCGTCGACGCCCGCCACGCCTGCTGCGGCGTGCGCAAGCTCGAGCCGCTGGGGCGCGCGCTTGAGGGGGCGGATCTGTGGATCACTGGCCTGCGCCGTCAGCAGTCGAACGCCCGCGCCGAGGTGCCCTTCATCGAATATGACGAGAACCGTAAACTGGAAAAGGCCAATCCGCTGGCGGACTGGAGCATCGAGGATGTTCGCAGCTTTGTCGCCGGCAACCGCGTACCGACCAATCCGCTGCACGAGCGCGGCTATCCCTCGATCGGCTGCGAACCGTGCACGCGCGCAATCAAACCCGGCGAGGACGAGCGCGCCGGACGCTGGTGGTGGGAAAACGACGAGAAGCGCGAATGCGGCCTTCATGTCGATGACAGCCAGCCGGCGGCTTCCGCAATTCAATAATGGAACATCAGAATGACTGAGAACAAACCGCCCCTTGATCCAAACCTCAAGGCGCTGGAAAGCGAAGCCATCCACATATTCAGGGAGGTCGCCGGGGAGTTCGAGCGGCCGGTCATGCTCTATTCGGTCGGCAAGGATTCTTCCGTGCTGCTGCACCTTGCGCGCAAGGCCTTCTATCCGGGGCCGATACCGTTTCCGCTGCTGCATGTGGACACGGGCTGGAAGTTCGCTGAAATGATCGCCTTTCGCGACCGCATGGTCGCCGAGTTCGATCTGGAGCTGGTGGCGCACACCAATCCGCGCGGCAGCCTGGAAAACGTCACGCCGTTCACGCATGGCTCGTCCGTCTACACCAACATCATGAAGACTGAGGCGCTGCGCCAGGCGCTGGACGCCGGCCAGTATGACGCGGCTTTCGGCGGCGCGCGCCGCGACGAGGAAGCCTCGCGCGCCAAGGAGCGCATCTATTCCTTCCGCACGCCGGACCATCGCTGGGATCCGCGAAACCAGCGGCCGGAACTGTGGTCGATCTATAACGGCATGATCCGCAAGGGCGAAAGCGTGCGCGCCTTCCCGCTCTCCAACTGGACCGAGGTGGACATCTGGCGCTACATCCAGGCCGAGAACATTCCCATCGTTCCACTCTATTTCGCCGCCGAGAGGCCGGTCGTCGAACGCGACGGCATGCTGATCCTGGCGGAAGACAAGCGCCTGGAATTGCTGCCGGGCGAGGTCAAGCGCAGGGAGACGATCCGCTTCCGCACGCTCGGCTGTTTTCCGCTGACGGGCGCGATCCGCTCCGGCGCGACGACGCTTGACGAGATTATCGAGGAGCTGGAGACGGCGACCGTCTCCGAGCGGCAGGGCCGCGCGATCGACCGCGACGAGGCCGGCTCCATGGAAAAGAAGAAACGTGAAGGGTATTTTTGATGTCAGCCACTGTTGAAACAGCCGTCCGCAGCCAGGTCGAGACAGACGCTGCGATCCGCAACGGGCGGCCGCTGCGGCTGATCACCTGCGGCAGCGTCGACGACGGAAAGTCGACCCTGATCGGGCGCCTGCTCTGGGACACCAAGGCGGTCAAGGAAGACCAGGCCGCGGCGCTGAAAGGACAAAAGAGCATCCAGCAGAACGAACTGGGTCTGCCGGATTTCGCGCTTCTTCTCGACGGCTTGCAGGCCGAGCGCGAGCAGGGGATTACGATCGACGTCGCCTACCGCTATTTCTCGACCGACAAGCGCTCCTTCATCGTCGCCGACACGCCCGGCCACGAGCAGTATACGCGCAACATGGCGACCGGCGCGTCGACCGCCGATCTCGCGGTGCTGCTTGTCGACGCGCGCGCCGGCCTTCTGGAACAGACCCGTCGCCACGCGACGATCGCGTCGCTGATGGGCATCCGCCAGTTCGTGCTCGCCGTCAACAAGATCGACCTTGTCGACTATGACCGGTCGATATTCGAGCATATCGCGACGGAGTTCCGGCAGCTGGCGCTGTCGCTCGGCGTCACCAATGTCACGCCAATTCCCGTATCGGCCCTGCTCGGGGAAAACGTCGTCCATTCCGGACACAAATCGATGCCCTGGTATTCAGGGCCGCCGCTCATCGAGGCGCTGGAGCTCGCCACGCAAAGAACGGCGCAAGCCGTTGGCTTCCGACTTCCGGTGCAGCGCGTGAGCCGTCCGAACGAGAGCTTCCGGGGCTATCAGGGCACGGTCGCCGGCGGGTCGGTGAAGCCCGGCGACAGCGTCGTCATCCTGCCGTCCGGCACGGTGGCCAACGTTCGGCAGATCGTGACATTCGATCTGGTGCGCAACGCGGCGGTCGCCGGCGACGCCATCACGCTGGTGCTTGACCGGCCGGTGGACGTGGCGCGCGGCGACATGATCGCCTCGGTCGACGCTGCGCCGGTGTCAGGCCTCGCCTTCGACGCGAAACTCGTCGCGCTGTCCGAAGACGCAATCGCGCCCGGCAAGCGCTACTGGCTGAAATCCTCCAGCCGCCGCCAGCGCGTGCGCGTCGAGCCGCAATCCGTGCTCGATCTCAAATCGGGACGGTGGGGCGAGACGGAAAGCCTTCCTCTCAACGCGATCGGCAAGGTGCATCTCACTTTCGACGAGACGGCAATTTTCGACCCCTACGAGGCCAATCGCGAAACCGGCGCCTTCATCCTGATCGACCCGGACACCAACAACACGGTCGCCGGCGGCATGATCACGGCCAAGAGCGGACGGATCGACGGGATCGGTACAGGCGCAAAGGACCGCGTGCTGATCAGCCTGCCGGCGGATATCGCCGACGAGCTGCTCGCCAGCGAAGCCTTCGCGACCCTGCGCGACCAGATCGAGATTCGCCGCGTCAGCGGGCAGGAAGCGCGCGCGGTGCTGGACACGCTCGACTGATCCCTCGGTCCATGGATGGCCTACGCACGCCGGCCGGACGCCCGGCGTGCATGGGCCCGGCGCCTCACGCAAGTTCAACCATTCAAGCCGGCGATGAAACGCCCGCTTCTCTCATGTTTCAGTGGCAGAAGGGGTTTGGTGTCAGGCCGCGGCGCCCGGCGCTCTGCGCCAGCTGTATTTTCCGGCGGACTTCGCGGGGGCGGCGGCGGGCTGATAGTAGGCGTCGATACCCGGCAGCTGCCCCTCGGCAAGGCGTTTCAGCGCGGTCGGGTTCGTCACTGCAAAGCTCGTTACGCCGCAGCGCAGCATGAGTGGAACCTGGTCGATCAGCACATCGCCGGTGGCGCGGACATCGCCTTGATAACCAAGGCGCGACCGCAGCAGGGAGGCTTGGGAGAACGCCCTGCCGTCGTTGAATGCGGGAAAGGTGACGGCGATCAGATCGAGCCGGTCGAGAAACGGCTCAAGATCCATCACGTCGTCGGCCGGGCCAAGCAGAACGCCGACGGCGCGGGTCCGGCTCGCACCGTCCAGCTCCAGATAGGTCGCCAGCGGCAGGACCTGCTTCGCATTGCCGTCGACAACGGTCTCTTCATCGGTGACGATCGTCCATGGATCGTCCTCGACGAAACCGTCTTGCGTCCACAATCTGGGCTCGGCCGGAAAAAGCGTCTCGGTCATCACGCTGCCTTCGAGGTTTCGCCGTAGAGGGCGTCTTTGAACGGTTGCGGCCCGACCCGCCGGTAGGCGGCGAGAAAGTTTTCATCCGCGTTTTCGCGCAAGCCGAGATAGGTCTCGACGATCGTCTCCACCGCATTGGTGATCTCTTCGGGCGCGAAGCCGCGGCCGATGATCTGGCCGATCGAGGTGTTCTCGTCGCCGGATCCGCCAAGCGTGATCTGGTAGAGTTCCGCGCCTTTCTTCTCGACGCCCAGAATGCCGATATGGCCGACATGGTGGTGGCCGCAGGCGTTGATGCAGCCTGAAATCTTGATCTTCAGCTCGCCGATCTCGCGCTGCCGCTCCAGCGAGGCGAAGCGGTTGGAGATATCCTGGGCGACGTTGATCGAGCGGGCGTTGGCCAGCGCGCAGTAGTCGAGGCCCGGGCAGGCAATGATGTCCGAGACGAGGCCGGCGTTGGCCGTCGCCAGTTCGACGTCGAGCAGCGCCCGATAGACCTTCTCAAGATCGGCGAAGGCGACATGCGGCAGAACCAGGTTCTGCTCATGCGATACACGGATCTCGTCATGGCCATAGCGCTCGGCAATATCGGCCACCGCTTCCATCTGGCTGTCGCTGGCGTCGCCCGGAATGCCGCCGATCGGCTTCAGGGAGATCGTCACGACCCCGTAATCGGGATGATGGTGGGGCGTCACGTTCTGATGCACCCAGGCTGCAAAGCCGGGATCGGCCTTCTTGGCGGATGCAAGACCTGACCAGCCTTCCGGCCTATCCTGCAGTTCCGGCGGCTTGAAATAGCTGGCGATGGCCGCAAGATCGGATGCGGGAAGCTTCAGTTCGGAGTCCTTCAGCTTTTCCCATTCCGCCTCGATCTGGGAGACGAATTCTTCCGTGCCGGTTTCATGAACCAGGATCTTGATGCGCGCCTTGTACTTGTTGTCGCGGCGGCCGTGCAGATTGTAGACCCGCATGATGGCCGTCACGTAGGAGAGCAGATGCTCTTCCGGCAGGAAGTCGCGGATCTTCTTGGCGATCATCGGCGTGCGGCCCTGGCCGCCGCCGACATAGACGGCAAAACCCAGCGCGCCGCTATCGTCGCGCTTCAGATGCAGGCCGATATCGTGCACCTGGATTGCGGCGCGGTCGCGCTCGGCGCCGGTGACGGCGATCTTGAACTTGCGCGGCAGGAACGAATATTCCGGATGGTTGGACGACCACTGCCGCAGGATTTCCGCATAGGGCCGCGGATCGGCGACCTCGTCTGCCGCAGCGCCGGAAAAATGGTCCGCGGAGACGTTGCGGATGCAGTTGCCGGATGTCTGGATGGCGTGCATCTCGACTTCGGCCAACTCTTCCAGGATCTTCGGCGTGTCGGACAGTTTCGGCCAGTTGTACTGGATGTTCTGGCGCGTCGTGAAATGGCCGTAGCCCTTGTCGTAATCGCGGGCGATGCGCGCGAGCCGGCGCATCTGGCGGCTGTTGAGCGTGCCATAGGGGATCGCGACGCGCAGCATGTAGGCGTGAAGCTGGAGGTAGACGCCGTTCATCAGCCTGAGCGGCTTGAAGGCGTCTTCGGTGATCTCACCGGACAGGCGGCGTTCGACCTGGTCGCTGTATTGCGCAACCCTCTGCTGTACGAAATCGTGGTCGAACTCATCGTAGCGGTACATGAATAACTCCCCGGACGGCGCGTCCGTGACGAATGGATTTTATGCGGCGGACGCCGGGCGGAACTCGGCCTGCTTTCCAAGATCCGCGCGAACCGTCGGACCGGCCGCGCGGATGCGTTCGCGGAGCCGTACGGGATAGATTTCTCCGTCGATCTCCTCGACATCGATCAGCGCGACATCGACGACGATGTTCTTGTTGAAAGCGGACTTGCCGGCGATTTCCAGCGCGGCGACCGCGTCGTCATGACGGGCGATCAGTGCATTGTCTATCTGTTCCAGCCAGCGTCCGTTGGCGTCGAGCCAAACGGCGATGCCGTCGCCAAGGCGGTTTGCCGTGAGTACTTTCATCATGTCGATACTCCTGCTTTCGTCTGCCTCAGGCCGCCGCCGTTTCCGGAACCAGCGCGACCAGTGGGGTTGATTTTTCAAAATTGGCGCCGGCGACCGCGTCGCCGATGATCACCATGACGGGGCCTGTCAGGTCGTCGAGCGTCTCAATCAGCGGCAGCTCCTTCAGCGTCGCATGCATCAGGCGTCTGTTATCCTGGCTGGCGTTCTCGATGATGGCGACGGCCGTATCGCTGGCGAGACCGGCGGCCGCCAGCCTCTCGGCGACGGAGGCTGCGACCGTGCGGCCCATATAGACGGCGACGGTTGCGCCCGAGACGGCGAGCCGCGCCCAGTCGGGCAGCACTTCGCTGTTCAGGTCGTGGCCCGTGGTGAAGACCAGCGACGAGGCGACGCCGCGCAGGGTCAGCGGCAGCTCGAAATCGGCCGCCGCCGCAAAGGCGGAGGTGATACCCGGCACGATCTCGTAGCTGATGCCTGCGTCGCGCAGCGCCGCCATTTCTTCAGCCGCGCGGCCGTAGATCAGCGGATCGCCGGATTTCAGACGAACGACGCGCTTCCCGCTCCGCGCCATGTCGACGATCAGGTCATTGATCTGGTTCTGAGTCTTCGAGTGACAGCCCTTGCGCTTGCCGACGGAGATCCGCTCGGCGTCACGGCGGCCCATGTCGACGATTTCTTCCGGAACGAGGGCATCGTAGAGGATGGCGTCGGCTTCCATCAAAACCCGCTGGGCGCGCAGCGTCAGCAGGTCCTCGGCGCCCGGCCCGGCGCCGACCAGCCAGACATGGCCCGTGTTGCGACCGGTGTTCGACAGCAGCGTGTTGGCGGCCTGGCGCGCCGCCGGCAGGTCGCCATTGTCGACCTGTTCGCTTACCGGTCCGGAGAAAAACCGGCGCCAGAAGTCGCGGCGAACGGCGCCGCGCGGCAAGGTCTGATCGACGATGCCGCGATAGGACTCGGCAAGCGTGGCGAGTTGCCCGAGCGACGGCGCCAGCATCCGGTCGATGCGCGCGCGGATGTTCTGGGCGAGCACCGGGCCCGCGCCTTCCGTGCCGATGGCCACCGACACGGGAGCCCTGTTGACAAGAGCGGGCGTCAGGAAATCGCAATACTCAGGCTGGTCGACGGCATTGGCCGGAATCCTGAGGCGGCGGGCGTCCATGACGATGCGCGCGTCCAGTTCAGCGTCTCCGGTGGTGGCAAAGACGAGCGTCGAATCCTGCAGGAAGTCGATGGAGTAGGCAGCGGCGACGCGCCTGATGTTTCTCTGACCGATCCATTCCTCAAAAGACGCCTCGAGGGCGTCGCCATAAACGACGATATCGGCGTCGGTGTTGGCGAGCAGCCGCGTTTTCGCAAAGGCTTCGTCGCCATTGCCGAAAATTGCAACCTTCTGGCCGGCTACGTTGAAGAACGCCGGAAATGTCGAGAGCTTGCGGGCCATCACCAGTTCCTTTTCAGGCTGTGGGCGCCGGTCAGGGCGGCCTTGAGCCATTGTTGTCCTTAATGTGATGAATCCGGCTTCCCGATTGAAGGAATGAAATGCTGTCCTGACCGATCCGCGAGTATTATTTTGCTCACGCCGATGCAGTTTGTGGGTCATTCGACCAGCGGGCTCCGAAAGCCCGATCCCGCTGGTCCATTCTTGTCAATCCAGCGGTTTCGTGGCATCCAGACGGGCTTGGGGAGGAAAGCCATGTCTGTAGTTCTGGACGCCTATGACGGCATCGAGACGGCGCCGCCGGAAACGCTGCGCGGCTTTGATCTCCGACGTTTGCCGGATGCTTTCTATGAAAACCCCTTTCCCTTCTATCACCGGATGCGGCGCGATACGCCGGTGCGGCGCATGCCGGACGGCTCTATCCTGCTGACGCGCCATGCGGATCTGGACAGGATCTATCGCGATACGAAGACCTTTTCCTCCGACAAGAAGATCGAGTTCAAGCCGAAATTCGGAGACAGCCTGCTCTACGAGCACCACACGACGAGCCTGGTGTTCAGCGATCCGCCTCTGCATACGCGGGTCAGGCGCGCGATTGTCGGGGCGCTTGCGCCGCGCGCCCTCAAACCCCTGGAGCCGCAGGTGGAACGGATCGTCGATCACCTGATTGCCGATATCGAACCCGGGTCTGAATTCGACGCCGTCGACCAGTTCGCCATCCATCTGCCGATCGAGATCATCAGCGATCTCCTGTGCGTGCCGCGCAACGAGAGGGAACCGCTGCGCGGCTGGTCGCTTGCGATTCTGGGCGCGCTCGAGCCGGAAATTTCTGAAGAAAAGTTCGACCTGGGCAACCGCGCCGTGGCGGAGTTTCTGGTTTATCTGAAAGAACTTGTTGCGCGCCGCCGCGCCGAAATGGCGCCTTCGGACGACGACATACTGAGCCGGCTGATACGTGACGTCGACGCCGAGGACGGCCTGTTGCACGAGGAGTTGCTTCACAGTTGCATTTTCATTCTCAACGCCGGTCATGAAACCACGACCAATCTGATTGCAAGCGGCGTCAACATGCTTTGCGACATGCCCGAAACAACCGCGAAGCTGTATGCCGATCCGTCGCTGTGGCCGGTCGCCATCGAAGAGATCCTGCGGCTGGAAAGCCCCAATCAGCTGGGTAACCGGCGCGCGGTCGAGGCGTTCGGGATCGACGGCGAACGGTTTGTCGCGGGGACGCAGATCACGCTGTGCATTGGCGCGGCGAACCGCGATCCGGCGGCTTTTGAAAATCCCGACAGCTTTCGTCTGGACCGCGGACGGTTCACCCATTTTGCCTTCGCCGGCGGTCCGCATCTGTGCGCCGGAATGACCGTCGCCCGTATCGAAGGCCGTATTGCGCTGTCGAAGATCTTCTCCGCCTTTCCGCATATGCGGAGAATGCGCCCGGCGATCCGGTCGAAACGCGCGCGCTTCAGGGGCTTCGATCACCTGCCCATGCTTGCGCTGGAGTGAAGACCCTATTCTTCGTCCTTGGAGCCGATGAAGGACGCCAGGGGGGCGACGAGTTTCCAGCGGAAACCCTTTTCGCCGTATTGCGTCGTGACCGCGCCCCAGAAAACAGCCTGGGCGTGGCTGACGACAACCTGGGAGCCGAAACCCTTGCGCGTCGGTTCGACGGCTGGCGGGCCATTGATTTCCAGCCAGCTGATTTCCAGATCCTCGGGCTTGTCGGGATGGCGCACGATGTCCCATTCGATGCTCACGCGGCCCGTGGGAACGGACCAGGCGCCGTATTTGACGGCGTTGGTGGCGAGTTCGTGCAGGATCAATCCCAGATTTTGCGTGGCTTCCGGTTTCAAAAGCACGGTCTGGCCGCTGGTTTCGAGCCGCGCGGTGAAGTCGCCGAAAAATTCCATCTGGCTGCGGATGACCGTTTCCAGGGGGACGGCGGCCCATTGCTCCGACGTCAACAGGTCGACCGAGCGGCCAAGGCCGGATATGCGCGCGTCGATGCTGCGGTTGAAGTCTGCGATCGTTTCGGCGTTGCGGGCGGTCTGGCGGATCGCCGCCTGCACGAGGGAGAGCTGGTTCTTTGTGCGATGCGCCAGTTCGCGCATGATCAACCTGATCTGGTCTTCCGCCTGGCTGCGATCGAAGGACGCTGTTGAAAGCGCCTTGGCGACCGTGTCGATTTCGCGCACAGGCGTATTGATCGGCGCCACGATCTTGCCTTCGCCCATCTCGTTCGCCATGCCGGCGATGCCGATGATCGACTTGCGGATCTGTCTCGCCACCAGATACGCGGCGAAAACGGCGATCGCCAGGAGAAACAGACCGCCGAGAATCAGCGAGCGCCAGGTTTCCCGGATTGCTTCCTGTCCGGATCCGATCGGCCCCCAGGCGACGGCGTTCCAGCTCCAGCCAGGCAGTCTGGTGTAACCGCTGAGCAGTTTTTCTCCGTCGATCGTCACCCGGGTGACGCCACTGAACGATTTAAAACTGTCCAGCAACCGTTCATCGAAGGTTTCGCCGGTGTCTGCCTGGTCAGGTCCTACGGACGCCACAACATTGCCTGCACTGTCGAGGATCGCAGCCGACCAGCCTTCGGGAAGGCTGTCGGTGGAAATAAGCGACGCAACCTCGGCGGCGTTGCGTGTGATGATGAGCGCATCGCCCGATTTTGTTTCAGGCGGCGTCGGAAGAAGCACATTGAAGACCCATTGCTTGCTCGTCTGACCGAAAAAAACGTCCGACACGGTGAGCTGTTGGGTTTCGAGAGCGCTTGCGAGAGACTTCGTGTTCGATATCGGACCAAGCGGCGCTCCGAAGGGCACGCGCGTGTTGAGAAGCTGCTGGCCGTTCTCCTCGACAAGTATGACGAAGAGAGAACTGTGTCTGAGAGCCGATTGCGTCCTGTTGTGGAAATTTTGCAGGTCCCCCGCCTCAAGTTCAGGGTCGGACGCGACGAGCCGGATATTGGCCGCCATGTCTCTCAGGAGCTGGTTGGTGGACGACGCCAGGCTGCGGGCGTCCCGAAGCGCCCGCCGCTCCAGCGCCTCCTGCTGTCCGTCTTCAAGTTGCTGAAGCACAAGGACGACAAATATGAGAATCGGGGCGATGGCGGCGATAACGATCGCCACCAGAAACGCGCCGATCGGCGCATTGGGAAACAGTCTCACACCGGCTCCTGGTGACATTGCCAGGCCAGAGAATGTTCAAGCAGCTGAATATATTGTCTTTTTGTTGTGGCCAAAGAGGCGGCGCCTTGTTTGTCGAAGTTCATTTCATTGCGTTGAATCGAAGAATATCGTACCTCTCATAGCCTATATTTTGTTTGGGCAAATTAAAATTTATTACATTGCCGGCGGCGACCGTCGAACGCGCTGTAGCTTGCTGTCGCCAGACGTCGGGACCGATTGCATGCACGATACTGACAGCGTGATTTATGGGGAAGCGACATCATCCGCCGCGCTTGAAAAGGCGTTCGGGCGAGCAGGGGGACAATTTCTTGCCGGCAATCACGCCGCCGCCCGCAACGCAATGGAGGGGTTTCAGGAAAAACTGATCCCTCGATGCAGAATCAGCGGCGATCCGGGGCCTGATAATCCGAGATTCTCGATCGTCGTCCTCAATTACAAGCACAGTCAGGATTTTGCAGCGCTCGTCTCCTCACTTTCGGGCGTTGCAAACACGCAAGAGTGTGAGTTGGTCTTCGTCAACAATGGCAATCCTTCCCTCCGGAATACCGTTTCCGACAGACTGGACAGCTACGTCCAGATCGACGCGCCCTTCAATGTCGGCTGCTCTCAAGGGCGGAATATCGGCGCGCATATTGCGCGCGGCGAATATGTCCTTTTTCTCGATGACGACGGCGCAATCACGAAAGACACGATCGAAGCGCTTGTATCGGTCATCGCACAGTACGGCGCAGTGGCGGTCAGGGGCAGGATCATCCCGAAATCACCAGGGGGATCGGCCGCCGAGAATTATGATCTCGGCGACCGCATCAGGCCCGCCATTCCGTCAGCGGAAGGCATTTCGATCTGGCGACGGGATCTGTTTCTGGAGTTCGGCGGCTTCGACCCGCTACTGGTCGGACATGAAGGGTTGTTGCTCTGCGCCCGCATGTTGCGCTTTTTTGGCCCGGAGCGATTTCTGTATGCGCCCGAGGCGCTTCTGATCCACGATTTCGTCGACGCGCCCGAACAGGCGGCCGCAAAAAGCGCGCTCTATGATCGAAACGACGCCTATATCGGTTTCTGCGGCTATGACAAATCCGCTATCCAACGGATTTTCTCCGTTTACCGTCGGCCGACGCGACAGTCGAAGGCGTTTGAATTTCGCAAATCCTTGCGTCTTCCGCCTCCAAAGGACGATGCGCCGGAACTGACCGTTCTGACCGTTGCCAGAAACGCCCGTGATCTTCTCGACGACTACCGCCGAATGCTTGCATTGCAAACCTGGCGGAAATTCAGGGTCGTTTTCGTGGATGAGGGCTCCGACGATGGCTCCGCCGACCGCCTTCTGGATCTATGGTCCGACGAAAACGGCGGGATTGAGCTTGTCAGGACCGATGGCGTTAGCCGGGGCGCGGCGTTCGATCTCGCGATCGCAAGGGCCGAAAGCGACGTCTGCGTGATCGCTGAGATCGGTGATATCAGTCTGGTTGACCGCTTTGCCCAGACGGCGTCCTACTTTGTGCAGCATCCGCATTCGGGATGTGTCTGTTTCGACATGTTTTCGGACAGGCCCATGAAGATCAGACCGGACGGGCCGCAAGTCGTGGCGCCGTCGACCATGCAAGCACGCGCGCTGTTTGGAGCGCCGGGCCCGTTTTCCTGCTTCGCATTCAGAAAATCGGCCTTCCTGCAGCCTTTCGACGCATCGCTTGATACGGGCGCCGAACTGGAGTGGGTTCACCGCAATCTTGAAAACGGCGCCAACGGGCATTTTCTGCCGACGCCGGAGGTCTATCACCCCATGCCGGTTGGCAGCGATCAGCGGAAGTCGGCGCTCGCGCTGGAGAGAGTCATCGCCACCCATGCGCAATATCTCGCGCATATGGACGATGACGACAGACGCTGCGCGGGGCAGTTTGCCGGGCTTGTTCCGCTGGAGAGCGAGGATGACGTTGCGCTGTTGCGGACATATGAACGCCGCTTCCTCGAGGCGCTGGGTGGTTTCGACAGGGATCTCGCCGTCGAGATCGCGATGCTCATGGATCTTCGTATTCGTGACCTTGAACAAGATCAGATCAAGCGCGCGCGCGCCAGGCAGCAAGAGCGATCCGCCAGGAAGAGTTTCAAGAAGGACAGCGTCATGATGAGTGGCGCGCGCATTGGCAATGAGCTTCGGCGCTGGAGGAGGAAGATGCGGTAATCCGGCCGTCGTTCAGTGTTTCAAACGGACGTTCAGGATTTCCCGGCAGCGAGGAAGATCGAGTTCTTCGCCCAACATGTCGAACACCGGTTTCAGGCAGCGCGGATCTTCTGAGAAAGCCTCGTAGTCCGTGATCCGCGAATTGCCGGGATGGTTTTCGTGATAGTCGAGAAAGGCCGCATCCATTTCACCGACGATTTTCTCCACCGTCTCCGCCGGTCTCTGGGCGAACCACCCCGACTTGGCGACATCGCTGTGGGACCGGCGATTGAAGATGAAATGCGCATTCGGAAAGAATTGCTGCAGGAAATCAAGATAGTCCGCGAGCCTGTCGCCCAGTTCGTGATAACGGATCTCCTTGAAGCCAAGCCATGTCGCTGTTGGCTCCGGTTTCAGGATCTGTCTGACAAAACAGTCAACGAGCGCGTCGCCGAACTCGGACGGCGCGACCTTGTCGGCCCCAAACCACGGGGAGGTGTCCGCGTGTTCGGGTTTTCCTTGTGTGTAACGCGTTCGATGCGCCGCCTCGTAGGCGCGAAAGAGATGCATCAGCGCATTGGCGTTTTCGCCCCGAATGCATGCGCCCGGTATGCTGTTGATCAGACGCGTCAGCAGGGTCGAGCCCGATCGGCCGTAGCAGACAATGAAAATTGCGCCTTTCAGGCTGCTGTAGCGGCCCGATGACAGGTATTGCACGTTGACATCTCCGGAAAATCCACCGCAAGCGACCAGGACCATTGAACAAAGAGATGGTTCGATTATGCAATCATGGGTTACAAAATGTAAATGGAAACTCTAAATACGATAGATTCTCGCCGCCGTGTCATGGAATATTTCCTGCATCGCTGCTTCGCCCAATACGCGCGCCGCGGAGATATGCGCCTGCGCCAGCGATTCATAGGAATCCCAGATCTTTTCGATCGGGAAATTTGAACCGAACATGCATCTGGACGCGCCGAACATATCAACGGTTTCGTTGACGATCTGACTGATCAGACGCGCATCCACGCGATGGACGAATGTCCCGAATCCTGACAGCTTGGTGACGATGTTCGGCTTTTCCGCAAGGGCCCGCATGCCGGATCGCCACTCCTCCCAGCCTTCGTCGGACAGGTCTTCATGCATGCCTGCATGTTGAAGGATGAAGGTGACGTCCGGACAGGCTTCGACAAGCGCCACAGCCGGCTTCATCTGGCCTGAAAACAGTTGCAGGTCGAAGGTCCAGCTATAATCCGCCAGCTTGCGGATATTGTTCTGGACGATGGGATCCTCGGCCAGGGAAGGGTTGGCGGCAAAGCGATACAACGGGTTCTCGTGCCAGTGAAACTGTTGCCGGATGCCGCGCATGGCGGGGTAGGCGCTCAAACGTTCGAGCTGCGGGCGAACGTCGGGGGCGGTCATGTCGGCGAAGCCGACGATGCCCATCGGCCAGCCGGTTCTGTCCGCGGTTTCCTGAACCCACCTGACTTCGTCCTCGAACTGGTCGTTGGGCCAGTTGGCCTGGACATACACCGACTTTACGACATTGCTGGAACGTATGTCCGCAAGGAATTCCTCGATGGGATAGTCGCGGCGGATCGGTTCGTAGTCGCCGAAGATGCGGGGTTGCATCGGTCCCAGCAACCATTTGAGATCGGCTTGCCGCCAGATGTGATGATGGCTGTCGATAATATCCATGAAGCACCCTTTCGCCGGCTTGTTTCAACCTGCCGTCACGGTCTGGCGCTGTTCGCCGAGACCTGACACGGTCAGGCGCATTTCGTCGCCGGTCTGCAGCCAGACCTGCGGATTCCAACCCATGCCGACGCCTTCCGGCGTGCCCGTGGTGATGACATCGCCTGGTTCCAGCCGCATGAACCGGGAAGTATAAGCGATGATCTCGTCGACCGGGAAAATCATGTCGGCGGTCGAACTCGACTGCATCACCTTTCCGTTCAGTTCGAGCTTCAGTTCCAGCGCCTGTGGATCCGGAACTTCGTCGGCCGTCACCAGCCATGGGCCCAGCGGCCCGAATGACGGAGCGCTCTTGCCCTTCACCCACTGTCCCGTGCCTTCGATCTGCCAGCTTCTTTCGGAAACGTCATTGCATATCGCATAGCCGGCTACATGGTTCAGCGCATCCGCGCGGTCGATGCGGTAGGCCGGACGGCCGATGACGACGGCCAGTTCCACTTCCCAGTCCAGCTTGTCGGCGTCTGCAGCGCGCACAACTGGATCGCAGGGTCCACTGAGGCAACTGGGCGCCTTGTTGAACAGGATCGGCTCGGCGGGGATGGGCAGATTGGATTCTCTGGCGTGATTTGTGTAGTTCAGACCCACGCAGAGAAAATTGCCGATGCTGGCGAGCGGCGCGCCCTGCCGGACGCCCTTTTCGACTTCCGGCAAGGCTGTGAGATCAAGCGATTTCAGCTTCTCGATGGCATCACAACTGATCGACGCGCCGGCGAAATCCGCGGTTACTGCGGAAAGATCGCGAACAGTTCCGTCGTCTGTAATGACGCCCGGCTTTTCCTGTCCCTTGGCTCCGAACCTGACGAGTTTCATTGCGTAATCCTTTTCTTGTTGAATTGTCCGCCCGGTCAAAGCAGGAGGAGGGAAAGATAGGGGATGAACGTCAAAAGCAGCAGCACGCAGACCAGTGCGAGCACGAAAGGCGCCACCCCGATGGCCACTTCTTTCATTGTCGTGCCGGAAATTCCGGTGATGACGAACAGGTTGAGGCCGATGGGCGGCGTCACGGCCGCAATCTCGATATTGAGCACCAGGACAATCGCGAAATGTATTGGATTTATGCCAAGTGCGCCGATGCTCGGCAGCAACAAAGGCGCGACGACCGTCAGAAGCGTGAAGCCGTCAAGAAAGCAACCGAGCGCGATCAGCATCACATTGACCAGAAGCAGGAATCCGATCGGCGATAGATTGCTCGCTGCGATGAGTTCGACAATTGACTGGGGGATGCCGACGAGCGTCGCCAGCATGCCGACGAAGAGGGCGCCTGAGAGGATGAACAGGATCGAACCCGTGCCCCGGGCGCTGTCCAGAAAAATGCCCGGCAGATCCCTCAAACCGATCGTGCGGTACACGCACATGCCGACGAACAATCCGTAGACTACTGACAATGCGGCCGCTTCGGTGGGGGTTGTGTAACCGAGATAGATGCCGCCGAGAACAATGGCCGGCATGCCGAGGGCGGGGCCTGCCTTGACAAAAGTGCGCCAGACAGCGGCGAGCGAGAACGGTTCGGTGCGCTTGCCGTAACCATTCCGAAATGAGATGGAAAAGGCGACGAAGCCGATCGCGACGGCCGAGATGAGACCCGGCACGACGCCTGCCAGAAACAGGCTCTTGACCGACTGCTGGGACAACTCGGCGAAAATGACCATGGCGACGCTGGGCGGAATGAGAATTCCGAGTGTTCCGCCGGCGGCCATCAGTCCGGCCGTATAACTGCGGGGGTAGCCCAGCGCCTCCATGGTCGGAATCATCGTCCGTCCAAGGGCTGCGGCAGAGGCGACGGACGAACCCGTCATGGCGCCGAAAATTGCCGACGCGCCTGTTGCGCCAATGGAAGCGCCTCCGGATATGCCGCCGACCAGGCTTTGCATGAAGGCAAACAGGTACGTGGCGAAGCCGGATCGCAGCATGATGTTGCCGGCCAGTATGAAGAACGGCACGGCCAGGAGCACGAAACTGTCGAGCGACGAATAGACGGACTGCGCCACCTGGGTCAGCGATGTCGCGCCCGAGACAAGGACGAAGACCAGGCCGGAGAGCCACAGGGCAAAGCCGACCGGTACGCCAATCGCCAGTAACAATAAAATCAGGAAGACAAGAAGAAAGGCCATTTGCGTCAGTCTTGAATCTCGGGCTGGTCTGTCTGGCGCGCGCCAAGCAGCCGCAGGACAAGCCGAAGACTTATCAGTGAAAAGCCGACGGGGACTATCAACTGGGCGACCCAGACCGGAAACGGGAGATTGGAATGCGCGAAGCTGAGATTGAATCGAATGGATTCCTTGACAAACACCACGCCGAGCCAGGTGGCCGACAAGGCGAAAATCAGGCACAGCAGATCCGACAGCAGAGCGAATTTCTTTTGCGCTGATCGCCCGAACATGCCGACTATGAACTCGACGCGGATATGATCGTTGCGGCGCGTGAGGCCGATTGCGCTGAAATAGACCAGCATGATCAGCAGAACGCGGGAAAATTCCTCGGACCAGGGAAGAGAGACGCCCAGGAAGGTGCGAGAGGTCATGTCATAGGTGACCAGGAGAAAGACGCCGGCAAGGCAGAGAACGGCCAGGCCGTCCTCTGCCCTCGCCAGAACAGAACTGATCCTGTTCAACATCATTTTCTGTAGGTTTCGAGCTCGCCAATCAGTTCGGCGCCAATTTGCGGCTCGAATTCGGTCCAGACGGAGCGCGTCGCCTCCATCCAGGTCTCACGCTCGGCTTCAGTCTGCATGTGAACGGCCACTCCCGCTGCCCGCAAATCGGCCAGCGCCTTGTCCGAAGCGGCTTCCGATCGCGCGCGGTGCTTGGCGGCGACTTCAGTTGCAGTCGTCTGGATGATGTCGCGCAATTCGGGATCGAGCCCGTTCCACCACGCCGTGTTCACGGTCCAGGGGTAGAAGGCCATGTAGTAGTGCGCATAGGTGACGTTCCTGATGCTCTCGTCCCATTTGTAGACCGTGTAACTGTCGGTCGGCACGTTCAGGCCGTCGATGACACCCTGCTGGATGGCGGGTGAAATCTCGCCGAAATTGATGGAAACCGGCTTGGCGTTGAGTTTTTGAAGCATCGCCAGGTTGACCTTGCCCAGACCGCGGAACTTCAGCCCCTCCATATCCGTCGGTTCTATCAGCGGGGTCTCCCGGGTGCCCGGAACGAGATAATCGAAAGGCAGGATTCCGATGACCGTTGCGCCTTTTTCGGCCATTTCGGCGTAAACGCGATCAAAGAACTTGTCGTCGATGGCGTCATAGAACGACTGCTTGGTCGGAAAGGCGTAAGGCAGTTCCGAAACCGCGCTGCGCGGGGCAAGCGCGCTCCAGTAGGCCGATATCAGCGTCGTCATCTCGGCGTCGCCGCGCAGTATCGCCTGCACGAGGTCAAGGCCGCGGTAGAGGCTGCCGCTCGGGAAGAACTTGACTTCGATGCGTCCTTCCGAACGTTCCTCCACGAGTTCCTTGAATTCCTTGTTTGCGGCGCCCGGGGTGATCTCGAGAGAGTATTCGACCGGGAACCTGATCGTGAGTTCCTGAGCCACTGCCGGCGCAGTGAACAGCGTGACGCCGGCTATCGCCATGGCGAAAAGAGTTTTCATGCATTCCTCCTACATTGCATAATTCCTGTGCTATGATGCACAGGTAGGGAAATTGTGCAAGATGTGAAAAACTTTCGAAAGTATGGCGATATTTGTATGATTAGCAGAAGCACCAAAGCGTGGGAAATAATCCGCAATGCGATTGTGTCGGGTCGGTTGCAGCCTGGTGCGGCTCTGAAAACGACCGAACTTCAGGAGCTTTGCGGGATGAGCGTGTCGCCGGTCAGGGAAGCTCTTGCGCGCCTTGTGGCGACGGGGCTTGTGACCGCGGAGCACAATCTTGGATACCGGGTCGCGCCTTTGAGCGCGGACGACCTGAAGGATCTGGTCGACACGCGGGTGCGCGAAGAGGCCTGGGCATTGAGACAGTCGATCGGTAACGGCGACGAGATGTGGGAAGGACGGGTTCTCGCAAGCCTTCATGTGCTGGAACGTTTGCCGCGTGAAAACCCGGACGATCAGACGCTGTACAACGAGGCGTGGGAGAAACGTCACTCGGATTTTCATCACGCCCTGATTTCGGAATGCGGATCCAAGCTCACATTGGCGTTTTGCGAGAACCTGCGCGACCTGAACGACCGGTATAGAAGGTTGTCCCTTGTGCTGGAGGGCGGCGCGCGGAACGCGGCAACAGAGCATCGGGCTATCGCCGTAGCCGCCATCGAACGCGATGCGCCGCGCGCGATCGAGGCGCTGTCGTCGCATTATCTTGCGACTGCGCAGTATCTCCTTGAAACCTACGCCGAGTAGGAAGAGGCTCTAATGCAGCGGTTCGGCAGATTCTGCGGGAAAGATAGACAGTTCAACCCGGTTACGGCCGTTGCGTTTGGCGAGATAGAGCCGTTCGTCGGCGCCGCGATAAAGATCGCTGAATGTGGCGCCGCGCTCGAAAATCACGCCGCCGACGCTGACGGACAACACGTGACGCTGCTCATCGACTACAAAGGCGACTTCGCTGATCGCCGACCGGATCCGTTCGGCGGCGCCGGGAAAGTGGTCGGACGGTTTGCGGGGCATGAAAACGCAAAACTCCTCGCCGCCGATGCGGCCAACAAGGTCCGTGTCGTGCACCGTTTCGGCGATCGTCTCGGCAATGAGCTGCAAGGCCTTGTCGCCACAATCATGACCGAAACGGTCGTTCACGGCCTTGAAATGATCGACGTCGATAACGAAAAGCGCATTGTGCGACGCCGCCGACGCTTCCTCGACCCTGTTGAGATAGCCATCGACCATCTCGGTAAAGGCTCGACGATTGAGCAGGGACGTGAGGGAATCGGTCGCCGCGACCGTCATCAACTCGGCATGCGCGATGGCGAGCTGCCGCATTTTGCTCAGGATGAACAGGAAGATCGGCGGCGCCAGTATCAGCGGAATCAGGAGATTGTTGATCGGGTCGGAGCCCCAGCGCCAGGTTCCGTCTTCAAAGGAATAGCTGTCGAACGCGAAGGCGAAACCGATGCACGCAAGCGTGCCGAGCGCCGTAAACGCATAGACGCGCGCCACCCCTTGGACGACCAGTCGAGTTTCATGTCAGCGGCTCTTCATCTGCGCCATTGCGTTGCTGTCTTTGACCTTGTCGTGTCGCGCCAGGAAATTATCCTGACTGGCAAGGGACGAAAGCTAATATACCTGATTTGAACGAATTTATACAGTGCAGTAAGCCTTGTTGTCCTTTTTAGTGTGTAATGAATATTGTAAAACTGGAGTATGTTACTGTGCGGGAAGCGCCCTGATCATCTTGCATGATTGCCGTGTCGATGGTTGCCATTTCGGCTTTTCCTCCCATCTCAATGAGGAGCGCCGCGTCCGCGGCGGCCAGGTCAATCTACAGCCACATCCCACCGAGTCTGGATGCGATCGCGGCCATCATTCGTTCATGGACGGGAGCAAGAACGGACGGAGGAAACATCATGTCGCTTGAAGGCAAGAAAATTCTGATCGTAGGCGGCAGTTCCGGCATCGGCTTTGGGGTGGCGGAAGCCTCCCTTGCCGCTGGTGGAAGTGTCGCCATCGCATCGCGCAGCAGCGAAAAACTGGAGAAGGCCGTGTCTCGACTTGGCGGCGGAGCGTCCGCCCGGGTGCTCGATACAGCTCATCAACCAGCCATCGAAGCGTTCTTCGCGAACTCTGAACCCTTCGATCATGTTGTGGTTTCGGCAGCCGAAACCAGAATAGCGGCAGTGAGCGAACTGCCTCTGGACGACGCCTATCGATCGATGGAATCGAAGTTCTGGGGCGCCTACCGCGTCGCGCGGCAGGCCAGAATAATCGATGGCGGCTCACTGACCCTGATATCGGGAACGCTCTCCACGCGGCCCAAAAAGGGAGCCGCTCTTCAGTCGGCGATCAACGCCGCTCTGGAAGGCCTGACCCGCGGTCTGGCGCTGGAAATGGCGCCCGTTCGCGTGAATTGCGTATCGCCGGGTCTTGTCATGACAGAAATGTATGACCGGCTGGAAGGCGACGCCCGAAAATCGATGTTCGAGGGCGCTGCCGAAAGAATGCCGGTCGGACAGATCGGCGCGCCGGCGCATATCGCGCTGCAGGTCGTTGCATGCATGGCCAATTCCTACATGACCGGAGCAACGATCATGGTCGACGGCGGCGGAGCAATCGCGTGAAAACAGGAATGAAAGGAAAAGGAATGGATAAGCGGACACTTGGAGATACAGGGTTCTCGATCGCGCCGATCGTCTTTGGCGGAAACGTATTCGGCTGGACGGTTGATGAAAAAACCAGCTTCGCACTGCTCGACGCCTTTGTCGATCACGGATTCAACGCGATCGACACGGCGGATTCCTATTCGATATGGGCGCCGGGCAACAGCGGCGGCGAATCAGAGACGATCATTGGAAACTGGCTGAAGGCCCGGCCGGGCATGCGCGACAGGGTCGTGATCTTCACCAAGGTCGCATCGGATCTCGGCAAGCCGGGACAAAAGGGGCTTTCGGCGAAATGGATCACCGAGGCGGTCGAGAATTCCCTGTCTCGGCTGAAGGTCGACAGCATTGATCTGTATTTTTCCCACTGGATGGATCCGGAAACGCCGCAGGAAGAGACGCTTGGCGCCTATGACAGGCTCGTCAGGGACGGGAAGGTCAAGGCCATCGGCGCATCGAACCACGACGCCGATTATCTCGCCAAAGCCCTCAAGATTTCCGCGGATCAGGGATTGCCCGCCTATCAGGTCGTTCAGCCGGAATACAATCTCTACGACCGCGACGCCTTCGAAGGGCCTCTATGCGATCTTTGCGAGGAAAACGGACTCGGCGTGGTCACCTATTTCAGCCTGGCGTCGGGTTTCCTGTCCGGCAAATACCGCTCGAAAGCCGATCTCGGGCAATCGGCCAGAGGCAGCCGCGTTGAGAAATATCTGGATGCGCGCGGGCTCGCCATTCTCGATGCGCTCGATCAGGTGTCAAAAACTCATTCGGCGACGCCCGCCGAGGTTGCCCTGGCCTGGCTCATTGCAAAGAAAGGCGTTACCGCTCCGATCGCCAGCGCCACCAAACCGGCCCACGTGGATAGCTTCGTCAAGGCTGCTGAACTGACGCTGTCGGACGAGGACATGCAGGCGCTTGACGCGGCCGGAGCAGCCTGACTCCGCGAGGGATTAACCGTGTCGGCTATTTCTGCAAGCTGCTCGGCGATATTCCGAAATGCCGCTTGAATGCGGTTGCGAAATTCGCCGGGCTCGTATAGCCGGCCTGGTAGGCCGCCTCGGAAATCGTGACATTATCCCGTTCCAGCGTCTGGCGGGCGCGTTCCAGCATGTAGCGCCGGATATACTGCGAAACCGGCATTCCATAGGCGCTGGCGACGAGACGTCTCAACGAGTTTTCGCTCATGCCCATTTCCTGGCACATTGCGCCTATGGCTATACCCCGGCCCGCATGCGTGTCGAGAAAATGGTCGACGGCCTGCAGGCGTGTGCGGTCCAGCGCCCTGATCGGCGCGTTCGGCGCCGGCTCGTTGATATTGCACACCTGCCGAAAAGCTTCCTCCAACAGCCCGAGCACGCGGCTTTGAATGTAGATGGCCTGCAAAAAAGGCTGCCCGCCCGGCGCGCTGATAATCTGTTCCGCCAGCGAAATGGCGTGAGGACTGGGAGACCAGCTTCGGTTCGCCAGATGCGCATTCGCGAACCGCTTGATAAGGCCGAGATCGGGCGTCTGTGTTTCCGGCATCTTGTCGAGCCATTCCGGCGCGATTGAAATGGTGACCTTGCGCAGCAGCATACCCTTGTGGGCTTTGCGCACGAACCGTTCCGGCTTCGTTTGGGCGAAAATCGTGGCGACCGGGTTCCACCGCTTTTGCGGCGCATCGTATTCCGGCATGGGAATGCGCAGCTTGCCGATCGAGGCGTCCACCGAGCCTTCCAGGAAGATTACCACGCTCAGCCGGCGTTCACATACGGATTCGATTTCCAGATCGTGCAGGTCCACCGCGTTCGAAAAATGAACGCTCAATCCTTTTTCCAGCGTCAGAAAGCTGATGGCGCCGCGCAGAATCCTGTCGTCGGCGTCAAGGTCCGGGTCCAGCCAACGGTCGTCACGGGCCTCTCGTCGCGCCGTCAGGTCGGACTTGGTCACGTAGTGATTGGCGAAATGCGGTTGCACGAGCATGAACTGTTTTCTTCCAATCTCCTTTGGCTCCGGACGATATTCCCTCCGCAAACAAGATTGGTGGATTTGCAAACACCAAGTCGATTGCTCCGGCGCCTCAAAACCCTGTATCCGATAGATGAGTTAACCAGTCAAGTTTGCAGATTCGACATCGGTCGTTCGTCAAGACTGGTCGCGTAGTGTTTTTCGGGGGCAATCATGGCGGTAAAATCGCGATTCACAACGGTATTGGCGGGATCTGTCAGCTTGTTGGCGCTGGGTTCGGTCGACGCTTTTTCACAGGACACCGAACTTCAGACCATTGTTGTTGAATCCGGCGAAACGGCGGGCGAGGAAGAAAAGTCCGACATCGACAGGATCGAAAATGATGTCGACATCTCGCGCGACGACATTCAGAATCGTGAGGCCACGGATCTCAAGCAACTGTTCCAGATGACCCCGTCGGTGACTGTGGCGGGCGGGTCGACCGCCTCCCAGAAGATCTACGTGCACGGAATTGACGAGTCCAAGCTCAACGTGACGATCGACGGCGCGCGGCAGAAAAACAATGTCTGGCATCACAACGGGACGATCGGCATCAACCCGATCTTTCTGAAATCCGTCGAAATCAATGAAGGCGTGGCGCCGTCGGACGACGGGCCTGGAACACTGGGCGGCGCGGTCAAATACGAAACCGTCGACGCCACCGATTTGCTGGACGAAGGCCAGACGCTCGGCGGCCTGGCGATCATCGGCTATGAATCGAATTCGAACACCGTGACGGTCACAGGGGCGGGATACCAGGTCTCGAACGGTTTCGAGATTCTCGGCATGATCACGCGCGGATCCGGCGAAAACTATGAAGCCGGGGACGGGGAAGAGCAGAAGGGCACCGGGACAGACCTCTGGAACGGACTTGGCAAGGTCGCCTATCAGAGCGTCGACGGACACCGTTTCGAACTCACCGGCGAGTATTATCGCGATTTCGGTCTGCGGCTGCTCAGGGCGAACATGGCGTTGCCGACCGACGCCTACAACGAAAACCTGTATGAGCGGCTGACCACGACCTTCAAATACACGATCGAGGGCGCAGACGGACTGTTCGATCCCGAAGTGCTGCTCTATTACAACTCCAATGCGCTGCATCGACCCAACAAGGAAGGCTACACGACGCCTTCCGGGGCTTTCAATTCCGATGTCCGGACCATTGGCGGACATGCGCAGAATACGTTCCACCTGGGGTATGGAGACATCACTGCCGGCGTCGATTTCTACAATGACTACACGTTGGTAGAGCGCTTCCATGACGATTTGCCGCGGTTCAGCAGGCCGGGCGACGTGTCGGAGAATGTCTGGAATGTCGGCGCCTATGTGCAGGCGCGGCTGGAGCCGACCGACTGGTTCTTCGTGTCTACCGGCCTGAGGGCCGATTTCCAGAGCTACCGGGCTGTTGACGAGCAGACCTTCGACAATTTTGGTCTTTCTCCAAACATCAATCTGGGTTTCAGGCTTGCCGAAGGGCTGACATTCAACGCCGGATATTCCTATGTGTTTGGCGGTTTGGAAGAAGCCGAGGCGGCGCTGTTTCACGCCTGGGACTATACCTACGATCCGTTTTTGGAGCCGACCTATGCGCACAACGCGAAAGTCGGCCTTTCTTACGAATATGGCGGTCTGACCCTTGGAGCGGACCTCTTCTACATCAAGATGATCAATCCGATCACCTACGATTACGACGTCACACCGTTCATGCGCACAACCGGAGATCCACTGATCTCGAAAGGCGTCGATATCTCGGCGGGTTACAGCTGGGGCAATGCTTTCCTCCTTGCAGCATTCACCTATGCCGACGTCGAATTCGGCGACCGCATCGCTCTGCCGGGCGATTCCAATTCAGGCGTTCCCGTCGGCAGCATATTGACGCTGGGCGGCGGATATACGTTCGAACAGTACGGCGTGACGCTCGGCGCAAATGCGGAAATAGCCTTCGAATACTCCAACCAGGATCTGGAAGACGAGGGGTATGACAACCCGCTGCCCGGCTATGAAGTCGTGAACATCTTCGCCGAATGGCGGCCGCCTGTCCAGGATGCGGATCTGACCCTGCGGGCCGAGGTCGCCAACCTGTTCAATGACAATTACTTCAGCCGCGCGACCTACAATCCGAACGCCCGGGTCACGCCGGTGTATTCGCCGGGCCGTTCGTTCAATTTCACCCTGACTGCAAAATTCTGAGAACAGTCTAACCAGCAACGGCGCGGCCGGTTCGTCCGGCCCCCAAAGCAAGTGAGATCAGGCATGCTCCACGTCATCGTTTCGGAAGCGGAAACGCCGTCGGCCTCGAAATATCTGCAGCAGCTTTGCAAACATTTTGCCCACAAGGTTCCGTCCACCTGGTCCACGGAAGCCGGCGCGGTCGAATTTCCCTTTGGTCATTGCGAGATGCAGGCGGCGGACGACCGATTGTCGATTCGCTGCAGCACGCCTGACGAAGGCAATCTGCCGAGGCTGCAAGGCGTCATCGACAGCCATATCGCAACCTTTGCCTTTCGCGAGAAGTTGCAGTTGCAATGGCGGCGCGAGACGGCCTGATTTCGGCTGTCTGAGACTTCCAGATCCCGTCAATGATGCAGGGCGATCAGTTGGCCGTCCAGCGTCTGTATGCTGATGTGAGAATCGAAGAGGTTGGAAAGCGTTTCGCTCTGGAAAATCTCCAAGGTCGGGCCATTCGCGAAGGTGGTTCCGTTTTTCAAAGCCAGAATGTGCGTGGCGTATTTGGCGGCGTAGTTGATGTCGTGAATGACCAGGATCGGGGTCTTGCCGACATTCTTCAGCTTTTCCAGGATGACCATCAGATTGCGCGCGTGAACCAGATCGAGATTGTTCAACGGTTCGTCCAGAAGGATGTAATCCGTGTCCTGCGACAGGATCATTGCTACAAGCGCCCTCTGTCGCTGGCCGCCCGACAATTCGTCGAGATAGCGGTTCTCGAAAGGTCGCATCTCCATCATGTCGAGTGCTTCGTCGATCTTTTCGCTGTCTTCCGGTCGCGTCTGTCCCCGGTTGTGCGGAAACCGGCCGAACGAAACGAGATCGCGCACCCGCAGGCGGCTGGCGATGTGATTTTCCTGCCGCAGAACGGAAAGAAGTTTCGCCATTTCCGCCGTCGAGGCGTGATGGACATCGTGACCGTCTACGCGGATCGCCCCCGCATCCGGTTTGATCAGGCGCGAAGCAAGCGACAGGAGCGTTGATTTGCCGGCTCCGTTCGGCCCGATGATCGCTGTCACCTCTCCCTTAGGAATCACGGCGTCCACCTGGTCCAGGATCAGGGAGTCGCCGATCGCGTAGCGGATGTTTTGTATTTCGATCATCGAATGTTTCCCCGCAGGATCAGAACCAGGAAGGTCAGGCCGCCCACAAGATCGATCACAACGCTGAGCGTCGTGTCCAGGTGAAACACGCGTTCCAGTATCGATTGCCCCGCGACCAGGACAATGCATGCAATCAGAATGGTCCCAGGAAGCAGGTCGCGGTGGCGGAAGCTCGGCACAATCTGGTGGGCGAGGCTGGTCACAATCAGGCCGAAGAAAATGATCGGACCGACCAGCGCGGTCGACACCGCCGCCAGCAGAGCGACAATGCCAAGCACGACGAGCACGAGCCTGTCGTGGTCCAGCCCCAGATTGATGGAAATTTCGCGCCCGAGCTCCAGCGTATCGAGCGTGTTGCGCATGCGCCAGGCGGCGAATATCGCGACGCCGATCAGCAGGGAGCTCAATCCGATCAAATCGAGGTCCATCTGGTTGAAATTGGCGAAAAGGTTGGACTGCAGTACGGCGTATTCGTTGGGGTCGATCATGCGCACCAGCAAGCCCGAGATAGATCGGAAGAGAATTCCGAATATGATGCCGACAAGGATCATTCGATGGAGATCGCGTTGCGTTTGCCGCATCAAGGTTCCGAAAAGCGCGATGCAGGCCGCGATCATCAGCACGAGCGAAAACGAAAACCGCGTGCTTTCGCCAAGCGCCGCATAACCGAACCCGCCGAGTGAGAACAGCAGGGCGATCTCGATCAGCACATACAGGGAATCGAAGCCCATGATCGCCGGGGTCAGAATGCGGTTTCCGGTCACGGTCTGAAACAGTTTTGTGGAAACCGCGATCGCTGCGCCGGTGATCATCAGCGCCGCCAGTTTTGGGCCGCGAAACTGCAGCGCAAAGCCGATGTCGCCGCGCGCGCCATAGGTCAGATAGAAAACGCACGAGAGCGCGAGCAGCGCAAAAAGGATCAGCAATCGTCTACCTGGCATGAACAGGCCTCGCAAACAAAAGCCAGAGGAACACGCAGGCGCCGAAGACGCCGAAAATGATGCTGACGGGAACTTCGTAGGGGTATCTGATCGTGCGGGCGAGAAGATCGGAGGCGAGGACAAGCATCGATCCGAGAACGGCCACCCATGGAAGGCTCGCCCGAAGATTGTCGCCCATGATGCGGCTGGCGATATTCGGCACGACAAGACCGACGAACGGTATCATGCCGACCGTGACGACGCTCACGGCCGTGACGACGCTGACAATCATCATGCCGAAGGCCACGATCTGGCGGTAGCCAAGTCCGAGATTGAGCGTCATTTCCTTGCCGAGCCCGATAATCGTGAACTGATCGGCGACGAAATAGGCGAGCAGCGACAGGACGGCGGCGATCCAGAGCAATTCGTAACGGCCCATCATGATGCCGGAAAACTCGCCGGACATGCCATGCATCCAGACCTCGAGATATTGCAGAAGATCGAGTTGGTAGGCGAAGAAGATGGCGATGGCGCTTACAAAGCCCCCGTAGACCAGCGCGACCAGAGGTATCAGAAGCGGCCGATCCACGGGAAGTCTTCTGATGAGGAGCAGAAAGATCAGGGTGGAGCCGAGCGCGGCGACGACCGCCGCTATCATCTTGACCATGAGCGAGGCCTGGGGCGCCAGTATGGTCACGGCGATGATGCCGACGGCTGCGCCCTGTCCCGTTCCGGCTGTCGCGGGTTCGACGAAGCGGTTGCGGGCGAGCATCTGCAGGATCATGCCGGAAATTGCAAGCGAGCTTCCGGTGATGATCACCGCCAGCGTGCGCGGCAAACGGCTTACCAGCAAAATCCAGAGCGCGTCCGGTTGGCTGAACAGGCTGCCGGGGTTGATATTGGCGACGCCCGTAAAAAGGCTTGCTATGAAAAGCAATGCGAACAGCACGCCGACGAGCAGCTTGGTCATCTTGCCGCCTGCTCTATGCCGTTGGAGAAGCGTTGGGCGCAATCACTGCGCGAATGCATCCCTGATTGATTTGACGAGGTCGGTCGTTGCCTGGACGCCGCCCATCGCGACATAGGCTTTTGCGGGGTCGAGATAGATCACATGATCGTTCTTCCAGGCGGACGTGTTGGAGATCAGCGCGTTCTCCAGGGTCTGTTTGGCATGTTCGCCGTCCTGACCTATGGCGGCCGCCCGGTCGATGACGATCAGCCAGTCCGGATTGATTTCGTGCACATATTCGAACGACACCACTTCGCCATGACGCGAGTCCTCGATATCCTCTTTCGCCGGCGGAATGCCGAGGTCGCTGTGGAGCCAGCCAAAGCGGGAATTCTTGCCGTAGGCGGAAATCTTCGGTCCGTTGGTCATGATAATGAGGGCTGTTCCCTTGCCATCCACCACTTCGCGGGTTTCCGCAACGAGGGTCTCAAGTTCGCTGCGAAGCGCGTCGGCTTTCTCTTGCCTGTCGAAAATGCGGCCGAAGGCGGAAAGACGTCCCGTCGTTTGCTCTAGGTAGTTGTCGCCCCAGATCGACATATCGATGGTCGGCGCGATTTTCTGCAGCATGGCCACTTTCGTGGAGGTTCGCGGTCCGACGATAATCAGGTCGGGCTGCATTGCGTGCAGGGCTTCGACATCCGGCTCGAACAGCGTTCCGACCGGCTCCGCCTGTTCTGCGATGTCGTCGAGATAGGTGACGTAGATCCGATTGACGACGCCGTCCGGCGCAACGCCGATCGCGTCGAGGGTGTCCAGAATGCCGATGTCGAAGACCGCGATCTTTTCCGGCGCGTGCGGAACGGTTACAGGACCAGTCGCCGTTTCCACTGAGATCTCATCCGCGACGGCGGCGGGAGCGCCTGTCGCCAGTACGGCTGCCAAGGCCGCTGCGGCCAACAATCTGAACATGCGAATTCTCCTTCGGATGGACGTGTTTGGCTGGACCTGGAAGTCTGGCTGAGAGGTTAACCTGACCTAGTAGAACAGGGGTCCGATGTCCACAGAGAAAGGGCCCGCGAGACCTAGAACTTGACTTTTGCCATCAGCAAAAATGACCGACCCGGTTCATAGAGCTCCTGCAGCACCGTTTCATCGTCATAATCGGCGCCATAGGTCGCCCGGTCGGAGTAGGTTGCGTCGAATATATTGTTGGCTTCGACTCTCAGAGTAAGGTTCGGAAGCCGGATCGGCTTGTATTCCACAAATGCATTGAAGACAGCATAGCCAGGCAGCGCCGATTCACCAGCCTTTTCCGGTCCGTCATATTCGAGAGCTGCGTCGAGACTGGATCCCACGGTCACGCCATACTGTTCGAACGAGTGGACGATTTCGGCGGCGATCACCTGTCCAATCGGCATGCCCATATCGCCGGCATAGTAGGAATCGACATGATCGCCGTCGACGGTCAGTTCGCTGTTGGAATAGGTGATGCGGAAAAATCCGTTGCCCCAGTTGTAACCGGCGCCCAGTTTAAACCCTTCAGTGGTGAAGTCCTTGTTGCCGTCGGCTTCGCGGAAGTTTTCGAAATCAGTACGGTAGACGCCGCCGGTCAATTGCCAGCCATTGTAGTTGAATTCGATGCCGGCCGTGAAGTTTTGCGAGCGGACGGGCTCCAGACCGGCGTAATCCCAACTCGGGACGTAGACGAAGTTTTCTTCAAGATCGATTCCGCCGAATACATTCGAATAGCCGGCGTTGATCGTGAGGTAGTCGTTGATGTCGTAGGTGGCGTAGACGTTGCCGCTCATTCCGAAGTTCTCGAGTTTCTCGCCGCCGAGGCCTTCGAACCACTGGTTGTCGCCTCGGGCGCCGAAGGACAGATGGAACCCGTCAAGCGGTTCCAGTCGCGCCTGCCCGTAGAAGCCGAGATTGGTTGATTTTTCCCTCAGGCCGTCGATCGTGTAGATATCGTCGATATATTCACTTTCCGTGGAGTAGAAGTCGACGCCGGCGGTGATCGAGTTCTTCTCATCCAGGTTGAACGTGTTCTCGGCCTTCGCCGTCCAGGTGCCGGCGGTTCCCTCGCTGTTGATCAGCAGGTTTTCACCGGAGCGCCGGTCGAAATAGGTGGGAATGGCGGTTTTCGCGTCGCTGTAGCCGACGACGATGTTCGGATCCCATAGCCCTTGCGCGTCTTCGATGCCGTAGCTTGCCGAGAAGTTGCGCTGCGTCAGGTCATAGACCCGGGTTTCCGGTTCGATGCCGGGCAGGTCGCCGAAGTTGGCGCGATAAGGCCGCAGGGCGCTGTCCTGAACCTGCTGCGCCTTGATTTCGATCCGGTGCCCATCGAGCGACTGATAGGCGGCCTTGCCGAGAAAACTCAGAAAATCGGCCGCCGTTCCCGGGATCGTCCAGCCGTCGCCGGCGGTGTAGTCGTCTCCGTCGGCGTATTTGATGTAGCCCAAGAATTCGAAGCCGTTGGCGCGGCCATAGAGCGAGCCAGCCTCGGTGAATGTGCTGCTGTTGGTGTCGTAGCTGACGCGCGCATAGCCGCCAAAATTCTTGCCTTCTTCGAGAAGATCGGCGGCGTCCACGGTTTCATAAACGATGGATCCGCCCAGTGCGCCGGGTCCGGCGTCGGCGGGCGCAACGCCGGGATCGACGCGCACCGACTTCAGCAGCGTCGGGTCGACGTAGTTTGTGGTGTTGTGATGGAAAACCCTGTTGTTCTGCAGCACGCCGTCCACCGTAACGGCGAGATTGAGTTCGTCGATACTGTTGACGTAGACCTTTTGCGTCGTGGTCATTGCGCCGCCGACGGAAATCGAGGCGTCGCCTGCGAATACCTCTTTCAGGCTTTGCGGGTCGACAAGCTCCAGTTCCTCCGAAGAGATGTATATGGACTGGCTGCGATCGGCCGCGCCGGCGTGTTTGTCACCCTTGTCCTCGCCCTCTTCGACAACGATTTTCTTCAGTTCGGTGGTGTCCGCCGAATCGGTTACTTCCACCGTAGCGCTCTGCGCCTGGGCTTCGGCGGCGATTGCGCCGAATGCAATGAAACCGCCGGCGTAAAGGCTGGCGCGGAAAAATTCGTATGGCATTGCCATTGTCCCCAAAAGTTCGTGGTGCTGGCTACGCCGATGCATGGAGCTGCGTGAACGACGATCGCTGAAAATTACGGTCGTTACCCTGACCCGTTCGATTGCGGCTTATAGATGACTTTTTTAGTCATGTAAAACAGGTTTTTAAACATTGTTTGAAATTTTTCACTTTCGGCGCTATTCTGCAACAGCGATTGCCACGGGCTGAACAGGGACATAACGTTGCTCGAAACACTTTCTTCCACTACGACGCACCAAATGGATGCTTCTCATCTGAATACGCGCGACCGACTGCTTCGAAGCGCCGAGCGGCTGATGGCTCGTGACGGCATTTCGGAGGTTTCGGTTCGTGCGATCACGGAAGACGCCGGCGCCAATGTCGCGGCGATAAATTATCATTTCGGCGGCAAGGACGAACTGGTCCAGGCGCTGCTGACGGCGAAATTCGAGCTTCTGGACGTGACGGTGAATGACATGCTGTCCAGGCTTGCCGAGGCCTGGAGCAAGGAAAATGCATCCCTGGAGCTTGATGATGTGGTGCGCGTCTATCTGGCGGCTCTCGTCAAGCTTGGCGTCAACAGCCGGCGTAACGCGCTCGACCCATTCATTCCTCTCATTCAGCGCGCGTCGATCGAGCGCGAAGTGGTGTTAAGGAACGCGCAGAACCTTCAAAACGAGGGCATCTCGAAACTGGTTTCGATGATTGCCGAAAGTTCCGGCCGCCCCGTGACGATGGGTCCGGCTTTCTACGAGATGCTGGGCCTGATGTATAGCGGCGGCGTCGCGATGATGCACGCCATGGTTTCTGCGGGTGACGAAAAAAGCAGAGAGACGTTGCGCGAGGCTCTTGAAGCCTTCGTTCTCAGCGGCGTGCGTTCCTTCATCGAAAAGGCGTACGGAGACTGATTGCATTGCGCATGAAAGTCCAACCCGGTCCACGGCTGGCGTTTTGGTTGGTTGTCATTTCCGACCGCCTGTGTTTATTTGCGCCTGCTTATGGCGCCGTCGGATTCGTTCAGGCGGATAATTGGGAAGCCGGTTCAACGCCGGCGCTGCCCCCGCAACGGTATTGAAGCCGCGCCCGACACGAGCCACTGGACAACGACCTGTCCGGGAAGGGCGTCGGAGATGTTCGCAAGGACAGGCTTCAGAGCCCGGAAACCAACCATGAGTGAGAAAGTCGACTGATTGCGGAGGGCGGTCGTGAGGCAACGAATGATCGGCGATCTTTCGATCGGGTCCGGCTGACGTATTCCTCCATGTTCACCCAGCCCTCAGGCGCAGGCAGAATGGATCGTCTCCATTGGGCTGGCGCGGGCAGTCGATACCCCATTTGGAACCGGTTCCGGCGAAGCCGGAACGTTCCTTGCAGGAGGACAGAGTATTGGTAGGTGATCCGCAATTCTTTCAGCGCGTCGGTCCGTTCGACGTCGCGACTGTGGCGCGGCATGCGGAGGGCGCCGCCGATGCGTCGGAAATCCTGCTGGAAGGCGTCGCATCGCTGGAGGAGGCGAGTGAGCGCCAAGTCAGCTTCCTGGAAAATCGCCGCTATCTGGCGACGCTGGCGGACACGAAAGCCGGCGCCGTCATCATACATCCGTCGCTTGAAAGCCAGCTTCCGGAAGGCTCCGTCGCCATTCGCTCGACCGAGCCCTACGCCGCATGGGCGCGGGTTTGCAGCCTGTTCCATCCCGTTGACGACCATGCCGGCGGGGTTCATCCGACGGCCTGGATCGATCCGCTCGCCGTCGTCGACAGTTCGGTCCGCATCGGCGCCCACGCGGTGGTGGAAGCCGGCGCCACAATCGCCGCCGGTTGCCGCATCGACGCCGGAGCGACGGTCGGGCGCGGCGTTTCCATCGGTTCAGATTGCGTGATCGAAAGCAATGCGAGCCTGAGCCACGCCATTGTCGGATCGCGCGTCCATATCGGAGCAGGGTGCCGGATCGGCCAGCCGGGATTCGGTTTCGCCAGCACAAAGAGCGGCTTTCTGGCGATCCCGCAATTGGGACGGGTGATTATCGAGGACGACGTGCGGATCGGCGCCAATACGACGGTCGACCGCGGATCGGCCACCGACACCATTATCGGCCGCGGAACATGGATCGACAATCTCGTCCAGATCGCCCACAACGTGACGATCGGACGGTACTGCGTCATCGTGGCGCAAGTCGGCATCGCGGGCTCGACGCGGATCGGTAATTTCGTGCGGATCGGCGGACAAGCGGCGATTGCAGGGCATCTCGACGTTGGCGACGGGGCCAGCATCGGCGCGCAGGCCGGCGTCATCAGCAATGTGCCGCCAAAGGCGGAACTGCTGGGCAGTCCGGCGCAGCCGCGGCGCGATTTCTTCCGTCAGATCGCCAGCGCCAGGCAGGGCTCAAGGGCGCGCGGCGCGCGCGTGACAGAAGGGCGCTAGCGTCCGCGGACGCGCATGCCCGGTCTTTATTTCATGACATCGGGCGCATGATGGAACTACCCGGCTTGCGACGCGTTTGCGTGGGCGGTCGCATCGCGGTTCCATCAGTCGGAAACGGTATTCATGCTGGACGAGACAGTGCAGTGGTTCGTCGCCAACCAGGCGGTCGTCTCGATCGCTCTTGTCGGCCTCTTGTTCGTCGCCTTCTTTCTCGAGCTTTATCCGCCGGAAGTCACGGCCACCGGGTTCGCCGCGCTGTTCGTGGTGCTCGGCTACGTGTCTCCTTCGGAAACGCTGGATGTATTCAGCAATCCGGCGCCGCTGACCATCGCCGCCATGTTCATCCTTTCCGGTGCGCTGGTAAGAACCGGCGTTCTGGAGAACATCGCCGGCGCGGTGATATCACGGGCAAGCAAGAACCCTGCCTATGCGATCGCCATTCTCATTGCGGCCACCGTCGCCTTCTCCGCCTTCATGAACAACACGCCGGTCGTGCTTGTTCTCATCCCGATCGTCATTCGCCTCGCCAAGGCGATCGATCTGGCGCCAACCCGTCTTTTGATACCCCTGTCCTACGCCGCCATTCTCGGCGGAACCTGCACCCTGATCGGAACCTCGACGAACTTGCTGGTCGACGGCGTCGCCCAGCAGTCCGGCCTCAAGCCGTTCTCGATTTTCGAGTTCACGTCGGTCGGCCTGATCGCGGCGGCCGCGGGCGGTCTGACGATGCTTCTGGCGGGACGGTTCCTGTTGCCCAGCCGCGATGACGTGTCCGGTGATTTGCTCGACCGCGAAAGCAGTTTCCTGTCGGAATGCACTGTTTTGGACGCCAAGGCGTTTGGGGACGCGAGCGTACTCGAGGCGGCTGCGTTCAACCGTCCTGGTCTTCGGGTGACCGGGGTCAAGCGCGGCTCGGAAATCCGACGCAAGGATCTGGAAACCCTCAAGCCTGAAAAGGGCGATATCCTGATCGTCATCGGCAGCGTATCCGAGCTTTTGACGCTGGAGGAGCGCGAGGACGTGCGGGTCGGCATGCGCCGCGGCATTTCTTCAGAGCAGGAGCGCGTGACGATCGAGGCCGTGGTCGCGCCGCAAAAATCGGCTGCCGGAGAGCGCATCGTCGATCTGGCGATGGCGCGACACGAAGGTTTGCGGGTTCTCGGCGCCTATCGTCACAAGCACATTCCGGGTCCTGATCTGGAAAGCGTGCGGTTACGCCCGGCCGACCGGCTGCTGATCGAGGGAACGCCCGCCGCGCTGGAGGCGCTGGAAGACGATGCAAGCCTCGTCGCCGTCAGCAGGCCCACAGGCCGGGCGTTTCGCCGGCGGCAGGCGCCTGTCGCGATACTCGCGCTGCTGGCTGTTGTTCTGCTCGCCGCCTTCGGCGTTACGGAAATCGGCATACTCGCGATGGTCGCGGTCGCCGCCATTTTGCTCTTGCGCTGCATCGACGCGGACGAAGCCTGGGGCGCCATCGACGGCGCGATTCTGGTGCTCATCTTCTCCATGCTTGTCGTTGGCGCAGCGCTGGAAAACACCGGCGCCGTCGAACTCATCGTCAAGACAATCGAACCCTGGCTTGCGGCGCTGCCGCCCTTCGTCATGCTGCTGTCGGTCTATCTGCTCTGTTCGATCCTGACCGAAACCGTCACCAACAACGCCGTCGCGGTCGTCCTGACGCCGCTGGTGATCACTCTTGCCGCCAATCTGGGGCTGGAGCCGCGCGCTTTCGTGGTGGCGGTCATGATGGGCGCGTCCGCGTCTTTCGCGACCCCCATCGGCTATCAGACGAACACGCTCGTCTATGGCGCCGCCAACTACCGGTTCACCGATTTCATGCGCATCGGAATTCCGATGAATATCATCGTCGGTCTGGCCAGCGTCCTGGCGATCTACTGGCTTTTTCCGATGTAGGTTTCCGCGCGCCAATCGGGCGTTGCTGTTTGCCCGAACGGTTCTCGCAAGGAACTGGCGATATCAGGATTAGATGGTGGGCGTGACTGGGATTGAACCAGTGACCCCTACGATGTCAACGTAGTGCTCTCCCGCTGAGCTACACGCCCATCCGACCGGCTGCATACACCACAAGCCCGCCGCCGGGTCAAGAGGAATATTGACGGATAATCCAGCGTTTCGCTGACTGCCTCGGAGTGGCTATCCGAAATAAATCCGTCCCGCCTGTCAAATATTAATGACTTCATTGGAATTGGAACATAGCATGAACACATGAGCGCAAAGACACTGACCGAGAAATTGGCCGTCCTCGCGGACGCGGCGAAATACGACGCCTCTTGCGCGTCCAGCGGTACGACCAGGCGTCACTCCACCCCGCAAGGAGGGCTTGGGTCGACAGAAGGCTCGGGCATCTGCCACGCCTATGCGCCGGATGGCCGATGCATTTCGCTTCTCAAGATCCTGATGACCAATTTCTGCGTCTACGACTGCGTCTACTGCGTCAATCGTGTGTCCAGCAACGTCGAACGCGCCCGGTTCACGCCGGAGGAGGTGGTCTGGCTGACCATCGAATTCTACCGTCGCAATTATATCGAGGGACTGTTTCTGTCGTCAGGAATAATACGATCGCCGGATGACACGATGTCGGACATGATCAGGATTGCGCGGGACCTCCGGCAGAAGCAGAATTTCCGCGGCTATATCCATCTGAAGACAATTCCGAACGCGTCCGCTGCCCTCGTGGAAGAAGCGGGGCTTTACGCCGACCGGTTGTCAATCAATATCGAATTGCCCTCCGACCGGTCCCTGGAGAGCTATGCGCCGGAAAAGAAGCCGGCCGCCATCCGCAGATCTATGGCCGATCTGCGGATCAAGATGGAGGAGCACGGGGAGCCGACCCTTCGGACGAAACGGAAGAAACGCTTCGTGCCGGCAGGCCAAAGCACGCAGATGATCATCGGCGCGGACGGTTCCAGCGATCACCGGATTTTGCAGCGAAGCGCAGGACTGTACAGTGGCTATGGCCTGAGACGGGTCTATTATTCGGCCTTCAGTCCGATACCGGACGCCTCCGCGAAGCTGCCTCTTTTGAAACCGCCGCTCATGCGCGAGCACCGGCTTTACCAGGCTGACTGGCTGTTGCGCTTTTATGGCTTCGGGGTGGACGAAATCCTTCAGGGCGCGCCTCAGGGAATGCTCGATATCCGGATGGATCCGAAACTCGCCTGGGCGTTGCGCAACCGGCATCTGTTCCCGGTCGATGTGAATCGCGCCGACCGGTCGATGCTGCTGCGGGTGCCAGGGTTCGGAAGCCGCACCGTCTCGCGCGTTCTGCAGGCCCGCAGGCGGATGACACTGCGATATGGCGATCTGCTGAGGATCGGCGCGCGTATGAACTTGGCTAAACCTTTTGTGGTCGTTCCCGACTGGCTTCCGTCGAAGCTGATCGAGGACTCCAATCTGGAAGCGCGCTTTCTTGGACAACCGAAGCAGATGGATCTGTTTGCATGAAAGAGGTCCATGTTCCGATGATCGGCGCATGGGACGCCTGGCGTCGGGAATCACGTCGGTTGATGGACATGGGCGTGCCGCCCGAGGCGGTCCTTTGGCGCTTTGACGATGAGGAGACCGTTTTCCGGGCGCTCCTTGAACCTCCGGACACATTAAAGGAGCCCGCCGGACGACAGCTTCTCGTTCCACGAGCCTTTCTGACACTGGCGGAGACGGTGATCTGTCACAGCCAGCCCAGCCGGTTCTCGCGGCTTTACCGGGTCCTTGCCCGGCTGCAGAAAAACCGAAATCTGCTGCAGCTTCCGACCGATCAGGATGTTCATGCGCTGCGGTCGATGGAAAAAGCCGTCCGGCGCGATGCGCACAAGATGAAGGCCTTCGTGCGCTTTCGGGAACTTGAAGCCCGTCCCGGTCAGCGTCGGCGCTTCGGGGCCTGGTTCGAACCCTCCCACCACGTCGTCGAGCGAGTAGCGCCCTTTTTTGCCCGCCGGTTTGCGGACATGGACTGGGTCATCGCGACCCCAGGCGTGACCGTGACATACAATGACGGCGCGCTTGCGTTCGAGCGGACGTCTGATGTTCCCCGTTACGGTGAGGACATGACCGAAGCGCTGTGGAAGACATATTTCAGCTCCATCTTCAATCCCGCAAGACTCAAACTGCAGGCCATGACGTCGGAAATGCCGAAAAAATACTGGCGTAATCTTCCGGAGGCCGAGCTCATTCCCGATCTGACTCGCAAGGCGCTTAAGCGCGAGGCGCAGATGCTGAACGCCCCGCCATCATCGATGCCGCGGTGGGCGGAGATTATGAAGGCGCGGGCGATCGACATGCGATCCCAAACGGATGATGCCGAAGCGCCGCCTCACTCCATGGAAGCAGGGCGGCATGCGGTTCATGAGTGCCGCCGTTGCCCTCTGCACGAGTGTGCGACGCAAGCCGTTTTCGGAGAGGGGCCTGCGCCCGCGCGCCTGATGCTCGTCGGCGAACAGCCCGGCGACGAGGAAGACCTGGCTGGTCGGCCTTTCGTCGGACCCGCCGGTCGCTTGCTGGCCGACATTGCATCCGAGGCCGGACTTGATCGGTCGCAATGCTACGTCACCAATGCGGTGAAACATTTCAAATTCCAGCCGAGGGGCAAGCGACGTATCCATCAGAGGCCGAATACGCAGGAAATCCAGCGGTGCCGATGGTGGCTTGACTTCGAACTCGACAAGGTTCGCCCGCAACTGGTCGTGGCGCTCGGAGCGACGGCGGCTCGAGCCTTGACGGGAGACGGCCGGGCCATTCGCGAGAGAAGCGGGAAGATCGAAAAGCGGGTGGACAATATTCCGGTCCTGATCACGATCCATCCGTCGGCCATTTTGCGAACGCCGGACCGGCAGGCTGCAATTGAACTCAGATCCGCCCTGAGGCGCGACCTCGAGCGAGCTGCAGCGTTTCTCTGTCAGTCGCAGGAAATGCGATCGCATGCTGCAATAAAGGGTTCCTGAATCAGGCCGCCTGGAGGATCTTCTCGACTTCGTTGACGAGATCGCGCAGATGGAAGGGCTTGGAAAGCACCTTGGCGTCGCGCGGGGTATTCGATTCGGGATTGAGCGCGACAGCGGCGAAGCCGGTGATGAACATGACCTTGAGGTCGGGATCGAGCTCGGTCGCGCGGCGGGCGAGTTCGATGCCGTCCATCTCCGGCATCACGATATCGGTGAGCAAGAGCGAAAAAGGCTCCTCGCGCAGCCGCTCATAGGCGCTTGCGCCATTGTCGTACGCCTGAACCGCATAGCCCGCTTTTTCAAGAGCCTTGACCAGAAAACGACGCATGTCGCTGTCGTCTTCAGCAAGAAGTATTTTCATCGCACTCCCCGTGTCCATCCCTTGCAATCAACCCGTTCCCGTGAATCCGGATCAGCGTCGCCCCGTCCGGAATCCGGATATCACGCGGCCTTGTCCAAGGGAACCGGATTGTCATCACTTTTGCGGTTCCAGGCGCCGGCGATGGGCGACCGCGCGATGTCCGACCCGGCGACCGTCTCCGGCTCTGTCCCGCCATTCAAGCGCAACATGGTAAATATCCGGTTTACACGCGGCGGGCCGCAGTCCGATCCGGCGTCTTCCGGCGCGCGAGACCCGAAGAGTGCTGTATGCGGGACACACAGTCCCGGCAATTGCGGTTTCGCTCGTTCATCGGCTCTGGACTCGTTCATGTCCAACTGGCAACATGTGCCTGACTCGGCTGCATTTTTGCTGCGGGGCGCAGGGTGCGCCAGCGTGCGGCGACGGGATGACAAAAGTGATTGAAAACAGTTTCTCAGAGCAACGGCCCTTCGAGGTGCAGGCGCCTGTGGAACAGATCGTCCCGTTCGTCTTCAATTCGCCCCATAGCGGCCGTCACTATCCGGGCGATTTCATCGCCTCCTCCCGGCTCGACGCACACACGATCCGCGTCTCGGAAGACTATTTTGTCGATGAACTTTTCGGAAGCGCGCCGTTCTACGGAGCGCCGCTGCTGGTCGCGCATTTTCCGCGCGCCTTCCTGGATGTGAATCGCGAGCCCTACGAGCTCGATCCGACGATGTTTGAAGGCTCCCTGCCGCATTATGTCAACAGCAATTCGGTGCGGGTCGCCGGCGGCCTCGGCACGATTCCCCGGCTTGTGGCCGAGAATCTGGAAATCTACCACACGCCGATGCCCATCGAAGACGCGCTCGATCGTATCGAATCCTTCTATCGGCCCTATCACAACTGTCTTCGCAATCTGATCGTCAGCACGCACGCCGCCTTCGGCGCCTGCGTGCTTGTCGACTGTCACTCCATGCCGGCCCATGCGCAGTCCGGGTCCCGGAACCGGCCGGATTTTGTCATCGGAGACCGGTTTGGCACCAGCGCCTCCGACGCGGTGTCACAGTCGGCGATATCGCTGCTGAAGGATCTCGGCTACACGGTGGCGCGCAACAAGCCCTATGCCGGCGGCTTTATCACCGAGCATTACGGCCGGCCGCGCCGCGGGCTGCATGCACTGCAGATCGAGATCAATCGTGGCCTATATGTCGACGAGCAGACTTTTCAGAAGAACGCCGGTTTCGAGCGGCTGCAGGGCGATCTCGCCCGTTTTGTCGATCGCCTGACCGCCGAATTCTGCCAGGAACCGGACAGTATCGCCCTGGCGGCGGAGTAATCCATCGTTTTTCTCAAAAAAAGACCGCGCCTTTCGGAGCGGTCAAATCTAGGGAGGAAACGCCCGATAAGGGCATATGCAGCCGTTGACTGCGACTCCATTTATATTGCTGCATTGCACAATAGTCAAGCATATTTCGTTAATTTGTTCGCATGCGCAAAAATTAGGCAAATCAACAGGGTTTCATTCGCAGGGTTTTGCGATAAGACACGTCTGGAGCCGACTGAAAACGCCAACGCTTTGCAGCATAATGTCATGAAAAACAATATAATAGCAGGATGAGTCGATGAAACCGGATCTGGAATTTCTGCACAGGCTGGCCGATGTCGCCGCGCGCGAGACCCTTCCGCGGTTTCGGGTGTCTTCAGAAGTTACCAACAAGGAAACTGCGGGTTTTGATCCGGTGACGGAAGCCGACCGCGCCGCGGAGGCGGCGATTCGCGCGTTGATCACCGAGCGGTTTCCCGACCACGGCATTCTTGGCGAGGAACACGGCTCTGAAGGGCTCGATCGTGAGTTTGTCTGGGTGATTGATCCGATCGACGGCACGCGCGCCTATATTTCCGGGGTGCCGTTGTGGGGCACGCTGATCGGTCTATATCACAATGGCCGCGCCGTGATGGGTTTGATGGACCAGCCCTTCACACGCGAACGCTATATTTCAGACGGCGCCCGCTGCTTCTATCGTGGTCCGGAAGGCGAGCGGCGACTGTCCGCCCGCAAGGGCCTGAGCCTTGCCGAAGCGACCCTCTTCACGACGTCTCCCTTCCTGTTTTCGAGTACCCATATCGATCGGTTCCGCGCTGTCCAGAACAAGGTCAATCTCAGTCGATACGGTTGCGATTGCTACGCCTATGCTTTGGTTGCAGCCGGCCATGCCGATATCGTCGTCGAAAGCGGTCTCAAGCCCTACGATATCGCGGGCCTTATTCCGGTGCTGGAAGGCGCCGGCGCCATCGTCACGGACTGGAACGGCAATCGGCCGGAACAGGGCGGCGATATCGTCGCCGCGGGATGCGAAAAGCTGCATGCCGAGGCCCTCGAACTTCTCGCAGGCTGACATGCGGATCCGGCCGGCGACGACTCGCGATGAAGATGACATTCGAGGCTGCGCCGAGGACGCCTACCGGCAATACGTCGCGGCGATCGGCCGGAAGCCGGCGCCAATGGTCGCGGATTTTGAAGCTCAGATACGCGAAGGCCATATCCATATTGCGGAGGACGAGGATGGCGGAACACTTGGCTTTATCGTGTTCTTTCCCCGCGACGGTCACATGTTTCTGGAAAATGTCGCGGTGTTCGGTTCAGCGGCGGGCAGGGGCGTCGGCGGCGGGTTGATCGCCTTCTGCGAAGCCGAAGCAAGGCGGCGCCAATTGCCCTGTGTTCGCCTCTACACCAACGAGAAGATGACGCAGAACCTGTCTATCTATCCGCATCTTGGCTATGTGGAGATCGGTCGACGCGAGCAGGACGGCTTCGCCCGGGTGTTCTTCGAAAAGCGGCTTATGTGAACGCGGCGGACAATGGCGTGGAGCGTGAGACTATTCGTCTGTTGAAGCCGGTTCGCCTCCGGGTATGAAAGCCTTGACGGCGGCCATGACCTGGTTCCGGTATCGGTCGGCTTCCTGAAAGAGTTCATGGCGCGCGCGGTCGATCGTGACCAGTTCGCCTGCGCGAAAATGGGTCGCCAGATCCTCGATTTCCTCGATTGGGACGATGCTGTCGCCGCCGGCCGCGAGCATGAGCGTCGGTATTCTGATAGTCGCAAGGTGTTCGGGCCGATGAACCTGTTTCATCGCTTTCAGGCATTCGAGCAGCCAGCGGAATGACGGGCCGCCGAGCGTCATTTCCGGCACGGTGTCGTAGACCGCCTTGTTGCGCAGAAACCGGTTCCGGTCATGCGTCAGGGCATTGTCCTCGAAGGTCTGGTTGATTTTCCTGTTGCCGCTGGTGGAAAGACCGCCAAGCCCGATCAGCGTCATGACGGTGGACAGCACGCGAATGGTCGACGCGCCGAGATGCGAATGGCTGAGCGCGACGAAGGGCGCAGAGACGACGAGCTTTTCTATGCGGTTGGCGAGGCGCGGCGCGGCGTGAAGCGCGATCAAACCGCCCATGGAATGGCCGATCATGAAAAAAGGCAGTCTCCCGTCAGGCAGAACAATCGTTTCGATGAACTGTTCAAGGTCGCGCGCATAGTCGGAGAACCGCCGCACATAGCCCGGCAGAGGATTGGACAGAAGACGCTCGGAACCGCCCTGGCCGCGCCAGTCGAACGTGGCGACCCACAGGCCGTGCGCGGTCAGCTCCCGGATGGTCTCGTAATATTTCTCGATATTTTCGTTGCGGCCCTGCAGCAGGATGACCGTCCCCTTGGCGAGCGTCGCATCGGAACGGAAGATCGCGTAGCGAATCTGCTTGCCGTCATGCGCCTGCATGTAGCCGCTGATCGCGTTTTTGGGGGCCGGGTTGTCCGGCGTGTCGTGTAAGACCTGTGCGCGCATGCCCTGACCTGATTTTCGAAAGGAGCCGTTTCTGCAATAACAGTCCTTGCCAGCATTGCAAAACCTGTCGCGCATGTATCGGACAACGGCTTGATTGTCGCCCGTGAAAAAACTCTTGAAATCGGTTTATTCAATCCCCAAATCGATCCTGCAGGCGCCAGAACAGGGCCTGTCGGCAGGATTTCGCCAATTCGGGAATTCCGGCTGAAATACATTTACGCAAATCGTCGCTCAATGGAGGACCTATCATGCGTCACGTGGACTTTTCACCACTCTACCGTTCGACGGTCGGTTTCGATCGTCTCTTCACCATGCTCGACAGTCTGGCTCAGCCCGATCAGTCGCAGACATATCCGCCCTATAACATCGAACGCATCGACGAAAACGCCTACCGCATCACCATGGCGGTCGCCGGTTTCGCCGAAGGCGACCTTTCCGTGGAAGCCCGTGAAAACGTGCTGACCGTGAAAGGCGACAGGAATGAAAGCGAAAAGGCATCCAGCGACTACCTCTATCGCGGTATCGCCGGACGTTCCTTCGAGCGCCGCTTCCAGCTTGCAGAGCATGTGGAAGTGCGCGGCGCCAAGCTTGAGAACGGCCTGCTCCATGTCGATCTCGTCCGTGAAATTCCCGAAACGGCCAAACCGCGCCGCATCGAGATTTCAGTGGCCGATGACGCTTCAAATCAGAAGCAGATCGAAGGCTAATTCTCGCTGAAGGATCGCCTTTTTGCGAAGTGCCCCGGACTCGCGTCCGGGGCATTTTTGGCTTTTATGCTCTGTTTCGCCACCAGCGTGACAGCGGGTAATCCAGAGATATGAAGCCTGGCCCCTTGATCGCAACGTAGAGCAGCGGAACAACCCAGAAGGTGCGCTGATCGAGGATATCTGTCGGCATGCGATCAAACCAGGCGCCGAGCGCAACGCCGTGGGCCGTGGCGTCGACATAGGTCTGCACGACTATGAAGATGATCATGCCGACGGCCCCGATGCGGGCGAACAGGCCAAAGATCACCAGAAGCGGCAGGATGAACTCGCCATAGGTTCCGGCGATCACCATCAGGTGCACCGGAAAGGACAGGGCCGAAGGTTCGTTGTCAACCGCCGCCATCGCCGCTGGCGCGATCTGGAAATAAGCGCCGCTTGATATCTGGAAAAAACCAGTAATGCCGTCGCCGACCTTCGTCTTCGCCGAATTCAGATAATAAAAGTAGAGCGTCGCCGCGAATACGAATCGGCAAAACAGGCCGAAGAACCAGCCGTCGGTGATCCTTTCGACGACGCCGAAAACAGCGTTGTGAAGCTTTCGCAGCGCCTCGATGATCGTTCTCATGCCTCTTCTCTCCTCTGGCTGAACGCCCCGGCTTCCAGCATCGCGCGGAGTGCGAGGGGCAGATCAAATTCGGTGCAGTCCCGACCTGCTGCTTCGGCGGCATCCGCAAGGCGCGCGCCGTCGATGAGCGATTGCAGGAATGTGGCGGTGCCCGGCGGCAGTCGCCGGAGCTGCACATTATATCCCGGACGCGTGACGAGCCCGTCTTCGGGCGCGGTCGGGTCGATATCCGCAAGGCTTGCGCCGGACCGGGTCGTGGAAACAATCGAGACCGCCGCCCACCGGGAGCGGATGATGCGCGATGCCGGATGCGGCGTCAGGCGCAAATCGTCGAGTTCGCTTTCCGGCACGGCGCCAAGATCGGCGGCCGAAAAGCAGCTTGTGTCGGCGGCGTGGAATGCGTCGAGCCAGGCAAGTTCGATACGGGCGACGTCCGGCAGGTAGGCCAGATGCGCAACCGGTTCGAATGTTGCAAGAAAGTCGGGCATCGACCTGCCGTAGCGGAAGAGCAGAGGCGAATTCGGCGGGTTGGCGCGGATGTAGAGGCGCGCCATGTCTCGAAAGAACTGTTCGCCGACCAGTCTTGCGACGGCGGGAAAGATCTCGCCCAGCGCGTCGATCAGCCCGACAACAACATTGTTTCGGTAGATATCGAAGCGTTTTGCGGATTTCTTCCGGTCCGGTCCCTTGATTCCCTTTGGCGCAGGCGTATCGGGGTCCGAAAGGGCGGTGGTGAATTCCCGGTTGCTGACCGTCGTTTGCATCGTAGGCGTCGTCAGCCGCGCGCCGCGCGCTGGCGCGGAGATGCATCCGGTCCGGCGGAGGCTTCGAGAATGCGGTCCGCCATCATCGCTTCCTTGCGCAGGATCGGCCATTCGGGAATGTCGGCGTCCCACTCGATCAGCGTCGGGACCGGTCCGATGCGCCCTGTCACCGTTTCGTAAAGTCCCCATACCCGGTCGTCCACGGGCCTGTCGTGCGAGTCGATCAGGATAACGTCGCCCTCGTCGTCCACGTCGGGCGCATGGCCGGCGAGATGGATTTCCTGAACCCTGCCGAGCGGAAAATCTTCCAGATAGGCAAGGGGCTCGTAGCCATGGTTTGTGGCCGAGACGAAGACGTTGTTGATGTCGAGCAACAGGCCGCAGCCCGTGCGCACCGCAATCTGGCGGATGAAATCCGTCTCGCTCATCGTCGATTGCTCGAACTGCACATAGGTCGACGGGTTTTCAAGCAGGATCTGCCGGCCGAGCGCCTCCTGCACGTGCTCGATATGGCGGCAGACGCGCGCCAGCGTCGCCTCGTCATAAGGCACCGGCAGCAGGTCGTTGTAGTAGGAATTGTCATGCGTGGACCAGGCGAGATGCTCCGACACCAGCCCGGGTTCGTAGCGATCGACGACCTTCTTCAATCGCGCGACATGGGTTTCGTCCAGCCCGCCTTCGCTGCCGATGGAAAGTCCGACGCCGTGCACGGACAGCGGAAAGTTCTCACGAATGGCGTCCAGCGCGCGATGCGGCGGTCCGCCGTCGCCCATATAGTTTTCCGCGTGGACCTCCAGAAAGCCGATCCGGTAGCTGTCCGAAAGGATCGCGTCGACATGCGCCGTCTTCAGACCCGCTCCCGCCCGGGGCGGTATCGCCGCGCCGCCATAGCTGCATTGTGTTGGTTGCGGGGTGTCGGGCATTCTTGTGTCCAGGTTCAGCGGCTGGCGCGACCCTTTTGCCGGATCGCGCCATCTTGTGGTCCAGTCAGGCCGGCAGGTCCCGATCCAGCGGCTCCAGAGAGCCCTTGCGGTCGCCGGGCACGTCCATCGTCAGGCACGTGCCGTCGGGAACGGAAGTCCAGGCGTTGCCCTGGTAGTCCACGGTCGATGTTCCGGCGCAGGTCGTGCCCGGACCTGCGGCGCAGTCGTTGTCGCCGGCAAGCGACACGCCGTAGCATTTTTCCGCAGCGGCGGCTCCTGTCGTCGTCGCGACGACGGTTGCGCCGGACAGCGCCATGGCGACGGCTCCAGCCACCGCCGAAGCGCCTATGATTGTTTTCTTGGACATGTGTGTCTCCTCGGAAACTTTACGCAATCGCCGGATGCATTCCGGCGCATTCAAACCTTGAGGAAATCACCGATAAATTGGAAATCAACAGCGCGTTATCCTGCGGATCCGCATCGTGACGGTTTTGCGAATGAGATGTGATTGCGCCGTCAGGCGCCGCCGATTGCTTCCGCAAATCGATCGACATGCTCACGCGTCGTTGCGAAGGACGTGACGAGACGGATCAGCGTTTCGTCATCATCCAGACCCCTGGAGTGCCTGCGCGGCATGTTCCAGTCGGCGAAGACCGCGCCCTTTTCGCGCAGCTCCTGCGCCTTGCTCTTTCGCAGGATCGCGAACACCTCGTTGGCCTGCGGCTTCCAGGCCAGCGCCAGATCTTCCGACGCCTCGATAGAGGCGGCGAGACGGTTCGCCATGGCGTTGGAATGGCGGGCGAGCTCAAGCCAGAGGCCATCCTCGAAATAGGCTTCGAACTGGGCGGAGATGAAGCGGGTTTTGGAAAACAGCTGTGCGGCCCGTTTGCGAATGAAGGGCAGGTCTTTCGCCTTCTCCGGATCGAAGAACACCAGCGCCTCGGCGCACCAGCATCCGTTCTTGGTGCCGCCGAAAGACAGGATATCGACGCCGCGCTTCCAGGTCAGTTCCGCCGGACTGACGTCCAGACAGGCAAGGGCGTTGGCGAATCGCGATCCGTCCATGTGCAGCGGCAGGCCATGCTGCGCGCAGACGCCGGATATCGTTTCGATTTCCTCCAGCGCATACACCGTGCCGATTTCAGTGGACTGGGTGATGGTGACGGCCATGGGCTGACCGGCATGCACGAAATCTGGCGGAAAGCGTCTTATTTCCCGCTGCAGTTCGCCGGGATCGATCTTTCCGTCCAGGCCGTCGACCGGCGCCAGTCTTGCGCCGTGGGTGAAGAATTCCGGCGCGCCGCATTCGTCTTCGATCACATGGGCTTCGCGATGGCAGAAAGACACGCCGCCCGGACGGTTGATCGCAGCCATGGCGAGCGAGTTCGCCGCGGTTCCGGTTCCGACGAAGAAAACCGCCACCTCGCGTTCGAACAATTCATTGAACTGTGCTTCGATAGCCCGGTCGAGGTCGCTGGCGCCATAGGCGGTCGCAAATCCGTCCGCATGCTTTGTGAGTGACGCGGCCACACGCGGATGAGCGCCCGCCCAATTGTCTGAGGCAAAATACATCGGGAATTCCTGTTCGAACCGGATCACGTCTATTGAACACGGGCGACCGGCTTTGTGAAGGGCGCTTCTTGTTCTGGCGCGTGCGACGCCACAATCATTCCTTTACGGGCCTGCAGGCGTCATTTAATGTCTTGGCCATGAAATGCAGGGCAATTTACGGTCGGCCGGAGTAAATTATTGGCTGTTGCGACTTGCTCCAATCGTGTCTTTCTGGCATAGAGAAAATAGGACAGCCATGCTGTCCTAATTTTGGCGCAGGTTGCAGCATCTTGCCAGTTGTGTCATTGGCGCTGTTTCGGCGCTGAGAAATGGGTGACGGTTTTTCCGATAGCCGGATCTGCCGTCATTTGCCGGGTTCTGGATACGCAGGCGCATTAGAGCCGCCGGAGACAGGCCTGGAAAACCGGAATGTCAGTCGCCTCGATACGGAATCGGGCGGCGTCGACGTTCCTCAACCGGCTGATTGCAGAAATTCGCCGCATGGAACTATCTGTACCGGAGATGTCCGGCACGGACGTAAAGGACGCCCTCCGAAGGTCGGAGGAAACGGCAGGAGGAAGCGAGATGACGCACGCAACGCCATCGAAGGCAATACGGACACGCAGACCAGCCGGAACGGCTGCCGTCAAACGTGCCGCAAACGCCGCTTTCCCGGTCAAACAGGGTCTTTATGACCCTGCAAAGGAACATGACGCGTGCGGCGTCGGGTTCATTGCGCATATGCGCGGCGAGAAGTCCCATCAGATCATCGAGGACGGCTTGCGCATGCTCGAGAACCTCACCCATCGCGGCGCCGTTGGGGCCGATCCGCTGATGGGCGACGGCGCCGGCATGCTCGTCCAGCTTCCCGACAGGCTCTATCGCGAAGAGATGGCCGCCAGCGGCGTCGCGCTGCCGGAATCCGGCCACTACGCCGTCGGGCACCTGTTCATGCCGCAGGATCACGAATTGCGGCTGCACATCGAGGAAATCATCGCTGACGTGGTGGAATCGGAAGGCCAGAAGCTGCTCGGTTTCCGCGACGTGCCCGTCGACAATTCATCGCTGTCAAAGGCTCCGGACATCGTGGCGACCGAACCCTGGCATCGCCAGGTCTTTGTCGCTCGCGGTCCGGACATCACGGATGACGAGGATTTCGAGCGCCGGCTGTTCATACTGCGCAAGGTGATCTCAAACCGGATCCACGAAGAGACTGAAGGGCGCGACAACGGCTTCTACATCGTTTCCCTGTCGAGCCGGACCATTGTCTACAAGGGCATGTTTCTGGCCTATCAGGTCGGCGCCTACTACCAGGACCTGAAGGATCCGCGGTTCGAATCGGCTGTCGCCCTCGTTCACCAGCGTTTTTCGACGAACACCTTTCCGTCATGGAAGCTCGCCCACCCCTACCGCATGGTCGCCCACAATGGCGAGATCAACACGCTGCGCGGCAACGTCAACTGGATGGCGGCGCGTCAGGCGTCTGTCAGTTCTCCGCTGTTCGGCGACGACATCAACAAGCTGTGGCCGATTTCCTATGAAGGCCAGTCGGACACGGCGTGTTTCGACAATGCGCTGGAGTTCCTGGTCCAGGGCGGCTACTCGCTGCCGCATGCTGTCATGATGCTGATCCCGGAAGCCTGGGCCGGCAACAAGCTGATGCATGACGACCGCAAGGCGTTCTACGAATATCACGCGGCCCTGATGGAGCCGTGGGACGGCCCGGCCGCCGTCGCCTTCACCGACGGACGCATGATCGGCGCCACGCTCGACCGCAACGGCTTGCGGCCGGCGCGCTACATCGTCACCGACGACGACCGGATCATCATGGCCTCGGAAGCCGGCGTGCTGCCTGTCGAGGAGAAGCATGTCGTGCGCAAGTGGCGGCTTCAGCCCGGCAAGATGCTGCTGATCGACATGGAAGAAGGCGTGATCGTCTCGGATGCGCAGATCAAGCGGCAGCTCGCCAATGCGCATCCCTATGGCAAGTGGCTCGAGCGGACGCAGATCGTGCTGGAAGACATGCCGGTCGCCGGCGTGCCGGCGATCCGCGCGCAGGCGTCGCTGCTCGATCGCCAGCAGGCCTTCGGCTACACACAGGAAGATCTGCGCATATTGATGGCGCCGATGGCCACGACGGGCCAAGAAGCGCTCGGCTCCATGGGAACCGACACGCCGATCTCCGCCCTGTCTGAAAAGGGGCGACTGCTTTACACCTATTTCAAGCAGAATTTCGCCCAGGTGACGAACCCGCCGATCGATCCGATCCGCGAGGAATCGGTGATGAGCCTCGTCTCCTTCATCGGACCGCGCCCCAATCTGTTCGATCTGGAGGGGCTCGCCAGCCGCAAGCGGCTGGAAGTGCGTCAGCCGATCCTGAGCAACGAGGACCTGGAAAAGATCCGCGAAATCGGCGAGATCTCGGACAACCAGTTCCAGACCCAGACGCTCGACATCACCTATCGTGTCGCTTCCGGTCCCGACCATATGGGCATGGCCCTGAAGTCGCTGTGCCTGAGCGCCCAGAAGGCGGTGGAGAGCGGCTACAACATCATCATCCTGTCGGACAGGCTGATTTCCGCCCAGCGGATTTCGATCCCGCCGCTGCTGGCGACGGCTGCCGTGCATCACCACCTGATCCGCAAGGGCCTGCGCACGTCCGTCGGTCTCGTCGTGGAATCCGGAGAGCCGAGGGAAGTCCATCACTTTGCGGTTCTCGCCGGCTACGGCGCCGAGGCGATCAACCCCTATCTCGCTTTCGACACGCTGGCGGACATGCACCGCAAGGGCGAATTTCCGGCTGCGGTCGATTCGACGGAAACCGTCGAGCGCTACATCAAGGCGATTGACAAGGGTCTGCTGAAGGTCATGTCGAAGATGGGCATCTCGACCTACCAGTCCTATTGCGGCGCCCAGATTTTCGACGCGGTCGGCCTGTCGACGGCCTTCGTCGACAAGTTCTTCACCGGCACGGCGACGACGATCGAAGGCATTGGCCTGGAAGAGCTCGCCGTGGAGACGCACCAGCGTCACACGCGCGCCTTCGGCAATGATCCGGTGCTTCTGAACGCGCTCGAGGTTGGCGGCGAGTATCTCTATCGCATGCGCGGAGAAAACCACGCATGGTCGCCCGATTCGGTTGCGCTCCTGCAACACGCCGTTCGCGGCAACGCCCGTGACACCTATCGCGAGTTCGCAAAGATGGTGAACGAGCAGGCCGAGGGCATGAACACGATCCGCGGCCTGTTCCGTATTCGCGACGCGCAGAGCCGCGGCGTCGAGCCGGTTCCGCTTGACGAGGTCGAGCCGGCTTCCGAAATCGTGAAGCGGTTTTCCACCGGCGCCATGTCCTTCGGCTCGATCAGCCGTGAAGCGCACGCGACGCTCGCCATCGCCATGAACCGGATCGGCGGCAAGTCGAACACCGGCGAGGGCGGCGAGGAGCCGGACCGCTATCTGCCATTGCCGGACGGATCGGCCAATCCCGAGCGCTCGTCCATCAAGCAGGTGGCTTCCGGGCGGTTTGGCGTGACGACGGAGTATCTCGTCAATTCGGACATGATCCAGATCAAGGTCGCGCAGGGCGCAAAGCCCGGCGAGGGCGGTCAGTTGCCCGGCCACAAGGTTGACGCCACGATCGCCAAGACGCGGCATTCGACCCCCGGCGTCGGACTCATCTCGCCGCCGCCGCATCACGACATCTATTCGATCGAGGATCTGGCGCAGCTGATTTTCGACCTGAAGAACGTCAACGAACACGCCGATATCTCGGTCAAGCTCGTCTCGGAAGTGGGCGTGGGCACGGTCGCCGCCGGCGTCGCCAAGGCGCGCGCCGATCATATCACCATTTCCGGGTATGACGGCGGCACGGGCGCCTCGCCGCTGACATCGCTCAAGCACGCCGGATCGCCCTGGGAGATGGGGCTTGCCGAAACCCACCAGACCCTCGTGCTGAACGGCCTGCGCTCGCGCGTGCCGCTCCAGGTCGACGGCGGATTGCGCACCGGTCGCGACGTGATCATCGGCGCGCTTCTGGGCGCCGACGAATTCGGGTTTTCAACCGCGCCGCTGATCGCGGCCGGCTGCCTGATGATGCGCAAGTGTCACCTCAACACCTGTCCCGTGGGCATCGCCACACAGGATCCGGTCTTGCGCAAGCGTTTCAAGGGCGCGCCCGAGCACGTCATCAACTACTTCTTCTTCATCGCGGAGGAAGTGCGTGAAATCCTGGCGTCGCTGGGATTCCGCAAGATCGACGACATTATCGGACAGTTCGACCTTCTGGAGAAGGACGATCTCATCACCCACTGGAAAGCCAGGGGGCTTGATTTCAGCAAGGTGTTCTTCAAACCGGAAGCCGAGAAGTCCGAAACCTACTGGACCGAGCGTCAGAATCATCCGATCGAGGATGTGCTGGACCGCAAGCTGATTGCAGAGGCGGCGCCTGCGCTTGAAAGCCGTACGCCGGTCGAGATCGAAACGCCAATCCGCAACGTCGACCGGTCCGCCGGCGCGATGCTGTCGGGCGAGGTCGCCCGGCGCTTCGGCCACAAGGGGCTGCCGGACGACACGATTTCCGTCCGCCTGAGCGGAACCGCAGGCCAGTCCTTCGGCGCTTTTCTCGCCCGCGGCGTCACGTTCGACCTGTCAGGCGACGGCAACGACTATGTCGGCAAGGGCCTGTGCGGCGGCCGCATCATCATCAGGCCGCCGGAGGACGCGCGGATCGTTCCCGAGGAATCGATCATCGTCGGCAACACGGTGCTTTACGGCGCCATCGAGGGCGAGTGCTATTTCCGCGGCGTCGCCGGCGAACGTTTCGCCGTGCGCAACTCCGGGGCGATCGCCGTCGTCGAGGGCGTGGGAGACCACGGCTGCGAGTACATGACCGGCGGCGTGGTTGTCGTCATCGGCCAGACGGGCCGCAACTTTGCGGCCGGCATGTCCGGCGGGGTCGCCTATGTGCTCGATGAGGACGGGGATTTCGAACAGCGCTGCAACATGGCGATGGTCGAACTGGAACCGGTGCCCGAGGAGGACGATATCCTCGAGGAACTGCATCACCACGGCGGGGATCTCGCCCACAAGGGCCGCGTGGACGTGACCGGCGACATGACCGGCCACGACCAGGAGCGTCTCTATCAGCTCATCGCCAACCACCTGCACTACACGGGGTCTGAACGGGCGAAGGAGATCCTCGACAACTGGGCCGACTATCGTTCGAAATTCCGCAAGGTCATGCCCGTCGAATACCGTCGTGCTCTGGAAGAGATGGAGCGTATGCGCATGGGCGTCGCCGCCGAATAGGCGGCCGCTCTTCGTCAACGGTTACAGTCTTTCAGTTCGCGCTAGGAAAAGTCATGGGTAAAGTTACAGGATTTCTCGAGATCGACCGGCAGGTCGCCAAGTATCAGCCGGCGTCCGACCGCATTCGCCACTTCCGGGAATTCACCATTCCGATGTCGGATTCGGAGGTCGCAAAGCAGTCGGCGCGTTGCATGGATTGCGGCATTCCGTTCTGTCACGGCCCGACCGGATGTCCGATCCATAACCAGATTCCGGACTGGAACGACCTCGTCTACAATGGCGACTGGGAAGAGGCGATCCGCAATCTGCATTCGACGAACAACTTTCCCGAGTTCACGGGCCGCATCTGCCCCGCCCCTTGCGAGGAGGCCTGCACGCTCAACCTCGAAGACATTCCGGTGGCGATCAAGACGGTGGAGCAGGCGCTGGCCGACAAGGCCTATGAAATGGGTTATGTCGTTCCGCGTCCGGCCGAGCGAAAGACCGGCAAGAGCGTCGCCGTGATCGGCTCCGGTCCGGCTGGAATGGCCGCCGCCCAGCAACTGGCGCGCGCCGGTCACGACGTTCATGTCTATGAGCGGGAAAGCAGGCCCGGCGGTCTGATGCGCTACGGCATTCCGGACTTCAAGATGGAAAAGCATTTCATCGACCGGCGCGCCGAGCAGATGGAAGGCGAGGGCGTGACCTTCCATTGCAACGTCAATGTCGGCGTCGATGTGAAGGTCGACGAACTGCTCGCAAAATACGATGCGACGCTTTACTGCGGCGGGTCGGAAAAGCCGCGTGACGCGGGCATTCCGGGCGGCGACTTGCAGGGCGTTCACGATGCGATGCCCTATCTCGTCCAGCAGAACAAGCGCGTGGCGCGGGAAAACATCGACTCCGTCGGCTGGCCGTCGGCGCCTATCCTTGCCGGCGCCAAGCATGTTGTGGTCGTCGGCGGCGGCGATACCGCGTCCGACTGCGTCGGCACGGCTTTTCGCCAGGGCGCGGTCAAGGTCACGCAGCTCGATATCCGTCCGCAGCCGCCCGCGAAGGAAGACAAGATGGCCGTGTGGCCCTATTGGGCGACCAAGATGCGCACCTCCTCGTCACAGGCGGAAGGCGCGGTTCGTGAGTTCCAGGTCGGCACGATCGCCTTCGTCGGTGAAGACGGCGTCCTGACCGGTGTGAAGTGCTGCCAGGTGGACGAAAAGCGTCAGCCGGTCGCCGGCACAGAATTCATCATCAAGGCCGATCTGGCGTTCATCGCAATCGGTTTTCGGGGGCCATTCGACACCGGTGTGATCGCTGATCTTGGCGACCGTCTGGATATCGGCGTCGACCGCCGGAATTCGACCTTCGTCACTGCGGACGACGTCACCTATGAAACCTCCGTCGAGGGACTTTGGACTGCAGGCGACATCCGCCGCGGTCAGTCGCTCGTCGTCTGGGCGATCCGCGAGGGGCGACAGGCCGCGCGCGCGATCGACCTCAAGCTGATGGGTGAAACCAACCTGCCGCGGTAGGGCCCTATTGTCGGGCCTTTTCGTCGCTGTCTGACCATCGGAAATCGTCGGCGCGTCCGGCGGGCGCGGCTGCGGGCAGACCCTTCAGGACCAGTTCCTCGCGCACGGTCGGGGTTTCGTATTCGGCTGCGAGGTCGTTGGCGCTGCCCAGAAGCGTCGATCCACCGTCCAGCATCGGATCGATCAGCGCAATCGGCGGGGTGCGTATGATCTGGTCCGTATGCAGGCCGGACAGCAGCAATTCGGGGAAATTGTCGCCCTGGAGCCGCTCCACATCCTCGCCCGCGGCGCTGCCAAGAAGTTTTCGCAACGGCTTTTCGGTATAGAAGGCGAGCTTGCGACGACCGGCCCGCGTCATGCGGATGCCGTCCGAAGTCCGCAGCCGGACCTGCTGGCCCTTGATGTCAGACCCGGTGAAAACGAACTGGCCGTTCTCGTTGACGAATCCCTCCCAGATATCAACGAATTCGCCGCCCGTCTCGGCGACGACCGTTCGCGTCATGTCGTTGATCGCCGCCATATCAGCCGACATCGAAGACGATTTGTATGAGGGAGACCCGACCCAGATCAGGGGCAGATTGCGATCGCGGATGATTTGCGAGATTTCGCCTATGCGTTTCGAATATTCGTTGACCCAGCTTTCCGAGCGCACCGCGAGCCGTCCTTCCGGAAGCCGCAATTCCTGGCGGTCGTTCGATCCGATCATGACGATAACGATCGTCGGCTGATGTTCGTCGAGAAAGCCGGGCAGATTTTCCGGCCAGTCAAAATAGTCGTCCCGCACCAGGCCGGAGGACCCGCTGGTTTCCTCCAGAACGCGAACGCCCGGTGATTGCGCGAAAGCGACCTTCAGTCCGTCGTAGAGGCCTTTCGCCATGAAATCCCCGACCACGAGGATCTTGCGCGCATTATCCAGTTTCTCGACGGCTTCCACGGCCGGCGCGGCTGTTCCGCCGGATGTAGAGCGTCGGACGCTGCGCTGCTGCGGCTGGGCCCGCCGCGGCTGTTCGTAGGCAGGCTGACGGCTGGTCTTGCGCCTGATCAGTCTGCGCGGACCAAAAAGGAAATCAATGACCGTGCGCCGCTTTGTCTCTTCCTGCGCCTGCGCGGGCTGCGACGGGACGACGACAATCGCTGCCGACAACGGCGCAATGGCGACGATCATGCACAACAATGATCTCGTAAGGAACATGCGCATGGGTCATACTCCAGGGGTACTGCTTCCCGGACCCTTTGTTTACTTTTCGGTTCAGCGCCGCAGCGTCTTCAGCAGATTCTGCGATGGAACACCGTCAGCGGTCAAGCCCAGCCTGGACTGATAGTCCTTGATCGCCTGCTGGGAGCCGGATCCGATATTGCCGTCGATCTCGCCGTCATAATAGCCAAGCTTCTTCAGATGAACCTGAATCTCGCGCCTCTCATCCATCGACAGCGCGCCTTTTGGCGGCTGCCAGTGCTGCTTCAGGCCGTCATAGCCTGCAATGCGGTCGGCGAGCAGTCCGACGCCGAGCGCATAGGAGTCCGAGTTGTTGTAGGTCTTTATGACGAAGAAGTTGCGGATCATGAGAAAAGCGGGACCACTGGTTCCGGCCGGCATCTTCAGCACGGCGTTTTCGCCGGGGCGGGGGAAGGGTCTTCCGTCGGGTCGCTTGAAGCCGAGCTTCGCCCACTGCGCCAGCGTGCGCTGGCTCCCTTCATATTTGCTTGCGCCGCGCGGCGCCTGGACCTCGTAGCCCCAGGTCAGTCCGGTTCGCCACCCGTTTTTCTTCAGGAGGTTGGCGGCTGTCGCCAGGGCGTCCGGCACTGAGTTCCAGATGTCGCGCCGGCCGTCGCCGTCGAAATCCACCGCAAAGGCCTGGTAGCTCGTCGGAATGAACTGGGTGTGGCCCATTGCGCCGGCCCAGGAGCCGGAGAGGTGCTCGCGCCGGATGTCTCCGGATTGCAGGATTTTCAGGGCGGCGATCAACTGGCTGCGGGCGAACTTGGCGCGCTTCGGGTCGGCGTAGGCCAGAGTCGCAAGCGCTCTGGGCACGTAATGCAGCCGTTCGGGATAATTGAAGACGTTGCCGTAACTCGATTCCATCGACCAGATGGCCATCAGCACGGACCGGTCGACCCCGTAGCGCCTTTCAATCTCCGAGAGCGTCCGGTTGTATTTGCGGGCGAAGGCCTGCCCGTTGCGAACGCTTTCATCATGAACGCGCGAATCGATGTAGCTCCAGGCGTCCTGCTTGAATTCCGGCTGATAGCGGGCTTTGCGGAGGACTTCCGGGTCCGGCGTCGTAACGCCGGCAAAGGCCCGGTCATATGTCTTCTTGCTGATTCCGGATTTCGCAGCCACGGGATAGAAGTCCCGTATCCAGCGCTGAAAACCGGCGTCCGCCCTGGCGATGTCGGGCGCAAGCAGCAGGACGGTCGCGCACAGGATCAGGGCGAGTTGGGGGATTGTCCGTTTCCGATTCGTCATCGACATGGTGAATTCCGCTTGAACTTTCCTCGTTCCCTAGTGCGTCCGGAAGGCGTAATCATGGCGCTCTTCCGCGCATTGACCCCCTACAATATGTATCACGAATCAATAAATTCTTAACCATGCGCCCGGCGGCGGTGTGGATTAGCGGTTGAAACGTCGCGTCGGTGACTTATTAAATTGGTCTGAAAGAGTTTGAATGAAAGGTGGCGACATGGTTGAACAAAAAAAGGTGAGGAAAGCGGTATTCCCGGTCGCGGGGCTCGGAACGCGCTTTCTGCCGGCGACCAAGGCGATCCCGAAAGAGATGCTGACAGTCGTCGACAAACCGGTCATCCAGTATGTGGTCGACGAGGCGCGCGCCGCCGGCATTGAGCATTTCATTTTCGTGACCGGCCGCAACAAGGCGGTTATCGAAGACCATTTCGATATCCAGGTCGAACTTTACAACACGCTCCGCGATCGCGGAAAGCTGGACGAACTGGGTCACCTTCAGGAACTGCAGCCGCAGGCGGGCCAGACCAGCTTCACCCGCCAGCAGGAGCCGCTCGGGCTTGGTCACGCGGTCTGGTGCGCGCGCGAACTTGTGGGCGACGAACCTTTCGCGCTGCTTCTTCCCGACATGGTCATGCAGGACAGGAAAGGCTGCCTGACCGGGATGATCGAGCTTTATGGGAAGGTCGGCGGCAATGTCGTCTCCGTCGAGGAAGTTCCGGAAGAGGAAACCCATCGCTACGGGATCGTCGGCATCGGTGATGAAATCTCGGACGAAGGGTTCCGCATTACATCCATGGTCGAGAAGCCAGCGCCGGGCACCGCGCCGTCAAATTGGTTCATCAACGGCCGATACATCCTGCAGCCGGAGATATTTTCCATTCTCGAGCGGCAGGAGCGGGGCGCAGGCAATGAAATCCAGTTGACCGACGCCATGCTCAATCTCGCGAAAGACCAGCAGTTCGCTGGCTACAAATTCCAGGGCAACACATACGACTGCGGCTCCAAGGAGGGCTTCATAAGGGCCAATGTCTCGTTTGCGCTGCTGCGTGAAGACATTCGCAACAAGGTCGAGGGCGACATACGCCGGATGATCGCAGAGCTGTAGCGCGGTTGCGTCAGCGCTGGAATTTCATGCCCAGGCCGACATAGATGTCGTCATTGTCGGTGTCTTCGGACAGGGTCTTTTCGTAACTGACATCTCCGTCGACGCCGACATTGCGGTTCAGCCACCAGGTGAATCCGGCTCCGGCCACAATGACGGTTTCGTCCGGCAGGTCGCCGTAATAGCGCCGCCATCCCAGCTGTCCGTTCAGCCTTGTGATGAAGTTCTCGCGCACCTTGCGGGTAATGTCGGCCGAGGCGGAGTAGTAGACGGATCCTGACACGTCGGCCGTCGTCGAATCCTCGATGCTTGAGTTCAGCCCCAGCCTGATGACCGTGTCCCGTTCGGGCGACCAGTTGGCGTAGCCGGAAATCGACAATGCCCCGATCGGGTCCAGCCTCGGATCATCATAGTTGCGCTGCATGTACCCGGCCGCAATCTCTCCGTTCCATTTCTCGCCGCGATCGAAGACCGCGCCGGCCCTGAGCGCAAAGCCTTTGGACGATCGTCGGTAGCCGTTCGCGTCCTCGGGCTCGTCATAATCGATGAGTGTCCCCTCGACCTCCGCAAAGGGCCGCAGCACGGCGCCGTTGTCGGCGCCTGCGCGCAACGCCATACGGTAGCTGTTGTTGTCGCGATCTGACTGGGAAAGTTCTTCGCCGTCGTCGAGCTCGACGTCTCCATATGTCGAGCGCATGGCGGTAAAGGCTGCGCGACCTCTCCAGGATCCGAAAGAGTGCTCAATTCCGGCGCGGCCCTCGAAAGAGTGGATGTCCGATTGCGCGACTGCGTTTTCGACCGAATTGGCGTCGGTCTGGTCCTCGCGTCTGAAATCGTAGCCGAAGAAGAGATTGGCTGTCGTCGTCGAGGAAATGTCCAGCCGCAACTCGGCGTCCACAGACGTGCTCGGATCTTCCGGACCGTCGCCCGAGAGCGTTATGTCTATGACCTGCTGCCCGGAAATCTTCAACTGGTGGCGCGACCAGTCGGACTCCAGTTCCGCAGCCAGGGTCGTCCTGCTTAGGCTGCGCGCCGTCTTCGCCTCTCCGTCGAGTACGGATTCATGGCCCAATTGCTGTGTGAGGGTCGGCCGGAGAATGAAGGTTCCAATTCGCATGCCGACGGCCGCGTAGGGATCCGGGTCCGGTTTGCGCACGACGGTGTCGACGGTCGGCTGGGTGGGGTTGTCGCGGCCGAACCATTGCGCCGGTCCGGTTCTCTGAACCGCCTCGACGGCTCCGGTTGTGGTGTCGTCAAGCCCGGCTGTCGTGTCGCCAGCCCTGCCGTCAGCCTGCTCCTGCTCCTCGTTCGCTTGCTCTTCTTCGTCCACGGCGACGCGTTCGGCCCGGCGGCGCTCGGCGCCGGTGCGGCCGTCATACTCGATCACTCCTCTGAGTAGCTGGTCAGTGTCGTCGGCCTGCTGCGCTGAAACAGGGTGAGCTGTGACAAGGACACACAACGCCACGGCCGGCGACAGGGCCGCCAGCCTCCCGATCCAGAAAACGCGCGATGTGGCAACCATTTACGGCCTGAAACAAGGGGAACAAATCTTCCCAAACCGTAAAGCTTTGTGGTTAAGGCTTCCTTACGGAACGACGCATCATGCCGGTGCGGAGATCTCGCTCACCGGTTCGACCTTGAGCGTGTTGCCGGTGCTGGAGACGATCCGGACGCGACTTCCCACCGGCAGATCCGGGCCGTTGACGACCCAGGTCGTGTCGTCGACATGAATGCGGCCGCGGCCTTCATGGATCGGCGCCTTCAGCGTTGCGGTTCGGCCGATCAGGCTCGCGCCGCGCTGGTTGAGCAGCGGCTCGTCGGATACGCCGTCTTGCCCCCCGATCATGCGCCGCCCGATCAGCGCCGATATCACGGCGAGAACTGCGAAGATGATCACCTGCATCTGCCATATCCAGTAGGATTCGGTCCACAGCATCAGCGACAGGCTGCCCACGATGATGGCTGCGATGCCGAACCACATCAGGAAAATTCCCGGAATGACGACTTCCATCGCCAGCAGCAGGAGTCCGATGACCCACCATGTCCATGGGCCGAGTTGCGTCCCAATCCAGTCAAACATCGTCAGTCCGCCCGTTGACCGGCAGAGGGCACGGAACGCCGCGCCGAGGCGGCCGTGCTGGTAGGCCCGTCGGCGAAGACTTCCTTTGCAATTGCGCCAATACCGCCCAGGGAGCCGATAAGCGACGACGCTTCCATTGGCATGAGAACGATCTTCTGGTTGTTGGCCGTGCCGATCGAGGCCAGCGCCTCGGTGTATTTCTGCGCGACGAAGTAGTTGATCGCCTGAACGTCGCCCTGGGCGATGGCTTCGGAAACGGAACGGGTGGCGGCGGCTTCCGCTTCGGCGAGCCGTTCGCGGGCTTCGGCTTCGCGGAACGCCGCCTCGCGCGTGCCCTCGGCCTGAAGGATTGCGGCCTGCTTGGCGCCTTCCGCGCGCAGGATCTGTGCGTTGCGGGCGCCTTCGGCCTCCAGCACTTCGGCGCGCTTTTCGCGTTCCGCCTTCATTTGCCGGGCCATGGCGTCGACGAGGTCGGTCGGCGGATTGATGTCCTTGATCTCGACGCGGGTGATCTTGATGCCCCAGGGGCTTGCCGCCTCGTCGACGACCGTCAGCAGCCGCTCGTTGATGGCGTCGCGGTTGGACAGCAATTCGTCCAGATCCATCGATCCCATGACCGAGCGAATATTGGTCATCGTCAGGTTCAGAATGGCGTATTCAAGCTCCCGGACCTGATAGGCGGCCTGGGGGGCGTTGAGCACCTGGTAAAAGGCGACGGCGTCCGCGCCGACGCTGGCGTTGTCGCGGGTGATGACTTCCTGGGTCGGAACGTCGAGAACCTGCTCCATCATGTTCATGCGCGCGCCGATCCTGTCGATGAACGGCACAATCAGGTTCAGGCCCGGAGTAAGCGTGCGGGTATACCGGCCAAAGCGCTCAACAGTGTAATTATAACCCTGAGAGACCGTCTTGACGCTTGCGTAGAGAACCAGAAGCACGAGAACGAGAAAGACGATTACGGCGATATCAAAGCCGCTCAGGGGTGGTAGCATGTCAAAATCCTCCGTTGCGCGCGGGCCAATGAAGGCCTAAGCGACGACTGATGGTCACGAAATGTGTTTAACCGACATACCTTAAAGATGGGTAATGCAAGGGATGGTTACAATATGATGCCCGTCGATATTTTCAGTTGAACAATATCAATTGGTTATATCGATTTTCAAGTTCCGGGCGCTTCTTTAGATCCAACCCTGCAATTCACGACGAACCACCGTTTCCAGGACCTTCATTCCATCCTCACTGTCATTGAGGCATGGAATATGGGTGAAGTTTTCGCCGCCATATTCGTGAAAGCTTTCCATCGCCTGTTCCGCGATCTCCTCAAGCGTTTCAAGGCAGTCGGACACGAAGCCTGGATTGAGCACTGCGATATTGCGGACTCCCTTCCTGGCCAGATCCTCCACCGTCTTGTCCGTGTAGGGTTGAAGCCATTCTTCTGGCCCGAAGCGGGACTGGAAGGTGATCTTCAGCCGGTCTTCCGGCCAGCCGAGATATTCGCGCAGCAGGCGCGTCGTTTTCTGGCAATGGCAATGATAGGGATCGCCCTTTTCGAAATAGGATTTCGGTATGCCGTGGAACGAGGCCAGAACCACTTCCGGCTCCCAGTCGAGCGTGGCGAGATGGCTGGTGATCGATTTGCCCAGCGCTTCGATATAGACCGGATCATCGTGGTAGGGCGGCGCAACGCGTAACGCCGGCTGCCACCGCATCTTCATCAGGGCCTCGAAAGCCTTGTCGTTGACCGTCGCCGTCGTGCTCGCCGCATATTGCGGATAGAGCGGAAACAGCAGGATCCGTTCGCACCCGGCGTCCTTCAGGGCGTTGATGCGTTCCGCAATTGATGGCGTTCCGTAGCGCATGGCCCAGTCGACGACGACCCCGTCTTCGGCCGCCAGCATCTTGCCGAGCAGGTCCGACTGGCTGCGCGTGTAGGTTCTCAGGTAGCTTTCGTCCTTGTCCTTGTTCCAGATCATCTCGTAGGCCTTGCCGACCTTGCCCGGTCGGGTGTTGAGGACAATGCCGAACAGGATCGGATACCAGTAGGCGCGCGGCCATTCGATGACGCGCTTGTCGGTCAGGAATTCGCGCAGATAACGGCGCATCGACGTGTAGTCGGTTCCGTCCGGAGTGCCGAGATTGACCAGAAGCACGCCGACCTTGCCGAAAGCCACAGCGGGATGCTTTTGCGGGAGATGGCGCGTGGCGGTCGTTTCGGTCGGGGTCATGGGATTTCGCTGTCTAAAATGATTCTGAAGTGCTGACTCGGCCAAAATATGGGCCGCCGACGCAATTTCAAGCACTCAGGGAAAATGCCGCAGGATTCAAAAAAAGCGACCCGGGAAATCCCGGGCCGCTTCGTTAAGAACGCGTATTTGTCGGTCAGTTCGATTTGGCTGGGATCGTCAGTTGGCTTCCGACTTCCAGCTTCTTCGGATTCTGACTCGGGTTGGCGTCGGCGATGGATTTCCATTGCTTGCCGTCGCCAAAGTATTTTTCAGCCAGGGCCCAGAGGCTGTCGCCGGCAGAAATCACATGGGTCGTTGCGGATTCGACAGCTTCCTCAACCTTCTCCATGCCTTCCTTGGCCATTTCCTCTGTCTTTTCCATGACAGTTTCCGAGGCGGCCTCGGAGTCCTTTTCCATCGTCGCGGCGTCGGACTTCATCTCGTCCTTCATGGACTCGTCCGTCTTCGGCTCCATGGCTGCGGAAACTTCCGTGATGCGCCCGTCGACGTATGGCTTGTAGGGATTGTTCTCGCCGAGATAGTCGACCACGACCTGCTCAAGGCCCGGGCCGTAGTCGTAGGCGTTCATGCCGGCTGTCGCAAAGACGCTGTAGCCGTCGCCGCCGCCGCGCATGAAGTTGTTGGAAACCACGCCATAGGTCGTGTCGTCCACGATGGCCGCATAGCTGCCGTCGCTGCCTTCCACCATGACGTCGGAAATCCGCTCGCCGGCAGGCTTGGACGGGTCGAAGCTGTATTTCAGCCCGGCGACCTGCGGGAAGCGGCCAGCGCCTTCTTCAAGCTGGCTGACGCCGTTTTCAAGGGCGGCCTTGACGTCGGAACCCTTGAGCTGGAAGGTCGACAGGGTGTTCTGGAACGGAAGCACGGTGAGGACTTCGCCCATGGTGACTTCGCCCTGGTCGATCGAGGCGCGCAGTCCGCCGCCGTTCTGAATGGCGATCTGGATGCCCTGGCCCTTGACCCGGTCAAGCATGGCGTCGGAGACGAGATTGCCCATCTCGCACTCCTGGGAACGGCAGGTAGTCCGTTCACCGTCGATTGTGGCGGATGTGTCTCCGACAACTTCCTTTTTCATGTCCTCGATGGGAGCAGCCAGTTCCGCGATGCGTTTCTGCATTGCTTCATTCGGCTTGAAGCTGGCGTCGAGAAGGATCGGGTCTCCGGAGACGCTTTTGATATTGCCGTCGTCGTCGAACACCAGTTTGATCTCGCCGAGATACTTGCTGTAGGCGTAGCCCTGGACAATCGGAACGTCCTTGCCGGACGTCTCGTTTTTCACCATCACAGGGTAGGGGCCGGCCGCCTTTTCATCCGTATTCGACAGCAATGTGTGCGAATGTCCGCCCACGATGAGGTCGATGCCGTCAACTTCGGCGGCAATCTTCTTGTCGACCGGCAGACCGACATGGGTCAGCGCGATGATCTTCGTGGCGCCGGCTTCCTTGACCTTGTCGACGGCTTCCATGAGGTAGAGAACCGGCTCCATGAACAGGACGGCGTCGCTCGGCGAAGACGTGACGTCTGTGTCTTCGGCCACCACGCCGATGATGGCGACCTTCTCGCCGCCGACGTCCTTGATCACATATTCAACCATCCGCGTGCCGGCGAGCGGGCTGTTGGCGCCGATCAGCGTGTTTCCGTAGATGATCGGGAAATCGGTTTTGGCGACGAAATCGGCGAGCACCTGGTCGCCGTCGTCGAATTCGTGGTTGCCGAGAACCATCGCGTCCTGATCCATCATGTCCAGGAATTCAGCCTCGGCGTCGCCCTTGTAGGTCGTGTAGAAGAGCGAACCCTGGAAATTGTCTCCGGCGTTCAGAACCAGCACGTTGTCCAGCGCCGATTTGCGCTCGTCGATGGCTGTTTTCAGGCGCGCTGCGCCGCCGAAACACTTGCCTTCCGCATCGTCTTCCGCCGAACAGGTCGAATCGTATTTGTTGATGGGTTCGATGCGACTGTGCAGGTCGTTGAAATGCAGCACGTTGAGTTCGTAGTCGGCCCAGGCGCCGCCAGTGGCGAGCCCCAGAGCGGCGGCCGAAAGCAGCGCGCGTAACATGGTCCTGTTCATTGATATCTCCCTGTTAAGGTCTTCCTTGGAGGGCGGTCTGACACGAGCGTCACGCATTACCGCCTGAGTGGTTCGCACCGTTACTGTCACACGCAATTTGCATTTGCATGACAACCGCGTCGCGGCCGTATTCTCTTACCGATTTCGCGGAAACTCAAGCCTGTCTGCGGCGAAACTCAGTTTTCGTAATTGCGCTCGTCAGCGATGACCTTGCCGTCATTGGGAAGGCTTCCGGCCACGACGCCGACCACGTCGCCCTTGAGCCGGGTGACGTCCGACAAGGTCGCGGAAATCGACGCGGCGTCCAGGTCTACGCCGCTTCCCGCCTCGACATGCAGCGTCATGCTGTCCTGATTGTCGGCGCGGCTGACGACGAGTCGCGCCCTGGCGATTTCGGGATGCCGCTTCATGACGGCGTCGACCTGTTTCGGATCGACGAACATGCCCTTGATCTTGGTGCGCTGGTCGGCGCGTCCCATCCAGCCGGCGATGCGCGTGTTCGTTCTGCCGCAGGGCGAGGGGCCTTCGACGACTGCCGAGAGGTCGCCCGTGGCGAACCGGATCAGCGGATAGGCTTCGTTGAGGCAGGTGACGACGACTTCGCCGACCTCGCCGTCGACCACAGGCTCGCCGCTGCCTGGCCGCACGATTTCCAGGATAAGGTTTTCGTTCAGGATCATGCCGGGATAGGGCGAGCCGTCGTTGGCCGCGCTTTCATAGGCGATCACGCCGATATCGGCCGTGGCGTAGCACTGCAGCGTCTTGATGCCGCGCAGGTAATATTCGTCGCGCAGGGATGGAAAGAGCGCGCCGCCGGAGACCATGGCGTGGGTGATGGAAGACAGGTCCAGCCCGCTTTCCACCGCCCTGTCGAGCATGATCTTCAGAAAGTCCGGCGTTCCCGTATAGGCCGTCGGGCGCAATTTGGCGGCCGCTTCGACCTGGGAGTCGGTGTTGCCGACGCCGGCGGGAAACACCAGACATCCCATTGCGCGGGCGCCCTCGTCGAGGATGAACGCGCCCGGCGTCATGTGATAGGAAAATGCATTGTGGACGATGTCGCCGGCGCGAAAGCCGGCGGCGAACAGACCCCGCGCCGCCTGCCAGGGATCGGCGCCGAAGCCCTGCGGCTCCCAGACCGGGCCGGGAGACATGAACACCCGGTTGCCCCGCAACGCGTCCGCGGCCGCGAAACCGCCGAATGGCGGGTTATCAGCTTGCGCGGACATGAGGTCCTGTTTTCTCAAGACCGGAAGAGAAGCCAGCGCCGAACGGCTGTCGATCGATTGTGGGTCTATGTCACCGAGCCACCGTTTCAAACCTTCGGCCTGGGTCATGGCGCGAGCCATGAATGATGGCAGTTTTTCGAACAGGTCCCTTTCACGAACTGCAGGCTCGCGCGTTTCCAGCGCGTCAAAATAGGCGGTCAAGACGACGCTCCTCCCGTTTCGTCTCTCATGTCGTATCGGTAGCCGGTCTGGGACCGTCTGTACAGCGCTTCGGCGAGCAGCTGTTCCTCAGGCCGTCCGGCGGGTCAGCGTGAACTGGCTGCCTGTGCTCGACGTGCAATTGAGTGTTGAGGGCGAAACCAGGGAGCAGTTCACCTTCGAACTGGTGTTGCGCACCAGGGAGCGAAGGTCGATCTGGACGACGCGCGGGCCGGTATAGTTGTATCTGCCGGTCGCCAGGAGGGTGTTCGTATCGGTCGTTCGGGTTTCGAACTGGCCGTCGGAGAACGTGGAAAGGATCCCGTTCGGATCGAACCATTGTCCCTCGATGGAGTTCGGATCATAGCGTGGCCCGCCTCCGAAATTCGATTGGCAGGCGGCGAGAGCCGCCGTCATGAAAAGAAGTGTCAGTGTCCTCGACCAATGCCGCATGGGTGCCTCCGCTCTGGATCTCACGTTCGACGCCTCGCCTACCAATACCACCGGACGCCTGTGAACGGCAACGTCCGGTTGGTCAAAAGGTTCATCAGGTTTTAATGAACCAGGACGTTCCTGAACTGCCAGGGGTCGCTTTCATCGATATCTTCCGGGAAAAGACCCGGACGGTCGGTCAGAGGCGTCCAGTCGGTGTAGTGGCCTTCCACGGGTCCGAGATAGGGCAACTGCACTTCGAGGCAGCGCCGGTAGTCCATCTCGTCGGCCTCAACGATGCCGGAGCCCGGATTTTCCAGCGCCCAGACCATGCCGGCGAGCACCGCGGAGGTGACCTGCAGACCGGTGGCGTTCTGGTAGGGGGCGAGTTCGCGCGTTTCTTCCACGGAGAGGCGCGAACCGAACCAGTAGGCGTTGCGTTCGTGGCCGTAGAGAAGCACGCCCAGTTCGTCGATTCCGTCCTCGATCTCGATTTCGTCGAGAACATGCAGCTTGGGCTGCTGCTTGCCGCCATTGCCGAACATTTCGTGCAGCGAGAGAACGGCGTCGTTGGCCGGATGATAGGCGTAGTGACAGGTCGGCCGGAAGACGACATTTCCGCTGTCGTCCCTCAGCGTGAAGAAATCGGCGATCGAGACGGATTCGTTGTGGGTGACGAGAAAGCCGTACTGCGCGCCCGGCGTCGGGCACCAGGTGCGCACCCGCGTATTGGCGCCGGGTTGCTCGAGATAGATCGCCGCCTTGCAGCCGGTTTCCTGTTCTTTGGCGTTGTCAGGCTTCCACTTTTCGTGGCTCCCCCAGCCGAGTTCGGCGGGCTGCAGTCCTTCCGAAATGAAACCTTCGGCCGACCATGTGTTCCAGAACACGTTGAGGGGTTTGGGATGTTTCGTGCGCTGCGTATCGCGTTCGGCGATGTGGATTCCCTTCACGCCGACTTTCTGCATCAGGGCGGCCCAACCTTCGCGGTCCTCGGGCGAGGGCTCGTCGAAGGCCACGCCAAGATCGTTCGCCAGATTGACCAGCGCCTGCTTGACGAACCACGACACCATGCCGGGATTGGCGCCGCAGCAGGAGACGGCTGTCGCGCCGCCCGGATTCGCCGCCTTTTCGTTGCGCACGGTTTCGCGAAGCGCATAATTGGTGCGGGCCGCGTTGCCGAGCGAATTGTCGAAATAGAAGCCAAGCCAGGGTTCAACCACGGTGTCGATATAGGGCGCGTCGATCTCGCGGCAGAATTTCATGAGGTCGAGCGACGAGGTGTCGACGGAAAGGTTGACGCAGAAGCCCTGTCCTTCTCCCTCGGTCAGCAGCGGTCCGAGCAGATCGCGATAATTGTCGCGGGTCACGGCTTCCTGCACGAAGCGAATACCTTCCTTGGCCAGCAAGCCGGCGTCGGCGTCACTGGGGTCGACAACGACCATGCGGCTCTTGTCGAATTTGAAATGGCGTTCGATGAGCGGCAGCGTTCCGCGTCCGATGGACCCGAAGCCGATCATGACGATCGGACCTGTGATCTCTGCGTAAACGGGATAATCGACCTCTGACATCAGTTTCCTTCCTGGTTCCAGTCCTGGTTTGCGTGGCGGTTGCTTAACCACGATTCAACGCCGCATGGAAGCAGAGAGTTGCGTCAATGCCGACGGATCGTCAGGCGGAGAGCGAGCGATCGAGTTCCTCGAGCTCGTCGATGAGCCCTTCGATCATGGACAGGCCGCGATCCCAGAAGGCGGGATCGCTCGCGTCCAGCCCGAACGGCGCCAGCAGCTCGGAATGATGCTTGGAGCCGCCGGCCTTCAGCATCTCCATATACTTTTCCTGGAAGCCGGATTCGGCGTTCTGGTAGACCGCATAGAGAGAATTGACCAGACAGTCGCCGAACGCATAGGCGTAGACGTAGAAGGGCGAATGGATGAAGTGCGGAATATAGGCCCAGAACGTGCTGTATTGCGGCGTGATGCGGATCGCCGGTCCAAGGCTTTCAGCCTGCACCGACAGCCATAATTCTCCGATCTGGTCCGACGTAAGCTCGCCTTCGCGGCGCTCCGTATGCACCTTGCGCTCGAACTGGTAGAAGGCGATCTGGCGGACGACGGTGTTGATCATGTCCTCCACCTTCTGCGCCAGCATGGCCTTGCGTTCCCGCGGCGAGGACGTCCGGTCCAGCAGGGCGCGGAACGTCAGCATTTCTCCGAAAACCGAAGCCGTCTCGGCCAGCGTCAGCGGCGTCTGCGCCATGAGCGCGCCTTGCTGGGCGGCCAGCACCTGGTGAACGCCGTGTCCGAGTTCGTGGGCAAGCGTCATGACGTCGCGCGGCTTGCCGAGATAGTTCAGCAGCACATAAGGGTGAACGGACGGCACGGTCGGATGCGCGAACGCGCCGGGAGCCTTGCCCTCGCGCACCGGCGCATCGATCCAGTTCCGGTCGAAAAAACGCTCGGCGATCTCGGCCATCTGCGGGTCGAAGCGTCCATAGGCGTCGAGAATGGCGCCGCGCGCCTGGTCCCATTCGATCAGCGTTTGCGGCGTTTCCGGCAACGGCGCATTGCGGTCCCAGAAATCCATCACGTCCATGCCGAGCCAGCGGGCCTTCATCGCGTAATAGCGATGCGACAGGCGCGGATAGGCGGCGACGACCGATGAGCTGAGCGCATCCACCACCTCGCGTTCGACGCGATTGGCCAGGTGCCTGCTGTCCGCGATGTCTTCGAAACCTCTCCAGCGGTCGGAAATCTCCTTGTCCTTGGCCAGCGTGTTGGTGATCAGCGTGAAGGTGCGGATGTTTTCGGCGAAGGTGGCGGACAGGGCTTCCGCCGCCTTTCGGCGCGTCTCGCCCTGTGGCGACTGCAGCAGATTCAGCGTCGGCTCGAGGGCGCGCTTCTCGCCATCGACCGTGAACCGCAGGTCGGCCATCGTTTCGTCGAAGAGCCGGTTCCAGGCTGCCTGGCCGGTTATGGATTTCTCGTGGAAGAGCTGTTCCGTCCGGTCATCGAGCTGAAACGGCTTGTCCATCCTCAGATCGACGAGCCACGGCCGATAGTGCGCGGTGCGCTCGTCGTTGGCGATCGCCGCATCGATGTCGGCGTCGTCGATCCGGTTGATCTCGAGTGAAAAGAACAGAAGCTTGCTACTTATGTCGGTGATCTTCGCCTGCGTGTCGCCGAAAAACTTGGCGCGCGCCGGATCGGTCGTATTGGAAAAATAAAACAGGCTGGCAAAGGAAATGATGCGTCCCAGCAGTTCCTCGATCTTTTCATATTCGACGATCGCCTGTCCGAGACCCTTGTCGCCGGTTTCGGCGGCGGCGGCCTTGAGTTTGCCCTTCCATTTTTCCTCAAAAGCGGACGAACGGCGGGAGGCGGCCTCCATGTCGCTGCGCAGGGCGTCGGAGTCGAGCCCGGTATAGAGATCGGAGAGATCCCACTCCGGCAAGGATCCGAGACTATCGGCCCCGTGCGAGGCCGGCGCTCCGTCGGCCACCATGTTCCGACGTTCCGCCACAGTCCGTATGCTGGTTGCACTCATTTGTCTCAAATTCGCCCCCGGTTGCGGTAGTGCAGCTTACATGAACGGTTCGACTCGGGTTTTCCACGGCCGCCGAATTGCGAATTCGACAAAATTGACATAAATCCATAGCTGAAACAGCTGGTTTCACCCGGCCAAACTCGAATCGAGCAGATAGTACCGGTATAATTCACGACTTGTTAGTTGTTTGTTCACTATAAATGTCAGTTGAAACCGAGTGTGACCTGTTTGCCATGCTGTGAACGCATTTCGAGTGCAGGGCGGATACGATCCTGGGCCGGCTCGGGTCGTATGTAACGGGTTTAGTTGTGACGAGTATTTTCGGAAATCAGCCAGTCTGGACCGAAAGCGGGGATGCGGGGATCTGAAGAAGATTGCTTAGGGGCGCTACCATAAATTACGGAGTGAAAGTCTGCAGGTCGGTCGCGGCCGCGTTGACAGCCGCGCTCCTGTTTGGCGTTCTCACAAGCGCCGCGGCGGCCGAAACCCGTACGCTCAAGCTCTATTTTCTGCACACCAAAGAACACGCTTCCATCACCTACAAGAAGAATGGCCGCTATATCTCAAGTGGTCTGAACGAGCTCAATCGTTTCCTGCGCGACTGGCGCCGCAATGAGCCGACAAAGATGGACCCGCGGCTGTTCGACCTGATCTGGGAAGTCTATCAGGCCAGCGGTTCGAAAGCCGAAATCCACGTCGTCTCCGCCTATCGGTCGCCGCAGACCAACGCGATGCTGCGCAAACGCTCTTCCGGCGTCGCCAAGAAGAGCCAGCACACGCTTGGCAAGGCTATGGATTTCTTCATTCCGGACGTGCCGCTGAAAAAACTGCGCGAACTCGGCATGAAGTTCCAGGTCGGCGGCGTGGGCTACTATCCGCGATCCGGCTCCCCCTTCGTGCATCTGGACACCGGCAGCGTGCGCGCCTGGCCGCGCATGAGCCGCAAGGAACTCGTACAGGTGTTTCCCCAGGGCAAGACGCTGCATTTGCCGTCCGACGGCAAGCCGCTTCCAGGATATGACCAGGCGCTCGCTGACTACAAGAAACGCGTGACGTCGAGCAGTATCCAGGTCGCCGGAGGCGGCGCCAGAAGCAGCAGTAGCAGCAGCGGCGGCGGTGGATTGCTGGCCGGTCTGTTTAATCGCGGCGACGATGAGGACAAGGCGCCCGCGCGCCAGGAGCGGTCCTCTGCGTCGCAGGTCGCACAGGCGGAGCCCGAGGACGACGAGGAAGAGACTGAACTCGCCTATGTTCCGGTTCCGCGCTCGCGGCCGTCGCTTTCATCCAGCGGCGTTCAACTGGCGCTCGCCGACTCCGGAGCGGCCAATGGCGACAATGGCGGCGTCCCGCTGGTTCCGGTCCCGGTTGGCGCGCCAACCGAGGCGCTCGCGGCCATGCGACCCGATGACTCCGACGTCAACGGCACCGACGCCATCAAGGTGGCCAGCCTGACGCCTGCGCGAAGCGCGGCTTCGGCGGATGTCGACCGGATAATCAGAGCCTCCGAAAACGGTCTTCCGATGCCGGTGCAGATCGAGGAGCCCGGCTCGCCGGCGCTGGCCCCAGCGCTGGCCTATGTGCCAATGCCGACGACGCGGCCTGACAGGCAAACGGTCGAGGTCGCCTCGGTCGCCGGTATTCCGACGCCGCGTCCCGCGCGGGCGGGCTTCGAGATACCGCTTCCTGAAAGCCCGATCCGGGGCGCGCTCGACACGTCTGCTGGACAGTTGCAAACCGGGACGGAGATTGCTCTTGCGCCGTCTTCAGCGGTGCAATCCCGAAGCGAACGAGACGTTCTGGCGGCGGCCATTGCCGCCAGCGCCAGTCAATCGACCAGCGGCAAGAGCGGGCGTCGCGCGCGGGCGTCCGACGACGCCGAGCCGAAATATGTGGTCAACAGGTCTCCGGTCCTGACCGCCGGGCTCGCGTCGAAACGCAGTATCACCTCGGAACGGGTCGAAACGCAGGACAACGCAATCGTTGCGCCGCAACTGGTGTCGGCCCATCTCCGCGAAGCGCCGCACACCGTTCATCTGACAGGCTTTTCTACGGAAAACACAATCGCCAGCGCGGAAAGCTTCTCCGGAAGCGCGGTCAACTTCCTGACGGTCGCCCGTTTCAGCGTCACCAATTAGTGGCGGCGCCAAAACCGGTTTTGGCCGGCTTTTCCTATTCTTCGGGAGGCGCGCTGATCATGCCAAGCGCCGCCAGATAAGTGTCGAGAACGGCTTCCTGCTCCATTCTCTCATCCTGGTCCTGCTTGCGTATCGAGACGACGCGGCGAAGAACCTTGGTGTCGAATCCCATCGCCTTGGCTTCGCCATAGACTTCCTTGATGTCGTCGGCGATCGTCTTCTTTTCCTCCTCAAGCCGTTCGATCCGCTCGACGAAAGAGCGAAGATGATCACGCGCGACACCGTGGGCTTCGGACATTGGGCGACTCCTGTACAAAATGTGAGTGGTGTCAGGTGCACTCTGCGGGGAATTCCGTCAAGTGCGTTTTCGCGACTGTCCCGGGATCAATGGGAAGACGCGGGCGTCAATGTTCGTGGCGGGAGGCGAAGGCCGCCTTCTGTTCCGCCGTCGCCTCCGTCTGGTGTTTGGCTTTCCATTCGTCATAGGGCATGCCGTAGACAATTTCCCGCGACGCTTCCTTGCTCAGGTCTATCCCGGATTCCCGAGCCGCCTCCTGATACCAGTTGGACAGGCAATTTCGACAAAATCCGGCCAGATTCATCAAGTCTATGTTTTGCACGTCGGCGCGTTCGCGTAGATGGTTCACGAGTGTCCGGAAAGCCGCGGCTTCCAGTTTGATGCGCTGTTCTTCGGTCAGTTCCGTCATGACGAGCCTCCTGCAGTTTGAGGGATTTCCTTGACTTGGAAGATAGTGCCGCAAGGTCGGCCGGTAAACCAGCCAGGCCGTTGAATTCAATATGCGCGGCCCGGTTTGAACCGGTCACGCGTTGACATTCGGGCCGTCGATGCGGCACATATTCAATAGAGGGTTCGTAACGGGGATGTCAGTGGCTGGCTTTATAGTGAAGCATGGGCGTTTGGCGCTTGCTTCGGCAGTGATTGTTTTAATGGCCGCATGGAGCAACGACGCGCGCGCTGATTTCCGGGTATGCAACGGGACGCAGAAACTGGTCGGCGTCGCCATCGGATACCGGACGGCTGATGGCTGGAAATCCGAGGGCTGGTGGCAAATTGCGGCGACAAGTTGCGAAACCATCATAGAAGGTTCGCTTTCGTCGCGTTATTATTATCTCTACGCGGAAGATTCCGAAAGCGGCGGCCGGTGGGCGGGCGACATTGATATGTGCGTCGCCGAAGACGCCTTCGATATCGTTGGCGTGCACGACTGCTTCACGCGCGGCTACATGCGCATGGGCTTTAAGGAATACGACACGGGTCAGCAATCCAACTGGATGGTGCAATTGACAGATTCCGGAGACAATGGCGAAGGCCAGAACTGATGAAGCGACTTCGCAAAGTAAAGATACTTGCAACGCTCGGGCCATCCTCTTCGGACGAGGAAACAATCGAGAAACTGCATGAAGCCGGCGCCGACCTGTTTCGCATAAACATGAGCCATTCGGATCATGCGACTTTGCGCAATCTGGTCGACCGGATACGCACGGTCGAAAAGCGATGCGGACGTCCCATCGGCATTCTCGCCGACCTTCAGGGACCCAAGCTGCGCGTTGGCCGATTCGCTGACGGCGCCGTCGAACTCGAGCCGGGCCAGACCTTCACGCTGGACGACAAGGACACGCCCGGAGACGCCTCGCGCGTCTTCCTGCCGCATCCGGAAATCTTCGCAGCCGTAAAGCCCGGCCACCGGCTGTTGATCGACGACGGACGTCTGCAATTGAAGGCGGACGCATGCGACGGCAAATCCATCACCTGCACCGTCGTGTCGGGAACGAAGATATCGGATCGCAAGGGCGTCAGCCTGCCGGACAGCACGCTGCCCGTCGGCGCGCTGACGGAAAAGGATCACAAGGACCTCGAGGCCGTTCTGGCGACCAGAAACGTGGACTGGGTCGCGCTGTCCTTCATCCAGAGACCCGACGATCTGGCGGCGGTGCGCAAGATCGCCCGCGGCAAGGTCGGTCTGATGGCGAAGATCGAAAAGCCGCAGGCCCTCGAGCAGATCGACGAAATCATCGAGCTTTCCGATGCGCTCATGGTCGCTCGCGGCGATCTCGGCGTTGAACTTCCGATCGAGGCAGTTCCGGGCATCCAGAAACAGCTCATCCGGGCCTGCCGGCGGGCTGGCAAGCCCGTTGTGGTGGCGACCCAGATGCTGGAATCGATGATTTCAGCGCCGGTGCCGACCCGCGCCGAGGTTTCGGACGTCGCGACGGCGGTTTTCGAGGGCGCGGACGCTGTCATGCTGTCAGCGGAATCCGCCGCAGGCGATTATCCGGTCGAGGCGGTGTCCATGATGGGGGCGATCGCCCGCCAGGTCGAAAAGGATCCGAACTTTCCGGGAATCATCTACGCCCAGCGCTCCGAGCCGCAGGCGACCGGCGCCGATGCGATTTCACTGGCCGGGCGGCAGATCGCCGAGACGCTGAACCTGGCGGTCATGGTCTGTTACACCTCGTCGGGCACCACCGGCATGCGGGCCTCGCGCGAGCGGCCGCAGGTGCCGATCATCGCGCTCTCGCCGGTTATCGAGACTGCGCGTCGGCTGTCGGTCGTCTGGGGGCTGCATTGCGTGGTGACCGAGGACGCGACCGATCTCGACGACATGGTCGACAGGGCCTGCCGGATCGCCTTCAACGAAGGTTTCGGAAATCCGGGAGACCGGGTCATTATTTCCGCCGGCGTGCCGCTTGGCACTCCGGGCGCCACGAATATGCTGCGGATCGCCTATATCGGCTCCGACGGCATGTCCGGCATCTGAGCCGAAGTCTCATCCGTTGCATCGGCGGCCTTGCCCCGCGTGGTCGTAGCGCGGCGACGTTCAAAGGCGTGTTTGAGCGCCTCCAGGTCGACCGGCGCGCCTGACAGCTTTTCAAGCGCGGCCGTGCACAGCCCCGTTGCGACATAGTCCGGCTTGTGGCCTACGCCTTCCAGCAATACGAGTTCCGCGTTGTCCATTTCCTCGGCGAGCGCGACCGAGTGCTGCAGCGGCGAGACGACCGTGTCCTCAAGCCCGGACAGGATCACTGCGGGCGCCTTTATCGCGCGGTATTTCGGCGCGGTGACGACGATATGGTCGAACAGCCTGACGACGTCCCGGGCGTTCGCCAGGAACTGGCGCGGTCTGAGCACCAGTGGAATCGCCGTCTTTTCCTCATAATCGTCGGCGCACAGGTCCGGCGCGAAGACGCGCTTGACTGCGGGGTCGGCCAATACGAGGCCGAGCGGCATGACGAGCAACTCGCAAAAGAGCCGGCCGATCACCGGTATGGTGACGAGCCGGTAGTAGAAATCGACGCCGCCCTGCCAGGGATGGGTGGGCGAGGCAAGCAGCAACAGACCGCGCACCCGTTCCGGTCTTTCAAGCGCCATGGCGGCGGCAATGACGCCGCCGAAGGAATGGCCGACGACGATTGCGTCCTCGATGCCTTTCCGGTCCATCAGATCGGCGATCGCCCGCGCCTGTGCATCCGGATAGGCGTTGTGCGATCCGCCGCGCTCCGACCAGCCATGGCCGGGGCGGTCGACGAACAGCATCTCGGCCCGGCCTTCCAGCGCGGAAAGAAAAGCGCCTGACTGGTCGCGCAGATTGCCGCTCGCGCCGTGGATGAACACGATCGCCGGCAGATCGGCGCTCTCTGGCCGTTCAACATGAAGAGCGTGCATGCGATAGCCGCCCACATCCGTCAGATCGCCGTGCGCGGGAAAGCGACGTTCAACGCTGCGCGTGAGAACCAGGGTGAAGCCGTAGAGCCCCGATATGACAAGAATGGATGTCCAGAACAGCGCCATTGGATATTACAGTCCCGGCATTGACAGATCGTGTTCAGGTTTCTTCGCCGGTCAGCTCGTCTGAAATCTCGCCAACCTTTTCCTGAGCATTCCGCATCGCCGGGTAGACTTCAAGCACCTTCATATAGGCGTTCAGCGCTGCTTCGTCGTGGCCCGCAGTCTGCAGGATCGCGCCCATGCCCATCAGCGCGCCGAAGTGGCGCGGCTCAAGTTCCAGCACCCGGTTGATGTCGGACATCGATTTCGCGTGATTGCTCATGAGGTAGTGCAGCGTCGCGCGCCGGTTCCAGCCTTCCGCGTAGTCCGGCATCAGGACGGTGACCTGGTCAAGCAGGTCGAGCGCCGTGAACAGGCGCTGGTCCTCGATCGCGTCGTCGGCCCATTCCATGAGCTGATCGGCGGTCGCGCTGCCGGAATCGCGCCAGGCGGCCCATATGCGGTCGGCGATGCGTCTGGCGGCTGCGGGATCGCTTTCGCGTTTTAGATCTGCGAAATAGGAATTGAGGCGATCCGCCTTTGTGCGGCCCATCGCCGGAGGAAGATCCTCCGGGCTGATCGCCGGTTCTTCCGTCGACTGTTCCTGTCTCTGAAGGTCGTCACTCTGGGCAAGGGCGTCAGACGCCGCAAATCCGACGAGCGAGACAAACGCTGTCAGAAACGAGATTGTGATCGGCAAACGCGTAAATGGCATGCGGATAAATCTATGCCGCATGCGCAAAAGGTCAAAGCCAAATTTTGGTGATCGTCAACCGATCGCCCGGTATTAGCCCTGGCGCGCCTTGAAGCGCGGATTCTGCTTGTTGATGACGTAAATACGGCCCTTGCGACGAACCAGGCGGTTTTCACGGTGCCGCGCCTTCAACGACTTGAGAGAGTTCTTGATTTTCATTGTTCCGGATCCATGGTCATTGGCCGAAACCGGTAATGCGGTCGTCTGGCCTATAAACAATCAAAAGCGCGCCTTGCGACGCGCTCGAAGTGTTGGGCAGTGTTTAGCGCCAAGCGTCCGTTCTGTCAACCGCGCGCTGTCACAGACTTGCGTCCCCGCGGCCCGCTTTTCGCACCCTGTGTGTGGGACTGGAATTCCCTCGCAAGAAGCGGATATCGGCTTTCCCCGCCGCAGTGCAGGAGATCTCCATCGAAAAAACAAAGGAGATCGTCTCATGCAATTACACAACAAGGTCGTCATCATCACCGGGGCAAGCAGCGGCATAGGGGAGGCGGCCGCGCGTCTTTTCGCCGAGGAAGGGGCGAAGCTCGTGCTTGGCGCGCGTCGCCGCGAGCAGCTGGAACGGGAGGCAGGCGAAATCGTCGACAAGGGCGGCGAGGCGATCGCCGTAGCAGGCGACGTCTGCGACGCCGGCTATGCGGAACAACTGGTCGCAACCGCGCTTGATCGTTTCGGGCGCCTGGATTGCGGCTTCAACAACGCCGGAATGACGGGCGAGGCGGTCGCCGTTCCCGACATGACGGAAGAAAACTGGAGCCTGACCCTGGCGACAAACCTCACCAGCGCCTTCCACGCGGCGAAACACCAGATTCCGGCGATGCTGAAGTCCGGCGGCGGATCGCTCATCTTCACGTCCAGTTTCGTCGGCTATTCGGCGGCGTTTCCGGGCATGGGCGCCTATGCGGCCAGCAAGGCGGGCCTCATCGGGCTCGTGCAGGTCCTGGCGACGGAACATGGCGCAGAGGGCGTTCGCGCGAACGCGCTGCTTCCGGGCGGAACCCGAACGGAAATGGCGGGCAATATCGAAGAAGAGCCCGAGCGCCTGGCCTTTCTCAACAGCATTCATGCGCTGAAGCGGATCGCGGACGCGCGGGAAATCGCCGAAGCCGCGCTCTTCCTTGCCTCCGACCGGTCAAGCTTCATGACCGGATCGGCCATGGTCGTCGACGGCGGCAATTCCATCAACAAGGTCTGACGCGGATTACTTCAGCCAGGTGACGTGGCCCATCTTGCGTCCGGGGCGGGCGTCCTTCTTTCCATAGAGATGGAGCACCGCCCCGTTCTCCGCGAGTATCTCGGGAACGCGTTGGACATCGTCGCCGATCAGGTTTTCCATGACGCAGTCGGAGTGCCGGGCGCAATCGCCAAGCGGCAGCCCGCACACGGCGCGAATATGCTGCTCGAACTGGGAGACGGCGCAGGCCGCTTCCGTCCAGTGACCGGAATTGTGCACCCGCGGCGCGATCTCGTTGGCGAGCAGGCGGCCGTCGGGCAGGACAAAGAATTCGACGCCGATGACGCCGACATAGTCCAGGCTGTCGAGAATCCGGGCGGCGGCTTCACGCGCCGCCTCCGCCGTTTCCGGCGATATCGACGCAGGCGCCGTGGATTGCCTCAATATGCCGCCCTCGTGGCGGTTTTCAGCCGGATCGTACATGGCGGTGGAGCCGTCGGCGGCGCGCGCGGCGATGATCGAGATTTCCCGGTCGAAAGCGACGAAGCTTTCCAGGATCAGCGGCGTCGAGCCCAGTTTGCGAAACGCGTCCGGATGCTCTCCGTCGACGCCCTTGAAGACGATCTGTCCCTTGCCGTCATAGCCGAGCCGGCGCGTCTTCAAGACGCCGAGCCCGTCCGTCTGCCGGAGCGCGGCGTCCAGGTCGGCCTGACTGTCGACGGCGATGAAATGCGCGGTGTCGATCCCGCATTCGTTCAGAAATGTCTTTTCGACCAGTCGGTCCTGCGCGATTTCCAGTGCCCGCGGCGGCGGATAGACGCCGAGCCTGCCGGCAAGCGTTTGGGCTGCGCCGACCGGAACGTTCTCGAATTCATAGGTCACCACGTCGCACGCCGCGCTCAGGCGTTCCAGCGCGGTTTCGTCGTCATAGGGCGCGACGATCTGCATATTGGCGACTTGCGCGGCGGGGCAGTCTTCCTGTGGTTCGAGGACGCAGGTCCGGTATCCGAGTTTTGCAGCCGCCATCGCAAGCATGCGGCCGAGCTGGCCGCCGCCGATGACGCCGATGGTGGCGCCGGGCAGCAATGCGGCGTCGGGATAGGTCACCACGCTACTCCGTATCCACCGGCCGCAGGGGAATGGAGGCTGTCAGGTCCTCTCTCCACGTGTCCAGACGGTCGGCGAGCGCCTCGTCAGAAAGCGCGAGCACGGCGGTGGCGAGCAGCGCGGCGTTGATCGCGCCGGCGCGGCCGATCGCCAGCGTTCCAACCGGAATGCCGCCGGGCATCTGGACGATCGACAATAGACTGTCCTGACCAGACAAGACCTTTGATTCGACCGGCACGCCGAAGACCGGCAGCGTCGTCATCGCCGCCGTCATGCCGGGAAGATGCGCCGCGCCGCCCGCGCCGGCGATGATGACCTTGAAACCGGCCTTTCTCGCGCCTGTCGCAAAGTCGTAGAGGCGCTGCGTCGTGCGGTGCGCGGAAATGATCAGCGCTTCATAAGCGACGCCCAGTTCGTCGAGCGTCTCCGCAGCGTGGCGCATGGTCGACCAGTCCGACTGGCTGCCCATGATGATGGCGACGGGTGCGGGCGTGTCTGACATGATCCGGAGAACTCCTTGGGTCTTGGTGGCGCTGCCGCGCCGTCAGGCGATGATGTCCGGCAGGATCTGGTCCTCGATCTCGGAAATGAGGTCCTTCAGGGCCAGTTTCTTCTTTTTCATGCGCTGAATGCGCAGGGCGTCGCAGCCATGGGCGAGCATGGCGGTGATGGCGGCGTCGAAATCCTCGTGTTCCTGACGCAGCTTTGCAGCCCTGAGCCGCAATTCCGCCTGTTCCTGATCCGCCATGCCAACTACCCCGAGATTTCACTGCCGTTCCGGACAACCCGCGCCTGTCTGATTCTCGGCTCCGATAACGCAGAAGTGCTGTACCATTTTGTTCGCGAACGCAAAATATTCAAAAAAGAAAGTTATCCACGGTCTTGAAATAAGGCTTCGACAATCTCCACATTTTAGTGGCACAATGTGCGTGGCTGGTGATGGAGCCTGCCCCTAATCCCGCAATTGCGGTTGCGGGGAAACATTACTGGAAAGGAGTCGTTCAATGGCTATCGAAGCTCGTCTTGAGACGCTGGAGAAAAAACACTTCGCTCTGGAAGAAGAACTCCATTCAGCGCTCAATCAGCCCTCGGCTGACGATGCGGAGATTTCCGACATAAAACGACGAAAACTACGGTTGAAGGACGAAATCGAGCGGATTCGCGGCTCGATAACGCATTAGGGTTCTTCGCCGAAAGGCGCCTGATATCCCAATCATTTCAGGCATTTCCAGCACGGCCGTCGCGTCGGCCGTGTCTCACAGGGCTTTTGCGGCCTCCCTCAGAACGAATTTCTGAATCTTGCCGGTCGACGTTTTCGGGATTTCCTGGAAAACGACGTAGCGCGGGCATTTGAAGTGCGCGAGCAGGCTGCGGCAGTGGCTGATAAGTTCCTCCGCGTCGGCGGTCTGTCCGGGCTTCAGCTCTATGAACGCGCAGGGCGTTTCGCCCCACTTGTCGTCCGGCTTGGCGACCACGGCGGCGGCCTGCACGGCGGCGTGCTTGTAGAGGGCGTCCTCGACCTCGATGGAGGAGATGTTCTCGCCTCCGGAGATGATGATGTCCTTGGACCGGTCCTTGAGCTGGATGTAGCCGTCGGGGTGCATCACGCCCAGATCGCCGGAGTGGAACCAGCCGCCCGCGAAGGCTTCGGCGCTCGCCTTCGGGTTCTTCAGATACCCCTTCATGACGATGTTGCCGCGGAACATGACTTCGCCGATCGTCTCGCCGTCGCCCGGAACCGGCTCCATGGTGTCCGGGTCGAGAACGACGAGATCTTCGAGCGCATTGTAGCGCACGCCCTGTCTTGCCTTCAGGCCGGTGCGAACCGGCTTGTCCAGCTTGTCCCACTCGCGGTGCCATTCATTGACCACGGCCGGACCATAGGTCTCCGTCAGGCCGTAGAGGTGGACGACCTCGAACCCGGCGTCGGCCATCTGTTCGAGAACCCGTTCAGGCGGCGGCGCGGCGGCCGTGTTGAAGGAAACGGTCTGGTCGAAGTCGCGCTTGTCGTCTTCCGGCGCATTGAGCAGCGTCGACATGACGATCGGCGCCCCGCACAGATGGGTGACGCCGTGATCGGCGATCGCGTCATACATTGCCTTTGCGCGCACCCAGCGCAGGCAGACATGGGTTCCGGCGACAACGCCCAGCGTCCAGGGAAAGCACCAGCCGTTGCAGTGAAACATCGGCAGCGTCCACAGATAGACCGGAAAGCGGCCCATTCCGGCGGCCACCACGTTGGAATAGCCCATCAGCGACGCGCCGCGATGGTGATAGACGACGCCCTTCGGGTTGCCCGTCGTGCCGGAGGTATAGTTCAGCGAGATCGAATCCCATTCGTCGGCAGGCCAAGACCATGCGTAGTCCGGATCGCCGGCCGTCAGAAACGCCTCATAGTCTTCCGTCCCGATCCTGTCGCCTTTCGAAAACGGCGTATCGACGCCGAATTCGGGATCGTCGTAGTCGATGACGAGCGGATCGACCTTGGCGATCGCCAGCGCCTCGGCCATGACGGCGGAAAACTCCCGGTCGACGATCAGGATCTTCGTTTCCGCGTGGTCGAGCTGGAATGCGATGACGGCGGCGTCGAGCCGCGTATTGAAGGAATGCAGCACCGCGCCGGTCATCGGCACGCCGTGATGGGCTTCGAGCATCGCCGGCGTGTTGGACAGCATCACGGAAACCGTATCGCCCTTGCCAATGCCGCGGGCGGCCAGGCTCGAGGCAAGCTGCCGGGACCGGTTGTAGAAGGTCCGGTAATCCATGCGCATGTCGCCGTGGATGATCGCCGTATGGTCCGGATAGACGTAAGCCGCGCGCGCCAGATGCGCCAGCGGCGTCAGCGGCTGATAATTGGCGGCGTTGCGATCGAGATCGGTTTCAAAGGGATTTGCCGACATAGTTCCTCCGGTTGGCCATGCAAATGAAGCTATTGCATTACAGCAAGCAGCCCGTCGGCAACAAGCTTTAGTCCGGTCAGCACGATCAGAACATACATGAACGGATAGAAGACCTTCGGGCTCATTCGCTTGACGATCCAGGCGCCGGCAAGGGTCGCGACGGGCGCCAGCGGCAGAAGCACCGCGCTTGTCGCAAGGTTCGATGTGTCGAACTGGCCGAGCGCGAAATAGGGTCCGAGCTTCAGAAAGTTCATGAGCGCGAAAAACCGGGCGCTGGTCCCGGCGAACAGCTTCGGATCGAGCTTCAGCGGCACCGTGTAAATCTGAAACGGCGGCCCGCCCGCGTGGGACACGAAGCTCGTGAAGCCGGCGACCGTTCCCCAGAACGTACCCTTGACCGGATTGTGCGGCGCCGGTTGGCCGCGCACCTCGATGGAAGCGAAGAACTGCTGATAGACCATCCGGCCGACGAAAATGACGGCGACGCATCCAAGCAGAAGCTGAATCAGGGCGTCATCGAGCCATGCCGCGGTGATCCAGCCGATCGACAGCCCGACGAGAGATCCCGGAACGAGATATTTCAAGGTCCTCATGTCATTGTAGTGTCGCCAGGCCCACAGGCTTGCAATGTCCATGACGATCAGGATCGGCAGCATGATCGCCGCCGCCTTCACCGGAGGCACGACAAGAGCGAGTATCGGAACGCCTATCAGTGCGAGGGCGCCGCCGAAGCCGCCCTTCGACAGGCCGACCAGGACCACGGCGGTAATCGCTGCCGCATAGAATGCAAGATCGGTCGGCATGTTGATCCTTCACAAAAGGTGGTCTATCGGGAACCAGGATAGTCCCGTTTCGAAATTCGTGCTCGAACCGTGGATTGAATTTGAAGCGGCAGAAGCGAACAGCGTGCTTGATAGCGAATTTCATTGCAGAAAACCACAAGGCCGCCGGCGATTTGAACGCGCCGGGGCAAATCGCGCCACGCCCAACGCCAGGCCCGGAGCCGGAAGATCATGACCAGCCGTTGCCGTCTCGTCCTCATTGCGCCGCCGATCGCTGATCCGGACGCGCTCGCCGGCGTGCTCGGCGACGCGCTGCGCGGCGGCGACGTCGCGACCGTTATTCTTCCGCAGGGCGATCTCAACGAGGCGGATTTTCAGAAAGTCGCCGCCAGGGCGGTCCCGGTGATCCAGGAAAAGGGCGTCGCCGCGCTGGTGTGCGGCGAGGAACGGATCGCCATGCGCGTCAAGGCCGACGGGCTGCATATTGACGGTCCGGCGGCCGTGTTGCGCGAGGCCGTGGAAAAACATGCGCCGCAGCTCATCGTCGGCGGCGGCAATCCGCAAACCCGCCACGCCGCGCTGGACGCCGGCGAAGCCCAGCCCGACTACGTGTTTTTCGGAAAGCTCAGGGGCGATATCAAGCCGGAGCCGCATTCGAAGAACCTCGCGCTCGCCGAATGGTGGTCGGAAATGGTGCAGATTCCCAGTCTCGTCATGGGCGGGTTCGATCCCGAAAGCGCTTTGACCGTCGCGGAGCACGGCGCGGACTTCGTTGCGCTCGGATCCGCCGTGTTCGCCGAGCCCGCGCAATCGGCGCAGATCGTCGCCGCTGTAAATGCGTTGCTTGACGAAAAAGCGCCACGGTTTGACGATTGAGTGCGCGGCGATGAAAAGGATCATGCTCATATTGCTGGCGCTGGGGCTGCAGGGCGCCGTCGCCGCGCACGCCCAGCCCGCCGCGCCGTCTCCTTTCGCCGACAACGACCATCCGGCGCTGCCGCAGGACGATTATATTCCGGACGAGCCGGCGGTCGAGGCGGATACAGAGGATGCGCCGGAAACCCCGACGGAAGGCGCCGATATCGCCTATGGCGCCTTTCAGCGCGGATATTATCTGACGGCGCTGGAATTCGCGCTGCCGCGGGCCAAGCTCGGAGATCCGGCCGCCCAGACTCTGATCGCGGAAATCTATTCGGAGGGTCTTGGCGTTCCGAAAGATCCCGACGAGGCGGCGTTCTGGTATTCCGCTGCCGCAAAAAGCGGTGATCCGGCGGCGCAGTTGAAATACGCGCTCATGCTGCTTGAAGGAACGCAGGTCGAAAAGGACCGGAATCGCGCCCGCGAACTGATGAAAAAGGCGGCCGACGCCGGAAATTCCTCGGCGCAGTTCAACTACGGACAATTGCTGATCACCGATCAGCCGGGTAGTGAGGGGATAAAAGCGGCGCTGCCCTATATGCTTGCCTCGGCGGAGGCCGGCATCGCCGACGCGCAATTCGCGCTCGCGCAAATCCGCGCCTACGGCATCGGCAACACGGAGCCGGATCTGGACGAGGCGCGGAAATGGATGATACGCGCCGCGCGGTCGGGCTACGACACCGCCCAGCTCGACATCGCCGTGTGGCTGATCGACGGGATCGGCGGCGATCCCAACTTCGACGCCGGTTTCGGCTGGATGCGCCGTGCGGCGAATTCCGGAAACGTCATGGCTCAGAACAGGATCGCGCATCTCTATATCAACGCGATCGGCACCCGCCCCGACCCCATTGAGGCCGCGAAATGGTATATCCTGTCCCGTCGCGCGGGACTGGAGGACGCGTCGCTTGAGGATTTCTTTCAGGGCCTGACCGCCGAGGAACAGAAAGCCGGCATCGAAGCCGCAAACAATTTCCGGTCCCGCTTCTAGGCGGGTTCCGGCCAGGCGTTCGGGCTTGAATCTTGGCTGCTTTTGTGGTCTGGAAGCGCGGATTTCTCAACAACCGGACCACAGCAATGAAAATCAACGGAAACGAAATTCGTCCCGGGAACGTTATCGAGCACAATGGCGGCCTCTGGGCCGCGGTCAAGACCAATGCGGTCAAGCCTGGCAAGGGCGGCGCGTTCAACCAGGTCGAACTGAAGAACCTGATCGACGGCACCAAATTGAACGAACGTTTCCGCGCATCGGAAACGGTCGAGAAGGTGCGGCTCGAGCAGAAGGAATTCCAGTATCTCTACGAACAGGGAGACATGCTGGTGTTCATGGACACCGAAAGCTACGAGCAACTCGAACTGCAGCATGATTTCGTCGGCGATCGCGCAAACTTCCTGCAGGACGGCATGATGGTGACGGTGGAGCTCTATGAGGACAAGCCGATCGGCGTCTCGCTTCCCGACCAGGTCACGCTGAAGATCGTCGAGGCCGATCCGGTGGTGAAAGGACAGACGGCTGCGTCGTCCTACAAGCCGGCGGTCATGGAAAACGGCATCCGCGTCATGGTTCCTCCTTTCATCGAGGCGGGCGAAACCATCCTCGTCGACACCAACGAAATAAGTTACATCCGCCGCGCCGACTAGTGGTCCGATTCCGGCATTTGCACCCCGATGCGACTTGTTCTGTAGCAAATGTCGGAATCTTCAGGACCACTAGCTGGATTATATTTCTAGTGGAGCTTTTTAATTTGACATTTGAAAACGAATTCGCGACTTGCGGAACTCAAATGTCAAATTTGCTCCACTAGACCGGCCAACCGCCAGGAAAAGACGCAATCAATGGCCCGTTCAGCCCTCCTCAACGTCATGGTTCAGGCCGCCTTCAAGGCGGGCCGGTCCCTTTCGCGCGATTTCGGCGAAGTCCAGAACCTGCAGGTCTCGCTGAAAGGTCCAAGCGACTATGTCAGCCAGGCCGACAAAAAAGCCGAGGACGTGATCCGCAGGGAATTGCTGAAAGCCCGGCCGACCTACGGCTTCCTTGGTGAGGAAAGCGAGGAGGAGAAGGGCACGGACGGTCAGCATCGCTGGATCGTCGACCCGCTGGACGGGACCACCAACTTTCTGCACGGCATCCCGCATTTCGCGGTGTCGATCGGGCTTGAACGGCAGGGCGAGATGGTCGCCGGCGTCGTCTACAATCCGGTCACGGACGAACTCTTCACCGCCGAACGCGGCGGCGGCGCTTTCGTCAATGACCGGCGCATGCGGGTGGCGGCCAGGAAAACCCTCACCGATTGCGTCATCGGCACCGGCGTTCCGCATCTGGGACGCGGCAAGCACGGCCAGTTTCTCATCGAACTGCGCAACGTGATGGGCGAAGTGGCCGGCATTCGCCGCAGCGGCTCCGCCGCCCTTGATCTCGCCTATGTCGCAGCCGGCCGTTTCGACGGTTTCTGGGAAGACGGCTTGAGCCCCTGGGACATCGCCGCCGGCATTATCCTCATCCGCGAAGCGGGCGGGTTCATTTCGGACCGGTCCGGCGGAAACAGGATCTTCGAGACCGGCGCCGTCGTCACCGGCAACGAGCGGATCCAGCGGGAACTGATGCAGGCGCTCAAGCGGCCAGCCGTCTGACGAACACAGATCGGCGTTATTCTGCGGTTGCGCTCCTTTTCTGTCTCGTTGTTGCCCAACAAGTCTTTTATTTTGCCGCTGTTTTTGTTTATCTCTCTTCCGTGCCGGAGGGGAGGCAATGATTCCTGTGTACTATTGTGCTCCCCCGAACGGGACGCGGGCATGAATCCGGCAGACCGGTTGGCTGAAGGAATGGCCGGCTGATGTAAAATCTGGGGTTTCTTGCATATGGCAAAACTGAGACTATCGGGATGGGGCTTATCGGATCAGGATGGTCTTCAGCCGAGCCGGCTGTCCAGCCCGCTCGTCTTTTTCTGGAGCCAGCTGATCTTTCTCATCATGTCGGGATTTCTGGCCGCTATCCTGTATCGTCAGATATCGGAGGCGTTTTTCGCCAATCCCGGTCTCAACGGGCTCATTCTGTTCGTTCTTGCGATCGGCGTTTTCCTGGTCTTCAACCAGGTGCTGCGATTGCGGCCGGAAGTGCGCTGGGTCAATTCCTTCGTGCAGGGCGCAGACCGCGTGCGCAATGTTCGCGAGCCAACGCTGCTCGCGCCGATGCGGGCGTTTCTCACCCGCAAGGAATCGATGTCGCTCACGACCTCGTCCCTGCGCTCTATTCTCGATTCAATCGCCACGCGCCTCGACGAATCGCGCGACACCTCGCGCTATCTCATCGGGCTCCTGGTCTTTCTCGGCCTGCTCGGCACCTTCTGGGGCCTGCTGCAAACGATCGGCTCCATCAACACGGTCATCCAGTCGCTTGATCCTGGAACCGGCGACACGAATGACGTGCTGGCGGCCCTGAAGGAAGGGCTTTCCTCGCCGCTCGACGGCATGGGAACGGCGTTTTCCTCGTCGCTTTTCGGTCTCGCCGGCTCTCTCATTCTCGGCTTTCTCGATCTTCAGGCCGGCCGCGCCCAGAACCGGTTCTACACCGAGCTGGAAAACTGGCTGTCGACGGTCACCGATCCGGATTTCGACGTCGTGCACGAATCCGCCGGGGGAGCCGACAACGCCGAAGATATTCGCCGCCTGTCCGAGACGGTGCAGCACATGGCGCAGGCCGGCGGCGGCATCAACCAGCGCTCCACCGCCGCCATGGCCAATCTTGCCGAGGGGATACAGGGCCTCGTCAAGAACATGCGCAGCGAACAGCAGATGCTGCGCGACTGGATCGAGGCTCAGCAGGCTGAATCGAAGGCGCTGCGCGCCACGCTGGAAAGGCTCAGCGAAAAGATAGAGCGGCTCGGCGGCGGCAGGGGAGATCGGTAGCCGATGGCGCTCGCCAAAAGCAGGAGAGGATATCGGAGCGTCGATTACTGGCCGGGTTTCGTCGACGCCCTTTCGACCCTGCTTCTGGCCATCATGTTCCTGCTCTCGGTCTTTGTGCTCGCGCAGTTTCTCCTGAGCCGTGAAATCAGCGGCCGCGACGAAGTTCTCAATCGCCTGAACAGCCAGATCAACGAACTGACGCAGCTTCTTGCGCTCGAACGGTCGAGCAATCAGGACCTTGAGGATTCGCTGGCCAACCTGCAGGCGTCGCTGTCGGCGGTCGAGGACGAGCGTTCGCGGCTGCAACAGATCCTCGACCGCGGATCGGGCGCTTCCGATCTCGCCCAGCAGCGGATCGGCGCGCTGGAGGATACGCTGGACGAGGAGCGGCAGGTCAGTCAGCGCGCGCTGGCCCAGGTGGAGCTTCTCAACCAGCAGATCTCGGCTCTGCGCCGCCAGATCGCGGCGCTTGAAGACGCGCTGGAAGTGTCTGAGGAAAAGGACCGGGAGAGCCAGGTCAAGATCGCCGATCTCGGTCGCCGCCTCAATGTGGCGCTGGCCCAGCGCGTGCAGGAACTGAACCGCTACCGCTCGGATTTCTTCGGACGATTGCGCGAGATCCTTTCCGATCGTGAGAATATCCGCATTGTCGGCGACCGCTTCGTTTTCCAGTCGGAAGTGCTGTTTCCGTCCGGCGGCGCCGACCTCAACGAGGCCGGCGAGGCCGAGATGGCGAAGCTGGCCCAGGCGTTGCGCGATCTTTCCCGCGAAATCCCGTCCGACATCAACTGGGTTCTGCGCGTCGACGGCCATACGGATAACGTGCCTTTGTCCGGAACCGGCCGCTACGCCGACAACTGGGAGCTTTCCTCGGCGCGCGCCACATCGGTGGTCAAGTTCCTGATCGAACAGGGCGTTCCGGCCGAGCGGCTGGTCGCGGCAGGCTTCGGTGAATTCCAGCCCATCGAGGAGGGCGATTCGCGTGAGGCCCGCGCCACCAACCGCCGCATCGAGCTGAAACTGACGGAGCGATAAAAGAACGGATCGCCGCCGGCGGGAGACCGGCTGCGATATGGGAGGAGACATGGACCGCGACGCAATTATCGTCGGCGCCGGACTTGCGGGTCTGGTCGCCGCGGCTGAACTCGTCGACGCCGGCAAGTCCGTCGTCATCGTCGATCAGGAAAACGAGAACAATATTGGCGGCCAGGCTTTCTGGTCGTTTGGCGGGCTGTTTTTCGTCAACTCCCCTGAACAACGTCGCCTTGGCATTCGTGACAGCCGCGACCTCGCCTGGCAGGACTGGCAAGGCTCTGCGCAGTTCGACCGCGACGAGGACCACTGGCCCCGCAAATGGGCGGAGGCCTATGTCGATTTCGCGGCGGGTGAAAAGCGGTCCTGGCTGCATCAGCAGGGCGTGCGCTGGTTTCCCGTGGTCGGCTGGGCCGAGCGCGGCGGCGGTCTCGCCGACGGTCACGGCAACTCGGTGCCGCGTTTCCACATTACCTGGGGCACCGGTCCCGGCCTCATCGAACCTTTTGAACGGCGCGTGCGCGAAGGCGTCGACAAGGGGCTGGTCAAACTGTGTTTCCGGCATCGCGTCGACGAGCTGATCGTGACCAACGGCGCGGTGACCGGCGTTCGCGGCAAGCTGCTCGAGGCCTGCGCCAAGCCGCGCGCCGAGGCGTCCAGCCGCGTCGAAACCGGAGATTTCTCGTTTTCGGCGGAGGCGGTGATCGTCACCTCGGGCGGCATTGGCGGCAATCATGAACTCGTCCGGCGCAATTGGCCGCGGGATCGCCTGGGCGAGCCGCCTGCGGAGATGATTTCCGGCGTGCCGGCGCATGTCGACGGGCGCATGCTCGCAATCAGCGAGGCGGCGGGCGCCGCGATCATCAATTCCGACCGGATGTGGCACTATACGGAGGGCGTGAAGAACTGGGCGCCGATCTGGCCGGCTCACGGCATCCGCATCCTGCCCGGACCGTCGTCGCTCTGGTTCGATGCCGAGGGCAATCGCATGCCGATCCCGTGCCTGCCCGGGTTCGACACGCTGTCGACGCTCCGCCACATCATGCACAGCGGCCACAGCTACAGCTGGTTCGTTCTCAACCAGTCGATCATCGAAAAGGAATTTGCGCTTTCGGGATCCGAGCAGAACCCGGACCTGACAGGCAAAAGCGTTCGCCAGGTGCTGCAGCGGGTCAAGAAGGGCGCGCCGCCGCCTGTCGAGGCGTTCAAGGAAAAGGGCGAGGATTTCATCGTTCGCGATACGCTCGAAGCGCTTGTCGAGGGCATGAACGCATTGACCGGCGACGCCCTGATCGATCACGACCGGCTGAAGGCGCAGATCGAGATGCGCGATCGTGAAATCGAAAACGCCTATACCAAGGACCTGCAGGTCGCAGCCATCCGCGTTGCGCGAAACTATCTCGGCGACAAGCTGATCCGCACCGCCAAGCCGCACCGCATTCTCGATCCGAAACACGGGCCTCTCATCGCGGTCCGGCTGCACATCCTCACCCGAAAGACGCTCGGCGGCATCCACACCGACCTGTCGTCACGGGTGCTCGACGGCAGCGGCGCGCCAATTGCAGGGCTTTATGCGGCGGGCGAGGTCGCCGGTTTCGGCGGCGGCGGCGTGCATGGCTACAACGCCCTGGAAGGCACCTTCCTCGGCGGCTGCCTCTTTTCAGGAAGGACCGCCGGCCGGGCTGCGGCGAAAGCGTAGCGGCTGCGCGCCGTCGAAACAAAAAGAGAACATTTGAGAAGATTTTCGGAGCGTTTTGTGGTATAGTCCGCGCGCCGAAAGAGCGCGTCGGTCGGTGTCCTGCTTTCCGTGCCTTGAGTTGAAAAACGCGGATTCCCGAAACAAAGCCAGATTGAACGCCGAAAACGGCAATTCCCGAAACAAAGCCAGATCCGGTTTCGGAAGAACCAAAATCCCGAAACAAAGCCAGATGCAATCCTATAACAATTAAGTTATTGAATTTAAAAGTAAATTATAGGATCAAGGCGAATGGCGCCACGCTTTCGGGCGTCATTCCCCGGCGGCGGCGCTCAGCGCCTCACTGTCGTGGTCGAACTGCAGCCGGGCGAGACGCGCATAGATGCCGTTTTTCCGCACGAGCGTGCTGTGCGCGCCTTCCTCGACGATCTCGCCTCCGTCGACGACGAGAATTCTGTCGGCCTTCAGGATGGTCGCCAACCGGTGGGCGATGACGAGCGTGGTGCGGTCCTGCATCAGCGAGGTCAGCGCCTTCTGCACCAGGGTCTCGCTTTCCGCGTCCAGCGCGGAGGTCGCCTCGTCCAGGAGCAGGATCGGGGCGTCCTTCAGTATGGCGCGGGCAATGGCGACGCGCTGGCGCTGGCCGCCTGACAAGGTCACGCCGCGCTCGCCGACCATCGTGTCGTAGCCGGATTCGAGATTGCGGATGAAATCGTCCACCAGGGCCGCTTTCGCGGCGGCGACGATTTCAGCTTCCGATGCGTCGGGTCGTCCGAAGGCGATGTTCTCGCGCACGGTGCCGGCGAAGATCGTCACGTCCTGCGGCACGCTGGAAAGCCGCGCGCGCAGATCCGACGGATTGACCTCGCGCACGTCCACGCCGTCGACGCGCACGGTCCCGCCGTCCGGGTCGTAGAAGCGATTGATGAGAGCGAAGAGCGTGCTCTTGCCGGCGCCGGACGGTCCGACGATCGCCACCGTCTCGCCCGGCTTCACGGAAAAGGAGAGCCGGTCCAGGATCGGGTGTCCGGGGCGGGCGGGATAGGCGAAACGCACCTGTTCGAAGTCGATCGACCCGAGCGGCGGCTCGGGCATTGCGACCGGGTTTTCCGGCGCTTCGATGGCCGGTTTTTCCTCCAGCAGTTCGGTCAGCCGCTCGGCCGCGCCGGCGGCCTGCGAAAGCTCGCCCCAGATCTCCGACAGCGTGCCGAGGCTGGTCGCCGCCACCACGGAGTAAAGCAGGAACTGGCCGAGCGTTCCGGCCGACATCGTGCCTTCGAGCACGTTCTGCGCGCCGTACCAAAGGATGCCGATGACGCTGGCGAAGACCATCAGGATGGCGACGCCGGTCAGGAAGGCCCGCGAACGGGTGGCGGCGCGGGCCGCCAGAAAGGCGTTGTCGACGGCGTCGGCGTAGCGCCGGATCGCCATCGGCTCGCTGTTGAAAGACTGCAATGTGCGCGTCGCTCCAACCGCTTCGCTGGCGAAGGCCGTGGCCTCTGCGAGCGTGTCCTGGGCTTCGCGCGAACGCCTGCGGACGGAGCGGCCGAACCCGACCAGCGGCAGCACGATCAGCGGAATCGCAAGCAGCACGAGGCCGGAGAGTTTTGGGCTCGTCACCACCATCATGATCGTCGCGCCGAGGCATAGAATGGTGTTGCGCAGGGCCAGCGAGGCCGTGGCGCCGACGGCGGATTTGATCTGCGTCGTGTCGGCGCTCAGTCGCGAGATGATTTCGCCGGACTGGTTGAGATCGAAAAACGACGCCGACAGGCGGGTGATATGGGCAAACACGTCCCGGCGCAGATCCGCCACGACGCGTTCCCCTATGGTGATAACGAAAAAATACCTGAGAGCGCTGGCCAGCGCGAGCAGCGCGGCGATCACCAGCAGCATCGAGAAGTAATTGTCGATGAAGCCGGCGTTCGACCCGGAAAAGCCCTTGTCGATCATGCGGCGAACCGCCAGCGGCAGGGCGAGCGTCGCGACAGCCGCAAGAACCAGCGAAACCAGCGCCGAGACGACGAGGCCGCGATAGTTGAGCAGATAGGGGTAAAGATAGGTCAGAGGGCGCAGAGAGGACGGGCTGCCTTTTTGTCGCTTGCCGTTTTCGGCCATTTCATTCCCTGTGTTGACGCCGGGTTGCAAAATTGCGTCCGGCCACTTGTCACGTTCCGGGCCATCATGTATAGGCTCGCCATCGAATTGGAAAGCCGTGACCGTCCCGGTATGCGGCTTTGTTTGTTAAATGGGCCGGATTGCCGCACCCCGAACCGACGCAAGGCGGATGGTTCCGGCTCCGACCGATCCCGAACTGGCAGGACATTGCAATGAAGGCTGATATCCATCCCGATTATCACATGATCAAGGTCGTCATGACCGACGGAACGGAATACATGACCCGGTCGACCTGGGGTTCCGAAGGCGACACCATGACGCTCGACATCGACTCCAAAGCGCACCCGGCCTGGACCGGCGGCCAGCAGCAGCTGCTCGACCGCGGCGGACGCGTCTCCAAGTTCAAGAAGCGGTTTGAAGGCCTCGGCCTCTAAGCGACGTTCGACTGAACTTGCAGGACTTTTGAAACCCGCCGCAAGGCGGGTTTTTTCATGGAAGAAAACCGGATCAGCCGGTTCCGAACGCTGTGCTCAACAATGTCTGCTGGGCCTTGACGGCGTTTTCGCGATCCGGATTGACGAGCGCCGCCTTCTGTTCGTCGCGATGGTAGATCTCGCTGTCGAGCAGGGCGACGCGCGACTGGACGCGAAGCGATCGTTCGACGAGCACGCGGAACTCGAGCGGCAGTTCGGTCCAGCCCGGCGCCGAGGGGTCGCAGGCAAAACTGTCGAGACGCACCTTGGACTTTTCCGCAATGACCTGCTCCCGGGTCATCTCCCCGGTGTTGACGGCTCTTTGCAGCAGAAGCCATGAGGCGAGCTGCATGAGGCGCGTGGTCAGGCGCATCGACTCGGCGGCGTAGAGAACAGACGCAAGACGCGGCAGCGCCTTGGATTCCTGCCGTCCCGGACCGTCGAGATAGGCGGCGGTTTCTTCCACCAGCTGCATGCCTTCGGAATACAGAAGACTGAAGGATGCCGAAGAGGTAAAACGATCGGCAATTCGTATCGTGTTTTCTTTGGATTCAGCCATTTATTTCATTCAGTATGGATTGCGCCGGCGTTGTCCCAATCTCCGCGGCATCATTGTTATAATTGCCTCCGACGTCACATCAAAGTGGGCCCGATCGGTTGTGCACATGGTTTGTGAGCCAAAATGCAGATAGTGACGCTTTTGGGCAAGAACATAATTAAAGAAAGGTTAACGGCTTTCGCCAAATGCCACCTACCCGAGGACACAAAAAAAGAGCCGCAAGGCGGCTCTCAGAAGTTTAACAGGGAGGCATCAAACAGAATGACCACTTGTCACTCGGTCCGAAATCCAGAGTCTCTGGATGCAGCCAGTAAACACCTGTAAAGCTTAATGACCGGTTAACGGTCGGGAATTTATTAAAAGTTTTTTGTTGTTTCCTCTCAAAAGCGTTCATCTGAAGATGGAGTCGGCCGCATCCCGGCTGCTTTGCTTCGATTCCTTCTCCTTCTCCAGACGCTCGATCTCGGCCTTCAGCAAATTGATCCGCTGCTCGAGTTCATCCACTGACAGCATCGAAAGGTCGCTTCCGACCTCATGGAAAGTGGGCTTCTTCCGAGGCTCTTCGTCAAATATCGACATCCCGTTTCTCCTCCGGCGGCGTCAGGGCAAAAGAGGTTTGTCCGCCGGCATGGCGGACTGGCCATGATAATGGCATAAGACGGGTGAGTTCAACGAGAGTAACCGAGGTGAAGCGATGCGGGTGATAGAGATTCGGGAGCCGGGCGGTCCGGAGGTGCTGGAAGTGGCGACGAGGGATGCGCCGGAGCCGCGGGAAGGGGAACTGCTGATCCGCGTCAAGGCGGCGGGCGTCAATCGTCCGGATTGCCTGCAGCGCATGGGCGGCTACGCGCCGCCGCCGGGCGCGTCCGATGTGCCGGGACTTGAAATCGCCGGCGTGGTCGAAGCGCTCGGGCCCGGCGCAGAAGGCTTCAAGGTCGGCGACGCCGTGTGCGGACTGGTTCCAGGCGGTGGTTATGCGGAGTTCTGCACGGTTCACGCCAGCAATGCGCTGCCGGCGCCGGCGGGCTTCAGCTTCAACGAGGCGGGAGCCATACCCGAAACCTATTTCACCGTCTGGCACAATGTCTTTCAGCGCGGCGGCCTGCGGGAAGGCGAGGTGTTTCTGGTCCATGGCGGAACGTCTGGCATCGGCACGACGGCCATTCAGCTCGCCAAGGCCTTCGGAGCGACCGTGCTCGCCACGGCGGGCTCGGAAGAAAAATGCCAGGCCTGTCTCGATCTGGGCGCCGATCGCGCGATCAATTACCGGGACGGGGATTTCGTCGCAGCCGTCAAGGACGCCACGAACGGCGTCGGCGCCAACCTGATCCTCGACATGGTTGGCGGCAGCTATATCGAACGAAACTTCGATGCCGCGGCCGAAGAGGGGCGCATCGTGCAGATCGCCTTCCTTGGCGGACCGAAGGCCGAGGTCAATTTTTTCAAGCTCATGGTCAAGCGGCTGGTGCATACCGGCTCGACGCTCAGGCCGCGCAGCATCGAGTTCAAGGCGCAGATTGCGCGTGAACTGCACGAAAAGGTCTGGCCGCTGCTGGAGAAACGCCAGGTCGCGCCGGTCATGGACACGATCTTCCCGTTCGAACGGGCCTCCGCCGCCCATGCCCGCATGGAGGAGGGGCAGCACATCGGCAAGATCGTGCTCGACCTGGACGGTTAGGCGCCCGTGACCAAGATACTCGCCCTGTTCCTGCTGCTGGCGATGGCGGCCCACATCATCAAGCCGCTCGGTCTGCCAGGCCTCAAGAAGCGCGGAGACTTCTGGAAGATCGCCGTCATCGCCTTCGTGGTGATGAGCCTGGCGATCGTTCTTCAGGTGGAATGACCAGCCGGCTCGGGAAGCGCAAGGATCGTGTCGGCGAGCAGTTCCGCCCAGTAGCCGTAGCCTGCGGCGCTGGCGTGAAAGCCGTCCATGGAATAGCCGAGCGGATTGGACGATTCGAGAAACGGCGCGACCGTGGCGTAGCGCTCGTTGCAAAGCTTCGCGCCCATATCGTTGATGAGTTCCCGGCGCATTTGCAGGATCGCGGAGAGGGGGGCCGGAAATCCGGGGACGGTCTTCATGTCGATCAGCGGCGACCAGATGAGCGTCGCGTCCGGCCACTTTGCGTGGAGCGCATAAAGCAGCCCGCCAAACGCCTTCTTGAAGCGGCCGACAGAATGGAAGTTCTTCATGTCGTTGGTGCCGAGAGACAACACGATATGGGTGTAGGGCCTGCGCTCCAGATTGGGCGTAACATGGTCGCGGATCTGTCCGCTCGTGGCTGAATTCGATCCGGATATGCGCCAGGACGCCGAAGCGTTCGATTTGCTATTGATGAAGCCGGCGATCTGGGGCGCCAGCGAATCTGCGACATCTTCCACGCCCACGCCGCAGGCCGACGAATCGCCGATGACGAGGAGGTGGTACGCCTCTTTCCCGGCGACGCCTGCGACGCCGCTTTGCGGGCCGGAGGGCGGCGCCTGGCGCGGCGTGCGCGCCCTGACCTGAAGGCCATAGTAGAGTGCGACCGGCATCAGCAACCAGCTTGCGAGGCCGTAGAAGAGTTTCGTTCGGGTGTTCAGCATGGGTGAATGGTCCGGCGGGTTTCGCAGGATTTCACCGTTCGCGACCACGCCTGTCAAGGCGCAGGCCGGCGCTTGTGCGCCCGCCTGTCGCGTCTTTTGTATCAGGCGGCTTTTTCCAGGTCGGCCTTCCAGTCGCCCAGCGCGGCGAGCCCGTTCATCCGCGCGCGGTGGCTGAAGGCCCTCTGCGCGGCTGCGACGTTTTCCGTCTTGCCGGACCAGGCCTGAAGTGCGGCGGCCTGCAGCGCGCGGCCATAGGAGAACGTCAGCGCCCAAGGCAGGTCGCCCATCGCGTTCATGGCTGAAAGATGCGCCGTCGCTTCTTCATCCGACTGTCCGCCGGACAGGAAGGCGATGCCGGGAACGGCCGCGGGGACCGTCGATTTCAGGCAGCGAAGCGTTTTTTCGGCGACTTCCTCAACGCTCGCGGTCCGCTTGGCCTTGCCGTCGATGACCATGTTGGGTTTCAACACCATCCCCTCGAGCAGCACATCGGCGTCATAGAGCGCATTGAAGACGCTGCGCAGAACGGCCTCCGTCACCTCGTAGCAGCGGTCGATCGAGTGATCGCCCGGCTTGCCGTCCATCAGCACTTCCGGTTCGACGATCGGCACGATGCCGGCTTCCTGGCAAAGCGCCGCGTAACGCGCCAGCGCATGGGCGTTGGCTTCCACGGCATAACCGGTCGGCAGGTCGTCGGAGATTGAAATGACGCCGCGCCACTTGGCGAAGCGCGCGCCCAGACCGTAATATTCGTTCAGCCTGTCGCGCAGGCCGTCCAGGCCTTCCGTCACGGTCTCGTCGTCAAATCCGGCGAGCGGCTTGGCGCCTGCGTCGACCTTGATGCCGGGAACCGCGCCGGCGTCGCTGATGATCTGAACCAGCGGCGTGCCGTCGACGGCTTTCTGCCGGAGCGTCTCGTCGAACAGGATCACGCCGGAGATGCAATTCTGCATGGCGTCGTCCGCACGGAACAGCATTTCGCGATAGTCGCGGCGATTGTCCTCGGTGGATTCCACGCCGATCGTGTCGAAACGCTTCTTTATCGTTCCACTGGACTCGTCCGCTGCGAGTATGCCCTTGCCGGGCGCGACCATGGCGGCGGCAATGTCTTCCAGACGTTCGGTCATCGGTTTTTTTCTCCCTTGCCCTGCGTCGCCGACCCGAAAGAGCCAGCGCATCAATAGTGTCGGGGGATGCCGATAGCAGAACTGTCGGGCTTGTAAATGGCGGTTAAAAGCCTGAAACGATTAAAAAAACTATTAATCGTTTGAAATGGATGTCTGGTGTGTGGTTGTGGACAATGACGATCCTCGGGGAGTCAGCCCATCAGCGCTTCCACGCCGGGCAGCGGCTTGCCCTCCATCCATTCCAGAAACGCGCCGCCCGCCGTCGAGACATAGGTGAAGTCATCGGCGACGTCAGCCATGTTCAGCGCCGCGACCGTGTCGCCTCCGCCGGCGACAGAAATCAGGAGACCCTGTTCCGTCTGTCCGCCGGCGAATTTTGCGACCGTGACCGTTGCGGTATCGAAAGGCGGAATTTCGAATGCGCCGAGCGGGCCATTCCATACGAGGGTTTTCGCCTTGCCGATCCACTCGATGATCGCTGCGATCGAGTCCGGACCGACGTCCAGGATCATCGAATCGGCTGGAATTGCGTCAACCTTGACCTGTTGCGTTTCGGCGTGCGCCTTGAACTCGCGCGCGACGATTGCATCCACCGGCAGCACGATTGCGCAGCCGGCGCCGGCCGCTTCAATCATGATCTGCTTTGCGGTGTCCGCCAGATCATGTTCGCAGAGCGATTTTCCGACATCCGTACCGCGCGCAGCGAGGAAGGTGTTGGCCATGCCGCCGCCGATCACGAGCGCATCGACCTTGTGGACAAGGTTCATGAGCAGATCGAGCTTCGTGGAGACCTTGGCGCCGCCGACGATGGCGACGACCGGGCGATCCGGGTCGCCCAGACCCTGTTCCAGGGCTTCGAGTTCGGCCTGCATCGTCCGTCCGGCATAGGCGGGAAGCAGATGCGCCAGGCCTTCCGTCGAGGCATGCGCGCGATGCGCCGCTGAAAAGGCGTCGTTGACGTAGATGTCGCCCTCTGCGGCCAGAGCGCGGGCGAATTCCGGGTCGTTGGCCTCCTCGCCGGCGTGGAAACGCACATTCTCCAGAAGCAATATGTCGCCATTGTTCATGTGTGACATTGCCTTGGCCACGGGCTCGCCGATGCAGTCGGGCGCGAAATGCACCCGCTGGTCGAGCACCTCTTCCACCTTGTCTGCGATCGGACCGAGCGACATCGTCGTCTCGGGCTTGCCCTTGGGGCGTCCGAAATGTGCAAGCAGGATGACCTTGGCGTTCTTCGACGTCAGTTCAAGGATGGTCGGCGCCACGCGTTCGATGCGCGTCGTGTCCGTCACCCTCCCGTCCTTGACCGGCACGTTCAAATCCACACGGACGAGAACCCGCTTGCCGGCGATATCTTCCAGATCGTCAAGGGTCTTGAATGCGGTCATGTCACTGTTCTTCCTGCGAAGTTCAGATGAGCTTGCCCATGGCGACGGCCGTGTCCGACATGCGGTTCGAGAAGCCCCACTCGTTGTCGTACCAGGACAGGATGCGAACAAAGGTTCCGTCCATGACCTTGGTCTGGTCCATGTGGAAAATCGACGAATGCGGATTGTGGTTCATGTCGATCGAAACGAGCGGCTCTTCCGTGAAGGCGAGGATGCCCTTGAGTTCACCGTTGGCGGCGGTCCGGATGGCGTCGTTGACTTCCTCAACGCTGGTTTCGCGGGAGGCGATGAAATTGAAATCGACAACCGACACGTTCGGGGTCGGAACGCGGATGGCGACGCCGTCGAGCTTGCCGTTGAGTTCCGGCAACACGAGGCCGACGGCCTTTGCCGCGCCGGTCGATGTAGGGATCATCGACATGGCTGCGGCGCGCGCGCGATACAGATCCTTGTGCATCGTATCGAGCGTCGGCTGGTCGCCCGTGTAGGAGTGGATGGTCGTCATGAAGCCCTTGTCGATGCCGATGGCCTTGTTCAGCGTGTAGGCGACCGGCGCAAGGCAGTTCGTCGTGCAGGATGCATTCGATACAACGAGGTCGTCGGCAGTCAGCGCATCGGTGTTGACGCCGTAGACGATGGTCTTGTCTGCGCCGGAGGCCGGAGCCGAGACGAGAACGCGGCTTGATCCGTTTTCGAGGTGCAGCGCCGCCTTTTCCCGCGAGGTGAAGATGCCGGTGCATTCAAGAGCGACGTCCACATCGCCCCACGGCAATTCCTTGGGGTCGCGGATCGCTGTCACCTTGATCGGGCCCTTGCCGACGTCGATGGTTTCCCCGTCAACCGTTACTTCCGCCGGAAAGCGGCCGTGAACGCTGTCATATCTCAGCAAGTGCGCGTTCGTTTCAACCGGTCCGAGGTCGTTGATGGCTATCACTTCGATATCAGTCCGGCCTGATTCGATTATGGCGCGCAGCACGTTGCGGCCGATGCGGCCAAATCCGTTGATTGCGACTTTGACGGTCATCAATGGGTCTCCCGAAATATGCCCTTGTCACTCAAGGGGTGTTGACAACTTTTTATTCAGTCTTCCTGGCCAGCCAGGCTTTCCAGCGTCGACAGGATGGTTTCGAACGCGTCCTGGGCGGTGATTCCGAAATGACTGTACAGATCCTTGTAAGGCGCCGATGCGCCGAAACCGTGCATGCCGACGAACAGGCCGTCATTTCCGATGAAACGATCCCAGCCCTGCCGGATTCCGGCTTCGATCGCCACCTTGATCGGGGAATCGCCGATGATGGCTTCCTTGTATTCTTCCGACTGTTCTTCGAAAAGCTCGAAGCTCGGGACGGAAACGACACGGGCGACATGACCGGCCGCTTCAAGTTTTGTGCGCACATCCAGCGCGATCTCGACTTCCGAGCCGGAGGCGAAGATCGTGATGTCGGCGTCGCTCGCCGGCGCGAGGTCATAGGCGCCGAAGGCGCACATGTTTTCTTCTTCATACTCCGGACGAATGGAGGGAAGATCCTGCCGCGTCAGCGCAAGCGCCGAAGGGCGATGTTCGGATTCCAGCGCCAGTTGCCAGCATTCCAGCACTTCCGTCGCATCGGCGGGACGGAAGGTCAGAAGATTGGGAATGGCGCGCAGCGACGCCATATGTTCGACCGGCTGGTGGGTCGGTCCGTCTTCTCCCAAACCGATGGAGTCATGGGTCAGGACGTGTATGACCCGGATGCCCATAAGCGCGGCGAGACGGATCGAGGGGCGGCAATAATCCGAGAAAATCAGGAAGCCACCGCCATAGGGAATCAGGCCGCCATGCAGGCTAATGCCGTTCATGGCTGCGGCCATGCCGTGTTCGCGCACGCCGTAGTGCAGATAGCGGCCGGAGAAATCATCAGGCGTGATGACGCCCATATTCTCGGTCTTGGTGTTGTTGGACCCGGTCAGGTCTGCGGATCCGCCAATGGTTTCCGGAATAGCCGCGTTGATCACGCCGAGCGCTGCTTCCGACGATTTGCGGGTCGCCATGGACGGTTGTTCGCGGGCGAGCTTCTTCTTGTATGCGTCGATGGCGGACTCGAAGCCGCCGGGCAGACCGCCGCTCATGCGGCGTTCGAAAATTGTCCGGGCCTCGGAATCCTTGGCTGCGAGCCGCTCTTGCCACGCCTTGCGCTCCTTGGTGGAGCGCAATCCTGCGAGCCGCCACATGTCGACGATGTCGGAAGGAATCTCGAAGGGCGCTTCCGACCAGCCGAGCGCTTTGCGCGTTTCCGCAATCTCCTTCTCGCCGAGCGGCGATCCATGCGCCTTCGCCGTACCGGCCTTGGTCGGCGCGCCGAAGCCAATCACCGTCTTGCAGGCGATCATCGTCGGTTTGTCCGAATTGCGCGCGCTCTCGATCGCGTCGGCTATGGCGTCCGTATCGTGCCCGTCAATGGAAATGGTGTTCCAATTGGCGGCTTCGAAGCGGGCGATCTGATCGGTGGAGTCGGTAAGGTTGACGGGACCGTCGATGGAAATGCCGTTATCGTCCCAGAAGACGATCAGCTTGTTAAGCTTGAGATGGCCCGCAAGCGAAATCGCTTCGTGGCTGATGCCTTCCATGAGGCAACCGTCGCCGGCGAGCACATACGTATGGTGGTCGACCAGACCGTCGCCGAATTCGTCGTTGAGCTTGCGTTCGGCGATCGCCATGCCCACGGCGTTCGCCAGACCCTGGCCGAGCGGGCCGGTGGTCGTTTCGATGCCGGCGGCATGGCCATATTCCGGATGACCCGCCGTATTCGATCCAAGCTGACGGAAATTCTTGATTTCCTCCAGGTTGATGTCCTCGTATCCCAGCAAATAAAGCAGAGAGTAGAGAAGCATCGATCCGTGTCCGGCGGACAGGACGAACCGGTCGCGATCCGGCCAATTGGGCACTTTCGGATCAAATTTCATGAAACGCGTAAACAGGACCGTGGCTATGTCGGCTGCGCCCATTGGCAGCCCGGGGTGACCGGACTTCGCGTTTTCGACGGCGTCCATCGACAGAAAACGGATCGCATTGGCCATCCGGTCGTGTTTTTCGCGTGGGATCATGACAACTCGGCTTTTACAGTCGTTTCAGGCAGGCTCGGGATCGGAACGGTCGGCGATCAGAATTCGCTGTTTTGCGTGATCGAAATTCTGAACCCCCACAGCCCGTAAAGCAGGTGACACATAGCAGGTGCAAACAAGGAGTCAACAAAGGCCGACCACATAATCCCCGACGCTGAAACCCTTGCGGCGCGGGGTTGGCGCACGCGCCGCGAAGGACGGAATCCTGCAAAAAGCGTCGCGTTGTGACGAAGTCGCGAACTGTCTTCACGTCAGGGTTCAAATCAAAATCATGTGCACCAGCATTGCAAGAACGTTGACGGTTGCTTGCGACATTGCTTAATCTCCATCCGGTAAGTGCCCGATAACATGGTGATTCGGGTGCTTGCCAGCACAGGGCAACATGTTATGCCGGGCGCGAAAACAGCAAAAACCGCACTCGATGAATTGACCAGGGTCCTCACGCGTCTTGAAAACGCGGTGGACGGGCATGTCGAAAAGAGCCGCGACGCGGCTGACGCGGATGAGGAGGTCCAGCGCCTCAACGCGGACCGATCGCGGCTGGCCCAGGAACTTGATCATTCCGAAGATCGCGCGACCCGGCTTCAGGAAGCAAATCGCGAGGTGTCGCGTCGCCTTGTCGCGGCAATGGAAACCATTCGCGCCGTCATCGATCGGTAGGACTCATGGCTGAAGTGACTGTAAATATCGACGGCAAGGCCTACAGAATGGCCTGCGAAGCCGGCCAGGAAGACCATCTGAGCGAGCTCGCGAATCGGTTCGACCGTTATGTCAGCCACCTCAAGGGTCAGTTCGGCGAAATCGGCGATCTTCGGATAACGGTCATGGCCGGCATTCTGGTCATGGACGAGCTTTCAGAGGCTCAACGCAAGCTGGACGGTCTGGAAAGCGAGATGGGCAGCCTGAAAAAAATGCGTGATGCGGCGCTCACCCAGGCGGACAAGGCCGAATCCGCGCTGGTCGCGGCGGTCGACGACGTTACAGAGCAGGTCGAGCGCATTGCCATAAAGCTTGAGCAGGCCTGACGCGACTGCGACAAAATTCGGTCCTTCGGACGCTTCCATTCGACTGTTGCAAAGACTATATTCGGTTTGCGATCTGCGCTTCCCGACAGGACACACAATCCCCGGGGCCTTAATCGATCCTAAGGGAGCTGTCCCTGTTTAGACCCGTGGGTTTTTTCACACGGCGCCCACCTACTTTGTAGGTTCCCGGGATCGTAAAACGTCCATCGGTCGTCGTGGATCGCCTCGTCTTCTTCTCCACCGCCTGCCCCGGATCTTCTCCATGACGCGTTCATTAACCAAGGCCGAGATTCGCAATTCGGCTTTGTTGTCGCGCGACGCAACGGATCCCGAGGCGCGGATCGAGGCCAGCCTCGCAATTGCTGAAATCGGCGCGGGTTCGATTGACATACGCCCTGGCGAGATCGTGTCCGGTTTCTGGCCGATCCGCTCGGAAGTCGATGTTCGTCCGCTGATGTTCCGGTTGATGGAAAAGGGCGCCCGTCTGTGCCTGCCGGTCGTGCTCGACCGCACGACCATCCTCTTCCGCGAACTTGTGCGCGGCGCGCCGATGGTCGACACCGGTTTCGGCACGGCGGGCCCTGGCGAAGAGGCGGACGTTCTTGATCCGGATCTGATACTGGCGCCGCTGGCCGCGTTCGATTCGACCGGACACCGTATAGGCTATGGCGCGGGACACTATGACAGGGCCATTGCCAGACTGCGCGACAGGGGTAAGATGCCACGGCTCATCGGCGTCGCGCTGGACGTCCAGGAGGTCGAAACCGTTCCCGCGGAGGATCATGATATTCCGCTGCCGGCCATATTAACGGAAAGCGGGATGCGTCGTTTTTCCGTCCAAGACTGAATACAGGTGTTTTTGAATGCGTTTGCTTTTTCTGGGGGATATGGTCGGCCGCAACGGACGTAACGCGGTCTGGAAAAAATTGCCGACGCTGATCGAGGAATACAGCTTCGATTTCGTCGTGGTGAACGGAGAAAACGCCGCCGGCGGATTCGGCATTACCGAAGAAATCTATTTAAGGACGATCGAGGCCGGCGCCGATGTGGTGACCACAGGCAATCATGTCTGGGATCAGCGCGAAGCCCTCATCTTCTGCGACAATCATGATCGTTTTCTGCGGCCGGCCAATTTTCCGTCAGGCACGCCGGGTCGCGGCTCCGGCCTCTACGTGGCGAAAAACGGCGCGCGGGTGCTGGTTTCCAACATAATGGGCCGGGTTTTCATGCACCCGGATCTCGATGATCCGTTCCAGGCCGCCGAAGACGAACTGGCGGCCTGTCCGCTGGGAGAACAGGCGGACGCGGTGGTGTTCGATTTCCATGCCGAGGCGACAAGCGAGAAGCAGTGCTTCGGTCACTTTGTGGACGGACGCGCGAGCCTTGTCGTTGGCACGCACACGCATATCCCGACGGCGGATTACCAGATTCTCAATGGCGGCACGGCCTATATGAGCGACGTGGGCATGTGCGGGGATTATGATTCATCGATCGGAATGGACAAGGAAGAACCGCTGCAGCGCTTCGTCAACAAAATCCCGAAGGGCCGGTTCGAGGTTGCTGACGGCCCGGTGACGGTATGCGGCGTGGCGGTTGAAATATCGGACCGCACGGGCCTTGCCGAAAAGATTTCGCCGTTGCGAATAGGCGCGCGGCTTCAGGAAGCGCTCCCGGTTTTCGACTAAGCCTGCGACGGCGTCAAACCGGCGCTGACATTATACACCGTTCAGCACGATGATCGTTGGCTGGTCGGGCAGGGTGCGCAGACTGAGCGTCAGATTGTCGGAATTGCGGAACTCGTGGGCGAAATCTGCGCCGAACAGGTTCAGAAACGAGCCGATGGATGAGCCGCGACGGTGCATCGGTAGAATGACCGAGGCTCGGAGTCGCTTGACGATTTCACTCATGCTTTCATGGCCGATGGTCAGGCCGCCGTCGACGGGCACCATAACCACGTCGAGCCGGCCGATTGCGGCAATATGGCTGTCGTCAAGTTCGTGGTGCAGGTGACCGAGATGGCCGATGCAGAGACCTGCGACTTCGAAGATGAAGATCGAGTTGCCGTCTTTCTCGAAGCCCGAAAAGACCGATCTGATGTCGGTGCTGACATTGCGGACATAGGCGTCGCCCACCACGAGACTGTGTTTGATCGGCCCGTCGCCCTCGGGGTTCCATCCGGTCAGCACATATTCGATGGCGGGATCGGGGCTGGCGGTCCAGTGGCTCGAATGCGCCTTGTTCATCGTCACGACGGACGGGGGATCGCGAAATCCGATATAGCCGTTGTAGTCGGTGGCTATGGTGACGCCTCCGGCGGTCTCAACGAAATAGGTGGAGTGCGTTACATAGGTGAAACGCACATGGTTTCTTTCCACCGGCTCGCCATTGACCGGCTGCGCCTGCGGGCGGGTTTGCCGGCCGGCGATCGCCTGGCAGATTGAGACCGCCCGCGGCGCTTCGTCGACGCTGCTCTGGATCTGCAGCGGTTGTGTGCTCATCCCGCTCGTAAAGAGAAAAATCGCAATGACGGCCAGCGCCTGGCCTGAGCTTCGCATGAAATTCGTCATGGTCCCTGCCCCGTCTGATCGATCCCGTAGGAAGAAGAATAGGTAAGTATCCGCCGCAGTCCATAGGCATCGACTTTCTTTTGACCGAAGTATGCTGGCGGCGCGCGCCTCGAAGGAATGTGACGCGCGACAGCGGGTCCTTCTGGACGGCATCTGCGTCTTTGCCTATAAGGCGGCAAATTTCACAATAAGACTCTGGACGGAGCGCCATGGCAGGCCATTCGAAATTCAAGAACATCATGCATCGCAAGGGACGTCAGGACGCCCAGCGCTCGAAGCTGTTCTCCAAGCTTTCAAAGGAAATCACCGTCGCCGCCAAAATGGGCGGGGCGGACATCGAGGGCAATCCGCGGCTGCGCCTGGCGGTGCAGAACGCCAAGGGCCAGTCGATGCCCAAGGACAATATCCAGCGCGCCATCAACAAGGGCGCCGGCGGCGATAGTGAAGACTACGAGGAAATCCGCTACGAGGGCTACGGCCCGGGCGGAATAGCCGTCATCGTCGAGGTGCTGACCGACAATCGCAACCGCTCGGCCTCCAATGTGCGCGCCTGCTTCACAAAGAACGGCGGCACGCTCGGCGAAACCGGATCGGTCGCTTTCATGTTCGATCGCGTGGGCGAAATCGTCTACAAGCCGGAGGCGGGCGACGAGGACGCCATCATGGAAGCGGCGATCGAGGCGGGCGCCGACGATGTGCAGTCCGGCCCTGACGGCCACGTCATCAGCTGTGCCTTCGAGGATATCGGCGATGTGTCGACGGCTCTGGAGGAGACGCTTGGCGAAGCTGAATCGGTCAAGCCCGTCTGGAAGCCGCAAACCGAAACAGCAGTAGACGAGGACAAGGCGGGAACGTTGTTGAAGCTCATCGACGCGCTTGAAGACGATGACGACGTGCAGAACGTCTACGCCAATTTCGACATTTCCGACGATGTGATGTCGAAACTCGCGACTGCCTGAATTGCCATTGTTCGCAGTGCTGTTTTGAACCCGGGTCGGCGCGCTGATCCGGGTTTTTATTGTTGGTATTTACGAAATGTTTTTGTTTTGTTCGCATCTGTGTGCCATAGCTGACAATAATGAACTGGCTTGAAGAGAGGTCATGGCGCAACAGGACACCTGTCGAATCATCGGAATTGATCCCGGCTTGAGACGCACCGGCTGGGGCGTTGTCGAGAGTCTGGGCAACGGGCTGCGGTTCGTGGCTTCCGGAACGGTGCGTTCCGACGGCAGTCTGGATCTGGCGTCGCGGCTGTGCCAGTTGCACGAGGGGCTGACAGAGGTACTCCATGCTTATCGTCCCGATGAAGCGGCGGTGGAGGCGACTTTCGTCAACAAGGACGCGTCCGCCACGCTCAAGCTTGGACAGGCGCGGGGCGTGGCGCTGCTTGTGCCCGGGCTCGCAGGACTCAAAGTGTCCGAATATGCCCCGAATGCGGTCAAGAAGTCGGTGATCGGCGTCGGACATGGCGACAAGAAGCAGATCCACATGATGGTGCGGGTTTTGATGCCGCGCGCGGAGTTCGACACCGACGACGCCGCTGACGCGCTCGCCATCGCCATTTGTCACGCCCACAACAGGAAAAGCGCGGATTTACAGATGCGGATCGCCGCCGGCTGACGAAAGAAAACAAATGATCGGAAAGCTCAAGGGAACAATCGAGGAAATCGGCGAGGATCACGTTCTTGTCGACGTTCACGGCGTTTGCTACGTCGTCTTCTGTTCGTCGCAGACGCTGGCCGGGCTCGGTTCCGTCGGCGAAGCCGTGACGCTGCAGATCGAGACATTCGTGCGCGAGGACCAGCTCAAGCTTTACGGTTTCGCCTCGGCGACCGAGCGGGAATGGTTCCGGCTGCTGCAAAGCGTGCAGGGCGTCGGCGCAAAGGTCGCGCTTGCCGTGCTGTCCACTCTGTCGGCGCCGGATCTCGCCAATGCGATCGCTCTGCAGGACAAGTCCATGGTCGCGCGAGCGCCAGGCATCGGACCCAAGGTGGCGCAACGCATCGTCAGCGAGTTGAAGAACAAGGCGCCGGCCTTTTCAGGCGAAGCCGGAGTCGCCATGGGTCTGAAACAGCAGATCGGCGACGGCGTGGCGAGCGGTCCGGTCAGCGACGCGGTTTCGGCGCTGGCCAATCTCGGTTATTCGAGAGACCAGGCGGCTTCGGCGGTCGCAGCAGCGCTCAAGAACGCCGGCGAAAACGCGGATTCGGCCGCTCTTATCAGGCTTGGCCTGCGGGAGTTGGCGCAGTGACGGGACATGTGGACTAAGCCATGAGTGAGCCGAACAGGATCGTGTCCGGAGAACGTCGCGGCGAGGATGTGGAAACGTCGCTACGACCGCAGACGCTTGACGATTTCGTCGGTCAGGCGGACGCCCGTTCCAACCTCAAGGTGTTCATCGAGGCGGCGCGCGGCCGCGAGGAAGCGCTCGATCACGTGCTTTTCGTTGGACCTCCGGGTCTTGGCAAGACGACGCTCGCCCAGATCATGGCGCGTGAACTGGGGGTCAATTTCAGATCGACTTCCGGACCGGTGATCGCCAAGGCGGGTGATCTCGCGGCGCTTTTGACGAACCTCGAAGACCGCGACGTGCTCTTCATCGACGAGATCCACAGATTGAATCCGGCCGTGGAGGAAATCCTCTATCCGGCGATGGAGGATTTCCAGCTTGACCTGATCATCGGCGAGGGGCCGGCCGCGCGGTCCGTCAAGATCGAACTCGCCCGGTTCACGCTCGTCGCCGCCACCACGCGGCTCGGTTTGCTCACGACGCCGCTGAGAGACAGGTTCGGCATTCCGGTGCGTTTGAATTTCTACACGATCTCGGAGCTCGAGCATATCGTCAAGCGCGGCTCGCGCATGATGGGGTTGCCGATAACCGATGACGGCGCGCTTGAGATCGCCCGCCGCGCACGTGGCACGCCGCGCATCGCGGGCCGCCTGTTGCGGCGCGTGCGCGATTTCGCGGAAGTCGCCAAGGCGGAATCCGTCACGAAAGAGATCGCCGACGAAGCCCTGACCCGGCTTGCGGTCGACCAGAAGGGTCTCGATCAGCTCGATATCCGCTATCTCGGGATGATCGCCGGCAATTTCGGCGGCGGGCCGGTGGGGATCGAAACCATCGCGGCTGGCCTGTCGGAACCGCGCGACGCGATCGAGGACATCATCGAGCCCTATCTGATCCAGCAGGGGCTGATTCAGCGCACGCCCCGCGGGCGCATCCTGACCGCCAATGCCTGGCGGCATCTTGGTCTCGACGTCCCGCGCGATCTGGCGCAGCAGCAGATCAATCTCTTCCAGGAAGATCCTGAACGATAGGACCCCGCGTGTTCACCGCGTCAGCATGCTGGCGACGGATTTCTTCAGAAGAAGCAGACCACCCGGACGCCAGCCGAGGCCGCGCAATTTCTCCGTATCCATACTGTTCGGCAGGCTATCCGACCGCCCCGGCAAGGCATGTGAGCATCCGGTTTGCAGCCTGACGATTTCGAGCAGGTCATGGCGATCGACCAGAATGTCGGACACGTTGAAGATTTCACCGGATACCGTCTCGACCGGTTGTTCGAGCAAAAGGGCGACGGCGCTGGCCACGTCGTCTCCGTGCACCTCGGTTCCGCAGCGCGCGCCGATCGGTTCTCCGGCGAGATAATCTGAGAAGAGATCTTCCCATTTGTGCATAGGATCGGGCGGAGACTGGCCATAGACACCGGTAATGCGAAGACTGGCGACGCAAAGCGGTGAATTTCGCGAAAGCGTCTGAAGATGTATCTCACAGGCCCGCTTGACGGAGCCGTATTCGGTGTCCGGATTGCAGGATGTTGTTTCGTACAGCTTCGCGCCTGTCGGATGCTTGCCATAGACCGCCCGTGTCGAGAGAAAGACGCCGCGCTTCACGCCGCTTTCCGCCGCTGTTTCGAACAATTTTATGGTCGCATCGAGATTGCGCGCTCTGAAGCCCTCGACATCGTCTCCCTCACCGCCGCGGTATCGGCCGGGCACATGGGAAAAGGCTGCGTGGACGAGGCAATCGAACCCGTTCACGACTGATGTGTAATCAGCGTCCGGATCGAGGTCAAAAAGGTGGAAATCGACCGCACCGGAAAACAGCGCCGGATCGGGTTCGCGCCGGCTTGCAATCGTTACATGGTGGCCGTTTGCAGCCAGTCGGCGAACGATGAAACGCCCGACGAGACCGTTTCCTCCCGTTACGAGGATACGCATCAGTCCTGTCCGGCCGGGTTGGCGAGGCTTGCGATATCGGGAATGTTTTCTCCGGAATAGTAAGCCTTCCAGAGTTCGATCAGAGGCGCCAGGCGTTCAGCCTTTGGATTGTCCTTTTCCCAGGGCTTTTCGTACTGGTAATGCAAGACGCCGATCGATTTCCAGTCCCAGAGTTCGGGCAGGTTGAACCAGACATATTGCAGCATGTTAAAGAAGACCGGCAGGCCGTGCCATTCGCCGAAATAGTCCTGGAGGAAGGTCTGGTCCGTGCGTCGCCAGAAGGCATCGGGCGAATCGAGTTTCTCCATCATGTCGGCGAAGGTCTCGTCAGACGGACGCGCCACGAAGACGCCGGAATTCAGCCGGTGGAAATCGGCGACCGTCTCATAGACGTTCGGCGCCGCCGAGAATTCCGGATAGGCGAACAGCCTGTCGATGTTGCGCAAGACCAGTGCGTCGGCGTCGATGAAGACGCAGCGCTCATATTGCGTCATTTGCCACAGCCTCAGCTTGACGAAATTGTCGAGCGGGGTGTGGAAACCGGGCTTTCGACCCTTGGTGAAGGGCGCATTGGCGTGCAGTTTCGCGCGCGCATGCCGTTCATTGAACGCATCGGACGTGGGCAGGAGATCCGCCGCGACAAGACGGGCGCCAAGCGCGGAAATCGGCGCCAGATCGTCAGCCGACACGCCTCCGGTATGCAGCACGACGACGTCGGCCTGCGTTCCCGTCAGCCGTATTGATCTGACGAGGGCGAGCGCGCCGCCGGCGTAGTCGGCGTTAGTGACGAGCGTCACGTAGGCGAATCGATGTGCCGCCGGCGCGTCCTCGCGAAGGCTATTTTCAGTCATGCCTGCGTCAGGAAGCCGATTTCAGGGCTTTGCCTTCCGGATCGGTGTTCAGCGTCGGTTTGATGTCCTTCGTCCACGCGGAGGCGGCCGGAATACGGCTGCGATCGACGCGGTAGGCGAATTTCTTGGCCACATCGACGACTTCTTCCAGAAGACCTTCTTCCAGGGTGATCGGATTGAGGCCAAGCTGAAGGAACTGGTCGTTCTTGACGACCAGATCGTTCTCGGCCGCTTCCTTGCGCGGATTGGGGAGGTAGGCGATCTTCGCGTCGGCGATCCGCGCGACGATTTCGGCGAGGTCGCGCACGCGGTGCGTTTCCGTCATCTGGTTGAAGATCTTGACCTTGTCGCCGCGCTCGGGCGCGCTCTTCAGCGCCAGTTCGACACAGCGCACGGAATCCTGAATATGGATGAAGGCGCGTGTCTGACCACCGGTGCCGTGCACCGTCAGCGGATAGCCGATGGCGGCCTGGATCAGGAAGCGGTTCAGCACCGTTCCGTAATCGCCGTCATAGTCGAACCGGTTGATGAGTTGCGGGTGGCGCCGCGTCTGGTCGGTGTGCGTGCCCCAGACGATGCCCTGGTGGAGGTCGGTGATTCTCAGCCCGTCGTTCTTCGCATAGAATTGGAAGAGCAACTGATCCAGGCACTTGGTCATGTGATAGATGGATCCCGGATTGGCCGGATACAGGATTTCCTGTGTTGCGGTGGAGCCGTCCATCGTCTCGATGCCGACCGGCAGATAGCCTTCGGGAATGGCTGCCCCGACGGTCGAGTAGCCGTAGACGCCCATTGTGCCGAGATGCACGAGATGCGCGTCCGTACCGGTTTCGACAAGCGCGTTCAGCAAATTATGCGTCGCGTTGACATTATTGTTGACCGTGTAGTTCTTGTGCCGGTCCGATTTCATCGAATAGGGCGCAGCGCGCTGTTCGGCGAAGTGAACGATGGCGTCCGGCTGGTTTTCCGTCAGCCAGTTCTTCAGCACATCGTAGTCCCGCGCAATGTCGATCAGGTGGAAACGAATGCGTCGCCCGGTTTCCTCGTGCCAGATGCGGGTCCGTTCCTGAATGGAGTCCATCGGCGTCAGCGACTGGACGCCCAGTTCCGTGTCAATCCAACGCCGGCTCAGATTGTCGATGATGTGGACGTCGTGTCCAAGTTGCGACAGGTGCAGCGATGTGGGCCAGCCGACGAATCCGTCGCCACCGAGAACAGCAATTTTCATCCAATTCATCTCCGTTTGCGCATCTGTGCGATGCATTGTCCGAAAGGCGACGACACGCCGTCAGCTCTCCGGTATCGGTCCGCATCCGGAGCCGCTGCGGCCAGCGCCGTACGGTTCGCGCGGCAAATCCCTCGATTCCGAAAAGCGTTAGCGCCGGAATGTGTCAGGATTGCAATGGCTCTTTCCACAATTCGGCGGTCGCATCAAGCACTTGCCATTGCTCTTCCAGCGGAAATATGGTCCGTCGGGTCGCGCCAAGGCGCTTGCATAAGGAGGTTGCGTTGTCTCTCACGCTTGCGGGAACGATCACCGAGGACGGTCACCGGCTGATGCAGCGTGTCTATTATGAAGACACCGATTTTTCGGGCGTGGTCTATCATGCACGCTATCTGCATTTCCTGGAGCGGGGTCGGACCGACTACCTGCGCTGCCTCGGCGTTACCCAGGGCGATATGCGCATGGGCGACGAGGAAGGCAGCGCCGCCTTTGTGGTGCGGCGCATGCTGATCGATTTCCTTGCCGCTGCCCGGATGGACGATATCGTCGAAATCCGAACCCGTCCGCGCAGGGCTACCGGGGCGCGGCTGGAACTCGACCAGGAGATCAGGATCGGGGACAGGCTGCTTCTTACAGCCGCCGTCACCGTGGCCGTGGTCAACGGAGAAGGTCGGGTCAGACGGCTGCCGGACGGCCTTTCCGCGCTGTTTTCAGTATGAAATCGCAAACGGCGATAAAATGCCCCGAATGCCCGGTTTTATTGTCATAACCTGTCATTAACCATAAATATGTCTTAATGATCGGGCGGAGGATGGCGCGATCGGTTGCGCCTTCCTTTGACCAAAGTTTGTCGCGACACAAATTGGCGGGTGAGTGGACATATCGGATTTTTCAATCTGCCGAATATTGCGTGGATATGCGCGATTTGACGCCGGTTTTTAAGGTGCGCGCATTGTCCGGACGCTCGAATTTGAAGGTAAGTTGAATGGAACAGGTAGGATTGGCTGCTACAGGTGACATCACTCTGTGGTCGCTGTTCATGCAGGCGGGTATTGTCGTCAAGATTGTCATTCTCGGATTGATCGGAGCATCGATCTGGACGTGGGCGATCATTGTCGACAAAACTTTTAGTTATGGGCGCACGCGTCGCCAGTATGACCGTTTCGAGCAGGTTTTCTGGTCGGGGCAGTCTCTGGAAGAGCTCTATCAGTCTTTGCAGGATCGCACGACGACCGGCATGGGCACGATTTTCGTCTCGGCGATGCGGGAGTGGAAAAAATCTTTCGAGCGCGGCGCTCGCTCTCCAATGGGCCTGCAAATGCGCATAGACAAGGCGATGGACGTGGCGCTCGCCCGGGAAACGGAGAGCCTTGAGGCCCGCCTTGGCTCCCTTGCGTCGATCGGCGCTTCTGCGCCGTTCATCGGCCTGTTCGGAACCGTCGTCGGAATTATGACGTCGTTTCAGGCGATCGCGGGCTCGAAATCGACGAACCTCGCCGTTGTCGCTCCCGGTATCGCGGAGGCGCTGCTGGCGACCGCCATCGGCCTGCTCGCGGCTATCCCCGCGGTTATCGCCTACAACAAATTTTCCACTGACGCCGGCAAGCTGACGGCGCGCATGGAAGGGTTCGCCGACGAGTTCTCGGGCATTCTGTCCCGCCAGATCGACGAACGCATGCAGTCCCGCCAGGCGGCGGAGTAGGAGTTTTCGACCATGGCCATCGCCACGGGAAGCATGATGGGCGCCAAACGAGGCCGAGCTTCGGGACGCCGCGGCCGGCGCATGAAACCGATGGCCGAGATCAACGTGACGCCATTCGTCGACGTCATGCTCGTTCTTTTGATCATCTTCATGGTCGCGGCGCCGTTGTTGACGGTCGGGGTTCCCATCGACCTGCCGGAAACCGACGCGAGCGCGCTCAATTCCGAGACCCAGCCGATCACCATTTCGGTGAACGATCAGGGGCAGATATTCCTTCAGGAAACCGAGGTGCCCTTCGACGAGATCGTCGCCAAACTCCAGGCGATTGCAACCACCGGCTATCAGGAGCGCATCTATGTGCGCGGCGACCGCAATGCGGATTACGGAACGGTGATGAAGGTCATGGCGCGCATCTCGTCCGCCGGATATCGCAATCTCGGTCTCGTCACGCTCCAGGAGCAGGAGGGGTGAACCCCGTCAATGAAGATTGGCCTGTTCATATCAACGGTATTGCACGCGGTGCTTCTCGGTTGGGGGCTGATTGTCCTGTCGCCACCGAAGTCGCATGACGTGGCCGATGTCGAGGCGCTTCCTGTCGATATCATTCCTGTATCGTCCATTACCCAGGTCCAACGCGGCGTGAAGGATGAGCCGGAGCGCGAGATCGCTGCGCCCACGCCTACGGTGCGCCCGGAGCCCGTCGAGGATGCGCAGACCATCGGAAACAACACAGTGGACCTGAAATCTGCGGACACCGAGAAAAAGGCCGATTTGACTGTGGAGAAGGCGATCGAGACGGCATCGGCGCCAGCCAGCGAACCGGCGCCGGTTCCCGAGCCCAAAGCCGAAATCAAACCGGCGGAAGCGCCGAAGCCACAGGCGGCGACGGAGATCGCATCCCTGCCGGACAAACCGCAGGAAGTCTCTCCAAGGCCCGTGGAAGAGCCGGTCGAGCAGCCAAAACCGGAAGAAGCTGCTTTGCCCGAGAGGATACCAACGCCGAAGGCGCGGCCTGAGCCCCCCAAGCGAACCGAGGTCGCCGCACGGCAGCAGAGTGATTTCGACGCCGACAAGATCGAAGCGTTGCTGAACCGGCAGGACACCGCCGGCGGGGGCGCCGCGCGCAGCCGTGAACAGGCCAGTCTCGGATCGGACACCCAGCAGGTCGCGCAAACGCTTTCCATCAGCGAGATCGACGCCCTGAGGCGCAAGGTTGAAAGCTGCTGGCAGCTCGTCGCCGGAATGTCCGGCGCGGAAGACGTGCGCATCCAGGTGCGGATGAACCTGAACCAGTCGGGTTACATCGATGGTCAGCCGCAGGTCGACGCGCGGGGTGGAACCGATACGGCGCGCAGAACGCTGTCCGACAGCGTGCGCCGCGCAGTTCTGCGCTGCGAGCCCTATGAACTGCCGATCGAAAAATACGGGGTCTGGTCGAATGTCGTTTTGAACTTCGACCCCAGTCAGATGTTCTAGAAAAGTAACGGAAGCCGATGTTTTACGAAAGCTTGAGCAGAATGAAACAGAGAGCGGGGAACGGTCCGGCGATTGTTCTGTGCGCCTTGACGATCATGCTCGCCGCCATGATGCCGGCAAGGGCTCTGGTCGAAATCGACATCAACAAGGGCAACGTCGAACCACTGCCGATCGCCGTGACCGATTTTATCTCGAACGACGATATCGGTCGGCAGATCTCCGAGGTCATATCCGCCGACCTGCGCCGGTCCGGTCTGTTTGCGCCAATCGATCCGAACGCCTTTATCCAGAAGATCACCAATCCTGACGTCGCGCCGCGTTTCGAGGACTGGAGGGTGATCAACGCCCAGGCGATCGTCGTGGGCCGCGTCACCCGCGAAGCGGACGGGCGCCTCAAAACGGAGTTCCGCCTGTGGGACACGTTCGCCGCACAGCAATTGATCGGTCAGCAATTCTTCACCCAGCCTGAGAACTGGCGACGCGTCGCGCATATCATCGCGGATGCGATCTACCAGCGTCTGACGGGCGAGCGCGGTTATTTCGACACGCGCGTCGTGTTCGTTTCGGAATCCGGACCCCGCAACGATCGCCGCAAGCAACTGGCCATCATGGATCAGGACGGCGCCAATCTGAGGTTTTTGACCCAGGGCGACGACCTTGTCCTGACGCCGCGCTTTTCGCCCAATCGGCAGGAAGTGACCTACATGTCCTTCGCCAATGGCGAGCCGCGGGTCTATCTGCTGCAACTGGAGACAGGTCAGCGCGAACTGGTCGGCAATTTCCCCGGAATGACGTTCTCACCGCGGTTTTCTCCTGACGGGCAGAAAGTGATCATGAGCCTGGAGCAGGGCGGCAACGCGAATATCTACACGATGGATCTTCGCTCCCGTTCAACCACGAGGCTGACGAATACGACCGCTATCGACACCTCGCCTTCCTACTCGCCGGAGGGGCGTCAGATCGTCTTTGAATCCGATCGCGGCGGACGTCAGCAGCTCTATGTCATGAACGCCGACGGCAGCGACCAGAAACGAATCTCTTTCGGGGACGGGTCCTATTCGACCCCGGTCTGGTCGCCGCGCGGAGACCTTATCGCCTTCACCAAGCAGTCCGGCGGCAAGTTCTCCATCGGTGTGATGCGGCCGGACGGTTCCGGCGAACGCATCCTGACCACCGGATTTCACAATGAAGGACCGACCTGGGCGCCGAATGGCCGCGTCATCATGTTCTTCAGGCAGCCGGCCGGCGCCGGCGGACCGCAGCTCTATTCCATTGATCTGACAGGCTACAATGAACAGAGGATCGATACGCCGAATTTCGGTTCCGATCCGGCCTGGTCGCCATTGCTGGAATGAACAGGGAAACATCAAGAAAGAGCGCCACAAGGCAATGCCCGGACGTTATCACGAACAAAAGTCGTCAATTCGAGGAGACAGACTATGACAACCCTAACTAGGATCGCGCGAAATCCGGTCGCGCTGGCGTTGGTGGCGACGCTGGCGATTGCCGGATGTTCGTCCAAGAGATCAATGCCCAACAATCCGGGCGAACTCGGACTCGGCGGCAACGCCGCGCCGGGTTCGCGCCAGGATTTCACGCTGAATGTGGGTGACCGGATCTTCTTCAACACTGACTCGTCGGCAATTCGGCCCGATGCGGCGGCGACGCTGAACAAGCAGGCCCAGTGGCTGCAGCAATATCCGAATGTCAGCGTGACGATCGAAGGCCATGCCGACGAACGCGGCACGCGTGAGTACAACCTGGCGCTCGGCGCCCGGCGCGCGGCGGCGACCCGCAACTATCTTGCCTCCCGAGGCGTAGCGGCTTCCAGGATGAAGACGATATCCTACGGCAAGGAGCGGCCGGTGGCCGTCTGCGACGATATTTCCTGCTGGTCGCAGAACCGCCGCGCCGTTACGGTTGTCGGTGGCGCGGGCTCCTGACAGGCGTCGCTTCATTTTCAAGGCTTTCGCCGGTCACTCTGGCAGGTTAGTCTTGACGACGAGGCCGTCGAAGACACAGAACGGACCGACCGGTCATTCCGGTCGGTCAGCCGTTTCCTGGGCGTGAATTTTGAAAGGAAAAATGGGCATGAATATTCGAATCGCCGCCGCAACAGCGTTGTTCCTGGCGTTGATTCCGGCGCAGTCTAATGCCGCCAGTCCGATGACGAATTACGGATCGTTGTTCAAGGCGCTGCAGGACAGCGTTTCCGGCGAGGAAAGCCCGGCGGCCGCGCCGGTCATTCTGGCGCAGGCGGGCGACATGTCTTTCCGCGTTGGTCAGCTTGAAGAACAGATCAGGGCGCTGAACGGCCGCATCGAAGAGTTGAGTTTCCAGCTTCTGGAAATGCAGGAGCAAATGCGCCGGATGCAGGAAGACAATGAATACCGCTTCCAGGAACTCGAAGGCGGCGGCCGCCGCGGAGACGCCGCGCCTGCGCGCCAGGACGGCACGGATGTCGCCGCGATGGACAGCGTGACAGACTCGTCCGATCAGGAACGTGTTGAAGGAACGCTGGGCGAACTGACATTCGATCAGGACACGCTGCAGGGCGGTGAACTCGACGCGCCGACAAACACCGATCAGACACAGACGGCGGCCCTGCCTGAAACCGGCAGGGAGCAGCTCTGGAACGCCGCCTATGGCAACATCCTTTCCGGCGACTATGCGCTTGCGGAGCAGGATTTTCAGCGCTTTATCCAGGATTATCCGGGTTCTCCGAAGATCTCGGACGCCTATTTCTGGCTGGGCGAATCGCAATATGCGCAGGGGCAATACAATGTCGCGGCGCGAACCCTGTTGACCGCGCACAAGCAGTTTCCGCAATCCGCCAAGGCGCCGGAAATGCTGCTGAAACTCGGCATGTCGCTCGCCGCACTCGATAACCGCGATACGGCCTGCGCAACCTATCGGGAAGTTCTGCTGCGCTATCCAAAGGCTTCGGACGCCTTGAAAAAGAAAGTGGCGATAGAACAGGGTGCCATGAGCTGCTGATGCTCCACTCCGGAGACCTGACCATGTCTCCAGAGGAAGCCGTACGCATCTTCGTCAACCGGCTGGGCCCGGATCGGTCGCTTGCAATTGCAGTATCAGGCGGCGGCGATTCCATCGCCCTTCTCAATCTTCTCGTCGAGGCCCGCAATCGCGGCCTGCTTGCTTATCTGCTGGCAATTACCGTCGATCATGGCCTGCGCGCCGGATCGGACGCGGAAGCCCGACAGGTCGCGGCCTGGTGCGCCGAACTCGATGTCGATCATGTCATTGCGAGGTGGAAAGGCCTGAAACCGGCGACCGGCCTGCAGAACGAGGCCAGGCTTGCGCGGTACAGGCTTGTTCGCGAGACCGCGATGGCGCGCGGCGTTGATTGCGTTGCGACCGCTCATAACGCCGACGACCAGGTTGAAACCGTGCAAATGCGCGGAAAGAGAAATTCGGGCCGCGGTCTCTCGGGCATGGCCCAAAGCGTTCTCTACCGGCGTGATTTCTGGATTCTGCGCCCGCTGCTCGGCGTGCGCCGGACTGATCTGCGGCGTTATCTGGAAAATAGCGGCAAGCGCTGGATCGATGATCCAAGCAACGAGGACAGGCGTTTCGAACGTGTGCGCATCCGGCAGGACATGAAACAGTTCGAAGATGATATTGCGAAAATCGAAGAGAACGCATCGGACAGAATGACGGACGCGCGTGAGATCGCCCGTGTGATCAAGGTCGATGTTTCGACGCCGCACCCGGCGCTTGCGCGCATGCAAATCCCGCCGCGGGACGAGCGCGCCTGGCTGCAGGCCCTGGCGTTTCTTCTCGCGATCATGGGCGGGCGTCAGCATTTGCCCGGGAGAGAGCTGATGGACCGCATCGCGCAATTTGCTCGGGCGGGCGCCGGGGGGCGTATGACGGCGGGTCGTTGCGTCATAGAGAAGCATGGCGATCTGCTTTCGGTCTATCGGGAAAATCGCAACGTGCCGACAGTCCGGCTCGAGCCGGGCGAAAGTCGGATCTGGGACGGGCGCTACGAGATTGAAAATCCGTCTACTGGCAAGACCGTGATTGTGGCGCCCCGGGGCGCTGAAGGCGATGAAATAGGGATGGAACACGACTTCACGGCGCTGCCCAAGGGCCTTCTCGCGCGGGCGCTCCGGTCGCTTCCAGCCTGCAGCGTCGTTGGAGACCCAGCCGGAGAAAGCCTACCGGCCGATATCACGCGAATACTTGCTCCGTTCGACCTGTTTTTGCCCGAATTTGACATGACAATTGCCACAACGTGCGCGAATTTGTTCGGCGCGCCCGATTATTCGGCGCCGCCGTTGCGTATATGAGGTCAACAACTACCGGATATTATTAACCTGTCGCCTCACTTGGCCCGATGATGGTCTTGGCAATGGTACAAGAGAAACCTATGTTAGAGGCACGTAAATTTCGTCTAGGCGCCCGGAAGCAGCGGGCTTGCCGGTGTTCCGGGGAACCGAATGAATCCTAACTTCAGAAATTTTGCCCTCTGGGCGATCATAGCGCTGCTGCTCATAGCGCTGTTCAACATGTTCAACAGCCCCGGCGCGCGCGGCACGTCCGACGAGATCAGCTATTCGGATTTCCTTCAGGATGTGGATAATGGCCGCATCCGGAGCGTCAAGATCGTTGGCGAGACGATTTCCGGCAAATACGCCGAAGGCAATCGCTCCTTCAGAACCTATTCTCCCGGGGACACCGGTCTGGTGCAGCGTCTGGAGGACAGGGGCGTCAGCATCAGCGCAGCGCCTGAAAACGACGGATCCAACAGTTTCATCGGACTTCTCCTGTCCTGGCTGCCCATCCTGCTTATCCTCGGTGTCTGGATTTTCTTCATGCGTCAGATGCAGGGCGGCTCCAGAGGAGCGATGGGCTTCGGCAAGTCGAAGGCCAAGCTTCTCACTGAGTCGCACGGACGGGTGACTTTCGACGACGTGGCCGGCGTCGACGAAGCCAAGGAAGATCTCGAAGAGATCGTCGAATTCCTGCGTGACCCGCAGAAGTTCCAGCGGCTAGGCGGCCGGATCCCGCGTGGCGTTCTGCTCGTCGGACCGCCCGGAACGGGTAAAACCCTTCTTGCCCGGTCGGTGGCCGGTGAGGCGGCTGTTCCGTTCTTCACCATTTCCGGCTCCGACTTCGTGGAAATGTTCGTCGGCGTGGGCGCGAGCCGTGTCCGCGACATGTTCGAACAGGCCAAGAAGAATGCGCCCTGCATTATCTTCATCGACGAAATCGACGCCGTTGGCAGACATCGCGGCGCAGGCCTCGGCGGCGGCAATGACGAGCGCGAGCAGACCCTCAACCAGTTGCTGGTCGAGATGGATGGCTTCGAGGCCAATGAAGGCATCATTCTGATTGCTGCGACAAACCGTCCCGACGTGCTCGACCCGGCGCTGTTGCGGCCCGGCCGTTTCGACCGTCAGGTCGTTGTGCCGAATCCGGACATCATCGGACGCGAGCGCATCCTCAAGGTCCATGTGCGCAATGTGCCGCTGGCGCCGAATGTCGATCTGAAGGTGATCGCGCGCGGCACGCCGGGCTTCTCCGGCGCGGATCTTATGAACCTGGTCAACGAAGCGGCCCTGATGGCGGCGCGGCGCAACAAGCGTCTCGTGACCATGCTCGAATTCGAGGACGCAAAGGACAAGGTCATGATGGGCGCCGAGCGGCGCTCCAGCGCAATGACCCAGGAAGAAAAGAAGCTGACCGCCTATCACGAGGCCGGTCACGCCATCGTCGCGCTCAATGTCGAATCCGCCGATCCGGTGCACAAGGCGACGATCATTCCGCGCGGCCGCGCCCTCGGCATGGTCATGCAGTTGCCTGAAGGCGATCGCTACTCGATGAGCTACAAGTATATGATCTCCCGTCTGGCGATCATGATGGGCGGTCGCGTCGCTGAAGAAATCACCTTCGGGAAAGACAACATCACCTCCGGCGCCTCCTCCGATATCGAGCAGGCCACCAAGCTTGCACGGGCGATGGTCACGCAATGGGGTTTCTCCGACGAACTTGGCCAGGTGGCCTATGGCGAGAACCAGCAGGAAGTGTTCCTCGGTCATTCGGTTGCGCAGCAGAAGAATGTTTCCGAGGCCACCGCGCAGAAAATCGACAGGGAAATCCATCGTCTGATCGACGACGCCTACAGCACGGCGCGACAGATCCTCACCGACAAGAACGAGGATTTCAAGACGCTCGCGGAAGGCCTGCTCGAATACGAGACTTTGTCCGGTGACGAGATCAAGGCGCTGATTCGCGGTGAGAAGCCGTCGCGCGATCTCGGCGACGATACGCCTCCGTCACGCGGCTCCACCGTTCCCAAGACCGGCGCGAAAAGCCAGGAAGAGGGCAAGGCCGAGGGCAAGAAGAAATCAGACGACGAGCCCGACGCCGGCATGGAGCCGCAGACCCCATAGTCAGGTAACGGACCGTCAATTCTTGGGCGATAAGGTAATGGCCGATTTGCGGCCATTCGTCTGAAACGGACTGTAACAGATTATGAAGGCCGTATTTCCGCGTTATGTGCAATAACGCGGCGGTCGGTATGAGCTTCTACAGTCGGGGGATGCAATGGCGCGCCAGTATTTTGGAACGGATGGTATTCGCGGAAAATCGAATTCCGGGAATATGACGCCGGACACGGCGATGCGGGTCGGGCTCGCTGCTGGCGCGGTCTTCCGCCGTGGCGACCATCGCCACCGCGTGGTCATCGGCAAGGATACCCGACTTTCCGGATATATGCTGGAAAACGCCATGGTCGCGGGCTTTACCGCATCGGGCATGGACGTCTTCCTCCTTGGTCCCATCCCGACGCCCGCCGTATCCATGCTGACACGGTCCCTGCGCGCTGATATCGGCGTGATGATCTCGGCGTCACACAATCCCTATGAGGACAACGGGATCAAATTGTTCGGGCCGGACGGCTACAAACTTTCCGACGAACTTGAGATGCGGATCGAGCGGCTCATCGACGCCGATATCTCAAGCCAGCTGACCAGTGCGAAAAACATAGGACGCGCCAAGCGCATCGACGGCGTTCACGACCGCTATATCGAGTTCGCCAAGCGGACGATGCCGAAGAAAGTGTCGCTAAGCGGATTGCGGGTTGTGGTGGATTGCGCCAACGGCGCCGCCTACAAGGTCGCGCCTGCCGTTCTGTGGGAATTGGGAGCCGAAGTCATTACGATCGGCAATGAGCCAAACGGCATCAACATCAATCATGAATGCGGATCCACCCATCCGGTCGCGCTGGCGCGCAAGGTGCATGAAGTGAGGGCGGATATCGGCATCGCACTTGACGGGGACGCCGATCGCGTCCTCATCGTGGACGAGAAAGGGTCGGTCGTCGACGGCGATCAACTCATGGCCGTCATCGCCGAATCCTGGTCCCGTGACAAACGCCTGACAGGCGGCGGCATCGTGGCCACAGTCATGTCGAATCTGGGTCTCGAGCGCTTTCTGGAAGAACGCGACATGTCGCTGGAGCGAACCAAGGTCGGCGATCGCTATGTCGTGGAACGGATGCGGGGAGGCGGGTTCAACGTCGGCGGCGAGCAGTCGGGACACATCGTTCTTTCGGACTACGCCACGACCGGAGACGGCCTGGTCGCGGCCTTGCAGATCCTCGCCTGCGTCCAGCGCATGGACAGACCCGTCAGCGAGATTTGTCACCGTTTCGATCCGGTTCCGCAAATATTGAAGAATGTGCGCGTCACCTCCGGCAAGCCGCTTGAAGACGCTCATGTGAAGTCCGCCATCGACGCGGCCACCGAAACTCTCGGCAAGTCGGGCCGGCTCGTCATTCGTCCGTCCGGAACCGAGCCCCTGATCAGGGTTATGGCCGAAGGCGACGATCGCGTTCTCGTCGAGAAGGTCGTCGATGAACTCGTCGACACGATCGCCGGCGTCAAGGCCGTCGCGTAGTTTCGGTTCTTCTGGCCTGTTGTTTTCCTGTTTTTCGGCTCATAGCGCTGACTGCCTTGCCTGCTGGTAGTGGGTGAGTAAAGCCGTGTCATGGCGCGTTTGGTCGGCAACCAAAAATCGCTTCGACCAAGCTATTCTATTATTACAAGAATTTCCGTTAATCCCGCATTTGGGCTTTCTGGCTGGATGAGAAATCGTCAGGCTATTGTTTTTTATAGTTATTTCTATTCAGTAAGGTGAATCGTTATAGCTAACGACGTTTTAACCTTTTACTTCGATAATCCAGCGTGTCGGACTTGCAGATAATGGGCGCGGGTCCGCAATAGTGCGCTTGGAGTCTATATTATGATTAAGTATTCAGGTCTTGTGGCAAGCGTCCTCGTGATTGCTGGACCGTCCTGGGCCGCCGATAAAATCGAAGAGCCGCCCCTCGAGCCAGCTCCCCTCTATGACGCGGAAATTCGCGGATCGACCAATGTTGTCTGGGATGGTTTCTATCTCCGGGTGGGCGCCGGATATTCCTGGCCGATCATCGACGGCATAGACTACACATTGCCCGGCACATGGGGCACATTCGACACACACGATCTGTCCGAATCCTGGTTAATCGAAGGCGCCGCGGGCTATCAGATCAACCGGTTCCTGCGGACGGAACTCAGCCTCTCCTACAACGCCAGTGCTGATTTCAGTGGCTCGACGAGCGGATCCTGCGGTGTTGCGATCGACTGTGTGTCAACCGACTCCTCCAGCTGGAGCGCCTATTCCATCATGGCCAGCGCCTATGTGGATTTCGACTTCTGGAGTGAAGGGTCAGCGGCCATCATACCGTTCATTGGCGGTGGCGTTGGCGGAAGCTACGTGTCTTACGGAAATCTCAACAACCAGAGCTGCGAGACAGGAAATCCGTGGAACTGCGATCCGTCGTTTTCGCATGAAGGACAGAAAAACTGGCGGTTCACCTATCAGCTGTCCGCGGGCGTTTCCTATCAGTTCCGGTGTGATCTCGTGGGCGACGTCTCCTATCGCTACCAGCATATCGATGGCGGCGAAATGTTCGGATACGCGGCCGGCGGCGGTCCCGGCTACGACCGCGGCATCAACATACATTCGGCTATCGCCGGGTTGAGGTTCTATCCGGGCCGCGACTGCGCTCCGGAGCCTTACGTCCCCTACGAGCCGATCGTTTACAAGTAATTCTGCAATAACGAACCAGAAATTGATCACGCCGTCTGTCACGCAGGCGGCGTTTTTGTTCGCGCGCATTTATGGATAACGATCGGTAAAGAAAGCTCCTTAACAAACATGCTTAACCGCAACTTAACCAGTGCGCGGATAGGATGTCGGCAAAGCAGTTATTCAGTACGCCGATACAAGGGGGTATCGTTCATGATGTTTCAAGTCAGAAAACCGGCGCTTGTCCTGACGCTCATCCTTTGCGCTTCTGCGCCGGCAGGCGCAGCAGACCTGGACAATATTCTCTATGCTCCGGAACTCCCGAACACCGTCCCGGTCGAGATTGGCAGCGGATGGTATCTGCGCGGCGATGTCGGATACAATGTATCATTCAACGGATCGGCTTCGTCCTACCGGGTCTTCGATCCATTTGCGATCGAATATTACGATCAGCCCTACAGTTCGTCCGAGTTCAATTCGGATTTCACCTATGGTCTTGGAGCCGGGTACCAGTTTACAGACTGGTTTCGCGCTGAGGCCATGTTCAACGCCTTTGGCGGCGATTTTTCGGGAACCGGCGTTTCCGCCTATCCATGTCTCGCTCTGCCTGGCGGACCGGACGGCACCGGGTGCTCGCGCTCTGGCGAAGCAGACTTCACGGCGCGCGGCGGCATGGTAAACGGTTATGTCGACCTCGGAACCTATGCCGGCTTTACGCCCTATATCGGCGCGGGCGTCGGCATGACGTATGTGAATTACGACAACTACATTTCCAAAGACACCTGCATCAGCGGCATTGGAGACTGCGCAGGGGCGACGTTCGGGACACAGTTTCAAGAGGGATTGGGCTCCTGGAGATTTACCTATTCCCTCATGGCCGGCATTGCCTATGACATCACCCGCAATCTGAAGGCTGATTTGGGCTATCGCTTCACGGACATCGCTTCCGGCGGCATGTACGGCTACGATTCGACCGCCGTCAGCGCCGGAGCGAACGGAACGCAAAGCTCGGATGACGGCTTCACCAGCCAGGAAATCCGGTTTTCCCTTCGCTATTCGCTCTGGTAGAATAATCAACCTATAAGAGCTTCGCTGACTTTGTGATGCAATGATGCGTTGCGCATCGCGTTTGATCGAAGTGAAGAGGCTCGCGGCGGGATTTGCGACAAATGCGGTCGCATCATCAATCTTCTCCCTTGGCGGTCATCTGCTAATTTGCGTTTCGGCAATTTGCATAGTTGATCGTATTGGAGTTGAAAGTGGCGAATTTCGACTGGCACGCTGAACGTAGCGATTTGTCTGGCATCGCGCTTCTGGACAGGGCGCCGGAAAGCGAAGGCATCGATCTGAAGGCAGTTCGCGCCTATCGCCAGCGCCGCGTTCGCGAACAGATGGCGACCTACGGCGTCGACGCCGTCATCCTGTCCGATCCAATAAACATCCGCTATGCGACCGGGACTCGCAACATGCAGGTCTTTTCGATGCGCAACGCGCCGTCCCGCTATCTGCTGCTGACGGCGGATCGGTCGATATTGTTTGAATTTACGGGTTGCATGCATCTGGCCGACGGGTTCGAAACAATTGATGAGGTTCGCCCGGCGATCACCGCAAGTTTTGTCGCCGCCGGCCCGGAGATTGCGGCGCGCCAGCGCCGCTGGGCCGCTGAAATGGCGAGCCTCATTACGGAGCTGGCAGGCCCTGCGGCAACGGTTGGGCTCGAGCGGCTGAACGCGGGATCGGCCATCGCTCTTGAAAGCCAAGGACTGGTTATCGTGGACGCGCAGCAGCCTGTTGAAATGGCTCGCGCGATCAAATCATCCGAGGAGATGAAATGCGTCAATGCATCGCTTCGCGCGACAGAAGTCGCCGTTGAAAAGATGCGAGACGCCATACGTCCCGGCCTGACTGAAAATGAACTCTGGTCGGTTCTGCACAAGTCGGTCATCGAGCAGAACGGAGACTATTGCGAAACCCGTCTCCTGAACTCCGGCCAACGGACAAATCCGTGGTTTCAGGAGACCGCTCACCGGATCATCGGCGAGAACGAACTGATCGCGCTCGATACGGATGTCGTAGGGTGCCACGGCTATTACTCCGATTTTTCTCGCACCTTTCATTCCGGTCCGTGCGAACCGACGCAAATGCAAAAGACGCTCTACCAGGTCGCCAACGAGCAGGTGCATTACAATATGGGTATTCTGAAGCCCGGTCTGTCGTTTCGCGAATACGCCGACCAGGCCTGGGATATCCCCGAGCGCTACCACGCCAACCGCTACTATCTCTCCGCTCACGGCTGCGGGATGACCGGCGAGTATCCCTATCTCTATCACAGCGGTGATTTTCCCGACGCAGGTTACGACGGGGTTATCGAACCGGGCATGACGCTTTGCGTTGAAAGCTACATCGGAGAAGAGGGCGGTTGCGAAGGCGTCAAGCTGGAACAGCAGGTTCTGATCACGGACACCGGCGTCGAGTTGCTGTCGCGCTTTCCTTTCGAAGACAGCCTGCTTAATTGATGTTCGGCCCCGAATTATTCGGCGGCGGCTTCTTCAGGAACGGTCTTCGAATGTACTCCAGCGCGGCAATTCTCACCAGTCGCCGCGTTGAGATGATTTCAAACCCGTCCGCATTGATCAGAATGCCGTATCTATTGCGCACGTCATCAATTGTTTGAGGCTGTATCTCCGCCTTCCGGCGGGACTTGTCCGCATTCCGTGACGCCTGGCCGTTTGGACCAGAGCCGTTTGCAGATCGTTCGACGGACGCGTCGTTCGGTTTCAATGCGTTCCAGTGCGGCGTTCTCGAACCGAATTCGGAATCAAAGGCATAGGAGAGCGTTTGTTCGCGCGACTTGTCAGGCATGCCCTGGTTGTCGACGTCCATGAATTGAAATTCGCGCGTCGAAAGCTTGCCTGAAGTATCCTCCATCCAGCTTTCCAGTCCCAATATGTCAAGCGAGCCTTTATCGTACTCTGCAAAATAGCGCCTGATGTCTTGAGCCGGGAAGCCCCGGTTGATCGCATTGCGGACGCCGTGCACTTTCTCGACTGCGATGAATTTCGGATAGAACGCGACTGCGCCGTTTGCGCAGACGCTCCATTTGCGCGCCATGGCGAGACACAGGCCCGCCATCGAACAATACTCTCCGCCTGCGTCACTCAACTCGCGGAATGTCCGCAGGGAACAGACAAACGGCCCCCAGAACGCCTCGCAGAGCTGATGCCAGTTCTCGGCGCCGTATTTCGGCGGGTCCAGAAAATCGGTCGGTATCAGGATTTCGCCGGGTTCATCCGGCCTCGAGACAAAATAGCTTGCCGTGTTGTTCCACTTGCGGCTTTGGGGCTTGCCCCACTTATCATAGCAGATGATGGCGCCCAGTCCGGCGACAACTTTCGTTTCAGGGCGCTGTGCGAGCAAATTGCAGGCTTCGTGAAAGGCGAAGCGGTCCGGGATTTCCTCGCCCGCTCTGAGAAACACTACGATGTCTCGATCCGCGTCCGCTTCCTTGAAGAACGTTCCCAGGCGGCGCAGCGGCTCGAGGGATTCACCTTGTGCGACTTCGTCAACCAGGTCTGTCAGGTAGTGCGCAAAGCCGGAATAATGTCTTGAAACGATCGCTGCAGCCGAGCGAGGCGCTGACGTCAGCCTTTCGATGCTGGCCAGGGTCGGGCGGAGACGAAATGCATCGTCTCTCGCATCTATCACAAACAGAACTCTCGGAGGCGCGGCGCTGGTCTTCGAGGCTTTGGTGGGCGACGCGTGTTTGATGTTGTTTTTTGGTATCGAGGTCGTGGCGCGCAATCCCGTCGGATACTGAAATGCGTCGAAATCCTCTTCGTATTTTCTAGCTATCAGGCGTCGCAGATCCTGCGGAATCTGATCATGCGCCTCCGCCTGCTTGCGGGTGGAGTTCAGTCGCGTTGCTGGCTCGGCTTCAGTCCTGCCTGTTATCGTTTCGTGAACGATCCGCCAGTCCCGATCGAAACTCTCAAGCCTGCCTGTGAACTGGTAATCGATAACATCGATATGCATGGACCGTGCTTGGGGATACCAGTGGCGATCCATCTCGAAATAGTCCTGATCGCAAATGAAACGAACGAAATCTCCAAATTCGATTGCCTCATCGAGGTCCACCGACGATGGGTGCCTGCCTGTCTTGTGCGCCAGAATCGCGGTCCGGTTCCTCTTGAATTCCTTCGTCGCGCCATCAACGAGATCGTAGCTCTCCAGACCCAGAGACAAGATCCGGTTTTCATAAGCGGACACAAGACGGGCGTAGGGATTTCGGCAGAAATTGAAGCGAAACACGTCCGGCGATTGCAGCAATGTGGCCAGCTTCTGTTCGCTGGCCTGGAACAGCCCCTTCAGTCCGGTTGCCTTGCGGTTGTGGGGGCTTCCGTCAAAATGCTCGTGACCGTTTTCAATCAGCGCCAGATTATGTTTTATCGACGAGCAGGCGTTTTTCGAGCATGCGCCGTAGAGATATCGATATTTCTCGGACCACAGAATATCATTTGCCACCAACCCTTCCCAGAAATTCCTGTTCAGCAAATTTCTTACAGCTTCCGTATAAATCATGTCCCAAACTGCTTGTTTCGTGGATGGTCGTCTTCACTGAAAATTCCGGAATCGACACTCTCGATTCGTTTGCCCAGAAACACCCAGGTTTTGCTGGAGGATTTCTCCATGCTTCTGATGTGAAACTGCCTTCTTTCTCGTTTCGACTTGTAGGCCGGGTTCGTATGGCGGTGGTGTTCGACGAAGAGCGCATTTGTGAATGCGACCGTTTTCTGTGATGCGGCGTTCCCGCGTTGCAGGCGAAGATAGAAATCCTCGTGTTCTCCTGAAATTTTCAGGTCGTCGTCCCAGCGCAGGCCTGTCTCGTCGAGAAAGGCGCGATCCATCAGGGCGAAATTGTTCACCGTGTCGGTGTAGTAGAAGTAGTGGATCTCATCGACATAATGATGTTCTTTCGCCAGATACTGTTGTGGGATGAAAATCTTCGTGTCCGGCAGGAGTTTATGATCGACGATTTTATGGTCGAAGCTCGTGTAACGACGGTTTGTTAATTCACCGTCTTCGCCATAGTTGAAATTCTCGAACATGCCGCCGAGGATCTTGATTTCCGGATGGTCGTTCCAGATCGCCAGCGCCACATCCAGCCGCGTGCGTGGCGTCACGAGAAAATCGTCGTCACAAAGAAAAACGACGGGTTCGTCGGTGTTGTCGAGCAGAAGGTTTCGCGACGCTGAAAGCCCGTAATCCTCCGGCACGGGATAAAGATGCACGCCGGGCGAATTCTGCAGCACCTGAAAATCGGAGAGGTCATCGCCCTGGACCGCGATGTGGATCGTGATCTCGGGCGGCAGATATCTTCGAACGGACGCCACGAACTGCTTGGTGGATTCCGGTCTCCGCAGGGTGGAGAAAACCAAAGCGATATCGCCATATCCCGCCGGATTTCTCGAGCTGGTCCGCGTCGGTGGACAGCTGTCTTTAGGCGTGTCCTTAGTGACGCTGCGCAGAATTGAACCAAGCATCGTCGGCGACGCCAGCAACTGTTGCTCGGTCATGCCTTTCAGACTGTTCGGAAACAGGTTGTTGTAGAGCATCACGGTGTGGCAGGCATCGAGTTTGGGGCGTGTCGATCCGTTGTAGTCGATGAGCAGAAACTTCTCGTGATCCTGGAAGCCGAGCGGGTGGTAGAGCGCTTCGTCCAGCGGTTCGAAATCCGTCGCCGGGTGGTTCTGAATAACGCGGGTGAGCATTGTTGTGCCGAGCTCGATCCAGTCATACGTCGCGCCGGACGTCTGTTTGTCCGCCACCAGCCTGACTTGCTCGTCGGCATATGCGCTGATGATGTTTCCGCCAGGCGCCGAACCAATGAGGTTGTTTGCATAGAAAACGCCTTTGCGGCCGCTCTTCCCGATTGCAAAAAATTGCTTTCGTCCGAGGATCTCGAAGAGATGATCGAGCGGTCCAAGCACAATGCAATCGGAGTCGATCCATATTCCGCCATGCGTTTTGAGTATCTGCACGCGTATGATGTCGGCTTTCAGCGCGAGCGAAGGTTCGACGGCGTTCTTCGGAACGAGATTGTCGATGGCAACGGTCAGCGGAGGCAGATACTGGCTCAGGTTTTCCGGAGAAAGCACCACGAAAAGACAATCCGGATTGGTCTTGCGAATCGTCTCGTGGCAAAGATTTATGTATCCGGGCGTATGCTTGCCGGTCTTGTTTTCCCAATAGGTCCAGATAGTTCTGCGGTTCATCGGCTGTGCTGGTAATCGATTTGAACGTTTGAAATATGCTTTGCAAAAATGTGATCCGGTCATTGGCGACGCGGAAAAACCAGGTGTGTTGTCGTCTTCCGAGGTCGGTGCGCATCGGGTTTTCAATTCACCGAAGACGACGCCTCGCATAATGCGACTTTGTGTTGCATATTGATTCTGTTTTCGCAACCTTTGAGCGTTGTCACTGTATGTTTGGGAATGGAATTTCATGCGTTGTTTTTTGCCAGGCTTCATTGTCGGAATATGCGCCTTGCTGTTGTCCGCCGGGCTCGCCCTTGCGCAGACGTCCCGCGTCAATATTGTGTTAATGCTATCCGACGATCAAAGCTATCCGGATCTTGAGACCTACGGAAATCCGAATCTCGATACGCCGTCTCTGGACGAACTTGCGCGCCAGGGGCATCTGTTCACGAGGGCCTACGTAACCGCGCCGCAATGCGTCCAGTCGCGGGCGTCGATTGCGACCGGCCTCTGGCCGCTCTCGACGGGCGTCATGCGCTTTTCCGCAGCGCTTGCCGAAGAAACGACGACCGTCTTCGACATCCTCAAGAGAGGCGGTTACTTCGTCGGCATGGTCGGACGCGGGCATCATCTCAATGGCACGCGGGTGAAAGATGACGGCCGCCTCGGTCCGCTTGGCGATACGTTCTCGCGCCGGCTGGATTATCTGTCGGTTCGACCGGAGGCTTCAGCCGATCTTGTTTCGGAATTTCTCGCCGCGCGTCCCGTGGACCGGCCGTTCTTCCTGCAGATCGGTTTTTCGGATCCTCACAGACCATCGACGGCCACGCCATTCGAACCGGATCCTGATACGATCTCCTTGCCGCCCGGAGTTCCGGATTCCGCAATCGTCCGCCGTTCGCTGTCAAGCTACTACGGAGAGGTCAATCGGCTGGACGTAACAGTTGGCCAAATCATGGACGTGCTTGGCGATTCGGAACTCCTGGACAACACCGCCATCATATTCATGGGCGACAACGGCGCCGCCGTGTACCGGGGCAAGGGCACGCTCTACGAAAAGGGAATACACGTTCCCCTGATTGTCCGCCTGGCGGGCGGCGAGGGCGGCGGCGACGTGCACGATGCGCTGGTGTCCGGTGTCGATCTCATGCCGACCATCCTCGATCTTGCGGGGGCGCCCGCGCCTGAAGGCCTTGATGGCGCCAGTCTGTTGGACGGCGCAAATGCGATACCCCCGGACCGCGCTGTTTTTGCCGTGCGGGGCTCCCACGGAACTGGTCTGGCGGGCAAGAACGCCATTGCTTTTGATCTGGGAAGAGCGATCATCTCCGGTCGTTACAAGCTCATCTACAACGCTATTCCCCGCTATCCTTATGGGCAGACCGATATTCCATGGAAAGAGGAAAAGGCGCTGATCGAAGAGATCGGCGTCAAGCGCCTGAGGAATGAATTCGGTGTATATTACGGTGGAGCACGGCCGATGTTCGAACTGTTCGACCTGGCGGAGGACCCGGGTGAACTGCATAATCTCTTCGGAGTCGAAAGTCACAGAAACACACGGAACAGGCTTTTGACCGAGCTCTCAGCCTGGATGGAAACGGAAAACGATTTCGTCCCGATACCCTATCCCGGCCTGGTCAACAAATGACGGGGAGAACCTCAATGCCGAATAACAAGTCCGAGGCCTGCGACTAGCAGCATCGTCCAGACAACGTGCAAGACTGTCTGCGCAGACACTCTGCCTCGTAACGCGTTCCCGATAAACAGCCCGAAAAGCATGCACGGGAAAAGACAAGCAATAAGGGTCAGCATTGCGCCGCGGAAGTAATAGCCTTCGAAAACGAACCACGAAAAACGGCAAAGGCCAACCGTCATCACGAAGATGCTGATCGAGGCGCGAAAAGCGGCCAGATCAGCAAGGCGTCGGGACAGATATATGGAATAGATGGGGCCTCCGGTGCCAAACAGAGCCGTGAACACGCCTCCGCTCAGTCCGGCCACGATTGCCCAGCGGCTAGATACGATCGGCGCTGATCCGCGATTGAGGAAGCACCATGCGGAATAGCTGATGAGGAACACACCGAGTGTAAGCCGCAGGAGATATTCCGGCGCATAGCTGAAAACGACCAATCCCGCAGCAATCCCGATTGCGGAATACGGCAACAACCGCGCAAGCTCTCCGAGCGCCGCCGACTTTCGGCTGCGTACACCGACGAGCAGGCCGGCGACTATGTCGAAAATCTGCATGACCGGCGAAGCGACCGTTATCGGCTGAAAGAACAGCAGCAGGGGCAGACCGGTGATGGTGGAGCCAAATCCGGTCAGTCCGTAGATCGCATAAGCGAGGACAAGGATCGGCGCGGCCCAAAGCAGCCCGTCAGGCAGGCTCATCTATCCTGGCGTCCGACATTGAAGCGTGGCGATCCTCGAAAATCATGACGCAGTCGACGACGCTCGGTCCGTCTTCGCCGACCAGGACCGGATTGAGATCCAGTTCGGAAAGGCGAGGCTCCATGGAGCTTGCCCAGTGCGACAGACGCGAGAGCAAGGCGGCGATCGCTTCCCGGTCAACCGCCGGTTTGCCGCGCACCCCGTCAAGGATCGCGCTCATCCTCAACTCGTCCAGCATGGCTTTCGCCTCATCCTGATCGAAGGGAGCCCTGCGAAAGGTGACGTCCTTGAGCACTTCCACCAGAATGCCGCCAAAACCAACCATGACGATCATGCCGAAGACCGGGTCTCGCTGAACGCCGACAACCAGTTCGACGTGGCCGCCTGACATTTCCTGAACCAGCACGCCAGACAGCCTCGCCTGAGGCATGTGACTGCGCATGCGCTCGACCAGCATTCGAAATCCAGCCCGGACTGCGTCCTCGTCGTTGACGTTGAGAATGACGCCGTCGACTTCGGTCTTGTGCGGGATGTCGGGCGATTCGATCTTCAAAGCCACCGGACCGCCATTGGACCGCCAGAGGGAAACGGCGCTGTCCTCGCTTTCGGCAAGCGCAGCTTTCGCCATGGGCACTCCTGCCTCGCGCAGCCAGTCCGAAGCCTCGACGCTGGGCTGCATGCCGGGACCGGTCGAACCATCAGGAGCTGCGCTGAACGCGCTGACGGCGAGATCTTCGCCCGGCGGTTTCAGCATTCCATAACGCGAGAGGGCGGCTGCGGCTTCCACGGCGCGCTCGCCTGCGGGATAAACGGGAATTTCCATGGCGCGCAGTCCCTTGATGGCCGCCTCGGGCGCCGCGACCCAGCACACCAGGAAAGGCTTCTGCGTGCGTTCCTGTATTTCCCTGAAGATATCAAGCAACGCGTCGACATGGGCTGTCATCAACTGCAGCCAGACGATGGCGACGTCGATGGCGGGGTCATCGAGAAGCGCGACCACGGATTCGGTCAGCAATTCCGGTCGCGCGACGAACTGGCCGGTCACGTCCACCGGGTTTCCGGCGGCGCCGAAAGCCGGCATGACCTCGCCCAGCCTTGCCTGCGTGTTCACGCCGAGCTCGGGCACTGCGAGCCCGACTTCCTCCGCGCGATCCGCCATCATGACGCCGGCGCCTCCGGACTGTGTCGCAATGCCGAGACCATTGCCCGAAGCGCGTCGCGGTTGGCAGAACACCTCCATCATGTCGAGCATCTGTTCTTCATTGCGGGCCCGCAGCACGCCGTACTGCCTGACGACCGCGTCAAAGACCGCGTCCGACACAGCCAGCGCGCCGGTATGCGAAGCGGCGGCGCGCGCGCCGGATTCCATGCGGCCCACCTTGGTCAGGATGAGCGGCTTGCCGAGATCGCGGCATTTTCGCGCTAGCCTGATGAGCGACTCGCCGTCGCTCAATCCTTCAAGGTAGCCGGCGGCCACCTTGATGCGCGGGTCTTCCACGAGCGCCATCATCAGTTCGGCGAAATCGAGATCAGCCTGGTTTCCTGTGTTGAGAAAATATCCGAGCCCCAGGCCGCGCTGACGAATCAGCGCTGCGATCGCGGTGCCGAACGCACCCGACTGCGTGACGAAGGCGATCGGTCCTGCTCCCGTCTCCCCGTCGGCATATTGACTGAAGGTCGCGTAGACATTTTCAAACGCATTGACGAATCCAAGGCAATTGGGACCAAGCAGGATGACCCGGGCGGCCTCTGCCGTCTCCGCGAGTTCTTTCTCGAGGGCCTTTCCCGCCTCTCCCATTTCTCCGAAACCGGAACTGAAAATGACGGCGGCGCGAATGCCTTTCCCGCCGAGCTGGCGCACGCAGTCGCATACCTGCGCGGCGGGCAATGCGATGATCGCGAGATCCGCGATCTCCGGCAGGGCGTCCACGCTCGGGTAGCAGGTCAGGTCTGCGATTTCTTCGTATTTGGGATTCACCGGCATGATGCGGCCGGCATATCCCTTCTCGATGAGATGTTTCAGCGGGCGTCCGTTCACCTTGCCGAAATTTTCCGAGGCGCCGATGACAGCGATGGATTTCGGATTGATCAGCCGGTTAATGATTTCGGTTCGGTCAGGGTTTGCATAGGTCATCTATTGTGATCTCAAAATGCCGAAATTTCGGTCTGGGCGCGTCCGAGAACGAGCGCATGGATGTCGTGCGTGCCCTCCAGCGTATTGACGGTTTCCATGTTCATCATGTGCCGGATCACGTGATACTCGTCGGAAATGCCGTTTCCGCCGTGAATGTCGCGGGCAAGGCGCGCGATCTCGAGCGCCTTTCCGGCGTTGTTGCGCTTGAGCAGCGAAACCATTTCCGGGCTGGCCTTGCCTTCGTCGCGCAGGCGGCTCAGGTGAATGCAGGAGACGAGGGCGAGCGTTATCTCGGTCTGCATGTCCGCCAGCTTCTTCTGGATGAGCTGGTTCGCCGCAAGCGGCTTGCCGAACTGCTTGCGATCCATCGCATACTGGCGCGAAGCGTGCCAGCAGAATTCGGCGGCGCCGATTGCTCCCCAGCAGATGCCGAAGCGGGCGTTGTTGAGGCACCCGAAGGGCGCTCCGACGCCGCGTGCGCCCGGCAACCGGTTTTCCTCAGGGACGAAGACATCGTCCATGTGGATCTGGCCCGTCGGCGACGCGCGCACTGAAAACTTGCCTTCGATCTTGCTGGTCGCAAGCCCTTCCATGCCTCTCTCGAGGATAAAACCACGAACGACTCCCTCGTCGTCCTTCGCCCAAACGATCATCACATCGGCGATGGGAGCGTGGGTGATCCATGTCTTGGCGCCTGTCAGTCGATAGCCCCCGTCGACCTTGCGAGCGCGTGTTTTCATGCCGCCCGGGTCTGATCCGTGATCGGGTTCGGTAAGGCCGAAACAACCCAGTTTCTCCGCCCGCGCCATCGGCGGCAGATAGGTCTCGCGCTGGCTCTGAGACCCGTAAAGATAGATCGGCAGCATGCTGAGCGTGCTCTGCACGCCGAGGGCGGAGCGGAAACAGGTGTCGACCCGCTCGAATTCGCGGGCGATGAGGCCGTAGGCCACGTAGCTGATCCCGGCGCAACCAAAGCCTTCGATGGTCGCTCCCAGAAATCCGAGTTCGGCGAGTTCCTGCATGACCTCGACATCGAAAGTCTCGTGCCGGTTTGCGTCGAGAATGCGCGGCATCAGCCGCTCCTGCGCATAGTCGCGCGCGGAATCCCGGATCAATATTTCTTCCGACGTCAGCAGGTGCTCGACCAGGAATGGATCATCCCACGAAAATTGCGCGCCCTTCATCCGCGCCCGGTCAAGGACATCGGTCGCTGGTTCCAGATTGGTCATTTTTTCTCCTCCCGCCCTCGATCAGAAACTGTGTTTGCCGGCCTCCGCGCCGAATTGCGGCGTCCGTTTTTCCAGGAAGGCCTTCACGCCCTCCTGCTTGTCGGCGGAGCCCAGGCAGATCTGGAACCATCGATGTTCGTAATCGATCGCGTGGTCGAGCGTCATGTCGGCGCTGCGCGAGACGGTGTCGATGATTGCGCGCGCCGATACGCTCGCCAGCTTCGAGAGCTTGTCGGCTATTGTCTCGACTTTCGAATCGAAATCTTCCGGCTCCACTGCCCAGTCGACAATTCCCAGACGTTCCGCTTCGGTTGCGTCGACATGTTCGGCAAGCAGAATCATGCGCATGGCGCGGCCCCTGCCGACAAGGCGCGTCAGACGGGCGGTTCCGCCGTTGGCGGGCAGAATGCCGATCCTCGTTTCAGGCAGACCCAATTTCGCCGTCGCGCTGGCGATCCGCAAATGGCATGCGAGCGCCAGTTCCAGACCTCCCCCGAGCGCGTAGCCGTTGATCGCTGCGACTGTGGGAAAAGGCGCAGTCTCGAGCCTGCGCGCCAATTCTCGACGCGCGCCAAAATCGATTTCATTCCACGGAGTTCGCCGCTGCATCTCTTCGAGATCGGCCCCGGCCGCAAAGGCCTTGCCCGCGCCGCGCAGGATCAGAACCCGGGTTTCGGAGGGTATATTGCGAACGGCGTCCAGCGATTCCGCGATCAACTGATTGTTCAGCGCGTTCAGAACCTGCGGCCGATTGAAGGTCAGATAGGCTTTGGCGCCTTCCTGGCGAAACGTGATCGTCTGATAGTCTGACATGCGGATTGATTTCCTGATTAGGGACCAACTTCCTAAAAAGAACAGCCGTATTCAGTCCAATTTATTTTGATGAGAATGAATATTCAGGATCTGAATATAAGTGACCGCAACCATTCAGAGGTTGGCGCAAAGCGCAACGAGGTGATTGCGCAGCCACCGGTGGCTTGGATCCTCGTCCAGGGCCTCATGCCAAATCAAAAAGACCGGAAATTCGGGCGTTCGGATGGGCACGGTATAGGATTTCAGGCGAAAATGGTCCGAATAGGTGAACGCCATTCTGCGCGGCAAAGTCGCCAGCAGGTTGGAGCGCTGCACGACTGCGGGCATCGACAGGAAGTGCGGCACCGTCAGGGCGATCTTTCTCTTCAGGCCACGCTTGTCGAGTGCGAGATCGATCATCGGCCGGGATTTACGGCGCGGCGTTATGACCACGTGCTGAAGGTCAAGATATGTGTCCAGAGACAGTTGTTCGCCAAGCACAGGATGATCGATGCGCGCAAGTGTCACCAGATCTTCCGTCAAGACGCATTTGCTGACGAAACCCTCGCCTTGCAAGGCAAAATAATCGAGGGCGAGATCAACCGTCCCCTCGCGAAGTTCGCGGGTCAAAGACGCGCTTGGCTCCGGCCTTATCTGGATGTGGATGCCGGGCGCCGCCTCTGTCAACCAGTCGATGAAACGCGGTATCAGGATGGTTTCGCCGTAGTCTTCCACGGCGATGACGAATTCGCGGTTCGATTTCGAATAGTCGAACTCCTCATCGCTGCGCAGGCCGCGCTCCAGCAATTCCAGGGACTTGCGGATAGGATCACGCAGCGCCTTGGCGCGAGCGGTCGGCGCCATGCCGCTCCCTTCGCGCTTGAAAAGCGGATCGTCTATGGCGTGACGCAATCGCGCCAGCGCGTTCGAGACCGCAGGTTGGGAAAGATTGAGGCGCAGCGCCGCCCTGGAGATGCTTCGCTCCGAATAAACCGCATCGAATACCAGAAGCAGGTTCAGATCGATCGACCTGAGATTCATCGGTTCCTCCCTTGTAACAGGAAGAAAATAATATTCAGAACGTCAATAAAGTCTATTCCCTATAGAAAGTAGACAAATACAGCGACCCCGCTCATTCTCGCGTCGACAAGATACGGGGCGTCCCACGCGTCGCCCTTCGAGGGAGGAGACTCGATGCGAGGAAATGTCGCCATTGTCGGTTATGGCAGGACGCCTTACAGCCGGCTGAAGCCCGGCGAGCCAGTGCTGACAGTGGATGAGTACATCGCCTGGGCAGCCGAGCTTGCGCTCGAAAGCGCGGGCATGTCGAAGTCGGATTTCGACGGCCAGGGGCTTGGCGTTTCTCATGCCGAGGTGGCGCACACAGTGAACTGGTCGGCGGCCACCGCCGAGAATCTGGGCATCAGTCCCAACGCGCTGATACGCGGCGACCAGGGCGGCTGTTCCGCTACCTCGATGCTCATCCGCGCGGCGGCGCTTATCGAGGCCGGAATAATCGACCGGGCGCTGATCGTTGGCGCGGACACGCCGTTGAGCATGCCGTCCATCGCACCGGGCCTGCCGCTTTCTCCTGAAAGAACGCGGGGCGTCTACTGGGATTTCCAGGGGCCATTCGGCGTCATGGGTGCCACAGCGCAGTTCGCGCTGGTGCTGCGCAGATACATGCATGAACATGAAGTCACGCCTGAACAACTGGGCAAGGTCGCGGTGACGAACCGCTACCACGCCTCCCTCCACCCGGGCGCCATCTACCGCAAGCCGTTTACGCTGGACGACTATCTCGATTCCCGGATGCTGTCGGATCCGATCCGGCTTTTTGACTGCGTTCCGATCGTGAACGGTGGACTGGCCTATATCGTGACATCCGCCGAGTCGGCGAAAACCATCACCGACAGGCCCGTCTACATGCTTGGATGCGGTGAGACGAACAACTTCTATTGCGGATCGCGCGTCTTTCCGGATGTGACGGTCACCGGATTTTCCGAATCCGCGCCGCGCGCCATGGAAATGGCGGGGGTCGAGCACGACGACATCGACTTTCTGCAGCCCTATGACGACTACCCGTTCATCTCGATGATGACGATCGAAGATTGGGGATTCTGCAAGAAGGGAGAAGGTGGAAAGTTCATCGAGGAGCGCGATCTGCGTTTCGACGGAGATTTTCCGCTATCGACTGACGGCGGGCAGCTTTCAGGCGGTCAGCCCGGTGGCGCGAATGGCGGGTTCATGCCCCTCGTCGAGGGTGTGGCGCAACTGCGTGGAGAGGCAGGAGAGCGGCAGGTCAAGGATGCTTCCATTGGCGCGGTTTGCGGCTTCGGCGGCATCCCTTACGGACGACCGGGCCGCAGCTGCATCTCAATCATTCTCGGATCGGAGGCCTGAACCATGAACGCCTTGCCAAGCAAACCGCTGCCTGAAATTCCCGAACTGACGCGCCCGTTCTGGAGCGCGGCGAGGGAAGGCCGGTTGGTCATGCAGAAGTGTTCGAGCTGCGGCACGGTGAATTTCCATCCCAAGCCCTGGTGCATCGAATGCGGCGACCGCAACCTGGTCTGGACCGAAATGAAGCTGGAAGGCGCAGTCTATTCCTATACGATTTCTCATTCGGTTGCGATGAACTATCTCGGCTGGCAGGAGGAGTTGCCGGTTGTCATGTGCCTTATCGATATCGACGGCGGCGCGCGGATGTACGCGCAGCTGACGGATGTCGCCGAACAGGACATCCATGTCGGAATGAGGGTAAAGGCGTATTTCGAACCGATAGGCAAGGAAGCCGGCATTCCGAAATTCAGGCCTGCGTAAGTGTTCGGCGCCGGTCCGGACGCCGCAGGCATTGTGCCATCCGGGCAGTTGAAATAGTTCGAATTCTGGGAGGATAACGATTATGAAGATTGCAGCAAAATCGACCAAGCGCGGGCTCGCCGCCGGCGTTATCGCATTGACAGCCCTGTCGTTGGGGGCGAGCGTCTCAATGGCGCAGGACGAAACTGTTGAAATAAGCCTGATCAGCGCGCCGTTTGGCACCGGTTCCTATGTCATGGGATCGGCCCTTGAGGAAATCTCGAAGAAGAACGACACGGGCGTGCGCATCACCCACACGGAAAGCCCGGGCTTCGTTTTCAACATCAAGAAACTCGACAAGGAGCCCGACCTGAAGGCGAACACGATCGTTGGCTCCGGCGGCGGCGTTCAGGGTCTGGCGAAGGCCGGCGCGGAACCGTTCGACAAGCAGTATGAGGGCCTCAAACTCATCGCGAACTACAATCTGAACTCAAGCTGGCTTGCGAGTCTCGACGACGACATCAAGACGCTTGACGACCTGAAAGGCAAGAAAGTGGCTGTCGGGCGTCGCGCGCAGATCAACTGGGCGATCCAGCCTGTCGCGATTCTCCAGAACGGTCACGGTTTCAAGGAAGGCGACGTCGACATCCAGTATGTCGGAACGAAGGAATCGGTTGCCGCGCTTCTCGACGGAACGGCGGACGCCGCGATTGTCGGGGGCTATATCGATCCGGTCAGCGACCGGATGATGCTGAGCCCACAGACGATCGAATTCCTGGCCTCGGGTCGCAAACCGAATCATCTCGCATGGGGCGCAGACAACGTGACGAAAGCCCGCGAAGCCGGAATCAGCATGGCCAATGTCACGATCCCGGCCGGCATCGATCCGAGCATCTCCGAGCCCATGGAAGGGTTCGCCGACAGCGTCGCATGGATGGTCGCGCCGGAGTTTTCGGATGAGGTCGCCTACAAGGTGACGAAGTTGATCCTCGAGAACATCGAACAATTCGGCGACTACCAGGCGACCGGAAAGCTGATGTCTCCTGAAGGCATGATCTATGGCTGGGATGTCGAGGACATTCATCCCGGAGCCTTGAAGGCATATCGCGAGGCCGGTCTGATCGATTGATTGGAAACGGCAACTTCGGGGGAGGCATCTGCAAGTCATTGTGATGTCTCCCCCTTTTTGGCAGGAAAAGACGTCTCTTTGCGGCCAGCCCGCGCTACCGGAGCATCGACGCCATGCAGACCAGATTGCTGGACGGCGCCATCGTTTTGATCGGACTTTTGATGTTCGGCTACCAGATGGTATCGACCCAATACCTGTTTCTCGGTTCCTACGAGCACCAGGCTGTGCATCTCGGCTTCATCTTCGCTTTGCTGTTTCTCAATCAGGCCCGTCAGGCTGCGGGCGTTTTCGGGATTATATCCAACCTGGTCTTCGCCGTCCTTGGCGTGGCGGCGACCGGATATGTGCTTTTCAACATCATCCATCTGGAAGAGGTCTTCGGCTATCCGGAGCCGGTCGACGTCGTGGTGGGCGTGGTCCTCATCGGGCTCGTCGTGATTGCGACGCGCGCCGCATGGGGCTGGACCCTGCCGATCGTTGCGGCGATCTTCGTCGGCTATTTTCTGTGGGGGCATTATCTTACCGGCCACCTTCACCACCGGCCGTTCAATTTCGATTATGTGGTGTCCTATCTCAGTATAGGACTGTCGGGCATTTTCGGAACCTTTCTCGGCATTTCAGCCAACCAGGTATTCCTTTTCGTCGTGTTCGGCGCGCTGCTCGGCATCATCAAGGTCAACGACTTCTTTCTTGAAGCGGGCAAGATCGCCGGCAAGGCGTTTCGCGGCGGACCGGGTCAGACGGCAGTGGTCTCCAGCGGATTCATCGGGATGATTTCCGGCGCGGCCGTCGCAAACGTCGCGGTCACCGGCGCCTTCACTATCCCCTACATGAAGCAGGTCGGATACAAGCCGGAACACGCCGGCGCGATCGAGGCGACCGCTTCCACGGGCGGCCAGCTCATGCCGCCGGTCATGGGCGCGGCGGCGTTTCTGATGGCGTCATTCCTCGGCGTGTCCTACGACACGGTGATGCTTGCCGGCATTCTGCCCGCCATCCTGTATTTCTGGGGCGTTATGCTGGGCGTGCAGTTCCTTGCGGTGCGTTTCGACATCCGCCCTCCGCTCGAACGCATCAATTTTCCGGTCCTGTTGCGTCGCCTGCCGCTCTTCGCGTTGCCGCTTGCGGTGCTGATCGCCATGCTGATCATGCAGTACAGTCCGGCCAACGCCGCGTTCTGGGCGATCATCCTCGCCGTGGCGCTATCCTATGTCGACCCGCAGACCCGCCCGAAAATCGGTCACCTGGCGAGGAGCATCGCGGGCGGCGCGTTGGTCGGCGCCCAGATCGGTATCTCCCTGGCGCTCGTGGGGCTGATCGCACAGACGCTGATCACCACCGGGCTTGGCAACAAGATCGCAAGTCTCGTCGAGTTGCTCAGCGCCGGAAATCTGCTGATCGGACTGTTGTTGACGATGGTCGTCTCGATCATCCTGGGCTGCGGGGTGCCGACAAGCGCAGCCTACACGCTGGTTGCGATCGTGGTTATTCCGTCGGTAATCAAGATGGGCGTGGACCCCATCGCCGCGCATTTCTTTTCGTTCTATTTCGCTGTCATTTCCTCCCTGACGCCGCCGGTGGCTCTCGCCGCGCTTGCAGGCGCCGGCCTGGCTGGGGCGCCTTACTTCAAAACCTCGCTTTCCGCCGCCAAGCTCGCCATATCCGGCTTCATCATACCCTTCCTGATCATCTTCAATCCGCTTCTCACCTTCAATCCGGTGAACTGGGTCTGGGGGATCGGGACGATCATTGCAGTGCCGCTCGGCATGACGGCGCTCACCGCAGCGATCTATGGATGCGGCCTGACGGTTTTTACGGCGAAGGAACGATTGCTCGCAACGCTCGCCGCAGCCTGCCTTTTGGGGTATTCCGCATTCAGGCATATCGACGAACTGCCTATCGAGTATCCCATGCTTGCGCTCGGCGTCGCCGCCTTCGCCGCGACGCTGTACACGCAGATTCGCACGACAAGGGCGAAAGGCGAGCCCCTGAACCCGCAATTGCAGAACGGATAGCAGCGGCGTCCGGCGTCCGGCGGCCGGTTGTGCACATGTTGACGAAAGGCTCCGCCCATGGCTGACGACAATCCGGCGATCGCGAAGCATGTCATCGTTATCGGCGCCGGAGCGATGGGACGCGACATTGCCGCGATGTTCCTGGCCAGCGGCTCGGATGTGGAAATTGTGCTGCGCGATTCTTCAAAGTCTAAGGCGGCCTGGGAGGGAATTTCAGTCAGCGTCGCCGAGACCGGACGTCCATTCGAAGCTTCGCGACTAACGATACGTTCCGATATGCATCGACCGGACTGGACGAACGCCGATCTTGTCGTGGAGGCGGTTCCGGAAGATCTGGCGACGAAGCGCGCCGTCTTCTTGGAGATCGCGGGGCGCGTGGGAAGCGATACGATTGTCGCGTCGAACGCATCGGCGATCCCGATCAGCGCAATTGCCGTGGAACTGTCGCTGGATCGCCACGCCATCGGCATGCACTTCTTCCTGCCCGCGCATCTTGTGCCCCTGGTCGAGGTCGTCCGTGGTCAGAACACCGATCCGGCGGCGGCGGACCGCGCCGTATCGATGCTGCGCGCCGCCGGCAGGAGGCCGGTGCTCGTGCGCCGCGATACGCCGGGATTTCTCGCCAACCGAATTCAGCACGCCATGATGCGCGAAGTCTTCGCAGTCATCGACGAAGGTCTGGCGTCTGCGGAAGACGTCGACGCCGCAGTCCGGTACAGCTTCGGCATGCGCTTTCTCGCCGCAGGTCCGTTGATGCAGAAGGAATTGTCCGGCCTCGACACGCAAATGGCTGCGGCAAGAAGCATTTACCCCGTGCTGTCGAACAACACCGAGCCTGGTCCCAGTCTGGCTGAGAAGGTGAAACTGGGTCACGCCGGCCTCAAGGCGCTCAACGGCTTCTGGCAGTGGACGCCGGAAGAGGCCGAGCGTGTCCGCGAAGAATTTCGCGCGGCTCTGATGCAGAGCCTGGACCTGCTCAACCGTATCGATCAGGCGTCTTCTCGTCTCGACGCTGCGCCGGTTGCGTCGAACGACGAAGTCGAATCGTCACATTAATTTCTCTTGCCCTTTTTTCCGGACTTTCGCTATCTCGCCTGTGCGCGCGTGTAGCGATGTTCATAGAAATCAATATCCATATGGTTGCATTCTCATGAATGCAAATTCCTGTCGATTATGAATTATTGGGAAATCTCGAATCCGGCGTCTGGGCCGTTCTTCTCTTGATTGCCTACACATCGATCTCATCTGAGCTTGCGAAGCGCCTACTTCTAAAACCAGGGCTTCAGGTTTTCTGACTCGTGGAGCCGTGATATCAGTTCAGAGAATGCTCAGTAGACGAATCCCGGGAATTTGCGACCGTGTCAGCCAACAGCATTTTACTTGCCGTTTCATTGATTGTGATCGCTGCAGTCGGCGTCTGGGGCGTCGTCGATCCGCAAGGGATCGTTTCAATGGCGACAGTTCTGGTCGATCAGTACTTCCTCAGCCGTGGCTGGTTCGTCATGCTCTCGATTTCTGGCATGCTGATCTTCTGTCTCGCGCTTGCGTTCTCGCGTTATGGCGACATTCGTCTCGGCAACGACGACGATCGCCCCGAATTCTCGACTCCTTCCTGGATTGCAATGCTCTTTGCCGCCGGAATGGGCGTTGGCTTACTGTTTTGGGCAGTGGCTGAACCGCTCACTCATTTCGTTTTCGCGAGGGATTACATGCCCGATGGACTAGCAGCCCAACGGGCCCTGATGGCAACGAATTTTCACTGGGGTATTCACGCCTGGGCGATTTACGGTTCAACCGCTCTGGCAATAGCCTATTTCAGTTTTCGCCGCGGAACACCGATGCTTGTGAGCGCTCCCATACAGTACCTGTTTCCGGGTGAACAATGGGCGAAGATCGTCGGTTGGCTTTCAGATTTCATGGCGATTGTCGCAATCGCCATAGGCGTTGGCGGGTCCATCGCGATGGGCGCCTTCCAGATCGCGGATGGGGTGGACGTTCTGATAGGCGGCAGTAGCGCCTCGCCTCGTTTGATCGCGGTCGTATTCCTTCTGATGGTCATCGCCTATATCCCGCCGCTTCTGGTGGACCTAGGAAAAGGCATGTCGCGGTTGTCGAACATCGCTATGGCGATCGCCATCGGTCTGATTGTCTTTGCAGTCGTATTCGGACCAACCCAGTTTCTTCTGAATTCCGTGCTCGTCGGATTTGGAGAGTATGTGGCCGGCGCCGTTCAGCAAGGGTTCAAGACACCGGTCTTCTACAACGATGCGCTTGGCCAGTGGTTCAGCGACTGGACATTGACCTACATGGTCTGGTGGATCGCCTGGGGTCCGTTCGTGGGTGTGTTCGTCGCCCGGATTTCCAGGGGGCGCACAATCCGAGAATTCGTTCTGGGCGTGCTCATCGGACCGACCCTTTTTTCGGTCGTCTGGTTCGGGGCTTTCGGCGGAATCGGTCTGTTCGAAACGCTGAGAGTCGCTGGATCATTGGCGCAGATGACGTCGACGAATGTGGAGCGTGTAACTTTCGCCCTGCTGGATTTACTGCCTCTAACGTTCCTTACGACAAGCGCGACGATTATCGCCGCCTTCCTGTTTATTGTAACGAGTGTCGTCAGCGCAGCTTTCGTCCTGGCGACGTTTTCCACCGGCGGAGACCCGGACCCCAAGCCCAAAATCCGTTTGATTTGGGGCGCTCTGCTCGGTCTGCTTGGAAGCGCCATGATCCTTTCCGGATCAATAGACGCCGTCAAGAAACTGATTGCGCTTGGCGCCTTGCCGTTTGTTTTCATAACAGTTCTACTGATCGTATGTCTGGCGCGGGCGTTGGCAGAGGAGACGAAAAGCCATGCTGACCGGTAGCGCCATCGATACGATCCTCAACTTGCTGACATTTGTGTTCATCGGCGCCTGTGTTTGGCTTATCTTGCGCCCGTTGCCAAACCGCAAGGACAGCAAGAGGGATTGAACGAGCTCCGGTTACAGTTTGTTGACCCTGCGTCGATAGGTGCCCACGATGTTGCCAATCATGACGGCGATGTAGAGTACGCCGACCACAGCTTCCAGTCCGGCCGTGAGCCGCGCGACAGGAGCAATCGGAAGAATGTCGCCATAACCGAGGGTCGTCAGCGTGATCAGGCTGAAATAGATCAGTGATGACCAGAGATCCGAATCAAGCGGAAACTCGAACGAGCCCGGATGCCAGCGTTCAATCTGCACAAACAGCATCGCCCACGTCATGGCCAGCAGAATGTAGCCGAAAACAGCGCCGATCAGAGCGTCCAGATCGCCCGCTTCCCGGTCGAGCAGATTGTAGAATGTAACGAGCAAGGCGCCGGCGAGCATGACAGCAGAAAACGCCGCCACGAAACCGTGCATCGCATCGGCGAGTAGCGCCGCTACAGTGGCGGCGAACCATAATGCCGCGACCACTGCCCCGATGATCCGACCGCGCGTGTGGGTGACGCTCGTAATCAAGGCCGCCACAACAACGAATTCGAACAGGGCGAGGCTGATCAACTCTGCAAGGGTTGAACCGCCGAAGAGCGGCGCCAGAAAAACCGCCAGCAGGAGAAGGATCAGCAAAAGACCCCAGCGCAGTCCCTGTACATCCGGTAGCATGATCGCGTGCTCTGCAACTTTTCGACGAAGGGTTGGACAAAGACGACCCGCGCCTAACGGCTTTCCTCTCCGCTACCGAATCTGAAGAGATCAGGCGCATATTTGGCGCTTATTCCGTGAACGAAAGCTGAGACGAGCACCGTGGTGAATGCAATCACAAGAATTCCTCCAATCATCTCGATTCCCTTGAAGTCGATCGCCACGAACACCGCAAACAACGCTGTCGCAAGGCCGCGCGGACCGAACCATCCGTAAAACAATCGTTCGCTGGCGGACGTTTTCGTGCCAATCAATGAAAGCCATATCGCCAGCGGACGAACAACGACCAGAGACAGAACCACGACCAGCAATCCGACCGGCGTGAGATAGGCGAGCGCTTCTGGCACGAACAAGGCGCCGATAAAGAAAAAGCTGAACATGGCGAAAAATTGCCCGTCGCCTTCAAGGAAGTGGCGGGCATGCTGCACCGAACTGTTTGCGGCGTTCGAATAGGCGATGCCGGCCACGAAAACTGCGACGAAGGAATTTCCCCCTGCGTGTTCAGCGGCAAAGAAGACGAATGCGACGACGACGAGCGTCGCGACCCGGCTCAGACTGTCTTCCATCAGGTTACGCGCCAGAACGAAGTTCCGCATCCGGCCAATGGCGTAGCCTCCCAACAGACCAACGGCTGCGCCGATGCCGATCTGGGTGGCGAGAAGCGACAGCAGTCCACTGCTGTGCTCGTGCGATCCGCCGTCTCCCACCGCCATTCCCGCGAAAAACAATACAAAAGGCAAGGAGAGGCCGTCATTCAGGCCGCTCTCGGCGTTCATCGTATCACGCAGCGTCTGCGGGATGCGGGTGTTGGCCTGAATGGACTGCCCCAGGGCCGCGTCTGTCGGCGCCAGCAGGGCGGCCAGCAGGCACGCCTCCCAGAATGGCCAGTCCGGCAGCAGCGCCAGGTTGATCATTGCGCCGAACACAATCGCCAGCGGCAAACCGATGAAGAGCATGCGCCTGGTGCGCTGTCCGATCTTCATAAGGGCCTCCCGGTGGAGAGACGTGGCGTCGGCGAAGAGAAGCAGGGCAAGCGTGATCTCAGCCAGATCGTGAAAAGCCGTCGCTGTGTCCAGATTCAGAGCAGAGTCGCCTAATCCAAAGGCTATGCCAAGAGCGAGGAAGACCATAGGCATTGTGACGCCAATGGCGCTGATCTTGGCCGAGAACATGCAATAGAGAAGCATGACCAGGGCGATATAGACAAAGTAGTGTTCCAATGCGTGACCCTCTCTCGCCGCAGTCGTTTCAATGGGTACAGTGTCAGAGCATCGGGAAGCCGGCAAGTGACCTGCGCGCCTGTCAGCCGGAGCGTGACGGAACAACCAAAATATCAAGCTCGCAGTCTCTGAGCGTTTCTTCGGCGACGCTTCCCAGCAGAAACTTCGCCGGACCTGTCCTGCCGTGTGTTCCAACTACGACGAGATCTGTGTGGTTCTCCTCTGCGGCGCGCAATATGGCGTCGGAAACAGACTGCTCCAGTCTGCGCACCAATGCGAGGCCTGGCTCGAGTCCAGTCTCGCGGACGAAGTAATCCAGCCCTCTACGCGCTTCCTCTTCTTCTTCGTCAATGTAGGTCTCGATGTTTTCTCTGGGCTGCATTGCGCGTTTCATCAGGGACTGCGCGGGAGCATCGAACACGTTTAGGACGACGCATTCCGTTCGATCGAGGAAACCAAGCGATTGCACAGTTTTTACGGTGGTTCCGGAATAATTGGAAAAGTCCGTCGCAATCAACAGGCGGCCATAGTTTTTGCCGGGCGTTGAATTTGCAACGAGAACTGGACGCTGGATCTGGCGGATTGTTCGCTCGACCGTCGTGCCGATGAGTATGTCACGGAACAACTGGCGGCGATGTGGCCCCATCACCACGAGTTCTGCATCCACCTCATCGGCTTTTTCGGCAATCAACTGACTTGGTTCGCCCGACAGAACCTTGAAGTCGCACTCGAACCTGTCCTGATCTTTGATGCTGTCGACTATATCGCCGAGCAGCGCTGCGGCCTCCCGCTCCATAGTCTTACGCATCGACACCGGCTGATCGTCGTTAACAACGTGAAGCAGTACGATGTTAGCGGAGTACTCCTCGGCAATAAGGCGCGCTCTACGGCAGGCGCGATCGGAGCGGGTCGAAAAATCCGTAGCAACGAGGATTGTTTTCATCTTGGACTTCCGCTTGCTTCTGCCGAAATGTCGCGCCGGTTAATCGCCGCTCTTCCCTTGTTTGAGACACGAAATACTTTCAAGCATCAAGGACCGGTCTTCCGGCAAGTGATTTACTGTAACTCACACCCTTTCTCTGTGTAGGAGCGCAATATTCTACTAGGGATGAATGTGTCTGGGGCGCCGCCGGCCCTGTTACCAGAACACAAGGTCATTTCAGATGAAAACAGTCAATCGCCTGATTATGAAGCGGCGCGCAAGGCCAATGCCGAAATGGGCTCTTTCTACCGTAGTACTGGCGACAGTGTTTGGCAATTCCGAGCGCGTCGCGGCTCAATCTGATCCGCCGGATTTGCCGTTCGCAATCTTGTGCTGGAGCGAGGAAGGGCAAAATTGGCGGTACGGCTATCTGGCGACCGTCACCCGTGACAACAGGGCCACCTATTTCTCTCCCAATGGACAGCTTTCCGTGGGTGTCGGGTCGAACGGCGTCGTTCAGGAACCATCGGATCGACCCGCCGTCAACGATTGCTTCGGACGGTCCATTGAAGATTTGCGGGCTGCGGGTCGCGTTCTTGATTTTCCTTCCGGAAGATAGAATCCGGTTATTTCAGCAAGCCGAGCGCAATCCATGGCAGTGCCAAAACAAGCAGCAGGCAAAGGATCATTATCAGGATCCAGGGAATTGCGGCCCGGCAGACAAAGCCGAATTTCTGATTGAACGCCGCTGTTGCGACAATCAGGTTGATCCCGAACGGCGGCGTTAGTGTGCCAATTTCAAGATTGAGCGTCATCAGCACCCCGAGATGCGTGGCGCTGACGCCATATGCATCAGCGAGAGGTCGGAGCAGCGGTATGGTTACCACCATGGCCGAGGCGGCGTCCATGAAGCAACCGAGCATCATTAGCAAAAGATTTATCAGTAGCAGGAATACGAGAGCGTCAGACGCGTTCGCCAGCATGAAATCGACGAGTTTCTGGGGTACGTGCTGTTCGGTCAGTGCAATATTGATGCTGAAAGCGATCGCCACCAGTGGCAGTATCGCTCCCAACAGCTTGCCGGAGGCAACGGCGATCTCGCCGTATTCAGCAAAATCTATTTCCCGATATACGAACGTCTCTATACAGACAGCGTAGACGAGTGAGATCGTGGCGGCTTCCGTTGGCGTCATATAGCCGGAATAGATTCCCCCGAGCATAATGACCGGCATGGCCAACGCGTATTTGCCCTCCCACAGCGCGTCCAAAATCGATTTCGTCGAGCTGTGGTGCGTGCGCAGACGCCGGTTGACGAACATTGCATAACTCGAAAACGCGGCAGTGAGCAGCAAGCCTGGGCCGAGCCCGGCGATGAACAGATCGGTTACAGAACTTTGGGAAAGGACGCCGTACAGGATCATCGGAATGGACGGCGGAATAATGATGCCGAGGGACCCGCCAGCGCAAATCGCGCCGATGGCGAAGGATTTCGTGTATCCATCGCGCAGCAAGGCTGGATACATTGCCGTACCCACAGCAAGCATTGTGACGATTGAAGATCCCGACACCGCGGAGAATATGGCGCACGACAGAATAGTCGCCAGCGCCAATCCAGCCGGCAGACGTCTGGTGACAACGACCATGATATCAACCAGATAGCGAGCCATCCTGCCGCGATTCATGACGGAGGCGAGCAGCAAGAACAGCGGTATGGAAAGGATCAGTTCCTGATCCAGGGCGTTCCACATATCCTGGGCGATATTTTCGATCGAGTGCCCGCCGTAGACAACATGGAGATAGGCCGCGACAGCCAGCAGGATCAGTACGAGATTGACCCGCAAAAGCATCAGGGCAACGATGAGGGCAAGAAGCCAGAATATCGCCATCACGGCGCCTGAAGGCGATCTGGTGGTGCGATATCGGGCCAGATCGCATAACCGAAATACCTCACAGCGGAGAGGAGAAACGCGATCGGCAACACCGCCTGGATGGGCCAAATCAGCCAGCCAAGCGCGAGATCACGTTCTTCGATCTCAAATGAGAACGCCACGAACCGGCATGAAAAATAGCCAACAGCGAACAGGATGGCGGACGATGTGAGAAACCCCAGTCTACGAACTGTCGGCTCCAGTGAATTCGGTATACACCAGTCAAGGAACTTCGGACGCAAATGGCTGCCGGCCGTCGTCGCAAGTCCGAAGCACGCCATGACGCAGACGATCATGGCATACACGGCAACGCTGGATGCGCCCAGAACGCCGTGTCCGACAAGCTCACGTCCAGCGACGCTCACTATTGCAGCAATGAGGATGATCGCGAAGGCGAGTATTGTTGCAACACGCTCCACCTGATGGATAAACTCAAACGCAGAACGGCAAATGGTTTTCATCTAGGATAGCCGATACTAGTTGCACTCGGCTTTGGCTTCCAGGATAGCATCCGTAAACCGGTCGATATCGCCGCGAAGGCCGTCCTTCGTCTTGTTCCAGGATGCCCGCCCGGCCTGCACCCAGATCGCGCGTTCATCAGCTGTTTGGTTGACGATTGTTCCTCCGGCGTCAACGTGCTGCTGCAAAAGGGCAGTCTCAACATCTTTGATTTCGGCGAGTTCCGTCTCGAAATCCCGCACGTCGAACTCTTCCTCAAGCAGAGCTTTCTGCTCGTCTGAAAGGGCTTGCCAGGCGCGGTTACTCACCACGACCGCCAGGATATTGTAGACATGCCGGGTATCTATGAACACCGGCGCGATCCTGTTTATTCCAGCCGCCATGTAATAGACGGAGGACGTATCGACGCCGGACACCACTCCGGAGGAGATCGCCACAACAGTCTCCGCAGGATCCAGCGGAACTTCAACGGCTCCGATAGAAGCGAAGAAATTGATGATCGACGCAACGGGCGCCACTCTGATCTTGATGCCATCTACGTCTTCGGGCAGGCGTACCTCGCGTTTCATTGCGAGGCTTTGCGTGCCGAGCGGAGATAGCGACAAGAGCGTGAACTTTCCGTCAGTCAGGTCCTGCATAGTCGGCAAAAGCTGGGGAATGACACATCCGAATTCCTCTCCGGACTCGAACAGATACGGCAATGAAAGAAGCGAATACTCTCCATTCACCGAGCCAAATGCCGGGATTGTGCCGGACCACATGTCAATTCTTCCGCGGAGAGTGTTTTTCAGCGTATCGCCCATTCCGCCGAGTTGCGAACCGGGAAACACATCGATCTGAATCTCTCCCCCGGATGCGAATTTCACGCGGTTGACGCGTTCCATCAATTGCCGGTGCCATACGGTTCCGTCCGGTATTGAAGTCGCAAGCTTCAGCTTTACGGACTCAGCGTGAACAGGTGCAGCGGAACATACGAAGAGAACAACCGAAAGAATTCTGAGTATGATCAAGTTTTTCTATCCCCCGACACAACCATCAGCACAGACTACATGATTGGGAAAATATCAATCCACAAATCGTATAGTACACCATATTGACAATACTTGTACTACGATCACAAGTCGCGGTTGAGTCAGGATTTCCAGGTGGTCGGCTTGAAGCCGTCCGGGCTGTGAGGGTGGTCTTGGCAGATGGTTCGTATGATTCCGATTTGTCAGACCGTTAGAGCAACGATCGAACCAAGAAGCGTCAGAACGCCATTCGCTATGGCGAACACCCCGCATCCGGCATGTCACGACACCGCGTTGCAACGTTCACCATTTGAACAGCGCTCCCGTGAGGATCGCATTCCCATCGCGGAATTCACTGCTGTCGTCTTCGAAATCGTAATTGCGCCACACGAACCAGAGTTGCGTGTTAATGCGGTCGATATCCTGAACGGCCGCCAGAGCATAGGACGTGCTCTTCGAGCCGTCGCCTGCTATGTCGCTTCCGTGGTAGTAGTCGGCCGAGAAATAGGTTCTGCCGAACTCGAAGAAGTCGTGCTGGTATCCCAGTTTCACGAAACCGTAACTGCTCGTCAGATCTTCGGCATTCTGCTGACCGGCGGCGAACGTCAGACTGACGCCTGAAGGATCATGCAGAACAGACGCCGATCCGGAGAACATGGTCGTTTCTGTCGTCGCATTGTAGGCGAGTCCGATATCGCCTGCGATGACGAAGTCGTTGTGTTCTCCCCGGTAGGTCGCCGCAATGTCGTAGAGCGGGTCGTCAACATCGCCAAGGACATCTTGTCCATAAGACGTCCGAAGCCCGAAGCCCATGTAGGTTGGCGTGTCATAGCGAATGCGCACCTTGCGACTGAAGCCGTCGTAGTTCTTGAAGGCCGAACTGATTTGCGTGTCTGAAATCATGCCGTCGGGAAGCGTGAAATAATACCCTCCGGCGACATCGGATATCGAGGAATAGGCGATGATAGATGTTCCGGACAGGTCGACTTCGGCGATATTGTCGGACGCCATGCTGCCCTGTCCGAGCCACAGCTTGCCGTATTTCTCATTCCCCACGACCACTTCGAGCTTGCGCACGTTGGTCCATTCGAAGTCCCAGTTCGGCGTATTGTCGAACTGGTTGACGACATTGGTTGCGAGCGGCTGATACTCGACTTCGAAAGTTCCATGGATGAGCCAGTCATTGACGGTCTTCTTCAACTCGAGCCGGGCGCGGCTGCTGGAGTTGTCATTGTTGACCGGCGCGTTCGCGTAGGAATGGACACCATCGTCGTAGTAGAGCAGACCCGAATTCAGCTGCCCCGTAAAACTGAATATCGTTCCATCGGAGAAGGTATATTCCAACTTAGGAATGAGCGATGGAGAATCCTCCGAGAGCACCTGAAGCAAGGGCCGCACGGGCAGATCGTCAACCAATTCTTCCGTAGCGCTTTGCGCGGATGCATGTACTGAAGAACCTATCAGCGCCGCCGCGGGCAAAGTAATCTTGATTGCGGATAGTACTAATAGTCGCATTTTCTCCCACCCCATGCCAAATCATGAGAAAGATGCTAGTCAGCGAGGTGCGAATTGATACCGGCTTGGTGTTATTTACTGTAAAATGCCAAACTGAAACTCACCGGGTTCATGCAGGATTGCGCACGCTGTATGCACCGATCCCGCCGCATCAAGGCGGGACCGGGATCAGACCTGTCAGTTCTATTCAGCCTCCTTGTCGGATTCGGCGGTCGGTTCTGCAGACGCTCCATCACCGTCTCCATCTGACGCCGCCGGCACTTCAGAAACGGGTGTATCGCTTTCAGCGGCTGTTGCAGGCTCCTCTGTCGTCGCAGCTGATTCTTCAGATGCGGGTTCGGAAGTCGCCTCCGTTTCAGCGTCCTCCGGTTTTGATCTACCATCTACAGGCGGCGGCGCGAGAACGACCGTGTACTCCGCGGCTATCCCACTCGCTGTCGCGTAGTCGACAATACCTGTGACCGGCAGGCTGTACCATTCCTGAAATGCGCGAACGGCAGCGTCGGTAGCTCTTCCGAATATGCCGTCGACACGTCCAACGTTGAAACCAATGCCCTGCAAGGCCGTTTGCAGCTTGCGCACACGATCTCCGCGCAGAAATGGCGATTCCAGTTTCAGTTCGGTGTACTGGTCGCTATCGGGAAGAGATGAGGACGTCGCGCTGCCGGCTGCGCCGTCTCCGGAATAGTCGGAAACAATCTCGTAGACCTTTTCGTCCTGGTAGTATGTGGGCCGGTAAAGCACTCCGTTGCACTCGTATACGGTTTCATCTCCGTCAACGACCTGAACGCAATCGTCTCCCTCGTCTGGCAAGGCTGCAACAAAGGCAAGCGTTGCGCCGGCGACAATAGCCGTGTTGTACCAGCCCCATCCGGAATTCCACCAGTAATTGCCCCATCTATAGTGCGGTGGCCTCGGATATGGAGGCGGATAGTGGGGCGGACGCCATCCGGGCGGACGATGGCCGGGCGGGCGATAACCCGGCGGACGGTAACCCGGCGGTCGACCCGGACCACCGGCTACAGGTGGGCGAGCACTCGGCGGCCGGGTGTGCGGGGGGCGCCCTGGAGCTCCGGCCGATGGCGGGCGTCCGGGACCGCCGGCTGAAGGGGGACGCCCGGGACGGCCCGGACCAGTCGCCGGAGGACGATTCGGACGACCGGCGGACGGCGGACGCCCCTGTGACGGACGTTGTCCTGCCGAAGGTCTGGTCGATGGTTGGCGCGACGGCGCTTTCGGCCTTGCTGCGGAAGGAGGCCGCGAGGCGGGGCGTGCGGCCGGTCTGGAAGGAGATGGGCGATGAATGGCGCTCGGAGGTCGTCCTCCGGAGGGTCTGTAGCTCGGCCCGCCACTGAAACCGCCACCTCTGTGACCGCCGCCTCCCCTGAAACCGCCGCCTCTGCCGCCACCGCCTCGTCCACCCGGACGCGCTTCAGCCTGCTCGACCTGAAATTCGAGGACCGCTATCCGGTCCAGCGGAATGCCCATTGTCAGGGCAGCGACCGCTATAGAAACAATCAGATTTCTCACCATCGCCTCCTTATTCACTCGCCGAACCGGCAATCAGCGCATTCCCCGGAAATATCACCCGCACTGCTCCGTCATCCGGTTCGTAGGTAAAGTTGACCGGTTCCGGCGTGACATCCCAATCAACCATATGAACCCGGTACTGAGGCTGCCCCTCTATCGTTTTCTCCGTGCCGACCAGCATGAGAGGCCACGGCTCCTCCTCGTTCGTGGATATCCAGAGTTGCCAGTCTTCTTCCTGTTCCGAAAAAAGCAGATGATGGGCGCTTTGCCCTGCCACAAGCGACGTACCTAAATAGGTTGCCTGCTCGACCTCAAGCATCAGAACCTTCGGCAAGTTTTTGCTCATCATCGACCACATCGGCAGGACAGTGCCCGACCCGTTTTCCACGGCTTCGACCAGAGAATCGAAATCCCCCTTGAACTCTGCGCTGCTGTAGAATTCCTCATTCGGGGAAACGACGCTGAACGTTTCTCCATTCCAGTAGTAGTCACGATAGGTGTCGCCGCTTTCAGTATGTGACACGAAGCCCTTGCTGCGCACCATGGAGGTGGTACCGCTACGAACATAGGTGATTTTCGCACCGCTATCCGAGACTTCGTCGTAGCTGACAAACCATCCAAAGGAGAAAGCGTCGCGCGACGCCAGGAACTCGGCTGATTTCATCGCTATCTGGACAGCCTGCGTTTCAATGTCCGGGCCGTCTTGCGCATGCGCTGCAGGCGTGTAGGCTGCGGGCGCCATTAGCAGGAGAAGTGCAATCCAGCGTTTCATGATGTTCATTTCCTTGACTTGGCCGGTTGTCCGACCGATCCCCGTGTTCGTCTAATCTCCGGTTCGCGACGCCTCGTACGCGTCGCGATAGCCTCGCGCGATCGTGCGAACGCCGCGGCCGATATTCTCATAGGCTTCGTCGGGCAGGTTCGCCAATGAAACGCGCAAAGACCAGTTCGGAGCTTCGAACCCACCACCGTTTAGCAGAACGATTCCGTGATCCTCTGCCAGGCGAAAGGCAAGATCGAGCGGATGGACGTTGGCCTTGAGATACTCGACAGCGTCGTCGCCAATGTTCTTGCGCGCCCAGAACTCGAAGTCGATCAGTCCGTAGTAGGCGTCGTAGTTGATGTTCGGATCGAGTTTTAACTCCAGGCTCTCGATCATCGACCATACGCGGCGATTGACGATTTCGACACAGCCCTTCCGGTATTGCTTCTCAACATCCATCATCTCGCAAAGAGAAAACAGGCTCATCATGACCTGCTGCGGCAACGAAAGACCGGCTGTGTGATTGAGTCCTACATCGCGACTGTCGGCGACGATCCGATCGATGAACTTGAGCTTGCGCGGCTCCAGCGTCAGCGGGCCGTATCGTTTGTCGAGCGCGTTGACGTGATCGTCCGGTAACTCGGCAATCATCCGGTCAAAAATGTTGTCCTCATGGATTGCGATCGTTCCCAAACGCCAACCAGTTGCTCCGAAGTATTTCGAATAGGAATATACGCCGATCGTGTTTTGCGGCAGCTCGCCAAGCAGCGAGCGAAAGTCATCGACGAACGTTCCATAGACGTCGTCCGTCAAGAGCATCAGATCAGGTCGCTTTGTCTTCACGAGAGTCGTTAATTTGGCAATCGTCTCGCGATCTATCGCCATTCCTGTCGGATTGCCCGGGTTGACAATGAAGAACGCCTTTATCTTGGGATCTTCAAGCTTCTTCAGCTCCTCGTCGGTGAACTGGAAGCGATTTTCCTGCGGCGCGCGGACATGCACCACATTGAGGTCGTAATCCTCCAGGTGGGTCAGTTCGAGATAGGGAGTGAAGATTGGCGTGCCGAGCGCAATCGTGTCGCCGGGAAACAGCAGACGATTGGCCTTCAGCGACTTGAATATGTAACACATCGCGGCGGTGCCGCCTTCGACCGCGTAGATGTCGAACTTGCCCGCAGGACGCGGATTTCCACACATTGCCCACATCAGGTATTCGTGAACGATGCGCTCGTTGTGAACCAGCATCCGGTCGGGAACCGGATAATTGTCGCCGATGATGGAGTCGACCAGTTCATGAACGAAGGCGTCCGGTTCGAAATCGAATGTCTCGACCGCAAATTTCAACATGTCGCCAAGAAAATCAGCGCCCGGCAAATCCGAGTGTTTTTCAAGCCAGTTTTCCAGGCGCGCTGCGATGCCATCGGGTTTCGGCATGCCTCCTATGCCGGCCGGGTGATCCAGCACACGATGAGTTTCGGTGACCGCGAATTGGCCCAGAAGAAAGAACCCCTCACGCGGTTTCGTTGCGACCCAGTTCGGGTTGCCCCGGCCTGCGTTGAGAAATGCGCGCTGGGTACTGCGCGATGGCTTTTTCGCAAGCCTGATCAGTTCATCTTTGATCTCGAAGGGACTAAGTGTCTCATATTTGCGCAACGTCAGCAGATCGGCCATCGATTGCTCCTCAGGTGATCAACAGGACAATGACAAGTCCCCACAATGTCAGCAGCGTATTGCTGACAGCGTAGGGAACGGTGTAACCCAGCATCGGCACATCGCTCTTTGCAACCTCGCCAACCATCGCGACCGACGCGGTGGAAGTGCGCGCGCCGCCGCAGCAACCCAGATTGATCGCCGGATCAAAGCGGAAGATATACTTGCCGATGTACGGCGCCAGCAGCATGGGAACCGCAGTGGCGAACAGCCCCCAGAAGAAGAGGCCGAATCCCGCCTCCTTCAGACCGGCGACGAAGGTCGGCCCCGAACTGATGCCCACGATCGCGATGAAAACGTTCAGTCCAACCGAGTTCATGAACCAGAGCGACGCTTGCGGCACGTTTCCGATCTGCGGTTTAACCGTCCTGAACCAGCCGAAGAAAATGCCCGCTATGAGCGCGCCCCCGGACGTGCTGAGCGTTATCGGAATTCCGCCGATCGGCAAAACGGCGGCGCCGATCAGACCACCAATCAGGATGGCGAAGCCGACCAGCACCATGTCGGTGATCGCCGTCGGACGGTCCGCATAGCCGACCTCGGCGACGAACCGATCGACATTCGACTTGGCGCCCGCGACCTGAAGAATATCGCCCCGGTTCAGCTTGGTGAGAGGCAGGACAGGTATGTTAACGCCCATCGAGCCGCGCCGGATCGAATTCAGGTAGACGCCGCGAGCATAAGGTTGCTGGGAGACCTCCGTCAGGGTACGTCCGTTGAGCGCCTTCGAGGTGAGAAGCACATCGACACCCTCAACTGGAATATCGAGAAGTTCGCGATCATCTATCTCGTCCGCCGCTCCGAAAACCTCTACCAGGACTTCGCGCTTTCCTGATACGGCTACGACGTCACCGGACTGCAAGACGGTTTCGGTTGTGAACGGCTGGATCTCGCCGTCGCGGCGCAGGTTCTCTATGAAAATGCGCTCTCCGTCTGCGATCTGCTCTGCCTCACCCACTGTCTTGCCAACGGCAAGTCCCATATCCCTGACCTTGTAGGCGCGCGCTTCGCGCTGGCGCCTGGCGCTCGTCAAGCTGGATTTGGGCGCGCCTTCCGACATTTCGCGTTCGTAGCGGGCGCATTCCGCTGCGATGTCGACACCCAGCATTTTCGGACCTAGGAAAGCCAGTATCCACCCCGTGCCGATCGTGCCGAACAAATAGGTAATCGCATAGGCGACGGGGATTAAATCGAGCTCAGCCTTCGCGTCTTCCGGGGGCAAACCCAGTTGGTTGATTGCGTCAGAGGCAAGGCCGATCGAGGCGGATATGGTTTGCGCGCCGGCAAGAAGTCCGGCGGCGAGGCCCGGACCATATCCGGAAATGATGGCTGCGATATATACGGCAAGCAAACAGATTGCAGAAATCACCACTGCAAAAATCGCCTGGGGAGCGCCGTCCGATGCAATGCCCCGGACAAACTGGGGACCGACGCCGAACCCGACGGCGAAGAGAAACATGATGAAGAAAATCGACTTGACCTGGCCTGATATCTCGATGCCGATCTGACCGATCAATACGCCTGCGAGCAGGGTTCCGGTCACGGCCCCCAGACTGAAACTGCCGAACCGACGCGCGCCAATCCAGTAGCCTACAGCCAGCGTAAGAAATATCGCTAGCTGCGGATTGGCCCGCAGGGTTTCGACGATATATGTCCACATTGTCTTTTCCCCATGTTCTTAAAGGCTGCGAGGCAGGCCGCCTCTTGGCCGGAATGCCTTGATGTCGTCGCCCCGCCTCAGCGGGAGCGCTTCTTTGCGAATTCCGGCCGGATCAGCTTGAGGCCTCGATCGCGTTCGAAGCCGTGTATTTCCTTCACGTCGAGCTTCCGCATGAAGTCGACCGTCTCTTGGGTAATGACCTGTCCAGGCACCATGATCGGGAAGCCGGGCGGATAGGGAATTACGAAATTGGCGGAGATCATTTCGGGGCCGTGCCGCAGCCGCTTGTCGCATTCAGTGCTATTCAGGCCGACATATTCACAGCCGTCGGCATTGTAGGCGCCGTAGAAAGCTGTTCTCATGTCGCCTTCAGGCGTTTTGTCGCCGGCATCACGGCGATAGCCTTCATGAAAATGACTGAAATTGGGCAGGTCGGGCACATCTTCCATCAGCGTTTTCACGCGATCTGCAAACGCTTTCTTCCCGACCTCGCCGCTATTGGCCAACCTTTTCTCGATCTTGTTGCAGATATCGAGAAGCACATGTACCAGGTGGGCGATGTCGCTCCGTGTATTGTTGATGTTCGACTGGAGAAGCACGGAGTTTCTCGACGTCTTGTTGAGCTGGATATTGTATTCGTCAGCAAGTAGCTTCTTGAACTCTGTGCCGTCATAGCCGGCAGTTCCGCAGACGAGCGTCATTCTCGTTGGATCGAGACAGAACTCATCCTCATGCATGCTTCGAACCTGATCGCTCCATGACAGTCCTGGCGAAAGAAAGTCGACGAAACCGCTCTGGCGATACTCGTCCGGCACCATTTCGTCCGCGCCAAGCAGCTTGAAGTATTTCGAAATTTTCGGATGGTTGTTGACTTCGTTTCGTATATTAAGCGCGATTTCGATCGCATTGGAGACGAGGCCGTAGCCTTCAATTTCCATTTGACGGCGGGCAATGTCCAAGCTTGCGATGAGCTGCTGGTTCGGACTTGTCGATGCATGGGTGAAAACGGCTTCGCGAAACTGCGCAGAGACGCTCGGAAATTCGACATCCTTGACCAGCAGCATCGATCCCTGCCGCAGAGCAGACATCGACTTGTGCGTCGAATTCGTCTGGTACACCCTTATTCTGACTTTGCGCGGATCCGGAATGAGGCGCGTCTCAAGCAGCTTCTTGTTGGACGGGTTCTTTCCCAGCTGCTTCTGCTGCTGTTCATAGGCTTCAACCGATCCTGGATCGTCGATCCACTTTTCAATTGCTTCTGCCGCGCCCATTGCAGTTCGTGGTCGCAGGAAGGGCGAGAAGCGGGCGAAGCCGAACCAGGCCTCGTCCCACAGGAATATGAGATCGGGCTTGATCGCCAGGCATTCCTCCATCACGCGGCGCGTATTGTAGATGTGACCGTCGAACGTGCAGTTGGTAAGGTCGACCATTTTCACGCGGTCCAGCCGGCCTTCCGATTTCAGGTCCAGTAAGGCTTTCTTGATGCTCTTCAGAGGAACTGCGCCATACATGGAGTAGGCCGTCATTGGAAATGCCTCTACGTAGAGAGGCTGACCACCCGCCAGTACAAGCCCGTAATGATGCGATTTGTGGCAGTTCCGATCGAGTATGACGATGTCGCCGGGCGCGACCAGCGCCTGATGCACCATCTTGTTTGATGTGCTCGTTCCGTTGGTGACGAAAAAGACGTGATCGGCTCCGAAGGCGCGAGCTGCTTTTTCCTGGGCGTCTTTGATATTGCCGGTCGGCTCCAGGAGGCTATCGAGCCCACCGGTCGTGGCGCTGCTTTCGGCCAGGAAGATGTTGAGCCCGTAGAACTCGCCCATGTCGCGAATCCAGTCGGATTTGAAGACTGATTTTCCGCGAGCAATCGGCAGCGCGTGGAACGTGCTGATCGGGCGCATCGCATATTTTTTCAGATTGTCAAAGAATGGCGTCTGAAACCGCTCCTCGACGCCTTCCAGGATTGACAGGTGCAATTCAAGCAACTCTTCCACTGCGTACAGCACCCTCCGGATGTTCGCCGCCCTTGGATCGCCGGAAAGTTTCTCCACACGCCGGTCCGACAACAGGTAAATGTCCAGTTCCGGTCGGATCCGTTTCAAAGCCTCTGCAAGAGACAGTGAGAGATCTTCGCCGGCAACGCTTTTGGAATCGAAACCGACGCTCGTCAGAAAACCACGCATGATGGATGCGTCGTGGCGAGAACCATAGGCGAAACCGTCGAAAATCGTGACAGCCGAAATTGCCGGGTTCGCAAGAACAGCACATATTGCGTCTTCGAAGCTGCCGACAGGAATGCTCTCGTAGATGAATTCATCCTCCGGCCGACGCAGTCGTCGCAGTTCCCGCACCTGCTGCTCGCCGCGGGTCCCTGCGCCCGGCGACACGAGCAGCATTTCAAAGTAGGGCCGGCGCATCTCTGTTCGGCCAAGCGCAGTGGCCGAGCCTTCGAATGGCGCCTCTGCCACCTGTTCGACCGACTCCCACTCGGATTTGTCGTGCTTGTAGGAGCGGGTCAGGATGGAATCGGAAAGGCGCCTTGCAAGTTGACCCGACGCCTCAGCGGATCCCTGCCTGATGCGATCTTCAAGTTCCGACATTAGTGACTTGCCTGGAAAGGCGAAGAAATCTTCATATGCGCCAAGCGCGTCAAAGGCGGATTGAACAGCGTCCTGAGAACCGGCGCCGACAGTCCAGTCCTTTGCAGCGGCGTTCAGATCGCGCCAACGGTCCGCCCGGCCACCCGACAGAGAGAAAAAGTGATCTACTGCTTCCGCATTTCCCGACTTCGCCGCCTTGCTCATTCCGTTCCTCCGCCGAATCCACCGACCTGAAGGTCGATTTACCTGATGTCTGAGACAGACTAGCCGTCCGGAAAAGGAAAACCCCAGCAGGGATATGTATGTTACGGTTATCTACAGTCGACATTTCCTCGGAGAAGTATTGCTCTAAGAATACATGGTAGTTTCGAAAGACAGCGCGCCCGCGTGATTTGGACTCATCGCACGCACCAGGTGGGGAGATTGCCCTGAATTGTTGTCAATGTCCCGATTGACAAGGGAATCGCACGAAAATGAAATGCGCCGTCAGTAAAGCTCGCGGTTGTCGGAAACAGACTGGACACCTTAATTCGAATTCGAATTTTGACGTTTAACAACAGGAACCACTCAGAACTCTGGCCGACTATTATGGTAATTTGGTTTGATGGCGGATCAGTTTTTCTGTAAACCACGATGCCTGAGCGCCAGTTCTATTTGTGCATGGAACCAACGGGATCGGCGCCCTTGGAGCCGACTTGGGATTGATGAGGCAAATGGAAGATACAGATCACGCAGCGGAACACTTCCCGATATTCATTACACAACCAGGTCACACCGATGTTCTGTTGGTGATCACGGCGATTTTTCTGGTCGCCATCGTGCTGATGATCGGCAACCTTTACTTCCAGCTGCACGCGCTGCCGGAGCGGATGTCGCACAAAACCAACAAGCTTCAACTGGAGATCGTTGCTGTTCTTGCGCTCATCTCGCTGTTTACGCATAACCATCTTTTCTGGATCGCGGGTCTGCTGCTTGCGATGGTCACTATTCCAGACTTCACGACGCCACTGAACTCGATCTCCGATTCGCTGCGCAAACTCTCAGGCCGGGGCTGGCCCGATAGCGACGCCGCTGTGGAGGCCGGGTCCAGCGACAGCAGGGATCTGGCCGAACCAACAAATCCCGAAGCAGAAAAGGATGCATGATCGATGCTTGAGTTACTGATTTGCTCGATGATCACCATTCTGCCGGACTATCTGTACCGTCGCTACGGGCAGGGAAAGCGGATCGGACATGAAATAACCATCTATACGATGTGGTACGAGTTGCGCTGGGGCATCGTCAGTTGCCTCCTGCTCACGATCAGTCTTGTGACTGTCGTGTTCTACTATCACCCGTCGACTAAGTTTGCCGCGTCAATGTTTCGGACGGTGACGATCCTTCCTGAAGGCGGCGGTCGCGTTTCGGAAGTGTTCGTCAAGAACGGTCAGGTTCTCAAGGCGGGACAAGAGATTTTCAGACTTGATGATTCGGAGCAACGTGCAGCAGTCGAAACCGCCAGGAAGAGCATCACCGAGATAGACGCCGCAACCGATGTCGCCATTGTCGACCTGGAAGCCAGCAAGGCTAAGGTCGCGGAAGCCCAAAGCGCGTATCAGCAGGCTCTCGATGAGTACAATGTCAGGGCTGAATTGGTCAAAAAGGATGTTGTCTCCCAGCGCGAGGTCGAAAGGCTGCAGAATGCGGTTGACGCGCGCCAAGCTGGCATAGATGCGGCGCAGGCTAACCTGAAATCGTTGGAGACGACGATCTCAACCCAGCTTCCCGCCCAAAAGGCCAGCGCCGAAGCGAGATTGGAAGAAGCTGAAGTCGCCCTATCCAAAACGGTTGTCCGAGCGGGAATAGCCGGGACGGTCGAGCAGTTCATCCTGCGACCGGGCGACTTTGTGAGTCCGATTTTGAGGCCTGCGGGCATCATTATTCCGATCGAAGCTGGCCGTGGCATGATTCAGGCCGGTTTCGGACAGATTTCCGCGCAGGAAATCAAACTGGGAATGATCGCTGAGGCGGTATGCGTCTCAAGACCGCTCTCGATCATTCCATTGAAAGTCGCCGACATCCAGGACTATATCGCCGCGGGTCAGGTGCGTCCGAGCGACGTGCTGATCGATACGCAGCAATTGCGCGAGCCCGGTTCGCTCCTGGCTTTTCTCGAACCAGTCTACGAAGGCAGTCTCGACAGTATCCCACCCGGCAGTTCCTGCATCGTCAACGCCTACACAAACAATCACGACAGGCTGCAGAATGAAGACCTCGGCTTTTTCACATGGCTTGGTCTGCATATGGTGGACGCCGTCGGGCTCATTCACGCCGTCATCCTGCGTATCCAGGCCCTGTTGCTACCGTTCAAACTGTTGGTGTTTGGCGGCCACTGAGGCGACCGCACGGCATGTGCTGCAACAAAGGCAATTGGCGCATTATTCCTGAGCAGCCTTGCTGAGATACGATCGGATTTCTGCTTCAAGTTCGGAAACAATGGACTGATACTCGGCAACCTCTTTCCTGGCTGGAGCGTCAGGCATCTTTTTCAAACTCTCAAGTGTGACCAGCGCGAGGCTGTAGTCTTCGCACAGACTGCGGAAAGACTCTTGAGAGTAAAACAAGCTGGCAGCAATCACAGATTCATTTGGAAATATCTTGAAAATCTGCCCAAGTTGAAATTGATCAGCCCCTTTTCTCGACATATTAATGCCCAAAGCTCCCAAATTGAACGTAATTTTAATGCTGACAGCCAACCCCTAAAGTACGTAACTGTTAACGTTGGCGATAAGTTCCGTTAGTATGTTTTTGTAATCGCAGGTCGTGGGGAGCGAGATGGGCGACGGATCTTATGAATTCAAAGATGAATTCCTCATGTCCCAATTGGACAAGATAATCGATTCAGCAGATTTCGATGCTTCGGAACGGAATAAAGCATTCTTACGATACGTAGTGAACGAGACATTGGCAGGGCGAGGTGACCGTATAAAGGCCTACAACATAGCCACAACGGTTTTTGGCCGCGATGAAAAGTTTGACCCAATTCTGGATTCTATAGTTCGCATCGAAGCTGGTCGATTACGTCGGTCGCTAGAACGATATTACCTCACAGTGGGCGCCAATGATCCTGTGGAAATATCAATACCCAAAGGTTCTTATGTTCCCGTCTTTGCGACGCGAAATCGATCGAAACCGGATTTAACCTCTCATACAACACCAGATCACATCGGGCCCACCATTCTTGTCCGATCATTCGATCTGGAAGGCGGTTTGGAAAAACTCCCAAACTTTGAAAGGAGTCTCGTTCGCCACATAATAATCGGTCTGACGAAATTCACTGATCTTTTCGTTTATGGTCCAGATACCTCATATTTTTATGAATCAGATAGCCGTGAGGATCTCGTCGAACGGCTTGGCGTCGATTACTCTCTCCAGGGCAACATTACATTCGACGAAGATTTGGTTCGCATCGAAGTTTTCTTGCTGAATGCTCACAGTGGACAGTATGTGTGGGCCGATTTGTTCGAGAGGCCCTTGAGCCCGAAATCCATAAGCGCAGTCCGCGACGATATTGCAGACGAGGTCGTCAGAGTACTGGCGCAACCTTACGGCATAATATACAGCCAGAAGGCCTCGGATGATGGCGGCGAACAGGCAAATGATCTCGATGCATTTCGCTGCGTATCACGTTTTCACAAATACTGGCGAACGTTTGATCCCGATCTGTTCGAAGAAGTCAGGCAATGCCTGGAACATACAACTATCAACCATCCTTTTTATGCTGAAGCCTTCGCCTGTTTATCCCAAGTCTATACGAATGCATTCCGGTATCGGCACGACGTTTCCAAAGTCACTACCGAACCAATGTCAAAGGCTCTGCACCTCGCCTTCAGAGCCGTCGAACTCGCACCGAGATCAAGCCAATGTTATTTCGCACTTGGCCTGGCATATTGGTTCCTTGGAGATACCGATAGCTGCATTGAGGCCTATGAAGTCGGGCGTAAGCTCAACCCTAACGATACCCAGCTGACTGGTGAACTCGGTTTCCGATATGCGATGCAAATGGACTGGGACAAGGCCATACCTCTTATCAAGGAGTCTTACTCTAGAAACCCCGCTCAATCCGGCACCTTTCGTATGGGGTTGGCGCTGCACCACTATTCAGAGGGAAGATGTCATCTTGCAATTGATGAAGTACGCAAAGTTGATGCACCCACAATACCTTATCAATACCTTATAACTGCAGCCTGTTATTCCAGGCTTGGGGAAATTGCGAGTGCGCGTGACGCACTGGCAAAAGTGTTGGAAATCGTTCCGGAATATGGAGATGTCATCGTTGATGATATGATCGATCGCAGCCTCCATCCTGATCTAATCTCGGCAATTGTAGAAGACGTCTCCAGGGCTGGACTTGTTGTGCCGGAGGCGCAACGCAAGCGCATTGGCTCAAAAAGAAGACCGGCCTGAGTTGACCGCCGGTTTAGCTGGCCAACCATATATCAAGAGATCTTACTCTTCAGCTTCTCCCACTGATTATTACGGTTATTTACATACACCTGCCGGACCTGTCGCCGATGCGGTGCTAACCTCGGTCGGACGACAACTCGCACCGACAACAGTCTATACAATTTACGATGGACCGACATGACGAAAAGCGACAAGAACTCCGGTGACGCGAACTCTGAAATTCCTGATGCAAACCAGTTGCAAAGGAAAATGCTCGAGGCGCAACTGGAGGAGTTCAAGAAACGTGAAAAACTTCGAGCAGAACAGCAGAAGCAGGATTCCGATTTCGCGAACAATTTCCTGAAAGAGCATGTGACGGAGGCGGAAAGGGTAAAAATACGACGCCAGGTCACCAATGCCGTCAAGGACGGAAAATATGAAGCTCTGGTCTATTCCTTTCCCTCCAGTCTTTGCACGGATAGTGGAAGAGCGATCAACAACAGCGATCCAAACTGGCCCAACACCCTGCAAGGCAAGGCGAAGGAACACTACGAGCGCTATCAGGCTATCGCTCGACCAAAGGGATACCGGTTGAAGGCGATGATCATCAATTTTCCGGGAGGGATACCGGGCGATGTCGGGTTCTTCCTCAATTGGGAGCCTGAACTCGATTGAATGCCGAATATCCGTTTGTCGGGACGCCAAACGGATGATGACATGAAGACTACAATTGCGATCAAACGCCATGCCTGAAAGAAAATCCGACGAAGCTGTGAGAAAGAAACTCAGTCGAAAGAAGTATGAAAAGCTGCTGGCCGACCTTCACGTGGAACTGGTCAAACTGCAGGAATGGGCGAAGGCGAGCGGCGCAAAGGTCTGCGTTGTTTTTGAAGGCCGCGACGGCGCAGGAAAAGGGGGAGTGATCAAGGCGATCATGCAGCGTGTCAGCCCACGGACATTCCGCGTTATTGCTTTGCCCGCTCCAACAGAACGCGAAAAAACGCAGATGTATGTTCAAAGATATCTGCCTTACCTGCCGGCGGCGGGTGAAATCGTGATCTTCGACAGAAGCTGGTACAATCGCGCAGGCGTCGAACGCGTGATGGGCTTCTGCAGCGAAGAGCAGGCATTAAAATTCCTCGATCAGGCTCCTCTGGTCGAAAAGGCAATGGTCGAGTCTGGCATTCAACTGATAAAGTACTGGCTCGAAGTCAGTCCGGAAGAACAGACACGCCGGATCAGACAACGCATCACCGATCCGAGAAAAACCTGGAAACTTTCGCCGATGGACGTGAAATCCTACAATCGGTGGTACGACTATTCACGCGCCCGCGACGACATGTTCGCAGCCACGGATACGGGATGGGCGCCTTGGCATGTCGCCTATTCGGACGACAAGCGGCGCACGCGCCTCAACATCATCAGTCATCTCCTGTCTCAGGTTCCCTATGAAGACATTCCACATGAAAAAATAAGCCTGCCCAAACGGCAGAAGTCTAATGATTATGTCGAAGCCGATTTCGCCAGAAATATCGTTCCGCAAGTCTTCTGACCGACGGCGGCAGCTGTCTTCGCAAGGGCTGACGTCGTGACGGTGCGCCCGCCGAATTCCGAGGATACATGGCGGCGCTGGTTGCCTGGTCTCGTTACAGCCAGAAATTACAAGGTATCCTGGCTGCCCCAAGACATCGTCGCCGGCGTCGTGCTCGCGACCATGCTGGTTCCAGTCGGCATCGCGTATGCTGTTGCGTCGGGCCTGCCCGGCATATACGGCCTCTACGCGACCATCGTCCCGCTCCTGGTCTATGCGGTGTTCGGCCCGAGCCGGATCCTTGTGATGGGGCCGGATTCAGCCCTGGCTGCGGTGATACTGGGAATAGTACTGCCTCTGTCGGCCGGCGATCCGCAGCGGGCGGTCACGATCGCCGGAGCGATGGCGATCGTTTCCGGGCTAGTCTGCATCCTTGCTGGACTGGCCAAACTGGGGTTTGTCACGGATCTCCTGTCCAAGCCGATCCGATATGGCTACATGAATGGCATCGCGCTTACGGTCCTGATCAGCCAGATACCAAAACTCATGGGATTTTCGATCGAATCCGATGGACCGCTTCGCAACGTTCTCGCAATTTTCCGGGAAATCCTGTCCGGGAGCGTCAACTGGGCTGCGTTCGCTGTCGGGGCCGGCACGCTCGCCGTCATCTTTTTGCTAAAGCCTTACAAGCGCATTCCCGGAATACTGATCGGAGTGGTGGGGGCGACACTCCTTGTCAGCCTTCTGGATCTGGTCGGGCGCTTCAACATCTCCGTGCTGGGAACGCTTCCAGTGGGGCTACCGACCTTCCACATTCCTGTCATCACGCTCAACGACGTGGGTCCGGTCCTGATTGGAGGAATCGCAGTCGCGATGGTCTCGTTTGCCGATACCAGCGTCCTGTCCCGATCATATGCCGCAAGAATGGGAACGCGGGTCGATCCCAACCAGGAAATGGTGGGGCTCGGAGCGGCCAATCTGGCGGCTGGATTTTTCCAGGGTTTTCCGATCAGCAGCAGTTCTTCGCGGACCCCTGTCGCCGAAGCCGCCGGCTCCAAGACGCAACTGACCGGTGTCGTGGCGTCACTTATCGTCGCGCTTCTCCTGGTTGCGGCCCCGAACCTGCTTCAGTACTTGCCTTCGGCTGCTCTCGCCGCAGTCGTCATAGCATCGGCGATCGGACTGTTCGAATTCAACGACCTTGTCCGAATACACCGTTTCGCACCCTGGGAGTTCTGGCTTTCAATCATTTGCCTCGTCGGCGTCGCCGTTTTCGGCGCAATTCCGGGCATCGGGATTGCCGTCGGGATCGCCGTGATCGAGTTCCTGTGGAAGGCCTGGCGGCCCCATTCCGCGGTGCTCGGACGCGCTGAGGGCGTGAAAGGTTATCACGACCTGAAACGGTATCCGAACGCCAGGCGAGTGCCCGGACTGGTGCTCTTTCGATGGGACGCCCCGCTGTTTTTCGCCAACGCCGAGTTCTTCAAGGAACGAGTTCTGGAGGCTGCAGCCAGTTCTCCTGAAACAAAGAGGGTCGTTGTGGCGGCGGAACCGGTGACAAGCATCGACGTCACGGCGGCCGACATACTGGCAGAGCTGGACGCGACGCTGAAAGATGAAGGGATCGAGTTATGCTTCGCCGAACTCAAGGACCCGGTCAAGGATCTGTTCAAAAGGCACGGCGTCTTTGCCCAGGTCGGTGACGTGCAGTTTTTCCCGACGCTCGGGACGGCGGTGGCCAGCTATGTCGATCGCTATGATGTTGAGTGGAAAGACTGGGAAGACGACGGTTCCGACGTGACGGAATCATCCTGATTGGCTAATCGCCTGGAGCAATCGTGTTATGGCTGTCTGGTTTCTGGTCTTCGTACCCTTGGCAATAGGCATCGAGTTTCTGACTCCGGAACGGCATCTTCTCGTTTTCCTCTTCGCGTCGCTCGCCATATTACCGCTGGCCGCCTGGATGGGACGCGCGACCGAACAGCTAGCATCGCGGCTAGGAGAAGGCGTCGGCGGGTTGCTGAACGCGACATTTGGCAATGCCGCCGAGTTGATTATCGCGTTGACTGCATTGCGTGCGGGTCTGCACGATGTCGTCATGGCTTCCATTGTCGGTTCCATCGTGGGCAACATCCTACTGGTGCTCGGGGCCGCCATGCTGGCGGGCGGATTGCGACACAACGTTCAACACTACAACCCGGCGGGCGCGAGATCTCACTCGGTCATGCTGACACTCGCAGCGATTGCACTCGTCATACCAGCCGCCTTTCACGTTGCATCCGGAAAAAGCGGAGAAGGGTTGATCACTTTAAGTGTATCGATATCGGTCGTACTCCTGATCGTGTACGGGCTGTTTCTCGTGTTTTCGCTTGTCACGCACGCAAGTCTCTTCCAGGGCTCCAGCGAGGAAAACACCGAACCTTCTCACGAAGCGGAATGGAGTTTGCGGAATTCTGTCCTGGTCCTTGCAGGCGTGACAGTGATGATCGCCTGGATAAGCGAGATCATGGTCGGCGCTATTGAGCCTGCGGCGCACCAACTGGGCCTCAGCAGGGTATTTGTCGGCGTGTTCATTGTCGCCATTCTTGGTAATGCCGCCGAACATTCGACGGCTATTACATCGGCCATGAAGAACCGGATGGATCTCGCGCTCGCGATCGCTGTAGGATCAAGCGTACAGGTCGCACTTTTCGTGGCGCCGGTGCTCGTTATCGCCAGCCTTTTCATGGGACCAATGCCGATGCCGCTGGTTATGTCGGCAGGCCTGGTGCTGATGGTGCTGCTGTCGGTTTTGATTACGGGACAGGTAGCCGGCGATGGCAGGTCCGACTGGCTCAGGGGAGTGCAGCTACTGGCGATCTACATCGTATTCGCAATCACCTACTATTTCCTGCCCGCAGTACAATCGCAGTAAAAATACATTGTCGGATCTCGACCTGTTCATGCCATAATACTGACGCCGCCGTCGACATAGACCGTCTGGCCTGTAAGCCTGCTGGCAAAGGGAGAAGCGAGATAGGCGCAGGTGTATCCCACATCCATGATGTCCACCAGTTCGCCAACCGGCGCACGTTCTACGGCTTCGTTCAGCAACAGGTCGAAATCTTTGAGACCGCTAGCAGCCCTCGTCTTCAGTGGACCCGGAGAAAGCGCATGGACGCGGATTTTTTGGGGACCCAGCTCATAGGCAAGATAACGGCAGGAGGCTTCCAACGCTGCCTTGACCGGCCCCATCACATTGTAATTCAGCACAACTTTCTGGGCGCCGTGATAGCTCATCGCAAACATCGTTCCCCCGTTGCGCATCAGTGGAGACGAGAGCCTCGCCATCCGCACGAATGAATGACAAGAAACATCCATAGCCTTTGAAAAGCCAGTTGCGGAACAATCGAGCAGGCCACCCTGCAGATCCTGCATCGGTGCAAAGGCTAATGAATGCACCGCAATGTCCAGTTCTCCCCATTCCTTTCCGACAGCATCGATGACCGCCTCAAGCTGTCCAGGCATCGATACGTCCAGCGGCAGAAAGATCGGCGATTCCAGCTCCATCGCCAACGGTTCGACAAAGGGTTTTGCTTTCTCGTTAAGGTAGGTTATCGCCACCGTGGCGCCCAATTCGTGAAACGCCTTCGCGCAACCCCAGGCAATCGAGTGTTCGTTGGCTATTCCGAGCACGAGGGCTTTTTGACCTTGCAAAACGGGACGTGGCTTGGATGGCTTCATCGGAAAATCCTTCTGGTTGACCGATATCTGTTGTCCCTGAACCGAGATCCAATGGAGCAACGCGGCGGACATACGCCGGAAGCCTGCATCTCGACGCTAGCCCGACACTTCCAGAAAAGCAGATACGTTCTCACGCGCCAGTCTGCGCCTGTTTGTAACAGTGAATCACGCTTGGACGGTTTCTTGATCAAGGCAATCTGTTCATAGTCGCTTCTGGAAACTTCCTTGCAGCTGATTTCGGCTGGAAAGCGGGACCCAGTCGCAATGATCGAACTCCTGAAGTTCACCATCATCATCTTCATTGTGGGATCCGTATTGCAACTCGGCCTGGAAATGAGCCTTCGCAACGCGATTTCCGGTCTTCGCAATATTCGATTTGTTGCATACACAATTCTGTTCGGATTTCTCGCAGGACCTCTGCTTTCGGTTGTGCTTGCGCTGGCGCTGAGGCTGGAACAACCCTACGCGCAAGGGCTCGTGCTTCTCGGAATGACACCTACCGCGCCCTATCTTCCGATGATGGTCAGCCGGGCGCACGCTGATCCGGGTTACGTGCCTGCGATACTGCTTGTCTCGGCCTGTCTGACCATTGTCGTGCTGCCCTTGGCCTTGCCCTACCTGATCAGCAACGCTGCAATCGACTTCATCACAATAGCGCGCCCGCTGGCCCTGTTAATCCTGCCGCCATTGGCGATCGGCATGGTGATTTTCCGGACGGCGCCGGAGGTCGCGCGGGTCATACGCAAAATCGTAAAGCCGCTCGTCTCGGTTTCTACCGTTGTCATGCTGTGTCTCTGCGTGATCGTCTATGGTCGGGGTTTTCTTGAAGCGGCCGGCAGCCTTGCAATGGTTTCCCAAATTCTCCTGCTCGCCGGCATAGCGTTCGCCGCCTTGTCGTTCAGCGCCCGTCTTGAACCGGATCAGAAATCCGTTCTGGTTCTGGCCATGTGCACCCGCAATGTCGGCGCTGCGCTCGCGCCCTTGTATTCCATCGCCGACGTTGATGACCGCCTGACTGTGATGATTGTTCTTTCTGTTCCCGCTCAGCTGGTTGTCGTGTTCGTTTTTGCGGGATGGTTTGCAAGGAAACAGAAGGCCGCCGACCGTATGCAGACATGTAGGTAACCGTTATTTACATGGTCATTGATGCCGCCATCGGAATTCCTGTCATAGTAACGATAGTATTGGCTGACGGGCGATCACGTCTGTCCACGTTGAGGGGCATCCGCGTTACCGCAATCTACCGCAAATAAACTCCGGGACTGCCCTGCAGCGCAGTTTTCGGCAATCCGGTCAATAGAATAGTTACAGCCCGAGGCATGAACCCATGGCAAAGACTCGAGCAAAATCTTCCCGAAATGAAATTCAAGACGCTTCGGTTCCCAATCCTTTCGCAGGGAATCCGTTATTAGACGATCTGTTCTCCTACCAATATGACGCGTGGCAGAGAGGCGTTCTCTATCTCGATGTCATGAGACAACGGGAGGAACAATCGCGTCTGCATTCCGCCAGAACTGTCCCGCACGTCCTGCAATATGATGCAGAACTCCTTATTGACGGGCGAACCCTCGAGAGGCCGGTCAACTACCTTCTGGTTCGGATACTCCCGCCGGAAAACACCTCTGCGGATCCGCTGAAGCGGCCTTTCGTCATCGTCGATCCACGCGCCGGACACGGACCGGGAATAGGCGGCTTCAAGGCCGATAGCGAAATTGGCGTCGCGATGAAAGCCGGTCACCCCTGTTACTTTATCGGTTTTCTTCCGGAACCGGAGCCGGGGCAGACCATCGAAGACATCGGCCGAGCCGAGGCTATCTTTCTGGAGACCGTCATTGCGCGCCACCCGGAAGCCCAGGGCCTGCCATGCGTCATTGGAAACTGCCAGGCGGGATGGGCCATCATGATGGTTGCGGCGCTGCGCCCGGAACTCTTCGGCCCGATTGTCGTCGCAGGCACGCCCCTGTCCTATTGGGCAGGTGTAAAAGGACAGTATCCCATGCGCTATTCTGGCGGGCTTGTTGGCGGAAGCTGGCTCACCGCGCTTGCTGGAGATATCGGAAACGGCAAGTTCGACGGGGCGATGCTGGTGCAGAACTTCGAAAACCAGAATCCTGCCAACACGCTTTGGTCGAAGCAATACAATCTCTATTCCAGGATCGACGACGAAGCCGAACGATATCTCGGTTTCGAGAAATGGTGGGGCAGTCATGTCACGCTGAACGCAGAGGAAATGCAGTTCATCGTCGATGAACTTTTCGTCGGCAACAAACTTGCGTCGGGTGAAATCAAGACATCTGACGGCACGGCGATCGACCTGAGAAATATTCGTTCGCCGATCGTCGTCTTCTGTTCGAAGGGCGACAATATCACGCCGCCCCAGCAAGCCCTCGACTGGATTCTCGATCTCTACGACAGTGTCGAAGACATTCGGGCCTACGGACAGACGATCGTCTATGCGATCCATGAAACAATCGGCCATCTCGGCATCTTCGTATCGGCAAGCGTTGCGAAGAAGGAGCATGACGAATTTGCATCCAACATTGATTTCATCGACGTATTGCCTCCAGGATTATATGAGGCTGAGTTCAGCCCTGCCGGAGAGGCAACCGACAATCCCGACCTTGTTAGCGGTGACTGGTTGATGCGGTGTCGGGAGCGCACGCTCGACGACATCCGGGCCCTCGGAGCCAACAGTCTGGAGGAAGAGCGGCAGTTCGAAACCGTCGCGCGACTGTCCGAAATCAACCTGGCGCTCTATCGAACCTTCATTCAGCCATTCGTAAAGGCGACCGTCACACCACAGATTGCGGAATTTGCCCGCCAATCCAATCCGCTTCGCATCCAGTATCAGGCGTTCGGGGACGCTACCCCTTTTCTCGGGCGTATCGAAGAGGAGGCGCAAGGCGTGCGGACACACCGAGCGCCAGCTGCCCCGGACAATATGCTAATTCAATTCCAGCAGACGGCGTCCAATGCGATCGTCGAGATTCTCGATACATTCCGCGATGCGACGGAAAAGATTTCAGAAGAAACATTTCGCGCCATCTATTCCAATCCGCTGCTGCAGGCGGCGCTCGGCGTAGACAGCCGTTCGCAAGAACGGCCACGAAAGTCAGCCAAAAATCTGCTGCACGAAGAATTGCTGACCAAACGGATCACCGAACTCAAGCAAGACATGGACAAGGGCGGGCTTCGTGAGGCCGTGATCCGGTCCATGCTCTATGTCGGCAGGGTTCGTGACAGCGTCGATGAGCGGAGCTTCGAAGCCATCAAGCAAATCCGGGCGGGTTTGCCCAGCGCGAACAGACTGGCCCTTATGCAATTCAAGCAATTGGTCAGAGATCAGTTTTTCATGCTCCTTGTTGACGAAGAAGCCGCCATAAAGGCTCTTCCCTCCCTCCTGTCTGATGCGGGAGACGAACGGGATACAGCAATGGAACTGCTTGTCAGGGTTCTTGAAGCCCGAGGACCACTGGAGGAGCCCGCGAAAGCCAGACTGCGCGAAATAGCAGCATGCTTCAAAGCAGGGAAGGAACCGGGAAGCCTTACACTGGTGACGACTGATCATGGAAAGGCGTCCGCATGATGCAAAACGAGGCGGCAGGCACCGCCGCACAGACGAAATATGACCGCCTGGTCGCTCGCGCAAAGACGGAGAAGCCGGCCCTGACGGTTGTGGCGCATCCCTGTGACGAGACTTCGCTGCGAGGCGTGGCTGACGCCGCGGCGCTTGGACTGATAACGCCGATATTGGTTGGACCAAAATCGCGGATCGAAGCCGTGGCCGAGGAATTCGGACTCGACATATCCGCCTACGAAATGGTCGATGCGCCGCATAGCCACGGCGCGGCCGAAAAGGGTGTTGCAATAATCCGCGAGGGACGCGGCGAAATATTGATGAAGGGTAGCCTGCATACAGATGAACTGATGAGCGCAGTGACCGCTTCCGCAACCGGCCTGCGAACGGAACGGCGTATCAGCCATGTTTTCGTCATGGACGTACCCGGCTACGAGGAAACGCTGTTCATCACCGATGCGGCTATCAACATCTTCCCAGACCTCAACGCAAAACGGGACATCATCCAGAACGCCATCGATCTTTGGACGGGAGTGGGGCTTGGGGAGCCGCGAGTGGCGCTGTTGTCAGCGGTCGAGACAGTGACCACCAAAATCCCCTCCACCGTCGAGGCGGCTGCATTATGCAAAATGGCCGAACGCGGTCAGATCACGGGAGGTCTGCTGGATGGTCCGCTTGCTTTCGATAACGCGATCGACCCCGAAGCCGCGCGCATCAAGGGAATACAATCCAGGGTCGCCGGTCGCGCGCAGATACTTGTGGTTCCGGACCTGGAAGCGGGCAACATGCTGGCCAAGAACCTGACTTTCATGCTGCATGCCGACGCCGCTGGCATTGTACTTGGAGCCCGCGTTCCCATTGTCTTGACATCACGTGCGGATCCGGTTCGGTCGAGGCTGGCTTCATGCGCTGTCGCAACCTTGTACGCCTCTGCATTGCGCCGGCGGCCTCAGGTCAGGGCCGTCTGAACGCCATGGAAGCCATACTGGTCATCAATGCTGGCTCCTCAAGTCTGAAGTTTCAACTTTTCGGGATAGATACCGGCAAGCTCGACCGACAGATCAAGGGTCAGATCGATGGCGTCGGCTCACAACCTCGGCTGAAGGCAACGGGACGGAAGGGCGAAATTCTCCATGACAGGAAGTATTCCGGCCAGGAAATGCCTGACCTGCAGGCCGCGATCGTCGAACTGACGCGCTACCTGCGTTCTTTGCCGGATATCGAATTGCGGGCGATTGGGCACCGAGTAGTCCACGGTGGACCGCTTCTGTCCAAACCGGTTTTGGTCGACAGGGGCGTACTGGAGAGACTTTCGACATTTCGGGAGCTCGCTCCCCTGCATCAGCCCCACAATCTGGCGCCTATCCGAATGCTGCTGGATCGCACCGAGACCTTGCCGCAAGTCGCTTGCTTCGATACGGCCTTTCATCGCGGGCGGCCACCGCAAACGGACTGCTACGCTCTGCCTTATCACTTCTACCAGCAAGGGGTGAAGCGATACGGTTTCCATGGTCTTTCCTATGAGTACATAGCCGATCGTCTGAGAACTGATTTTCCTGATCTGGCGAATGGAAGAGTGATCGTCGCCCATCTCGGGAGCGGGGCGTCGATGTGCGCTATTAGGGACGGGCAAAGTATCGAAAGCACAATGGGTTTCACCGCCCTTGACGGATTGCCCATGGGCACGCGCCCTGGGCAACTCGATGCCGGCGTTGTTCTTTACCTCATCAAAGAACTGGGTATGTCCCCGGATGAAGTTTCAGATCTCCTGTATCGGAAATCGGGCTTGAAAGGCATATCCGGCATCTCGAACGATATGCGTGACTTGTTGGAGAGCGGGGAACCTCGCGCCGGATTGGCGATAGACCATTTCGTGCATCGTTGCGCCCTGCATGCCGGAATGCTGATTGCCGCACTCGGGGGGCTGGACGGCTTCGTGTTCACAGCAGGAATCGGAGAGAATTCCGCGGAAATCCGACGTCGTATCTTCGCGCGTCTCGAATGGATGGGCGCGCGGCTCGATCACGGCGCCAATGAATCAGCTCAATGTCTGATCTCGGCGTCAGACAGCGAGGTCGCCATTCATATCATTCCCACTGACGAAGAGCTGATGATAGCGCGCCACACACTGCAGCTTATGGATGAAATCGGGGGCGTGGCACGCCATGTAGCAACTCAATAAATCTCTTTTGGATGGCGAAGCCGAAGGAATTGGTGGCCGTCGGAAGGCTGTTAACGAATCGGATGGTTTCCGTGGTCGAATCCCGCGATCGGCAAACTTTATTGTTGCATTGAGTGATATGGCTTCACGTATTTCTGGAGTGTGAGATGACGAACTTCAACGAGATGTGCGCGCTTTTTGGCGTCGACGATGATGATCTTGTCAGAGTGCGAAAACTGGGTGAACTCGTAACACCGAAAATGGATGAATTCATCGAGTGCCTATACCGATTTTTCAAGGAAACTCTGGGAGCTGACTACCAGGTTCATTTTCCCGATTCCGACACGGTTGCACGGGCGCAATCCGCCGCACGACGGGCCTGGTTCGAGTTTTTCAAAGGAGAATGGAACGACGAATACATTTCAAGTCGGGAACGCATTGGTAAAACCCATGCGCAACTCCAAATTGAACCGCGTCACTACCTTGCCGCGATGAACAAGGCGCTAGACTTATGGACGGATGAACTCTGCGCCGGCGAAGGGCTGGATCCAGAAGAATGGTCTTCAATCACTACCTCTGTGCGACGGGTAATACAGATGGAGGGCGCTATGGTGGTCGATATCTACGCCAGACGTACCGGTGAGGTCATCGCGCAGCAAAGTCGCGCCATGATTGACATGAGCGCACCGATTGCCGCTATCTGGGACGATGTCTTGATGCTGCCAATCGTCGGAATTCTAGATTCTCAACGCGCCGAAGACGTGATGCAGAGAATGCTGGAGAAGATTGCTGAAAAGCAGGCAACGATGTTTATTCTCGACATATCTGGTGTCGCCGTTGTCGACACCGCCGTTGCCGACCATCTCATCCGGATGACGAAAGCTGCCCGGTTGATGGGATGTGAAACGATTGTTTCCGGCTTATCGCCTTCAGTGGCCCGAACGATAGTCGAACTTGGTATCGAGATCGGTGATGTTAAAACTACCGGAAACCTGCAGGATGCATTGGGTATAGCCTTCAGAAAGGGTGGTCCGGAGGGTAGAATTGAACGTCGGTGATTCCAGTGCGGTTTTGCAGTTAATCGGCAGATTCGTCATCATCCCTCTTCGCGATCCGGTCTATCAAGAAGTAATAGTTAATCTGTCGAACAAGCTACAGGATCATCTTTTTCATGAGGGCGCAGGCGGTGTCGTGGTCGATATGACCGGTGTCGAAGTGCTGGACGAACAGGATTTCGGATACCTTCGACAGATGGTCCAAAGTATAGAAGTGATGGGAGCGCCAGTTGTCCTGGTGGGTATCAGGCCTGGTGTGGCTGCTGGTCTGACGATGCTGGGCGTGGATGAGAGTTGGGTTCGAGCTACGCGTACCGTGGAACGTGCAATGGGGTTGTTAAAGGATGCGGATCAGATCCATGATACGAATCCGTTCGCAGGCAGACATTCCTAGCGCGTTATATGCCATTCGCATTCTTTCAACGGAAATCGGAATGAACCATGGGGCAAGTGCGGCGATAGCCACCGCCGCCAGCGAAATCGTGACCAATGTGGTTAAATATGCCAAATCTGGAACATTGACCTTACAGGCGCGATGTCGAAACGGACGGCCGGGTATCGAGGTAGTCGTCCAGGACTTTGGTCCGGGGATCGGTGATGTCAATCTCGCTCTGACAGACAGATATTCAACAGGAGGAACTCTAGGCTTGGGATTACCCGGGGCCCGACGATTGGTCGACGAGTTCGAAATAGCAAGCGAACGCGGACAAGGCACCCGTGTGCGGATTCTCAAGTGGGGTTGAGATGGATCTTGACTGGAGTATCCGCGTCCGATCCTATGCGGATTTACCGAGAGGCGGCGACCTTGGATTGGTTAGCCCACTCAACGACGGTGCGCTCGCTGCGCTGATCGATGTCACAGGTCATGGATTGGCCGCTTATTCAGTGGCCCAGACGGCGCGAAACACAATCCTCGGGAATACTTTTTTGCAGCCCGACAAGCTACTTGAGGAACTTCATTCAACTCTCTGGGGAACAGTTGGCGCCGCCATTTCGCTTGCGCGGATCCACTACGGATTTCTCGATTTCGTAGGTGTTGGAAATGTCAGGGTTCTTGTGGGAAATCGTTCTCTGGCTGCACAGCCAGGAATCGTCGGCAAGCGAATGCGAACGCCGAAACTCATTCGTGCGACATTTCTTCGGGACACTTGGCTAATGATGCATACGGACGGCATGTCGCGTCCGAAATCGATCCCGAATGGAAATGCTGTAACGGCAGCAAACAGCTTAATTGATGAACTTGCTTCTGATTATGACGACGCAGGTGTATTGCTCCTCCGTTGGAGGAACACGGTCTGATGCGCCTCGGAGTTCTGCGGACAAAAGCAGTAGATGCCTTACCGTTCACGCGCGAAAAATTAAGGCATTGCCTGCTGGTTGCCGGGTTGCGACCCGTTGAGGCTGGGCAAGCAACAGCGTCAATTTCCCAACAGCTGCGATCCGCTTTGCCATCAGAGCTGGAAATCGTGCTCGATGAACAGCGCCAAACCCTTGTGCTAAACCCTAAGTCGATCACGGGCCGATATTACCGGTTGCGACTACCCTGTTGTCTCAGTGACGATAATGTCAGGTTGATTGGGACGATCATCGCACGCCTGACACGCGAAGAGCTGCTCCACGATCTGGAACGACAAGTCCTGGAGCGAACAACCGAACTCGCCAGGGAGCGTGAACTCTCCGAGAGGCTCCTTAAAAACATTCTGCCCGAACCGATAGCCGCCCGAATGAAAGCTGGCGAGACGATCGCGGATTCTCATGAGGCTTCCGTCCTTTTCGCCGATATTTGCGGCTTCACTGCACTGGCCAGAAACCAGCAGGCGGATGAAACTGTAAAAGTACTCGATCGCGTCTTTCGCCGTTTTGACCAGATCGCACAACGTCACGAACTCGAAAAAATAAAGACGATTGGTGATTGCTATATGGCGGCAGCCGGCATCCCGCTTCCTTTGCCTGACCACGTTGACCGAGCCATATTAATGGGTTTGGAAATTATCAGTTCAATGGAAGAACTCCGAGCAGACCTGGGATTGCCGATCAATGTCCGGATAGGTGTTCATACCGGTCCTCTTGTTGCTGGAGTGATAGGGGAAAAGAAATATTCCTACGATGTTTGGGGAGACACTGTGAATGTAGCGTCACGTATGGAAAGCCAAGGTGTCGTTGGCAGTCTCCAGGTTTCTGACGATGTAAAGCAACTGCTTGGAAAGCGATTCACGGTGGAAGAACGCGGTATGATCAATCTAAAGAACCGCGGCGAGATGCGTACCTGGTTGGTACTTGGAATTGCGCCGCTAACTGCATGAATATTCAGAGCCTCTTAACTGCGAACAATACCTATTGGGTTCGACTGGAGCGACGGGTCGCGGCATGCCGAGACCTTCACATCTAACCGTCCATGTTTCCGCACAGGCAACAACAAGAACCTAAACACCAAGGGTCGCTGGCGCTCACAAAACCGTGGGTGGTGCGGTCGCGAATTACCCGCACCTCCAAGGCCCGCGGAAGGACCCGTGGGCTTTCCTGTTTACCTCATTCCCTCCGGGAGCTTTGGGTTTGAGCCTTCATTGGTGTAACTCGCCATCGCCCGCTCTCCCCTTCATAAGCCCTTTTCGCAGACTCGCTGTGAGTACGGCTTCTGCGGTGTTTCCGCTGTTCGTGTTTCAAAACGCCTGTTTCTGATAATTGTCTCTTCGTGGTGCTCACTCTTTTGAACCCTGTGGAAGGCCCGCGCTTCAGCCAGGTGAGCCATATTTTCGAGACAATGCGGACGATGTTCGTGTCATTCTTCTGTCCTCGCCGCGGGCGTAACTCCACCTTTAGATGACCCAACCGGCGCGCTTCCCTTAACGCATTCTGGACAGTCGTCCTGCCGACGCCGGCAGTGGCGGCGATCCGATCGATAGGAAGCTGACAAAAAACCTTGCGTGCGAACCTCACCGGCGACGACGAACAAGGCTGCTCGCTCGCCTTCAGTGTAATGGTGTCTGATCGTAACTGGTAACCCGCTGGACCCACCCAGCATTCGCCGCCGCTTCTTAGAAGCGAATGGGTCAGACCGGCGCTGTATTCGCCTGGGTTCAAAAGGGGAAAGAAAATGTTGCGCTCCACCACTTTGCAGATTTGCCGGCGACGCTGGTCCTTTCGTCGACATTGAGCCGGACAGGTAGGCGCTTATCACTTCGGGGTTCGACGGCTTGCGGTCGAGGCTGCGCAGCAAAGCTGCCGATGGCTTGAAGGTGCTCATTGCGCACCCGCATTGGTCTCGCGCAGGTGTCGCGATTTTTCATGAAACAGCTGCGTAGTAATTTGAGCCGCGAAAAGAGCTTGCAATTCTTTTCTTGTCTTCGCCGCCGTTCAGGGGCCAGCCTGAGCGGCGGTTTCGTTTTCAAGAGGAAAATCTGTCGCTTGATCTGCAAGAACAGACCGTGAGTTTCCTGTGTCAGATTTGTGCCAATTTACTGACACAGTTCCCGCTTCGTTCTGCAAGTCGTTGCAAGAAGCTGCATGTACAAAATTATTTTTCTTGCGGTTTTCCCGGACTTTCGCTATCTCGCCAGACGGGACACCTCTCCCCAACGAGAGGCTGACTATCTGGAAGGATAGAGACATGACAGATATCTCCAAGCCGGACGTGCGTCCGGCCAATCCCCGTTTTTCATCTGGCCCCTGCGCCAAGCGGCCGGGCTGGTCCCCGGAAGCTCTCGGCGACGCCGCTCTCGGCGTGTCGCATCGCGGCAAGGCGGGCAAGGCAAAGCTTAAACAGGCGATCGATCTTACCCGTGAGGTGCTCAGCGTTCCCGACGATTATCTCGTCGGCATCGTGCCTGCCTCCGACACCGGCGCCGTCGAAATGGCGCTTTGGTCGCTGCTCGGCGCCCGCGGCGTTCACATGGTCGCCTGGGAATCTTTCGGTTCCGGTTGGGTCACCGACGTCGTCAAACAGCTCAAACTCGACAACGTGAAAAAGCTTGAAGCCGATTACGGCGAATTGCCGGATCTTTCACAAATCGAATTCGATCGCGACGTCGTCTTCACCTGGAACGGAACAACCTCCGGCGTCCGCGCGCCGAATGGCGATTTCATCCCCGACGACCGCAAAGGTCTGACGATCTGCGACGCGACCTCCGCCGCTTTCGCACAGTCGCTGCCGTTCGAAAAACTCGATGTCGTCACCTTCTCCTGGCAGAAGGCGCTGGGCGGCGAAGGCGGTCACGGCATGCTGATCCTCAGTCCGCGCGCCGTCGAGCGGCTTGAAAGCTACACGCCAGCCTGGCCGCTGCCGAAGATCTTCCGCCTGACGAAGGGCGGCAAGCTGATCACCGACATTTTCGAGGGCGCGACCATCAACACGCCGTCCATGTTGTGCGTCGAGGACTATCTCGACGCGCTGAACTGGGCTAAGCGCATCGGCGGGCTTTCGGCCTTGCTGGCGCGCGCCGACGCCAATTTCGCCGCCATCGACGGCTTCGTGGAAAAGACCGGCTGGATCGCCAACCTGGCGACCGACCCGGCGACACGGTCCAATACATCCGTGTGTCTCAAGATCGTGCATCCCGCCGTTGCGTCCCTTCCCGCGGACGAGCAGGCGACATTCGCCAAGGGCATTGTCGCGCTGCTCGACAAGGAAGGCGTCGCCAAGGACATCGGCGCCTATCGCGACGCTCCGGCTGGCCTGCGCATCTGGGCAGGCGCCACGGTCGAGACGTCCGATCTGGAAGCGCTCATGCCCTGGCTGGACTGGGCCTTTCATCAACAGCTCGGTTCGCTGAAGGCGGCCGCCTGACGAAATCAGGGGTCGCTTGCACGCGGCCCCTCTCCATTCCTCATTCGAAATTGCGTTTCAAGGGAGGCCTTCATGGCGCCACGCGTTCTCGTATCGGACAAACTGTCCGAAACCGCTGTCCAGATCTTCAGGGATCGGGGCGTAGAAGTCGATTTTCTGCCGGATGTCGGCAAGGACAAGGAAAAGCTTCAGGAAATCATCGGCCAGTATGATGGTCTCGCCATCCGCTCCGCCACCAAGGTCACGCCGAAGCTGATCGAGGCGGCGGACAAGCTGAAGGTTGTCGGGCGCGCCGGCATCGGGGTGGACAATGTCGACATTCCGGCGGCCTCGCGCCGCGGCGTCATTGTCATGAACACGCCATTCGGCAACTCGATCACCACCGCCGAGCACGCCATCGCCCTGCTGTTCGCCGTCGCCCGGCAAATTCCCGCCGCTGACGCCTCCACCCAGGCCGGCAAATGGGAAAAGTCGAAATTCATGGGCGTCGAAATCACCGGCAAGACGCTTGGCCTCATCGGCTGCGGAAACATCGGTTCAGTCGTCGCCAGCCGCGCCATCGGCCTGAAAATGCATGTGGTCGCCTTCGATCCGTTCCTCTCCGCGGAGCGGGCGGAAGAGCTCGGCGTTGAGAAGGTTGAGCTTGAGGAACTCTTCAAGCGCGCCGACTTCATCACGCTGCACGTTCCGCTGACCGACAAGACCAAGGCGATTATTGACGCCGAAGCCATCGCCTCGATGAAAGACGGCGTTCGCATCATCAACTGCGCGCGCGGCGGTCTCGTCGTTGAAGCCGATCTGGCCGCCGCCATTCGTTCCGGCAAGGTGGCGGGCGCCGGTTTCGACGTCTTCGAGGTTGAGCCCGCTGTCGAGAGCCCGCTGTTCGGCTTGCCCAATGTGGTGTGCACGCCGCATCTGGGCGCATCGACCAACGAGGCGCAGGAAAACGTCGCCCTGCAGGTCGCCGAGCAGATGTCCGACTATCTGCTGAAGGGCGCGGTCACAAACGCGATCAACATGCCGTCGATCTCCGCCGAAGAGGCGCCAAGGCTGAAGCCTTTCGTCAAGCTCGCGGAAGTGCTCGGCGCCTTTGTCGGGCAGGTAACCGAAAGCGCCATCAAGGAGGTTGAAATCCTCTATGACGGCAGCACGGCCAATATGAACACGAAGGCGCTCACCAGCGCTGTTCTGGCGGGGCTGATCCGGCCGCAGGTCGCCGACGTCAACATGGTCTCCGCGCCGATCATGGTGAAGGAGCGCGGAATTATCCTGTCGGAAGCGCGGCGCGACAAGTCGGGCGTGTTTGACGGCTATATCAAGCTGACGGTCAAGACGGCTGCGAATACGCGTTCGGTCGCAGGCACCTGCTTCTCCGACGGCAAGCCGCGATTCATCCAGATCAAGGGCATCAATCTGGACGCCGAGGTCGGCGCCAATATGGTCTACACGACCAATGCGGACGCACCGGGCATTATCGGCATTCTTGGAACCGAGTTCGCCAACGCCGGCGTGAATATCGCGAACTTCTCGCTTGGCCGAAACCGGCCGGGCGGCGATGCTATCGCGCTGCTTTACGTCGACGATCCGGTGAGCGAGAAAGTGCTCGACTCCGTTCGTGCTCACAAGGAAATCCTGTCGGCCAAGCCGCTGGTCTTCGACGTCGCGTAGACGGATCCGAAGGTGGATCAGCCGGATTTCCGGGCCGTATCATGACCTTGCTCGGCGAGCGTGATCCCGCCGAGCACCAGAACGATGCCGGCGATGTGGTAGAGCATGAGTTGCTCGCCCAGGATGGTGACCGCCAGTCCGGTCGCGAACAGCGGCACCAGATTGATGAAGGCGCCGGCGCGACCGGCGCCGATCAGCTCGTTTCCACGGATATAGAATACCTGGGCGAGGATTGACGGAAACAGGGCGGCGTAAATCAGCACCACCAGACCCTGTGTATCCGGAAGCATTGCTTCGCCGGCTGAATATTCCCACAGCGTTACCGGAATACAGCCAATGAAAGCCGACACGGACAGCGTCAGCATCAGGCTCGCCCAGTGCAGGTCGGGTTTCCAGCGCAATGCGAGAGTGAACGCGCCGTAGCTGACAACGGCAAGCAGTATCAACCCGTCGCCAAGACCGACATCGAGGTCCGCCAGGCGCGAAAGCTGTCCATGGCTTGCGACGGTGGCGACGCCCGTGATCGTGATCGCAAATCCTATGATCTGGAAACGCGTCGGGCGGCTGCCGAAAATCAGGAAACTGAGAATGAAGATGAACAGCGGCATCGAGGCCTGCTCGATCGCCACGTTGAGCGCGCTCGTATACTTGAACGCGATGTAGAACAGGTTGTTGAAGATCGTGAAGCCCAGCGTTCCGAGAACGAACAGATAGGGCAGGCGATTGCGAATGACCGGCCACTCTTTCTTCAGATGCGGCCAGGCGATTGGAAACAGGATGACGATGGCGATGGTCCATCGCAGATGCGTCAATACGGCGGGACTGATGTGGCCGACCGCGAGTTTCCCTACGATCGTGTTGCCCGCCCACATCATCGTGGTTGCAACCAGCAGGGCGTAGGCGCGCAAGCGCATTTGCGTACTTTCGTTGTGATCCAAATCGTCGGCAGAATGCGGGGTAGGGGATTTCACCCGTCATGTAAATGGAATTTCCTTCAGGTTTTTGATCGCATCTGCCGCCATGTGAATACATGCTATAAATATTATTTATAGTATTTCACCCGATAATTTTCTTATTTTAATAAGATTTGACAGTGTAGTTGTAGTAAAACTTGAAATAGCCTCATTATCGTCGATAAAAAGGATTATTTTAACTGAAGGCGCATATGCATTGAAAGGTAGAAATAATGAAATTGCAGGGAGTTAGATATGAAAATCGGCGGTCTTGTTTCGGTTTCTGCGCTATTTGCGTTGGCAGTACTTGTAGTACATGGTTCAGTTAGAGACGCGCGAGCAGAGGCTTTCTGCGGCGAAGAACTTACGCTCACAACAATAGATTTTACCAGCAGCGGCGGGCAGAACGCCTCCGTTGAAGCGGCGGCGAACACAGCGCGGTTGAGCGCGGAGGGCGGGGCCGCCGGCTCCGAGAACAGCTCGACCGCGGAGCTTGGATTTCGCTTCACCCCGACAATTGACGGACCCGTCCATGCATCATTCACCGGCATTCTGGCGGTTGGGGAACTTCACGGATTTGGCAATATCAACGCCGGATCGATCCGGGTGGAAGCCAAGCTTCGCGACCTGACGAACGATGTCGAACTGGCGAGCGTCGTCGCCGTGGATCACAGCGAGAACGGCGCGCCTTTTACCTCGACCATACAGCCTGTGAACGCCATTCCCTTTGCGCCGATTGAAATGGACGTGAACCTGACCGCCGGGGTGGAATACGCCGCCTTCATTCGCGCGCGGGCGGTGGCGAACGGTCTGCAGGGCGATTCCGATTTTCGTACCGGAAGCCGCAGGGTCGAACTGGCGGGCGTGGTGCTTTCCACCGATCTGGACGATTCCGATGGCGATGGTCTCTACGACCTCTGGGAGACACAAGGGGTAGACGCAGACTGCGATCCTTCCAACGGCGTCGACGTCGATCTCGTGGCGATGGGCGCCAATCCAAATCACAAGGATCTGTTTCTGGAAATCGACTGGATGCCGGGCGCCGAACCAACACGCGGCATGATTCAGGCGCTCAAGGATGCATTTGCGCTTGCGCCCAAGGATGCGGGCGGCGTCGTCAATCCCGACAATGCGGACGGGATAGAGGTCCATGTCGATGCGGGCAATCTGATCGATCCTTCGGCGGCCGAGGATGGCTTTGCAACCGGTAGCTGCAACGATGGAATAGACAACGGGTCCGACGGCTTTGCAGACGCGGGCGATACGGATTGTCTGGTCGGGGACATCGCCTTCTCAGATCTGGCGGCCGGCGGAGGCAACCTCGGGAGGGGCAATCAGGTGCCCATTGCAAACATCACGGATCTCGGTACGGATCAGGATGGCGACGGCGAAGTGGAGTTCTACGAAACCCGCAACGACAATTTCGATGAAGAACGTCGCCAGATCTTTCGCTATGTGATGAGCGCGCCGCGCAAGGGGTCGCTTCTCGGAGAAGCGGAGCTCGGCGGCAACGATGTCCTCATCCTTTTGGCGCCGGAGACTGTCGGCTGCCAGGCGCCGCAAAACGGTTTGCTCCCGTCAGGAACAGGTTCGGCGACGCTGATGCACGAACTCGGCCACGCGTTGGGCTTGCGGCATGGCGGCGCTCCGGGTCAACCGAACCGGAAGCCGAATTTCGTGAGCATCATGAATTATGCCTACACGTTCGGGATCAAGCAGGACGATCCCCAGACGGCGAGCGATCTGGATGGCGACGGCGTGAAGGACTGCCGAATACTGGACTATTCGCCGCCGCGCGTTCCGGGAGGCCGCGTGTCGGCTCCAGTCCCGCAACCCGACGGTATTCTCGATGAAGACGATCTCGATGAAGGCAAGCGTACCGATCCGAGCGACCAGGCCAATCACATCACCTATTTTGACCAGACCGCCGGGCAATGGGTCGATTCACGTATCGATGTCGCGATTGACTGGGACGGCGACGGCAATACGGGCGAGACCGGCGTCGATTCCGATATCAACAACGACGGCGATCTGAAGGAACTGGCCGGCTTCAACGACTGGGATGCGATCGTGTTGAGTCAACTCAACTTCGATGATTCGGAAACCGGTCCAGTCAGCAATCTGGCGCAGGCGATCGAGGTGGATGATGGTGACGCGATACTCGATATCTACGAGCAGACGCTGGCGACCGATTTCGAGGTCGAAAAACAGGTAGTTTCGGACTTCGTGGTCGCCGGTCAGAGCCTCGATTACGACATCACCGTCAGCAACAACGGTCCGAACCGCGCCGAATTCGTTCTGACGGACAGCTTTCCCGTGGAGGCGGTGTTGCTCGACGTTCCGGGTGGATGCGCGCTGGCTGGAAATCAGAAAGTGTCCTGCGATCCTGTAATGCTGGAGGCTGGAAAAAGCATTAGTTTCAAACTCGGCCTGCGCCTGAGGGCAGATCTGGAATGTGACGGCGCACAGTTCCTGACCGTGACCAACAGGGCTGTCGTTGAAAGCATCACCGGCAAGGATCTGGATGAGGACAACAACGAGGCGGTCGTCGACGCACGGGCCTTGTGTATCAAATATGAATATGCAGCAAAGTTCGCCTGCGGCGAACAGACGAGCCTGCAACCTGCGCCTCTGACGCGGGGCATTTATGCAACCACGGTCAACATCCATAATCCGAACGATGAACAGGTGCCTCTGTTCAAGAAAGTGGCCTTGACATATCCGCCGGCGGCGCAGAAGCCGGGCAGTGTCTTTCCGCTGGCCGTTGACGAACTCGGATATGATGAAGCCTTGAAAACAGAGTGCACTGAAATCTTGCGAAAAGCTTCGGACATTGCCGGAAATCCTATCCCGTTCGCCGAAGGTTTCGTGGTGGTTCAGGCGCCAAGATCGCTCGATGTGTCCGGACTGTATTCGGTCACGACGGCGCAGACCAGCATGCATGTCGAGCAGATCCGGGAACGCGTTCGCAAACCTGTCGAGAAGGAGCCGACGCCGCGTGAGAAGCCGGATCTTACGCCGCTCAAATACGCCTGTGTTCCGCCGGGGCCGGGAGAGGGCAACCGGCCGAAGGAGATCAGGGTTTTTGTGCGGAATCTCGGACCAGGGACGGCGCCCGCCTCGATCGCCTCCGCCCAATTCGGCGCGCTTGCAGTCCCGCATGTCGATACCCCCGCGCTTGCAAGTGGTGAAACGACGGAGATCGGGTTTCCGATTCCGGATCGCTGTCCTGCGGCCTGTGTCTTCAGCGTGATGGCGGACGATCCTGACTTGATCGAGGAGACCAACGAAAACAACAACGTCCTTGAAGGGCAATGCCTGCCGCTGCCGGGCTGACGGTGATGAGGCGACGGGCCGTCGATCGTTGGCCATTGTCGGTGGACCGGGTGTTTGTTAGAACACGCCGATCAATGCGCCGGGTCGATGTTACTTGTTGACGGAAATAAACGCCAGATTGGTTGAGCCGGATCTACGTGACGACTGTTCGCGGTGCGCGGCCCTGTGCTGCGTTTCCCTTGCCTTCGACAAATCGGACATGTTCGCCATCGACAAGCCTTCCGGCGTTCCTTGCGGACATCTCGACCCGTCCCACGGATGCACGATCCATGATCAACGCGAGCAGCGCGGATTTCGCGGGTGTATGCATTATTCCTGTCTCGGCGCGGGCCAGAGGGTGACGCAGGACATATTCCAGGGCCGATCCTGGAAGGACGACCAGTCGCTGCTCAAGCCGATGATGGAGGCCTTCAGAGGCATGCGGCTCGTCCACGATCTGGCGCTACTCATGAACGAGGCTGCGAAACTGCCCTTGCAACCCCGGGAGCGCCGGGAACATCGGAGATTGGCCGCCGAATTGCGCCCCGCCAGCGGATGGACGCAGGCCTCGCTCGAAGCGTTCGAACGTGGCGCCACGCCTTCCGATATTCGCCGCTTTTTGCGCAGCCTGCAATCGACGGCTCAGGGCCAACGCGCGCAACAGACCTCCGCGACGCGTTGAGCGCGGTGAATTTGAGTGTCGAAAGCACCCGCTCCAGTAAATATCGCTTAAGGGACGCATATTAGACTGCGCAAATCCGCCAAATCATTTCGTTTGGGCATACATTGCGTTATAGATGCGCGGGTTTGGTCCGCGTCGGGCTGTATTTGGATGTATCGTAGTTAAGGGGACTGTATGACCAACGTCGTCGTGATCGGCTCGCAGTGGGGAGACGAGGGTAAGGGAAAAATCGTCGATTGGCTTTCGGAACGCGCTGATGTCATCGTGCGGTTCCAGGGGGGGCACAACGCCGGCCATACGCTGGTCATCGACGGAACAAGCTACAAGCTGTCCCTGCTGCCGTCGGGCGTGGTGCGGGAAGGCAAATTGTCGGTCATCGGAAACGGCGTTGTCATCGATCCGCATGCGCTCGTCGCCGAAATCGATCGACTGGCGACCCAGGGCGTGACGATCACCCCCGACAATCTGCGAATCGCGGATAATGCGACGCTGATTCTGTCGCTGCACCGCGAACTTGACGCGCTGCGCGAGGATGCTGCCAGCAATTCCGGATCGAAGATCGGCACGACCCGTCGCGGCATCGGGCCTGCTTACGAGGACAAGGTCGGTCGCAGGGCGGTTCGCGTCATGGACCTTGCCAACATGGAAACGCTTCCTTCCAAGGTGGACCGCATCCTCACACACCACAATGCCCTGCGCAGGGGTCTGGACCAACCGGAAATCCTGCATTCCGCAATCATGGAGGAGTTGCAGTCGGTCGCCGATCGCGTCCTGCCGTTTCGCGAGACCGTATGGCGGCTGCTCGATGAGCGGCGTCGCGCGGGAAAACGGATTCTCTTCGAAGGCGCGCAAGGCACGCTGCTCGATATCGACCACGGCACTTATCCCTTCGTGACGTCCTCCAATACGGTCGCCGGCCAGGCGGCTGCAGGATCAGGAATGGGACCGGGATCGCTCGGCTACATTCTGGGGATCACCAAGGCCTATACGACACGCGTGGGCGAAGGGCCGTTTCCGACCGAGCAGGACAATGAGGTTGG
>BRLC01000017.1 GCA_024343425.1 Rhizobiaceae bacterium MnEN-MB40S
CAACGCTTATAATTTCGCTCGCAGGCTCAAGACCCTAAAGGGTCTCACACCGTACGAATTCATCTGCAAGACATGGACTTCACAGCCACAACGCTTCAAACTCAATCCGATCCATCAAATGCCGGGACTGAACATCTAGACTGCAGTTTCTAAGCGGATGAATGATAGCTGGCAGATAAATCCGGGCGACGCATGACATCCGTCATTTCACGAAGAGCCGATCTGCATTTTCCGGCACGAAGAATTTTCGGCAGTAACTCGAAAACGCCTGGGCTCTTCGGCTGAGACGACCGCCGCGCCGCATGGCGAGAACGATGTTCGGGCTCAAATCGGATTCCACCAATGGGCGGCAAACAACCTTCAGACCGCCATAGGTGTTGTCGGTGAAGGGGCGCACGTTCAGGATGCCGATACCGAGTCCCGCCGCCGCGGAACTGCGGATCATCTCGAAAGATTCCAGGCGCTGGATACGTCCGGGGCTGACCCCCGCCCTCTCGAACAGCGAGTTGATGTAGGTTCTCGATTGCGGAAGGTTCAGCAGAAGCAGTGTTTTCTCGGCGAGATCCTTGAGCGAAATCCTGTCTTTTGCGGCCAGCGGATCGTCTTCGGCGATGACGACATGCGGCGGGGCGTTCGCCAGCACCTCGTAGTCGAATTCCTCCCAGATGCCGGCGTCGTAAGTCAGTAGAATTTCCACGACGCCGTCACGAAGGCTTTGCTGGATTGCGATGATATCGCCCTCGGAAAGATGAACGATCAGTTTCGGATAGGCTTCGTTCAGGTCGCGGATGACCTGTGGCGCGATGCTCGGCGATATCGAGGTGAACGACCCGACGCGCAATTCGCCCGACAATTCCTGATCGCTGCCGCTGACGTCGCGGAAATAGGATTCCGCCTCATCGAGCATTCGAATGGTTCGTGCAATGGCCCTTTCGCCCGCTGTCGTCGTCACCAGTCCTTTGGACCGCTGGCGTACGAAGACCTGGATTCCGAATTCTCTTTCAAATTTCTCGATAGCCATCAGGATGGATGACGTCGAGATGTTCAGGGCGTTCGCCGCGCCGAGGATCGAGCCTTCCTGCGACGCTGTGACCACATATTGGAGTTGTCTCAGTGTGATATTCATAATTTAAATTTAACAGTGTTATAAAATACATTATCCAAAGTTAATTGATCTTGCTAGCCTGTTTTTCGGGAAGAGGAAACAACCGGCTCATGAAGCAAGACCTGACGGCTGCTGCTGAAGAACATTCTCTGGAAATAGAGTGCATTTGGCCGGGCCAAGCCACACTCGGCGAGTGCCCGATTTGGGACGATCGTAGACAGTGCCTGTTCTGGATCGACAGTCTGGAGAAGATAATCTGGCGATCTGACGTTGCCGGCGCCGGCGCGCAAGCTTACAAATTGCCGGACCTGATTGGTTCGATCGGACTTTGCGAGGACGGAAGGTTTATTTCGGGCCTTGCAGGCGGCTTCGCTTTGATCGACATCTCTTCCGACCCCGTTGGAGTCGAATGGATCGGAAATCCGGAACCTGAAAAGGCGGATACGCGGCTGAACGATGGCAAGGTGGACCGTCAGGGGCGTTTCTGGTGCGGAAGCATGAACCAGGATTTTGCAACGCCCAACGCGTCGCTCTATCGGCTCGATCGGGACCTTGCCTGGCATCGCCTCGACACGGGCTTTACCGTTTCCAACGGCATTGCCTTCAGCATCGATGGAAAAACATTTTATTTTTCGGACAGCCGTGTAGATCGTTCCTATCAGTATACGCTTGATCCCATTGCCGGCGGATTGTCGGACTGCCGGAGCTTTGTGGATACAACGGCGTATGAAGGCAGGATCGACGGCGCGACGGTCGATGCCGACGGCAATTACTGGGGCGCTCTTTTCGATGGATCTGCGGTTGGCTGTTTTTCACCTGAAGGCGAGATGATTCGCCACGTCAGACTGCCCGTAACCTGTCCCACAATGTGCGCCTTTGGTGGCCCGCAGATGGACGTGCTTTTCGTGACGTCCGCGCGCTTTTCGATGGATGAAGCGCAGATTGCCGCCGAGCCTTTCGCGGGAGGTCTGTTCGCCATCCGGGGACTGGGCGTCCGGGGAATTCCGGAGCCGCGTTTCGACGCGACTTAGTAACAATGGAATGGAGGAGGCGCCGTCCAAGCGCCGACACATGCGGCCGGGAGGCCGGAAACAGAAGGAGGAGATTATGAGATTCAGATGTTTGGGCGTCCTAGGGATAGCCTTGTCCATGGTCGTGTCGGCGTTCGTCGCCGCGACGGCGGTCAACGCAGCGCCGCGGGTTACAATCAAATATGCGCATTGTTGCCCGCCGGATCATACATACGGCGTCTACGCCCACCAGTTCGCCGACAAGGTGAAGGAAAAGTCGAATGGCGAGATCGTCGTCGAGGTGCTCGACGGCGGCGTCATGGGTACGGAACAGGCGATCGCCCAAAAAGTGCAACTCGGCACGGTGCAGATGGGCGGCATCACCTCGAACAACGTCGCTCAACTGGCGCCTTCGCTGAACGTCCTGGTGCTGCCGTACATGAACGACAGTCCTGACGATCTGACCGGCGACGGCGGATTATTGCGCTCCGGAGTGTTCCGGGACGAGCTCAACAAGCGGGTCCTGGGCGAGAGCGGCAGCCTGCGCGTTATTGGCGGCTTCACGAATTCGTTCCGCAGCCTGTTTGCGAAAGACAAGTGCATCTCGACGATCGACGATCTTCAGGGATTGAAGATCCGGGCTCCCAAGAACCCGGTCATGACCGCCATGTGGGAATCGTGGGATGTGTCCACCTATCCAATTGCATGGGGCGAGACCTTCGGCGCGGTGGCGACCGGCGTGGTCGATTCCTTCGACAGCCCGACGGATGTGGTCCTGAACATGGGCTTCCACGAGCACATCAAGTACATCACCGAAGCGACTTACCTGCCGCTGGCGGCTGTCGTCGTCATCAATAACGACTTCTTCAACGGCCTTTCGGAGGAAGACCGGAAGCTGATCCTTGAAGCGGCCGAAGAGGTCGACATTGCGCATGCAGAATATGTCAAGGAAAACGGCGCGCGTGTCCGCAAGGCTCTGACCGAGGATCACGGTGTGACATTCTGTGAACTCGAAGATCCGGAAGTGTGGGCGGAAAAAGCCCGTGGCGCCTGGCCGCAGCTCTACGAGCTCGTCGGCGGAGGCAAGGACTGGGTCGACACGACGGTCCGCTACAAGGAAACCGGCAGCCTCGAATAGACTGTCGAGCGACAAAACGGCTCCGCCATCGAAATTTAGTCGGCGGCGGAGCCGGCAAAAGCGCCGAACAACGGCCGATTAGAACCTGATAACATCCTAAAACCAGGCGGGCAGGGGAGCAGATCATTGATGAACCGTATTCTGTTCGCCGCCGGACGATTCGAGCTCGTTGTCGCGAACCTGAGCCTGGCGCTCCTCGTGGTCGTTCTCGCCGCCCAGATTTTCTTCCGTTACGTGCTTCATGTCGGGTTGTCATGGAGTGAGGAAATCTCCAGATTTGCCTTCGTATGGTTCGTCTACATTTCGGCAAGCGTTGCCGCGCAACGCGGCGCTCACATACGCGTCACATTGTTCGCGCGCCTGCTTCCGGTCAGTGAACGGCTTACCTTTCTGCTGGCCGACATCATCTGGGTCGTCTTCAACGCTTTTGTCGTATGGGCCGGAATACTGCTCATACAGCGAACGCTGACATATCCGGTCTACTCGACATCGCTGTTTCTGCCGCTGGCGTACATCTATACGGTCATTCCGCTCGCGCATGCCCTGATGATTGTGCGGATCGTCGAGCGCCAGTGGCGGTCCTGGAAATATGGCGCGCCATTGATCGCGGGCGAGGAATCCGCGAGCCGGGAGACCGGCACATGATATTCTTCATCGTCTTCGCCGTTTGCCTGGTTCTGGGCGTGCCGATTTTTGTCGTGCTCGGCGTGCCGTCACTTATCGAACTTTTGAATTCGCCCATACCGCTCGCCTCGCTCGCCCATAGTCTGTTCGACGGCGTCGACAAGTTTCCGCTGCTGGCAATACCGAATTTTGTGCTGGCAGGCGCGATCATGTCGCGAGCAGGAATCACGCGCGACATCATTGACGTCATGCGTTCGGTGGTCGGAGAGGCCTATGGCGGTCTCGCCATCGTGACAATTCTGTCCTGCATGTTCTTCGCCGCCATTTCCGGATCCGGACCTGGCACTGTCGCCGCGATCGGAACGCTGTTGATCCCGGCGATGAAGGACGACGGATACCCGAAGGATTTCGCCGCGGCGGTCGCCTCGTCCGGCGGCACCCTCGGAATTCTGCTGCCGCCAAGCAATCCGATGATCGTTTACGGGGTCCTCGCATCGGTCTCCATCGGCGACCTGTTCCTGGCGGGATTGCTTCCTGGCATCCTGATGGGCGCGCTGCTGATCGGCGCGACCTGGTTTCTGTCTCGCAGGAATGGCTACAGGGGAGAAAGCCGGCCGTTCAAGGCGAAGGAATTCGCATCGAATTTGTACAAGGCCAAATTCTCGCTCGCCACGCCTTTCATTGTGCTTGGCGGTATCTATGGCGGCGTCTTCACGCCGGTGGAAGCTTCGGTGATCGCGGTCGTTTATGCGCTTCTGGTCGGCATGGCGATCAAGCGCACCATTCGGCTGGCCGATGTCTGGGAGACGCTGAGCGAGGCGACGACGATCTGCGGCGGACTTATCCTGATCATGGGCACCGCCATCTTCTTCGGCGAATTCCTGACGCTCAACCTCATCCCCCAGAAGATCGCCGCTTCGCTCCTGACTGTGACCAGCGATCCGATAATCATGCTGCTGATCATCTGCGCGATCCTGATCGTGCTCGGCACATTCATGGAAACGCTGTCGACCGTCATTATCCTGACGCCGATCCTGCTGCCGCTGATCAAGCAGCTCGGCATTGACCCGATCCATTTCGGCATTCTGCTGGTGGTCACAAGCGAGATCGGCTTTCTGACCCCGCCGCTCGGCGTCAATCTCTTCGTTGCCTGCGGTATTTCCGGCCTTTCGATCGAGGCGGTTTCGCGGCGCGTCATACCGTTCATAGCGACCATTATCGTGGGGCTGCTTATCCTGCTGTTCTTCCCGCAGATAAGCCTGTTCCTGCCATCACTGAATTAGGTGCCCGGCAAAACCCTGACAGGCGAGACCACCCGCCCGTCGACGCACGCCAAAAACAGGACTGAAAGGAAAAAGATGTTCACCAACGAAGGTATCATCAACACGTTTCTCGAAAGCGGCGTCGATCGCGGCTTTACCCTGCCCGGGCTCGGCATAACCTGGTCGCTGCCAGCTTTTCACGAAAAGCAGGATAAGTTTGACGTGGTGCTCGCCCGTTCGGAACAGAGCGCGTCCGTCATGGCTCAGGTGGCGGGCAAGATGACCGGAAAACCGGGGCTTTTGATGGCCCAGGGACCATTCGCCACGACCACCGGCGCCTTCGGTATTCTGGAAGCCTATTTCTCGTCGTCGCCCATGGTGATCCTCACCGACACGTCCTGCTACGACGGCTTCGGTCAGTATGGCGTCTACCAGACCATGACAGGTGACTACGGGGCGGCCGACGCCTTTGCCGTCCTCAAGACCATGACGAAGTATGCGACCTATGCGACGACGCCGGCCGAGGCGGTCTACGGGGCGCAGCTGGCTGTCAAACACGCCGCGACGCCGCGTCAGGGGCCAGCCGCCATCGTCATGCGCTCAAACATCATCAAGCAGGAGATTCCGCAGGAAACGCGGGCCCGGCTCTACCCGACGAAAGGGTATCTCGAATATACGCCGCCGCGCGTCGATCGCGATGCGGTAACCGAGATAGCGGCGCTGATTGAAAAGGCCGAACAGCCGGTGATGATCATCGGCAACGGCGTCTATGGCTCCAAATGTGGGCCCGCCCTGCAGGCCTACGCCGAGCAGAATGGCGTCGCCATCGCTTCCAGCTATCACGGCAAGGGAACAATCGACGAGACGAGCGAAATCGCCGTCGGCATGATGGGGACCTGGGGATCGGCGGCGGCCAACCGTATGGTGCAGGGGGCGGATCTCGTCCTGGTGATGGGCTGTAGTCTCGGACCGGAATATACGCGGTTTCGCGACGAGAAGATGATCAGACCCGGCGAACAGACCATCGTTCAGGTTGACCAGGATCCGTTGCACGCCGGCTGGGTGGTGCCGGTCGATCACGCCGTAACCGGCGATGTGGCCGAGGTCGCCGGTCTGCTTGCTGCGGCCGCGCCGCATGACGCCACTCTCGTGTCACGACGCAAGGCGTCGATCGCGCGTATCAAGCAGGACAACGACTACGGCGTGTTGCCGGAGTTTCCGACCCGTCCGGGAACCCTTCACTACGCCGATATCATGCGCGGCTTTCAATCGTTCCTGACGGACGACGATCTGCTGACGCTCGACGCAGGAACCAACCGGATCTGGGCGACATGTCGGCTTCCGCTTCGCTCGCCGCATCAGCTCGTTGCGCCCGGCGGCATTGGAGGAATGGGCTGGAGCACGCCCGCGGCGACAGCCGCGAAGATTGTCGCTCCGGAAAAGCGGGTCACAGGGCTGATTGGCGATGGCGGTTTCGTCATGACCATGGATGCGATCGCTACTGCGGCGGAGCGCGGGCTGGATGTGGTCTATGTGGTCGCCAACAACGCCGGCCTCGGAATGGTCCGTGACAATCTCGGAAACCAGCGTATCGGCGTGGATTTCGCCGATCACGACTTCACGAAAGTGGCCGAGGGTCTGGGTGGTCGCGGTTTGACCGTCACTGAAGCGGACCAGATGGCGGATGCGCTCGCGGAAGCCCACCAGCTGGGAGGGCCGGTCGTCATCGACGTGAAGGTCGATCCGGCGGCGAGCCATCGCGACTGTTCCGACTACGAAACTCTATAAGGCAAAGGGAGGCATGGCGACATGAAACGGTTTGCAGGCAGAACCATACTGGTGTCGGCGGGCGCCGACGGGCTCGGTCTCGGCATATGCGAACGCTTCGCGGCCGAAGGCGGGACGGTGGTTGCGCTCGACAAGAGCGCAGAGGCTATCGAAGCAGCGCGCACACGCCAAGAGGCGCAAGGCGTCCGGTTTGAGCAGGTGGATTTGCTGGACCAGGCGTCGGTCGCCGAATGCTTCACCCGGCTGGAAACCGATCTGCGGTTCGACACGCTGGTCAACAATGCAGGCGGTTCGCTGCATACGCCGCGCGCGTTTCTGGAGGAAAGCGACGAGGACTGGGACCGCATTCTGGCCTTGAATGTCACCGCGGCCGTGCGCCTGACGCGTCTCGTCTTGCCGCACATGCTCAAGGCGGGTTTCGGCAGGATCGTAAATCTCGGCTCGAAGGCGGGGCGCTACGGCAGCCTGTTTACCGGCGCCAACTACGTCGCGGCTAAAGGTGCGGTTCAGTCGATGACCCTGCAAATCGCGCAGGAGTTCGGTCCGATGGGCGTCACCTGCAATGCGGTTTGCCCGGGAGCGATCCTCACCCCCCGGGTCGAGCGGCTCCTGTCAGAACGCATGACGCCCGAGGAGCGGGAAGTCGCCGTCCTTGGCATTCCCGTGCGTCGAAATGGTCGTGTCGAGGATGTCACCGCCGCCGTCGCCTTTCTCGCTTCCGAGGAAGCGAGCTTCATCACGGGTCAATTGCTTGATGTGAACGGCGGGCAAGGAATGGCGTCATGACGACTCCCCCCATAGGGCCGATTCTCGTCACCGGCGGGAACGGATTTCTCGGACGGGCGATCTCCGGTCGAATGATCGACGCAGGAGAAACGGTGATCTCGCTTGATCTTGCGCCGACCACGGCGCCTGTCGCCGGCGTTATCCAGGAAACCGGAAACATTATGGACGTCGAGGCGATCCACGCGATGGCGAAACGCCATGGGGTGCGCGCCATCGTCCATCTTGCAGCGATGGTGATCCCGGCGTGCCGCGCCGATCCGGCGAAGGGCGCGGAAGTCAATGTGATCGGTCATATCAACATGCTGGAGGTTGCGCGTAGGCTCGGGGTTCGGCGTTTCCTTTATACGAGTTCCGTCGCCGCGAAGCCGCGCGAACCTTTCGACAGTCCCGTAAATCTTTACGGCGCCTACAAGCGGTGCTGTGAGGATATATCCAGGATCTGGTATCTCGACCATGAAACACCCTCGATAGGCCTCAGGCCCAATGTCGTCTACGGTCCGGGCCGGGAAATCGGCGAAACAGCGGCGATCACGCTTGCGGTCAAAGCCGCTGCGCGCGGCGAGAGGTTTGACATGCCCTTTGCCGGCGCCATGTGTTTCCAGTATGTCGACGAGGTCGTCGACGTGATGTGGCGGTGCCTGACGCTGAAGCCGGCTGGCGCCTATGTGTCGGATTTGACGATTGAACCGCAGACGATCGACGATGTCATCGCCGCTATCATGAAGGTCTCGCCGGCGGCAAAGATCATTCCATCGGAAGAAATCAGGCCGGCGCCTCCGCAACTGGACAATGCGGTGTTGAGAACGCTGATCGGCGAGTGGCCGACCGTTTCGCTGGAAGAGGGCGTTCGCCGGACCCACGCGCATTACGCACGGAGCCAGGATTGAGCTTTTACTTCGGACGATGCGGCGTCTGATCTACAAATCGCCATTATTGTGTGTTTTGTGACGGGCTTCGGGGGCGACATTTAACCCCGAGGACGATTATGAACGGAACATTTGAGGATTTTCTGGACGCCCTTCTCGCATTTGAATCAGGCTGGGACAGGGAAAGATATAACGAAGGAATTATTCAGGACTGGCAGCTCGATCAGTGGGCTGGCGGCAGCGTAGAGGATTTTTATCCGCAGTATTCCAGCTGGTCGGAACTGACCGACGAGGAATGGGAAACCATGGCCTACCGGTCCATGAATGTATTCGGCTTCGTCGGATATCAGTTCGGAGAGGCCCTGCTGATCGACCTCGGTTATTACGACGACGATGTATATTACCTCAACGGCGCCGACACCAACACGTGGGACGGCGAATGGACAGGCAAGAACGGCGCCTACTCGCTTGAAGACTTCATGACGCAAGAAGTCCAGGATCAGGCGATCCTGGATGCTTTTGGCCACAATCTCGAAATCGTCGAGAAAGGACTTGAAGCGGCGGGCGCTAGCCTGGACGAGTTCCTCGGCACAACGAGAACTTATACGGTGGACGGCGAGGAAGTCACCGTTGAGCTGACGCTGACCGGCATTCTGGCCGGCGCCCACCTGAACGGCGCGCCCGCTATGATCGAACTGCTGCTGAACGAAACCGTCGCCAATGACGAATTCGGGACGTCGACCCTGCAATATATTGCGCAGTTCGGCGGCTACGATTCGCCGGAGTACGAAGAGCTCATCAATCAGTGGATCGAAAACCTTACCGGCGACGAAGGGCTTGGCTCCAACCGGGGCTCAGCGAATGTCGACGCCGACACGGCTGATGTCGCCATCACCTGGACCTGGGGTCAGGATGAAGTTGTCACCGATTTCGATCCCGATTCGAGCACGATATGGGTCGATTGGCTGACTGCAGACGATCTCGAAATCTATGAGGAAAACGGCAGTGCGGTTTTCGCCGTTCCGTCAAACAATCAGACGACGACGTTGCAGGGTGTGTCTCTCGACGATCTCAGTCTGGCGAACTTCACCATCATGGATGAATCGGCGGCCGAGGAAATTCTTTCTCTCATCGGCTCGGAAGAATCAAATGATGACAACGATGACGGCGCTTCAGACGACGCCGGAGATGACGATGCTTCAGATGATGATGACGGCGCATCGGACGATAATGGATCGACGGACGACGATGACGGCGGCTCCGACGGTACATCCGATGATTATACAGGCCCGACCAGCGAACACGGCACGGCCGACGTCACCAAGGAAACAGCCACTGTGGTCGTAACTTGGGCGTGGGGCAACGACACTGTCGTGACCGACTTCGATCCGGCGACCGACACGATATTCATCGACTGGTTCGGAAAGAACGATATCGAAGTCAGCGAAGTGAACGGCAACGTGGTCTTTTCGATGCCCGGCAACAACCAGACGATCACGCTGGAAGGCGTTTCCCTGTCTGATCTTTCCGAAGACAACTTCACGATCAAGGACACCGCCACGGCGGCCGAAATCCTGAATCTCGTCGGAGCAGCGTCAAGCGATGACGACGATGGCGACGACACAGGCACGGGAGATGATACCGGAACCGGAGACGATACCGGCGACCAGGACGACGGCGCGTCCGGTGACGGTTCGGCCGATACTCCGGATGACGGCGTGGATGTCCACCAGATCACCTGGAACTGGGCGGCGACCGAAGTGATTTCGGATTTCGATATTTCGGAAGACGTGCTGGACTTCGGCTCCCTACCGGCCGCGCTTGTCTCGATCACCGAGTCCGATGAGGACCTGGTCATTGAAGTGCTCGGCAATGGCGGTCACACTTACGTCCTGGAAAACATCCAGGCGGAAGATCTGTCACTCGCCAATCTTGAATCGCCTGACTGGAACGAGTCTGTTCTCGACCAGGTTGTTGATCAGCTAGAAGCGCTGGGCAACGACAACCTGGCGTAATGAACAATGGCGCGACGCGGAGTTCCCCTCCGCGTCGCGCCCGATGATGTCCACTGCATTTGCGGTTGTTATAAGCGCGGGGTCTGAGTTTCGCGCTACCATCGGGTCACCTGATCAACGATGGCCTTGGTCAGGCAGGTGATAACCGTGTGAGACCTGGTCGCCATGTGCCTTGACCGGCGCTCCGGGTTTTCTCTTCCTGCGCCTTCACCCTCTCAATCTCCACCTCGAGGATTGTCTGCCGCAGCCTGTAACGGCGCGTCCCCAAGCTATCGTCCCGGGTCTGGCCTGCGGCTGTCGTCTTCCCGAATACCGCGCCCGGCCTCAGGTTTCGCGCCACGCATGGGTGATCTGATCGACGATCGGCTTGGTCAGATAGGCAAGAACCGTGCGGGAGCCGGTCGCCATGAAAGCCTCCACGGGCATGCCTGGTATCAGTTCCTGCCCGTTCAACTTTTCAAGTTCCTCCTCGCCGATAGTCAGACGCACCTTGTAATAGCTCGTCTTCAGGACATCGTCCCAGGTCTGGTCGGCGGCGATACGCGCGACCTGCGCGGCAAGTTGCGGCGTCGTGCGGTGGTCGAGCCCCGGAAAACGGATCCAGGCCTCCTGTGCGCGATGCAACTGGTCGACATCGGCAGGGTCAACGCGCGCTTCGACGACCAGCAGGTCTTCACGGGGAACGATCTGCATGATGGTTTCGCCCTGTCGGATAACGCCGCCGATCGTGTGGGCCGCCAGCTCATGAACATAACCCGCCCGAGGCGCTCGGATCTCCAGTCGGTCGAGCTGGTCTTCCAGCGCAACCTTCTCTTCCTTCAGTTCGGCCATTCGGGCGCGCACGTCCTGCAGTTCACGCAGAACTTCTGTCTGGTTGTCAGCGTCAAGCTGCAGCATCTGCATGCGGCGTTCGCTGATCGCCTCCCGCAGGCCGGCGATCTGTTGAAGCAATTCGCCATGCTCTCCGGTCAGCCGGGTCTTCTCGCGCTCCAGGGTCGTCACCCTGGTTTTCGTCACAAGCTGCTTCTCGAGCAATGCGTTCAACCCGGAGAGTTCCTCGTCCAGGAGGGCGATTTCATCCTGCTTGGCCTGTTGTTGCGCATCCAGTCCGCCGATCTGTTTCTCAAGCTGTGTGATCTGGTCTTCAAGTTGCAGCTTGCGCTGTTTCATGCTGCCGTTGCGGGCATGCAGCAAAAGCTTCTGGCTCGTCAGGATGTCGCCCGCCGCCCCTTCCATTGAGGCGTCGCTTTCAGAGCCCGCGGGAAACCGGATAGACACAGCTCCGTCGCGTTCGGCGACCAGCCGAGCAGCGCGCGCATTCAGATCCTGCAACTCGTTCGCAATAATGGCGTGCTTCGATCGCGCCGCTGTGTCGTCGAGCACGATCAACAGGTCGCCGGCTTCGACTGCGTCGCCGTCATTGACCAGGATTCTATGTACGATCCCGCCCTCGCGATGCTGAACGCTCTTGATTGCGCTTTCCACGACGATGGACCCCGGCGCAACCACCGCTCCGGATATTTTTGTGAATACGGCCCAGCCGCCAATGCCGATGATCAGGAGTGCGATCGCAAAGGACGCAATCGCCATGTGCCACCGGATACTCCCGAGAATTCCGCCAATTGTTTTTTCGAAAGAAAGATTTTGACTGTTCATTGTCTCAGGCCGCCGCTGTTTTCTTTGAATCGACTGGCGTCAATGTCTGGCGCATGATTTCGTCGCGCGGGCCAAAGGCGACCGCGCGGCCGTCCTTCAGGCAGAGCGCCTTGTTGACAGCGCCAATGGCGCGAGGCCGGTGCGCGACGAGCAACACGATCTTGCCGCGGGCGCGCATGGTCATGATCGCTTTTGCGAGCGCCGCCTCGCCCTCCGCGTCAAGGTTGGAGTTCGGTTCGTCAAGAATGATGATGAACGGTTTTCCGTATAGCGCTCTCGCCAGGGCGATGCGTTGCCGCTGCCCTCCCGACAGTGCAACGCCTTCCGAGCCGATAGGGGTGTTGTATCCCTTTGGCAGTGCGGTGATGAGGTCGTGCACATTGGCGAGCAGCGCGGCCTCTATGATGTCTTTCGAGGTGGCTTGCGGGTCGAACCGGGCAATGTTCTGGGCGACCGTGCCTTCGAACAGCTGCAAGTCCTGAGGCAGGTAACCGATGAATTCGCTTCTGGCGGCCGGGCTCCACTGGTCAAGGTCTGCGCCGTCGAAGCGGATCGAACCCTTGATCATCGTCGCGGCGCCGATGATGGCCCGGATCAGCGTCGACTTCCCCGAACCCGACGCGCCGAGGATCGCGATGCCGTCGCCAGCCTGCACGTCAAATGAGACATTGCGTATCACCGGATTGGCGGCGCCGGCGGGGCTGCAATAAACGCTCTCGACAACAAGCGTCTTGCGCGGCGCGGGCAGCTCATGTTCGGTATCTCCGAAGAGCGGCAGGGCCATCATGCCGCGCAGGCGTTCGAGGCTCTGTCTGGCGGCGACGAAGCCGCGCCAGTGAACCATCGCCTGCTCTACAGGCGACAGCGCGCGCATGGTTATGATCGAGCAGGCGATCATCACGCCCGGTGAAATCTCCTGCTGGATCGCAAGCAAAGCGCCAACGGCGAGCATGCCTGACTGGAGGATAAGCCGCACCGTCTTGATGGAATGGGTGAAGAGGCCGTTGCGGTCGGCGGCGTGGCGTTGGTCGGTCAGGAAGCGGGTGTTCTCGGCGTCCCACCGATTTGACAGGGCTTCGGACATGCCCATTGCGAACACGGCCTCTGCGTTTCTGCGGCCTTCCTCCACCCGGGAGGTCCGCCGGGCGCGCAGATGCGCGGCGGCTTTCGATGGATTGCGGCACGCCAGCTCATTGAGTCCGACGAGGATTGCGATGATCAGCGCGCCGGCAAGCGCAACAAAACCCAGCAGGCTGTGAAACAGAAACACGAGCGCCAGATAGAAGGGCAGCCAGGGAAGATCGTACATCGCCGCCGGCCCGTTGCCGGACATGAACTGCGTGATGGATTCGAGATCCTGGACCGGCCTGAGGTTGCGCCCCTTGGCGCCCAATCGCGCGGGAAGGGCAGTCGAAATAGCCAACGCGCGCGCGGAAAGAGTCTCGTCCACATGCTGGCCAACCCGGTAGAGCACCCTGCTGCGCAGAGCGTCGAGAACGCCAAAGAACAGATAGAGGGTGAGCGCAAGCAGGCCTATGCCGACGAGGGTCGGAACGGAATTGCTGACAAGAACCCGGTCATAGACCTGCAGCATGAACAACGGACCGGTGAGCATGAGCAGGTTTATCACCAGACTGACGCCGCCAAGGCCCCACAAAAGGGGACGAAGCGAGGCAAAAAGTTCGCCGAGCGGCGACCCGGGATTTGGTTCTCCGACAGGAGCCGTTTCAGTAACGGACATATCCAAATTCATGATTAAATTCCGTCTTCAAGTATCAGCAAGCCGGCTGTGGCCGTTCGAGCGACGCCGGGAGAAATTTCAATGATTCAGGGTGTTGCCCGCTGGACAGCTGAAATCTTGTTGCTCAATTAAAAAGAAAGTCCGGTCAGACTGGTATTGTGAATACTTACGTTGAAATTGCGCCAAATGGCAGATTTGAAGCTTTAACATTAATAAACAGTCAAAAGAAACGCCCATGTATTCATCCTGGTTGCGCGTCACCCCTGACGAAGTCTGCCTACGTCGAAAATTGGCCGAAAATATGTTTCGGCGTGCGGGGCGTTAGCTGTTCCTGAACGGAGCCATCGCAATATCGGAGGTCAGCTTGCGCTTGTTCAGAAAAAGCCTCGCCAGACGATGTCCAGGCAGTCTCGGGCGTCTGTCGTTATGATCCTTGACCTTCCAGTTGCTGGAAGCTTTATCTGAAGATGGGACACAAAGGACACCGCCAATGAACAACTCCACGACAGAAAGCAGATCAGGACACGAAAGCTGCCATCATGACCACGGGTCTCATCAGGGCTCCGGGTCGGAAGGAACGGCAATCGATCCCGTTTGCGGGATGAAGGTCGATCTTTCTGCTGGCAAGCCGAGCCTCGTCTACAAGGATAAGGACTATCATTTCTGCTCGCAGAAATGTCACGACAAGTTCGAAGCAGACCCATGGTTCTACGTGTCCGGCAATTCCGCGAAAGTTGCAAAAAAGACATCGTCCGATGCGCTTTACACCTGTCCCATGCACCCGGAAATTGTTCAGGAGGGTCCAGGCAGCTGCCCGATCTGCGGCATGGCGCTGGAGCCGATGAGCGGCGTTTCGAACGAGCCGAATCACGAGCTTGTGGATTTTACGCGTCGACTTTGGGTGAGCGCTGGAGCCGCCATTCCCCTGTTGATCCTGACAATGGGCCCGATGCTCGGGCTGCCCTTCAGGCAGTGGATCGGAGAACAGACCTCGATCTATCTGGAATTCATCCTCGCAACGCCTGTTGTTTTGTGGGCGGCGCTGCCCTTCTTCCAGCGCGGAATCAACTCTGTCCGCACCTGGAACCTGAACATGTGGACGCTGATCATGCTTGGCGTCGCGGCCGCCTATCTCTATAGCGTCGTGGCAACCTTCTTGCCGGAGCTCTTTCCTGCCGATTTGGCGTCGAAAGAGGGGCATATTCCCGTCTATTACGAAGCTGCGGTCGTCATCATAGCGCTGGTTTTCGTCGGCCAGGTGCTGGAGTTGAGGGCTCGCGAACGCACCGGGGACGCGATCCGCGCTCTTCTCGACCTCGCGCCGAAGACCGCTCGCAGAATTACGCCCGAGGGCGATGAATACGAAGCGCCCCTTGAAAACATCATGGAAGGCGATCGGCTGCGGGTTCGTCCGGGCGAAAGCATTCCGGTCGATTCGATCGTCATCGAAGGCCGATCCTCCGTCGACGAAAGTATGCTGACGGGCGAGCCGGTCCCGGTGGAAAAGAGCAACGGCGATTCGGTCACCGGCGGCACCATCAACAAGAATGGAACTCTTGTCATCGAGGCCCGGAAGGTCGGTGACGAGACGATGCTGGCGCAGATCGTCAATATGGTCTCCTCAGCACAGCGGTCCCGCGCGCCGATCCAGGGGCTGGCCGACAAGGTGGCTTCCTGGTTTGTGCCAACCGTGGTGGCGGCCGCCGTCATCGCCTTCGTGGTCTGGTTTCTGGTCGGACCCGATCCCGCGTTCGTGTTCGCCATCGTATCGGCCGTATCCGTGTTGATCATTGCATGTCCCTGCGCGCTCGGACTGGCCACGCCCATGTCGATCATGACAGCGACCGGTCGCGGCGCGCAGGCCGGTGTCCTTATCAAGGACGCCGAGGCCCTCGAACGGATGGCGAAGGTCGATACGCTCGTCGTCGACAAGACGGGCACGTTGACAGAAGGGCGGCCGACCCTGACCGGGATTGCCGCATTCGGCGACGCGCAGGAAGACGCCGTGCTCGCATTCGCCGCAGCGATCGAAAAAGGCTCGGAGCATCCTCTTGCCGAAGCGATCGTGGCGGCGGCCGAAGAACGCGGCCTTGCGCTTTCCGCCGCCAATGATTTCGAGTCAGTCACCGGAAAGGGCGTTCAGGCGTCGATTGAAGGTAGGAAAGTGGCTCTCGGCAACGCCGCCATGATGGAGGCGGAAGCGATCTCCGTGGCCGACGCCGACGAAGAAGCCGACGCCTGGCGCAGCGAAGGCAAGACAGTGATGTATCTCGCTGTTGACGGGACGCTGGCTGCTCTCATCGCCGTCGCCGATCCGATCAAGCAGACGACGGCGTCCGCGATCGCCGCTCTTCACGAGGCAGGTCTGCGGGTGATCATGGCGACCGGCGACAATGAACGCACCGCCAGGGCCGTTGCGGAACAATTGCATATCGATGAAGTCCGCGCCGGCGTCTCGCCCGAGGACAAGAAGAATCTGGTCGATGAATTGCACCGCGCCGGCCACAAGGTCGCCATGGCTGGCGACGGCGTGAACGACGCTCCGGCGCTTGCCGCCGCCGAGGTCGGCGTCGCCATGGGAACGGGAGCAGATGTCGCCGTTGAAAGCGCCGGCGTGACGCTCGTGAAGGGTGACCTGACAGGCGTGTTGCGCGCCAGACTGCTGGCGCTCGCCACGTTGAGGAACATCAAGCAGAATCTGCTCTTTGCCTTTGGTTACAATGCGCTCGGCATTCCGATCGCCGCCGGCGTCCTCTACCCGATCACAGGAACCCTGCTGTCGCCGATGATAGCCGCCGCGGCCATGAGCCTGTCATCGGTGTCGGTCATCACCAATGCGCTGCGGCTCAGACGTGTTCGGCTGGGCGTAGATTGAGGCCTTCCGCCTCTGAACGTTTCTCGACTGGAAAGCCATAGGAGCGGTTTCATGAATATCGGCACGGTGTCTGCAAAGTCGAATCTGCCCGCCAAAACCATCCGCTATTACGAGGAAATTGCGCTCGTAAGTCCGTCCCGCCTGGAAAACGGGTACAGGGACTATTCCGAGAATGATATCCACCGGCTCCGCTTTTTGCAGAGGGCGCGCAACCTGGGTTTTACGATTGAGGAATGCCGCACGCTGCTGTCGCTCTATGACGACAAGAACCGGGCGAGCGCGGACGTGAAGTCCGTCGCGCTCGGCAAGATCGAGGAAATAGACCTCAAGATCGCCGAGTTGCGCTCGCTTCGCATGACGCTTGCGGCGCTTGCCGACCATTGCCATGGCGACAACCGGCCGGACTGCCCGATTATCGACGATCTCGCAGGACGCAGGGACGGATGACCAGTGCGGTGATTCCGGTTGGATGAAGCTTGCCGGCCGTCAGTATTTCGATTGGCGGATTGCCCTGGCGGATCAGTTGTTCAGCGAACCACTCCGGCCAGTCTGAATAGCCAGCTCAATCCTCGTGACCCAGCTCCTTTTTCAGGAGCTTGCGGTCTTCCTGCATCCGACTTAAGGCCTCGTCGCTCACCTCCGGAAATTTCGGGTCGATCCGTTCGAGGGCCTCGACGATGGTGGCCGCGATCACCATTCGGGCGAACCATTTGTTGTCGGCCGGCACGACATGCCAGGGTGCATGCTCGCGCGCGGTATTCTGGATCATGTCCTCATAGGCGTGCATGTAGTCGTCCCAGCGTTCGCGCTCGGAAATGTCGCTGGCCGAGAATTTCCAGTTCTTGTCCGGCTCTTCGATCCGGTCGAGGAAGCGCCTTGCCTGCTCGTCGCGGGAAACGTGCAGGAAGAATTTCAAAATAACCGTGCCGTTATTCGCGAGATGCCGCTCGAAGGCGCGGATGTCCTTGAACCTCATCTTCCACACATCGTCGCCGACCAAGTGATCCGGGATATTCTGGCCTTCCAGGATTTCCGGATGGACCCGCACCACCAGAACCTCCTCGTAATGAGAGCGGTTGAAGATGCCGATCCTGCCGCGTTCCGGCAGCACGCGCAAGTGACGCCAGAGGAAATCATGCTTCAGTTCGTTCGAACTGGGCGCCTTGAAGGACCGGACTTCGCAGCCCTGCGGGTTGATCCCGCTCATCACATGTTCGATCGCGCTGTCCTTGCCGGCTGCGTCCATGGCCTGCAGCACGATCAGGAGCGCCCATTTGCCTTCGGCGTAGAGTTTTTCCTGAAGGTCCTTCATCTCCTTGATGTCGGCCGCGATCTGCTCCTTCGCCTCTGACTTCTCGATGTCGAGACCGCAGGTGTCCGATGGATCGATCCGATCAAGCCGGAAATCCTTCCCGTCCTTGATGCGGTAGAGTTTTGCAAGGTCTGCTGCCTTCATGACCGGCCTTCCTGTATTCTGTTTCAGAATCCTTACCATGCGAACCTCTCCCTCAGGAATAGGTGCGCTTTTCCAAGGGGGTCTCGTCGATCTTCGCCAGCAATGCCTCTCTAAGCAAGAGTTCGGCGCGATTGAACCTTGCGCTCGGATTCCAGGCGACATGCACATCAATCGCCGGCACCTGATCGTAGGGCGGCAACTGCCACAGCAGCCCATCCTCGACATCTCGGCGCATCACATGGACCGGAAGCGGACCGATTCCAAGTCCGGCGATGATCATGCGGCGGACCTCCTCCAGATGGGCGGAAGTGCCGACGATCCGGTCTTCCAGATTGGCCTGGGCGCGCATCAGGGCGACTGGGCGCAGGGCGTCGTCCATCTGGTCGGTCACGAAGCTGACCGAGGACTGCCCGGCAAGGTCCGCCATCGTGAGGTTTTTGCGCCCGAAGAGCGGATGGGAGGGTCCGCAGAACAGGCCAAAATATTCGCGGTAAAGCCGTCGATATTCCAATCTGCGGCTGCGCTGATGCACGAGACAGACGGCCATTGAGGCGCGGCGCGATGTGACTTCGGCAAGCGCATGCTTGCTGGCCGCCACGTCGATCGAGATCGTTGCCGCCGGATGGGACTTGTGAAACTCCGTCAAAGCGTCGTCGAAAAGCGGCGAGACCACGTGGCTCGCCATGGCGATTCGAACATGTCCCCGCACTTCGTCGGTCACATCCCGGATCAGTGTTCCCAGCCGTATGATGGCGCCCTGGATGTCGATCGCCTCGCGATAGAGCAGCTGACCGGCTTCCGTCAGCCGGAAATGCCCGGGAGAGCGGTCGATCAGCCGCCGGTCCAGTCGTTCCTCGAGGCGCTTGAGGGCGCTCGAAACCGTCGGCTGCTTCAGCATCAGCCGGTCGGCGGCCGCCGTCACGCTGCCGGCTTCGGCGAGCACGATGAAGGTGCGAAGCAGGTTCCAGTCGAGCTGGCGCGCCAGTTTCTCGAAATCGCCTTCCGACGCCATCATAAATTCAATCTATAGTCCCGATTGGCATTATCTATTTGACCTATTGTTGCCCGCTCTGCACCATCAATGCAATCAAAAAGGGGAACGGCATGACCGTCGAGGCGCGCGAAGCCCGACAACCATGGATCTTGTTGTCGCCGACGCTGCTAGTGGTGACGCTTCTCCTGTTTGTGCCCCTCCTGTTCATCGTCGTCTATTCGTTCTGGCTGAGGACGGCCACGGGCGCCGACGAGGTCGGCTTCTTTCTCGACAACTGGCAAGAGGCGCTCGGCGATCCGTTCTATCGCGACATCCTGCTCAATACGCTGAAGATCGCCGCCATAACCACAGTCGTCTGCGCGGCAGCCGGGTATCCGGCTGCCTATTTTATTGCGCGTTCCAAAGGTAACAAGGCGCTTCTGCTGCTTCTGCTCATGCTGCCCTTCTGGGTAAGCTACATCATCCGAACCATGTCGTGGATCAACATTCTCGGCGTGTCCGGCGCGCTCAATACATTCCTGATGTGGACCGGCGTGATCAACGAACCGATTCAGATGCTCTACAACGAGGCGACCGTCATCCTCGGTCTCGTGCATTTTCTGATGCCGTTCATGATCCTGAACATTTTCGTCAGTCTCGACGGGATCGACCGGAATCTCGAAGACGCGGCAAATTCCCTCGGGGCGACCCGGATACAGGGTTTCCGCGAGGTGACCCTGCCGCTGTCGCTCCCGGGCCTGGCGGCCGGCGGCCTTCTGTGCTTCGTTCTGGCCGCCGGCACCTACATCACGCCGCTGGTCCTCGGCGGTCCGACCGACGCAATGTTCGCCAATCTGGTGTTCGAGGCGATCATCACCCAGCTTAACTGGCCGCTCGGTTCGGCGCTGTCACTGATGCTGCTCGTCATCCTCGGCGTCCTCGTGCTGCTCTACAATCATTTCCTCGGCATGGCCCAATTGATGAAGGGGCTCGGCTGATGGGTTGGATGCTGATCCGGACCTGGGCCATTCTGGTCTATATTTTCATGTTCCTGCCCGTGGCTGTGGTTGTGCTTCTAAGCTTTAACGCCAGCCAGTTTGGAAGCTTCCCGATGACCGGTTTCTCCTTCCGCTGGTTTATCGAGCTCGCGAACAACGAGGCGATCCTGCGGTCTTTCCGCACCTCGATTATCCTCGGCGGACTGACGGCGCTGATCTCCACCACGCTTGGCGTGCTCGCGAGCCTGGCGCTGATCCGCTACAAGGTGCCGGGACAAAACCTCATCAGCACAGTCCTGATCGCGCCCATTCTGGTGCCGGAAGTGGTTCTGGCCGTGGCGCTGCTCCTCTTCCTCAACTTCCTGTCGATCAACAAGAGCTTCGCCCTGCTGCTCTTCGGCCATGTCATCTTCACGCTGCCGTTCGTCATCCTTGTGGTCCAGGCGCGGCTGGTCGGCATCCGGCGCGACATCGAAGAAGCGGCTCTCAGTCTCGGCGCGAACCCGGTCCAGACCTTCTTCCAGATAACATTGCCGCTGTTGTTGCCGGCAGTGCTTGCGGGCGGGCTCTTCGCCTTCACCATCAGTTTCGACGATATTACCGGCACCCTGTTCTGGAAGCCCGGCGGCGTCGAAACCGTACCTACCCAAATTTTCGCGATGCTGCGCAACTCGATTTCCCCGGAGATCAACGCGCTCGGGACCGTGATGATCTTGCTCACCGTCGGATTGCCCGTTCTGGGGCTGGCGATCGCCCGGTGGGCCTCGATGAAAAGCGGCGGCTGAACCCAGGAAATATTTCGACCGTCAAACATGGAGATGAAAATGGACAGTACAAAGAGATACGAACGACTTCGCGAACGCTACATGAACGGCGACCTCGACCGGCGGACCTTTCTCGGCCTGATTGGCGCCGCGAGCCTCGCCTACGGCGTTTCATCGCCCTTCATTCGCGAGGCCAGCGCGGCGGTGGAAGAGGTCCGGTTCGATGGCTGGGGCGGCGTCGTCTCCGAGGCGTTTCGCAAATACGCCTTCGATCCATTCACGGCTGAAACCGGCGTGAAGGTCGTCGACGGCACCTTCGGCGGTTCCGACGAGTATCTTTCCCGGGTCAAGGCGAGCCAGCCCGGCGAATACAACATCGCACACCTCTCAGGCGTGTTCGATTATGCTCGCTACGCCCAGCTCGGCCTTGCCTCGAACCTCAACACCGACAACATTCCCAATCTGCAGTATGTCATCCCGAAGCTGACCGAAGTCTTCAGCAAGGTCACGGACGGAACGCTGTCCTGCGTTCCCTATGACTACGGCACCACCGGACTTGCCTATAACCGCAAGCACATCTCCGACGACGAGATGAAGGAAAAGGGCGCGAAGATACTGCTCGACGAAAAGCTCAAGGGCAAGATCAGCGGCTGGAGCGACTGGCGCACCCGTATCTGGTACGCCTCGCTGCAGACAGACCAGGATCCGAACGGCGCCACCGACATGGACGCCATCTGGGAAGCCATTCGCGAGAACCGCGATCTGCTGCTCAAATACTGGAGCTCCGGCGCGGAACTGATGAGCCTGCTCGCCGAAGAGGAGGTCTATGTCACCGAGGGCTGGTCCGGCCGTATTTACGCGCTTCAGGAACAGGGCCACGACATCGGCTACATGGACCCGCCGAACGGCTTCGGCTGGCAGGAGTGCCTGTTCGTGATCAAGGGATCGCCAATGCCGGAATGCGAGGAGCTCCTCAACTTCATGCTGGCGCCTGAAACGTCGATCGCGGTGGCCGAGGGCCAGAACTATCCGCCGGCGCTGGATCCGACCAAGGTCGACCTCGGCAAAAAGATACCGACGCTGCCGGCATTCGATCCGACCGGCACGCTGTCCGGCCTGACCTTCGCCGATCCCGCCTACTGGAACGGCCATGAACAGGAATGGTCGAAGAAGTTCGGACGTATCCAGAAAGGTTACTGATCCGGAATATCTGACCGGCGCTCGTCAATGCGGGCGCCGGTCGTCCTTCTCATCAACAACGCAGGATGCTGGACGTTGAACGCCGTCTCCCTTACCGACATCGTCAAGCAATTTGGCGATTTCACAGCTGTTCACCGCATGTCTCTCGACATCGCCGAGGGCGGCTTCGTCACGCTCCTCGGGCCGTCCGGGTGCGGAAAGACCACGACGCTCAGGATGATAGCCGGGCTGCTCGATCCGACCGAAGGCGAGATCGCCATCAAGGGCAAGCGGGTCAACGAGGTGCCGATCCACAGGCGCAATCTCGGCCTGGTCTTCCAGAACTATGCCCTGTTTCCCCACAAGACGGTGGCCGACAACATTGCTTTCGGCCTGAAATACCGGAGTGTTCCCCGGGCGGAGCGGACAGCGAAGGTGAAGGAAGCGCTTGATCTCGTGCAGCTTCCTCATGTCGCCGACCGTTATCCGCGCGAGCTTTCCGGCGGTCAGCAGCAGCGTATCGCGCTGGCTCGCGCAATCGTCATCGAACCGGACGTGCTGCTGCTGGACGAACCGCTGTCGGCGCTCGACGCCAATCTGCGCGAGGATATGCGCGTGGAGCTGAAACGCATCCAGCACCGCATCGGCGTGACCACGGTTTTCGTCACCCACGACCAGTCGGAGGCGCTCGCCATGTCCGACGAAATCATCGTTATGTCAGCCGGCCGGGTCGAGCAGGCCGGTCCGCCCGAGGCCGTCTACAACACGCCGGCCAGCGAATTCGTCGCCCGCTTCCTCGGCGCGTCGAATGTCGTCGAGGCGCAATGCACCGGGCGCGACGGGCAGGAGATCGTCGTTGAAAACGCCGATCTCGGAAAGCTCATCATTCCCGCCGACAGGGGACCGCTCATCAAGGCGAAAGGCCCCGTCAAGCTCGTCATTCGGGCCGAGAAGCTGGCGCTTGCCGGACCGGGCGCTGCAGAAAGCGCAACGAACATTGCGGCGAAGGTCGAGGCGGTCGACTACCAGGGTCAGGCGGCCCGCTACTTCATCCGCGTCGGCGACCTCCAACTCCAGGCAATCAACATGATCGACACCAGCCCGCATTCCGAGGGCGCTTACGTGTCCGTTGGCGTTCGTCCGCGCGATTGCACCGTTTTGCCGGGGGGCGGTGAATGAGCGAACATCGCAAGAGCCACCTTTTCTACCAGACGCGTCACCGCCGGCCGGTCCTCGACCAGGCGCGGGGCGTCTACATGTGGGATGTCGAGGGAAAGCGCTATCTGGACGGCTCTTCCGGCGCAATGGTCTGCAATATCGGCCATTCAAACCCGCGGGTGCTGGAAGCCATGCGCCGGCAGATGGAAAAGTCGACTTTCGGCTATCGGCTGCATTTCGAAACGGAAGCCGCAGAACAGCTTGCCGCGAAGACCGCGGAACTCGCGCCTGCCGGAATGGAGCGGGCATTTTTTACCTCCGGCGGATCGGAAGCCGTCGAAAGTGCCATCAAGCTTGCGCGCCAATATGCTGTGGCCCGCGGCGACAGTATGCGCTGGAAGGTCATTTCACGCTTTCCCAGTTATCATGGCGCGACGCTCGGGGCGCTGGCCGTCACCGGATATTCACCGATGACCGTGCCTTTCGAGGCGATGATGCGGCCGATGCCCAAGATACCGGCGCCGAGGGCCTATCTTGACGGTCTCGATCCGGACGATGTCGGGACTGGCCGGCACTATGCCGCGATGCTCGAACAGAAGATCCTTGAGGAAGGACCGGAAACGATTCTCGCTTTCCTGGTCGAACCGATCGGCGGCGCATCGACCGGCGCACTGGTTCCGCCTGCCGGCTACATGCAGGCGGTCCGCGAAATCTGCGACCGCCATGGCGTTCTGCTCATCCATGACGAGGTGATGTCGGGCGGCGGCCGGACCGGCAAATTCTTCGCCGCCGAACACTGGGACGTCGCGCCTGATATCCTCGTCGTGTCCAAAGGGTTCGCGGCCGGTTATGCGCCACTCGGCGCCATGGCCGCCAAGGACGAAATCGTCGACGCCGTTCTTGACGCCGGAGGTTTCATCCACGGTTACACTTACGCCGGCAACCCGCTTGCCTGCGCCGCCGGTCTTGCGGTCATCGAGGAGATCGAGAGCGAGGACCTGATGACGAACGCCATGCGCATCGGCAACCTCCTGAAACAACGTCTAGAGGGGCTGAAGCAACGCTTCGATTTCGTCGGCGACGTCCGTGGCGTGGGACTGCTGCTCGCTTTCGAACTGGTTTCCGACCGCGTGACGATGAACCCGTTGCCGCGCGAATTGATGGCCTATGACCGGCTGGTCGAAATGGCCTACCAGCGGGGTCTGATAATCTATTCGCGCCGGACGCGAGGCGGTTACGAGGGAGATCACTTCATGGTCTGTCCCCCGGTGATCGCCACCGAAACCCATGTCGAGGAGATCATGGAAAACCTGACGGCCGCGCTGGAGGAGTTTTCGGCGCTCGTGTCGGTAGATCGACGGATCGCCTGAGTTGGCCAGAGCAAAATGAGCAAGATCATCATCACATGCGCCGTCACCGGGTCCATCCATACTCCGTCGATGTCGCCTTATCTTCCGGTGACGCCCGACGAGATCAGTGGGCAGTCGGTCGCGGCAGCCGAAGCCGGGGCGTCGATCCTGCATCTGCATGCGCGTGATCCTGAAAACGGACGACCATCAGCCGAGCCAGGGCATTTCATGGGCTTTCTGCCGCGCATTAAGCAGGCCTGCGACGCCGTCGTCAATCTGACGACCGGCGGCAGCGCACTGATGACGCTGGACGACAGGCTGGCCGCGCCAAAGGCCGCGGAACCTGAAATGTGTTCCCTCAATATGGGGAGCATGAACTTCGCGCTCTATCCGGCGGCCGCCCGGATCGAAGAATGGAAATATGACTGGGAGAAGCCGTTTCTGGAAGGATCGGACGACCTGGTCTTCAAGAACACGCCGCGCGATATCGCCCACGTGCTCACCGAAATGGGAACACGACGCGGCGCCCGCTTTGAATTCGAATGCTATGATGTCAGTCATCTCTACATGCTGCGCCATTTCGCCGATCGCGGCCTGGTCAAAGCGCCCTATTTCATTCAGTTCGTCCTGGGAGTTCTCGGCGGCATTGGCGCGGACACGGACAATCTGAGCCATATGAAGCATATTGCGGACAAGCTGTTCGGCGACGATTATGCGTTTTCCGTGCTCGCGGCGGGCCGTCACCAGATTCCATTGACGACGATGGCTGCTGTCATGGGCGGCCATGTCCGGGTCGGCCTGGAGGACAGCCTGACGATATCCCGGGGAAGACTCGCAAAATCCAATGCAGAACAGGTTGAGAAGATCCGACGGATCGTCGAGGAACTGGGACGCGAAGTGGCGACGCCCGCGGACGCCCGCGCCATGCTGGGCCTCAAGGGAGCCGACAGGACGGCGTTCTGACGATGGCCTGTGACAAAATCAGACCGGCGACGATCGCGGATGTCGAGGCGCTCGATGCGGCGCTTCGCAACCTCTCGGCGCATATGGGCGATAGCCACAAGGCGACCGCCGACGATTTGCGGCGCGCAGGCTTTGGAGATCAACCGAGTTTCCGGGCGCTTGTCGCCGAACGGGACGAGACGGTTTCGGGCCTCGCTCTCTATTCGCCCGTGTTTTCCACCGTGCGCGGCGCTTCCGGTATCTACGTTTCGGATCTGTGGGTCAGCGATGCTGTCCGCGGCTCCGGTCTCGGCCGGCGTCTGCTGGCGGCCGCCCTCGAAGATGCAAGAGAGCGCTGGGGCGCGACCTACATCAGATTGACCGTCTATCACGACAACACGGGCGCCCGCGCCTTTTACGAGAAGCTCGGATTCATGGAAAACGACGAGGAACATTATCTGATCCTCTCCGGACAGCAATTGCAGGCACTTTCAGGGATAGACGATGAAGGCGATAGTTGATCCGCGCCAGGCGCGACACGATCCGAAACATTTCATGGCGAACGGCGCCATATTGCAGAATCCCGAACAGCCCCGCAGGGTCGAGGTGCTGCAGGCCGGGGCCGAAGCCGCCGGTTGTGTGTTCGAGGCGCCTGACGATCACGGTCAGGGTCCGATCGCGGCCGTCCATTCGCCTGAATATCTGGTCTTTCTCAGGACGATCCACGAACGCTGGACACGGATCGAGGGCGCTTCCGATGAGGTGATTCCCAATGTGCATCCGGATAACCGAACCGCCAGCTATCCCCGCTCGGCGGTTGGGCAAGCCGGATACCACCAGGCAGACACGGCCTGCCCCATCTCCGCCGACACTTGGGCGTCGGCCTACTGGTCGGCGCAGACTGCTGTTTCCGGCGCGGCGGCGATCCTGAGGGGAGAACGCGCCGTCTACGCGCTGAGCCGTCCGCCCGGCCATCACGCCTTCGGCGATCTGGCGGGCGGCTTCTGCTTCCTCAACAACAGCGCCATCGCCGCCCGCTATCTGGCCGGCAAGGGTCTGCGGCCAGCGATCCTCGACGTCGACGTTCATCACGGGAATGGAACCCAAGGCATTTTTTATCGGCACAGCGATGTCCTGACTGTTTCGATCCACGCCGATCCCGTTCGCTTCTATCCGTTCTTCTGGGGTCATGCCCACGAACGCGGCGAGGGCGAAGGTCTGGGTTGCAATCTCAACCTGCCGCTGCCGCGCGGCGCCGGCGACGGCGAGTACATCAGAACCCTGAAGACCGGGCTCGAACGGATTGCCGCATTCGGCGCTGACGTCATTGTTGTCGCGCTCGGCCTCGACGCATACGAAGATGACCCGCTCAAGGGGCTGGCGGTCACGACAGGAGGCTTTGGCGCGATCGGCGGCGCCATTGCTTCGTTCGGCGCGCCAGTGCTCTTCGTTCAGGAGGGCGGCTATCTCTGCGACGGATTGGGCGCCAATCTTGCGAGCGTCCTTGAAGGGTTCCAGGCAGCTTGAGAGGGACGCTACAAGCGGATGCAGGCTGAAAGCCCGACGTCAATGGCCAATGTTGCATAGTGGCGAGCAATCCTCTGCTTTCTGGACGGCGATGACATTTGTGGGTAGCTTGCGCGTGGGAGCGATACTCCGGGGGGAAACACGTTGCCTGCATCCGATTATCTGATCATTGACGAGCGTTTTGCGGGTCTCATCCACATCAACGCGGGTCCGGAAGTTCTCTGGGATGGTGGGCGCTGGACCGAAGGGCCAGCCTATTTTCCCGCCGGACGTTACGTCATCTGGTCTGACATTCCCAATGACCGGATTATGCGCTGGGACGAGATGAACGGCGCCGTGGCCGTGTTCGAACACCCCTGCCGAAACCAGAACGGACATGCAGTCGATATCCAGGGCCGGATGATCGCCTGCGAACATCGCGGTCGCTGTATCAGCCGTTACGAGCACGATGGCAGCCGGAAGATCCTGGCCGACAGTTTTGACGGCAAGCCCCTCAACTCGCCCAATGACGTGATCGTCAAGTCGGACGGGTCGATCTGGTTCACAGATCCTTCCTATGGCGTCGACAGCGACTATGAGGGCGACGCCGCTCCAATGGAACAGGACGGTCGCCATGTCTACCGCATCGATCAGGCGGGCGGGATCACGCGCGTGATTTCGGACATGAAGCAGCCGAACGGTCTTGCCTTTTCTCCCGACGAGAGCCTGCTCTACGTCGCCGATACGGGCGGGACGCATTATCCGGACTGTGAACCGGTCATCAGGGTCTATCCGGTCACCAAGGATGGAAAATCGGTCGGCGCCGGATCGGAATTCGTGACCTGTAGCAAAGGCTTTTTCGACGGCTTCCGTGTCGATGCCAACGGCAATATCTGGTCGTCCGCCGGCGATGGCGTCCATTGCTTTTCGCCGGACGGCAAGTTGCTCGGAAAGATCCTGATCGATCAGGTCGTTTCGAATATCTGTTTCGGCGGCCCGAAGCGCAATCGCCTGTTCATCTGCGCGACGACGACCCTCCGCTCGGTCTATGTGAACGCTCGCGGAATGTAGCTATTCCACGGTTCCCAGATAGGCGCTGACGACTGCCGGATCGTTCAGTACGTCTTCCGGCCCGCCGGAGGCAATCGTGCGACCGTAGTCGAGCACATGCAGCCGGTCGGCGAGGTCCGACACCATCTGCATGTCATGTTCGATCCAGATCATAGGCAGGCCGAGATCATGCTTGACGCGGAGCAGGAAGCGGGCGAGGTCCTCGCGTTCGTCGCGGTTGAGTCCGGCAGACGGTTCATCGAGCAGCAGGAACTTCGGCTCCAGCGCGAGCGCCCGGGCGAAACCGGCGAGTTTCTGGATGCCGAAGGGCAGCCCGCCGACAGGCGCATGCCGGTAGCGCTCCAGTTCGACGAATTCGATGATGCGTTCGACGGCCTCGCGATGGGCGAGTTCCGCCCGGCGCACCGTGGGCAGGAACAGCGCCTCGGCGAACGGGTTCGTCTTGAACCGGGCGTGCCGGCCCGCAAGCAGATTGTCGACCACGCTCATGTCGCGGAACATCTCGCCGTGCTGGAAGGTTCGGGCGAGGCCTGCCCGGGCGATCGAGTGCGGTTTCAGGCCTATGAGATCGCGTCCGTCGAAGCGGATCGAACCGGCGCTCGGACGATAGATGCCGCTGATGCAGTTGAGCACGCTGGTCTTGCCGGCGCCGTTCGGGCCGATGAGGGCGAAGAGCTCGCCGGGAGCGACGCTGAATGACACGCCGTCCAGCACCTGCAGCCCGCCGAAGCGCAGGACGAGACCGGAAACGTCGAGCTCAGCCATACCACCTCCGGCTTCTGCGGTATTGTTTGACATCGCGGTAGCTGCGCCGGTTGCCGCTGGCCTGGCCGAGATAGAATTCCTGGATGTCGGCGTGGCCCGTCAGCCTCTCGGCGTCGCCGTCTAGCACGATCCGGCCGTTCTCCAGCACATAGCCGTAGTCGGCGATCCTGAGCGCCACGCCGGCGCTCTGTTCGACCAGCAGGATGCTGATGGCGAGTTCGTCGCGGATGCTCACGAGGCTCTGCGTCAGGCTTTCGACGGCGACCGGCGCAAGGCCGAGCGAAAGTTCGTCGATCAGCAACAGGTCCGGCTCGCACATCAGTCCGGCTGCGATGGCCAGCATCTGCCGCTCGCCGCCCGAAAGCAGGCCGGCCTCGCGTTTTCGCAACTCCTTCAGCTTGGGAAAGAAGTGATACGCGGCGTCGTCCATGACGCGTGCGTCGCCGGATCGTCCGCGTCTGACGACGGCCTGAAGATTTTCGGCAACAGTGAGGTTGGGGAAGACCTTGTCGCGTTCGGGAACGAGCGAAAGTCCGCGCCGGGTGATCTCGTGCGGCGGCCGGTTTTCGAGCCGGTCGCCGCGAAAGCGGACGGCGCCCTCGGTCACGCGGGCGTCGTCGAGACCGAGAAATCCGGAAATTGCTCTTAGCGTCGTGGTCTTGCCGGCCCCGTTGGTGCCGAGCAGGGCGACGATCTGGCCTTCCTTCACCGCAAGCGTCACGCCCTGGATCGCGGTGATCGCCCTTTGGTAGACGACTTCCAGCTTGTCGACCTCCAGCAGCATCGTTCCGGTCACGAGGAGCCTCCGAGCGCCTTGTGCTTGAAAGGCCAGAGAAGGAAGTAGTTGCGGACCCTGCGCCAGATCCCGACGAGCCCTTGCGGTTCGAACACCAGAAACAGGATCATGACGAAGCCGAAAGCGGCGTAGTTCACCGCAAACACCGAGCCGGCCAGCCGGTCGGCGCCGGGCAGGGCGCTCATCAGACCCTCGATCAGATAGGGAAACAACGTCACGAAGACGGCGCCGAGGAGGGCGCCGAGGAGATTGCCCATGCCGCCGATGATAATCATCGCCACGTACTGGATGGTCAGATAGAGCGAGAACGCCTCGATCGAGACGAAGCCGCGATAATAGGCGAAAAGCGCGCCGGCGACGGACGTCATCGCCGAGGAGATGACGAATGCGAGAAGCTTGTAGCGCGCCATGTCGATGCCGAGCGCCTCGGCGACTGTCTCGTTTGAATGGATTGCACGCCAGGCGCGCCCGGAGCGCGAGCGCATCAGGTTAATCGAGACGAGAAGCGCAATCCCCGCAGCCGCCGCCAGCACGAAATACCAGATGCGGGGCGAATAGATCTCGAAGCCGAAGACAACGGGCGGATCGACGAGGATTCCTGTGGAATAACCGCGGCGGGTTTCGTACTCGCCGCCGAGATAGACGACGACGAAGTGCAGCGCCAGCGTCGAGACGGCGAGATAGAGGCCGCGCAGCCTGAGCGAGGGCAGGCCGAAGACGATGCCGAGCACCGCGCCGGTTACGGCGGACGCCGGGATCGTGATCCAGAATGGCGCAGCCGTTTCCTTGTAGAGAATTCCGGCGGTAAAGGCGCCTGCCGCCAGCAGGCCGGCATGGCCGAGGCTGATCTGGCCGGCGATGCCGGTCAAAAGCATCAGCGCCAGCGCGCCGATCGACGCCAGGAAGACCTGTGTCGCAAGGTCCACGTAGAAAGGCGAGGCCACAAAGGGAAAGCCGATCAGGAAGACCGCGAAGACAAGGGTCATCGCCTTCGCGAACCGGGTCTCGATCAGGCGGAATTCATCGGCGTAGCTGCGGCGGAAATGGCCGCTGGCGGACGGCAGCGGCTTAGACACGGTCGAGTTCCTCCCGGGTGCCGAACAATCCCCACGGCCGGATCACCAGCATCACGATGAGGACGATGAATGGCACGACGTCCGCAAGCAGCGGATCGATGAAGCGAATGACGCCGACTTCCGCTCCGGCGATGATGAGGGCGCCGATCAGCGCTCCGACGAGACTGTCGAGCCCGCCGACCAGGGCAGCTGGAAAAGCCTTCAGCCCTATCATCGTCATGGTGCTGTCGAGGCCGGAATCGAGCGCGATCAGCATGCCGGCGATGGCGCCGGTAAAGGTCGACAGACCCCAGGCGAGCGCGAAGACGGCGTGCAAGTTGATGCCGCGTTGGGCCGCGAGCAGCGGGTTCTGCCCCGCTGCGCGCATGCGGATGCCCCAGCGCCCGAACCGCAGGAAGAGAAACAGCGCGCCGTAGACGAGGACGGTGGCGACGATCAGCAGCCCGGAATAGAGCGAGATGCGGGCGTCGCCCGGCAGCACGATGACCGGATTGTCCCAGCCAAGCATGGCGCGCGGGTGCTGCTGCTGCGCCGACCAGAAGAGGACGATGAGACCGCGGATCAGAATCCCGAGCGCCACCGTCGTCAGGACGGCGGCGAGCACCGTCTCTCCGGTCATTCGACGCATGAGAAACAGATAGACCATGCCGCCGACCGCAAGGCTCATGACTGCGGCGAAGACGACGGCCATAAGGGGACTGGCGGCAAAAGCCGAAGCCGTCGCCACCAGCAGATAGGCGCCGAGCATCATCAGCTCGCCGTGGGCGAGATTGAGGACCCGGCTGACCCGGTAGATCAGCACATAACCGCACGCGATCAGGGCGTAGATCGCCGCAAGCACCATGATATTGACTACGAATTGCAAGCGATCTGCCCCGATTACTCTGTGCTGATCTTACTGGACGTCGAAGGGCGTCCAGTCCTGGACGGTTTCGATGCTTCCGCTGTCCGGGTTCCAGCGATAGACCCGGTAGTTCTGCTGTGTGCGGAAGTGGTTGTCGGCGGTCCATTCCAGCGGTCCGCCGCGCAGCCCCTGCATGTCGACGCTGATGTTCGACATGGCTTCGCGAACGGATTCGGCGGACGTCGGATCGCTTGCGGCCTTCAGGGCGGCTTCGATGACCACGCCGGCGATCCAGCCCTCGGTCATCTGGTTGGCGGGATAGCTGGAGCCTTCGGCCGCCGACGTAATGTCCGCCATGACCGGAAGCCCTTCGGAAAACAGGGCGTTGGCGCCGACGACGAAGAATTCCGGATCCTTGACGCGTTCCAGTTCGCCTTCCGCTTCCAGATGCGCATAGGCGAGGTAATCGCCTTCCCAGCCGAGCCGGCGCAGCGCCTCGAAGGTCTTGATCTGCGCGACCCAGGGCGCCCAGGACCAGACCCATTCGGCGTCCGCATTGTTGATGTTCGTTGCGAATGGCGTGTAGTCGGGCGTCGGCGGCGGCGTGATTTCCTTGGAGACAGGCGTCATGCCCATTTCCTTGCCGAGCTCCTCGGCGAAGTCGATCTCGCCGCGCGAGACCGGAATCGCCATGGCGTGGAGTCCCAGCTTCACATCGGCGCCCGACTTGCCTTCGATGAATCCGAGAGCGGCGCGGCTGTCATACTTGGCGCCGAAAGCCGTCGTGCAGAACAGGTTCGGGTCGGCCGGCGGAAAAACCTCAGCCGGGCAGACCGACGCTGCAAACAGCAGCGGGACGCCGTTGCGCTTTGCCTCCGCGATCGTCGGCGCATAGGTCGACGACAGGCTGGAATTGATCATCATCGCCACATCGTCCTGGGTCAGGAACCGTTTGGCGTTGGCGGCGGCCTTGGACGGCTCGGCGCCGTCGTCCTGAATGAGCAACTCGATCGGCTTTCCGTCGACGCCGCCGGCGGCGTTGACCTTGTCGATATAAAGCCGAAGACCTTCAACCGCCGGCGCATAGGTGCCGGCGACCGGCCCGGTCAGCGCTCCCGTCAGACCAATCTTCACGCTTTCCTGGGCGTTTGCGGACGACACGGCGAAACCCGCCGTCGCCAGTCCCAGAACGGCTATCCATTTCTTCATCATCATGCTTCCTCCCTTTGTGTCGCGACCGGATATGGCCGCGATTGTCGTGCTACTCCCCGACAGCGGCCGCGACCATTCGCTCTTCCCTGTCGTCATACATCTCGTCGACAAGCGTCTTGAACCGCTCGTACATCTGCGTGCGCTTGACCTTGCGCGTCGGCGTCACGGGTTCGCCTTCCTCCTCCGGATCGAGAACCTTGGGCAGAATGCGGAACTGCTTGATCTGCTCGACGCGCGCGAGCTTTTCATTGCCGCGCGCGATCTCGCCTGCGATGAGGTCCCGCGTACGCGGATTTTCCGCGAGATTTGTAAAGCCCGAATAAGCGACGTCGTTGGCGCGCGCCCAGTCCGACGCCATGTCGAAATCGATCTCGACGAGCGCCGCCAGATACTTCCGTCCGTGACCGAAGACGATGATTTCGCTCAGATAGGGGCTCGCCCGCATGACGTTTTCGACATAGGCCGGCGAAATCGTCTTGCCGCCGGAGGTCACCAGGAAATCGCGGGCCCGGTCGATCAGGCGCAGTGCGCCGTCTTCGAGCTTGCCGATGTCTCCGGTTTTCAGCCATCCGTCTTCAGTGAAACTTTCGCGCGTCGCCTCTTCGTTGTTCCAGTAGCCGTCGAAAAGGTCCGGGCTGGAGACCTGGATTTCGCCGTCATCGGCAAGCCGCGTTTCCCAGCCTACGGGAACTGTGCCTACCGTTCCCGGTCTGAAGAAGGGTCCTTTCTGGCCGGCGATGATGCCGCCGGCTGTCTCGGTCTGGCCGTACATCTCGACGACATTGACGCCGTATATTTGCCACAGCGTCGCCGTCTCCGCCGGCAGCGGCGCGCCGCCGGAAATCACCAGCTCCAGCTTGTCGAAGCCGAGTTTGTTGAGGATTGGCCGAAAGACCGAGACCCACGCCAGGTTGAACGCGGCGGCGTCGGCGGCTGAATAATCGCCCTCCCACCGCGCCTCCGCGATCGGTCGGGCGCGGCGCATCGCAAATTCATAGGCGCTGCGTTTCAGGCCGGACGAGTTGGAAATGCCGACCAGGATCTGCGAGGCGAACTTCTGCAGATAGCGCGGCACGGAAAACAGTATCGTCGGCGCGACCTCGAAGATCGTCGTCGCAAGATCCTCGACATCTTCGCCATAATGCGGGACGAGCCTGGAACAAAGCGGCAGCGTCAGCGCGATATCGCGGCCAAGCACATGGCAGAGCGGCAGAAAGGCGACGGTCCGTTGTTCGCGCTCCCGCAGCATCGGATAGTGGTTGACGATATTGTAGGTCGCCGCCAGGTGCTTGCCGTGACTGACAACGGCGCCTTTTGGCGCGCCCGTCGTCCCGGACGTGTAGACAATGAAGGCCGGGGCTTCGGGGTCCAGCTCTCCGGATTTCCTTTCAAGCCAGTCGATCCCCGCGCTTTCGGCGTGCACCAGGTTCCGCCAGGTCTTCAGCCGCGGATCGTCGTAGTCAAACAGGGCCGTGTCGTCGATGACCACGATATACTGCAGGTCCGGCAGCCTGTCCGCCACGGCGAGCAGCTTGTCGACATATTCCTGGTCTTCGGAAACGAAGACGGAGGCGCCGCCGTCGCGCATCTGATACTCGACCTCTTCCGTGGAGGCGGTCGGGTAGATGCCGTAGGTGATGCAGCCGATCGCCTGTGCGGCGAGGTCGGAGATCGCCCATTCCTCGCAAGGGTCGCCCATGATCGCGACCCTGTCTCCCTTGCGGAGGCCGAGCTTTTCGAACGCCGCCGCGCAACGCGCTACCGCGGCCGCATAGTCGGTCCATGAACGTTCGCGATAGACGCCGAGATGCTTGGCGCGAAAGGCCGCGCCGGAAGGGTCGCTCCGGGCGCGTTTGCACAACAGCGCCGGCGCCGTGGTTCGCCGCAATGTCTCGTAGCTATACGCAGACGCTTCCATCATCTCCCGGCGTCCAGCCAAGTTCCTCCGAGTTTGTTCTATACCGCAGCCAGAGCCAAAATTCTATAGCTCTATAAAATTTTTTTACCTAGTCGGCGGCGACGTTTAGCGTGCCGTTCAGAGCCAGATCGCCAAACAGTTCCGCAATCCGGTCGAGGGGCGCGGATTCCCGCTCGTACCAGGTCGAGACGGCGTTCATCATTCCGAGCAAGGCAAGCGTCGTCATCCGAGGATTGAGATCGTTGCGGAACTCGCCGTTGCGGATGCCCTCGCGGATGACCCGCTCGAAAATGGCTTCGAGCCGTCGCGACATGCGGCCGACCTTGCGGCGGCTTTCCATGGGCAGCCATTTGCGTTCGTTCAGGAAGGTTCGGGTGTAATCCGCGCGATGGTCCAGCGGCGCGATATGCGCTGCAAGGAGTTGGCACAGGCGTTCCTGCGCCGGAAGTCCGTTGCGTACGATCTCTTCAGCCTTTTCAACAAATCCCGCCGCGCCAAGGGCGCACACCTCTTCAAGCGCCGTTTCCTTGGAATCGAAATAGTAGTAGAGGCTGGCCTGCCGCATGCCGAGCAGATCGGCGATGTCCTGCGTTGAAGCGCCATGGTAGCCGCGTTCTGCAAATACCCGCGCCGCGGCGTCGACAATTTCCCGGCGACGCTTTCTGACGTTCCGCTGCGGAGATTTTTCGGTCTGTTTCAATTGGCGGGCCATGGCTTACTCGATCGGGGGGCAGGCGGGTTCAGGATCTGTGTACACGATCGCTTCTGTCGAGGGAAACGGCCAGACGCCGCTGACATCCTCGTCGCATCGGCGCATGCATGGCGCGCTCCTTCCGGGGCGCCGATACGAAGGCGCTCGACATGTTGCCTATTTTTCTATAGTGCAATAGAATTATCAAGGCTGCAATCCGGATATGCCGGGGCATTGGCAGCGCGCCAGGCGGCAAGGGAGGAGATCGACATGGCCGGAAATGAAACACAACCGCAATCCTTGAGCGACCTGATCGAACAGGTCGCCAATATCGTCGATCACCTGTTTCGCAATCCGCCGAAGAATGCATTGACGATCTACACCCAGATGATGCCGGGCGACGCCGTGCGGCCGGAATTCACGACCTGGCGCGACGAGCAGCGTTCCTGGCGAGAGACCATCGCGCTGCACGACCAGAGCTACCACATGCACAGCCTGCACCTGCGCGGACCCGGCGCGCTGGATCTGTGCCAGTATCTCGCCGTCAACTCCTTCCGGACCTTCGAGGTGGGTGCGGCGAAGCAGTTTGTGGCGTGTTCGCCGGAAGGTCATGTGATCGGCGACGCAATCATCTATCGTCTGGAGCAGGAACACTTTATCGTCGTCGGCAATCCCTCGACCACCGACTGGGTGGAGTTCAATGCGCAGGCGCTCGGCTATGAGGTCGAATCCGAACTCGATCCGATGTGGGCGCTCAACAAGGCGAAGAAGCGCAATTTCTACCGCTACCAGGTGGAAGGACCGAACGCCTGGGATCTGCTGGAAAAACTGCATGGCGGTCCGTTGCCGGAGATAAAATTCTTCCGATCGGATATCCTTGATATCGCCGGATGCAAGGTTCGCGGCATGCGCCACACCATGGGCGGCGTTCCCGGTCTTGAGCTTTCCGGCCCCTGGGAGGATCGACAGGCCGTCAAGAAAGCGCTTGTGAGCGAGGGCACGGACTTCGGGCTGCGGCAAATCGGGTCCATTGGCTATTTCACCACCGTCATCGAATCAGGCTGGTGGGCGGTGCCGGTTTCAGCCGTCTACACCAGCCCGGCAATGAAGCCCTACCGCGACTGGCTGAGTTCGCGGAATGCGGCGATGCGCATGTCGCTCGGCGGCAGCTTTTATTCGCCTGACATCGAAGACTATTATCTGACGCCGTTCGACCTCAATTACGGCCATCTGGTGAAGTTCGACCATGACTATGTCGGTCGGGAGGCGCTGGAAGCGATGGTCGGCAAGCCGCACCGCAAGAAGGTGACGCTGATCTGGAACGCCGAGGACGTGATGAAGGTCATGCAGAGCCAGTTCGAGATCGGCGACCGCAATCCGCTACCGATCACCATGCCATTGGCGGCCGCCGCGCGCATGCATTACGACCGCGTTACCGACAAGTCGGGCAAGACGATCGGCCTCGCCACCTATCCGACCTACACGGTCAACGAACACGCCATGATGTCGCTTGCGAGCGTCGACGCGGACTTCGCCGAACACGGAACCGAAGTCGTTCTCTACTGGGGCGAAGATGGCGGAGGGGCTCGCAGCGCCGGCAATATCGAACCGCACGAACAGGTCAAGATCCGCGCCATCGTGGCGCCGTCGCCGATCAGTCTCGCGGCGCAGTCCTATCGCAGCGAAATCGGCGTGAAACGCGGCTCGCTAGAAGCTGTATAGTGTTCGCGAATCGGACAGGCGCCGCCAAGGGGCGAGAGAAAGGGACTGAGCGATGCTTTCCAACACACTGACGCGGCGGATCGAATGGGGCGATTGCGATCCGGCCGGGATTGTCTTTAATCCGAATTTTTTCTCATTCTTCGACCACGGCGTCACAATGCTCTACGAGGCGGCGGGGCTGCCGAAACAGGAGATGGTGGCGCGCTACGGCATCGCCGGATGTCCGCTGGTTGCGACGAATGCGCAGTTCAAGGCGCCTTGCCGTTATGGCGACGAGATCGAGATCGCAAGCAGCATCGCCGAGATTCGCAAATCCAGTTTCGATATCCTCCACGCGCTGACCAAAGACGGCGCCTTGTGCGTCGAGGTCCGGGAAACGCGCGTCTGGACGCAGAAGGATCCGGAGACGGGTAGACTGAAATCCACCCCTATACCGGCTGATGTCGTCGCCCGCTTCCGCGGTGAGTGAGTCTTATCCGCCGGTGTATTGCGGGGCTGCGGCGTCAAATTCCTTGCGCAGGTTGACGTTCACGCGCCGGTTCTGGGCCTTGCAGGCGAGATCGGAGCAATTGCGCACCAGGCGTTCCTTGCCGTAGCCCTTGGCCCACATCCGGCGCCGGTCGACGCCTTTGGAAGCCAGATAGTCCATCACCGCGTTCGCCCGCTTGTCGGACAACGCCACATTGGCTGCGTCGGAACCAGGGTCATCGGCGAAACCCTGCAGCTTGATCAGCCATTTCGGATGGCGCACCAGCCATTGCGCCTGCAGGTCCATCGTTTCCAGCGCCACATCGTCAAACTCGGCGGATCCGGAAGCAAAGTAGACGCGTCGCCCGACGGTCATCACGAAATTCTCTTCGCTGTCTGATTTCGCATTCGCAAAGCCGACGGCCGGATCGTCCGTGCTGCCGCTCAGCGGGTCGCCGAGGCTCGCAGTGGTGCAGCCGGACGCGCCGAGGCCGCCTGCCAGCAAGGCGCATGCGATCAATGCGTGAAAGATGGACTTCATGGATATTGAAACCTGCTTTTGAGTATCGGGCGACGGCGCGTCAGGCGCGGTCGGATATATGTTCGAGCACCAGCACGGAGGTGCCGACCGGCACGCGCCTGTAGAGATCGATGATGTCCTCGTTGAACATGCGAATACAGCCGGACGAAACATCCGATCCGATCGACCAGGGTTCGGCGGTCCCATGCAGGCGGTAGCCGGTGTCGCCCTTATCATTGTGCAGATAGAGACCCCGCGCGCCCATCGGATTTCTGGGGCCGCCTTCCATCATCTGAGGAAGACCGGGCTGGCGCGCGTGCATTTCCTTCGGCGGCGTCCAGGTGGGCCAGCGCTGCTTGCGCGCGACATTGGCGCGGCCAAACCACTGAAACCCTTCGCGGCCGACGCCGACGCCGTAGCGGATCGCGGTGTTGTTTTCCCAGATCCAGTACATGTAGTGATTATTGGTGTCGATCACGACGGTGCCCTGTGGTTCGTCGGAGAAATACTTCACCATCTGCCGCTTCCAGCGGTCATCGATGGAATCGAAGTTTGTATTTGGATACGTGTATCCGCCATCCGTCGTCGAGCCCTTGAAGTAGCGCGACGCGTTCGACTGGGCCGCTGCGTGGCGAATGCCGGGCTGTGCGAGCGCCGCCGCAGCTATCGCGCCACCAAGAAAAATGCGCCTGTTCATCTAAATCCTCCTGTGCCGGAGCAATATTCCGGCGGAATTCATCCTACGGGTTCATGATTGCTAGTGATCGCCCAAATTTTGGAAAAGGTCAATGAATCGTCATGGTTTCCGTTCCAAACCGCGCTTTGGTTCGACCGGTTGCTGTGCTGATTCGCACCTATCCTGAGTGGTGTTCGCCAAAGTTGGACTGCGCGCGCATAACACCGCTGATCACGGTTTCGTGAAGCACGAAACGCACGCATAGCGATTCATGCGTCAAGCCTGAAATGAATCTCTGATTGTAAAAAATTCTTACACGATGAATCATGATTAAACGTATTATTAATTATGGTTTTTAAGAATTATCTCTTCAATTTATTGATGTGCACAAGCATAAAAAATAGTATTAATTTCTAATATTATTGCCAAGGATTTATGAAAAATTCCAGAAGGCGACAGGGAATATTTTGAAAAGATACAATGAGCAGTAAACAATGACGAATGTATTACGAAATTCAAGTTCGTTTTGACAGAGAAAAAACAACCTGGAATTGCAGGTTTACAGCAGTTTTCTCTACAGCATGAACGAAGAGGTAAATGTAAAAACCTGCTTGGAATCAGTAGTTTGGTGCAATTTTCTGCCATTGCAGACCATACAAGAATTCATCATCAGGTAGATACTGTTGCAGATTCACAACTTACATCAGAAATGCAGAACAATTTGCCTCATTTCAGTTGTTGCAAGAACTCACGAGTGTTAATCAGTCAGAGTTGTCGGGTGATATGAGTATGAATCAGCGTGATCTTATCGGGAGATCGCGCTCTATCGGGGGAGCAAGCAATTGCTGAGTCACTTTAATACGTCTTCCAATCTGAAAACTTTGCGCCGCAGGCTTGTCGCAGGCGTATCCGCCGTAGGACTTGCGGCTGTCGCAGTTCCCGCCGGTGGAATACTGATGTCCAGTCAGGCTCTGGCGGACAATGAATGCGGTCTCGTAACGAATCCGCCGACTCCTGCGACGATTGCTTGCGGATCCGGATCGTTTACTAACGGGATCACGTACGACAATGCCGATACAGGCACAAACCCTGTAATTTTCACTTTCACGAATACGCAGGCGACAGACAATAGCGGCACCAGCCGCGATGCTGTGAATTTGAGCACGAACGACCCTAACCAGTTTTTGGTTATCGAGGTCAGGCAACTGGCTCCTGGCGCTGCGCCAGTTATCGTCGGTGGTAGTGCGATTTTTAGCGCCGACGGTTTCAATGCCGCGACAACTGGCGATGGCGCCTATATAGATATGGTCATGAGCGCCGGTAGTATTTCCGGTGGAACAAGCTCTGTAACGGGTTCTGCTAATGGCCTGGATTTGTCAACTGACGGCGACGGGTCTTACATCACCTTTACACAGAGTGGCGGATCGATCAGCGGTGGGAGCGCGCTTACTGGTTCTGCAAGCGGTCTCCTGCTTTCCTCCGGTGACGACAATTCTCCGGTATCTTACTATCTGACTGGCGGTACAGTCGCGGGCGGCACGTCCAATCTTTTGGGCGACGCAGTCGGAGTTGGCATCTATACCGACGGATCGAATTCGCCGATTACAGTCGAAACTTCGACCGGAACGACGGTAACCGGCGGAGAAGCTCTGGTTGGTTTTTCCGATGGCATGCAACTGTTCACGACTGGCGGCTCCGATATCACCGCAACTATCAACGGTAATATATCAGCTCCCAACACAACGCTTGGTGAAGGGGTTGCAGCTGGTCTGTTTGCCTCGGCGAGTGGTGGCGATGGCATCGTCGGCCTGACCATCGGCGAGACGTCGACTGTGTCTGGCAGCGCGGCTGGCGTCATAGGTATCGCTGAAGGCGCAGGCACCTCGACTGTCAATGTGTATGGTAATGTCAACCAGACGAGCGCGAGTGCAGGTTACCTCCCCTTGCTGGGTACAGTCGGCGTTCCGGTTGGTGTAGCAGCCATTACCACTGGCAGTGGCGATGCAACAGCGACAACCCATGCCGGCAGCACGGTAACGCAATCAGGCGATCTGTCGCTTGTGGGCACTGGGGGTGTTGGTGTTGTTGCTTGGGCTGATGGCACAGGCAATGCATTTGCAACGGCGAATGGCAATGTCACGGCGCGCGGCGTCGGTGTGGCGGCTGTGGCTGCAGGCGGCGGCGATGCAACTGCGCTCTCCACTGCAAGTATCAATGTAACGGGAACGTCATCTCCTGCACTTCTGGGAGCGACCGTTGGTCTGCTCGCGCAGGCGAACGACGGAAACGCCTCCGCCTCGTTGATTGGCGGCAACGTGGGCATCGTGCTCGGTCAGGAACCTGATATCGGCGTCGCGGCTGTTGTTGGGCTGGGTGGCACAGGTGATGCGACTGTGACTGTCGGTGACGGCGCTGCGCAATCGTCCCTGGTCAACGCCAATGGCGTCGGTCTTCTGGGTGTCAACCTCGGAACCGGCAATGTCATGATCAGCTCTGAAACGGCTGATCCGGAAGGCGATATGAACATCGTCAACTCTGACGGCGTTGGTGTGGCGGGCTTCGCTCTCGACGGAAACGTGGATATCACGACCGGTATCGTCAATTCCAATCTCGGAGGTGGCGGCGGCCTCGGCGGCAGCGGCGTACTCGGTATTGCGGTTGGCGGCGATGCCACCGTTACAACTGAAGGCAAGACTTCAGTTGCTGACGGCGGACTGATCGGCGCCGGTGCGTTGTCGATCGACGGCAATGCCACGGTAACTGTTAACGGCGTAATCGATCCGCCTGTCATCGGTGCGATTTCCGCAGCCTTCGGGGCTGGAACCGCCACCACCAATGTAAACGCTCTGACGCAGGCGACCGGCCTCGGTGCCGGCGCTATTCAGATTGGTGGTCCAACCGGGGACGCAATCGTTACGACCAGTGCCGCCATCCAGTCGGATTTCATGGGCATCGGCGCCCTGAATGTTGGTGGTGAGGGCAATATCGATATCGATGTCGACGGGTCCGTTTCCGGATTGACAGGCGCCAATGTCGGCTACAACGGCATTATGGCGGTCAGCCTGTTCAACGAAGGCAACGTCAATGTCGACACCACGGCAAATGGCACGATCGCCGCAGACAATGACGGCATTCAGGTATCTAAAGTGTTCGGACCCGGATCTGTCCTGGTGAACACTTCCGCCGCCATAAGCGCTGGCGACGAAGGCATCGAGGTGCTCAGCCTCGGAAATGACGGCAACATCAGCATCATCACGAACACCGGTAGCACGATCGTCGCCGGCGATGATGGAATCAGCTCCCTTCGCTACTTCGGCGACGGAGATCTGTACGTTTCGGCCGATGATGCGATCGACGCAGGCGATGACGGCATCGAATCGGTCAGCATCGACTCTGAAGGTGATGTAAACATCGCCACGCAGAATGGCGGCACAGCTGGCGATGGTTCCGATGGCGGTACGATCGTCGCCGCAGACGACGGCATCAGCGTCGTCAAGGTGCTTGGCGGCGGAGACGTGAATGTCTACGCAAATGCCGACATCAACGCAGGCGATGAGGCAATCGGCATCTTCCGCACTCTGAGCGGCGGTGCCGGTTCGACGATCAATGTAGGCGTTGACGGAACGTCCACCCTGGTCTCCGGCCAGAACGGCATTGAAGTCTTCACGCCGCTCGCACTGAACGACGTTAACGTCACCGTCGGCACGGGCTCTGAGGTTCTGTCGGACGATGGCGTCGCAGTCTCCGTGGGCGGCTTCTCGCTCCTCGGCGACAACAACGTGACGGTTACGTCGGACGGCCTGCTTCGCGGTGAAGGTTCGCTGCTCGAGCCGGTTGTCTTCGTCGGCACCGACGGTACTTCGACAATCCGTAACACCGACAACGGCGTCATCGTAAGCGACACCGGCGACTGGGACGATGACGCAATCATCTCCCTGGCCGGCAGCGACATCGAGGTCTACAACTCGGGCGACGTCACCGGCCAGATGAAGCTGATCAGCTTTGACAGCTATGCGATGATCGACAACTCCGGCGACTGGGAAACTTCCGGGATCAACATGATCTACGGCCTCAACGGAGACGCCACGCTGAACAACAGTGGCATGATCGAGACGGACGGCTTGACCCTGTTCTCCTTCGCAAGCGCGGGGGGCGACAGCATCGTCAACAACTCCGGAGAGATCTATGTCAACGGCCTGACCAGCTTCGGCGGCCCGCTGTTCGGCATCGACGACTTCAACAACTCCGGCCTCGTCAGCATGGTCAACGGTGTGTCCGACTACGGATTGGTCACGCTCCCGGTCTATGGATCCGGTATCGGCGATATGACGATTGTGGCTGGCAACTACAACGGCATGGGTGGTGCGCTTGCGGTCGATGCTGCGCTCGGCGCTGTCGGCTCCTCGTCCTCCGATATGCTGGTCATCACCGGTGATGTCGATGGATCGACGGAGGTCTACGTCAACAATGTCGGCGGCTTCGGCGCGTACAACCCGATCGGAATTCCGGTCGTGGGCGTCCTGTCCGGAAACACCGATCTCGGCGATTTCGTACTGGCGAATGGTCCGATCGACACAGGTCTCTTCACTTATGACCTGTTCCTCGACGCACCGGCCGATCCTGCGCAGTGGACGCCGGGCTTCGCTCCGGACGCCAAGGCCTGGGTGCTGGCTTCCTACGCAGACTCCAGCGCCTTCATGTTCGCCCAGACGGTCAGTATCGCCCAGAACATGTGGCACACGACGGCAGACGGCTACCTCGACCGCTCCAGCGACCTGCGTGAGATTTATGGGTCCACCGGAACCGGATACTCAACGGCCAATGCTGACTTCATCGAGGCTGCGCCTCCGCCCGCTGCGCCTGCCGTCAACAACAATGACAATGGCGTTTGGCTTCGCGGTATCGGCCAGTACGCCGAGAGTGAAGGCAGTGAATCGTTCGAAGCCTTCCCGGGTCAGTTCGTTTCCTTCAACACGGATTACAACGAGACGATCTGGGGCATCGAGGGTGGTGTCGACCACGCCTTCCATCTGAACAACGGCAGCACGCTGGTGCTAGGTCTGATGGGCGGATATGTCACCAATTCGGTCGAGTTCTCCGGAGTGGGCGATACGGCGACTGTTGATGGCGGCATGGCTGGCGTCTACGCTACCTGGGTCAATGGCCCCGGCTACATCGACGCCCTGTTCAAGGCGGACTTCCTGACGGCCGACTTCTCGGTTGGCGGATCGCCGGCTTCGAGCGACATCCTCAACCTCGGTGGTCGCATCGAAGGCGGATACCGCTTCACCAACGCCAGCGGCTACTACATCGAGCCGGTTGCAAGCCTCGCCTATGTCAACACCAGTGTAGACGATCTGACTGTGCTCGGCACAGGCGTCCAGATCGAGGACGGCGACAGCCTCCGCGGCAAGATCGGTGGTCGTCTCGGAACGACCATGATTGTCGGCAACGGAAAGCTTGACCCGTACATCAACGCCTATGTCGGCGGTGAATTCCTCGGCGACAATTCAGCAGTCATCGCCGGACTTTCGCTCCAGGACGATATCTCCGGCGTCTTCGGGGAAGTCGGTGCCGGCTTCAACTGGTACAATGCGACCAACAACTGGTCCGTCTACGGTCAGGCGAACTACATCTTCGCCGATGAATACTGGGCCGGAAACGGGACGCTGGGCGTACGCTACAGCTGGTAAGGCCTAATGCCACGCCGGACCTTGGTCCGGGACTTTCAAGGGCGCTCACGGGAGCGCCCTTTTCTTGTTAGGCGCACGTGATAATTGTTTGAGCCGAAGCTGGCGGCATTCGCTTGTTTGGCCGTCGCGGATTGACTTGAAGAACTGCGGAGGAAATTTATGACGCCAAAGACATTGCTGGAATTGGCCGGCGCGGATCTCCAGCCGCCGAGCCTGGGTCGGGCAAGCCTCGTTTTGATCGACATGCAGAACGAGTATGTGGAAGGCCCGATCGCCGTCACCGGATGCGCAGACGCCGTAAAAGCAGCGGCTGTGCTCCTCGACAGAATGCGCAAGGCTGGTCGGCCGATTATTCATGTCGCGCACAAGGGGCGGCCTGGAAGTCTCTTTGATCGCGATTCCCATCGTGGTCGGTTCATCGAAGCTCTTGCTCCGCATGAAGGCGAAGCCGTTGTTGAAAAGGGCTTGCCCAATGCTTTCGCAGGGACCACGCTTGCTGACAATCTCCAGGATCCAAAGAACACCGAACTGATACTGGCCGGTTTCATGACCCATATGTGTGTCAGCTCCACGGCGCGCGCCGCGCTCGATCTCGGCTACCGCGTGACGATCGACGCTTGCGCCTGCGCCACGCGGGATCTGCCAGACGGAAAAAGCGGCGTGATCGGTGCGCAGACGGTCCATGGCGTCGCGCTCGCGGAACTCGCAGATCGCTTCGCCATTGTCGCCCGCAACCACGAATGGCGCTGATCCAGCGGCGTTGATCCGACGTAGATAGACCGGAAAGCGGCAATGGCGTCGTGGAGGATCAGGTTATCTCGTTGCACCATACAATCGGAAAGGCAGTCGTCTTCGGCGCGTCGGGCGCGATCGGTTCCGCCTTCGTGGAGGCCATTGCGGATCGTTATCCTGATTGCGAGATTGTCGCCGTGTCGCGCAGGAATGACAATGTTCGACCTCCAGCGCGGGGCCTGATCTATGACCCGGACGACGCGATTTCCGTGCGCGAGGCGTGCCGCGCTGTCGCAGAGCCGAACCCACCGGACCTCGTTGTCATCGCGACGGGAATGCTGCACGAGAAAGGCATAGCGCCGGAGAAAAGCCTGCGCGATCTCGACGCCGCACAGCTCCAGCGACTGTTCGCGGTCAACACGGTGCTGCCCGCCATGATTGTCAGCCATCTCTCACCATTGATGCCTCGTCGGCGTCCTTTCACGATTGCCGCCCTTTCTGCGCGGGTCGGAAGCATATCCGACAACAGGCTCGGCGGCTGGTACGCCTACCGGGCGTCCAAGGCGGCGCTGAACATGATCCTTCGCACCGCGAGCATCGAACTTGCCCGGCGTAATCCGCAATCAATCATCGTCGGCCTGCATCCGGGAACCGTGGACAGCGCGTTGTCGCGGCCCTTCCAGTCGTCGGTTCCGGACGGCAAGCTGTTTGCGCCGGAATTCGCAGCGGCAAAATTGCTCGACGTCATCGCAGGTCTGGAACCGGCGAGCAGCGGCGGTTGTTTCGACTGGGCCGGCGAAGAAATACCGGCGTGACGATGGAAAGGACATTATGGTCGACACGGTGATATTCTGGTTCCGGCAGGATTTGCGGCTGGCCGACAATCCGGCGCTTTGCGCCGCTGCCCAGAGTGGGTCCGTTATTCCGGTTTACGTGCTGGATCTGGAGTCTGCCGGAGACTGGAAGCCGGGCGCCGCGAGCCTCTGCTGGCTGCACCATTCTCTGAAAGAGCTGAATGACAGCCTGAGGAACAAGCTTCGCCTGTATCGAGGCGACGCGGCGAAGATCATCCCTGAACTCACCAGCAGGCACGGCGCCGTCTCCGTCCACTGGAACCGGTGCTACGAGCCGTGGCGCATCGCGCGAGACAAGGCCATCAAGGCGGATTTGCAGGAAGCAGGCGTTGCTGTCTCAAGCGACAACGGATCGCTGCTGTGGGAGCCCTGGGAGGTTCTCAAGGACGACGGCGATCCTTATCGCGTCTTCACGCCCTTCTACAAAAAAGGGTGCCTGGCCGCAGCAGCGCCACGCAAGCCGCTTGACAGGCCGGATCTGACGTTGGCGCAGGCGGACGGTGACGGAATGGCCGTCACGCTGGAAGAACTCGACCTCCTCCCGAAACGCGACTGGGGCAAGGCGATGATGGAACACTGGGAGGTCGGCGAGGATGCGGCTGAGCGGCGCCTGGAAGATTTCCTCGAAGACGGGCTGAAAGGCTACAAGTCGGGACGAAACTTTCCGGACCGGGACAATGTCTCGCGCCTTTCGCCGCACCTGCACTACGGCGAATTGTCTCCCAACGCCGCCTGGTACGCGGTCAAGAACAGTGGCGATGGCGCTGATGCGGATAATTTTCTCAGCGAACTTGCCTGGCGGGAATTCTCATATTCCCTGCTCTACCACTTCCCCGATCTGCCGGTGAAAAACCTGCAAGGCAAGTTTGACGATTTTCCGTGGGATGATGACGGAGAGCGCCTGCGCGCCTGGCGTCGCGGGCAGACAGGCATACCGATCGTCGACGCCGGCATGCGTGAATTGTGGCAAACCGGCTACATGCACAATCGCGTTCGCATGGTCGTGGGGTCCTTTCTGGTCAAGAACCTGCTTCTGCACTGGCGCGAGGGCGAAGCCTGGTTCTGGGATTGTCTGGTGGATGCGGATCTCGCCAACAACTCGGCGAGCTGGCAGTGGGCGGCGGGATGCGGCGCTGACGCCGCGCCCTATTTCCGTGTCTTCAATCCGGTGCTGCAGGGCCAGAAATTTGATGGCAAGGGCCATTACACGCGCCGTTGGGTTCCAGAACTCAAGGATATGCCGGACAAGTGGCTCTTCAATCCCTGGGAGGCGCCGGCCGACGTGCTGGAAAAAGCAGGCGTGAAGCTTGGCGATGCCTATCCCGAACCGATCGTCGATCTGAAAGAGTCTCGCGAGCGCGCCCTGGAGGCTTTCAAGCAGACAAAAGGCTAAGGCCCAGGCTTCGACGCCGGTTTTCACAGAAACATTCCTGACTGGGACATCGCCGCACTGGCCCTTGCGCGGGAATCCCTGTAATCAGGCCCGGCGACACCGACGAGGCAGCCCATGCAGCAGATCGAGATCCGCCGTCCCGACGACTGGCACCTTCACCTTCGCGACGGAGCAATGTTGCAGGGCGTCCTGCCGCACACCAGCGCGCATTTCGGCCGCGCGATCATCATGCCCAATCTCGTGCCTCCCGTCGCTGATAGCCCAGCCGCCGAGGCCTATCGCGCCCGCATCATGGACGCTTTGCCGGCTGGTGACCGATTCGCGCCGCTGATGACGCTCTATCTGACCGAGACGACCGACGCCGAAGATGTCGTTTCCGCCCACGCGTCTGGCCTGATCACCGCGGTCAAGCTCTATCCGGCGGGCGCGACCACCAATTCCCAGAGCGGCGTGCGTGATATCGAGAAGGTCTATCCGGTACTGGAGCGTATGGCCGACGCAGGCGTGCCGCTCTGCTGCCACGGCGAGGTGACCGATCCTGCGGTCGATATTTTCGATCGTGAAGCGGTCTTCCTAGACCGGGTGCTCGATCCGCTGCGACAGCGCATTCCTGGCCTGAGGATCGTGCTGGAGCACGTGACCACCATCCAGGGCGTCGACTATGTGCGCGACGCGGCTGACGGCATCGCCGGCACCATCACCACGCATCATCTGATCATCAACCGCAACGACATACTCGTCGGCGGTATTCGGCCGCACTATTACTGCCTGCCGGTGGCCAAGCGCGAGGAACACCGGCTCGCACTGCGCGCGGCGGCTGTCTCGGGCAATCCGCGCTTCTTCCTTGGCACCGATTCCGCGCCGCATGTCGATCCGGCGAAGGAATGCGGTTGCGGCTGCGCAGGTGTCTTTTCGGCGACCAATACGCTGTCCTGCCTGGCCCACGTCTTCGAAGAGGAAGAGGCGCTCGACCGGCTCGAGGCTTTCGTCTCGCTCAACGGTCCGGCCTTTTATCGTCTGCCTCCGAATGATGAGAGAATCAGGCTCATCCGGCGCGACGCGCCGGTCGCCTATCCGGAAAAAATCGAGACGGGCGCAGGGCCGGTTACCCTGTTCGACCCAAAAACGCCGCTTTACTGGGACGTGGAGCTACGCCCCTGACAATCTGGTTTTGAGAGGATTGCCCGCATGTTTTCCAATGCATTTCCCGAGGCCGAGCAGGTTTCGAAACTTGTCGCCCAGATGCTCATCGAGATCAAGGCGGTGCATTTTCGCGCCGATCAACCCTACACCTTCACCTCCGGCCTCGCGAGCCCGGTCTATATCGACTGCCGCAAGCTGATCTCCTATCCGCGCATCCGCTCCGCGATTATGGATTTTTCCGTCGCCACAATCCTGCGTGACGCCGGGTTTGAGCAATTCGACAGCGTTGCGGGCGGCGAAACCGCCGGCATACCCTTCGCCGCCTGGATTTCCGAACGCATGGGCTTGCCCATGCAATATGTGCGCAAGAAACCGAAGGGCTTCGGGCGCGACGCGCGCATCGAGGGCAGCATGCCGGAAGGCAGCCGCGTCATCCTGGTCGAGGATCTGACGACCGACGGCGGAAGCAAGATCAAGTTCGCCGACGCGATCCGCGAGGCGGGCGCGACCATCGAGCACACCTTCGCCATTTTCTATTACGATATCTTTCCGGAGGCGCCGCAACGGCTGAAGGATCACGGCATGACGCTGCACTATCTCGCCACCTGGTGGGACGTGCTGGCGCTCTCGCGAGAGAAAGGCTACTTCGACGAGAAAACGCTCACCGAAGTCGAGGCCTTTCTCAACGGACCGCTTGCCTGGTCGGCGAAGAATGGCGGCATAACAGAACTGCCGACGGACAAGGACTGAACGGAGACGATTGAATGACGAAACCGAACCTGCTGATTATCGGAGCGGGCGGCGTAGGTCAGGTGACCGTCAACAAGGCGGCCCAGTTCCGCAATGACTTCGGAACCATCACGCTCGCCGCCAGAAACGCCGAAAAGCTTGAACGCATAGCTGGCGAGGTCCAGGAGCGCTGGTCTGCGCCGGGCGACAAGCGACTGGTCGAGACACGGACGGTTGACGCGCGCAGCGCCGAGGCGGTTGCCGCATTGATCCGCGAGTTGGACGTCGGCCTCTTACTCAACGTCGCTTCGCCTTACTGCAACGCCGCAATCCTCGACGCCTGCATCGACACCGGAGCGGATTATCTCGACACCGCGCTCGGCGAGGACGAATTCGTCGAGAATATCCCGCCCAACTGGTACGAGCGCATCGAGTGGCCGCGCCGCGAAAAGTTCGCCGCGCGGGGCGCCAGCGCATTGCTCGGCATGGGATTCGATCCAGGCGTCGTCAACATCTTTTGCGCCCACGCGCGCAAGCATTGTTTCGACGCCATCGCCTCCATCGACATCATCGACGTGAACGCCGGCAGCCACGGTCTTTACTTCGCCACCAATTTCGACGCCGACGTGAACCTGCGCGAGATCAAGGAAGACGTGATCACCTGGAAGAACGGCCGCTGGGAGACAATACCCCACCATTCCGCGTCCATGGAGGTCGCGCTGCCTGAGGTGGGCGCCCATCGCGTCTACTCCATGGGCCATGACGAATTACAGTCGCTTGCCGTCAATTTCCCGGACACGCCGCATATCGGCTTCTGGATGGGCTTCGGCGAACACTATCTCAAGGTCTTCGACGTGCTCGACAATCTGGGCCTGACCTCATCGATCCCGATCGAGGTCGACGGCGTCAAGGTCGCGCCCAACCGTGTGATCAAGGCCTTGTTGCCGGACCCGGCTTCCCTTGCGGCCGGCTATACCGGCAAGATATGCATCGGAGCCGATATACGCGGCAAGAAGGACGGCAAGGAGCGCCGGATCTTTATCTGGTCAAACTGCGATCACGAAGAAAACTTCCGCGAGGTCGGAAGCCAGTCGATTTCCTATTCGACCGGCATACCGGTCATAACGGCTGCGCGATTGATGGCCAGCAGCGTGTGGAAACCGAAGACCATGGTCAATGTCGAGGAACTCGATCCCGACCCCTTCCTGAAGCTGATGCCGGAGGTCGGCATCGACTGGGAAATGCAGGACTTGCCGCTTGACGGAAGCTGGCCTTGGCCGGCCGAGGTGTAACCCTTGGCGCCGCACAATTTCGCGAAGCTCAATACTGCGCGCATTCCCACGCCTTGCCATGTGCTCGACCTCGCGCGGCTCGAGCACAATCTGCAGATCCTGAAACGGGTTGGCGACGAAGCGGGCGTCAGCGTGCTCCTGGCGCTGAAGGCGTTCTCATGCTTTGCAGTGGCCGATCTGGTGATGAAATACCTTTCCGGAACCGCGGCAAGCGGTCTCTATGAGGCGCGTCTCGGGCGCACGCGCTTCGGTGGGGATGTGCATGCCTATGCGCCGGGCCTCAAGGAAGCGGATATCGACGAGCTTCTGGGTTACAGCGACCACCTGATCCTGAACTCGCTGGAACAGTGGTCACGCTTTCGCAGCCGGATCGAAGCGCATGGCGGGGTTGAGACCGGGCTTCGCATCAACCCGATGCACAGCGAAGTCGAAAACCCGCTCTATGACCCGTGCGCGTCCTGGTCGCGGCTGGGCGTTCCCGCCAATCAGGTAACGGCGGCCGATCTCGATGGGCTTTCCGGCATCCATGTCCATGCTCTTTGCGACCATCCTTATGAGGCTTTCGACCGCCTGCTGTCCGCCGTCGAAGCCAAGTGCGCGCCTCTTTTCGGTGCGGTGGAGTGGATCAATCTCGGCGGCGGTCTGTTGATCACCGATGACGGCTTTCCCCTTGATCGGTTCATCGAAAGGCTTGCGCGCTTTCGCGAACGCACGGGCCTCAAGGTCTATATCGAGCCGGGCACGGCCGTGGCGCTGCATTCAGGGGCGCTGGTTTCGCAGGTTCTCGATCGTTTCGATTACGGCGCGCCGCTGGCGGTGATGGATACGTCCGCCACCTGTCACATGCCTGATGTCATAGAAGCGCCGTTTACGCCGGACGTGCTGGGTGCAACCGCGCTTCCGCGCGATACGGCCAATGAGACGGTGGACGCGCATGTCGTCCGTCTCGGCGGCCCGACTTGCCTGGCCGGAGATATTATCGGGACCTACAGCTTCGAAAAGCCGCCGGAAGTCGGTGACCGGTTGGTTTTCCTTGATCTTGCCTACTACACGATGGTCAAGGCGACCACATTCAACGGCATGCCGTTGCCGTCGCTTGCGCTCTGGGACAGCCGCACAGACGCGCTGGAGATCGTCAAGAGTTTCGAATATGCGGATTTCGAGGGACGGCTGTAGAGCCTTCGAGGTTCAAAAATGCTGCGCTTCCGCTAAACACCGATTTATTGGTAAATGCTGCGTTAGATTTGTGTACAGAAGCGCGCGTGGCGCAGCAATTTTTGCAAATCTCGGGAGTGAAATTGCTGCGCTTAAACGCCATTTATGATGCACTCTTGCATGGAGTGCAACATATCAATTAACTACAATAAAAACAATTATTTATTATTTATTATGCTGCAATGCAACATAGAGAATGCTGCAGCTATTCCGGATTTATGCTGCAGCGATATGCTGCGCAAAATGCTGCAGATAGCCGGGCGACGAAAAGTGCAGCAATAATAATGCTGCACTGCACAATTTATTAGATGAATTGCTGCTTTTCGCGTTCTGTCTCGGCCGCAATAAAATCTACGACGGTCTTGATCCGGCGGATATTGCGCAGCGACTCGTGATAGACGATCCAGTAGCTGCGGTCGACGCGCAGGTCCGGCAACACGGGCGCCAGATCATCGTAGGGACGGGCGATGAATCGATGAAGGATGCCGATTCCTGCGCCCGAACGCACAGCTTCCATCTGGCCGAGAACGGCGGATATCTCGAAATCGGATTCCCAGTTGCGCACGAAGTCCGCGCGATAGTGAAGCTGCGGCGAAAAGATCAGGTCCTCGACATATCCGACAAGGCGATGGGTTTTCAGATCCGCCGCCGTCTTGGGCGCGCCGAATTCGGCGAGATAGGCTTTGGAGGCGTAGAGGCCGAGCGCATAGTCGACGAGCTTGCGGGCGACAAGCCGCCCGGTTTGCGGGCGCTCCACGGTTATGGAGATATCGGCTTCGCGGCGTGAGAGTGAAAAACTCTGTGGCACCGGCACGAGCTGGATCTTCAAACCCGGATATTGTCGTGTCAGGGTTCCGAGCCGGGGCGCCAGAAAGGATATGCCGAAGCCGTCTGTCGCGCCAATGCGCACAGTGCCGGACACTTCCGTGTCAGTGCGGCCGACCGCTGCGCGCGCCGCCAGCATTTCCGCCTCCATGCGTTCGGCGGCGTGCATGAAGGCCTCGCCCTCCTGGGTCAGGTCGCAGCCATTGGTGCGGCGGATGAGCAGTTTCGATTGCAGATCGTTTTCCAGAGCCGTGATCCGTCGGCTGACCGTGGCGTGGTTCAACTCCAGGCGCCGCGAAGCCGCCAGGATCTGCCCGGTTCGCGCCACCGCGAGAAAGATGCGGACATCGTCCCAGTTCATTTTACCCTTGCCTCCGCATTGCCGGCGCCTGACAATTGCGCCAACTAAGAACTATAAAATGTGCACAACAGATACGCTGGATTGCGCATTGATTTTCATAAATTAAAGCGCAAAGTGCCGGCAATCAATCAAGGAGGACTCCCATGCGCGATATTGGACATTTCATTGGCGGCAAGAACGTCGCCGGAACAAGCGGCAGGTCGGCTGATGTGCTGATGCCGATGGACGGCACGGTGCAGGGCAAGGTCGCCCTCGCAAGCAAGGAAGAGATGCGGGCGGCGGTCGAAAACGCCAAGGCGGCGCAGCCCGGCTGGGCGGCGACCAATCCGCAGCGCCGCGCCCGCGTGCTGATGAAGTTTCTCGATCTTGTCCAGCAGGAATACGATTCGCTGGCTGAACTGCTTGCCAAGGAACACGGCAAGACCGTTCCGGATGCAAAGGGCGATATCCAGCGCGGCCTCGAAGTCGTTGAGTTCTGCATCGGCGCGCCCCACCTTCTGAAGGGCGAGTTCACAGATGGCGCAGGCCCCGGCATCGACGTCTACTCCATGCGCCAGCCGCTCGGCGTCGTCGCCGGCATCACCCCGTTCAACTTCCCGGCCATGATCCCGCTCTGGAAGATCGCGCCGGCCATTTCCGCGGGCAACGCGTTCATCCTGAAGCCGTCCGAGCGCGATCCGGGTGTGCCGATGCGGATTGCCGAACTCTTCATCGAAGCCGGCCTGCCGGAAGGCATCCTCAACGTCGTCAATGGCGACAAGGAAGCCGTCGACGCGATCCTCGACGATCCGGACATCAAGGCCGTCGGTTTCGTCGGCTCGACGCCGATCGCCGAATATATCTACAGCCGCGGTTGCGCGGCCGGAAAGCGCGTCCAGTGTTTCGGCGGCGCCAAGAACCACATGATCATCATGCCCGACGCCGACATGGACCAGACCGTCGACGCCCTGATCGGCGCCGGCTATGGCTCCGCCGGCGAGCGCTGCATGGCTGTGTCGGTGGCCGTGCCGGTCGGCCAGCAGACGGCGGATCGGCTGGTGGAAGCGCTGATCCCGCGTGTTGAGAGCCTGAAGGTCGGTCCCTCCACCGATCCGAGCGCCGATTTCGGCCCGCTCGTCACGCAGCAGGCGCTCGATCGGGTCAAGAGTTACGTCGATCTCGGCGTCGAGGAAGGCGCGAAGCTCGTCGTCGACGGCCGCGGCTTCAAGATGCAGGGCTATGAAAACGGCTACTATATGGGCGGCTGTCTGTTCGACCATGTCACGCCCGACATGCGCATCTACAAGGAAGAAATCTTCGGACCTGTGCTCTCCGTCGTTCGCGCAGAGACCTACGAGGACGCGCTGAAACTGCCGAACGAGCATGAATACGGAAACGGGGTCGCGATTTTCACCCGTGACGGCGACGCCGCCCGCGATTTCGCCGCCCGCGTGCAGGTCGGCATGGTCGGCGTCAACGTGCCGATCCCGGTGCCGATCGCCTACTACACCTTCGGCGGCTGGAAGGGGTCCTCCTTCGGCGACCTCAACCAGCACGGCCCCGACGCCTTCCGCTTCTACACCAAGACCAAGACCATCACCTCACGCTGGCCGTCCGGCGTGAAGGACGGCGCGGAATTCGTCATCCCGACGATGAACTGATCGGCCGGATCAGCATTGCCCGAGACATCAACGCCTGGCGAAAGCCGGGCGTTTTTGGTTTTTGAGTTATTGCGCGGTTTGCTATAACTCAAATTTCCTCATATTATGAGTTATAGCAAGGCGATCTATAACTCATGACATGGAACTGGCAAAAACCGGATTGGCCGGATTTCACCTACAATGAACATGCATTGAAGGAACTGGAAGAGAAGTTTCTGTTGCAATCAGGCGAGTTCATTGGCGCTTTTCGCCATATCGGCGCGGATGAACAAGACGCACTTAAAATAGAGTTGATCAGCGACGAGGCTCTGAAAACCTCCGAAATTGAGGGTGAATTCCTCAACCGCGCCAGTATTCAGGCGTCCTTGCGGCGACAGATGGGTCTCGGCGGGGAAGCGGCGCGCGTCCCGCCGCGAGAACGTGGTGTCTCTGAGATGATGGTTGACCTGTACGCAACGTTTGACGAAGCCCTGACAAAGTCGTCTCTTTCCCGTTGGCACACCATGGTCATGACCGGCGCGTCCGGGGTCGAAACCGTCGGTGACTATCGAATACACGAAGAACCGATGCAGATCGTTTCGGGCGCCGCAGGCAGAGAGAAAATCCATTTTGAAGCGCCGCCGTCTCGCCATGTTGCGGCGGAGATGAGAAAATATGCTGGTTGGTTCAACGACAGCGCTCCTGCCGGGAAAAAGCCGCTTACTGCTTTGATCCGCTCCGGCGTTGCGCATCTGTATTTCGAAAGCATCCACCCCTTCGAGGATGGCAACGGACGTATCGGACGGGCGCTTTCGGAAAAGGTTCTGGCGCAAGCCCTTGGTCAGCCGACCCTTATCGCGCTTGCCTACACGATCGAGCGGGATCGCAAAGCCTATTACGACATGCTGGAAACCAGCAACAAGGAAAACGAAATCACGAATTGGCTGCTATGGTTTGCCGAAACAGTCCTCGAGGCGCAGAGAACCACAATGAAGCGGGTCGAATTCTTCATCTCCCGGGCGCGCTTCCACGACCGCTTTCGTGACAAACTCAACAAGCGTCAGGAAAAGGCGATCTCCCGCATGTTCCGCGAAGGCGCAGATGGCTTTAGAGGCGGTCTGAGCGCCGAGAACTATATTTCGATAACCGGCGCTTCACGTGCGACCACAACCCGCGATTTGCAGGACCTCGTCGCCAGGGGGGCAATGACGCGAACGGGAGAAAGAAAACACACCCGATATTGGTTGTGTATCCCGTCAACAGCTTCAGATTGAAACGATGCCGTCAACATTGAACAAAAAGACTCTCGAACAGCTGGAAAAAGACGATTGGGGCGAAGCCGACGCTCCCACCTGGCTCGTTCAGGAGTGCCATCGCCTGCGTCGAAAACCTATCGAGGAATTTTCCACGGAAGATCTCCGCATCATGATCGGTCAGAACATCGGCCTGAAACATCTCTTGCCCAAGGCGCTGGAGACCTTGCGAAAGGACCCGCTCGCTGCGGGAGATTTTTATGAGGGCGATCTGCTCAAGGCAGTTGTGTGTTGCAAGCTCATCCAGGATCAGCGGGAATGTTCCGGAATTTCAGACGAAGTTCGCGTGTTGTGCAGTGTGGCGCTGGCTGAGCTGCCGATGCGGATGCGGTTGAATATCCTCGGCGACTACCGCCCGGAAGACCTCGGCATTACACCTGAATCCCTGGAAATGGCCGTGGGTCTGGCGATCGAAAGGGAATGCCGTCAGTCGCCCTGGAAGGAATTCAGGGAATTCACAGACGGATCGAAATCCGACTGATCAGTCTGTGGCGCTTACTCAACTCTGCGCCAAAACATACCCGACCAGCCCAGCAGTCGAGCTGTCGTGCCCTGCCGCGCTCTCCTTGCCTTCGACAACGGGCAGCAGCGCGGTCGCCAGTTCCTTGCCCAGTTCCACGCCCCATTGGTCAAAGGCGTTGATGCCGAAAAGCTGCGCTTCGGTGAAGACGCGGTGCTCGTAGAGCGCGATCAGCCGTCCAAGCGCATATGGCGAAAGCTTTTCATGGAGGATGGTGATTGAAGGCCGGTTGCCCGGAAAGACCTTGTGGGGCGCAAGCGCCTTCGCGTTCCTGGCGCCGGCTGCTTCGAGCATCGCCCGGGCTTCTTCAAGCGTGCGCCCTTTCATAAGCGCCTCCGACTGGGCGAAGCAATTGGCGAGCAGCAATGCGTGCTGGTGGGCGAGATCTGGTTCGTGGCCGCGGGCGCCCGCGATAAACTCCACCGGAATGATGTCCGTGCCCTGGTGCAGCAACTGGAAGAAGGCGTGCTGGCTGTTGGTGCCGGGTTCTCCCCAGACCAGTGGTCCGGTCGGCGTGTCGACTGCAACGCCGCCGGTTTTCACGCGCTTGCCGTTCGATTCCATGTCGAGCTGCTGCAGATAGGCGGGCAGGCGGGCAAGCCTCTGATCATAAGGGATAATCGCGCGGGAGGGAAAACCGCAGATCACCCGGTGATAATATCCGAGAAGCCCCAGCATCATCGGCAGGTTTTCCGTCGCCGGCGCACTCAGGAAGTGCCGGTCGAGATCATGCGCGCCGTTGAGGAACTCGATGAAGCGCTCGCGGCCGATCGCGATCATCAGCGGCAGCCCGATCGCCGACCATATGGAATAGCGGCCGCCGACGAAATCCCAGAATCCGAAAACGCGGTCCTCGTTGATGCCGAAGGCGGCGACCTTTTCGAGCGCCGTGGAAACAGCGACGAAATGATGTTGGACGGCGTCTTCGCCGAGCGCGTCGGCCACCCAGCGCCGCGCCGTCGCAGCATTGGTCATGGTCTCGATGGTGGTGAAGGTCTTGGATGCGATGATGACGAGGGTGGTTTCGGGGTCGAGCGAGCCAAGCGTGTCGGCGATATGAGCGCCGTCGATGTTGGAGACGAAATGCGCCCTGGGGCCGTCGGCGTAGGGGGAAAGCGCCAGCGCGCACATGGCTGGTCCGAGATCCGATCCGCCGATGCCGATATTGACGATGTCGGCGATCGCTTTGCCCGTCTCTCCCTTGATTTCGCCGCTGCGCACCGCCTCGGCGAAGGCGCCCATGTTGTCAAGCACGGCCAGAATCTCCGGCATGACGTTCTGACCGTTGTCGTAAACGGCTTCGCCGGAACGGTTGCGCAGCGCCGTATGCAAAACGGCGCGGTCTTCTGTCGCGTTGATGTGCGCCCCGGAAAACATTGCGTCGCGTTTCGCCTCGATCTCCGCAGCCGCCGCAAGTTCGGCCAGAAGCGCCACCGTTTCGGCGTCGACAGCGCATTTGGAATAGTCGAGAAGCAGGTCGTCGAGCCGGATCGAAAACCGGTCAAACCGCTCAGGATCGGCGGCGAAGGCCGCGCGCATGTCCATTGGCGCTTTTGACGCACGATGATCGCGAAGTTTTTTCACCGCCTGCTCTAGATTGCCCATCGTCAGCATCCTGTCCGGAAAGGTTTGATCCAGCTCTCGGGTCTAACCCCGGCTGTCGCGGCAATCAAGGTTGGGCGCCGCTACGCCGCATGAACGGCGTAGCGTTTTCTTAAATCCGGGGTCGCCTGTCAGGCTGATTTCTTCTGTTCGCCGTCACGCAGTTCGCGGCGCAGAATCTTGCCGACATTGGATTTCGGCAATTCGTCAGCGAATTCGATGTATTTCGGACGCTTGTAGCCGGTCAGGTTTTCGCGGCACCATTCGCGCACGTCCGCTTCGGTGAGCGCCGGATCCTTCCGAACCACGAACAGCTTGACCACTTCGCCGGAATGTTCGTCCGGTACGCCGATCGCGGCCGCCTCGAGAACGCCCTCGTGGCTCACCACGACTTCTTCGACCTCGTTCGGATAGACGTTGAAGCCGGAAACGTTCACCATGTCCTTCTTGCGATCGACGATGCGGATATAGCCCTGCTCGTCCATGGTGCCCATGTCGCCGGAGCGGAAATAGCCGTCGTCCGTCATGACCTTGGCGGTCTCTTCCGGGCGGTTCCAGTAGCCGGTCATCACCTGCGGGCCGCGAATGCATATCTCGCCGATCTCGCCAAGCGGAACCGATTTGCCGTCCTCGTCGCGAATGTCGATATCCGTCGAGGGAATCGGCAGGCCGATGGAGCCGGTGAATTCCGGGCTGTCAAAGCGGTTGGATGTTGCGACAGGCGACGTTTCAGAAAGCCCGTAACCCTCCGAGATCTTGCAGCCGGTCAGCTTCTGCCAGCGCTCGGCCACCGGACGCTGTACGGCCATGCCGCCGCCGATCGTCAGCAGCAGGTTCGAAAAATCGATCTTCTGAAAGTTTTCGTTGGCCAGCAGCGCGTTGAAGAGCGTATTGAGGCCGGGCAGAACGTGGAATTCATATTTGCCGAGTTCCTTCACGAAACCCGGAATGTCGCGCGGATTGGGAATAAGAACGTTCTCGGCGCCGCGATCCATGCCCATGATCATGTTAATCGTCAGTGCGAAGATGTGATAGAGCGGCAGGCAGCAGATATAGACCAACGGATCGGGAATTTCACGCTTCAGTTTCAGCGCGTCCAGCCACAAATCGTTCTGCACCATGTTGGACAGGATGTTGCTGTTGGTCAGCGTTGCGCCCTTGGAAACGCCTGTCGTTCCGCCGGTGTATTGCAGAAACGCCACGTCATCGAGGCCGACATGCGCTGGCTCAAACGTTTTTGAACGGCCCTCGGCAAGCGCGGTCCGGAAGGCGACGTGACCCGGCAGCGACCATGCCGGAACCAGCTTCTTGATCTTGCGCACCACGAAATTGACCAGGTGGCCCTTGAGCCCGAGCATGTCGCCCATCGTGACGACGCAGACATGCTGCAACATGCTGTGACCGATCGCCTGTTGCAGGGTGACGGCAAAGTTTTCAATCACGAAAATCGCCTTGGCGCCGGAATCCTTGAGCTGGTGTTCCAGTTCGCGCGGCGTGTAGAGCGGATTGACGTTCACGACCGCATAACCGGCCTGCAGGATTGCCGATGCAACGACGGGGTATTGCGGAATGTTGGGCATCATGACGGCGACGCGATCGCCCTTTTCCAGACCGCGCGATTGCAGCCAGGCGCCGATGGCGCGCGCATGTTCATCGAGTTCCCGATAGGTGATCGATTTGCCCATGCAGGTAAAAGATTTGCGATCCGCAAACTTCTTGCACGATTCGCGAAACAGTTCGCCGACCGAGGCGTATTGCAGGGCGCCGATTTCAGCCGGCACATTTTCCGGATAGGACTTCAGCCAGACTTTGTCCAGCGGAGCCGCCGCTGCGATATCGGATGATTGAACAGACACTGCTTCCTCCCGAGAAACGATCGTCAAAAAAGAACAGGATACACTGCTTACGGTTCGAGCGATATATCCCGTGTGCAGCCGTTATATTGTACTGCGCGTATATGGCAGGCCATAAAGCATGATCCATCTTACGTAAAGGTAAGAATAAGAGGTCTGGCGCACAAGATGCGCGTCAGCTGCTCGCTGCATGCGGTCAACACAATCGCCGTCTAAAAACTGCTTGACAAACTGATGCATTTATCAAACGTTTGATTAATAGGATCGCCGGGAGGAGCCGCGATCCGCCAGACGCGACGCCAAGTTTGCGCTGTAAGGGAGGCCCGAAGCTGTCGAAGTCGCTTAAAAAGGACGTGCGCAATCCGCAGAAAGCCCGCGTGTCCATACTCGATGCGGCGGAACGCGCTTTTGCGGAACTCGGCTACGGCGGCGCCTCGATACGTGGCATCGCCCGCGACGCCGACGTCAACCAGGCGATGATTCACTACTATTTTCAGAACAAGGATCAGCTCTTTGACGAGGTGATCGACCGGCGCGCCGGCGCCGTTAATGCGCAGCGCAACGATGCGCTCGACAGGCTGTTCGCCGAAGGCGTTCCCACGCTCGAAGAACTGATGGAGGCGCTGCTCAGGCCAACCATCGAGATGGGACACGATGAAAGTCGGGGCGGCAGCGCCTTTGCGCGTCTCGTCGTCAGTTTCAGCAATTCCGCGGATGAGCGATCCAGGAACATGGCTATCGAGCACTATGATCCGATCGCGCGGCGCTCGATTGCAGCCATGCGTCAGGTGCTGCCGGAACTCGATATGGCGGCGGCCGTGCGCGCCTATCTCTTTTCGATCAGCGTCGCCTTGTCCGTGATGGCCCGCACGGGTCGCGCCGCACGGCTGTCGGGCGGGCTGTGCAATGATTCCGACACGGAAGAAACGGTCAGCACCACCGTCGCATTTTCATGCGCCGGCATCAGGGCGCTGGCGAAGCAGGCAGTCAACCAGTTCGACGAGAATGTTGAATAACAGGAGGAAAACATGAGAAAACTTATTCTGACTGCGCTTGCAACGACATTGTTTGCAAGCGTCTCGGCCGTCTCGCAGGCCGAAACCATCAACGCCACTGTCGTAGCCGGACACCCTCCGGTGTTCCGCTGGGTCAGGCTGGTGCCGGAGGTCTTTATTCCTTCGGTCAACAAGCAGCTCGAAGGCACCGAATACACATTCAACTGGGATGAACAGTACGGCGGTTCGCTGGCGAAGGTCGGCGACGAGACCGAAGCTGTCGAAGAAGGCCTGGCAGAGCTTGGCGTCATTTCGTCGGTATTCGACCCGGCAAAACTGTCGCTGCAGAACGTCAGCTACTACACGCCGTTCGTCTCCTCTGATCCGGATGTCGTCGTTGAGACCATCGACAAGCTCCACGAGGACAATCCGAAGATGCTCGAGACATGGCTTGAAAACAATCTGCAGTATCTCGGCGCCCCGTCCGGGATCGATGACTACCTTCTGATGACCACGTTCCCGGTCAATTCCATGGAAGATCTTGCAGGAAAGAAAATCGGCGCGCCTGGTCCGGCAGTCAACTGGCTGGAAGGCACGGGCGCTGTCGGCGTTTCCGGTAATCTCACCACCTACTACAACGAGATCAAGACAGGCGTGTATGACGGCGTCATCGTGTTTGCGACGGCCGCGCTGCCGGGTAAGCTCTACGAGGTTGCGCCCTACATCACGAAGGTCGGTTTCGGCGCGCAGTACGCCGGATCTCTCGCCGCCAACAAGGAGTGGTTCGACGGTCTGCCGGAAGTGGTTCAGCAGGCATTGTTGAACGCCGGCGACGACTTCAAGGCCGCCTACCTCGCCGATCTCAACAAGGCGATGGTCGCAAGCCTCAAGGCCATGGAAGAGCAGGGCGCGACCATCACGGAAGTTGACGACGCGTTCCGCAAGCAGTGGGCTGACGGCATGGACAATGTCGCCCAGACCTGGGCTACACAGGTTGACAGTGAAGGCAAGGCCGGCACCGAGATCCTGAAGGCGTACATGGACGCCGTGCGCGCCGCCGGCGGCGCGCCTGTTCGCAACTGGGACCAGGAGTAATCGGTCGCCATGACCATGGAAACCACGCCGGAGCCTTCGGGCTCCGGCACGGCCGGAAAGATCCGAAGGGCCGCTGACGGTATCTCGAACACGCTGAACGTGATCGGCACGATCATGATCGTCGGCCTCGTGATCCTCGTCAACGCCGATGTCATTGGCCGCAACGCCTTCCTCGCACCGGTATCAGGCGTACCTGAAATTGTCTCGATGTCCATTGTCGCCATTGTCTTCCTGCAGGTTTCGCAGGCTTTTCGCATGGGGCGCTTCACCCGCACGGACGCGCTGCTCGACGCCGTCGCCCGCCGCTCAAAACGGGTGCGCAACGCGATGGAATTTGTCTACGTCATTGCGGCGTTCGTGTTGATCTGGCTCCTGTTCTCGGCCAGCGTGCCACTTTTTGAAAAGTCATGGCAACGCCAGTCCTATGTCGGAACCGTTGGCGATTTCACGTTTCCGGATTGGCCCGTCAAACTGGTTATCCTGATCGGCTGCGCCGCTCTCTTGATGCAGCTTGCGATTTCCGGCGCTGTTGCGCTCTGGGGCATATTTCATCCCGCTGAAGACGACGGAGCCGGCCAATGACGTCTTTTGAAATCGGCCTGGCGACGCTCGGCGCCATGATGGTGCTTGTCTACGCCGGTCTCTGGGTGCCGATCGCCCTGATGTTGTGCTCCTATGTCGGCGTGTGGATGATCAAAGGGTCTCCGCTCCTTGCCGGCAAGCTACTGGCGCTCGCCGCGTCAGAAACCATCTCTTCCTATTTTTTCGGCGTGGTGCCGCTATTCGTCCTGATGGGATTCCTTGTCTCGGTCTCCGGCCTCGGGCGCGACGCCTACGACGTCGCCAACCAGCTGTTTCGCCGGGTAAAAGGCGGCCTCGGCGTATCCACTGTCGCCGCGAATGCGATATTCGCCGCGATCACCGGCATTTCCATCGCGTCCGCCGCCGTTTTCACCCGTATCGCCGTGCCGGAGATGGTGCGCCACGGCTATACCGGGAAATTCTCCGTCGGCGTCGTCGCGGGCTCTTCCGTCCTCGGCATGCTGATTCCGCCGAGCCTGCTGCTCATTCTTTACGGGCTTCTGACCGAGCAGTCCGTCGGAGACCTGTTCCTCGCAGGCGTCCTGCCCGGCATCCTGCTGGCGATCGTCTTTGCCGGCGGCGTCATTTCCATGGCCTATTTCTGGCCCTCCTTTATCGGCGAGAACCTGTCCGAGGACACCGAGCACGACATGGGCTCGGCGGAAATGGCGAAGAAGGGCTTGCCGATCCTCGCGCTGATCCTGCTTGTGCTTGGCGGTATCTACGCCGGCGTCTTCACGCCGATCGAGGCCGGAGCGGTCGGATGCCTTGGCGCCATCATTATCGGCCTGTTTCGCCGCTCGCTCACACTGTCCAATTTCTGGGAAGTGTTGACGGACACCGGTCTGGTGACGGCGTCGGTCTGTTTTCTCATCATCGCCGCGCAGATGTATTCGCGCATGCTTGCGCTGTCCGGCGTGCCACAGGAGTTCGGCGTGTTCGTCGCGACGGCCGATATTGGCTTCTGGGGCGTTATCATCGCCTATGTCGTCCTGCTGATTGTGATGGGCACGATCCTCGACTCCTCGTCGATCATGCTGATCATGGTGCCGCTGATGCTGCCGGTGATACAGCCGCTCGGCGTCGATCTTGTCTGGTTCGGCATCGTGACGGTGATCGCGGTTGAAATTGGTCTGCTGACCCCGCCCTTCGGCATATCGGTCTTCGTCATCAAGTCGACCCTCGATGACGATTCCATCAGCCTTGGGGAAATTTTCCGCGGCGCGGCCCCCTTCGCCCTGATGATGGTGGTCGTGCTTCTCGCGGTTCTCGTCTATCCGCCGCTCACAACGGCGCTCATACAATAGTTTCCGGAAGGACATTCAATGGCAAGACGTATCGTAGACCTCTCCGTTCCGCTCGAAACCGGGATTGCTTCCGATCCGCCGATGGCGTTGCCCGAGATAGAATATTTCGATCATCAGGCGACGGTCGAACAGATCACCACTTTCTTTTCCGGCCTGACAAAGGAAGGTCTGCCGGGCGGCGAGGGATGGGCTGTCGAGCAGCTCAACATCTCGACCCACAACGGGACGCATCTGGACGCGCCGTACCATTACCATTCGACGATGAACAATGGCGAGCGCGCCATGACCATCGACGAGATTCCGCTCGACTGGTGCTTCCGTCCGGGCGTCAAGCTTGATTTCCGGCACATGGAAGACGGCTATGTCGCCACGGCCAACGACGTCGAAGCCGAGCTCAAACGCATCGGCTATGAGCTGCAGCCGCTCGACATCGTGGTCGTCAACACGGCGGCGGGCGAGCGTTACGGAGAGAGCGATTTCCTTTTGCGCGGCTGCGGCATGGGGCGCGAGGCGACGCTTTATCTGCTGGAGCGCGGCGTTCGCGTGACCGGCATCGACGGCTGGAGCTGGGATGCGCCTTTCGTCCACACCGCCAAGAGATTCGCCGAAACCAAGGATCCCTCGATCATCTGGGAAGGCCATCGCGCCGGCATGGAAATTGGATACTGCCATATGGAAAAGCTGACCAATCTGGATCAGCTTCCGGCATACGGATACGAGATTTCCTGCTTTCCGTTCAAGATCAAGGACGCGTCCGCCGGTTTCATCCGGGCGGTGGCGATTTTCGAAGACTAGCATTCACAAAAACAGCTGAAAGGGAGGCGCCGTCATGGCCCGAAAAATGGATAAAGTCATCATCACCTGCGCCGTGACCGGGGGCGTGCATACGCCTACCATGTCCGACGCTCTGCCGATTACCCCGGACGAAATCGCGCGTCAGTCGATCGACGCGGCCGAGGCCGGCGCCTCGATCATCCACCTGCATGCGCGCAACCCGGAAGACGGTCGCCCGACGCCGGATCCGGACGTCTTCATGCAGTTCCTGCCGCGCATCAAGCAGGCGACGGATTCGGTGATCAACATCACCACCGGCGGCGGCCTCGGCATGACCGTCCAGGAACGGTTGGCGGCCCCCTTGAAAGCCGAACCCGAAATGTGCTCGCTCAACATGGGGTCCATGAACTTCGCGCTGCATCCGCTGGCGGGCAAGTACAAGACCTGGAAGCATGAATGGGAGCAGCCATTTCTGGTCGCCAGTGAGGACTTCATCTTCCGCAACACGTTCAAGGATATCCGATACATCCTGAAGCATCTGGGAGAGGGCTGCGGCACCCGCTTCGAGCACGAATGCTACGATATCGGCCATCTCTACAATCTCGCCTATTTCGTCGACGCCGGCTTGATCAAGCCCCCCTTCCTGGTGCAGTCGATCTTCGGCATCCTTGGCGGTATCGGCGCCGAGATGGAAAACGTCATGTTCATGAAGCAGACGGCAGACCGTCTCTTCGGCGATGATTATGTCTGGTCGGTTCTCGCCGCCGGCCGCTACCAGATGCCGTTCATCACCCAGGCCGCCATGCTCGGCGGCAATGTGCGTGTCGGTCTTGAGGATTCGCTCAATATCGGAAAGGGCCAGCTTGCTGAATCCAATGCCCAGCAGGTCAGGAAAATCCGCACCATCATCGAAGAACTCGGCCTTGAGGTCGCGTCGCCCGCCGATGCGCGCGCAGCGCTCGATCTCAAGGGCGGCGACATGGTCAAGTTCTGATGGGCGGAAATCCGATAAAAGGTTTCGTGGTCGATCCAGCGGAGATCCGCACGATCGGCCACGACCTGCAGCGGCCTGAATGCATCCTCGCCGAGCCGGACGGATCGCTCTGGTCGGCGGACGCCCGCGGCGGCGTCGTTCACATCTTCCCGGATGGCCGCCAGGAGATCATCGCCCAGACCCAGCAGACGGATTTTGCGTCCGCGACCGACGATGCTGCGCGCTTTACGCAAGGCACGCTGCCAAACGGCCTCGCCTTCGCTCGCAACGGCGACATCCTCGTCTCCAATTTCGGCACCGACCGGCTCGAATTGATGAAGCGCACCGGCGAAAGCGAAGTGCTCTACGACAGGATCGACGGCCGGGCGATCGGCAAGGTCAATTTCGTGTTGCGGGACAGTCGAGACCGCGTCTGGCTCACCGTCTCTACCACCATTCCAAACTGGATGGAGGCGATAAGCCCCGATCTGAAAGACGGGTTCGTCGCCATGGCCGACGAGAAGGGGCTGCGCATCGTCGCTGACGGGTTTGCCTTCACCAACGAGATCCGTTTCGACGCGAAGGAGGAATGGCTCTATGTCGTCGAAACGACCGGCAAGCGCATAACCCGCCTGCGGGTGCAGGAAGACGGCTCGCTGACTGACCGGGAGACGTTCGGTCCTTCCGATCACAACGCCTTCATCGACGGCATAGCTTTTGACGCCTACGGCAATCTCTGGGGCACCCATGTGATGATCGATCGCATATTCGCCATTACCCCTGAGGGCGATCTGCAGATCATTCTTGACGACGACCACGGATCGGCCGCCGGCAAGGAATTGCTGAAGGCCTTTGACGAGGATCGCGTCACGCCCGATCTGCAGATGGCCTGCGGCGGCTCGATCGCGCCCTGGATGGCGAGCGTCACCTTCGGCGGTCCCGATCTGAAAAACGTCTATATCGGCAGCCTGCGCGGAACGACGATCCCGTATTTCCGCTCGCCTGTGGCGGGTCTTCCCATGGTTCACTGGAATGAAGGACAATGAGATGAGCGACTTTTCTGCAATGCCCGACCGCACGGTCGTCCAATTCGACTGCCAGGGAAAGGCCGTCGGCAAGATGCGCAACGAACTCGCCGTGCAGATGGTCAAGCCGTCGCTGGAGGAGTTCGAGCTCGCCACCGATGAAGGGCCCTTCCATGGCGGAGACGCTTCCGCGCCGCCGCCGCTCGCCTTGTTCGTGGGCTCCATTACCGGCTGCATCATGACGCAGATCAGGGCCTTTGCGAAGAGGCTGGGCGTAACGCTCAACGATCTCGACGTGCACACCCGCGTTCAGTGGAACTGGAAACAGGTCGGCCGGGTCTACGAGACAGCGCCAAAGAGCTTCGAGATCGACGTGCTGATCGACAGCCCCGATCCGGAAGAAAAGGTCATCGAACTGATCGAGACAGCGAAAAAAGGCTGTTTCATCGAGCAGACGCTCGGTCAGGGCAACGCCATCCACCATCGCATGAAGACGCCGGATGGCTGGAAGGAAGTATAATTGCAGCGTGCTGAATGGTTGAAGGCGCGCACTTCCCGTGCTTTCATTGATCTCCGCTCAAGGAGATCAACATGCGATCCTGTCGAACCGCCTGCGCCTTGCTTTTCCTGCCCATAGCCATCGTCGCCACGACGTCGGCTTTCGCTGTAACCGACGACCAGAAACAGGCCCTGCGGGCCAATTGCCGCGGCGATTTTATTGCCCACTGCCGGGGCGTTTCGCCAGGCGGGGTTGAAGCCTTTCAGTGTCTTGCCAGGAATTCGCAGGACCTGTCGGCTGCTTGCCATGCCGCCGTCAAGGATGTCGATCCGGCTGTGAAATAGCGGGTGCGCCCGGCCTTCTGGCCGATGGCGTCCAAAACTGGTCACCGGGTTAACAACCGCTCCACATAGGCTGGCACTACGACCGTCGCCTTGCCGTGTATTGCCTCGTCGAACAGCGAAATACCCGCTGACGGCTCCAGATTGAGCTCGACCGTGTGAGCGCCAACCTCGCGGGCCTCGGCGACAAAGCCTGCCGCCGGGTAGACATTGCCGCTGGTGCCGATGGAGATGAACAGGTCGCAATCGGTCAGCGCGGAATAGATCTCGTCCATGCGATAGGGCATCTCGCCAAACCACACGACGTCGGGGCGCATACCGCCGCTCCTATTGCAGGCTGCGCAGACCATGTCGACGGTCAGATCGGTTTCCCAGGGCGTGCGCGCGCCGCAATGCATGCACAGCACCCTGGAGATCTCGCCGTGCATATGGATGAGGTTGGTCGTGCCCGCCATTTCGTGCAGCGGGTCGATGTTCTGCGTAACGGTCAGCACATGACCGGGAAATTCCGCCTCCAGCCGGGCAAGCGCCTTGTGGGCCGCGTTTGGCTGGACGTCCCGGGCGTTGCCGCGGCGCGTGTTGTAGAAGGTCAGAACCCGTTCGGGGTCGCGCAGGAAAGCCTCGGGCGTCGCGACGTCCTCGATCCGGTGCTTCTGCCAAATGCCGCCCTTGTCGCGGAACGTGGAGAGCCCGGATTCCGCCGAAAGACCGGCGCCGGTCAGGATGACGATGCGTTCATAAGCGGCCATATGGTTTCAGATAGCATTTGCGGATGATCAGGAGAAGTCGCCGGCAGACCTCTGAGATGGGTGTAGTTGATTGGCGTTTTCCCTGCTTTGTTGTCACATTGATCGCGCTGTTCGTTGGACAAATGGTGTATTTGTTGTATTTTACAGTAAAAGCAGCATTAGGTAATTATATGTCTGAAACGACCTATTCCACGAGCGATCTATCGCGCAAATCAGGAGATATCATCGCGGACGCACTGCGACATCCGGTGACAATCACCCAGCGCAGCAAGCCCCGGCTTGTTTTGCTCAATATCGAAGACTACAGAAAGTTGATCGCGCGTGCCGACACGCGAAAGGGTGGAACATTGGAGGCGATGTCAGACGAATTGGTCGCCGAAATCGAAGCCGCCATCGAAGACTATGCGAGCGAAGATACGGAAAACGAATGAGTTTTGACTCACTCGAAACTGGTTCTGTCATTCGCTATCCGTATTTGTGGGTTCGGCAAGCTGTAACCGGTGAATTGGAAGGGCGAAAATCGCGACCGGTGGCGGTCGGGGTGCGCGTACCACGCGCCGATGGAGATTTGCTGATTCTGCTGCCGATTACGACCAAAGAACCGATGTCAGGGCGATTGGCGACCGAAATACCGGATATCGAAAAAAGGCGTGCCGGTCTGGACTTGGATTTGCGCCTCTGGATCATACTCGACGAATACAATGAGGATATAATCGGGCGCTCTTTCTATCTCGAACCCGTGCCACCCATTGGCAGGTTCAGTAAGGCGTTTTTCCTTCCGTTGATGCGCGAACTGATCGCACGGCGGAAGGATATGAAGGGCGTTAGCCGGCTCTAACCGCGACTCAACTCCTGACCACCAGCACCGACTGGTCGGCGTGGCGCATGACGCGAGCCGCGTTGGGGCCGAGCAGATAGTCCTCCAGCGCCGGGCGGTGCGACCCCATGACGATGAGATCGACCTTGAGTTTGTTCGCGGTCCTGATGATCTCCTCATAGATGCTGCCGTGTGCGATCACATGTTGCACCGGTGTTCCCGCGGGAACCGTCTTTGCGGTAAAGGCGTGCAGTTCCTTCTGGGCGTGTTCGATGAGCTGGCCTTCGTGCCCTTTCGGGAAAAAGGTGCCGACGATGCTCAACCCGTAATCCGGGACCACGGTGATCACGTGCAGCGTGTCGCCCTTGCTGAAGACCTCCATGGCGCCGGCGATGACTTTGGTCGAGGTTTCCTGGTCGCCGAGATCGACTGCGGCAAGGATGTTGCGAAACATGGTCATGACGAAGCTCCCTGTCCGGCGGCGTTCGACGTGGATTCCGGTTCCGAGCGTCGCGTCTGCAGCATGTAGATCAGTCCCAGCAACAACAATGCCGGGATGTAGAACAGGTATTTCGACGGCTGGTTGGCTGGAACCAGCACCGATGCGATGACCTGGTCGAAATCAAAGCCGGCTTGCTGTGCGGGCGAATCGTAGATGGCGTTGTCGACCAACACCTTGCCGTCTTCGTCATAGAGTTCCAGGCCAAAGGCTTCCAGGCGCTCTTCGCCTGTTGGCTCGTCGCCCACATCGATAATCATGGTCAACGTGATCGGCTCGCCGACATCGTCGAGGCCATCGACGATCGTCCTGATTTCGGAGCCGGGCTCAGCCGCGCCCATGGCCTGCGCCAGTTCCGTCGGCGGAACCGATGTGTAGGGCGGCGAGACATAGTCCATCCAGAAACCCGGTCGGAACAGCGTGAAGGCGATCAAGATGAGCGCCACCGACTCCCAGATCCGTGACCGGGTCATGAAGAAGCCTTGCGAACCGGCGGTGAATATCAGCATCGCCGCCGTCGCCACGATGAACACGAAGACGCCCTCGTACCAGGTCACGTCGATCAGCAGGATGTCGGTGTTGAAGATGAAGAGGAAGGGCAGCAGCGCGGTCCGCAGCGAATAGAAAAAGGCGACGAAGCCCGTCCGGATCGGATCCCCTCCGGACACGGCCGCCGCCGCGAAGGAGGCGAGCCCCACGGGCGGCGTCACATCCGCCATGATGCCGAAATAGAAGACGAACAGATGGACGGCGATCAATGGCACGATCAGTCCGCTCTGCTGGCCGAGCGCCACGATAACCGGCGCCAGCAGGGCCGAAACGACAATATAGTTGGCCGTCGTTGGAAGGCCCATGCCGAGGATGAGGCTCAGGATTGCTGTAAAGATCAGGATCAGCATGATCTGGCCCTGGGACAGGAACTCCACAAGCGCGGCAAGCACGGATCCAACGCCGGTCTGCGACACTGCTCCGACGATGATGCCGGCGGCGGCCGTCGCAATGCCGATGCCGATCATGTTTCGCGCGCCGGTGATCATGCCGTCGATCAGTTCGTTGAATCCACGCCGGGTCGTGCCGGCCGTCGGTTCGCCCCTGAACACCGCGAAGAGTTGCCTCTGGGTGATCAGGATAAAGATCATGAAGGCGGTGGCCCAGAAAGCCGAGAGCGAAGGCGAAAGACGCTCCACCATCAGGCACCAGATCAGGACGAGAACCGGAAGCAGGAAGTGCAGTCCGGACTTGATGGTCGGTCCGGGTTCCGGAAGTCGCACCACCGGCTCGTTCGGGTCGTCCAGCTCCAGTTCAGGAAAGGCGGAGCAGAACCGCACCAGTCCCACATAGGCGACGCCGAGAAGCACGGCGACGATCCATGGCGTTGCGTCGCCGGCGACGCCGCCGATGAAGTCGAGCAGGTAGAAAACGAGGAAGGCGGTGATCACCGCAAAGCCCAGAACCATTGCGCCGGTAGATAAAATCCGGCCGCGCCCTTCCTCGCTAAGCCGGGACCGGATCATCGCGAAGATGGCGATAATGATCGCCAGCGCGACGATTGTGCCGATAAGCGAAAGACCGGCCGATTGCGCGGCCTGGAAGGCGGCGAAGAGATAATAGACCGCGCTTGCCCCGGCCAGGATCACCGCCATCGTTATGCCGAACGAGATCAGGCCCCATTTCAGCGGCTTCGGCTCTGTCGCGCGGGGCAGGCCGGCCATGTTCTGCTTCTTGGCTTCCAGGTGAACGATATAGACCAGAGCGATATAGGAGATGATCGCCGGCACGAAGGCGTGCTTGACCACCTCGAAATAGGAAATGCCGATATATTCGACCATGAGAAAGGCGGCGGCGCCCATCACGGGCGGCATGATCTGGCCATTGACGGACGAGGCGACCTCCACGGCCCCGGCTTTTTCGGCGGTAAATCCCACCCGGCGCATCATCGGTATGGTGAAGGTTCCTGTCGTCACCACATTGGCGATCGAAGAACCGGAGATCAGGCCGGTCATGCCGGAGGCGACCACGGCCGCCTTGGCCGGACCGCCGCTGAAGTGGCCCATCATCGAGAAGGCCACCTTGATGAAATAGTTTCCGGCGCCTGCCTTGTCGAGCAATGCTCCGAACAGCACGAACAGGAAGACCAGATCGGTGGAGACGCCAAGCGCAATGCCGAACACGCCTTCGGTGGACAGCCACTGGTGATAGGCGACAGCGTCGAAACTCGCGCCCTTCCAGGCCAGGAAGCCCGGCGCATAGGGACCGAGGAACGTGTAGCCGAGAAACACGATTGCGACGATCATCAGCGGAGGCCCGAGCGCCCGGCGCGTGGCTTCAAGGAGAAGGATGATGCCGACGACAGAGACCGTAACGTCGAGCATATTGGGATTGTTCGGCCGGTCGGAGAGCCGCGTGCCGAGGATTCCGTCCATGAAATCCGTGTCGAAAAGGAACAGATAGAAGGAGCAGAAGGCGGCTACGATCGCCAGCACCCAGTCCGATACAGGCACGACGTGACGCGGCGAATTCTTGAAAGCGGGATAGGCGAGATAGGCGAGGAAAAGCGCAAAGGCCAGATGGATCGGCCGCGCCTCGCCGCTCGAAAACACCCCGAAACCTGTCGTGTAGGGAACGGGTGAAGCGATCCAGATCTGGAAGATCGACCAGGCGAGCGCCACGCCGGCGATCAGCAAGGCCACGTTTCGGTTGTCCGGAGTGCGGCCGCCGGTATCGGTCGAAGCGACGAGATCGTCGAGCTCGTCGCTGCTCATTTTAGTTGTTGCGGACTCGGATTCCTGGCTCATCGTAACGCCCCCGTGGCCTTCCCCGTTTTATTATTGTGCGGCGGGCGTCCGTGACAGACGCCCGCTGCGGGCTGCGGATTACATCCAGCCCTGTTCCTTGTAGTACTTGGCTGCGCCGTCATGCAGCGGCGCCGACAGGTTGTTCTTGATCATGTCTTGCTGGTTCAGATTCTCGAAGGCAGGGTGCATCTTCTTGAACCGGTCGAAATTCTCGAAAACAGCCTTGGTGATCTCGTACACCACCTCGTCCGGCGTATCGGTGGAGGCGACGAAGGTCGCGCCCACGCCGAAGGTCGTCGTGTCGCCGTCGGTGCCGGTGTACATGCCGCCCGGAATGGTCGCGACCGCGTAGAAGGCGTTGTCGCCGACGAGCTTCTTGGTGGCGTCGTTGTCGACGCTGATCAGCTTCGATTCGCAGGAGGTGGTGGCCTCCTTGATCGAGCCGTTCGGATGGCCGACGGTAAAGACGATTGCGTCGACCTTGTTGTCGCAGAGCGCCGCCGACTGCTCGGAGGATTTCAGCTCGGAGGCGAGGGCGAAATCGTCCATCGTCCAGCCCATCTCCTTCATCAGCACTTCCATCGTGCCGCGCTGACCGGAGCCCGGATTGCCGACATTGACGCGCTTGCCTTTCAGATCATCGAAACTGTCGATGCCGGAATCGGCGCGCGCAACCACGGTGAACGGCTCGGGATGCACTGAAAAGACAGCCCTCAGTCCTTCGAATGCTCCGTCGGGAAACTGCTCGGGCGCCGTGCCGTTATAGGCGTGATACTGCCAGTCGGACTGGGCGACGCCGAGGTCGAGATCGCCGTTGCGAATTCCGTTGATGTTGGCGACAGAGCCGCCGGTTGTGTGCGTGCACTTGATGTCGTGATCCGACGTGCCGCGATTGACCAGACGGCAGATTGCGCCGCCCACCTGATAGTAAACGCCGGTTTGTCCGCCGGTGCCGATCGTCACAAAGGTCTCTGCGGCTGCATAACCGCCGGAGAAGGCCAGTGTTGCGGCGAGCGCCGATCCGGCCAGAATTCTGCGTGCTAACATCATATGTGCTCCCTGATTGATGTTCGTTGTGACGCTGACAGGTCTTGCCTGGGCCTGCGTCTGTTTGTCTTCGCCTCCGCCGTCAGCGTTGTGGCTGGGCGCCTGATGCGACAATGGAGAAAAAGAACCGGGTATTGTCCTTCCGGACAAGAGAGGGTCGGGCTTGGCAGGTTGAGGTTGCGCGCGATCTGGTGGTCGATCGAAACAAGGCTGTCCACACTGCCGCTCCTGCGAGTTCCCGTATTGGTGGGGTCGAAGTCTTCCAAACAAATCTAGCGTTGTCAATCAAAGGAACTTGAGTATGATCCGGCGCTGTTCCGGAGCCTGATGTCCGAAAAATGGAGTCCTTCCTGTCCCTGCAAGCCCTTCCACGCATCATGGTCGCGCCCAACGGGGCGAGACGAACGAAAGCCGATCATCAGGAAATTCCGATCATGATCGACGAAATCGTCGCTTGCGCGCGCGCCTGTTGTGAGGCTGGCGCAGGTGGTCTCCACGCCCATGTGCGCGACGCCGCAGGCGCCCATGTTCTGGACGCCGGTCTCTACCTGGAACTGATCGCCGAAATGGCGCAGGCTGTTCCGCAGATGCAGGTTCAGATCACCACCGAGGCGGTCGGCCGCTATTCGCCGGAAGAGCAGCGCCGCCTTGTGCGCGACGTTATGCCGAAATCCGTATCCGTCGCCTTGCGCGAAATGATTCCTGATACGGAGGATGTTTCCGCCGCTTCCGAGTTCTACCACTGGGCGGCGGATGAGGGCGTGCGGGTTCAGCATATTCTCTACGATGCAGAAGATCTCGGCCGTCTGATCGGACTTGTGGACGCCGCTGTCCTGCCTGCCGCCGATATGCAACTGCTCTTCGTGCTTGGACGCTACACCGTGGGTCAGCAGAGCGCGCCGGAAGATCTGGATCCCTTCCTGTCGTTGTTCGAGGGATCAGGCCTTCAGAGCAACGGCGCTGAATGGGGGCTGTGCGCCTTCGGGTCTGGAGAAACCGACTGTCTCCTTGCGGCTCTGAGCCGGGGAGGCAAGGCGCGCATCGGCTTTGAAAACAGCCTCTGGAACCGTGATGGCGGCGTGGCGAAAGACAATGTCGAACGCGTTCGGGAGCTTGTGTCGATGGCCGGGAAGTGATCGAATTGCCGAAACGGCAACGGATTTAGCGAAAATTGGCTCTTTATTGGAACGGTTTGTAGTGCCATGGTCCGGACATGGCCTATATCATTACCGAACCCTGCGTGGATGTGAAGGATGGCGACTGCACCGACGTGTGTCCGGTCGACTGCATCTATGAGGGCGGCCGCATGTTCTATATCCACCCGGACGAATGCGTGAATTGCGGCATTTGCCTGTCAATCTGTCCGGTCGACGCGATAACCTGGGACGGCGAGATCACGGCGGACATGAGGCATTACGAAGCCATCAACCGCGAATATTTCAACGAGAACGTCTCTGGTCTGGGCTCGCCAGGCGGCTGGGATTCGTCTAACACCACCGCCAGTGATCACCCGCTCGTTGCAGCACTCCCCATCCTCCACACAGCGCAGGCATAGACAAACATGACTTTACACCGGCTGAAGGGCGTTATCGCCGCCGTTCCGACACCGCTCGATTCCTCCTTCCATCCCGACCTCGAAGCCTTTACGGCGCACTGCCGCTGGGCGCTCGACAATGGGTGCGACGCGCTGAATGTACTCGGCTCGACAGGCGAGGCGAATTCCTTGTCCGTGGTTGATCGCAAGGCGGTGATGACGGCCGCTTCGCAAGCCTTTGACGGATCGAAGTTGATGGTCGGCGCCGCAACGCCCGATCTGGCGACCACGGTCGAACTCACCCGTTATGCGCATGAATGCGGCTTCGCGGCAGCCCTCGTCCTGCCGCCCTGGTACTACAAGCCGGTATCCGATGACGGATTGTATGCCTGGTTCGCGCGACTGGTGGAGGAAACGTCTGCTACGCCGATTGCGATCTATCTCTACAATTATCCGCAGTTGACCGGGATCCGCTTCAGCGAGGATCTGGCGCGTCGCCTGTCGGCTTCCTTTCCTGACAGAATCGCAGGAATGAAGGATAGTTCCGGCGATCTCGACTATGCGGCCGCCATGGCGAAGATCGACGGCTTCGATGTCTTCCCCAGCAACGAGGTGGCGTTGGCGAATTGCGATCGCGACGGCTACGCCGGCTGCATTTCCGCGACCGTCAACATCGATCCTGCCGGCTCCGCCGCGCTCCTTGCAGATCAGGGCAATTCGGACCTGGTGGGCTCCGTTCGTCACGTGCGAACGACAGTGTCGTCCTTCCCGCTTGTTCCAGCCGTGAAATTCCTTGTCGCCAAACGTCTCGGCAAAGCCTCTGCGGCCATGCCGCTGCCGCCCTTCCTGCCGCTGACGGACGCGCAACAGGCTGATCTCGTCGAGCAGCTTGGGTAGGCGCTGCGCGCCGCCTGATCAGGGAACGGATTTCTCGAGTTGGGCCAGAGAGGCGCCCATCTGCTCGATCATGGCGTGGGCAGCCCGGGTCATCTGCCGGCGTTTGGCAACGAGAATGCCGAGCCGCAATGCGCCCAGGCGCGTGCCCTTGAGCGGCACTCCGACGATCTCGCCGGAATTCAGTTCCTCGACCAGGCCGATGGGCGTGTAGAAGGCGACGCCAAGTCCGTCCTTCACCAGTTGCCGCAGCAGCATGATGTGGTTGCTGGTCACGAAGTTGCGTCCGCTGCGGTGAAGCACGGACAGCTCGACCTCGATCAGGGAGCGGATCGGCTCCGTATCGAGCTGGAGAAGCAGGTTGTACTGCGCGCACTCGCTCAGGGTAACGGCCGGCAAACGCGCCAGCGGATGGTCTTTCGCAACCATCGCCTTGAGAGGCATGGCGATGTCGTGGATGAGCTGCATGTCGTCGGGCGGCGAGATGTTGAATGTGATCGCGAAATCCGCCTCGCCGTCGGCGACCAGGCTGGTCACCCGGCCATGCGCGCCGGTTTGCACGCGGAAATTGACGCCGGGATGGGCCCTGTGGAATCTGCGGATTTCTGCCGGCAGAAAATGCACAAGCAGACTGTCGAGGCAGGCGATGCGCACCTGACCGGTTTTCATGCCCTTCAGCGCGCCGAGTTCGCCTTTCAGAACATCGAATTCCTGCAGGGTGCGGTCGGCGTGGGCAAGCACGATCTCGCCGGCGCGCGTCAGTCGCAGACCTTTCGGCAGTCGCTCGAAGAGCGGCGCGCCGAGTTCGTCTTCCAGTTTCTGGATCTGCCGGCTCAGAGCCGATGTTGCGACATGCAATTCTTCCGACGCCTTGCGGATCGAACCTGACCGCGCGACTGTCGCGAAGTATCTGAGAATGGCTGCGTGCATGAATCGGCCTCCGGGGTCACGTTAATTCCGGAGGCCGGGAATTGGAAGCGGGGCTGATCCGCCTCAGCGACCGCGCCACACGGGCGCGCGTTTCTCGCGGAAGGCCGCGACGCCCTCTTCCGCATCTTCGCTGGTAAGCGCTGCAACCAGCGCCGGCGTCTTCAGCGCCTGCGCTTCCGCAGGCGTCAGATGCGCCGTCCGGTTGACCGTCTGCTTGATGGCGCGCAGCGACAGCGGCGCGCCGGCGAGAATGTCCTTGACCCAGGCGTCGACAGCGTCGTCGAGCGCTTCGGGTTCGGTTACTTCATTGACCAGGCCGTAACGGTAGAGCTCTTCGGCCGAAACCTGCCGTCCGGCGAGCATGATCCCCATCGCGAGATTGTGCGGGATCTTGCGCTGCAGGAGCACCATGCCGCCGTCGAGCGGCATGCGGCCGACGCGCGCTTCCGGCAGCCCGAAACGGGCTGTTTTCGAAGCGACGACGATATCGCAGCCCATCACCATCTCGAAACCACCGCCCATCGCGTAGCCGTTGACGCGGGCGATCACCGGAATATCCAGGCTTGTGCGGAAGCTCAGCCCCCCAAATCCGTTTGGGCGCGTTTCCGCCCAGTATTCCAGTCCAGACGATCCGGTTCCCTTCATGTCCGCTCCGGCGCAGAAAGCCTTCTCGCCGGCGCCGGTTATGACCACGCAACGAACGTCCGACCGGCTTTCCAGATCAAGCCAGATCGCCTCCAGCTCCGCCGCGGTCGAGGCGTCGACGGCGTTAAGCCGTTCGGGCCGGTCTAGCGTGACGCGTGCGACGCCGTCCTCTACCGAAAAAAGGACGCTCATGACGCTTTTGCCTCTGCCAGATCATCCTGCCGGGAAAGGTACTCGTCATTGTGCTCGCCGAGTTTCGGAGGCTTCAGCCGCACCGTGACTTTTGCGTCCGACATGTCGATCGGCGATCCGATAAGACGGACCGGTCCCGCCGGTGTTTCGCCGGCTTCCAGGATCAGCCCGTTGACGATGGTCTGTTCGTCTTCCAGCGCTTCAGGCAAGGTCATGACCTTCGAGCACAGGATGTCGACGCCTTCCAGTCTTTCGATCCAGTGCGCGGATGATTCCTGGGCGAAACGCTCCCGGAAGATCGCCTGCAGTTCAGGACGATGCTCCATCTGCACGTCGAAATTGGCATAGCGTTCGTTCTTCGAAAGGTCGTCGATTTCCAGCGCTTCACAAATATCGCGCAGCGGGTTCTCCTTGAAGGCGCCGACCATCGCGACCGGACGGTCGGTCGTCTCGAACACGCCGGTCAGCGGAAACGCCGCCCAGTTCAGGTCTTTGCCGCGCATCATGTGGACGGCGGCTTCCTGCATCTGCATGGCGATCATCGATGAATAGAGGCTGACGGAGAGGACCTGGCCCCGTCCGGTCTTCTCGCGTTGCAGGATCGCCAGCAGTATCCCCTGGAAAAGGTGCATCCCGGCGGAATAGTCGCACAGCGTCGTTGCATAGATCGCCGTCGGATGGGTCGGATCCGCCTTGCGCGCCATCGCGCCGGACATCGCCTGCGCCAGCACGTCCTGTCCGCCTTTGTGGCGGTAGGGGCCGTCGATCCCGTAGCCGGTGCCAACGGCGTAGATCAGCCGGGGATTGCGTTTCTTCAGGTCTTCATAGCCGAAGCCCATGCGCTCCATCACGCCCGGACGGAAATTGTTGACCACCACGTCTGCGCTGTCGATCAGATCCAGAATCTGCTGGCGAACCGCCTCGCTCTTCAGATCGACCGCGACACTCTTCTTGTTACGGTTCAGCGAACTGAAGACCGGATTGTTGAGGCCGTCCGGGTCGGAGCCGAGCGACCAGCGCGACAGATCGCCGATCTTCTGCTTCTCGATCTTGATGACCTCGGCGCCGTAGTCGGCGACCATCTGCGTGCAGCTGGGGCCAAGCATGACCTGCGTGAAGTCGATCACCCGGATCCCGTCGAGTGGCAATGGGGTCATTCTGCGGCCTCCTGCATGCCGGCGTTGGTCGAGGGCACATCGCCCGGATCCGCGCCCTGGGCGCGCATCTGCTTCTGGATCGCCCGGATATCGGCTTTGCGGACGGACGTTCCGGCGTTGAGCGCAACGGTGGCCGCCACGCCGGCGGCTTCGCCCATGGCCATGCAGGGCGGGATTTCACGGCTGGACTTTTGCGCCTGAGGCGTCGCGGAATAATGCCTGCCGGCCACCAGAAGCTGTTCGATATCCTTCGGCACCATGGCGCGATAGGGTGTGTAATAGTCGCGGCCGCGGCACACCGTGTCGGGGAAATGCCGACGGGTCATCACGTCGTCTTTGGTCACCACATATTCGCCTTCCAGCAGGCGCGTCTGGCGCACGCCGGTCTGTGGCGCGAAATCCACCACATAGGCGTTTTCAAAACCGGGCAGGTTCTTGCGGGCGAAAGCCAGCAGTTCTTCCATGCGGCGGCGTCCCTCAAACTCGACGCCTGTCAGGTCGTTCACCTTCAGGCCGTCGAGCTTCGGGATATGCGGGCAGTTGAGCCAGACCACGCCCGGCAATGGCGTTTTCAGCCACCAGTAGTTCCAGCAGCCTCCGATGATGCGCTTTGCCTCGTGGTCGAGTTTGGCGAATTCTTCCACGTGCTCGTACTGGAAGCGTTCGGCCTTGTCGGTATCGACGCCGCCCCAGCGCGAAACCGGGGTGAGGATGAAGGAGCCTTCCTGAAAGCGCGCGCCGGCGCTGGCGGCGACGTCGAGGTCGCCTGTCGTGTCGATGACCACTTCGCCCATGATCGCCTGGCGGCCTTCCTTGGATTCCACGACGACGCCCTTGATTGCGCCGTCCTCGATGATCGAGGAGGAAAACCAGGAATGCAGCCGAAGCTTTACGCCGGATTCCTGGATGACGGCGTTCGCCGCGCGCTTGTAGCCGTCCGGATCAAAGGCGGCGGAATAGCAGACGGGGTGCGGCATGGAGTGGGTATGAAAGTCGAACACGCCCCAGCGCGACCATTTCTCCCACATTTCCTGTGTCTCGCGGATATCATGCTGGCGATCGCGCTCTGGCGGCGTGACGCACAGGCCCATCTTTTCCATGCGCTCGATCATTTCCATGCAGATGCCCTGCACGGTGATTTCCAGATCGTTGTGCATGTCGTCCAGCAACAGCACCATGCCGCCGGAGGCGAGGCCGCCCAGGTGATTGTAGCGTTCCAGAAGCGTGACGCTGGCGCCGTTGCGCGCAGCCGAAACCGCAGCTGAGATGCCGGCGGGGCCGCCGCCGACCACCACGACGTCAGAGCGGTCGACGACCTTTGCTGCGCGCGGCGTTTCCTGAATGATTATGTCTTCCATCTTGACCTCCGGGGGCTGTGGCGAGTCTGGTTCTGCAGCGGTTGTTCGGGCACGCCGGCTTAATGAACGGCCGGCGTTTTCCATTTGATCATGCGACGTTCGGCAAAGCTCACCATGGCGAACAGGAACACGGCCAGCAGCGACGCCGAGAAGACGGACGCATAAAGCAGAGGCGCGTGATAATTGTAGGAAGCGAGCAGGATCAGGGCTCCGAGACCGTAATTCGAGCCGATCCATTCCGCCACGATCGCGCCGACGACACATGTGGTGGCGGCGATCTTGAGCGCTGCGAAGAGGAATGGCAGGGAACTTTGCAGCCGCACTTTCCAGAAGATTTCCGCGTCGCTCGCCGACAGCACCCGCATCAGGTCCAGCGTCGCGGGATTCACGGCCTTCAGGCCACGAACCATGTTGACCAGCGTCGGGAAGAAACAGATCAGCGCCGCGATGATGATCTTCGGGGAGTAACCGTTTCCGAATATCAGAACGAGGATCGGAGCGACGGCGATAATGGGAATGGTGTTGATGAACACCGCGATCGGGAAAAAAGCCCGTTCCGACGTGCGGTTATGGACAAAGGCGACCGCCATCAGAATAGCAATCAGGTTTCCGAAGATAAACCCGAGCGCTGCTTCTAGAAAGGTCAGCCAGAAATTGAGCCAGAGCTTTGGGCCGTCTTCGATGAAAGCGCCGAGAACTGCGATCGGTCCCGGCATGATGAATGGCCGGATCGAAAATATCCAGATGATGAGTTGCCACAGAACGAGCATGCCCACGGCTGCGAGCAGCGGCAACAGACGGTCGCCGCTTTTGGCCAGCCAGGCGGAGCCGGATTTGCGTTCATTGGCGCTGGCCTGGCTTTGTGCAATATCGGCCATTGTCAGCACTCCTCGAGCATCTTGCGCAGATGCGCGGTGATCTTGATGAATTCCACCGTGTCGCGAACCGGCAGCTGGCGCGGATAGGGAAGATCCACCGTCATGTACTCCTTGACGCGGCCGGGATGCGCGGCCAGCAACAGCACCTTTTGCCCCAGGAACACGGCTTCGGGAATTGAATGGGTGACGAACAGGATCGTCGTCCCGGTCTCGGTCCAGATACGCAACAGTTCTTCGTTGAGATTGTCGCGGGCAATCTCGTCGAGAGCGCCGAAGGGTTCGTCCATCAGCAGGATGCGCGGCCGTGTGACCAGCGCCCTTGCAATGGCGACGCGCTGGCGCATGCCGCCGGAGAGTTCGCCGGGAAGCGCTTTTTCGCGACCCTTCAGGCCGACCAGTTCAAGCAGCTCCATGGGATCCGCATGGGCTGGTCCTGGGTTTCCGACTTCCAGCGGAAGGCGCACATTGTCGATCGCGCTGCGCCAGGGCAACAGCGTTGCGTCCTGGAAGACGAATGCGAAATCGCGCGCTTTGCGGGCTTCTTCCGGCGTGCGCTCATGCACCTTGATTTCGCCCCGGGAGGCCGGGACGAGATCGGCGATTGCACGCAGCAGGGTGGACTTTCCGCAGCCGGAAGGTCCGAGCATGGTCACCAGTGCGCCTTCGGGGATGTCGACGTTGACATCCCGGAGCGCGGTCACGGCGGTTTCGCCTTCACCGAAGGTTACGTCCAGTCCGTCGACGCGCACCGCGAAGGCTGTTTCCGCTTCCGCGGAAACAGCATCCTTGACTGCGTGCATGGTCGCCATGACGATTATCCGACTTTCTTGCGGGTCTCGGCCGTGGCGTCGAGGATCGCCAGCGTCATCACGTCGTCGACAGTCGGAACATCGCCCTTGAACTGGTCAAGCGACGCATAGGTCTCGATCTGCTCCTGCCAGTTTTCCTTGGTCATGGCGCCCCAGCCTTCCTTGGCCGTAACGTCATTGAAGTTGAAGCCGATGACACCCTCGACGGCCGCCAGTTCGCTGGGCTTGTCCAGGTTCGGATATTCCGCGACGAGCATGTCTACAGCTTCTTCCGGATGCTCTTTGGCGTATCCCCAGCCGCGAGCGGAGCCGCGCAGGAAGCTTTCAAGCGTTCCCGCGTCGTCGGCCAGCGTGTCGTCTGTTGCAAAATAGACGTTGGCGTAAAGCTGGATGCCGGTGTCCCAGAGCATCAGGTCGACGCGGTCGTCGCCGAGAACCTTCAGGGCGCTGGCGTTGGTCAGCCAACCGGTTACGGCTTGCGCCTGACCCGTCAACAGCTGGTTCATGTCCGAACCCATGTTGACGATCGTGACGTCGTCTTCGGAAATGCCGTTCTTGGCGAGAAGGGCCCGCAGCAGGATATAGGCGGTCGGCTGTGTGGCGATCGTCTTTCCAACCATGTCTTTGGGCTCGCGGATCGCATCTGCTTCGAGCGAGAAATAGGTGAAAGGGTGCTTCTGGTAGCCGGCTGCGAACGCCTTGATTGGGATGCCGGCCGAACGCGCGAGCATGACGGAGGGGCTTGACGATGTCTGGCCCAGGGTGGAACGGCCGGCTGCTACGCCGCCAACGCCATCGACATTCGGTCCGCCCGGAATGACTTCGAGTTCGACGCCTTCTTCCTCGTAGAAGCCTTTGGTCTTGGCGACGATTTCACCCAGAATCCCGTTGGACGCCAGCCAGCCAAGCTGCATGCGCACCTTGGTCAGATCGGCTGCCTGCGCCGGCAAGACGCTGATAAGGCTCTGCGCGGTCGCCAATCCCCCGATTGCGCCCATTCCTACGAGCAGGCTGCGACGATTCAGTTTCAGATCATTCATGTTCCAACCTCTTTTTTGAATGCCTGTCATGTTGCGGAATGCGGGCGTGCCGGACAGGCGAATGGAAAGAATGACTCTGAGTTGTGTTCGAATAAAGAACTATTTTTCGCAATAGTGATTGCCGAAACGGCAACGCACTTGGCGCGATCAGAAGGCGACTGCGGCCCTGGCTTTCATCAGGCTTGCGGCGCGCGTATATCCGCCGCCGGCGCCGTCCACGAAATGCACATGGTCATTGCGGGTCACGGAAGGCACGATGCAGGTCATGACCGCTTCCGGCTGTTCGGACAGGCCGTATCGGATGAGGCCGGCCTCGGAGGCCTTGTTAAGCAGCGCGATCAGTCGCGCCTGGGTTTCTGCGTCGCAGTCGATCGTCATCTTGAGTCCGTCGTCGAATTTGCGGAAATCCGCATTGGCGGCGGTCATCTCGACATACTCCTTGGGATCGAAGGCGCCGGCTTTCCAGCCGGTCTTGAAAAAGACCAGCGCGATGAAGGTCGCTGCGAGGAGTTTTATCTTATGGATGGCAAACGATGTTTTTCCCCGTGTCGCGGCAACCTCCAGATCGAGCCCTTCGGGCGGCCAGCGATAGCCGGGGCCGCTTTCGGGAACGGGGTGTCCGGCGCGCTCCAGACTTTCCTCGATTGCGACGATAGCGCGATAGAGGCGGGTCAATTCCTCGGCGTCTGCGTCTTTCTCTGGCAGCACGAGCAGCGAAAGGATATTGCCCTTCTGCGCGCGGATCGGTGTCCATCGGCAGGAAAGCCCCGTCAAGTCAGGGCGCACGCCGGCGGGTGCGGCTTCAAGTCGGAAGCTGCCTTCCTTCATCTGACGATCCGCCCAAGCCATGCCGCCGCCAGTAAACATCGCATAGTCCACGCCCTTTGAGGCGCGATAGCGGGCGACGGCGACGTCCAGTCCGTTGTCCCGGATTGTTGACACGGGAATGACTGCGCCGCGCATTTCGAGATCGAACTCTTCCTGTGCCCAGCGGATAACAGCGGAAAGCGCCTTCTCGGCGCTGTCTTTATAACTTGCCGGCAGCGCAAAGGCTGCGCCGTCGCCCCCGAAGACATAGGGGAAGCGCAGCGCGCCGGCGGCGTTTATCAGCGCGGAAATGACGGCGGCTCCGACTGTATTGACAACCTTGTAGCGGCCTTTTTCGATTTCTCCGGTTGAGCCGACAACATCTGCGACGCCGACAATCCAGTCGGTCGGCAGAGACGTATAGCTCTTTATCCGGCTCATTGTGTCGAAGGCGTCATTAACCGGAAGCCGGCTATAAAATGCTTCCGATTCATCACGGTTTGCAGGGGTTGCGGATTGGGTCATCGATATTGGATCCGGGTTTCTCACGTGACGGCTGCATTCCGGAATGGACGGACCGTCGCGCTCTATGCCATCGTCCAGAAACGAGTCGATTTGCCGATCGGTTCTTTTGTTTGCAGTAAAAACGCAATGACAATCTGTTGATTACGAGCCACATTGGCGCCCATGGCGGACAAAGCAAAATCATCCAAACGCAAAACCGAAGTGCCAGGCAGCACGGTTTTCCTGTTCGACGGGACTGGTCACGGCACACGATTGACGCTGGACGAACTTGATAAGGCCGATACCAGCGCTCCGGGCGCATTCACCTGGGTGCATCTCAATCGTATGAACGAGAAGGCGTTGCGGTGGTTGAGGAAATGCGGGATAGACCTTCATGTTTTCGAGGCGCTGACAGCGGCGGAGACACGCCCGCGCTGCACGCTCCATGAAAACGGCGTCCTCCTCAATCTGCGCGGCATCAATATTGATCCGGGTGAAGAACCGGAAGACATGATCGACATCAGGCTGTGGATCGAGGACAGCGATGTGATCAGCCTTGGCTGGCGGCCGCTCGCCGCCATTCGCGATCTGATTGAAGCGATCGAAGCCGAGAGGGCGCCGACCTCGCCCGGCGATCTTGTTTCGCGGCTGGCCTTGCGGCTTGCGGATCGCATCGATCCGACGGTTTCTGAACTCAACGAACAGATTGACGATATCGAGGAACAGGTTCTCGACGATATCGACGAGGTCTCAAGGCCGCTTCTGGCCAACGTCCGGCGGACGGCCATCGTTCTGCGCCGTTACATGTTCCCCCAGCGTGACGCCCTGTCGACGCTGGAGATCGAGGACATAGAATGGCTGAGCCTGCGGGACCGCAGCCGCATTCGTGAAGCGGCCGAACGCATGATGCGGCTTGGCGAGGAACTCGACGCCATTCGCGACAGGGCGCAGGTTGTGCACGACCAGGTCATGGACAATCGGGCGGAACGCATGAACCGCCAGATGCTGGTGCTCTCTGTCGTGGCGGCTCTGTTCCTGCCGCTCAGTCTGCTGACTGGTCTGCTGGGCATCAATGTCGGCGGCATGCCGGGCTTGAACGACCACTGGGCTTTCGCCATCGTTTGCGCGGTCCTCGTGGTGATGGGCCTGTTCGAAATATGGCTGTTCCGCAAGATCGGGCTGTTCTGAGCAGTGCCGCAAAGGCCGGATTCCGTGCTATTGTCCTGAGATTGGTTTCCTGAAAGGGCGGCGTCGCCATGATCAGCAGTGAAGAAAAACCGGAACGCGAAGATCGGATGAAAGCGGCCTTGCTCGATCCGGCGGCTGTTTTCGGCGAGCCGGAAAACGTGCCAGGACATCCGGACTATTCGAAAGCGGAGAAGATCGCGATCCTCCGCCAGTGGGAATATGACGCGACCGAGGAGGACGTCGCCCTCGAGGAAGGGATGCCGGGAGACGAGACCGGCATGCTGCGGCGCGTTCTCATCGTGCTTGGCGAGCTTGCAGGTCCGCTGGACATGGAGCGGGTCTCGCCTAACAAGCAGCATGGCCTCAGAAGCAGCAAGAGTGACGACGCGAAATAGGCTTGGGGCTATTACCTGTCAGAGAGGGCCAGTCGTAGTCCCAGCAGTCCGAAAGAGGCCGCGAAGGAACGTCTCAGCCATAGCATTACCCGCGGACGGGCGATCACATAGTCTCGCGCGAGCGAAGCGCAGGCGCCGTAGCAGACAAAGATCACGAATGTCAGCGCCATGAAGATCAGCGCAAGCCACAAAAGCACAGGCGTGGGATGAAGCGTTCCCGGCGGAATGAACTGCGGCAGGAAGGCGAGGAAGAAGAGCGACAGTTTCGGGTTCAGCACGTTCAGCAGGACGCCGTTGCGGATGATGCGCAAGGCGGGGATCTGCTGGCGATCGGCCGAGACCTGCAGCGCGCCGCCCTCCCGCACGATGTTCCACGCCATGTAAAACAGATAGATGACGCCGAGATATTTGACGACCTGAAAGGCCAGCGCGCTGGCGTGAAGGATGGCGGCGAGGCCCACGATACTCGCCAGCATGTGCGGCACGATCCCCAGCGTGCAGCCGAAGGCCGCGATGACGCTTGGCCGGAACCCGCGGCCGAGGCCGACGGCGAGCGTATAGAGGACGCCCGTGCCGGGCAGCAGGACGACGACAAGAGAGGTGACGAGATATTCGATGCTCATGGCGTGACAGCGCCTTCCTGATTCTGGAAATGACAGCGTATAGCGAGTTCTCTGCCGGCGAAAGGCCTGTCTTCGTCTTCCATTCCGTGGCCGATATGCCAGTTGTCCGGCCAGTTGATCACTTCAACCCCAGTGGCGGATCGGTGCTTGAGCGAAGACCACCTGGCGTCGTCGCCCTGCCTCCACAGGAGCCCGCCCGGGCCCATGCCTCCGTGAAGCAGCAATTGCAGGTCGAACTCTGAACCCGGACCTATGTCCGGGCCAAACCAGTAATGCGGACTGTTATTCGGATAAGGCTGCAGGATAACCGTCAGTTGCTGACGTTTGCCGGTAAGCCCGATCCAGACCGGTTCCGTTCCCGTCGCCGAGTCCAGTGCTGCAAGGAACGTCTGCTTTGGTCCGCCGGTTTCCGCAGCGCGTCCGCGGAAATGCAAGCTCAGGATCGCAGGCGTTGTGGCGGCCGCGTCCTGATATCCCTGTAGCGGCGCGGCCGTCTTGCCTTTCGACAGCAGCATCCATTCGTCATATGGCGGAAGCCGAAGCGGCCAGGTGAGCCTTTCGCGAATCCGGCCTTCGTCGTCAATCACCTGGTATCGCAATCCGTCGTTGTCGAGCGCGGCCTGGACGCAATGCAGATATTCGATTCCCTCCGGCATGCGGCGGGCGGTGCCCGAGCCGGCGGTCAGGATCTGCAGAATTCCGTCGTGGACCTGCACGTCGAACAACAGCAAATGGCTGCACAGATAGGCGAAGACGTCGTGTCGCTTCAGGATGTTCCAGAACGCTTCGACATAATCCTCGCCGATGGTGCGCTGATGGGGGCCTTCAAAGCCATTGGCCGGAAAGGCAGGATGATGGCCGACGACGAGTTTCCAGCGCGCGTCGTCATTTTCCGCGAGCGTCGCGTCCAGCCAGGCCGTTTCCAAATGGCCTTCGCCGCCCATCGCCTGCGACAACGTGTGGACGAAGACGATCAGAAGATCGTCGCGCCGTATAAAATAGCTGAGGCCGTGCTGGCCGGCGGCGCCGTTGCGCGGCAGGTGAGACAGCACGTCGGCGAAGACCTGTTCGCTCATTGTGCTGTAGGTCGTGTGGTTTCCGGTCGAGTGATAGACCGGTATGTCAGCATCGAGCCACGCCATTTCCGTGTCCAGGAAATAGGCCCATTGCCGGCGCAACTCCGCCTCGTCGCTTGTCAGTCCCATGACCTCGTCGCCAGGATAGATGATGAAGTCCGGCTTTGGGGCGATGCGCGAGACGACGCGATTGACCCGCGCCAGCGTTTGTTCGTGCGGCGCGTCGGGAACCCCTGAACAGCTGTCTCCGGAAAGGACGAACTGGTGTCCGCCTCCTTGCGGAAGCAGCGCCGTGATCGGCGCGCGATTGTTTTCGTCAGGCATCGCGGGTCTCCGGTTGCAGCGTGGCGATAACGCGGCGCATCAGGTCGAGAAATTGCGTCCTCTCCGTTTCCGACAGATCGGCAAGCGCAATATTATTGATCGACCCCGCCGCTTCAGTCGCCGGTCCCTCCAGCTTCTTTGCCTTCTGCGTCAGCCAGATCTGCTGCGAGCGCGCGTCGGCCGGGTTGGGTTTGCGCCGGATCAGACCGTCGCGCTCCATGCGCGTCAGCGTATTGGCCATTGTCGCCTGTTCGACATCCAGCTTCTTCACCAGTGCTTTCTGGGTCTGGCCGTCCTCGCGCCACAGCTCCAGCAGCGTCATGAACTGCGCCGGCGCGATCTCCAGATGACGAATTGCGTTTTGCAATTCGGATGCGAACAGCCGCGCAAGATGGTTGGTCAGATAACCGGCCGATTTGGACTTGTCGAATTCCATACCGTCTCAGCTACTCTTGTATAGCACGCTATGCAATGATATATAGCATGCTATGTTAATGGGAGCGCCGCCAGTATGGGCGCCGGTCAGGAGAACGATAATGACGATCAAGAGTACGCCCGCCGCCTATGGCGCAGTAGCCATCGCGCTGCACTGGTCAATCGCCCTGTGCATTATAATCGCGCTGGCTTCGGGCTTCGCCGCCGATCAGATCGGACCAAACGCTTATGCCGCGCTTCGCGTCCACGTCGCGTGCGGTCTTGCCGCTGGCCTTTTGACTCTGGTCCGCATCGGTTGGTGGTGGCTGGCCGACAAGAAACCCGATGCGGCGCCGAATACGGAGGGCGTGAAGGGCGCCATTTCACGCGCCGTTCACATCCTTCTCGTCATTATCCCGCTCGGTATGCTGGCGAGCGGCGTCGGCATGATGGTTCTGTCCGGCGCAGGGCCAGTGCTGTTCGGCCTGGTCTCGGGTCCGTTGCCTGATTTCGACCAGTTTCCGCCGCGCGGTCCGCACGGCGCCGGCGCCTTCGCCCTGCTGGCGTTGCTCGTCGCCCATGTCGCTGCGGCTCTGTACCACCAGTATGTCCTGCGGGACGACCTCTTCCGCCGCATGCGCCTGGGTCGGTCCTGATTGGACCCGTGAGGTTGTCGCCTACAGCCCGCCGGAGAGCGAATTGCGGCCGTCGAGCGACAGAATGTCGTCAGCAAGCCGCGCGGCGCCCCCGCCGAGCACCGGTTCGGCGAGACTCATGAACTTGGCCCGTAACCCGGCGGTGTCCGGAAAAGTCTTCGGTTCGCCGGGAGGATCCTCAACCCTGAAGTCGAAACGACCTTTCGACGTCGCTGCGCTGACCGTCGCGCCGAAGGGATGGTCGAGACCTTCCAGGCTCTCGTCGCGCCGAACGTCGATCCGGTCCGATATGGCGTCGAGCGCAGGGTCGCCGATGCGGCGATAGTCGTCCCAGCCAAAACGGCCCTGGTCTATCATGACGGCGGCCGTGAACGGCATGGAGAACTGTCCGGCGACGATGCTGCGCACCCGCCGCTTTTCCGGCAGAGAATCGGCCGTCAAAGTGATGCCGTTGCGATGGAGGCCGATCGTGACTTGCTCGAAATCGTATGCGTTCAGCGCCTCGGTCTCGCGCAGTTGCGCAAGCGCGTCAAGGGCCGCATGGGTGTAGCGGCAACTTGGATACGGTTTCATGCCGATATGCATGGTCTCCCACACGGTTCCGAGGTCTGCTACGGCCTTTTCGGGGTGCGGATCGTCCGTGTACCCCTTCAGCAAGCCGGCTCCGCCTTCGATCGGTTCGGTGGATGCAACAAAACCGTTTTTGGCGAGCGCCGCGGCAAGCACGCCGTTCATGGCTGCTTCGCCGACCTGCCATCGCTTGTTCCAGGCGCCGTTGGCGAGAAACTGCAGCGAACCGGCGGCCTGACTGCCTGCAACGCCGAAGGCCGCAGCGACGCCCGCGGCGTCGAGGCCGTAGAGCTTGCCGGCGGCCGCCGCGGCGCCGAAGGTTCCGGCGGTCGCCGTCGGGTGAAAGCCGCGCGCGTAGTGAGAGGTTGGGTCGAGCGCATTGCCAAGCCGGCAGGCGACTTCATAGCCGGCTATAATTGCAGTTAAGACGTCTCGCCCGCTGGCGCCGGTCTGCTCGGCCACAGCAAGCGCGGCCGGAACGACAGGCGCTGAAGGGTGGAGCGAACTTGCCGCATGGGTGTCGTCGAAATCAAGCGAATGGCCAAGCATCCCGTTGACGAGGGCGGCTATGGGGGGCGCAAGCATCCAGTCCTGTCCGACGACGGAAGCTGCGCCTGGACTGTCGAGACCAACCGTCGCCAGCGTTGCTTTCAGGGTAGGCGTGGAATCGGCTTCCCTGCCGGCCCGGACGATGGAGCCGACCAGATCGAGCAGCAGATGCTTTGCTCTATCGGTGCATTCGCCCGGTAGATCATCGTAGCGAAGGTCGGCCACGAAGGATGCGAGCGGTTCGGTGACGGCGACAGTCATGACTTCAGGCCTCCCATGCGGATCGCTTCCCTCCTGTCTACAGACAGTTCCGCCTCCGGCCAAGCGCGCAGACTGAAGTCGGCCCTGCCACATGTTTCAGAGAGAATATCGGTGAAAGCCGGTCAACTTGCCACCTTGTTGGAAAACCTGCGTCAACCAGTCATGAAAAATTGAAACCGACCGCAAATTGTGAGATGTGTCTGGTATCGGTTGCAGATATGGAGTCTGCCGTGAAGACCATAATCAATGTCATTGTCGGCGTGACGGCGGTTGTCGTGCTTACGTCATGCGTGCCGTCGACCTATAGCGGGCCTGGCACCCAGCGACAGTTCCTGGAGGCTCGCTATCAGTGCCTCAGGGAAGTCAAGACCATCACGAACTCCTATGGCGGTTACGGGCTGTATGGCGGCGGTCTGAATGTTTACAGCGGTCCGTCCTGTGGTGAACTGGCCTCCTGCATGGCCCTCAAGGGCTACACAATGGACGAGAACGGCAAATTTTCCGTGCCTCCGGACCAGGAGGTCAGATGCGTGCGCTAGGCGGATCTTTCTAAAAAAGAATGCCTGTCGCCCGGTGTCCTCCCGGCAATAGTTGAGTGCGAGCCGCTTGATTCAGGGCTTCCGACCGATGATCTGCGCCACCATGGCCGGGCTTACGGTGAAATTACGGTGGGTTGCGTTCAGCGCAGCGACCGCCGCGTCGATCTCCGCTTCGCTTGCTATACCGAGCCTCGTCAGGTTGTGTTTCATTTCGCTAGCAAGCGCGAGACCAACCATCTCCACGATTAACGACTGATCCTCGAGTGGCCATTGGGCGGTCGCCCGCATATCCGTGAACCCCGATGCAAGTACGTCCGCGGGCAATTGCCTGAGACCGTAGTCGGCCTGTCCGCCGCCGGCCTCGATCAGCTGCCCGAACCATTTGCAAAAGGGTTCATAGGCAGCGGTCTCGCCGACAAGAACGTAGCTTTGAACGATCTCCTCGCCGAAAAACAGACCGCCCTTTTTCATTGCGCCGAATATCTTGCCAACGATCTCGGCGGCGCCATTCAGGTAGGAGAGGACAAAACGGGTGTGTGCGAGATCGAACCGTTCCGATCCGAAATCGAACTCAGCGGCGTCGGAGCAGACAAAGGTGATATTGTCGATCCCGCGTTCCAAAGCTGTCTGTCTCGCTGTCTCGACCAGTTCGGGCGCCCGGTCGAAGGCGACCACATGTCCAGCAGGCACAAGCTCTGTAGCGAACAGACAGGCGGTTTCGCCAATGCCGCAGCCGACTTCCAGCACATGCGCGTCCGGCGCGATGTTGAGGGTCGCCATTCGGTCGCGTGTTGCAGGTTCATGCACCCTGTTGAAGAGGCGGTAACGGTAGACGGCGCTTTCTGTGTCGCCGAGCAGGTAGGACCGATGGTCTGCGTCCTGATCCATTCTCCCGTCTCCCCGATTGCTGATTTCGCCGGACAATCCTAGGTGTATTTGAATGAGAGCGCCAGTGTCGGCGCTTTATCTGTTCAGACAGGCGCGCCAGCTGTGTTCGGGGGAGAAGCCCAGCAGATCCCGGGCTTTGGCGTTCGCATAGAACGTCTCGTCTTTACCCATTTCCCGTTTCAGGGGCACGCCCTGATAGAACCTTTCGATGATCTCGCCCGTCGTCAGGGAGACGGAATGATCGTCGTTCGAGACGTTGAATATCTGGAAACCCAATCCGTCCGTCTTCAGGCACCGGTCCACCATCTGGCCCAGATCCCGCGCGTCGATATAGGCGAATATGTTTCGCCGCCTGAGAGCCGGGTTCTCCAGATAGGCGGGAAAATTCTGCTCGTATTCATGCGGTTCGATCACATTGTTTATCCGCAACCCGTATATGTCGAAACCGGATCTTCGCTGGAAACTGCGCGCAGTCACTTCGTTGACGACCTTGGACATGGCGTAACTGTCCTCGGGCGTGGTCGGATGCTCCTCGTCGATCGGCAGGTATTCCGGTTTCCGTTCTCCATCGGCAAAGCACACGCCGTAGGTAGTTTCGGAGGACGCGAAGACGATCTTGCGAACGCCGAGTTTCACGGCGGCGTCGATGACGTTGTATGTTCCGATCGTGTTGACGCGGTAGCATTCATTGTCGGGCCTGATCAGGATGCGCGGCACTGCCGCGAAGTGAACAACGGCGTCAAATTTCGGTACGCCCGCGCCCGCGTCCAGTTCGCCGAGACTTGCGTAGCTTGAAAGGGCGTCGAATATTTGGCCGGCGTCGGTGATGTCCGCCAGCCGGTTTTCAACATCGGGATGGGCCAGCGGCAGCAGATCGACATTCAATACGACATGGCCCTGCGCAAGCAGATATGGAATCACGTGACGGCCGGCCTTGCCTGCTCCGCCTGTAAACAGGATCCGCATTTTGAAAAATCTCCACCCTGGCTCTCAGTCAAGAATAGCGGGGCAAGCGGCAATTTCAATTCGATTGACGTCCGCCAGCGGTGAACTGGCGCCCTGTGTAGCCTTCAAACGCCACAGGATGGAAGAGAACTGCGGATTTTCCGTAGCGCAGGACAGGGAGTTCCGGTGTGTTCGATAGGACCATGGTTTTTATCCGATGAAGCCTGTTGCCTTGCGCCCGCCCGGCTATAGTTGACCGACGAAAGCCGGTTGCTGGCCGGCGCGAAGCAGGGAGGCGTCAATGTCGAAAACCGGTCGTTTGCGAAAGCTGCAGAGCCAGGGAGTCCATCACCTTACCCTGGTGGGCGCGGATCGACAGACGTCGATCGATTTCTGGGAAGGCGTGCTGGGCATGCCATTTGTCTTCGAACAGCCCAATCTCGACAATCCGGGCGAGAGCCATCTTTATTTCGATCCGGGCGACGGCCGCCTCCTCACCGTGTTCACCAACGAGGCCCGCAAGCCCGATCGGTCGCGGACCTCGACCGGGCAAGGCGTCGTGCATCATCTGGCGTTCTCTGTCAGCCAGGCGACCTTCCGCCAGGCTGTTCAGCGGCTGGACGAGCGCGGCATAAAGCATTCAGGCCCGAAGGATCGCGGGTTCATGGATTCGATCTATTTCGAGGATCCGCTGGGACTTCTGATCGAGCTCGCGTCCTACCGGTTCGAACCGCCTTTCGGCTGTAGCCACGCCGATGTGATGATCGAGGCGCACAGGATCCGCGTCGCGCGCGGCGACTACAACATCGCCGAGGAACATCTGGCCGATGCGATCGAGTTGCTGGTTGCGCGGCGTCAGCAATCGCTTTCGGAGGACCGGAAGGCGAAAAATCCGTATTGAGCCTGCTCACTTGGACAGCCAGGGTCTGAACGTCCATTTCGAACAGGCTGATGAAGAGACTGTCAGTCCTTGCGGCTGGAGAGCCACCAGGCTCCGAGAACCAGATAGGCGAACAGCAACTGGTTGGTCGAAATGCCCTTTCGGGGTCCATCGCTCCCGCTTTCCCTAGCCGGCGGAACCTCGAACTGCTGATACGAAGGCGTTGTGCCGTTTGCCGACACGCCGACTGTGTCCGCCACGACCGCGCCTCTTTCGCCCATCGGCTGCTCGGCGCCTGTCGTTGAATCGACGAGCGTCTGGTGCTCGACCTCGGCGTTGAGCTCTGCGCCGACCAGCAGCACGATCGTTGAAATCCATATCCAGGTCATGAAGCCGATGATGGCGCCGAGCGACCCGTAGGTGGCGTCGTAGGAGCCGAAATTGGCGACGTAGAACGAGAACGCCAGGGACACGATCGTGATCCCGATCATGGAGACGATCATTCCCGGAGTGATCCACTTCCACTGGGCGTCCGCCCGGCTCGGTCCCCAGCGGTAAAGCATCGAAATGGAAATCGACATCAAAACCAGAACGACCAGGAGCCCGGCGATGCGGATCGCCAGATCCGCGCCCTTCTGCAGCCCCACATATTCGAGACCCAGCGGCAGCAGTCCAAGCAGGGCTATGGATGCGATCAACCCGGCGACGAGACCGAATGTGAAGGTCATCGACGTCAACGTGTATTTGATGAAGCTTCTGCTTTCCGTTTCGTCGTAGGCGACGTTCACCCCGTCGAAAAGCGCCTTCATGCCGGAATTGGTGCTCCAGAGCGCCAGTCCCACGGACACGGCAAAGGCGAAACTCAAAGCCGATTCATTGTGGGACGTCAGCCGGTTAAGTTGTTCGTCGATGATGTCCAGCGCCGCGGTTGGAACGACGCCGTTGAAGAAAAGCGTAAATTCGCGAAGCGATTGCGGATCCGAGAAAAGGCTGAATATCGAAACCAGCGCCGTCAGCGCCGGCACGAGGGCGAGCAGCAGGTAGAACGTGATCCCCGCTGCGATAAGCATCAAGCGGTCTTCGACGAGTTCGCTGTAAACGCGTAAGAGTATGTCTTTCCATCCTCTCGCCGGTATGACGCCGGGTGATGAAGCCATACGGCCACGCGGAGGATGACTTGCCTCTGTCGATGGGGAATTCATGGGTGATTGTCTTCAATACGTGGTTGCGGCGCTCTATCTCAATGCGGCGCGGCCGAATCGGTTCCATCGAGCGCCTCAGCAGGAATGGATGCACAGTCGCGTCTGACTGGAAAAATTTGCCGCGGCGTCCGGAAAGGCGCGTCAATTCAATCTTTTTGGGGATGGTGGTGCCGCTTGTCAGAGACAAACCCCAGTGCGTGTCTGTGCGCTATTGTTCATCAGCTTTATGATTTTACAGTATAAATACCGATGACGTGTGTTTCATTGTGCGCCATTGTGCGCTACCATTCCCACTTCAAAGTGGGAATCATAGTGGGAAATCTCTTTGGCTCGGTCGACAAACAAACTTTCAGCGGTTGAAGTTAAAAACATCAGCAAAAAGGGTCGCTATTCGGATGGTGGCGGGCTCTATCTGCGCGTCTCTCCCACATTGTCCAAATCTTGGGTGTTTCGTTGGGTCAGGAATGGCACCGAGAATGAAATGGGACTTGGTCCTTATCCGACCGTTTCGCTTGCTGCTGCCCGCGATGCAGCTTTTGAAGCCAGGCGTCATCTCACTGCAAAGCGTAATCCTAAAACCGAACGAGACCGCGACCGGGAGACGGGGCGAACATTTGGTGATGTTGCCGATGAATTCCTGGTTGCCAAGTATGGGAACTGGTCCAACGAAAAAACACGTTGGCAATGGCAGCACACGCTGACACAATTCAGTAAGTCGATCAGGCGTGTTCCTGTTTCGGAGATCGACACCTCGCACGTCCTGAAATTGCTCAAACCCGTTTGGACATCCAAGCCCGAGACTGCGGCCAAGGCAAGAATGAGGCTGGAAGCCGTTCTGGATTACGCTTCAGCACACGGATGGCGCTCGATTGAGAATCCAGCTCGGTGGCGGGGCCATCTCTCAAATATGCTACCCAAGCGGCAGCGGCTTTCCAAAGGGCATCATCCGGCGATGCCATATCAGGACGTGCCCGAATTCTTCGAAGCTCTGGAGTCTTCTGATGCAATGGCAGCACGAGCATTGCAGTTTCTTATTCTGACAGCGGCAAGAACCGGGGAGGTTCTTAAAGGCACTTGGGACGAAATAGATTTCGAGTCCCGCTTATGGACCATTCCCGCAGAACGAATGAAGGCCAAACGTGACCACCGAGTCCCGCTGACGGATCAAGCCCTCGAAATCCTGATGCCGCTCTACGAGGCTCGGGTATCGCAATATGTTTTTCCCGGCCAGCGGTCCGCAAAGCCATTGTCCAACATGGCTATGGAAATGCTGATGAAGCGAATGAAGATCACGGGCGCTTCACCACACGGCTTTCGTTCCTCTTTTCGAGACTGGGCTGGCGACAAGACATCGTTTCCACGTGAGATAGCCGAGCAGGCTCTGTCTCATAGGGTCGGCGATGAAACCGAGTTGGCTTATCGCCGCAGTGACGCACTGGAGAAGCGGCGGAAGCTCATGGAGGCATGGGCCGACCATTGCAGCGGCAGGCAATCCGGGAAGGTGGTGTCGCTACATGGCTAAAAATTCCAAGCGATTCGATGTCTATCGTTCTCCAAATTCAGATCAGTACTGGGCATACGAAACAGACGCGGAATACTACGATCTGCTTGATGCAACGGTTTGGGTCGGGGCAAAGGGGAAAGTGTTACACTCCGAGATCGCCGATCGAATATTCGATGACAATTGGGCTAGCGAACTGTACTTGCACCTTTTCAAAGGGCTTCTTGTAGCCACAGGCCTGGATACGAAAACACGACTGAGAGAAGAAATCCCAAGGGTTGTTTGGGAGGCAGCTTATCGAGCTGAAGAAACTCAGGATGGTCACCGCATAGAGTTTGTCCCTGTGGAGAATGGAGGCTTTTCAGCGCAACTCACTCTGTTTGATCCAGATAGTCCACAGTGGTTGGTGGAACCTCGTTGGACTGGAATCAGAATAGATGGAAAAGCGCTCCGAAACGCTTTCGACCGAAAACCCAAAAAAACAATCGCAGACGAAACAAAATGCAGAGATTGGCTTGGTGATATCATTGGATCGAGTCCGCTCAAGAAAACACACAAAAAAGATGATCTGAAGGAACTGGCATTGGAGGACTTCAATGTCAGCGAGAGGTTCTTTTTGAAAATCTGGAAGGAGATCATTGAACAGCACGGAGCTACAGAATGGAGTAAACCTGGAGCACCTAAGAACCGCGAATAACCCTTGCACAGAAAACCTTGCACTAAACCATGCGCCACTTTCACAGCTGCGATGGTTTTAGCGCTAATCATGCTAATAATGGGGAACCGTCACTGATTTGAAAGGACGGTAACCCCAAATGACGAACACCAGCACAGGCGCATTCACCGTCAAGGAATTCCTCGACTGGGCGCGCATCTCCAGAACCAAATTCTATGAACTCGTCTCCACCGGAGACATCCCAATCTGCAAGATCGGTAAGAAGACGCTCGTCCGTCGTTCCGACGCAGAGACATGGCTCAACAACCTGAATACAGCGGCGTGAGGTGTTCGTATGACATCTCTTGCAAAAGACCCGGCACCGCAGGGCAATGCGGACCGGGCCGGTAAGCTCGAAGTTGTTTCAAGGCAATTCGATACCGACTTAAATACAACATCCACAGCACTGCGTCTAGCAGAAGCTCGTATCCGTCAGCGTTACGGCTTGCCGGGAGTTCGTGCTCGACTGGTTGCCCGCCTCGCGAACCTCGGAGGTGAGCAGTCATGAACTACACCGTCCGAAAAGAAAGCGCCGACGATTACACGCCTGTCCTGTACCAGAATGGCAGGTATCGCGTCATCGAATGCCGCGACGGTATTCAATGGGTGATCCAGAAGGCGAAGAAGACCGGTCGAGGACGTGAATGGCGGGGTTTTGGCTATTGCCGAACCAGCGCTGCCTTGATCGGCATCTGGTCCGCCTGTACGGGCGAAACTGCGCCACCTGAATTGGACTGCCTTCCCGATCGCATCGAGGGAGGGCTGGCGCGATGACCAGAATCAATCTTGTTGTCACTCAATCCGCCAAGCCCAATTGCTTCAACGTCGACGCTGGAAGGCAGCGAATCGTGACAGAAGCGGCTGATCCTCATCATGACGCGTGCAAAGCTTTAGTCGCCATGGGGTGCAAGAGTGGCAGCGCCGTTTTCCTCCGATACGTCTCGGGCCAATACCGCCCGGTCGAAACTATGTCGATCCAATGGGGCGCCCGGCATTCTGCTTTTGATCGCCTTCCAAAGCGATACCGCACCAATCGCGGGGGAGGTACGTCATGACGATCCGACAAAACCCTCCATTGACCTACGAGCGTGCGAACGAAGTGCTCGAATACGATCCCGAAACAGGAATTCTCACTTGGCGGAAATCACGCCCTGGAGTTGTTGCCGGAACTACGGCAGGAACTCCAGTCAACGGATACCTGCAGGTACAAGTGGATAGAATATTCTATCGAGCGCATCGTGTTTGCTGGCTGCTGCAAACCGGTAGTTGGCCAAACTTACTCCTCGACCACATCAACGGTCGTCGTTCAGATAACCGTTGGTGTAATCTTCGCGAAGCCAGTTATCAGCAGAACGCGTTTAATAAGCGGGCTCATAAGAACAGCAAGTCAGGACTAATCGGCGTGTCTCCAACCAGAAACGGTAGATGGCAGGCCGATATCGGTTACAATGGAAAGGTACACCATCTTGGCCAATTCGAATGCATTGCTGACGCTGTCGCCGCCCGGTGTGCTGCAGAGACGCACTATTTCGGCAGCTTTGCCCGACAGGCTTCGCGCTACAGCATGACAGGCGGATGATGATGGAGCGCAACAAAAAGACAGAACATGCAAACCGCAAGTTTGAGATGATGAAGGCGATGCGCTTTGATCCCGAGGTGAGCGCTTCCTCATGCGAGGTAATGTGCGCCCTGCTTGAGTTCACTTCGCATGACCAGCCTTGTGTTCCGAGTATGAATAGACTTGCAATCGATCTGGGGTGTGACGAGAAGACCGTCGAGCGCGGCTTGAAAGGCCACTGTTTCAATGTGAACAGCCTCAAACATTGGGACAAGACGGTACCCGACGGGCCAATCTATTTTGTGCGTGTCCGAACAGGCTTCAAAAAACCGTACCGGTATGTTCCGGTCGACGATCGGGTCATCGCTATGCTCAAAGAACTCAAGCTCGCAGTCGGAATTTACAAGAAACAATTCCAATCTACCGATGAAGACAGCCTGACGGACAGCGAAATCAGAGGGGACAACCTTGGGGGGTCTAGTACCCCCAACCCTGTCCCTTCTGTCCCCCCAAACCTGTCCGTTAAACAAGTGAGTATAAACTCAGTGAGTATAACAAGTGAGGGTTCGGCTTATGAAAGAGGTAGTTGTGTTAGGGCAGAAGAACAGAACATATCGGCTCTGACTTCCTTTACAGAGTCACGGGAACGCGAGGTGAGTTATGAGCGAAAAACAGCTTGAGTTCTTCGACAGACAAAATTCCGCAAGGGTTATTCCGTTCCCTGCATCTGCCCGTGTCGGAGAAGCGAGAAGGGTCGCCACCATCTTCGCTAACCAAAGAACCGACAAGGCGCGAGCCGCCTACTGGAAAAGGACGATCACAACTGTTTGTACCCGCTTGTCCACGGCAGGAGTAGATTCTGACGAAGTGCAGAAACAGTTGGACGAATTCGGCAAACTTGTAGTTGGAGAACTAGCTCGCATCGATTGGGGTGCATATCAGGCACTTGTGGCAACAAAGAACGAAGGGCTTGGAGAGGTGCATCGGGTGATGACTCTACTACCGGAATAGCGTTCGGTTTCTACCAAGGGCTTCGCCGGATTACATCCCACCAGGCCCGTTTTGATCAAGCCTGGCAAGGCCAATGAAGGGAGGTCTTAGACAACGGGAAGGAACCGGTAACCATCACACTGTTTGATAGCTTGCCCGGCGCATTCGCCAGGAAAGTGATTGCAGAAAACTAGTGTCCCGTTGGCTGCATATTCAGCCAGTTTTCGCTTGCGTACGGAGACTGCCGATGCGGGGTCATGGCAAAAGACCGTCGCACATTGCGGCGCCGCCATCTGCATCGGGTGATGCATCAGGTCGGCACAGAAGGCTGCCACGATCCTTCCGCTTTTACGGTACTCGAGGCCGATCATGCCTGGCGAGTGTCCAGCGAGGTCGACAACAAAAAGTCCGGGCGCTAATTCCGAACCTGCTTCCACGGTCTCGAAGTGTCCCGCCTCCAGCAGTGGAACCACGTTATCCCCTACGGAGGTCGACATGAATGGAAAATCTGTTGCTTTCTCAGGCCAGAACTGCAGTTCCTTCTTGCTAGTCAGATGTCGTGCTTCGGGAAAACTCGGAATCCATCCGCTCAACGTTTTTCGAGTCAGCCAACCAGTGTGATCTGCATGCAGATGTGTCAGGAGGACAATATCGATATCTTCAACCCCGATACCTGCCTGACCGAGGTGATTAAGCCAGTTCGATTTGCCGAAATGCCAGTCTGGTCGTGAAGGGAAATTCGCATCCTCTCCCACTGCACAATCGATCAGGATACTTACGCCATCGATTCTAATTAGAAATGATGTGTAGGCCATAATCATAAGGCCTGTATTGGGTTGAATGTAATCCGGCTGCAGCCAGTCGGAATTTCTTTGTAGGCATTCCTTGGGAAGGTTTAAAAGCAGATCGCCAGGCAGGCGGACCGGGCCAACCGAGTCGACTAACGCATGAACAATCATCGTCCCGATCGTCTTCGGTGTCATACGCGGCAGGGGGCCGATGGTCATCGATTGCTCCATGGTTAGCGCCCGAAACAGTGTTGCGCGAGAAACTATCACACGCACCAAGCTCAATGGACTTTTGGGGCAATACATAAAACGTATCGCAGATATGTAATGTCGTCTGATCGATACGGAAGTTGCATCACCTGCACACCCTGCCGCTACTGTGTCTGCGTCGACTTCGTGCAATGATGTAGGCCGTCATGGGGATAGCTAGAACGGAAATGAAAAACTTCACGTATACAGGACTACCGGCCAGGGTGTTGTTCGGATCCAACACAACAAAGCGTTTACCACACGAAATTGCCGCTCTGGGTGTGAGCAAGGCGCTCGTTCTCTGCACACCTTCGCGCAAGGAAACGGCATCTGAATTGGTTGAACTTATGGGAGATGCGAGCGCGGGTGTATTCTCAGGGGCTACGATGCATACGCCGATCGAAGTCACGCAAAGCGCGATGAGGATGTATTCTCAAACTGGCGCAGACGGGGTCGTCTCATTCGGCGGCGGCTCGGCGATAGGACTTGGTAAAGCCATCGCCTTGCGTACCGGTTCACCCCAGTTGGCATTGCCGACCAGTTATGCGGGATCAGAGATGACGCCGATAGTCGGGCAAACCGAATCCGGTCAAAAAATGACGTTGCGCGATCTCGACGCTCTGCCGGAGACTGTCATCTACGACGTCAATTATACGCTCGAACTGCCCCTGCGCATGACAGTCGCCAGCGCCATGAATGCTATGGCCCACGCGGTGGAGGCCCTTTATTCCGCACACGGCAATCCTTTGCTTTCCATGATGGCTCACGAAGGCTTCACCAGTATCTTTTCGTCCTTGCCGAAACTGCTGTCGAAACCTACCGATCCTGACGCAAGAACCGATGCGCTTTACGGTGCCTGGATTTGTGGGATGTGCCTGGGATCAGGCGGTGTCGCCCTGCATCACAAGCTGTGCCACATCTTGGGCGGATCGTTCGATCTGCCTCACGCCGAAACTCATGCCATCGTGCTGCCACATGCGCTGGCCTACAACGCACCGGCCATTTCGAACGTTATCTCGGACTTGCGCAAAGCGACCGGTTCGATATCACCGACGGATGCATTGTATAACCTTGTCCGACACGCAGGACTGCCAACGGCGCTTGAGGATCTGGGCATGCCGGAAGACGGGATCGCTCGGGCCGTCGAAATCACTCTCGAACAATCATTCGCCAATCCACGCGAACTTGAACGGAGCGCTCTGGTCACGCTTCTGGATAACGCATGGCACGGCCGCAGACCAGCTGGTTGAACCGGTTTACAACAACAAGCCGTATAACCAATCTCTTCAGGTCGGAGATCGACAGTTCACATGGAGCCATTCATGTTTGAAGCCCGGCTATCTTCGTTTGTATTCACGCACCACATCCTCATCAATACTGACGCCCAAACCCGGACCCGCGGGGACTCGGGCACATCCGTTCACATACTCGATCGGTGACTGCGTGACGTCGACTGCGAGCAGTTGCGGCCCGAACAACTCGCTGCCGAACCGTAAATGTGGAAAAGTCGATGCGATATGTAGACCTGCAGCGGTGCCCAGAGAAGTTTCGAGAAACGTTCCCATATAAAGCAGCATACCTGCAGCCGATGCAATGTCCGCCATCTTTCGCGATTGCGTAAGTCCGCCAGCTTTCATGAGTTTGAGCGACAAGACCTGTGCGGCCCGCATCTTTGCCAGGCGAAAAACCTGTTCTGGCGTACATGCTCCTTCATCGACCATTAGGGGTACGGGCGTCGACCGGCTAAGGGCGGCGAGCGCTTCAGGTTGATACCGTGAAACAGGCTGCTCGATCAAATCGATCGACAGTCTTCCCAATCGAACCAATGCATGATGCGCTTGCGTTTCGTCCCAGACTTCATTGGGGTCGAGAATGACCCTCCCTCGTCCGGCGATCGCATCGGTGAGAAGCGCCACACGATCGATATCTTCTTCGAGAGACAGCCTTCCAAGCTTGATCTTGAAGCCGCTAGACTTCCCTGTCTCGAGTTTTTCACCAATCTCTGTCAGATCCGTCTCGTGGTTGCCCGAGGCGAGAGGCCACACAGTGGGAATTTCTTCGTGCAACTGCCCCCCGAAAAGTGACGAAACTGGCACGTCGAGCGCACGGGCATACAAGTCAAGACAGGCCATTTCTATGCCGGCTATCGCAAAGTTCGCCCCTGGCGCCGTTTTCTGAAGCACCATCAGAATTACCGAAATCTTGCTGGGGTCAAGCCCAATGACGGCTGGTGCGAGATGAATGTCGATCAGTGACTTTAGTGACTCTATACTGTCCCCCGACCACCATGGTCCGCCGGGAACTACTGTTTCGCCGATGCCTTCCTGCCCCAGACTGTCCCGTATGCGGATCATCAGGGTTGACTGGGTTCTGGTCTCAAACCGCGCGAACCGCTGGAGACGGACAAAAGGGAGATCAACCAACGTCGTCTCGATATCAATGATGCAGCCGGTTCTGCCGCCTATTGCTTCTTCACGCTCATCCCTGTTCAGCATTTTGCGCCTCCGAACGAGTCGCTCTCGAAAAGGCGCCGAACTGACCCTGGTAGTAGATCAGAGGGGCGGTAGGTCGATTCGTCGCGAACCGACTGACGCGGCCAAAGAATACGTGGTGATCTCCCACATGACTGATATCGCAGACGTCAGCGGTGAACCATGCACTGGAATTCTTCAGGACCGGCAGTCTATCACAATCAAAGAACGAGGCGTTAAACCATGGGTCGCGTTTGCCGGCAAAATGCAAGGCAAGATTTTCACTCCCTTCAGGCAGTATGGATACGGCGAAACGTCGTGTACGAAGTAGCAGATCGCACATCCTGGCTTTGTCGGCGACCGAGACCGCGATGATCGCCGGATCGAGCGAAATGGACATGAACGCATTGGCAGTCATTGCATGTTCAGCACCGTCTTCGCACGCTGAAATCACCGTGACACCAGTACCGAAAGCACCGCAAGCCCGACAGTACTCGCCTTTGTTTATGTGTTTCGAAGTCATCTTGACCCTTGATTGTTTAATTGTACTTGGAAATTTGCTGGCCGGGGGTTTCGGCAATGGCGATCCGCGCTGTCTCCCGCGTAACTGGTAGAAGACCACGCCAGTTGGTCACCGCAGTCTCGATTTCACGCACGCAGTTGGTCAGAAGAGCAGTATATGCACGTTGCATTGTCAGATGCCGGCATTCCGGTATGGCGATTGCCACTGCGGCGGGTTCCAGTGTAGCTGCGAGCTTCAGTCGTTGCGCGACGCAAACAATTCCGCGAACCGAGATTTCGTCGATGACGATATCGCTGGTGTACAGTCGGTCGTAAAACATTTCATGCAGCTTGCTGTCCAAATTGCGATTCACGGCATCCAGGTAGACGCCCTCCACTGCCAGTGGAAAACTAGCGCGATGGCATATTTCTTCAGTCAGGTGGTTTTCCCGCCTGACCAGAAGCATAACCCGATCCTGAGTCTTGCGTGCCAGCTCTGCGAGCGCCTGGCTAGCAAATGCCCGTAGGGGCGGCACCTTTCCGACGACATCGGCAAGCTGGATGACCACAGGCCCGAGGCAAAACCTGCGGCGCCCGTGGCGTTGCAATATTCCTGCTTCGACGAGACCGGTTATCAGCGCATGGGCGGAGGAGGTAGCCAACCCCGTCGCTTCCGAGACAGTGCCAACACTGTGATACGGGCTAATTTCCGTAAACAGGGTCAGAACCTGTGCCAAGCGATCGGCCGACTTCATAAACATATCTCCTCGATTTCGGGAAACATCCTGAAATTCCGGAAAACTGTCACCGTATCAGCCGATACCTTACGGAAATCTCGGATCGAACCTACCATGTCCGGAGGCGTATTGAAGTGCGCTGGAACCGGGAGGAATTATGATGCACGGCTCGAATATCAAGATTAGACAACCCTATACGGGCGATGAATATCTGGGTTCGCTGTCAGACGGCAGGACAATATTTATTCACGGTGAACGCGTCAGGGATGTCACCAAACACCCCGCGTTTCGGAACTCAGCGCGTATGGTCGCGCGCTGGTATGACAAGCTTCATGCCGAACGGGAGAAGCTGGCGGTTCCAACAGATACGGGTTCGGGAGGATGGACCCATCCTTTCTTCCTCGGTCCGAAGAGCACGGAGGATTTGGTCAAGAGCCGCGACTGCATAGCTGAACTACAGAAGATCTCGTTTGGCTGGATGGGTCGATCACCCGACTACAAGGGCGCCTTTCTGGGTACCCTGGGCGCCAATGCCGAATTCTACGGTGATTATTCACAGAATGCGCGAAACTGGTATGCCCGCACCCAGGAAAGACTAGACTACTGGAATCATGCAATCGTGAACCCGCCGATCGACCGCGATAAACCGGTCGAGGATGTGCGAGACATCATTATTCACGTCGAGCGAGAGACAGATGCAGGTGTTGTGGTGTCCGGAGCAAAGGTGGTTGCAACCGGGTCGGCACTGACGCACTTCAATTTCATCGCGCATTACGGTGTGCCGGTAAAGGACAAGTCCTTCGCGCTGATCTTTACCGCACCCATGGATGCCGAAGGCGTCAAGCTGATTTCGCGAACGAGCTACGAACTAAATGCGTCGATGACAGGGTCGCCGTTCGACTATCCGTTATCGAGCCGCATGGATGAAAACGATTCCATCCTAGTGTTCGATAATGTCCTTGTGCCTTGGGAAAACATCTTTCTCTATGGCGATATCGACAAGATCAACAGCTTTTTTCCGGCTTCGGGCTTCGTGCCGCGATTTACCTTCCATGGCTGTACACGCCTAGCAGTGAAGCTCGATTTCATTGCCGGACTATTTTCCAAGGCGGTTGAAGCCACGGGTACGAAGGATTTCCGCGGTGTGCAGGTTGCCGTCGGGGAGGTCGTTGCCTGGGCCAACCTCTTCCGCGGGTTGTCTGATGCCATGGCAACCACACCCGTTCCGTGGACCGATGGTTACGTTCTTCCGAATCCCTTTACCGCCTCAGCCTACCGCGTGTTTGCACCAATGGCATATGGCCGAATACGAGAGTTGATCCAGCGTCATGTGGCATCCGGTCTGATTTATTTGCCCGGCTCGGTCAAAGATTTCGAAAGCGATGAGGTGCGCCCGTATCTTGATCGGTTTGTGCGCGGTTCAAACGGGTATTCGGCTGTCGATCGGGTCAAATTGCTCAAGCTTCTCTGGGATGCCATGGGCAGCGAATTCGGAGGTCGCCATGCGCTTTACGAGACAAATTACGGCGGCAATCATGAAGATATTCGTATCCAGACCCTCTTCCAGGCGATGGGAACCGGGCAGTTGCAGGCAATGCAGGGTTTCGTGGACCAATGTCTTAGCGAGTATGACATGGACGGCTGGACTAATAACGATCTAGTCAATCCGGATGATGTTAATGCATTGAAATCTCTTGTCGATTTCTGATCGAGAAGAGCAACTTGAAGAAAGGCAGATGCGGTTACGCTGGAGGAAATTTCAAGGGCGTGCCGCTAGGAAAGGTGAAAGCATGGCTAACAACAGAGTCGACGCGGTCGTCGGTGATATAATCGAAGCAGTCCGGAATGTTCTAGACAAACACGATGTGACCTTCCCTGAGTACCGGGCAGCAGTTGCGTTCCTGGCACAGTATAACGGTGCCGCTCCTTATGAGATCCCGCTCGGGCTAGACATGTTCTTCAACGCGACGATACACGATATTGAAATGAAAAACCGGAAAGGGTCGGTCACAGCACTCGAAGGACCGTATTTTCGCGATGAGGCACCGGCAGTCAAGGATCGGTTAAAAGTGCTCGAAGGTAAGGGCGAACCGATGATCATCGAGGGCACAATCACCGATTTGTCGGGTGAGCCGCTCGACGGTGCTGAACTATGGATCTGGCACTCCGATCCCGACGGCTTCTATAGCGGTTTCGTCCCCTACATGCCAGAAGCAGATTATTATCGTGGCGTACTGAAGACCGGACCGGATGGAGCCTACAGCGTCCGAACCAGTGTGCCTGCGCCCTACACCATACCACATGACGGGCCTTCGGGAGCACTGCTGGAGGCTATGGGACGCCATCCTTGGCGTCCGGCACATATCCATTTCAAAGTCAGGCACCCAAAAGTACTCGACCACATTACCCAGAGTTATTTTCAGGGTGGTTCCTATGTGGATGACGATTGCGTGGAAGGGGTACGTCCTGACTTAATCCATACCATGGACGAACGGGATGGCGTGAAGGTTCTGCACAAGGATTTTGTTCTTGACCCTGCATGATGCTATCAGCACAAAAAGATCATGAACCGAAGACAGCTCGAGTACTTCGTTGCAGCCGCCGAGGAATTGAATCTTCACCATGCAGCTGAGAGATTGCAAATCTCTCAGCCGTCACTTAGCAGAAATATCCAAGCCCTCGAAGAAACACTGGGCGCATCGCTTTTCATTCGTCGGCCGACCGGTCTGAGAATATCTGATGCCGGAGAAACCTTCCTCGAAAAGGCGAGGAACATCCTGCAGGCGATGGACGACGCGGGAGTTGAGGCTAAGCTCGTCGATCAAGGCTTAGTCGGCCGCCTTCGTGTCGGTTATATCGGATCGGCTACATTCGGTCTGTTGCCATCGGTACTAGAGGAATATTGGCAAACTTATCCCAAGGTCGCCCTTAGCCTCGAAATCATGACTAATTCGCAACTGGCACAGGCTCTCATATCCCGCAGAATCGACATAGCACTGTCCCGCTTTTCGCTCGCAGACGATCAACTGGTGTCCGAGAAGATTATAGAAGAGCCATTTTGTCTTGCTGTACCAAAGAGTGTGGACCCTAAAAACTACTCTGGAATTGCATGTCTTTTGGAAGAATACCGCTTGGTGATTTATCCAGAACGGCCGAGGCCATCTTTTGCGGATATGGTGCTAGAATGCTGCGTAGCCGCTGGAGCAACGCCCAGCCGTGGCGTAGTTGAAGCAATGGACGTATTCACGGCACTTGCGCTAGTACGAGAAGGGCTGGCAGTAACGATCGTTCCCGAGTCTGCCAATAGACAATACCGCGAAGGAGTCTCTCTCCTACCCTTGGAAACACCTATGACAAATATGGTGATCTGCGCGAATTATCGCAGAGATGCCCAACAGATACTGATATACAATTTTCTTCGAACGGCGCGAACAATAGGAAGAGCCGTCAAATTGTAAGCTACTCCTCGCCTGATCTATCGCAGGTTTTTCTCCTTACCGGCTTGAAACGATTGCAATCAAGTGTTAGTCATGAATAGGAAATTATTCCTGTATAAGTGGCGATAACTTAATTTCTGTTTTGGACGTCACTAACCCGACTTGCTTTGCGAGTTCCGAAGGTGTGTCACCCCGAAAGGGAGCGGACGCGCCTTTTTTTGTGCTTGCAGGTCAAGAACAACCGAATGGAGGTTTTCATGGAAGGTCTCGATTTCGACAACGGCGAGGCGGTCGCAATCTCGCTGTGCATCATGCCGGAGCAGCTTGAGCGACTGCAGCACTTTGCCGACCAGGCGAAGGTCTCATTGGCGCGTTTTCTTAGAGAAGGCGCAGAATTGCTCGCGGCGGAAATGGCTCGGGTTCAATCGAATTCGGATGACGAGCGAAACACCGCTGTGAGGATTCATTGAACGAAGGAAGGAAACATGAGTGAACCAATTGCTCCGAATGAGCTGGAACTGATGCGGGCAGTACAGCAGCGCGTCAACGAAGCCGTTGAGCGCGGCCCTATCGAAATCACGGTGACGCTCGAACCAAAGCTGGCGCTTACCGGCGAACTGATGGCGGAAAAGGTCGGCGTGCCTCTGGAGCAGTTCGTCGCGGAGTGTGTCGATATCGTCTGCCAGATGGAGTCGAACTCCGTGAAGAAGGAAGCGGCTGCAGAAGCGATGCGAGAAGCCATCGGCGAAGCGGTACATTGAGGAAAGCAGGAACATGAAGAACCCCTTCAGCACATTCACAAGCGGACTGGGCGGCGATCGCGGACGCTTGGTCGATCCATACCTTGCGCTCCCTATGGCTGCGGCTCTTATTGGCGGCAATGGCAATTCGGGCGGCATGTCCAATGCCTTGATGGCAGGCATGTACGGAATGCAGGCGCGCAGGGAACGACAGGACCAGCAAGCACAGCGCAACCAGACGGTGGACTACCTGAACCGCAACCGTCCAGATCTGGCTGAAGCCTATGCGGCTGGCGTCCCGATGAATGTCATCACTCAGGAACTGTTCAAGAAGCCAGACGAGCGCAAGATCATGCAGGATGCTTCCGGTCGTCAGCGTTATGTGGACACGGGGGATTACGTCTTCGGCGATGTTGGCCCTGATCCAAAGCAGGCCGAAAAAGACTTCGAAACGGAACAGAAGCTTCGCAAGGAATATTCAGGACTTGGAACGGTCAAATCCTTCGGAGAGCAAACGCAAGCCTATCAGCGTGTCATCGACAGTGCTCGTAACCCTTCACCGGCAGGCGATCTTGCCTTGATCTTCAACTACATGAAGGTGCTTGATCCCGGCTCTGTGGTCCGTGAGAGCGAATTCGCCACGGCGGCTGCGTCTGGCGCTTTCGGCGACCGTATACAGGCTGCTTACGAGCGGATCAGAAGCGGTAAGCGCTTGAGCGACGAACAGCGTCGCGACTTTGTCAGGGAAGCTGGCGAGTTGTTCGAGGGTGCTGCAGGTCTCCACGGCAGGACGAACGAATACTACACGGGTGTTGCGGGCCAGTACGGCATAGATCCGACGCGCATTGTCACCCAGACCCCGAATATCGGCGTCATGGACCCCAACTGGAACATAGACACGTTCCTGCCTTTGACGCCAGAAGCAGGATTGCCGGGCCAGTCCCCGACCGGGGGAGCGCTTCCGCAAGGCGTCACTGAAGACGATATCCAATTCACCATGGAGAAGTACGGAATTTCCCGTGAGGACGTTCTGAGGAGGATGGCCGAATAATGCCCCGCGATCTGTTGAAAGATAAACCACGCAAGCCGCGTGACCTTCTCGAAGGCAAGGGCGAACTGAAGCCGGTCGAGAACAGCATCGGCGCTCGCGTCGGCAACTGGCTGTACGACACGGCCAACGCTGTCGGTCTCCCGGCAAGCCGGATGCGCCGAGACCTTCAAGGTGCTGACGACTTCGTTCGTGGCGCGGCTGACGTTGCCACGTTTGGAACGGCGGATGAGCTGGCCGCGCTCGGTACCTCTGCAACGAGTGATATCAGCTACGACCAGGCCTTGAACGCCGAACGGCTCAGAGACGCCAATGCAGGCCCGATGCGAACGGCGGGACAAGTTGCCGGAGGTCTGGCAACAGGCGCGCTCATGGCCCCTATATCGCCCTCTGTGCGCATGGCGCAGGGCGGAAGGGGATTGTTGCCGGTGTCGGCTGCTTCGGGGGCGGAAGGGGCCACACTTGGCGCTGGCTATGCGTATGGCTCCGGAGAAGGAATCGAAGATCGAGCAAATCTCGCAAAAACAGGACTTGTTACAGGTGGCGTGATTGGCGCTGCAACGCCCGCAGTTGTCACTGGTGCAACCAAACTTGGTCAGAAGATTGTAAGCCCGAATCCCATTTCACCGGAACGCAAAGCCATGGCGGACATTCTCCGCCGCGAAGGTGTCCAGACGACCGCAGGCCAGCAATCCGGTTCCAAGTCGCTTCGCTACAAGGAAAGCGCCATCGGCGGCTCCAAAGCGGCGGATATCTTCGAAAAGCAATACGAGCAGTTCACGGCGGCGACCTTGAGCCGGGCTGGTATCACTGCAAACCGCGCAACGCCCGAAGTCATTGACCAAGGCTTTCGCGATATCGGGCGCATGTTCGATGATCTTTCGGCAAGAAATACCCTTCGGGTAGACAAGCCGCTGGTGTCGGATCTTCGTAAAGCCCGCGCCAACTACCGCCTGCGTACCGGCAAGGCCGATGTCGTCCCGCTGATCGATGCCAAGCTGAAGGGCATTGCGGACGATATCAGCAGCGGCACATTGACGGGCGAGAAGTATCAGTCCATCCGATCGACGCTTGGCGAGGAAGCCAGAAATGCCACCAAGCCGGAAGTGCGCCGGGCGCTCTATGATATCCAGAACGCTCTTGATGACGCCATGGAGCGGAATATCCGGCTGTACAATCCATCCGATGCCGGAGCCTGGACAGAAGCACGGCAACTTTACCGCAACATGCTCGTCATACAGGACGCCGCGACAAGAGCCGGTGAGACTTCGGCGCTTGGATTGATCACGCCATCACAGCTTCGCAGCGCTGCGACCCGGCAGAACAAGTCTGGGTACGCCAGAGGCAAGGGCGACTTCGCGGATCTCGCACGGGCTGGTGAGGCTCTTATGCGCCCCATGCCCAATTCCGGCACTGCTGACAGGCTTGGCGCATCTCTGGCCACGGCGGGTATTCGTGGTGGTGTCGGCGCTGCGCTCGGGGAATCGATCGGTCAGTTTGTTGGCCTACCCGGAGGCGGTTACGCTGGTGGTCTGGCTGGCATCGCACTCCCTGCCATACAGGGCCGCGCCATGATGTCAGGACCGGGGCAGAAGTATCTGACGAACCAGTTGCTCCCGCCTATCGGACCGGGAGGCAACGCACTTATCAATTCGATGCTGAGAAATTCGGCAATACCGCAGGTGCCCTAACGGCGCATCCAGGCGGGAAGATCAGGACCAAGGAGTTCGTAAGCGGTAACGATGAAGAAAACACCAGCCATGAAGCCGAACCCGACAGAAACCCAATCGAATGGATTCGATGACAGCAAGTTGAGAATCCATCCGCCAGCCAGCACAAACCAGCACCAAATCAGGTATGTCTTGGAATGCCTCTTGCCGCCCGCTTCGTGGCGGTTGTGTTCTATGGTGTTTCGTTCATCCGTCATTGCCCGAAAGATAGGTGCTGCAGGGCGCTTTGTCTATTCGCCTGCACATCATGAGGTTGCAGTTCATGGCTGACATCAATTCAAATCGCACCTTCAAGGAAGCATACGATGCGGCTCTTGCCGCAGGACTGTCACCGCGCGAAGCATTCGAATCCGCTACCCGTTGGTCTCCGCAGTCAAAGAAGACAAGCAGACGGCCAGCCGTTCAATACGCGCTTGGTCCAAAGCGATCAGAGAAACCGTCCAGCAATATCTCGGATCTCGTTGCAGATGCTGCCGCGTCTGTCGATCCTTCATACAAGACAGTTGTCTTCTCCGGCCAGGAACCGCGCACGCCATTCAACTGGATGTCGCGAGCCCAGAAGAACAACTATCGCAAGTACGTCGCGGAAGGCTTTTCACCCGAACAGGCGGAGCGCATGGCCAATGCGCACAGCTCGAAAGGACGGCATCCTCTCGGTCTGGCGGTCGATGCCCGCTTCGAAGACGGAGAAGGCAACGCAATACGGGATCAGGATATCCTGGACGAGATCATCTTCTCGTTTACCCAAGCCACGGACGGCAACATTGGAAGAGGCGGTCCCGGCTACATGGGTTATGGACGCACGCACTTCGATATTGCGCCTCCAAGCCGATACGCGCCCGCCAACTCATGGGGCAATGACAAAGACCCCGGCTATCAGCTTCAACAGCAACAGGCGCGTGGTCTGCATGACTACGGCATAACAACTGCAGCAGGCGTGCCGACACCCACACCGCGCGGCGGCAATCAGCTTGTGACCAGCCATCCGCCGGATGCGATGGGTATCAACCCCCTTCAGCCGACAATGGACGCCTACGCGCAATATGGAGACACCAGAACAGCATCAGCCGGCACAGACAGCGGAATGCCAGGGTTCATGCCCCCCATCCCATCGCCGCGACCAACGAATACCGGCGATCCCGTTATGGAGGGTAATCAGCAGTTCGCTGACTGGCAGTCAGGCTTCCCTAATCCGCCCATTCCGACGCCACGCCCGGAAATGATCGCAAGCCAGTTGATACAGGACGCCGTAAAGCGCAGCGAACATGAAAGAGCCCGCCGAAGCACACAGGGCGCAACTCCGACGCATACGAACGGCGACACCAGGCAAGATCTGATAGCCAGAGCCGACAAGGGCAGCGAGGAATACTTCCCGCCTGTACCAATGCCGCCAATGGCCCAATTCAATCCGTTTCAGGTGCTTAGCGCATTCGGGATGAACACCGCATCGAACAGTCCGCAATTCCTGAAGGCGCTGCTCAATGGAGGCGCTGGTTTGTACTAAAGATGAGAGGAAACAAGAGACAGTCGCCGATGTTTGGAGCCTCATCCGGGACACTGAGGCCGACGCCACGAATCCATACATCTGACAAGCGCTCCGGCGGGCGACCACTTAGTATGTTAAAGTGGCTTAATTTCAACGGGATAGGGCTATTTAATCCCTGAGTTCAACGGTCGATATGACGACAGGATAGAATTGAACAGGAGACTGTAAAATAGTGGGAAATAGTGAACGCAAACCTCCCGCAGCCGGAAAGGGCAGACCCAAGGGCTCACCCAACAAGACGACTGCCCTGTTGAAGGACGCAGTTCTCGAAGCAGCGGAAAGGGCTGGCGATAAAGAGGGAATGGTCGGTTATCTGGAGAAACAGGCGAGAGACAATCCCACGGCGTTCCTTACACTGCTTGGAAAGGTGCTCCCGGCCCAGGTCGACGCGAATGTTGCGGTAACGACCGATCCACTTCGGGAACTGGTGGACTACGTCTCCAATCATGGAAAGAGGATCATCGACGTTGGCTAGGCCTAAAAGCGAGAAGTCATTTACCCAGATGTTGCGTATAGCCATCCAGGAAGCTTCCGACGATGGCAAGAGCACCAAACTGCGCGCCCTGGCTGACAGGCTCGTTCAGGAAGGCATCAACGGGAACATAGTCGCCATCAAGGAAATCGCCGACAGGCTCGATGGCAAGCCGGTTCAGGTCAACGAGAACCACAACGAGAACATGAACTACGAGATTTCAGACCGACCGCTGACAGAGGATGAATGGGCGGAAGAGTATGCGACGGGAAAATAAGGATCGTGAAGAATTTCCGAGTTTCACGGGTTCGGACGTAAATGATCGGATTAGGAAGTTGATGAATCGTCCGGAAATTGCGTTCCTTCAAAAAAACGAACCGCAAGCTGGAGATAGCCTCCATAAGGACCATCTCTCTCTTGCGGGGAAAGATCGCCAATTGTCTCCAGAAGATGATCGATCATCTGCTCTCTATTGAGTGCGCCCTGACGGCAGGCCCCCATCAGCATGGCGAGCACTGCAAAGAAAGCGGCTGAAGCTTCGGTTGGTGGCAGGATGGGAAGCTTAACCATTCATCGCCTGCTTCTTTCCGGAAAGTCTGGCCGCGCCGCAATCTGTTCAATCTCACCTTCCCAGATTGTGTTGCTTTTGCTTCCTTCCACATCACCGGACTCACCGAACATGATATTTACAGAAGTGTATCCCTCTTTGATCAATTGCTGAGCTTTTTGAATCATCTCGCAAATGGATCCCTCCGAGAGTTTGCCGCCCCGCGCATAAGCGGCTTGTCCGGGCGCAATTCCATTCAATACTGAATGTGCTGAATACTTGACTTCACCAATTGCCAAGGTTCTCCTCCTGGTGGCACTGTAGTACATACCAATCCACAAAATTGTGCAATGGAGCAATATTGAGATAGGAGCCTTTCAATGCCTCGTAGTCGAGTGACAGGTAAAATGCGTGAACTACAAGCCGACAGAGATGAACTTGAACATGGCATGCTGTTCAAGTTTAGCCATTCGGCAAATGATCTATCAGAACACGATATGCTCTTTATCACGACACCAAACGGGCAAGTCATGACGCTGGTCCCTGTTGAAATGGTTGATGATGGCATTCTGGTGGTCACGGCTCAGGTAGGCCCATCCATGAGTTTGAATTTCAAGCTGGTTCCCGTAGACGAATTCACACGCAAATTGGAAATGGAACCGCAGCACATTGAACTTAAGCGGATGGGCGCTTGGTGAAATTGCTCGAGGACGAGAACGCAATTCGCAATTTCCGCTACCTGACATCATCCAGACCGTGAAATCGCTCCTCGTCCTGTTCTACGTTGGAAGTAGGCAGCAAATTCTCACTAATGGATCTATTCTTTATGCATTGAGAGGAGGCATGCATGATAGCTGTTGTGTTTGCCGTGGTTACTTTGTGTGCCATGTTTCTATTGGTCTGGTCCGATATGCCTACTAAGGCTGAGGATAAAAGAAACCGTCGACCTGTCTTGTATGCGGGCCTTACGCTCATGGCTTTGGCAGTAGTGATATCCGTCTATTTCGGCGTGGAATAACTGCGTAGTTTGCGATTGCCGCCACTCTGTCTTGCACAGTTCGCATTCGCCGTTGAGCGCACGGGCGAGAGTGCGGAAGTCAGAACGGTCACCCGGCCTATCAATACCCTCCGCATGAGTAGGGTTTTCTTCTGTAGGTCGCCCACCCTGGCTAGAAGGACCAAGCAACTGCCCTATCCGTGCTTCAAGACGACACTGTGCACCACGGGCTGGCAGATGCGCACTACTGGCGCGAAAGCTATCCGGCTGGAAGATAATTGCGACCGTCCGAACAGCGGTGAGCGTCCTTCAGCGATAGCTAGCACTTTGGGTGTCAACCGCTCAACTCTTTATCGAGCGCTCAAAGTGGCGACTTGAAACACAACCTGATCACTTTCATTTCAAATCGGTGTTGTCAGATCGGAAACTTGCCTACTCGCGATAAATCTGAAACCTTAGTTTCTCAGTTCAGCAATTGAGGTGCATCATGTCCGATGACGAAAAACTTGAAACGGTGCATAACCATTTAGGCGACCTTACCCCCGAGAGTTCCAAAACTTTGGAGACCCGGGACGCTGTTCATTTTCATCTCATCTTCGATTTAGGAGAACGGGCCAGGGTTGAAAGAAGAAGAGGTGGCAGCGCCAGCATTCACGAGTTCACGTTCGATTTCAAAATATCGATGCCAGACGGAACGGTAGCGGAGGATTCAATCCTCTCCCTGCACCCAGTGCTCTTCCACTCCCCAGACACCTTCGATGTAAATTGGCCTCGCTCTACCACGCGACTTCACCCAAGCGGCCAAACAATCAACTGCCATGCATGGTTCGCCTTGCGCAACGCAGGGCACAATTCAACTCGGTTGCAGCGTCTTGGGTGCCAGGTAATTGCGAGCAAAAAGGATGTGCTAACCCCATAGCACCGCAAGTCTGATCCACGGGCGGACTGAAACACTCTAGGGCATTCTGATTCGAAAGCGTCCGGTAACGCCGACCTGGATGGTGGGCCAATTGCCAGTTACGCTCAGTGCTGAGCGTAATGCCACGGCATCAACTCGTGGTGCACTGAGATAGTAGGAACCTATCCATCTGCACCCTGCCTCTTAAGCCTTACCCCAGCGCCGCCGCCGTTCTCGTAACGGTAGACCATTCAGCAGCTTTAAGTAATACTTCTCTCGGCACTGTACTCCAAGTTGCATATATAATTAGCAATCTGCAGTATTTTTGTGCAGATTGATCCATTCTTGTTTGAATATTTCATACCGCTAATATAATAAATTACTAGGGCGTCGATTTTGGAACGAAGTAAAACATGCGTTTCGATGCCTCTTGGATTTGGGTAGTTGTATCCGTCCTCTCAGTATTAGTTGTGCTCTATCTCATGGCGCTACCATTTTTCTAATCTCTTCAAAAACGAGCATTCGTTTAAAAACGTCACGTGGGTATTTTGAATAGCCAGCCCAAAAGAGGCGTGCGCTCTATTATTTACTCCTGCTCTTAAGCCTCACACCTGCGCCGCCGCCGTTCTCGGGCACGAATTCAACACCGGCACTTTCCAACGCTGTTTGTATCTTGTCGCGGGTATCAGCCTGTAGGCCACCTCTTTCGTTTTCATATCTCGTGATCGTAGCTGTGGTGACATTTGCCATTTTCGCCAGATCCCGAACCCCAATTTTAAGTGCAGCTCTCGCCATTCTCACCTGCGAAGGTGTGACCATTGTGTTGTTACCCTGTAATAAATAGTTATTACCATGTGTTGACTATGGTATTACACTGTATTAAATATATAGCACAGTGTGATAACAAGCAAGGTGACGGCCAATGTTCAACATGGAATACGCGTTCGAAGAGATCGGATTGCAGATTGGCGCTGTTGAGGTGGCTTTGTTCTCCGGAACAGCCACACTGGACAATGATCCTGGCTATGGCGACGGATCTTCCTACGGCTTCACTGTCACCGGCATAACGCTGGACGGGACTTCTCCGAGCGACTGGCGCGACAAGCGCTCCATCGACATCCACGCAAAGCATGACGACCCGTTCTGCCGGGCGCTGTTCGAGAAGCTGGCTGAAGCGCTCTGCAACAGCAGCGATGCACGGGGGGCATTCTTTGAGGAATTGGCGGACCATCAAATGGCTGCCTGATAGCGGGCTGATCGGGTGCTGCAACACTCAATCAGCCCTTCACCAAAACCAGCTTAAGGAGACTAGCATGGTAACGACACAATCTAGCACACAGTGCGGCGGTTTGAAGGGTGGAAACACCGCCGCCATCGCAGGGCAGAATACGGGGCAGATATCAAGCCTCGACCACCTGCCGAATGTCTATGCAATGATCGTCAGCGGCGACAGCCTGGAGCCGCATTATCGGGAAGGCGAGAAGCTGGTCTTTTCCCGGACGCAGAGGCCCGAGCAGGGCGACACGGTGATCGTCTGGGTTCGCCCCGAATACGTAGCTGATGGCTCACCGCAGTCCTTCATCATGCGGATGGTGCTCCCACCCCATCCAGATGCCCAGTTCGGCGTGAAGCCTCACCCTGACAGCAACGGCGAGTTTGCGGTCGTCTTCGACCTGTTCAAGCCGAACAGTGATCGGGCCTGCTCGCTCACAAAGCTGCTTGGCATCCACAAGTGCACCGGGCGGCTTCCGGAGACAGTCACAGGCAACGCCTGAACCCATTCACCCAACATCACTTCCACCCGCTCTGCCATCGAGACAGGTCTCTAGCCGCAGCCGGGAACCAAAGAGGTAATCGAAATGACACAGGAAAACACAGTCACCAGACGCGGTGCCCTGCAGGGAGCGGCAGCTTTGTCCGTGGGCTTGGCTGCGGGCTGCACACCTGCCTACGCGGGCTTTGACGGGCTGGACGCTCTGATCAACCGCTGGAACGAGCTCGAAGCGTTGAAGGCGATCGTGGATGAAGAATATGCCGCGATGGAGTCCCATCCCGACCGTCCAAAGAAGAACAGCAGCCAGTGGGACGAGAAAAACGGTTTCAACGCCGCCAACCGGAGACAGGGCGAAGTCTACAGCGAGGCGACGCGGATTGAGCGGGAGATTGCCGCCTACCCTTGCGACAGCCTGCACACAGTCCAGCGCAAGGCGGCGTTCTATCTCGACGCCTGCAAGATGGATCTCGACTGGTCAAACTATCAAGAGGACTTCCAACTGCTCGTCCACTCCATGGCCGCCCCTACCCACTGATGAACTGAACCACGCCGCGAGCCGGGAGACTCGTCGGCCAAACCAAACGGGAGAATTATCATGACCAATACGCAAACACTTTCACGACGCAATGTGCTGATCGGAGCATCGATCGCCGCCGTTGCAGCCGGTGCGCCTGCATTGGCTACCGCCCATATTGATCCTAACCTGCATACGTTGCTGGTGCTCGAACGGGAACTGATCGAAGCGAATGAACATTACGACGCTACAGTCCGGAATCTGGAATTAGCCAGAGAGGAAGCTGACCTGGCTACCGGCCCCGAACCAATGCATCCAAAGACCTGGGAGCGACATCACAAGCCGAAGATGCCCGAAGATCTGAAGAAGATGGAGGGTGCTGCGATCGCGAGCATACCTGTCGGCGAAGTCCGCCACTATTTGGCGGATGGCGCGTACAAAATGCCGGAACCCGTCCACGCCTGGAATGAACGCGTCAAAGCGGAGAAAGAGCGGATTCACACTGAGTGGGACGATTATAGCGCCCGCCGCGATGAACAGCGCCGAATTGCCGGATATGACGAGGACCTCTTTGGTGCAGCGTATCAGGACTGTGTGGATATAGCCCACTGCATGTTCGAAATCCCCGCCAACTCGCTCGAAGGCATGGCCGTCAAGGTGCGCGCCGCCGAGTTGCTTGGCTGGTTTAATGGTGTCGAGCCTGACGAGGAATTCTATGATTCCATCGTCGACGACATCAAACGGCTGGCCGCAGCCGAAACTGGAGGGCTCCAAGCATGACGAGACTGGTCAATCATAGCGAGATGACGCCTGAGGAGATCATCGACTGCTCGCACATGGCCATGGCCATCGTTGAGATATGTGCAGGGGTTGCAGATAATATCGATGACCTGCGTGGCAAACAGTCAATCGATCATATCGGGGGGAATCTCTCCATGGTATTGAAGTCTGCCTATCGCTTCATGGAGCCAGTGCATGACGCATTGGAAACGGTTCAGGCTCGACAGCGGCGCGCTACAATAAAAGCGGCGTGAAAATCCCGCCCGACACGATGTTGACGGGGCTTAGCGGCCCCGTTTGCATGTTCAGGTGGCCGGGGTCGACCTATTTTGTATTCAACGCCTCTTCCGTGGGGCTTTCTGTTTGGTCTTGCCTTTGGATATCGCTCTCGCCGCCCTGCGTTCAGCCTTTAGTTGCTCTTCACGCTCGGCCCGCACCTTCTCACGGTATTCAAGCACCTGATTGATCCCTTGCATAAGTTCCTTGTCACCATGAGATTCTTGCAATTTCTGTCGCAGCAACCGCGCAGCCGTTACGCGCAGAGCTCCGCAGATTGCTATCTCTAGACCCTCTGCTTTCAATGAATAGGGGTCGTTCCAGTCGTATTTGTCGCCTGAATCACAGGAAAGGGTGCTGCTTAGGAACTCAGGGTCGGGTAGCCGTCCGATCTTGTCCTGGTACTCCTGAACTTTTTGAAGGAAGTCCACGCATTGATGGACTATTTCATACGGCTCACCTGCTCCACGCGATACCCGCATGATATTGGCGGCAAGATTTCTCAGAGGCCTATCGAGTTTATGCTGTGCCCGTTCCTTGTTTATCGCCTGGGCACTGTTTTCAGAGACCACGGTTAGATGAGAGTCTGGATTCTCGTCATCTCTGGCCATAGTGCATCTCCCGTAATCCATTTTGGATCAAAGCGGAAATCGTAACAACCGCCAGCCAGCATGCCAGTCACAATTTGCAGGTTTTGCCCGCTATTCAGTGACAGCGTATCGGCGAATTGAGTAGGACGAGGAGCGATTTCGTTGCTTGCAGTAGGTTGACTGCCGCTAAAGGAGGAAACCAGCGCTCGCCATTCTCTATGGCTGCAGGAAGCAGCGTCCGCCCATCAAACGCAGGCGTGCGAGAGACACATTGGAACAGACGCAATTAATAGGGGCAATGCACAATCTTTGTCGCTTCAAATGAAAGGATCTTTGCCGCTGACCGCATTGCCGCTGGGCTCTTTAAAGGGATCTTTCTCTTTTGGCCGAGTTGAGTATTCATTGACCACTGCTTGGCACTCTATCATCGACATGAGTGCAGCATGTGAACCGCGTAACGACAGATTTGCAATCTGCTTTCCCTCATAGATTATTCTGATTCCGAGCTTTCGAGCAAACTCTTCAAAAAAATCATAGTTGTCGTGATAAATGACAAGAAAGGGAACTTCACCGATGATGGCACCGGTTGCCGTGCCGTTCCAAGGTGCCTCACGGTCCATTTGAAAAGTTATGTCGTATTCCTTACCAAATTCAATCGACTTCCAGTCGAGACTGCCAACTGCAACATAAGTATCTCCACCCGAGCCGCTTCCATTGAATCCAGCACGAAGAAAAATACCGCTTTCGTATACAGTGACGGCATAGCAGGCGTTTCCGAGTGTACGATCAGCGAAGATTGACCAATTTCCGACATCCGCCCAATGCACAACTTCAGAATTTTCTTGAGCCCAAGCAAAGCTCGAAAACCCGATTGTTGCAACTGCAGCTATGCACTTGAACATATTTATTCCCCCAAACCGGGAGGAATAGTAGCAAAACGGGCAGTCTTGTCTACATTTTGAGGTAGTGAGAGCTATTTCGGATTAATTAGCTCCGGCTGTTTGTTGCGGACATTGCCGACCGCCTTGTCGACTGCGTAATAGACCAGGTCCGGTCCGCGATTTTGCTGGAGCAGGTCCAGCGCGTCGTCCTTGCCGGTCGCCGGGTCCATCCACGCTTCAAGCGCATCCGGTTTCAGGATCACCGGCATGCGGTTGTGGATCTCGGCCACCGACGGGTCGGCGTCCAGCGTGACGATCGCGAAGGTCGTCGTGTCGAGCGCCTTGTTGTAGGCGCTGACGCCGGCGAAGGCGAAAGGCTCGAAGGTCGGCGCGTCGCCGGGCAGGTGGATCAGATAGGGCTGCTTGACCTTGTTTTCGGTGCGCCATTCGTAATAGCCGGTCGCAGGGATCAGGCAGCGCCGATGCTCGAACGCTGTCCGGAAGAACGGCTTTTCGGCGACGGTCTCGCCGCGCGCATTGATCTGCGCCCTGATTTTGCTGTCCTTGGCCCAGAGCGGGATCAGTCCCCACACGACAGGCGCAATGACGTTGTCGTCACCGTCGCGAACAATGATTTCCAGCTCGGATGTCGGCGCGACATTGTAGTTGGGCTCCGGCCCGTTGCGGGCGTCGACCTCCGCCGGCAGGATGTTCAGGTATCGCCGATACTCTGCCCAAGTTCCGGTTGTTATGAAGCGTCCGCACATCAGCCTGTATCCCTTTTAACCGCCACCACGAAGCTTAAGGACTTCGCAGAATTCTCTTACCATATCCGCAGTGATGTCTTCCGGATAACAAAGTGGGCTCGCGCCACCTGGTCTGCTCCAAGCGCTTCTTCTTCCGCAGCTTCTGCCGGCACGGTCTCTGAAGTATGGACAGGGACAACTGCCCTGATACCGAGCCGTGCTCTCCCGGATCATTTGGTCTTTCAAAGTCGGAATGGGGATAGTGCAGGTGAACGTCTGGGCGCTGGCGTCCAGTGGCAAGAACATCAGCGCCGCACATAGGGCGAGCTGGACAGCAAAACGACCTACCGCGAACATCCGCCCACGACACGATAGGCACCGCCGCTGAATTTCGGCCAATCGCAAGCCAGCTTAGCCTCAACAAGAGCTCTGGCAATATCCCGATTACTGACAAAACACTGAGCGACAATCCGGTCCCTGTTTATCTTGCGTGATCTGCCATCGCATACGGTGCCTTCAGAAACTGGAATGCATCTCACGGCCTTTCCGGATATCAACTGGCGCAAATACGCTTCCGCTTCCTGTGAGCCTTTTCGACCCTTCTCAGGCGTATCAATTCCACAAAGCCTGATAGGCTGATTTCTGATTACGAAAGTGTCGCCGTCTCTGATGTGAGTAACCGGACCTGTAATCGGTTCCGAGTGAGCGAAAGTCGTAAATGTGAATACGGCAAGCAATACCGCGCATATGTGCGCAATAGTCGTCCTAACCAGCATGAAATCTAACCCCCGAAAAATCCCCAAAAAATCCTATCACCCAGAATATTGCACGTCTACTCAGGGGTGCAGTAGCGGTTAGCTTTCACCTTTTGGCGGCTTTCTCATGTCTTCGAGAATCAGTATCCTCTGTGTCGTGCGGCATATCCAACAACACATGCGAGGAGCCGCGCCATGCCTACAATCAAAACTCTTTCCGATCTCGAACGCTCGAACGTCACGATTTACGGCAACTGCACCGGTCGCCATTGTGGGCACGGCCAGGCACTGCCGATAGACGAGCTGATTATGCGCTTTGGCGCTGACTATGTGGTGATCAATGAAACGCGGATCTCGGCCGCGCTGCGATGCCAACGCTGCGGCCACAGGGGAGGGATGCTGACTCTCTCGCCGCCGAGTACTACCAAATCGTGATGAACCGAATGCCCGCATCAGGCAGCGGGAAAGGATTATTCAGGAGCGGTTGCCCTAATTCGGATAGGTCTTTACCACAAAAAATAGTGGGAACAAAAGTGGGAAAGAAATTCTGGATTCTTAAAAAGAACATATAAAACAAATGGATACGTGAAGAGAATGGTGCCGCTTGTCAGACTCGAACTGACGACCTCCGCATTACGAATGCGATGCTCTACCAACTGAGCTAAAGCGGCCCGTCGCCGTAACGATCAACGGCGAAACGAATACAAGGGACAATGGTCCCCTGCAACGCGGCGCTGCTTAACCCCATTCACCGGCGAATTCAAGCCAAAAGCGTCAGGCGCGCAATCAAACCGCCTGCCGCGCGTCAGCGGCCGCGCCGTCCAGCGCTAGCGACCGCCGCGCGTCGAGATACTCGGCCTCCAGCCGGTCGACGAGAGCGGCCACCGGCTGAACGAACTTGATCGCGCCCACGCCCTGACCCGACCCCCAGATGTCGCGCCAGGCCTTGGCGCCCTGCGATTGATCGAAATTCATCTTCGTAATGTCGGCTTCCGGCAGATTGTCGGGATCCAGCCCGGCCGCGATGATCGACGGTTTGAGATAATTGCCGAGAACGCCGGTGAAATAGTTGCTGTAGACGATGTCCGTGGCGTTGCTGTCGACGATCATCTGTTTGTAATCGTCGACGGCCCGAGCTTCATTCGTTGCGATGAAGGCGGAGCCCATATAGGCGAGATCCGCGCCCATCGCCTGCGCCGCCAGGATCGACCGGCCGTTGGCGATGGCGCCTGACAGGAGCAGCGGGCCATCGAACCATTCGCGAATTTCCTGGACCAGCGCAAAGGGAGACAGCGCTCCTGCGTGGCCGCCTGCGCCGGCGGCAACCGCGATCAGGCCGTCCGCGCCCTTGTTGATCGCCGAATGGGCGTGCCGGTTATTGATGATGTCGTGAAGCACAATGCCGCCATAGGCGTGCACCGCCTGATTGACCTCGGGCACGGCGCCCAGCGAGGAGATCACGATCGGAACCCTGTATTTTTCGCATAGACCGAGATCATGTTCGAGCCGCTTGTTCGAGCGGTGAACGATCTGGTTGACGGCGAACGGCGCCGCCTTCCGGTCCGGGTGCTTTGCGTCGTGATCGGCGAGCCCTTCGGTGATCTCCGCCAGCCATTCATCGAGTTGGGCTTCCGGCCGCGCATTGAGCGCCGGGAAGGAACCAACCACGCCTGCTTTGCATTGTGCTAGCGTCAGCGGCGGATGAGAGATGATGAACAGGGGTGCGCCGACGACCGGGAGACGCAGGTTTTTGAGGAGGTCGGGAAGGGCCATGGGAAACAATTCCAAACTTTGACGTTTTCGTAAACGTCAATGCAATTATCAGAACGAGTATTGGCTGAAAAGGCCGGAGCGGGCCTTGCGAAATGGAATCGCTTGTGTCTTTGACCACATTTGTATTGGAAAAAGCCCTCTACTTGTGTCATTTGGCAGGTGCCCGTTTGGCGACGGGGCCAAAAGGACGTTTGAGACGTCACAGACTGGAGTGAATTTGTGAAGGGACTGGAAGCGGCGATCGTCAAGGCTTTGAAAGAGGCCGGACAGGCGGATGCCCAGACCCGTGCCAAAATCTACCAGTCGGCGCGCGACGCGCTTGACCGGGCAGTCTCCAAACAACAGTTGGACGGCTCTGACGCAGCCATAGAACAGCATCGAAAACTCGAAAAGATCATCAACTCCGTCGAGGCCGAATACCAGAAGGCGCAGATGCGCAGGCCTCAGCCCGAGCCTGAGCCGGACATCTTCGATCTCGAGCCTGAAGAATTGCTGGTGCCGGAGACGGTTCTCAATCCCGACGATCTTGTCTTGCCGGAGGAAAGAGAGCCGCGCAGACAGCCGTCCGCGACGCGGGACGACGTTGCTCAGCGGAAGGCAGACCGGGCGGAACCGCCGATGGAGCCGACTCCGTTCAGATCGGAAGATGCAGATTTCACCGGTCCCGAACCGACGCCCCGCCGCGAAGCGCCGGCTGCGCGAAGCGGGCGCGCCGAGCGTGATGTGCGGTCCGAACCGGAGCTTTGGGCAGAACGGGGCGAGCGTGGTCGCGCAGAAGCGCCTACGTCGCAGGCTCCACATTCCGACCGCCCGAATCGGCGACGTGAAACCGAAGTCCCTCCGCGCCGCAACGCCGACGCCGCGTCCCGGCGTCCGCGCGCGCCGGTGCGCAGTGAAACACACGATCCCGAGTTTGAAGATGTCTTCGTCCGCGAGGAACGCCAGGCGCCGCGCAGAAGCAGCAGCGCCCGGCCGCAGGCGGGGCGCCCCGACTGGCCGGAATATGACGATATCGACTGGCAGGATCCGGGCGACCGCCGTCAGAAAGCGCCTCGCAGACCGAAGATGCCGGCGGCCGAAGAGCCGCAATGGGAAGGTCTTGACGCCGCGCCGGAACCGGAGTTGCGGCATGACCAGCAGGACTGGGATGCCGTAGAGGCGCCCAGACCAGCGCATCGCAACGGCAAGCGCCCGCGTAGCCGGCCGGACCAGCAAGCCGGGCAGACCGGCCGGCCGCCGCGCGCCAGAAAGCGTACGCGCCAGGATCCGCCGCCGCCGCGTGCGTCCGGACATCAGCCGAACCGGCCGGTGCGATGGGACGAGCCGGATGTTGACGACGGTCGCGGCGGGCGTCGTCCGGCGGGCCGCAATGGCAAGAAACGCCGATTCCCGATTTTCTCGCTGATTCTCGTCATGGCGCTGGTCGTGGCCTTCATCGGAATCGGCGTCTGGTGGTTCATCGTCGGCGGGCTTGGCCTGTCGAGCGAGGAGCGCGACATGAGCGTTCCAAATCCGCCAGCGCAGGTTGAAAGCGAGGATTTCGCGGGCTCGCCGAGGCCCCAGGGTCGCTTCTCGGATGACTGGGTGCGGGTCTTCTCCCCGGATGACATCACGAACGTGTCGGCGAATGAAGACGCTTCCGTCGAATTGCTCGACGAAGGCAGCCGGGCCGCCCTGCAGATAACGTCCACCAATGGGGACGAAGCGGGTGAAGTGAGTTTCGAACTGGGACCCGGCGTGCTGCAGATGATTCAGGATCGGGAATCGCTCGTCGCCATCACCCTGCGCTCCGCCAGCGAAGAGCCCACGCAGATTTATATTCGCTGCGATTTTCCGGGCCTTGGCGATTGCGGGCGGCGTCGTTTCGACGTGGCCTACGAGCTCAACGACATCATATTCAATGTTGATCTGCGCGGCGCCGCCGCCACAGGGCTGCCGGGCTACATCTACATCAATCCGGACGTCACGGGCGCCTCCAGGAGCGTCGACATTTACGGCATCCGCATCCGGCCTGAATAGGATTTTTGGTTGAAACGTCCCTTCGGCGGCGGTGGTCAACCCTTCAGAACACCTGTGCTGAAGCCAATGCTCTTTCTTGCCGGCTGATGGCGATTTCCACAGCCATGCCGTATTTTTTTACCGACGCTCCGTTTCTTCCGATCCCGTTTTTCCTTTACCATCGAGGCGCGTCGAATTATCGGGAACTGTCCGTCCACAACAACGGCGGTCCGGTCATGACAGTGTCATCCGCGATCTCTACGTCAAACCCCTGGTTCGCGAGCGGACGGCGGCGGTCAATGCAGACAGACATATGTTGAAGAAAAACGACAGCGAGAAGGAAGATCTGCAGGCTGAAATGCCGGCCGTTCCGATGCGTCTCTACGATGCGCGGTACACCCTGATCGCCGCCGTGTTCCTGGCCATGGCGCTGATCGTCTTCGATGACGTGACGCTCTGGCATGTCTGGCTCGGCCTCGGAGTTATGGTTCTCGCCGCGGCGTTGCCGGTGCGATCGCGCATGATCCGCAAACGCGAGAGGATGCTCAGACAGACCGGTTCGCAGACGCCGGTCGAGGACGTCGTCTTTGCAAGTTGCGAGGCGCTCGACGATCCGGCGATCGTGCTCGCGCCCGGCAGCATCGTGATCTACCAGAACCACGCCGCAATCGAGAAATTCGGGCCGATTGCCCGCGGATCCCATCTGTCTTCCCGGCTGCGCGCGCCGCAGATCCTCGAACTGGTTCACGAGGTCGCCGACGATCACCGCACAAGAACAATCGACTACGTGGAAAAGGTGCCCTCGGAAAGGTGGTACAAGGTGCGTATCGCGCCGATGCGCGAGGTCGCGCGTCTGAAGGGAGGCAGTGAACTCTTTCTCCTCATTTTTCGCGATCAGAGCGAGTCGCGGCGCATGGACCGCATGCGCACGGACTTCATCGCCAACGCCAGCCATGAACTGCGCACCCCGCTGGCGTCGCTGACAGGTTTCATCGAAACGCTTCAGGGTCCGGCGCGCAACGACCGCGAAGCCCAGGAACGTTTTCTTTCGATCATGAGCGAACAGGCCGGCCGAATGACGCGGCTGGTCGATGATCTCTTGTCGCTGACCCGTCTGGAGATGAAGGCGCACATGGCGCCGACGGAAGAGGTCGACCTCGTTCCGCTGATCGGCCATGTCCGCGACACGCTGCGGCCGATGGCCGAGGATCTCGATGTGGAACTCCGGTTGACCGCGCCCGAACGGCCAGTGCCGGTGACGGGAGACTATGACGAACTCATCCAGGTTTTCGAAAATCTGATCGAGAACGCCTGCAAATACGGTCAGAACGGCGGCCGCGTGGATATCACGATCATGGATCCCTCGCCGGCGGCGCAGGGCATGATCGACGTTTCGGTCAAGGATTACGGACCGGGCATTCCGTCCGAGCATGTGCCGCGGTTAACGGAGCGTTTCTACCGGGTCAATGTGGAGACGAGCCGATCCAAGAAAGGGACGGGGCTGGGCCTTGCGATCGTCAAACATATCCTCACCAGGCATCGCGGAAGGCTGATCGTGAACTCCGTTCTCGGAGAAGGATCGGAGTTTGTCGTAAGAATCGTGCGGCGGTCTTCCTGATTTCGTTGCAAACTAAAAAATATTCAACAATTACAGAGACATAAATTGTCATAAAACTGTAAATGCTTCGTCATAAAAGTGCATTGCCCAGGTTGTTATGAGTACCAAGCCGGTAACTCACCGGGCTGCGCTCAAAAAAGAGCGTAAAACACACCACCGCAATACACCGCTCAGACGGGAGAGATTCATGAAAACCCTTAAAGTGACAGCAGCCGCGCTGGTGGCGTCGGCTGCGTTTGCTGGCGCCGCAATTGCGCGCGACCAGATCAAGATCGTCGGTTCTTCGACGGTTTTCCCCTATTCACAGGCTACTGCTGAAGAATATTCCAACAAAACGGGTAACCCTGCTCCGGTCGTTGAGTCGACTGGCACCGGCGGTGGCTTCAAGGTCTTCTGCGGAGGCATCGGGCCTGATCACGCTGACATTACCGGCGCATCGCGCGCAATCAAGTCTTCCGAGATCGAGCTTTGTGCTGGCAATGGCGTAGACGATATCACCGAAGCTCTGATCGGCTACGACGGTCTGTCTATCGCCATTTCCCGCCAGAACGAAGCTGACTGGGATCTGACCGAAGAGCAGATATTCAAAGCGCTTGCGGCGGAACTTCCTGACGGCAATGGCGGGTTCGTCGCCAATCCGAACAAGAAATGGTCGGATATTGATCCGTCTCTCCCGGACTCCGAGATACTGGTTTTCGGACCTCCCCCCACCTCCGGCACGCGCGACGCCTTCGTCGAACTCGCAATGCATGACGGATGTAACGCTCTTCCGGGTATGGAAGCGCTTGAAGAGTCCGACGAAGACACATGGGAAGAAAAGTGTTCCCGCATGCGTCAGGACGGCCCCTTCGTAGAGGCCGGTGAAAACGACAACCTGATCGTTCAGCGTCTGGAAGCCGACTCGCACGCTGTTGGCATCTTCGGTTACTCCTTCCTGTACGAGAATAATGACAAGCTGAAGGGCGTGAAGATCAACGGCGTTGCGCCGACTTTCGAGACAATCGCCGACTTCTCGTATCCGATCGCCCGACCGATCTTCTTCTACGTCAAGAACGCTCATCGCGACGTGATTCCCGGTATGAAGGAATTCATCGCCGAGTATGTGTCGGATGAAGCGCTTGCTGCTGACGGCTATCTGCCGGAGCGTGGCTTGACGCCGCTTTCCGATGAAAAGCGCGCGGAAGTTCAGGAAAGCGTTCTGGGCGCCAAGAAGCTCGGAATGTAACGAAATTACCTTTGGTAAACCCCGGCGTCTGCGTCGGGGTTTGCCGTTTGAGGGGCAAGGGATATGGTTCTATACCTTTTACTGTTTTTGGTCCTGGCGTCGCTTATAGCGTATTTCGTCGCTTCGCGGCGCGCTGTCGCCGCCGCTGGAACCGATCTGCGTGAAATGCATTCCCGCCCGGTGTATCACGGCATGAACGCCGTGGTTTATACGGCTGTGCCTGCGTTTATATTTCTCTTGTTCTGGCTGCTGTTCGAGAATTCGGTCATCGATTTCCTCGTTTTGGGTTCCTTTCCGGGATCCGAGGCATTGAATTCCTCGGAAAAAGCCTTGCTGATCAGCGAAATACGGCAGGTCGCGGCAGGCAACATTTTCCAGGAGCCTTCCCAGGCGGTGCTCAACGCCGTCGAATACCTCAAGTCACTGCGTGTAACATCTACGCTGTTGCTTTCCGCCGCTGTTTTCGTGCTGGCGATCGCCGGCGCGGTCGTTGCCGTAATGGCCGTGTCCAAACGGTTCTTCGCGAGGCACCGTTTCGAAAAAGCCGTCACCTGGTTTATGATCTTTGCGTCAACCGTCGCGATCCTGACCACCCTCGGCATCGTCGCCTCATTGTTGTTTGAGGCGTATCAGTTCTTCAAGCGGGTGCCATTCTACGAGTTCCTGTTCGGATTGCGGTGGGAGCCGCAGATTGCCATCAGGGCGGATCAGGTTGCCGGCCAGGGTGCGTTTGGCGCCGTTCCTGTGTTCCTCGGCACCATGCTCGTGGCCGCGCTCGCTATGGCGGTCGCCGTGCCGATTGGAATTTTGTCGGCCATTTATCTGACCGAATACGCTTCCAAGCCCTTCCGGGCGGTGGTCAAACCTGTCCTTGAGATTCTCGCCGGTGTACCCACTGTCGTCTACGGCTTTTTTGCGGTGCTCACCGTCGCGCCCGCCCTGCGTCAGTTGGGAACGGCGATCGGAATGGATGTGGCGCCCAATAGCGCTTTGGCGGCAGGCGGCGTAATGGGCATCATGCTTATTCCCTTCATCTCCTCGCTTTCAGACGACGCCTTCGCTGCTGTGCCACAGATGATACGCGACGGTTCGCTGGCGGTCGGAGCCACAAAAGGCGAAACGATCCGGCGTGTATTGCTGCCGGCCGCGCTGCCGGGAATTGTCGGAGGCGTGCTGCTTGCCCTCAGCCGCGCTATCGGCGAAACGATGATCGTCGTGATGGCCGCCGGCCTGATTGCTAAAATGACTGTTAATCCTCTGGACTCCGTCACGACGGTGACAGTGCAGATAGTGACGTTGCTGATCGGTGACTCAGAGTTCGACAATCCCAAGACGCTCGCAGCTTTCGCGCTCGGCCTGATGTTGTTCATCGTGACGCTTTTCCTGAACCTCATAGCACTGCGTATTGTCCGCAAATACCGGGAGGCATACTGATGTCTGACTCTGTCATCGACGGAAAAACCGCCGGACCGATCTGGAAATCTCCCGAAATGGCCGCACGGCGCAAGAAGCGCCATGCGGCAGACCGAAGGCTCCAGCTTTACGGGATTGCCGCAATCACATTCGCAATCGGCTTTCTCGTTGTTCTCATCAGTTCGCTGATTTATACGGGCGCGTCAGCCTTTGTTCAGACCAAGGCTCAGATTACGGTCAACCTTACGAATGCGGATGTTCCAGCCGACGACATTCAAGGCGCCAACTGGCGTTCGATTGTGCGCACGGCCATGCTCGATCTGCTTCCCGAGGAACTGCCGAGGTCAGAACAGCGCGACTATTTTGCGATGTTTACCTCGAACGCGCCTTATCTCGTACGTGACTACGTGGTGGATCATCCGGATCTTCGCAACAAGGAATTCACTTTCAAGCTGCCATTCGCCGATCCGGTGGATCAGTTCGCGAAGGGGCAGATTTCCAGGGATACGCCGGAGGACCGGCGCCGAATAAATGACAAACAGATCGGCTGGTTTGACACGCTTCAGGCTGAAGGCCTCGTATCAAAGCCATTTAATACAGCCTTGATCTTCAACTCCGACTCGCGGTTTCCGGAACTCGCGGGTCTAGCCGGGGCCATTTCCGGATCGTTCTGGGCGCTTCTTGTCTGTTTCCTGATCAGCTTCCCGCTCGGAATTTCCGCCGCCATTTACCTGGAAGAATTCGCGCCGAAAAACCGTCTGACCGACCTCATCGAGATTAATATCAACAATCTCGCTGCTGTTCCCTCGGTCGTTTTCGGTCTGCTTGGCCTGGCCGTGTTCCTTGGCTGGTTCGGATTGCCCCGCTCGGCGCCGCTGGTCGGCGGCATGGTCCTGTCACTGATGACGCTTCCCACCATCATCATCGTCACCCGCGCTGCGTTGCGGTCGGTGCCGTCGTCGATTAAGGAAGCCGCTCTCGGCATCGGGGCGTCGAAGCATGAAGCAATAGTGCATCACATGCTGCCGCTTTCGATGCCGACAATTCTGACGGGAACGATCATCGGTCTTGCTCAGGCTCTGGGCGAGACTGCGCCGCTATTGCTGATCGGAATGAACGCCTTCATAACGAGCCCACCGGAAGGATTGTTGTCCGCTTCCACGGCTCTGCCGACCCAGATCTATATCTGGGCCGACAGTCCGGAACGCGGCTTCGTTTCCCGAACGTCCGCCGCCATTCTCGTGTTGCTGGCGTTTCTGATAGTCATGAATGGCCTTGCGGTCTTCCTCAGAAGCCGGTTCGAAAGACGCTGGTAGCAATGCAAAAGATAAGAAGTTCGGTATTCTGGACTTAGAAGAGGTGTAAGGATGAACATGATGTCTGAAGCTGCTGTAGAAAAGGCCGTAAACAAACAGATGGATGCGGCTATCCCTGTCAAGATGAAGGCCCGCAAGGTCGGCGTCTTCTACGGGGAGAAACAGGCCCTGTTCGATGTCGATCTGGATGTCAGGGAGAAGCAGGTAACAGCGCTCATAGGTCCGTCCGGATGTGGAAAGTCAACCTTTCTGAGGTGTCTCAACAGAATGAACGACACCATTGATGTTTGCCGCGTCACGGGGGATATCACGCTCGACGGCGCAAATATCTATGATCCGTCCGTCGATGTTGTTGAACTGCGCGCCAGCGTCGGAATGGTGTTCCAGAAACCCAATCCTTTTCCGAAGTCGATCTACGAAAATATCGCTTACGGTCCTCGTATTCACGGCTTGGCGGCAGGCAAGAGCGATATGGACCAGATCGTCGAGTCCAGCCTGCAGAAAGCTGGTCTGTTCGAAGAAGTAAAGGACCGGTTACAGTCGCCGGGCACCGGCCTCTCCGGCGGACAGCAGCAGCGTCTGTGCATCGCCAGGGCGATCGCCGTCAGTCCCGAGGTGATCCTCATGGACGAACCGTGTTCCGCGCTCGATCCGATCGCCACGGCGAAGGTCGAGGAACTGATCGACGAGCTGCGGGAAAACTTCACGATCGTGATCGTCACGCACTCGATGCAGCAGGCGGCGCGCGTTTCGCAACGGACCGCCATGTTCCACCTCGGTAATCTCGTCGAGGACGGCGATACCGACGATATGTTCACCAATCCAAACGACAAGCGCACCCAGGACTACATCACCGGTCGTTTCGGCTGACACAACACGGGATCAAAGCATCATGCCCGAAGAAACAAAAGTATCGGCAGCATCCGCGCACACAGTGTCGTCTTATGACGAGGAACTGCAATATCTGGTTCGCCGCATATCGGAAATGGGCGGAGTCGCCGAACGCATGGTCGAGCAATCCGTCCATTCGCTCGTCAATTCGGACCTTTCGCTTTCGCAGAAGGTTATTTCCGATGACCTTCTCGTTGATGAAGCCGAACGGCAGATCGATGAGAAAGCTGTCCTGATTATCGCGCGTCGTCAGCCCATGGCTTCGGATTTGCGCGACATCATCGGCTCGATCCGTATCGCCGCGGATCTGGAACGGATCGGCGATATGGCGAAGAACATCGCCAAACGCGTCATCGCGGTTGAAGGTCTGGGCCAGCCCAAGAAACTGGTGCGCGGTCTCGAACATCTGACCGAACTCGCGCTCAACCAGCTTAAGGACGTGCTGGACGCCTATTCCAACCGTTCGCCGGAAGCAGCTACGATCGTTCGTGAGCGTGACGAGGAGATCGACGCGATCTACACGTCGCTTTTCCGTGAGCTGCTCACCTATATGATGGAAGATCCGCGCAACATCACGGCCTGTACGCACTTGCTGTTCTGCGCCAAGAACATCGAACGTATTGGCGACCACGCGACCAATATTGCCGAATCGATCTACTATATGACGACCGGAACACAGCCGGATAACGAGCGTCCGAAGGACGACGAGACGGCGTCGGTATCGATTTCAGCCAAGTAATCTTCATTCAGGACATCGGCGCCAGAGGTAGGGCCAGAGGTAAGCAATGGGCATCGCACCGCAAATTACTGTTGTCGAAGACGAAGAAGCGTTGAGTGTTTTGCTCCGGTACAATCTGGAAGCGGAAGGCTACGATGTGGACACCGTCTTCCGCGGCGATGAAGCCGAACTGAAACTGCAGGAACGACTGCCCGATCTCCTGATCCTCGACTGGATGCTTCCCGGCCTCTCCGGTATCGAACTGTGCCGCCGCTTGCGCGTGCGGCCGGAGTCCGAACGGCTGCCGATTATCATGCTGACGGCGCGCGGCGAGGAAAGCGAGCGCGTGCGCGGACTTGCAACCGGCGCCGACGATTATGTGGTCAAACCGTTTTCCACGCCGGAACTCATGGCGCGTGTCCGCGCGCTCTTGCGCCGTGCAAAGCCCGAAGCGATTTCGACGGTGCTCAAGAGCGGCGATATCGAGCTCGACCGCGAAACCCATCGGGTCTATCGCAAGGGTCGCGAAATCAAGCTCGGTCCGACGGAGTTTCGCCTGCTCGAATTCTTCATGGCGTCGCCGACCCGGGTCTTCTCGCGCTCCCAGTTGCTGGACGGCGTCTGGGGTCATGACATCTATGTCGACGAACGCACGGTGGACGTCCATGTCGGACGACTGCGCAAGGCGCTCAACCTCGCCAATATGAAAGACGTCATCCGCACTGTCCGCGGCGCCGGCTATTCGCTGGAAAACTGACCGTCCCTCCATGCAGCCGTGCGTTTCGTTGCTGCATTTTTCGGCTGTTTGTGTTATAATCACGTCTTGGTTTGGGAGGTTTCACTGCCTCACCGAAACTTGGGAGTAGCCAAAAAATCAGATTCCCGAAACAAAGCCAAATCGGGACAGAAGCGGCGAATCCCGAAACAAAGCCAGATGTCTTCAGGTGTTTTCCAGATACCGAAACAATGCCAGATTTTACGGTGAAACACAAAATCCCGAAACAAAGCCAAATCAGGCCGGAAACCGCCAAATCCCGAAACAAAGCCAACGCGGAAAAGGGCGGCAATGGACACCGTAATTTGGTTTTTTGCCAATTAAGTAATTGTAATTATTGATAAATATAATTTGCAGGCGCACACGCGTCCACGACGCCGCTTTTCAGGCGGCATCGGCAAATGCGCGATATTCAGCAATGCTGTGTTGGAATTGCGAGTCTGCGAGACCCGGATCGATCAGCCCTTCGACCGGCGGCGGTCAGCGGCTGGCTGAAAGGCCAGTTTGGAATGATAGGAGCAGTACGGGCCCGACTCCTCGCAGTCGCTGCCGCAGAAATAGAAGCCTTCCTGCAGCGGATCGCCGATCGGCCATTTGCAGGTCCGCTCGGTCAGTTCCGTCAGCACCAGTCTCTTGGATATCGGAACGACAACGTCCTCGACAGGCCTCGTATCCAGATCGGTCACGGCGTCTGCGATGATATCCGCCTTGAGGGCCGTCGCGCCGCTGGTGCGCATGACCGGGCGCGGACTGGCGGCCCGCGCCGTAAACGAACTGCGGGTCGCCGTCGTCGTTCTTTTGTTCCGGGAGGCTGAGGATCCGCCGGACTTTGCCCGCCCGGGCAGATTCAGCCGATGCACTTTTCCGATCACAGCGTTGCGGCTGATGCCGCCAAGCTGGGCCGCAATCTGACTGGCGCTCAGGCCGTCGCCCCACAATTGTTTCAGTTTTTCGACGCGTTCGTCAGTCCAGCTCATGCTTCACGCCCCTCGTTCATTGTATTGGGCGGCGGAATCCTCCATCATGCGCCGGTATCGCTCCGGCGCCGGAATCCGAGACTTCAGTGAATAGTTCAGGTCCGCCGCATGCAGTCCAAATTCGCCTTCCTAAGGTAGTGGGCGCGGGACTCGGTGACAAGAGTCCGGCGAATCAAGACGATTCCTTTTTCAGGTTTTTCCCCAACTTGAAGTCAATAGTGGAAATTGACCTGCCTGATTGCGGCGCGCCGCCCGCGTTCGTCATCGAAGTTGTTGATTGATGGCGCACCGTCCGGTATAGAAGCTGGAAAGCTGCCGTGGGGCAGCTTTTGTTTTTGGTCGGTACTGTAATCCGTCAATATCAAAGCCGTTCAGCTAATCTGCGGTGACAGGCGGCAAGGAGTAGGTTGCGATGTCCCAGACTGCATCGCTGTTTGATACATACAAGCGCATTCCCGTCCGCTTTGAGAAAGGCGACGGCGTGTGGCTTTACGCCGAGGATGGATCGAAATATCTCGATTTTGCCGCGGGCATCGCCGTGAACTCGCTTGGCCATTCACATCCGCATCTCGTTTCAGCCTTGAAGGACCAGGCCGACAAGCTGTGGCACCTTTCCAATATATACGATATTCCCGGTCAGACTCGCCTTGGCGACCGTCTTGTCGAGGCTACCTTCGCCGACAAGGTGTTCTTCACCAATTCCGGCGCCGAGGCACTGGAATGCTCCATCAAAACCGCGCGGCGCTATCACTTTGAGAACGGCGACGCCGGACGATACAAGATCATCACCTTCGAAGGCGCCTTTCATGGACGCACGCTGGCGACGATCGCCGCCGGCGGCCAGGAAAAATATCTCGAAGGTTTCGGACCGAAAGCGGAAGGCTTCGTGCAGGTTCCGTTCGCCGATCTCGAAGCGGTGAAGGCCGCCATCGACGATGAAACGGCGGCGCTCCTCGTCGAACCGATCCAGGGCGAAGGCGGCATCCGCGTCGCTCCGGAGCAATGGCTGCGCGATCTGCGCGCGCTGTGCGACGAGCATGGCGTTCTGCTGGCTCTCGACGAGGTCCAGTGCGGCGTCGGCCGCACCGGCAAGCTCTTCGCTTATGAGTGGTCCGGGATCACCCCGGACATCGTCGCCATCGCCAAGGGGATCGGCGGCGGGTTTCCCGTCGGCGCCTGCCTTGCCACGGCGGAGGCCGCCAAGGGTATGGTCGCCGGAACCCACGGCACGACGTTCGGCGGCAATCCGCTTGCGATGGCCGTCGGCAACGCGGTGCTCGACGTCATTCTGGAAGAAGGCTTCCTTCAGCATGTCGTCGACGTCGGCCTCGTCTTTTCGCAAGGTCTGGCCGCGATCGCCGACGAGTTTCCGGACGTCATCGAGGAAATCCGTGGCCGCGGTCTGATGCTGGGGTTGAAAGCCGGGATTCCGAACGGCGAATTGCTGGCCGCGATCCGCGACGAGCACATGCTCGCAGTCCCGGCCGGAGAAAACGTCATCCGCCTTCTGCCGCCGCTGACCACCACGGTCGAGGAGGCGCGCGAAGGACTGTCACGCCTGGAGGCGGCGGCTCGCAAATTGTCGACGGCCGCGGGCTGACATAGTCTAAGGTTACGAGGGACCTTTCCTCGACATGCAACACACGAAATGGAACCCGACATGGCCTTGAATGGCGAGTTTCGTCATTTCCTAGATCTTTCCGCAGTGACGTCCGGCGATTTGCGGGCGATCATCGATCATGCCCACACGCGAAAGGCCGACACGCTTGAGGGAACCGCGGACAAGCCCCTCGAAGGCAAGATCCTGGCGATGATCTTCGAAAAGCCGTCAACGCGCACGCGCGTCTCCTTTGATGTGGGCATGCGTCAGCTGGGCGGAGAGCCGCTTCTTCTGTCAGGACGCGAAATGCAGCTTGGTCGCGCGGAATCGATCGCTGACACGGCGCGCGTCCTGTCGCGCTACGTCGACGCGATCATGATCCGCACGACCAGTCACGATCGGCTTCTGGAACTTGCCGAATACGCCACTGTGCCGGTGATCAACGGCCTGACTGACGACACGCATCCCTGCCAGATCATGGCCGATGTCATGACCTTCGAGCAGCATCGCGGCGCTATTCAGGGCAAGACGCTGTCCTGGGTGGGAGACGGCAACAATGTGCTGCATTCACTTGTCGAAGGGGCGGCGCGCTTCGGTTATACGATGAAAGTCGGCGTTCCCCCGGGGTCCGAGCCGGAAGCCCGTTACATCAAATGGGCGCGCGCCAACGGCGGAACGATCGACCTGACGGCGGATCCTGAAAAGGCGGTGCAGGGATCCGATTGCGTGATTACCGATACCTGGGTGTCCATGGGGCAGGAGCATCGCGCCCGCGGCCACAATGTCTTCCAGCCCTATCAGGTCAACGAGGCGCTGATGGAAAAGGCCGGCGATTACGCCTTGTTCATGCATTGTCTGCCGGCCCATCGCGGCGAAGAGGTGACCGACGGCGTGATCGACGGCCCCAATTCCGTGGTCTTTGACGAAGCGGAGAACCGTCTTCACGCCCAAAAGGCGATCCTTGCCTGGTGTTTCGGCCGGGTATGAGCGATCAATCCCCACAGCTGGGCGAAATCGGCCATGCCGGCGACGACATGGTGGTGCCCTTCCAGGCCGAGGGGCTCGACGTGCGCGGCCGCGCCGTGCAGATCGGTCCTTTGCTCAACACCATACTTGACCGCCACGACTATCCTGAGCCGGTGGCGCGGCTCCTGGCCGAAACCGTCACGTTGACCGTACTGCTTGGCACGTCCCTGAAATTCGAAGGCAAACTGATCGTGCAGACCCAGGGCGACGGCCCGGTCGACATGCTGGTGGCCGATTTCACGACCCCTGACAGCATGCGGGCCTATGCCCGCTTTGACGAGCAGCTTCTGGCGGAGGCGGTTGCGCGTGGCGCGCTCGAGCCGCAGGACCTTCTCGGCAAGGGCATCCTGGCCTTCACCATAGACCAGGGCAAGAGCATGCAGCGCTACCAGGGGATCGTCGAACTGAACGGCGCAAGCCTAGAGGAAATCGCCAAGGCCTATTTCCGGCAGTCCGAGCAGATCCCGACCGAAGTCCGTCTGGCGGCGGCGCAGCTCTATGCGATGGACGACGAAGGCGGACGCACCCATCAATGGCGCGCCGGCGGCGTGGTGGTCCAGTTCCTCCCGGAGTCGCCCGAACGCATCCGGACCCAGGACCTTCCGGGCGGCGACGTTCCCGACGAACTCGACGATATCTTCGAGACGGAAGAGGACGAGGACTGGCAGGAGGCCCGCGCTCTGATGGAAACGATCGCGGACGACGAACTGGTCGATCCGCAGGTCAGTTCCGAGCGGCTGCTATACCGGTTGTTTCATGAACGCGGGGTGCGTGTCTTCGACCCGATCCCGGTCCGCGACAACTGCTCCTGCTCGCGCGAACGCATCAAATCCGTTCTTGAAGGATTTGAGGCGGAAGAGATCGCCGAAAGCATTGAGGACGGCAAGATAACCGTCAAATGCGAATTCTGCTCCAAGAGCTACGAATTCGATCCGGACGAAGTAGGTGGCTGAAGCGAAGCGGTTTCTGTATCGCGGATTCTTCGATGGCGACGCCACTAACCGGAAAGCAACCGACTGAAAACGGACGCGGCGTATTGGCGAGGGGCCGATGTCGATCGGCCCCTGCGCACATGTGTCTTATTCAGGCAGAACGACGGCGTCGATCACGTGAATGACGCCGTTGTCGGCTTCCACGTCAGCGGTGACGACCATCGCTTCGTCCACCTTCACGCCATCGGTGGCGTCGACAGAGAGCTTTGAACCCTGAACAGTATCGACTTCCATCGACTTGCCGGCGATGTCGCCCGACATGACCTTGCCCGGGATGACGTGATAGGTCAGGATCGCGACGAGCTTGTCCTTGTTTTCCGGCTTCAGCAGATCTTCGACCGTGCCGGCCGGAAGTTTTGCGAAAGCATCGTCCGTCGGAGCGAAAACGGTGAAGGGGCCTTCGCCCTTCAGGGTGTCTACGAGGCCGGCTGCCTCGACGGCGGCGACGAGCGTGTTGAACTGGCCGGCGCCAACCGCCGTGTCGACAATATCCGCGGCCTTTGCGGCGATGGACGTAAAGGCGAGCGGGACGATTGCAGTGGCGGCGATGATGGTGTTGCGCAGATTCAGCATTTTTATCTCCAGGGGTTGTGTTGATATACGCTGGTGGGTACGGGGCGCGACGCCGGTTTGGATCATGCGGTAACGCTGATCTCACCGCTTTGTGAGAACAATGGCGCGTTAGGCTGTTTTCATGACAGGTCGGCCAAATGCGTTACAGACTGATACAAATTTGATTTTGAAGTCCTTTTACGACTGCAATACTGTCGGGGCGTGGAATTGGTTCGCCCGGGCAGCCCCCGGGTGAGCACGTAGCCAGACAACGAGCCAATGCTGAAATCGCTGGAAGAGCAGGCGGAGAAGTCGCCTACCATCAACGGTGCATCAGATCCTGCAGCGCCGACGCGTCGCAATGGTCTGCGCATTATCGTGCAGATCGTCCTCATGATCGTAGTGCTCGCCGGCTCGTTCATGCTGATGAACCGCATCATCGGTTCGCGGCCCGAGCCGGTGGCCCGCACACCGCGTCCTCCGGTGTATGCTGTCGAGACTGTCACAGCCGTTGCGGCCGACAATCAGCCCGTCCTGCATCTCTACGGCGAAGTCCAGGCGTCGCGGTCCGTCGAACTCCGGCCGCTCGTCGGCGGCGAGATCGTGACGGTCAATCCGCGGCTGCGCGCCGGCTTTCACGTCGATCAGGACGTTGTGCTGATCGAGATCGATTCCTTCAGCTACAGCGGCGCGCTCGCCGAAGCGCGGGCCAACCTCGCCAAGGCCAAGGCTGCTCTCACCGAAACGGAAGCGAATATCCCGGCCGAACGCGAGCAACTCGAGGAAGCCCGGATTCAGCTTGACCTTGCGCGTAGCGACCTTGCCCGCGCCGAATCCCTCGTGAAGAACGAGACCATGACTCAGAAGCAGGTCGAGGAGCGCAGGCTCGTCGTCTCCCAGCGCGAGCAGGCGACAAGCCAGCGGCGCAACAATCTGGTCATCCTGGAGACGCAACGGGTCCAGCAACTCGCCAATGTCGACAGCCTGCAATGGCGCGTCGACGAGGCGGAGCGCAATCTGGAAAACGTCCGCCTGACAGCGCCGTTTCGCGGCGTGGTCAGTTCCGCCAATGCGGAGGCCGGACGCAATGTCAGCGTTTCCGATGTCGTCGCAACTATCTATGACGATGAGAACCTCGAGGTCCGGTTTACCCTTACTGATGCGCAATATGGCCGGATCGTCGCCGATCGCGATCCGTTGATCGGTCGCAGAATCGAGGTGCGCTGGTCGGTCGGCGAGAACGATTTTCAATATACGGGAACGATCGACCGGATAGCCGCCGAGATCGCCTCGGCGCGCGGCGGCGTGGAAGTCGTCGCCCGTCTCGATCCTGCTGTCGACGGCGTCCGCATGCGACCGGGCGCTTTTGTCGAGATCAGTGTTCCCGATCGAACCTACGACGGTTCCTTCCGGATTCCCGAAACCGCGCTCTATGACGGCGTTTCCGTTTTCGTCGTCCAGGATGGCCGTCTGACGGAGCGCAGCGTCGACGTCGCCGCCTATGACGGAGACGACGTGATCCTGGGGGACGGCGTTGAGGAGGGCGACGTCGTGCTCGTCACCCACCTGACCCAGGCCGACGAAGGCGTCAGGGTGCGGTTGCCCGGAGAGCGCGCCGACGCCGATGGCGCGGAACCGCGACAATGAGCGAAATCGACCGCCGGGATGAAGATGGCGGAGGCGGATTGAGCAGCCTTGTGCGCCTCTTCATCCGGCATCCGAACGCCGCCAATCTCCTCATGGCGCTGATGATTCTCGCCGGCCTGTTTTCCGTCTTCAAGATCAACACGCAGTTTTTTCCGAGCGTCGACCGGCCCAATATCGATATCACGGTCGTTTGGTCGGGGGCGAGCGCGGAGGATGTCGAAGCCAATGTGCTCGCGCGCATCGAGCCCGAAGTCCGGTTCATCGACGGCGTCGATCGCATGGATTCCACGGCGCGGGAGGGCTCCGGCTCCGTCAATCTCGAATTCGAGGACGGAACCGACATGCAGAAGGCCCTGTCCGAGGTCGAGGCCGCGGTCAAGACGATCACCACCTTGCCTGCGGACGCAGAACAGCCGACCGTCTCCCGCCAGACCTTCTTCGACCGCGTCGCCTATGTTTCGCTAAGCGGTTCGGCGCCCGAACGGATCAAGCGGGATTGGGCCAAGCGCATCAGGGATGACCTCATCGATCGCGGCATTGACAAGATCGAGTTCAACGCCCTGCGAGAACGCGAGATCCGGGTCGACATCGGCAACAAGGACCTGCGCCGCCTTGGCTTGACCATCGAGGATGTCGCCAACGCCGTTTCGGCAAACAGCAACGACCTCCCTTCGGGAAGTCTGGACGGCGACATCGAACGACAGCTGCGGTCGCTGGCGGACGCGGATTCGCCGCGCGCCGTCGGCGCGGTCGAGGTGCTGGCGCTGCCGACCGGTGAAAAAGTCTATCTGCGCGATATAGCGACGATCTACGAGTCCTTCGACGATGACGAGACACGCGGCTTCAGCGAAGGGTCGGTGGCGATCGAGCTCGACGTCAAACGCGCGACCTCCGCCGACACGCTGGCCACGGCCGCCATCCTGGACGATTACGTCAACGAGATACGGCCCCGGCTGCCCGAAAACATGGAACTGCATGTCTATTCCTCGGCGGCCGACGCGCTTTATGAGCGCATCATGCTGCTTGTCAGAAACGGAATAGGCGGCCTCATCCTCGTGGTGATTGTGCTGTTCATCTTCCTCGACGCCCGCGTGGCGCTCTGGGTCGCGGCCGGCATTCCCATCGCCATGTTGGCGACCGTCGGCTTCATGTATGTCTCCGGGCAGACCATCAACATGGTGTCGCTGTTCGGCCTCATCATGATGCTCGGAATTGTCGTGGACGACGCGATTGTGGTCGGCGAACACACCAATACCCGCCTGGAGATGGGCGACGCGCCTGTGGTCGCGGCCGAACGCGGCGTCGGCATGATGCTGGCGCCTGTGCTTGCGGCGATGACCACCACGATCGCCTCTTTCGCGCCGATTACCCTGATCCGCGACACGATCGGCCAGATCATGGGCGTGCTTCCGCTGGTAGTCGTCGCCGTCATAATCGCCAGCCTGCTCGAGTGCTTTTTCGTTCTGCCAGGCCATCTCGCCCACTCGCTGGGCGCGCGTTCGAATCCACGCTGGTCCTATTGGCGGCAGTTTTTCCTTGCATTCGCCATTACGGCGCTCGCAGTAGGCTCTATGTCGCCGCTGGCCGCCAGCGCAGGCCCGATAGCGCTTCTGGTCGGCGAAAGGCTGGCGCAACTTCCGCCTGTTGCGGCGGCGGTCCTCATCGCCGTTGTCGCACTGGCGGCCGCAAGCCTTATAGAGGCTGTCCTCCTTCTCGTCCGCCGAAAGACCACCTCATCGCGCGGAGAGAACAGGTTTCGCGACTGGTTTGACCGTGGTTTCCAGGAGCTCCGCGATGGCCTCTTCAACCGTTTGGTGACGCTTTCCTATCGCTGGCGTTACGTTACCTTGTCGATTGCGGCGGGCCTGATCCTGGTCATCGCTGTTGGCTTCACTGTCGGCAAGCGCGTCGAGTTTGTCTTCTTCCCGTCACCCGAGGCGGAAAGTATCCGCGGCAATGTCAGTTTTGTGGCCGGACTTCCGGAAGCCGATGCGCTGACCGCAATCGACCGGATAGAATCCGCCTTCCGCGACATCGAGCAGGAACTGACCGACGGCCAGGAAAAGCTGGCGACCTCTATTGTGACGCTCTTCAGCAAGGCCAGCCGCTACGGCGGAACAAGCGCCTCCATCAAGGTTCAGTTGACGATCTCCGAGAACCGCACAGTGCGCACATCGGATATTGTGCGCGCCTGGGCGGCCGCCGTGCCTGATATTCCGGGTGTGACTCGTTTCTCCGTTTTCCAGTCGCGAGGCGGCCCGCCGGGGCGCGATATCGATGTGGTGCTGCTGGGTGACCGCGTCGCCGATCTCAAGGCGGCGGCTGCGGAGGTCATTCCGGTCCTGTCTTCCATCAACGGCGTGTCCGGCGTCGACGACAATCTGCCCTTTGGCAAGCCCGAACTGGTCATTGAAATGCTGCCGCGCGGCGCGGCGCTCGGATTTACCGCCGAAAGCATCGGCCGTCAGCTTCGAAACGCCTTTGACGGCGAGATCGCCCACCGCTTCGCAGACGGCGACGACGAGATAACGGTCAGGCTCTATCAGCGCATGCGTGATCCGGGAACCGGCGCCCTGCGCAACTTCGAGCTGAGGAGCCCGTCAGGCGACTTCGTTCCGCTGACCGAAGTGGCCGAACTGCGCGAGCAGCAGGGTTTCGCATACATTTCCCGGCGCGACGGCAAGACCCGCATATCGATTACCGGAGACATCGACAACGAGATCACCACCACGGACAATGTGATCGAGGAACTCGAACACAGCGGAACGGTTGAAAGGATCGCCTCGAAATACGGTTTGCGTTATGAATATGCGGGCCGTTCGGAGGAACAGGAAAACGCCTTTGCCGACCTCAAGCTCGGCCTGCTGGTGGCGCTCTCCGTCATTTATATTATTCTCGCCTGGGTTTTCGCCAGCTACTGGCGGCCTTTCGCCGTCATGTTGATCATTCCTTTTGGCATCGTCGGCGCCGTTTTCGGCCACTGGATCCTCGGCTATCAGCTCACCATTGTCTCCATGGCCGGGCTCCTTGGACTAAGCGGCATTCTCGTCAATGACTCCATAATCCTCGTCGCCCGCATGGATGAGCGATTGGCGGATGGCGACACGGTCGATCAGGCGGCGATCGGCGCAAGCCGCGACAGATTCCGGGCTGTGCTTCTGACATCGCTCACCACGATCGGCGGACTGCTGCCGTTGCTGTTCGAGAAGAGTCAGCAGGCGCAGTTCCTGCTGCCGATGGCGATCACCATCGTTTTCGGTCTCGCCATGGCGACCCTGCTGGTGCTATTCCTCGTGCCTGCGCTGATGGGCATCGGCTACGATATCCGCGCCGCCTTTGTCGCCCTCTTCGGTCAAAGGCGAGCGCAGTCTCCGGCCGAGTAGCGTCAGACTGCCCTGCCGCAGCCAAAATTCTTCACCGAGTGTATAAACAGGCGTATATACGTCGATATGGAAGAGGCGCGATTATGGCTCAGAAACTGATAAAACGGGAAATCAAGAAGGTTGGCAACGGCGCAACCATAGCCTTGCACAAGGCCGATCTTGACGATCTCGGCGTTCATGTCGGATCCATCGTGAATGTAACAGTATCGACCACTGACGACGGCTATTCCCGGACCAGGGCCTCATCGCGAAAGATGCGGCAGCGCTACGCAGAAACGCTAAAAATCCTCAGCCGGTAGTCTTTCATGTCCAACCCGGTGTTCGAGTGGCCTGATCTTGCTGCCCTGCTTGACGATTTCGAAGAATACTTTGAGGAAATTGGACAAGTTCTCCAGATTACCAATACGAACGATCTCGAAGCGGGATTCGATCGCACGCGCAATGCGCTCAACTATCTGCCTGATGCCGATGCTGCGCATCCGGCTGCATTGATTTTCGATGGCGTTGCGACCCGGCACGCTCTGATTGACGGTAATAAACGACTTGCTTGGCAAGGGATGACAACATTTCTCGATATGAATGATATCTGGTTCGACGCTGGAGAACTGGAAGCTGCGGACATCGCCCTGGCGGTGGTCGGGAGGCAGGCTACGGTTGAGGACCTGGCCCGGTTCATTCGGGACAATACAAGCGTCTGGCCGCAGGAATAATTGTTCTTGCGAACATTTCCGGAAAGTTCAATTCCGCCAGAAGCGCGGCAGGAACAACACCAGGATCGTGAACAATTCCAGCCGACCGAGCAGCATGCCCGCCGACAATATCCATTTCGCCGTGTCGTTCAGCGGAGCATAGTTGCCCGCCGGTCCGATGATCCTGCCTAGTCCGGGGCCCACATTGGAAATGGCCGATCCGGCGCCCGACAGCGCCGTCGTCGTATCGAGTCCCGTCATCAACAAGGCGGCGGCGATCACCCCGAAGCTGATGATATAGAGGAACAGGAAGCTCATCACCGATGCAATGACAGCCATCTCGATTGGGCGGCCGTTGAACTTGGGTCGGAAGATGCCATGCGGATACATGACCTGGTTTATGTGCTGGCGAACCGCCTCGAAGACCACCTGGAACCGGAAGATCTTTATGCCGCAGGAGGTCGAACCGGCGCACCCGCCGATGAACATGATGACGAAGAAGAACGATGTCGCATGGGGGCCCCAGATGCCGTAATCCGTCGTGGCGTAGCCCGTTCCCGTCAGGATGGACACCACGTTGAACGCCGCATAGCGCAAGCCTTCCAGACCAACGTGGAATTGCCCGTAGTGCGCCATAAGCCAGGCGATGATCGTTGCAGTCAGCACGGTGCCGAGAAACACATGGACCTGGGAATCGGTAAGGATCGGCCTCAGCCGACCCTGCAGTGTCTGGACATAGAGCACGAACGGGATCGAACCGAGGATCATGAAGACGATAGTGATCCAGTCTATGGCCGCGCTCTGATAATGGCCAATCGAGAGGTCTTTGGTGGAGAAGCCGCCGGTGGCGACGGTTGTCATGGAATGTATCACGGCGTCGCCGATCGGCATTCCGGCCGCCGCGAACAATGCGCAGCAAATGACGGTGAAGGCGATGAAGACAAGGGTGATCGAGCTCGAGATCTGTGCTGCCTTCGGCAGGATCTTGCCCGCCGTGTCGAACGCTTCAGCCTTGAACAGCTGCAGACCGCCGATTTGAAGCATCGGCAGGACGGCGATCGCCATGACAATGATGCCAAGACCGCCGAGCCATTGCAAAAGACCGCGCCAGAACAGGATCCCCGGCGGCGCCGCATCGAGATCGACGATGACCGTCGCCCCTGTCGTCGTCAAACCCGACATCGATTCGAAAAAAGCGTCGGTGTAGCCGTCGACAATGCCGGACCACATGAAGGGCAGGGCGCCGAAGGCGACCAGGGCCAGCCACGATACGACGGTCATCAGCAGCGCCTGTCGCGTGGAAAGGCCTCTCGGCGTGCCGCGCGCAGCCATGAAGAGGCTGAACCCCACGAGCGAGGTCAGCATCGATGAAGCGAGAAACACCCGCCAGTCGGGGTTGCCAGCGGCAAGATCGACGACAGCCGGCAGGATCATGGCGACGCCGAGCGTGGTCACCAGAATGCCGGTGACCAGGATTATCGGCCGTAAATCAAGACCGCGTTTCAATTCAGTGTTCTCGCCGTGCCTGGAATATCCAGCGAGAACGCCGGAATCGCGACGACGAGTTCCTGGCCGTCGGCGCGCGCCATGCGATAGTTTCCGACCATGGTGCCGGACGGGGTGTCCAGCGGGCATCCGGAGGAATATTCGTAGTTGTCGCCGGGATCGAGTATCGGCTGTTCTCCGATCACGCCCGGACCGGACACTTCCTCGACATGGCCGTTCTGATCAATGATCTTCCAGTATCGCTCGCGCAACTGGACGCGGTGGCGCGAATGGTTGGTGATGTTGATGCGATAACCCCATACATACCGGCTGTCATCCGGACGCGACTGCTCTTCCAGGTAAAACGGCTCCACGGTGACTTCTATATCGTGTGTTTGCGCTCGATACATTGTCCTGTCGCCGGAGTGGAAAAACCGACGCTTTCCGGGTCCAATCTATAAGCATGAACAGTCAGACTGGTAAACTCTTTTGCGATTTCGGCTTTTGTGAACGCATCGCGTACACACAGGATTGTGAGAAATCGCGCTTTCCGACCGGGCAGGAATTGAACTACAGCGAATGGGAACGGAAGAGAGACTGATGCTCGACGGCGAAGTCAGAAAATTGATCGATCCGGCGCTTGATCGCATCGGCGCGCGTCTGGCCGCGGCCGGCGTCAGCGCGAATTCCGTCACGGTCGCCGGCGGCGGCATCGGACTATTGGCGGCCGGCGCCATCGCCTTCCAGTTCTATCTGGTCGGCCTCGCGCTTCTGCTTGCAAGCCGGCTTTGCGATGGGCTCGACGGGGCGATCGCCAGGGCGACAAAGCCGTCGGATTATGGCGGCTATCTCGACATCGTGCTCGATTTCGTCTTCTACGGCGCCATTCCGCTCGGCTTCATTGTCGCCAATCCCGCCGCCAATGCGGTCGCCGGCAGCGTGCTGATCTTCTCCTTCTACATCAACGGATCGACCTTTCTTGCATTCGCAATTCTCGCCGAACGCCACGACATGATCAGCAACAGTCGCGGCGACAAGTCGCTCTATTTCACCACGGGGCTCGCGGAAGGAACGGAAACCATCGCCGTATTTTCGGCTTTCTGCCTGTTTCCAGGCGTTTTCCCGATCCTGGCTTATGTCTTCGCGGCCGTGTGTTTCTACACTGCCCTGTCACGGATCGTGCTCGCCGGACGTCAGTTCGGCAGGCGATAATACTGTAGGCGAAGCGGCCGAAATAACGGGAAAGCCCGGGTGCTACGTTTGCGAGACGACGGCGCCGCTTTCCCTGTCCAGCCCCTCTGTCCCGATCCGGGAATACTGAATGACCGCCTGGGTGCGGCTGTCGACTGCGAGCTTCTGCAACACCGCCGATACATGCGCCTTGATTGTGGCCTCCGATACCCCGAGTTCGTATGCGATCTGCTTGTTGAGCAAACCCTCCGCCAGCATGCCCAACACCCGGCTTTGTTGCGGCGTCAATGTTCGCAGTCTTGCAATCAGATCGGCCATTTCAGGATCGCTTTCAACGCCTGGGTCGAATCCTCCGGGCGTCCATATATTGCCGTCGAGAACCGAAAGGACGCCGTTGCGGATCTCTTCAAGGCTTGCTGATTTAGAGATAAAGCCGGATGCTCCAAGATCGAGAGCGCGGCGGATCGTCGCCGGATCGTCGGTGGCCGATACGATCACGACCGGCAGGCTGACATATTCCGCGCGAAGGGAAATCAGACCTGACAGACCGCTCACACCCGGCATCGTCAGGTCGAGCAGCAGGATATCCGCCTCTGGATATTCGTCCGCAGCCTTGCGGACCGCGTCGAAATCGCCGGCCTCAACGATTTCCAGATCATCGCCCATATTCGACAAGGCCTGCCTGAGGGCGCCCCGGAACAACGGGTGATCATCTGCAATGATGAATGTCTTCATGAATTACCAAGCCCCTCCCAGAAGCTTACCGTGCGGCTTTCCTCACCGTACCGAACGAACACGGTTTTCAAGGAAACGATGGAGCAATCCCTCCCGGACACCCGGGCCCCCTTATGCACAAGCCGCAACAAATTCCCAATATTCACATCAATTGTCCCGCGCGCCGGACGATATATGTCGCGCGCATGAACGCCATGATACCGCTACCGGCACAAGTTCGATAGTCCAACATGGCTTGTATTCTGTGGGCGCGCGGTTCCCGCGCGGATTATTCGCGCTCTCCGGCAGCCGGAGGGGGATCGGTCCGGTCTGCTTCGAGATCATCGACCAGATCGTTGAAACGGCGGAACATATTTTCAACGAAGCCCATAGTCCGGTCCAGATCCTCCTCGCTCGGAAATCCGCCGTGGCCCCCGGATTCCGATGCTGCGAGTTCTGTCTGAAGCGCGTCGACCCTTTCCTGCAGCAACTCGATCTGCTCTTCCAGAGCCTTGCGTTCGTCGGCCGCCATCCGACAGACAGCCTGATCATTGACCACGCGGCAGATCGAAATCTCACCCGTTTTCGTGTCGAAGCGCACATATCCATCGTCGTTGGACTCGAACACGAAACGCCCCTCCTGACCATAGGCTGATCCGAGGATGGACAATGACATGAATGCGGCCAGGCAGATGCGGACCATGATGCGCTCCCGTTGCAACCAGAACTGGATGATAACACCGGATTGCCGCCAAACTGTGATAATACACAAAATGCCGGGAAAACCGGTCCTGCGCCACCGTCTGCGCATCGACTTGCTTTCAAGCCCGGCGCAAAGGCGATAGACCGTCTCTGAAAAAGCAGAACAGAAAACGACACACCCATGCGCGAGACCATATACAAGATCGTTCCCCGGCAGCTTTGGCGCGCAGCCGAAGAACACGGCGTTTTTGAAGGCGCGCCTGTCGATGTCACTGACGGATACATCCATTTCTCGACCGCCGGCCAACTTGCGGAAACTGCGGCGAAACACTTCGCCGGGCAGAAAGATCTGCTGCTGGTCGCGGTTGACGCCGAATCTCTCGGCGACGATCTCAAATATGAACCGTCGCGCGGCGGCGATCTGTTTCCGCATCTTTATGCAACCTTGCAAACCGGCGCTGTTCTATGGGTCAAGCCGCTTCCGCTTGGACCAGATGGCCGGCACAGTCTGCCGGACCTCGCCTGATGGATTACCTCTACCGGACGATTGGCCGCAAATTGCTGTTCACACTTGATCCGGAAACCGTGCACGGCTTGTCTGTGCGCGCTTTGCAGCGAGGCTTGGTCCCGCGGCCAAAGGCGCGTCGGGCCGCCAGCCTCGTTGTGCGCACGGCTGAGTTGGTGTTCGCCAATCCGGTGGGAATGGCGGCGGGCTTCGACAAGAATGCGGAGGTTCCCGATGCGATCCTCGATCTCGGATTCGGTTTTACGGAAGTCGGCACAGTGACGCCGCTTGCGCAGGACGGAAACCCGAAACCTCGGATCTTCCGTCTTGCCAATGACGAGGCGATCATCAATCGCATGGGTTTCAACAACAAGGGCCATGATGCGGCGCTGGCCCGCCTCAAGGGGCGCGTCCGAAGGAGGGACGGCCCTGTGGGCGTGAACGTCGGCGCCAACAAGGACAGCGCCGACCGCATCGCCGATTATCGGCTCGGCGTCGAGACCTTCTACGATGTCGCCGACTTTTTCACAGTCAACATCTCCTCGCCGAACACGCCGGGCTTGCGCGACCTTCAATCACGTCAAAACCTCGCCCTGCTGCTGCGATCGGTCAGTGAGGCCCGCGCGGCCCGCCTGGACGCGGGAGCAGACTACCGGCCGATTTTCCTGAAGATCGCTCCGGATCTTGTCGAAAGTGATCTGGATGACATCGCCGCCGAAACGACAACGAGTTCTATCGATGGCGTGATCGTTTCAAACTCGACGCTGTCGAGAACAGGCGTTTCCAACGGGTCTCAAGCGTCGGAAAGCGGAGGGCTGTCAGGTCCGCCGCTGTTCGAGCGCTCGACGATCGTGCTTGCAAAGATGCGCCAGAGGCTCGGACAAGGCTTTACTCTGATCGGAGTAGGCGGCGTCGATTCCGCCGAAACCGCCGCTACGAAGATTAGGGCCGGCGCAAATCTGGTGCAGCTTTACACCGGTTTCGTCTATCAGGGTCCCTTGTTGGCGCAGAGAATAACCAACGGTCTTGAGCAGATTGTAAAACGGTCCGGGCGCGCTTCGATCCATGATCTGGTGGGCGACGACACACAAGATTGGGCCTCGCGGTCAATCCCGGATTGAGCTTTGAGACGAAGCAAACCGGTTGAAATCCGAAAATGAGTGTCTCTTTCAGCATGGCGCTCGACGGATTTTCGAGTTTCAGTACCGCTTTGACCCCGGGAGGTGATCGATGCCGCTAGAGATGAACAGGGACGTTTTCATTACCTGCGCCGTCACCGGTTCGGGCGGAACACAGGACCGGTCGCCGCATGTGCCGCGTTCACCCAAAGAGATCGCGGCGAGCGCAATCGACGCGGCGAAAGCGGGAGCCGCTATCGTGCATTGCCACGTGCGCGATCCGCAATCCGGCGCGCCGTCGCGCGATCCGGCGCTCTATCGCGAGGTCACCGAACGTATTCGTGACGCAGAGGTCGACGTGGTGTTGAACCTGACCGCCGGCATGGGCGGTGATATCGTCTTCGGATCTGCGGATGCGCCGTTTCCATTGAACGAAGCTGCGACCGACATGATCGGGGCTACCGAGCGCGTCGTTCACATCGCTCAATGTCTGCCGGAAATCTGCACGCTCGATTGCGGCACGATGAATTTCGCCGAAGCCGATTATGTGATGACCAATACGCCGGGCATGCTCAGGGCCATGGGCAAGGCCATGACGGAACTGGGCGTCAAGCCCGAAATTGAAGCCTTCGACACCGGACATCTGTGGTTTGCGAAGGAACTTGTGCGCGAGGGAACGCTCGCCGGTCCAGCACTTGTTCAGCTCTGCATGGGGGTTCCATGGGGCGCGCCGAACGATCTGAACACTTTCATGGCGATGGTCAACAATGTGCCCGATGACTGGCGCTGGTCGGCGTTCTCGCTGGGTCGCGATCAGATGGCCTATGTGGCGGCGGCGGTGCTTGCCGGCGGAAACGTTCGGGTCGGCCTGGAAGACAATCTCTATCTGGACAAAGGGGTCCTGGCCACCAATGCGCAACTCGTTGAACGCGCTGTTGGCATCATTGAACGCATGGGAGCGCGCGTCATCGGTCCGTCCGCCGTGCGCGACATGCTTGCTCTGACAAAACAGGCGCCGTCATGAGCCGGACAGCTGCGATCATCGGCGGCGGCGTGATCGGCGGAGGCTGGCTTGCCCGCTTCCTGCTCAACGGCTGGGACGTAAAACTGTACGATCCGGATCCGGAAGCTGGCCGCAAGATCGAGGCCGTGCTCTCCAATGCGCGCCATGCGCTGCCGATGCTCTATGAATCGCGCCTGCCGGACGAAGGACAACTCCAAATCTGCGACACGCTTGCCGAGGCTGTCACCGGAGTGGACTGGGTGCAGGAGAGCGCGCCGGAACGGCTCGACCTCAAGCATCGAATTCTGAGCGATATCATCACCCATGCTTCGGCTGGGGCGATCATCGGATCGTCCACCTCCGGCTTCACGCCAAGCGATCTCCAATCCGGGGTCGATCGGCCGGAGCGGATCATCGTCGCGCATCCGTTCAATCCGGTTTATCTGCTGCCGCTCGTTGAACTGGTCGGCTCGAAAAACAACACAGCCGATGTGATCGAACAGGCTTCCGCCATCCTTTCCTCGCTCGGCATGTTTGCCTTGCAGGTGCGCGGCGAAATCGACGCACACATCGCAGATCGACTGCTCGAAGCCGTATGGCGCGAGGCGCTTTGGTTGGTGCGCGACGGCGTCGCCACCACGCAGGAAATCGATGACGCGATCCGCTATGGCTTTGGCCTGCGATGGGCGCAGATGGGTCTGTTCGAAACCTATCGCATCGCCGGAGGCGAAGCGGGCATGAAGCATTTTATCGAGCAGTTCGGCCCGGCCCTGAAATGGCCGTGGACCAAACTGACCGACGTTCCTGAATTGACCGATGATCTGGTTGAGACCATTGCCAGCCAGTCGGACGCACAGTCCGGACGCCTGACGATCAATGAACTGGAGCGGCTGCGCGACCTCAATCTCGTCGCCATGATGCGGGCGCTCAAGGGGCAGGACAGCGCTGCGGGGCAAATCCTCAACCGGCACCAGAAAAAGATCACAGCGCCAACCGCTTTCACGCCGGGAAGACCGATCGAAACCGTATCACGGGTAATCCCGATCGATTGGACCGACTATAATGGCCACATGAATGAAAGCCGCTATGGTCAAGTGTTTTCCGACGCCGCAGACGCGGTCATGGTCATGATCGGCGCAGATGAAACCTATGTTGCAGGTGGCCAAAGTTTCTTCACCGTGGAGACGAAAACGGCGTTTCTGAACGAAACCATGGCCGGAGATCCGATCCGGGTCGAGACGGTCGTTGTGGAAGCCGCCTGCAAAAAGCTGCGTCTCCGGCACCGCATGCTCGACGCTGATGGCGGCGCTCTCGCGTCCTGCGACCAGGTGCTGATTCACGTCAGTCTGAAAACGCGGCGTTCCTCGCCTCCAGCGCCGCATGTGGAAGCGCGGATGCGGGAACTGGCGGCCGGCCACGCCGATCTGGCGCGGCAGGCTGAATAAAGGTCAGCTGTCGGAAGACCGCGCCCACAGATTGATGTCTTCCTCGCGGGCGTAGTCGTCGATCAGCTTCAGTTCGTCCTCGGTGAACTCAAGATTGGACACGGCGCCGACGCAATCGGTCACCTGTTCGGGTCTGGACGCGCCGATCAGGGCCGAGGTGATCCCTTCGTTACGCAGCACCCAGGCGATCGCCATCTGCGCAAGGGTCTGGCCGCGCGCCTGCGCAATCTCGTTCAACTTGTTGAGGTGGACGATCGCCTGTTCATTGATCATTGAAGGCCGTAGCGATTTGCCCTGGGTGGCGCGCGAGCCTTCCGGAATGCCTTTGAGATATTTGCCGGTCAGCATGCCCTGCGCCAGCGGCGTGAAGGCGATCGATCCGACGCCGAGTTCGGCAAGCGTTTCCTTCAGTCCGTCGCGCTCGACCCATCGATTGAGCATGTTGTAGCTCGGCTGATGGATCAGCAGCGGCGTGCCCATCTCGCCGAGAATGCGGACAGCCTCGCGCGTCCGGTCGGAATTGTAGGAGGATATGCCGACATAAAGCGCCTTGCCCTGGCGAACGAGACTGTCGAGCGCGCCCATGGTCTCTTCCAGCGGCGTTTCAGGGTCGAAACGGTGAGAGTAGAATATGTCGACATAGTCCACCCCCATGCGCCTCAATGAATCTTCGCACGACGAGATGAGATACTTGCGGCTTCCCCATTCTCCGTAGGGGCCGGGCCACATGCCGTAACCGGCTTTCGAGGAAATGACGATCTCGTTGCGATATCCCCGCAAATCCGTCTTGAGAATCTCCCCGAAGGCTTCTTCGGCGCTTCCCGGCGGCGGACCGTAATTGTTGGCGAGGTCAAAATGGGTAATGCCGCAATCGAAGGCTTCGCGACAGATCGCGCGCTTGGTCTCGTGATTGGCGTCTTCGCCGAAATTGTGCCAGAGACCGAGCGATATGGCCGGAAGCTTGAGACCGGAGTGGCCACAACGGCGATAAACCATCGCGTCGTAGCGCGAGGGTGAAGGGGTATAGTTCATCGAAATCTCCTGATTGCTTCCGGACGCGTTGCTCCCGCCAAATGGAGATATTGGCGTTGAACCCGAAAGTAAACCGCCGGTAGATGCAGGATGCATGCTACACCTCAAGGAAATTTTCTCCCTTGAAACACCGGAGAGGATTTCCCCGCTCCAGTTCCTTTTGACGTTGGTTGCGCCTGGCGCTCAAATGCTCGATCGCAACCTGTCGGTTGCGGTGCTGCAACAGCTGTTTTTTGCAATCTGCGCCGTTTTCGCGTATTGCGCCGCGCAGGAATGCCGACTTCAACAGTCTGTCCGGAACAGTCCGCAAACGCCCATGTCCAATCCGCGCCTCGTCTCAAGACTTGCCGCCGCTTCCATTGCGGTCTCCATCGCGGTGATGGGCATCAAGTTCGTCGCCTGGCGATTGAGCGGATCGGTTGCGCTTTATTCGGACGCGCTTGAATCGATCGTCAATGTGATCGCCGCGCTTATCGCCTGGTTCGCGATCCGCATGAGCCAGAAACCGGCCGACGACACGCATCAGTTCGGACACCACAAGGCGGAGTATTTTTCTGCGGTGTTCGAGGGTGTGCTTATTGTGCTGGCGGCGCTTCTGATTTTCCGCGAAGCCTGGATGGCGCTCGGTCGCGAGCACGCACTCGCCGATCCGGGTCCGGGCATGCTGGTCAACGCCATTGCCGCGTCCATCAACGCGGTATGGGCCTTTATTCTGATCAAGGTCGGCCGACAGCAAAAATCACCGGCTCTGACCGCCGATGGACGCCACATCTACGCTGACGTCATCACCTCGGTCGGCGTGCTCTTCGGCCTGCTGGTGACGCTTGCGACCGGCTGGATCATACTTGACGCCCTCATGGCGTTCATTGTGGGCGCAAATGTCCTGTGGGAAGGCTGGCGCGTGATCTCGTCATCGGTGAACGGATTGATGGATGTCTCGGTCGATTCGAAAGAGTCGGCGCTGATTGAAGACATTATCCTCGCCAATGCGACCGGCGCGATGGAAGCGCACGACATCCGGACCCGAATGGCGGGGCCGGTGACGTTCATCGAATTTCACCTGGTTGTCGAGGGATCGATGTCGGTCTCGCGGTCGCACCAGATCTGCGACCATATCGAGGCGGAGTTGCGCAAGGCGATTCCAAACGCCCGGACGATCATTCATGTCGAGCCCGACCACAAGCTCAAGGACGAGGGCATCGCCATCAGCTAGAGTGGGTTGAGACCGCGGTGTCAGTAGTCTGGAACGTCGCGTTTGCCCGTGGTCTGACCAGCAGGTAGAGGCTGATCCCGCGAATGCCGAGGAAGATCAACAGCGATATCCAGAGGCCGTGATTGCCAAAGAGCGGCGTCAGGGTCCACAGACAGGCGACATAGACGATGATAGACAGGAGCATCATGTTGCGCATGTCGCGTGACCATGTGGCGCCGATGAACACGCCGTCCATGGTGAAGGCGAGGACGCCGGCAAGGGCCGTGAACGACGCCCAGACGAGATAATCCTCAGTCGCGGCGCGCACGTCTTGCGCGGTCGTCATCAACTCCACGACATTGGTTCCGAAGAGCAGGAAAAACATCGTGGTGAGGGCTGCTAGCCCAAAGCCCCAAATTGTCGAGAGCGACACTGCCCGGTCGAAGGCCGGCCGGTAATTGGCGCCGACCGCACGGCCGGCAAGCTGCTCCGCCGCCGTGGCGAAGCCGTCAAGATAATAGCCGGCGACCATGAAAAAATTCATCAGCACCGCATTGGCGGCAAGTGTGACGGCGCCGAACTGAGCGCCCTGGCGCACGAACAGGGCGAAGGCGATCAACAGCGCAAGCGAGCGGATCATGATGTCCCGGTTCAGCGCCATCAGTTTCATGACCGACGGCATGTCGGCGATCATCCGCCAGGATGGCGCAATGGAGCGATCGAACCGCAGCCAGACATAAGTGAAACCGGCGACAAGTCCGACGAATTCTCCAATAAGGGTAGCCCAGGCGACGCCCGAAATGCCCCATTGAAGAATGAGGCCGAGCCAGATGGACAGGAAAATGTTGACGCCGTTGATGAGCATCTGGAGCAGGAGGCCCGTGATGGCCTCGCCGCGTCCAAGGACGAAGCCAAGGACCGAATAATTGGCAAGACCGATCGGGGCCGACAGGATGCGGATAGAGAAATAGGTTTGCGCGGCTTCCGCCACGCCGGGACCGGGCGCCATCAGCCACAGGCCGGCAAGCAGGATCATTGGCGACAGCATCAGCAAAGCGAAACCGCAGATCAGTCCGGTCAGCATCGAACGCCAGAAGACCGCCTGTTCCTCGCGCGCGTCATCCCGGCCGAACGCCTGGGCGACGAGGCCTGTGGTCGAGGCGCGCAGGAAGTTGAAGGTGGTGTAGACGACGTCGAAGATGATGGCGCCGATCGCCAGACCCCCGATCAGTTCCGCCTGCCCGAGCTGGCCGATGACAGCCATGTCGACGATGCCCAGAAGCGGCGTCGTCAGATAGGCGAGCGTCATCGGAACCGCGATGGCGAGCACCATGCGATGGGTTACCGAAAACGGCCTGACGACCTGCCCCGCCGCGGATCGGGCGTCGATCGCAAGCGCTTCTGTCATCACGCCGGCCTCTGGCTAACTGTTGCGGTAACTCAGAATGCGCAGGATCAGGAACACGGGGATGACGACCACGGCTCCGAGAATGAGATAGTCGCCGAAGCGACCAAGGGCGTCGAAGCCGAGATTCCAGAGATTGACGAGGAAATCACGGATCGCGTGAAGAATATCGATCGGATACCAGTTGAAGGCGCTCATCACCGCTCCGACAATCAGGGAAATCACCAGGAGCTTTACGACCGTCCGACCGGGCGAATCCCCCAGAAAGCGGCTCAATCTGCTCGACATGTGACGATACTCCGTTTTCCTGCAACGCCCAGACAGTAGTGATCCGCTGCGACGCTTTCAACTCGTCTCTCCCGATATCGAGCATGGACCGGACAATCAACCGGATTATGGCGCGGTTCGTCTATTGCTGTTTTACCGCCGCAAATTCTGCACTAGGTTTTCATCCGTGACACGCGATTCCATCAGCGCCAAACCGGTCTCTTCCGAAATTCTGCCTGCCGTCTTTACAGACTGGTTCCAGGCCAGAAAGTGGCGACCGCGCGCGCATCAGCTGGATTTGCTCGATCTCGCGGAAAAGGGACGGTCGGCCTTGCTTATTGCCCCTACGGGCGCCGGAAAGACGCTTGCCGGCTTCCTGCCGGCGCTGACGGATCTGACCCGTCGGGGCCGGGCGCGCCGACAGCCCGGTTCTGTGGCGGACCGTGGTGTCCACACGCTCTACATTTCGCCGCTGAAGGCGCTCGCCGTGGACATCGAGCGCAATCTTGCGACTCCGATCCGCGAAATGGACTTGCCGGTCAAAGTCGAGACCAGGACCGGCGACACGCCGCAGTCCAAACGTCAGCGCCAGAAACTCAATCCGCCGGACATCCTTCTGACGACGCCGGAACAGCTTGCGTTGCTGATCGCCAATGGCGACGCCGAACGGTTCTTCAAGGGGCTGCGCTACATAGTCCTCGACGAGCTGCACTCGCTGGTGATTTCCAAGCGCGGGCACCTCTTGTCTCTGGGCATTGCGCGGCTGAGGGCGATGTGTCCGCAGCTGCAGACGATCGGCCTGTCGGCGACGGTCGCCGACCCGGAAGCCTTGCAGGCGTGGCTGATGCCGCAGCAGAAGGACAAGGCGCCGCTGCTTTCCGAGCGGATCGTCGTGGAAGGCGGCGCGAAGCCCGAAATCACCATTCTCGACAGCCGCGACCGGGTGCCCTGGTCTGGCCATTCGGCGCGCTACGCCATGCCGGAGGTCTACGAGGCGATCTGCCGTCACGCCACCACGCTGTTGTTCGTCAATACGCGCAGCCAGGCCGAGTTGCTGTTCCAGGAACTCTGGCGCATCAACGAGGAAAACCTGCCGATTGCGCTGCATCACGGATCGCTCGATGCGAGCCAGAGGCGGCGCGTGGAAGCGGCGATGGCCGACAACAGGCTGCGCGCCGTGGTCGCAACCTCGACGCTCGATCTCGGCATCGACTGGGGCGACGTCGATCTCGTGGTCCATGTCGGCGCGCCCAAGGGCGCGAGCCGGCTCGCCCAGCGCATCGGCCGGTCGAACCACCGCATGGACGAGCCGAGCCGCGCCCTGCTCGTGCCGGCGAACCGTTTCGAAGTGATGGAGTGCCAGGCTGCGCTCGACGCCAACTATCTCGGCGCCCAGGATACGCCGCCGATTGGCGAGGGAACGCTGGACGTGCTTGCCCAACATGTGCTCGGCATGGCCTGCGCCGCCCCATTCGACGCGGACGATCTCTATCGGGAGATCGTCTCGGCCTACCCGTATTTCGCGCTCCCGCGCTCCCAATTCGATCGTGTGGTCGAATTTGTCGCCACCGGCGGATACGCGTTGAAGACCTATGAGCGCTACGCCCGAATCCGCAAACGCGCCGACGGGCTGTGGCGTGTGAGCAATCCGCAGATCGCCCAGCAATACCGTCTGAATATCGGGACAATCATCGAGGCGGCGGAGCTGACAGTAAGGCTGACGCGGCAGCGCGGCTGCGGCGCCAATGTGCGCGGCGGGCCGGTGCTTGGCAAGATCGAGGAATATTTCGTCGAAATGCTCGCGCCCGGCGACACCTTTCTCTTCGCCGGCAAGGTCCTGCGCTTCGAGGGAATCCGTGAGAACGAATGCATCGTTTCGAAGGGCGGCGAAGGCAATCCGAAGATACCCGCTTACGCGGGCGGCAAGTTTCCTCTTTCAACCTATCTCGCCGAGCAGGTTCGCGGCATGCTGGCAAGCCCCGAACGGTGGAACGAACTGCCGCCGCAGGTGCGCGACTGGCTGAAAATCCAGAAGGAGAAATCCGTTATCCCGTCGCGGGAACAGCTTCTGATCGAAACGTTTCCGCATGAAAACCGCTTCTACATGGTCACCTACCCGTTCGAAGGGCGTCTGGCCCACCAGACGCTGGGCATGCTTCTGACGAGGCGCCTGGAACGCGCCCGCGCGCGCCCGCTCGGTTTTGTCGCGACTGACTATTCGATGGCGATCTGGGGCCTGCGCGACATGGGGCAGATGTTCGAGAGCGGCGAACTCTCGATGGAGAACCTGTTCGACGAAGACATGCTCGGAGACGATCTTGAAGCATGGCTCGCCGAATCCTGGATGCTCAAGCGAACCTTCCGAAACTGCGCGGTGATTGCCGGATTGATTGAGCGCCGACATCCGGGAAAGGAAAAGACCGGCCGCCAGGTCACGGTGTCCGCAGATCTCATTTACGATGTACTGCGCAGTCATGAACCAGATCATATTCTGCTGCAGGCGACACGGGCGGACGCCGCCGCGGGCCTGCTCGATATCCGCCGGCTCGCCGATATGCTGTTGCGCATCAAGGGCCGAATCATGTTGAAAAGGCTTCAGCAGATTTCGCCGCTCGCGGTTCCGGTGATGCTGGAAATAGGCCGCGAGCCGGTGGTGGGAGAAGCCCATGACGACATACTTGCGCAAGCCGCGGACGAAATCATCGCGGAAGCCATGGGCGGCGCTGAATGATGGAGGCGTCTCCGGAGCATGAACCGGGTTACAATGGCGGTCGAGGCAAACCTGAGCGAGACCGTTCGCATGACGCAGATTGTGATATCGGGAACAACAGCCGTTTGCGACCCGCAGGGCGCATTGTGGCTGCCTGACAGCGGCGTGCTCGTCGTCTCCGACTTGCATCTGGAAAAATCGGCGGCGTTTGCGCGACGGGGCATGCTGCTTCCGCCTTACGACACAGCGCTGACCCTGAAACTGCTTGCCTCGGTTATCGGTCGATACCGACCTGGCTGCGTGATCAGCCTGGGAGACAGTTTTCATGACAAGGAAGGGGCGGCCAACCTCAACGACGGCGATGCCGAGCAGCTCAAAGACATGATGAAGGGGCTCGACTGGTACTGGATTGCAGGCAATCACGATCCGGACCGGCCTTCAGGGCTTCCGGGCGATTGCGCGGAAGAGCTCTATTGCGACGGTCTCGTTTTCCGCCACGAGCCGGCTGCGGATCGCGCCGACGCCATTGGCGAGATTGCCGGGCATCTGCATCCGGCGGCGCGTGTTGTGCGGCAGGGCAAGGGGGTTCGGCGGGCCTGTTTCGCCGGTGACGGCGAGCGTCTTGTCATGCCGGCCTTCGGCGTTATGACCGGCGGCCTCAGTCTCAAGCATCCCGCTTTAAATCAGCTCTTCGATCAGCAACTTCTTACGGCGCATCTGCTCGGTCGTGACCGTGTCTATTCCGTGCCTTTTTCCAGACTGGTCGCCTGAAGCTTCAGTCCTTGCGGAAGAGAACGCTGCCCAGCCATCCGGTGATCATGGCGAGAAGCACGGCGAACAGGCCGTAGATCAGGCTATGTTGGTGTGCATATTCGAATATGAACTGCTCGACGCCGGTCTTGACGACGCTGAGCGGCAGTTCACGCTCCATGACGAATTTGCCGCCTTGAAACAGGAAGGCCCTCAGCTTGTGCTCGCCGACGGGCACATTGGCCGGGAGCCGCAGCGTCGCCCGAAACAGGCTTGAGCTGACATATTCAACGCCGATCGGATCGCGTTGGTAAAGACCATCGGCGGTGCGGAGCCGCAACAGGGCGTTTCTGAATTCCGGGGTGGCGCTGCCGTCTCCGATCGCGCCGGTGGGCGTGAGACGGATATTCTGAACGCCTATGCCGAGATCGCTCAATTCGATAGAGTCTGCGATCAGTTCGACAGGCAGAGTGCTGGACAGCGAATAGGACACGGGCGCCGGCTCGAACCGCATCGAACTGCGATTGATCCAGATACCAAAGACGCGCGCCTTCTTGCGGACGACGGATTCCAGCGACGGTCCCTCGAGCGTCACGACGACATCGTAGAAGTCTGCGCGCAGCAATTCCGGGTCCGCGCCGTCGATCGCGCCAAACACAGTGAGATCTTCTCCGGCGAAATCCGATGTGATTGGAATGACGTTGGTTGAGATGCCGATATCGAGACGCGGCGTCCGCGACTGGGCTGACGCCGGCGAAGCCAGCAAGCCCGCGGCAATCACCGCCGCGGCGACAATGGTCAACAGCGCCTTCACTGGAAACCCACCATGGTCGCGGCCACGGAGTAGAGTTCTTGTGGAGTAGCAACCAGATCGTAGCCCAGCCGAACGCCGGTGCCGAGCACCAGAAGCGCCAGGCCGGCGCGCAGTTGTTCGCCGCGCAGCTTGCGGCCTGCTCTTACGCCGTATTGCGCGCCGATAACGCCTGCGATCATCAAAAGACCGGCCAGAAAAACGTCGACTGACTGGTTGGTCGTCGCCTGTATGACGGTGGTGAAGGCGGTCACGAAAATGATCTGAAACAGGGACGTGCCGATAACCACATTGGTCGGAATACGCAGAAGATAGATCATGGCCGGAACCATGATGAAGCCGCCGCCGACGCCCATGACCGATGTCAGAATGCCGATCGCGAACCCGAGCGCGACGACAGGTATCGCGCTGAGATAGATCTTCGATTTCTTGAACCGCATTTTCAGGGGCAGGCGATGAACCCAGTTGTGTTGGCCCGGTCTTCGCAGCGAAACGGGCTGGTTGGCCCGCGCTCTCAGAAGCGATCTGATGCTCTCCCAAAGCATCAATCCGCCGATTGTGCTGAGGAAGGTCACATACATCAACGAGATAATGAGATCGAGCTGACCGATGGTTCGCAGGAAACTGAAGACAAAGACGCCTACGGCGGCGCCTGCAATACCCCCGACGAGCAGAACAAGACCCAGCTTCACGTCGAGTGTGCCGCGGCGGAAATGCGAGAGCGCGCCGGAGAAGGAAGACGCCACGACCTGGTTTGCGCCTGTCGCCACAGCGACGGCCGGCGGGATGTTGTAGAATATCAGCAACGGCGTGATCAGGAAGCCGCCGCCCACGCCGAAAATGCCTGAAAGGAACCCGACCGCAGCGCCCATTCCCAAAATGACGAAGGCATTTACGGAAATCTCCGCTATGGGAAGATAGATTGTCATAAACGGACGGCTACGGTTTCACGGAATGGACAGGCGCGGCGAGACGCAGACCTGTCATGCTCCTTTACCAATCGTGAGTCAATTCCGCACAACCGGCGCGGAAATCATAAGTTTTTGAAGCCGGCGCCGGGTTCGCCCCGGAATGCGTTCGGTATCCCGGCGTTCCTGTTTCTAGCCGTTGCGAGCAAGCAACTCCTTGACCAACTGCTCGGTGACTTCGCCTGTCGGCTCCATGCCGATCGAACTCTGGAAATCCCTGATCGCCATGATCGTCCGGTCGCCCATAATGCCGTCGACGCCGCCGGTGTCAAAGCCGTTCTTCGTCAGGATCGCCTGGATGTTCTGCACCGCCTTTTTCATATCAATGGAAGCGGTAGTTGTTTCGTCGCCCTTCCATTCGTCGGGAATGGTTGTTGCGTTTGTGGCGTCGTCCAGCGGCGCGGGCTCCCAGTCTTCGACGCGTTTGCGGGCTTCCTCAAGCTGTTCGGGGCGCAAAGCGTTCGCCACCTCGTCGCGCTTGCGCGCGGCGTCCTTGTCGCCGGACTGGGCGACAATGGCGAACCATTTGTAGGATTCGATCAGGTCCTGGGGAACGCCATTTCCACGGGCGTGGAGAATGGCGAGATTGTACTGGCTGTCTCTGACGCCGAATTCAGCGGCTCTCTTGAACCAGGTGGCCGAAGAATCGTAGTCGGATACGCCCTCGTGTTTCATGGCGAACAGGACGGCGAGATTATGCATCGCGCTCGCATTGCCCTGCTCGGCCGCCATCTGGTACCAGGTCTGGGCTTTCTTCAGGTCACGTTCGACCCCGTTGCCCTTTTCATAGAAATTGGCGAGTCTGTATTGCGCCGGAGCAAATCCGAGATCTGCAGAGAGTTGATACCACTTGGCTGCCTCAGCATGATCGACGTCAACGCCGCGTCCATCGGTATAGCGCGCGCCGATCTCGAAAAGGGCGAGGCTGTCGCCATCGGCCGCAGCCTTGCGCAGAGCCAGGGGACCAACCTCTTCCGGCGGCGTCTCGATCACCGGCGCGTCTGCTTGCGTGGCGGTGCTGACCGTCATCGCGTCGACGCCGGCTGCAGCCTGGGCCTCGACGGCGCCTTCCGGCGGATAGGAATAGAATCCGCCGACGGGCTGTACGCTGTTGTCGCGCGACATCTGCCATTCGCCGTTGTTTTGACCGGAGGTAATACCGGATTGCGGCGTCATTTCGGGCTTGGTCGGGGATGTCGACGATCCGGGTAAAGTTGGCGCGGAATCCGTCGCCATTTCTTCCGTCACCGGCTCGGCGCTGCTGAAATCCTGGGTCAGCCCTGCGCCTTGATCATTCTTTTCGGCCAGTTCGGTTTCGGTGGTCACAGGTTTCGAAATTTGCGTCTCGGGTTCGATTGACGCAGTCTCAATCGGAGACGGTCCTGCGAAGAAATCCATGAGAAGCGGATAAGTCGCCACCGCCAGCAAAATGGCGCCTGCGGCGAGGAAGAAGGGGCGCTTGCTGCGTTTGCCGGCGCCTTTCGCCGCGCGCTGCTTGCGTTTGTCGGAAACGTCCTCCGCCGGAACAGCCGCGTCTCCGGCCAGCATGGTGTCGCTTGCTGCAGCCCGGGCGGCCCGGCGCGCTGCGGCGATGAAATCGGCTTTGCCGGGTTTGTCTTCGCCCGCATCGCTGTCGGGATGCGCATGCCGCCCCTGTTTCTGGCCATGTTTCTGGGCCTCACGCACCTTCGCCATGATGCTTTCGATGTCAGGGGCGCCTGAACCAGGCTCCAGCGGGGTGTCGTCCTCATCCTCGTCCATATGATCAGCCGGGTCGATGGAGGGGGTGTCGTATGACCCCTCATCGTAGCGATCATCCGGCAAAACGATCGCGTCGTGATTTGTCTCGACGTCCGGCTGGCTGGATTCTTTGCGCGGCAATTCTGCATCCGATACGAGATCAGCCGGTGCATCCGCTGGATAGTCACTCGCATTCAGGACAGCGTGAGCTGTTTCGACGGGAGCGCCGTACTCCATTGCTTCAAGACGGTCGGCAATCTTGACAAGCGTGTCATGCACGGCGTCGAATGTGCGCGTATTCTTTTCTTCGCTACGGCGGCTCAGTTCTTCCAGCGACCGCAGGTCCGACACGAGGTTCTCGACCATCGAGATATCGGACGCCGTGGCGCCGGACTCGCGCCAGGAATCGATCGCGGCCTCGGCGGCTCTCCGTGCGGCCTCTAACATCATGTTCTGATGATCAGCCTGGCTTTCGCCCAGACGTTCTTCGATCGCGGCAAGCCGCGGCGCGAGATCGTCCGACTCCGCCGGCGCGTGGCCGGTTTCCGAAAGAAGGCGCGAAAAATTCGCTACCTGTTCCTCAAGGGCCCGCAGCGCTTCGCCATCGCCGCCCTGAGGCGCCGTGACCTCGTCCAGCCGGGCCGCGATGTTGGCGAGGCCCGTCTCGATGCGGGACAGGTCGACTGCTTGTCTTTCCTGCTCCTGATTTCCCATCAGACCAGCAAGGTCTTCCAGGCGACCTTGGAGCATGTCCTGGTTGCCGGCTGCGGCGGTCAGGTCGCTCGTCATCGTATCGATACGGCGCGACAGATCGTCCAGCTTGTCGGCCAGCGCGTCATTTACGCCGTTCAGATCGAGAGAGCCGACCTTGTGGGCAAGCAGTTCGAGATGTTCGTAAAGGCGTTCGTCGACGGCCGGCGCCGGCTGGGATTCAAGCATCCGGGACAGGTCGTCGAGCCGCTCCATCAAGGTCACGGTGTCTCGGTCGCCCGAGAGTTCATCGATCTTGCCCGACAGCGCGTCCAGCCGTTCGGTGACTTCATTGTAGGAATGCGTCTGGCTGATGGCGTCGAGTTGGTCGAGCAGCGTATCGAAGCGCCGCTCCAAACCCTCGATGAGGCGGCGGTCCGGCTCTCCGTCTCGGGTGGCGTTGGTTGCGACGATCGCGCGGCTGATTTCGTCAAGCCTGTCTTCCAAACCTGCGAAACGCTGGTTCAATTCTGGATCGTTCGAGCCGGTCTGGCGGCAGATCGCATCGATCGCCCCCACCAGCATCTTGATCTTGTCTTCAAGTGCATTCAGCGGCAGAGCTGATGGAAGCTGGCCGATCGACGACCTGATATCGTCGAGGCGGTGAGACAGCATCGACAACTCTTCCCGCAGCGCCGTCGCGTCCATGCCGGCGATGCGGTTTTCGAAACCGTCCCAGCGCTGCTCGAGGCGGCGCATGGAATCTTCTCCCGGCAGTTCACGCACCATGCTGCGCAATTCGTTCAACTCGGCGTGCAGGCCTGCTGCGATGTCCCGGTCCTGCGTGTGCGATCCAAGGCCGCGGCTGATGCTTTCGGACAGATCCCTGCGCAAATCCTCGCGCAGGGCGACAAGAGCTTCGGCGATGTCGCGCGCGCCGGCGTCCGGTGTACCAGTGGCCGGTTGAAATCCGCGATCACGGTCGAACGACGGCAGGCGGCTGTCTTGCTCCTCCCAGTAGTCGCGGGCGTTGACCGGCGCCTCCGGCTGCTGGAAGCGCTGCGGTTGATAGAACTCCGTGCTTCTCTCCGGCGAGCGAACCCGATCCTGTTGGCGTTCGGGACGCGGCGTCTGCGACGGATACTGGGGCGAGCGGCGATTGCGCGCGTTCAGGCCTTCGATCCTCGCCTCGAGATCGGCAATTGTCCGACTGAGGGAATCGAGCGGATCCCGTTCCTGGTAGTCGGTTCTGTTCCCGGAGGATCGTGACCTGTTCATGTGATTGCCCGCATTGTTCCCATCGCCGAGCATCCTGACGCCAGGCCGAATAATACATTCGACTGTCGGCATATTCCGTCCGACGGATCCAGACCTGCAAGAAGCTGCGTCTGACGCCGGACATTCGGCAAATCAGCGCCCGATGTCTGAGAACACCTTTTCCAAACATGGTAAACAACCCGTTAACCTGCCTCGATTTTGTTTGGTCGCCGGGCGTTTCGGAGGCAAAATGCGTGAAAGCAATAGGTGACGAAAATTTTGACGTTTACGGAAACGTCAATTATTTGTATAGAGCGGCCAACACGCAAACCAGCAGGACATATGCGAGTATATCCATGCCAAGCTATCAAGCCCCCATCAAAGACACACTTTTCATTCTCAAGGATGTGCTCGGCTACGAGCGCTATAACAATTTGCCCGGCTTCGCCGACGCCTCGCCAGACATTGTGGAAGCCATTCTTCAGGAAGGTTCGAAGCTCGCCGAAGAGGTGCTTCAGCCTCTGAACCAGGTTGGCGACCAGGAAGGCTGCGTTCGCCACGACGATGCTTCGGTGACGACGCCGAAAGGCTTCAAGGAAGCCTACGACCAGTATCGCGAAGGCGGTTGGATGGGTCTTGCGGCCGATCCGGAATATGGCGGACAGGGATTGCCCATGCTGCTGCACTCCGCCGTCGGTGAGTATTTCTCCTCCGCCAACATGGCGCTGATGATGTATCCGGGCCTGACGCTGGGCGCCGTCGCGGCGATTGTCGAACATGGCGATGACGAACAGAAGGCCAAGTGGCTGCCGCGCATGATCGAGGGCGTTTGGACCGGCACCATGAACCTGACGGAACCGCATTGCGGCACCGATCTCGGCCTGCTTCGCACCAAGGCGGTTCCCCAGGAAGACGGTTCCTACAAGATTTCCGGCCAGAAGATTTTCATTTCCGCCGGCGAACATGACATGTCTGAGAACATCGTCCACCTGGTGCTTGCCCGCATCGAGGGCGCGCCGGAAGGCGTCAAAGGAATCTCGCTCTTCATCGTGCCGAAATACAAGGTCGATGAGGACGGCAATGTCGGAGAGGCCAACGGCGTGTCCTGCGGCTCCATCGAGGAGAAGATGGGCATCCACGGCAACGCTACCTGCGTTCTCAATTACGACGACGCCGTGGGTTATCTCATCGGCGGAGAGAACAAGGGCCTGAAGGCCATGTTCGTGATGATGAACGAAGCGCGCCTCGGCGTCGCCATGCAGGGCCTCTGCCAGTCGGAGGTCGCCTACCAGAACGCAGCCGACTATGCGCGGGAGCGCATTCAGGGGCGCGCGCTTACAGGAGCCCAGGAACCGGACAAGAAAGCCGATCCGATCATCGTGCATCCGGATGTCCGCCGCACGCTGCTGACCATCCGCGCCTTCAACGAGGCAAGCCGCGCGCTGGTTCTTTGGACGGCCCTTCAGGCCGATATCCGCCGCCGCTCCGAAATCGAATCCGACCGGGAAGCGGCCGAGGACATGCTCGGCCTGATGACGCCGGTGCTGAAGGGCGTTCTCACCGATCGCGGCTTCGACAATACGGTCGCCGCCCAGCAGATGTATGGCGGTCACGGCTATATCGAGGAATGGGGCATGAGCCAGTTCGTGCGCGACGCCCGCATCGCCATGATCTACGAAGGCGCCAACGGCATCCAGGCGCTTGACCTCGTCGGCCGCAAGCTGCCGGCCAACAACGGCCGCGCGATCATGGCCTATTTCAAGGAAGTCGGCGATTTCTGCGAGGAAAACCGCGAGGACGAGGCGCTTGCCTTCTTCACCAAGCACCTGAAGAAGGGACTGAACGAACTGCAGGCTTCGACCATGTGGCTGATGCAGAACGCCATGACCAATCCCAACAATGCGGGCGCCGCCTCCACCGACTACATGCATCTCTTCGGCGTCGTGGCGCTTGGCTACATGTGGGCGCAGATGGCGAAAATCGCTACGCAAAAGCTGGCGGAAGGCGCCGACGAGAAGGAGTTCTACGAGGACAAGCTCCTGCTCGCCCGCTTCTATATGGAGCGGATCATGCCGGAAACGCTGATGCGCCGTCAGCGTATCGAGGCCGGATCCGAGACGATGATGTCGATGGAGGCAGCCAGTTTCTGACGGCGGTCTTGCTACGGAACATCCGATCGACACATAGTGGTTTAAAAGCCGCGTTATAAGGCTTCATGGAGGAACCAGAATGAGTGAAGCGCCTGCCGGGATTCTCGGCGTTCCCGCTCCCGAATGGATGGACGACGAACTGGTCATGCTTCAGGACATGGTCACCCGCTTTCTTGAAAACGAGATCGCGCCGAATTACGAGCGCTACGAGAAGCAGGAAATCGTCGACCGGGAAGCCTGGGAAAAGGCCGGCGCAACGGGACTGCTCTGCGCGTCCATGCCGGAGGAGTATGGCGGTTCAGGCGGCACCTACGCCCACGAGGCGGTGATTGCCGAGGCGCTCGGCCATGTCGGCGTCGACGGTTTCGGCATCGCTCTGCATAATGCAATTGTCGCGCCTTATATCCTCCATCACGGATCGGAAGAGCAGAAGAAGAAGTGGCTGCCGAAGCTCGCGTCCGGCGAGATGATCGGCGCCATCGCCATGACGGAGCCAGGCGCTGGGTCCGACCTGCAGGGCGTCAAGACATCAGCCCGCAAGGATGGCAACCACTATGTGATCAACGGGTCGAAGACCTTCATCACCAACGGCCAGAACGCCAATCTGATTATCGTGGTCACCAAGACCGATCCCGCGGCCGGCGCCAAGGGCACGTCGCTGATGGTTGTCGAGACCGACGAGGTGGAAGGCTTCGAGCGCGGCCGCAACCTCGACAAGGTCGGGCTGAAGGCGAATGACACGTCGGAGCTGTTCTTCAATGACGTGCGCATTCCGACCTCGAACCTGATCGGCGCGGAAGAAGGTCTTGGCTTCATCCAGCTCATGACGGAACTGCCGCAGGAACGCCTGCTGATCGCCAACCAGGGCATTGCCATGGCCGAGCGGGCGCTGGCGGTGACAATCGACTACGTGAAGCAACGCAAGGCTTTCGGCAAGTCGGTGATCGAGTTCCAGAACACACAGTTCAAGCTCGCCGAACTGAAATCGGAAGCGACGATGGCGCGCGTCTTCGTCAATCATTGCGTGGCCGAGCATCTGAAAGGCCAGCTCACGCCGACAACCGCCTCCATGGCGAAGTATCTGATCACCGACTTGCAGTGCAAGCTCATCGATGAATGCCTGCAACTGCATGGCGGCTACGGATACATGAACGAATATCCGATCGCCCGGATGTACCGTGATGCCCGCATCCAGCGCATCTACGGCGGAACCAACGAAATCATGAAACTGCTGATCGCACGCAGTCTTTAAGGGAGACCGATATGGCCGACGCCTACATATACGATCATGTCCGCACGCCGCGCGGGCGGGGAAAGAAGGACGGCAGCCTGCACGAGGTGCCTTCGGTGCGTCTCGGCGCGACCGTTCTGGAAGCCGTGCGCGACCGCAACGGCCTCGACACCAAGACAGTGGACGACGTGGTCTTCGGCTGCGTCGACGCAGTGATGGAAGCCGGCGGCGACATCGCCCGCGCATCCATCTTCGAAGCCGGCTATGAGACCGAGGCGCCCGGCATCCAGATCAACCGCTTCTGCGCATCCGGCCTTGACGCCATAAACTTAAGCGCCGGCAAGATCGCGCAGGGCGCAGACGACGTCGTCATCGCCGGCGGTGTGGAATCGATGTCGCGTGTCGGCATCGGCATGTCCGGCGGCGCCTGGTTCATGGACCCCTCCGTCAACATGCCGGCCTATTTCATGCCGCAGGGTGTGTCGGCCGACCTGATCGCCACCAAGTACGGTTTCTCGCGCGACGACGTCGACGCCTATGCGGTGGAAAGCCAGAAGCGCGCGGCGCATTCCTGGGAGAAGGGCTACTTCAAGAAATCGGTCGTGCCGGTGAAGGACCAGAACGGTCTGACCATCCTCGACCATGACGAGCACATGCGTCCGGGAACGGATATGCAGAGCCTGGCTTCGCTCAACGCCTCCTTCGCCATCATCGGCGAGATGGGCGGCTTCAACGCCGTGGCCGTGCAGGCGCATCCGGAAGTCGAAGCCGTCAATCACGTTCATCATGCTGGCAACTCGTCCGGGATCGTCGACGGCGCGGCCGCCGTGCTGATGGGGTCGAAGAAGGGCGGCGAGGCCATGGGTCTCACGCCGCGCGCAAAGATCAGGGCCTTCACCAACATCGGCTCCGACCCGGCGCTGATGCTGACCGGCCCGGTGGACGTGACGAAGAAGCTGCTCGAACGCAACAACATGACGATCGACGACATCGACCTGTTCGAGCTCAACGAGGCCTTCGCCTCCGTGGTTCTGCGTTACATGCAGGCCTTCGACATTCCGCATGACAAGATGAACGTCAATGGCGGCGCGATCGCCATGGGCCATCCGCTGGGCGCCACCGGCGCGATGATCCTCGGCACGGTTCTCGACGAACTTGAGCGTCGCGACCTCAACACCGCCCTCGTCACGCTGTGCATCGGCGCCGGCATGGGCACGGCCACCATCATAGAACGGGTCTGAGGGAGACGGATATGACAACCTACAAGAACTTCACCGTCGAAACCGACAGCGACGGCATCGCTCTCGTCACCTGGGACATGCCTGACAAATCCATGAACGTCTTCACCCAGGAAGTGATGGACGAACTGGAAGCAATCCTGGACTCCGTGACCGCTGACGACGCGATCAAGGGCGCGGTCGTCACCTCCGGCAAGTCGACCTTCTCGGGCGGCGCGGACCTGACCATGATCAACGGCATGTTCGACCTGATCCGCCAGGAAAAGGCTGAGAACCCGCAAGGCGCGGCGAAGATGATCTTCGACCAGGTGGGCCGCATGAGCTGGCTCTACCGGAAGCTGGAAACCAGCGGCAAGCCATGGGTTTCGGCGATAAACGGCGTCTGCATGGGCGGCGCTTTCGAGCTGTCGCTCGCCTGCCACGGCCGCGTGGCTGCCGACAGCGACGCCGTGAAAATGGCGCTGCCGGAAGTCAAGGTCGGCCTTTTCCCGGGCGCTGGCGGAACACAGCGCGTGCCGCGGCTCACCAATCAGCAGGAAGCGCTGATGATGATGACCACCGGTCAGAACCTCAGCCCGAAGAAGGCGAAGTCGATGGGCCTGATCCACGAGATCGCCCCGCCGGACGAACTGATCGCCGCCGCCAAGAAAATGATCCTCGACGGCCTGAAGCCGGTTCAGCCCTGGGATGAAAAGGGCTTCAAGCTGCCGGGCGGCGCGATCTGGAGCCCGCAGGGCGCCCAGCTCTGGCCGGCGGTTTCGGCCACGCTGCGCAAGCAGAGCTACGGCAACTATCCGGCCGCCTTCGCGATCCTTAAATGCGTCTTCGAAGGCCTTCAGGTGCCGTTCGACACCGGGCTCAGGATCGAGCAGCGCTACTTCACGGAAATCCTGCAGACACCGGAAGCCTTCGCCATGGTGCGTTCGCTGTTCGTCTCGCTGCAGGAACTCGGCAAGGGCGCGCGGCGTCCGGCCGGCGTCGAGAAGACCAGCTTCACCAAGGTCGGGGTCGTCGGCGCCGGCTTCATGGGCGCAGGCATCGCCTATGTGACGGCGAAGGCCGGCATTCCGGTGATCCTCATCGACCGCGACCAGGAAGCCGCCGACAAGGGCAAGGCCCATTCGGAAGGACTGGTCGCCGCCGCCGTCAAGAAGGGACGGATGAAGCAGGAGGACGCCGACAAGCTTCTCTCGCTGATCACGCCGACCACCGACTACGCGGCGCTTGACGGCGCGGAACTCGTCGTGGAAGCCGTGTTCGAGGACCAGGGCATCAAGAAGGCGGTGACGGAAGCAGCCGAAGCCGAGTTGAAGGAAGGCGCGATCTTTGCCTCCAACACCTCGACGCTGCCGATCACGGGACTGGCGAAGAACTCCAAGCGCCCGAACGATTTCGTCGGCATTCACTTCTTCTCGCCTGTCGACAAGATGATGCTGGTCGAGATTATCCTCGGCGAGCAGACAGGCGACAAGGCGTTGGCCGTCGCGCTTGACTATGCGCGGGCGATCAAGAAGACGCCGATCGTCGTCAACGACACACGCGGCTTCTACGTCAACCGCTGCGTCATGCGCTACATGGGCGAGGCTTACAGCATGGTCGTCGAAGGCATTCCGCCGGCGATGATCGAGAATGTCGCGAAGATGGCCGGCATGCCGGTCGGACCGCTTGCGCTGAACGACGAAGTGGCGATCGATCTGTCGCAGAAGATCAACCGCGCAACGATCGCCGATCTCGGCGAGGGGGCGGTCGATCCGCGTCATGTCGAGCTGATCGACACCATGGTCGATGAGCACGGTCGTCACGGACGCAAGAACGGCAAGGGCTTTTACGACTACCCGGAAAAGCCGGCGAAGAAGCATCTGTGGCCGGGCCTGAAGGACCTCTATCCGCAGCAGGCGGCAGACGACATCTCGGTGCAGGAACTCAAGAACCGGTTCCTCGCAACGATCGCGCTGGAAGCCGCCCGCACCATGGAGGAAGGCATCGTCACCGATCCGCGCGAGGCCGATATCGGCTCGATCCTCGGCTTTGGTTTCGCGCCCTATACGGGCGGGGCGATCTCCTATATCGACTCGATGGGCGTCGCTGAATTCGTCGCCATGTGCGAGGGACTGGCGGTCGAGCACGGCAGCCATTTCGAGCCGACGCCGCTGCTCAAGGAAATGGCCGCGAAGGGCGAGACCTTCTACGGCCGCTTCGGCGAGAAGACGCAGATGGCCGCGTAAGACGGTCATCATTACCGACTGCGGAACGGGCCTTCGGGCCCGTTTTCTTTTGCGAGATGCTTGTCAGAAGTCGCGCAGGTGATACACCTCCTTTCACTTGTTAAGGGAGGGAGCCCATGGCGGTCATCGACTATTACTTCGTCGGCATTTCGCCGTATGTCTATCTCGGACACAGGGCGCTCGTGGATATGGCGAAACGCCATGGCGCTACGGTCAATTACAAGCCGGTGACGCTGAAGCGACTCTGGGCGAAGTCCGGCTCCACGCCGCTTGCGGACAGGCCGCCAGTGCGCCGTCGCTACCGTTTTCTCGAATTGCAGCGCCACGCCGAAGCCCGCGGGCTGCCGCTCAACCTGCAGCCGAAGCATTTTCCCGTGGACGCCTCGCTGGCGGAGCTTTCAGTCATCGCGATCGTCGAGCAGGGCGGTGATCCTGTGGACTTCATGGAGCGGGTGTTTTCCGGCGTGTGGGTCGAGGACGCCGACGTCTCCGACCGCGACACGGTGGCTGGCTATCTGACGGCGACGGGTTTCGACGCGGAGGCGATCCTGGAGCAAGCCGGGTCGGACGAGGCGTTGGCCCTGCGTGACCGATACAGCCGAGAGGCGGTGGAGGCGGACGCCATCGGCGTGCCGGCCTATGTGCTCAATGGCGAAGTGTTCTGGGGGCAGGATCGCATTGACTTGCTGGAAAGCGCGATTGTCACCGGCCGGGAACCTTACGGACAACCGTGAAATTATCTAAGCTATTGAAATATAATAATAAATAGAAATTTGGCTTTGTTTCGGGATTTGGCCAATTTTCAAATGCGCCGATCTGGCTTTGTTTCGGGAATCTGCGTTTTCGGCCAATCCGGGTTTGTTTCGGTAAATCTGGGTTCGTTTCGGGATTTCGATGTTTTCAGCCTGAAAGCATCAATCGACAGGCGCGAAACACCAGCGATTATAGGCATGAACGACGGTCGATCAATTGCGAGATATCGCGCTGTCGGACGTCACGCGGCGCCCAGCTACACCGCCTGCTTCGGCTGGTTCGCCATCTCCGGAAACAGCTTGGCGAGGCCCGCGCGGCTGGCGCTGCACACGCCGCGTTCGGTCACAAGCCCCGTGACGAGCCGTGACGGCGTGACGTCGAAGGCGAAATTCGAGACCGGCGTCGTTTCCGGGCAGATCAACACCTTCGTATCCTTGCCGTCCGCGTCGACGCCGGCGATCCAGGAAACCTCCTCGCCATTGCGTTCCTCGATCGGGATCTCCTTCAATCCGTCGTGGATCGTCCAGTCGACAGTGGAGGAAGGCAGGGCGACGTAGAAAGGCACGCCATTGTCGCGGGCCGCGAGCGCCTTGAGATAGGTGCCGATCTTGTTGCAGACGTCGCCGCTCGCCGTCGTGCGATCGCTGCCGACGAAGCACAGATCGACCTTGCCATGCTGCATCAGATGGCCGCCGGCGTTGTCGACGACCAGCGTATGCGGCACGCCGTGCCGGCCGAGTTCCCAGGAGGTCAGCGAGGCGCCCTGGTTGCGCGGACGCGTCTCGTCGACCCAGACATGGATCGGGATTCCGAGTTCATGCGCCTGATAGATGGGCGAGGTGGCGGTTCCCCAGTCGACGGTGGCAAGCCAACCGGCGTTGCAGTGGGTGAGCACGTTGATGGTCTCGCCGTCAGGCTTGCGCGCGGCGATCGCCTTGATCAGCTCCAGCCCGTGCGCGCCAATTGCGTGGTTCGTCTCGACATCGCTGTCGCAGATCTCGGCGGCAAGCGTCCACGCGGCGTCGGCGCGGCTTTCCACGTCGACTGGCCTGATGTTGCGGACGACTTCGTCGAGCGCCCATTTCAGATTGATGGCCGTCGGCCGGGTCGCGTGGAGAATGCGGTAGGCTTCGTCCATTGCGGCGTCGGAAGCATCCTTGCGCAGCGCGATCGCCATTCCATAGGCGGCCGTCGCGCCAATCAGCGGCGCGCCGCGCACCCACATGTCGCTGATGGCGACCGCCGCGTCGTCCAGCGTTTTCAGCGGGCGCGTTACGAAGGCGTGCGGCAGCCGCGTCTGGTCGATAATGCCGACGGTAAGACCGTCATCTTCCGCCCAGATCGAGCGGTAGGGGGTTCCGTCGATTTTCATGCGCTTGCTCCAGTCGTTTCAATGCGCTTGGCCAGTTCGCAGAGCCGCTTCATGCCGGTGAATTTGGCGCGGTCTACGAGCAGTTCCCGGCCCATGGCCAGCGCCTTTGCCTCGCAGGACGCGCGCCGGTCCGGATCCTCGATCGACTGCATGTCCTCGACATGGGCGAGACCGACAAGGCGACGGATCATCTTCGCGCCGGCGAAGCCGATGGTGTCTTCCTGCAATTGCTTCAGGAAGCCGTTCAGCGCTTCCTCGGCTCCGATGGCGTCTCCCTGATCTTCGAAGATCGAGCGGGGATAGAGGACGCCGGTGCGTTCGCTCATCCACAATTCCCGGAAGCGCGCCTCGAACACGTCCCAGGTTTCGATGATCGTCTCAAGAATCCATGCGCGGTATTCGTCGCGCGCGCCGGGCTCCGGTTCATGCCCGGCCTGGGAGAAATAGGCCAGGAAGTAATTGGCGATCAGCGCGCCGACGTCGAAGCCCATCGGTCCGTAAAAGGCGAATTCCGGGTCGATCACCCGCGTGTCGTCCGCGTTCACCATCACCGATCCGGAATGCAGGTCGCCGTGAACGAGCGCTTCCGCATGCGTGACGAAGCGCTGCTTCATTTCCGAGACAGCGATCTTCAGGTCGCGGTCGCTGCGCAAACCGAGCGCCAGCTGATCGAGTTGCGGCGTCGTCCAGCTGTTGAGCTCCGCATCGTGATAGGGATCGGTAAAGACGAGGCTTTCGGTGATGTCGCACAGCTCGACATTGTCGCTGAACAGCGCCACGTCTTTCTTCTTCTCGCCCGCGTCCATATGCAGGTCTGACGTGCGGAACAGCGTTTCCGCCATGAAGAGACCGATATCGCGGGCGATCTTCGGGTAGACGACCCCGGCGATCAGCCCTTTGCGCAGAATGATGTGGTTGGAGAGATACTCCATCGCCACCAGCGCATGCGCGTCGTCGTAGAGATAGATTTCCGGCACCCGCGCCGTCACGCTGCAGGCTTTCGCCTGTCGTACGAGCGCATTGTATTCGAAGAAGGAGCGCTTCAGCGGCAATGGCCAGGATTCGCCGACGAGGCGCACATAGGGCAGGGCCTGCTTGATGATGACCGTATCGTCCGGTCCCTCGACGATGAAGACCAGGTTGAGGTTGCCGTCGCCCACCTCTGTCGCTCTCAATTGCGACGCATCGCCGCCGAGCCTGTTCATCAGTTCCGGTTTGTCGGCGATGTAGTCCGCAATCGTGTCGACGGAAAAGGCCGTATAGCCTGGCGGTGTCTCAATCGTCATTGCCTCTCCCCGCGAAACCGGCCATTAGTCTCTCCGCACCCGACTGGTTTTCGCACTGCGCGCTATTGTTCGACATTCAGGTTAAGGCGTCAATTTGAATAATGTCAAGGTATATTGACATTTGACAATTTACTTGCAACCATCCATGCCCCGGGGGAGAGGAGACATGGCGGAAACGTCGAACAATCAGGCGTCGAAAGATAACGTTCTGGACCTGAAGGATGTTGAAAAGTCCTTTGGCTCCAACCGTGTTCTGCAAGGCGTCAATCTCTCCATTTCGGCGGGCGAAGTGGTCGTGCTGATGGGTGCGAACGGCGCCGGCAAGTCGACCCTCGTCAAGATCATCGCCGGCGTCCACAACGCCGATTCCGGCTCGCTGACGCTTGACGGCGAACCCTTTATGCCCGCCACGCCGGCCGATGCGCTCCGCGCCGGCGTATGCATTGTGCATCAGGCGATCAACGATTGTGTGGCGCCTGATCTTTCGGTCGCCCAGAACCTGCTTCTCGATCGGCTGTGCAACGGCGAAACGGGCCTTTTCTTCGGCCGTGGCCGCGCCGCGCGCGAGGCCCGTAAAATTGCCGGCGCGCTCGATCTCGAGCTCGACATGAACAAACCGGTGCGCGAACTCGACCTCGCCGACCGGCAGCTTGTCGGCATCTCGCGGGCGCTTGCCCAGAACCCGAAACTCCTGATCCTCGATGAGCCGACCTCGTCGCTGTCGCAGCGCGAAGCGGAGCGCCTGTTCGGCATCATCGACCGGTTGCGCCAGAGCGGCGTCGCCATTCTCTATATATCGCACCGCATGTCGGATATCCGCCGCCTGGCCGATCGCATCATCGCCTTGCGCGACGGCAGGATCACCGGCGTTTTCGAAAAGCCGCTCAATTACGAGGCCGCCGTCAACGCCATGCTCGGCCATGGAATGGAGGTGTCGAAGAAGATCGCGGTCACCCGCGGCGCAAAGATCTTCGATGCGCGCGACGTTGTGCTTAAAACCGGCTGCGAGCCGTTTTCATTTTCCCTGTCCGGCGGAGAGATCGTGGCGATCACCGGGCTGGTCGGCACCGGCAAGAGCGAACTTGCGGAATGTCTGTTCGGGTTGCGCCAGCCGCCCGCCGGGACATTCCTGCTTGACGGCAAACCCTATCAGCCGCTGAACAATCGCGACGCCGTGGGACAGGGCGTTTTCATGGCGGCCAAGGACCGCGCCAATTCCTCGATGATTCCCGGTTTCGACATTTCGCAGAACCTGACGCTGCCCTTCCTGCCTGATTTCACGGCGCTGGGCACGGTCCTGCGACGCAAGGAACGCAACAAGGCGAAAGAGATGATCGACTGGCTGGGCGTCGTCTGCCAGTCGGACCAGGACATGCTGAACGCGCTTTCCGGCGGCAACCAGCAGAAGGTGGTTATCGGTCGCTGGCTGTCCAAGGCCTGCCGTCTTCTCGTGCTGGACGAGCCTTTCCAGGGCGTCGATATCCGCGCGCGCGGCGATATCGGCAACAAGCTACGCGAGACCGCGGGCGACCGCGCCACGCTGTTGATGACGGCGGAGCTTGACGAGGCGCTGGAAGTCTCCGACCGCATCCTGGTCATGAGCAATCACACTATCGTCGGCGAACACCGCACCGACAGTGTCGATATGGATCTGCTTCTGTCGCAGATTTCCGGCGCCGTCGTTTCCCCGAATGCTGCAGCCGGACACTTCGGAAAGGACGGAATACAGTAATCATGCGTAATTTTGCGATCCGCTACGGATTTCTGCTGTTGCTTCTGGCGATCATCGTCTTTTTCACGATCATGGAGCCCGCCTTCATGTCGTTGCGCTCGATGGTCTTCGTCTTCCAGTCGGTGTCGATCACTGCGATCCTGGCGCTCGGCGTCACCGCCACGCTGGTTGTCGGCGGCTTCGACCTGTCGATCGGTTCCGTCGCCGCCTCCTCGATGATGGCGGCGTCCTACGCCATGGTCATCTGGGGCGCCGGCTCGGTCGAGGCGGTGGCGCTGTGCCTGGCGCTCGGTCTCGCCGTCGGCTTCTTCAACGGCGTCCTTGTCGTCTATGCCCGCGTGCCTGATCTGCTGGCGACGCTTGGCACCATGTTCCTGCTTCTGGGACTTCAGCTTATTCCGACGGCAGGGCGGTCCATCGCCAAGGGCATGATGCTGCCGGACGGATCGACGGCCGAAGGCTCCTTCGACCCGGGATTCCTGTTTCTTGGCCGTCACCGGTTGTACGACATCCTGCCGGTTTCGGTGTTGATCATGCTGGTGCTGGCGCTGGTCATCTGGTTCTTCCTCGAATTCACGCGCTGGGGCCGCGTCATGTACGCGATCGGCAGCAACGAACTGGCGAGCCGCCTTGCCGGCGCTCCGGTCAATCGCTACAAGATAGCCGCCTACATGATTTCGGGTTTTTGCGCCTCGATCGGCGGCATCCTGCTGGCGGCGCGCGTCGGGCGCGGCGATGTCAGCTCCGGAAACAACCTGCTGCTGGATTCGGTCGCCGCGGCGCTGATCGGTTTCGCCGTTCTGGGCGCCGCGAAACCAAACGCGTTCGGCACCCTTGTCGGCGCGATCTTCGTCGGTGTTTTGTTGCAGGGCATGACGATGATGAATGCGCCCTACTACACGCAGGATTTCGTCAAGGGAGCGGTGCTCGTCATCGCGCTGGTGTTCACTTTCAGCCTGACAAAGGCTGCACGCAACTGACGCAGATGAGCGTCAGATAGACAACCGGAGCCGAAGGCGCCGGACAACAATGGAGGAATTTTGAAATGCTGAATCATCTGACACGACGCATGGCCGTCAAGCTCGGCGTCGCCGCGCTGGCCGCCGGCGCAACCATCACCGGCGCGCTGGCGCAGGACAAACCCGCGCCGTTCGACAATCCGGGCGATGTGAAGATCGCGCTGGTGCGCTATCTGTCCACCGGCGACTTTTTCCAGGCGTATCTTTCCGGCGTCGAACGCCAGGCCGAAGCCCTTGGCGTCGATCTGCGCGTCTTCGATTCCCGCCAGGACGCAGCCTTGCAGGCCGACATGGTCGACCAGGCGATCGCGCTTGGCGTCGACGGCATCGTGGTCCAGCACGGCCTGACCGAATCGATGACGGAAGCCGTGCAGCGCGCGGTTGACGCCGGCATCAAGGTCGTCGCCTTCGACGTCAATGTCGAGAACGACGCCGTTCCGCAGATCGAGCAGAGCGACCAGCTTCTCGCCCAGCTCGCTCTCGAACAGGCGATCAAGGACAATGGCGACAGCTTCACCGCCGGCTACGTCTATGTGCCTGGCATTGCTCCGCTCGATCGTCGCGATGAAAAGTGGCGCGAGTTCAAGGACAAGTATCCCGGCATCAACGAGGTCGCCCAGTTCGGCACGCTCGACAATCCGATCGCCAACTCGGTCGCCAACCAGGCGTCCGCCGTCCTGCGCGCCAACCCGACGATCAACGTCATGTTCGCTCCCTATGACGAGTTCGCCAAGGGCGTGAAGATCGCCGTCGACGAGGCCGGCCTCAACAACGACATCAAGATCTACAGCGCCGACGTGTCATCGGCCGATATCCAGGCCATGCGTGAAGACGCCAGCGCCTGGGTCGCGACCGCAGCCACTAACCCGGCCGTCGTCGGCGAAGTGTCCGTTCGCGCGCTCGCCATGCTGCTTGCCGGCGAGGAACCGGGTCAGAGCGTCATCGTTCCGCCGACCCTGATCACCCGCGACATGCTGATGGATCTCGACATCCAGAACATGGAGCAGCTTTCGGCCAAGCTGCCGCAATTCGCCCACGCCGATGTGGCGGTTCCGGCCTGGATGCCGCTTCCCGAGCGTTGATCGCGACCGGCGGCATGGACCAGTCAGGGGCGGCCATTGGTCGCCCTTTTCATTGACAGGTGAAGCTTTGCGACTCTAACGGTAGGTTCGCAGCAAGGCTGAAGGGACAGTGGGATGAGGCCAGGCAGGAATCCCGATGAAATCACCGTTCACCCGCGCAGACGCGCGGGCACTGGAATCCGGATCAGGTCCGGAATGAGGAACGTTGTTTGAACCTGCTCCCTAATCCATTCATCGCGGGCTTGATCCGCGATCCGGCAGCGCCGCGTCTGCGACGCGCATGGACCAGCAGCATCTCAGCGTTCCTTTTCTTGCTGTTGACCTTCGCCATGCTGCTTCCGGTGGCGGCGCAGCAGGTCAAAGCGCCCTCCTATTGGGACCCGAACGAGCGCATCGGCGTTCCGGACCTGTCGTCGCGCGGGCGGATCCTCTTCATCACTACAGCCGATTTTCCGCCCTTCAATTTTCTCGACCAGCAAAACAGGCTCGCGGGCTTTCACGTCGAACTGGTGCGCGCAATCTGCGAGGAACTGAAGGTGCTCGACCGCTGCCAGATCCAGCTCCTGCCATGGGAAGAACTGGAGGCGGCGATTGCGGACGGCAAGGCCGACGCCATTGTCGCCGGCGTCGCCATTACGGCGGAAGCTCGGGAGAAATACGACTTTACGCGGCCGTTCCTGAAACTGCCGGCCCGGTTTGCCCGCAACGAAGCCGTCGCCATCGAGGGCGACACAGCGGCGGCGCTTGCTGGCCACAGGGTTGGCGTTATCGCCGGAACCGCCCATGAAGCGATGTTGCGCGCCTTCTTCCCGGAGGTCCAGCCGGTTATCTTCGACAAACAGCAATGGATGTATGATGGTTTGAAGAAGGGCGACGTCGACGCCGTCTTTGCTGACGGCGTGCAATTGTCTTTCTGGCTTGGCAGCCAGGACGCCGATGGCTGCTGCAGTTTTTTCGACGGGCCGTATATGTCGCGCAGCTTTCTGGGAGAAGGCCTGGCGATCGCCGTCAACCCGCAGGATCCCGAACTTGTTCAGGCGCTTGACCACGCGCTGTTGGCGATGACGCGCAACGGCCGGATGACCGAGATCTACCGGCGCGCCTTTCCCTACGGTCTTTACTGAGAGCCTGTCTGGAAACTTAATGCTCGATCGTGCGGAAGCGGGCGCGCGCGCCGCGCTCGATGGCTGCGCAGGTCAGCTTGTCAAGGCTGAGCCGGTCGCGCAGGATCTGCAACAGCCGCAGTTCCTCCTGCTCGACATGCAGGTCGGCGGCGGCCACTTCCACCGCCAGCGCATAGGCCGTGTCGTAGAGATGGTGCGGCAGGGCGTCGTGGACGATGAGCATGACCGTGTCGAGACCGTCGTCCTCGCTCAGGATCGCGCCGCAATCGCGCGAGATGCGCACCAGCCGCTCCTCGTCGAAATCATCAAAGATCGGCAGCGTCCGCGTGATGTTGCCGATCTGGGCGAGTTCGCGGTCGGTCATGGTGGAATCCACGGCTGACATGGTGACCATGATGTAGATGAGGGCATCCTGGGTAGTGATAGGTGCGGACATAAAGGATCTCTTGCAGCAGAATCGATTGGTTGCCGCTAACCTATGTATCGCGGTGTCCGAGTGCAAGCGCCTTTGCGGCGCTTCCAAATTCCGCGCCTCTCATTGACCTTGCGAAGCATCGGGACTAGGGTCCGCGCGCCCGGCCGGAGCCTTGAGATTGCGGTGGGCCGGGCGATGTTCATTGAAAAACCGGAAAGCAGAAAGATGAGTGAAAACCGTCTCACCGAGATCGATCTTGACGAAGAGATGATTGCGGCAGCGGCTGAATCAAAAGCCTGGCCGTTCGAGGAGGCGCGAAAACTCGTCAAACGCTACGAAAAAACCGGCTATCCGGAGCGGGTCCTGTTCGAAACCGGCTATGGCCCGTCGGGATTGCCGCATATCGGCACCTTCGGCGAGGTTGCGCGCACCTCCATGGTGCGCCACGCCTTTCGCGTGCTGACGCGCGACGCCGTGCCGACGAAGATCCTGTGCTTCTCCGACGACATGGACGGCCTGCGCAAGGTGCCGGACAACGTGCCGAACCGCGAGATGATGGAAACCTGGCTCGGCAAGCCGCTGAGCCGTGTTCCGGATCCGTTTTCGAACGAACACCCGTCCTTTGGCGCTGCGAACAATGCGCGGCTGCGCGCCTTTCTCGACCGTTTCGGCTTCGATTACGAATTCGCGTCGGCGACCGACTACTATACGTCGGGCCGTTTCGACGAGGCGCTGCTGCGCATGCTCGCCGTCTATGACGAGGTGATGGCGATCATCGCGCCGACGCTCGGCGAGGAACGCCGCGCCACCTATTCGCCCTTCCTGCCCATCTGTCCGCGGACCGGCGTGGTGCTGCAGGTGCCGATGATTGCGCGCAATCCGGAAGCCGGAACGGTCACCTATGTCGACCCGGAAACCGGCAAAGAGGTGGAAACCTCCGTCACCGGCGGCAAGGTGAAGTGCCAGTGGAAGGCCGACTGGGCTCTGCGCTGGTTCGCGCTTGGCGTCGACTACGAGATGGCCGGCAAGGACCTGATCGACAGCGTGACGCTGTCCTCCAAGGTCTGCCGCGCGCTTGGCGGCACGCCGCCGGAGGGCTTCAATTTCGAGCTCTTCCTCGACGAGAACGGACAGAAGATCTCCAAGTCGAAGGGCAATGGCCTGACCATCGACGACTGGCTCACCTACGCTTCCGAGGAGAGCCTGGCGCTCTACATGTTCCAGAAACCGAAGACGGCCAAGAAGCTCTATTTCGACGTCATCCCCAAGGCCGTGGACGAGTATTTCACCTTCCTTTCCGCCTATGAGCGGCAGGACTGGAGAACGCGTCTCAACAATCCGGTCTGGCACATGCATGACGGCAATCCGCCGGCGATCGACAATCCGGTGCCTTTCGCGATGCTGCTGAACCTCGTCAGCGCGTCGAACGCCGAAAACAGCGACGTGCTGTGGGGCTATATCACCCGCTACGCGCCGGGCGTGACGGCGCAAAGCCACCCGCATCTCGACCAGCTGGTCGGCTATGCGATCCGCTATTTCAACGATTTCGTCAAACCGACCAAGGTCTTCCGCGCGGCGGACGATGTCGAGCTGAACGCCTTGCGCGGCGTCGATGCGAAACTGGCCGCCCTGCCGGCCGGCGCCGACGGTCAGGAGATCCAGAACGCGATCCTCGATGTGGCGCGCGCCATCGAGCGGTATCAGGACGCCTCGAAAAAGGGGCCGGACGGCGGCGTCGGCGTTTCGGGAAGCTTCTTCCAGATGCTCTACCAGGTGCTGCTTGGCCAGGAGCGCGGACCGCGCTTCGGCTCCTTCGCCGCGCTTTACGGCATCGAGGAGACGCGCGCGCTGATCGCCAAGGCGCTCGCCGGAGAAGTCGCCGCGGCGTGAGGCTTTGCCTCTCGCCTTACGGCTTTTCCATTTCCCAGACGACGACGCCCGGCAGGCCGACCCAGGCCGCCCGATTTGCCTCGGGCAGGCGTTCGGCCGCCGGCGTGACCACGGATTCAGGCGTGAGGCGCGGTTCGTGGCAGGCCGTAACGCGCAGGCCTGCGGCGAGACCGGCTGCGCTGTATTCGGACAACAGGTGCGGATGGATGCGCATGAACCCCGCGCCGCCGTCGCTGGTGCGGAATTGCGCCTGCCAGCCGAGCATGATCGGAAACGGATGGACGTCGCTGATGATCAGCCGTCCGCCCGGTCGAAGCACCCGCGCAAACTCCCGCATGGCTTTGTCGAGGTTCTCAAGGTGGACGAGCGCGAGCGCGCAGACAACGGCGTCGACGGATGCGTCCTCCAGCGGCAGGGCCGTCAGATCGCCCTCGAGAAACCCGGCGTCAGGCGCCTTCGGCCGCGCCCTGGCGAGCATGTCCGCCGACGCGTCGACGCCAATGACGCTGTGCCCGTTTTGCGCAAGCACTTCGCTGTAACGCCCCGTGCCGCAGGCGGCGTCCAGCACGGTTGAAGGCGGCAGGCGGCCGATGAGCTCATGCATGACGGGCTCTTCGACCGGGAAAAGCCGCAGCCGCTGATCGTAGGTTTGCGACCACAGCGCATAGCCTTCCGACCGGTCATATTCAGGACTGGCGAGCGGCGCCGCCAGATCCGGCTCGGCGTCATAGTCCTTGATGAGGGACCGGATCTCGTCGATGCGCGCGCGGCGGGCGTCGGCGTCGTCGGTGAAAGCGAGCCGAAGCAGGGCCAGACCCTCTGTGCCAAGCAGGATTTCTCCAAGGCTCGGGCGGTTCGTCATCGGAGTTTGCTCCTCACATCGTGTATCCCGGCTTTTTGTAAAGTTTCTCGGGCTCGCCCATGATCTCGGGCAGATAGACGGTCTCGCGCCATTGCTCCCTGTCGACCTCCTCGAACGAGACCGACACCGACGCCTCGCTGCTTTCGAGCGTTCGCATCAACGCCTGAGTGATCTCCTCGGCGAGTTCCTGTTTCTGCGCCTCGGATTTTCCGGGCCAGAGTTTGACGAGCACATGCGGCATCTCGGATCTCCATTCAGTTGGTTTTGTCTCTATATATCTGCGCGAGGACCTCTTCCTTCGCTGTCTCGCAGAAGGATAAACAATAACCCGACGCTGCTGCGCTAGGGTCTCGAGAAAAGCAGCCGCAGGCCGGCATAGCCGAAGATCGCGGCAAGCGCGCCTTCCACATAGCGCCGGGATTTCCGGTAGACCTGGCCCATCAGCGCGGTTGAAAACATGAAGGCGTAGCCGACATTGACCGTCAGTCCCAGCACAGCGCAGCCTGCGAAGACTGCCGACAAGGTGTAGGCGGGGGAATCGGGCTGCAAGCCAAGCGCCATGATCGCCATCCATCCGAAAACCGCCTTCGGGTTGGAGAGATGCAGCAACAGGCCGCGCCGGTAGTGCGCAGTCGTTTTCCCGGGCGCGGTGGCTTTCGTCGGCTGCGGGTCGGCGGTCAGCGCTGAACGCGCCGATTTCCAGGCGAGATAGAGCAGATAGAGGCCGCCCGCGATCTTGATCGCGGTGAGCGCCTCGGCGTAGGCCGTCAGGATCGTGGAAATCCCGGTCGCCGCCAGCAAGGCCCAGAACAGGCTGCCCGTCACGACGCCGAGCGCAAGCGCAATGGCCGGCGCGCGGCCCTGGTTCATGGCGACCCCCATGATCGCCATGGTGCTGGGTCCCGGGCTGGCGATCGCAACGAGATAGGCCGCGTAGACGAGCAGAAGGTGCTGGGCGTGCTCGATGAACATGGGGTTTGCCTTTTGGTTGATGGCGGGGCCGGATGAAAGGGAATCCTATCATCCGAAATCCGACCGGTTCAGACAACCGGCCTCAGACGATCGAAGTCATGAAAATCCGGAATATGATCATTTTTGCTGCTTTGGTCATCGGATATGTCACGCCCGCAGGCCCGATCGCGCGGTTTACCTGGCGAGCGCCTGCAGCGTGGTGAATTCCGGCTCGAACATGGACGAGACCTGTCCGAAATCCTCGACCACCTCGGTGCGCACAAAGGCGTTTTCTATCCGCGACATCGCGCTCCTGAAATCGCAGTGCGGATCATGGGCGCCGAAGACGATCTTGATGTTGACGGCGTCGTTCGGGATGAGCGGGATCCAGTCGGCCTGCATCAGCGCATGGTCGTTGGCAAGGCCCGGAAAGCTCTGCGTGGCGGTGCGGATGACTTCCCGGACGGCACGGTCCTGCGTGTTCAGGATCGCCAGATCCGGCGGGCTGTCGGCGTAGATCTTTCTGAAACCCTCCCTGAAAGGCTCGACCAGGTTCAGCACGCGGGCAAGCAGACCGAGCGCGCCGATCATCGCCCTGGTGGATTTTCTCGCAAGTCCGATCGCTTCCGACATGAAGCCGGGGACCTGCTCGTGCGGCTTGTCGATATAGGTCGGAGAAAACAGCACGATGTTGGAATGGCTTGGCGAGTGCGCGAGCAGCTTCAGCGCGGCAAAGACCCCGATCGAGTGCGCAATGACCGGCGCCTCGGACAGATTGAAGGTCTTGGCGAAATCGGCGACGTCGCGCGCGAAGGTTTCCATGTTGTCGAGGGCGTCGCCCGCGTGCGCCGGCGTTCCGAGAAAACCGGGCTTGACCGGGGTGAGAAGCCGGACGTTGAGCCTGGCGAAGTCCTCGACCTGGTCCGGCATCGGGAAAAACGGCAGATAGGTCGAATGCATGACGATGATCGGCCGACCGCCGGATGGCCCGACGTCCATCACGAACAGCTTTCTCCCGCTGCTCATCGTGAGATTGTGCAGACGCCCCGCATCGCCGAAAAGCCCCCTGGATATTTCATCGGCGGTCCGTCCGGCGTCGGCCGTGTCCTTTCGTCGCGCGCTTATGTTCGTCGCCGCAAGCGCCGACATGATCGTCAGCAGTTCCGACTGCCTCGAAAGCCCGCTTTTGGTGAGCAGCGCCTTGGACTGGGTGCGCCGCGTCTCGTAGGTGGCGCCGGTCTCGGCGCTGATTTCGCGCAGTGTTCTGTTGGCCAGAAGCGATTTCAGAAGCGACATTTCGGCGGGCGTCGGCGTGTTGGCGAAGCGTTGCTGAAAAATTCGCAGGAGCTGCTCGTCGGAAATGAAGCCGATCGCGCGGGCTTCGGCGCCGGGGCTGCTCTCCATGAAACACCCTTCATTGTCGAGCAGAAGCCCGCCTGTCGCGCCTGCGCCATAAAGATCTTCCGTAAGCCAGCTGTTGAGGATTTCCGGAGACAGCCGGCTTTCGGCCGGCAGGATCGTCATCAATGTATCCAGTGTCTCGCGGGTCAGGCTCCGATCGAATCGAACAGGCTCGAACGTCTCAAAGGAATTCATGAATTAACATTACTCCGTAGCTTTTCGAGGCTGTTGGCAATGGCGTTCGGGGCAGTTTAACCCAATTGGGTGAAGTAATCTGGATACAACTATTCAGGAAATTCCGCCATGAAATGCAAGTATCTTTTCTCGTATCGACAAAGCTTAGTCCGGATGTTTGGAATTCCATGCATCGATTCAACGACATGTTGCAGAGCGGCGGGGGACACACCGCTCAGGACATCGGGTCGGCGCCGGGCAGTTGCGACGCCGCAGATGACGCGTGGCATAAGCGCGAAAAGGATGGGGAAGACATGGGGTCGATGGGAATAAAAGTCGGGCTGGCATGGGGGTGCCTGCTCGCGGTGCTGGCGGTGGGCGCCTCAGAAGTTCGCGCCGAAAGCAGGCAGTTCTGCCGCCAGTACGCCTCTACTACAGCGGATGTAGTCAGAGACGCGATCAGTAAAAATCCTGCCTGTCAGGATTACCACAGAGGCGTTCACGACAATTATGACATGCACTTCAACTGGTGCATTCACAATTCGCGGGACACTGTTATGGGCGCCACGGATCATATCCGGAGCTTGGCTGCGCCCGCCGGACCCGGCGTCTATGCCCGCCACAATGCGTGGGTCATACGCAAGGATTATCCGGGCATTTGCAGCGCGGAGATCATCGACAGGTCGAAGGGTCAGTATCTTGGCGAACTGTTGCGTTTCCAGTTTTCGTCCGGCGACTTCCGCATTGTGAGCGACTATACAGGCGGGGGAGACTTCACCCACATACTGGTGGATGGTCAGGCCTTTCCCGCCCATTTTGCACATGAGTCCGACGCAGTGGTCGCGCGGATCGACCGCAATCTCGTCTCGGCGCTCAAACGCGGGTCCGTGCTCAATCTGAACTTCGACCCGACCGGGCCGCAATATTCGCTTTCCGGTTCGTCCGCCGCAATCGACCTCATGACGCAGTGCGCCCGGGGCCAAAACCCGTCGCCGCAGCCGGCTCCGGCGTCGGCTGGCCCCAATGTCATCCATGGCGCGTGCAAGCTGATGGTCGACGGCAGGATGCTTCTCGACATCCGTCAGGACTGTCCGATCTGGATGGCGAATGACGGCACAGGAACGTTCTGGGTCAACACCGATCGCGACGTCTATCTCGACGACTACTTCGCGGAGGTCAAACCGTCCGGAAACGGCTTGGCCTCCGGCCACTGGAACGGCGAGCGCGGCGCGACCCACGCCCAGGCCTGGCCTGGCGACGATATCCGCCTCGGCAACGGCGGATGCTGGTCGAACGCCTGCGCGACGATCTGCGCGTAAAGGTAGGGCCGCGGCTGGGCGTCGCCCGGCAATGGCGGCGCAGACCCGCAACATTCAAGGGACAGGAGTTGAGAATGACCGGACTGATTGGCGCATCGATGAAGCGGCTTGCCAGAAGCAGCGTCGTAGGCTGCATCGCAGCCGCCGCCATGTTGCTGACGCTCTCCGGCGAAAGCACGGCGCAGAGCAATGTCTATGCCCGTGCTATGCCGTGGGTGATCTACCAGGACGCTCCAGGCGCCTGCAGGGCGGACATGATCGACACGACCAAGCAGGAATATTTCGGACAGTTGCTGCGCTTCGAACTGTCATCGGGCAGTTACCGGTTGATATCCGACTATACGCGGGCCGGGACGGATGTTCTCGTACTTGTCGATGGCCGGCCGTTTCCCGTGGTGTTTTCACAGGAGTCGGATGTGGTGACGGCAAGGATTGATGATCGATTGCTGTCCGCCGTGAGGGACGGCATGTTGCTCAACCTCAACTTCGAGCCGGGCGGTCCGCGCTATTCGCTGGGAGGCTCCGCCGAGATGCTGCACCTGCTTGCGCAGTGCGGGCGCGGGCAGGCGCCGTTTGCGCCGGCCGCTCTGCACGACTCTCCGGGCTGGATGCAGCTTTCCGGCGGCCAGATCGATGGCCGCGCATTTCCGGCGGGACGGGACGCGAACGGCCGCGATCTCTTCGTCTGCGTCGCCGACTATCAGGGCGGGCGGCACCCCGGCAGGATCGCCCATGGTTTTGACGGTTGCAATTTCAGCTATGGCGGGCAGGAACTGACGGCGTCCGTCTATTCGCTGATGGTCGGCAAGGAGAAATGGTTTCCGGCCTTTTTCCATACCCCGCCCAACAATTCCTTGCCGGTGGGGATGGAATCCGACGGCCGTCAGCTCTACGCCTGTCGCACGAAATATAATGGCAGCCTGCAGCTCGGAAAGACGCGCAAGGAGTTCAACGGCTGCAATTTCGGCTATGGCGGGCGGGAACTGGTCGGCAAGCCGTTCGAGGTTATCGTCGACTGAGCAGGCGGCCTGGTTTGTTTTGGATTATTCCGGTGTCCGGGTGTGCTCGGAATAAATGAATTTCACTTTTTTGGCGTAGGGTGACTCCGGTCAAGAAGGAATCACCTGATCCGAAATCCATTCAAATCGAACGTTTGGTCCCTGATCGTCGAGTTCATGAATTGGCGGAAGATCTCCATTTTCGTGGCGGTGATCTTCGGTTACTCGACGTTCGCCTCTGCTACTCGGCTATTCGAGTCCGCTGTATTTACCTTTTTCATATCTACGTTTCTAGTAGCGCCTTCTTTCCTACTCGCGGCTATATCGACTGCGAACCTTTTCCAGAGATTCGACCTGCGGTTCGCCATCCTCAATTGGGTGCTTCTGTCCTTCTCGGCTTTCGTCGTATTCCTGATGTTGGCGGGTTAGCGCGGATTGGAGCCTTGGTTGCGACCCTGTGCCGCCATTGTCGCTGTTCATAGGGACGTGGCGTCGGACGGATTCTATTCCGTTCCCTCAGCCTCAACCAGCCTGCTTTCCGGGTATGCGGGACAACTGATCGCAACGAGATGATCGCGCTTGATCCGCGCTGTCACGCCGAAGGAAATATGTTCGTTTGGAATGCCGAGCTCAATACAATTGCTACGCGATTAATTTAATAGCCTTCACCAATATACTAATTAAGATCGTGTTTTAGATTGCAACCATTGCAGATGGTAACAAGATTGCTTTTGTAATATTTATAGTTGCAATAAGTCGAATTTGTAGAAAGAATAAATTGGGGTAATGGAGGGGAGCAATGGCTAGTTATCAACGTGTTGCGTTGTTTATTTTCTTCGATGCTATTGAGAGGGACATCGTAAAACGTATTCGTAGTGCATTCAGTTCTGAATATGACGAGATACTAAATACTGAAGAGCGAGAAAAAGCTAAACTTCGGTTGCGGGCTCGCGACGGAGAAGTAAGTGAAGAAGATTTTGATCTTCTACATGGCTTGGATATTGGTGATAAGTATTCAATATTACTTCGCCATAAGAATTTATTAGATGAAGTTTCTGCCGAATATTACCTCGATAATCGTAAAACATTTGAAAAAGCAATCCCAATTCGAAATTCGACGATGCACGGACGACCGTTAACAACAGAGGAATACTCTGTTGGTTTTTCTATAGCGCATGAATTTTTGTCATCACCTAGCTATTGGCCCACGCTTTTTGCGACGTACAAGGAGTATGGTCAGAATCCCGATGCACTTTTATCAGTTTCGATATCGTTGTGGGATGAACCAGTAACAGGAGAAGTCCTCAATAATCTTCCTGTGCCAGATTATGACGACACAGGATTCCAACCGAGAAAAGTATTAGAGAAAGAATTAAAGAAAAAAATACTAGGAAGGCATCCTGTAGTTACAGTACTGGGGGATGGTGGTGATGGTAAGACGGCATTAACACTTCAAACGCTCTATGGGTTGCTGCAAAACAATGATCATGACTTTGATGCTTTTGTGTGGGTTTCGGCCAAAGCAAATCGCCTAACTACAAACGAAATCGAACGCATAGAGGGGGCGATTACTTCTTCACTTAGTTTGTTCGAAGAAGTCGCAGAGCAGTTTGAGGCCGGTGAAGAGCCACCTATTGATCGAGTGCGGCGCTTGCTCGAGCAAAACAAAGTACTTCTTGTAATCGACAATCTAGAAACAGTCCTTGATGATACTTTGATAGAATTTGCCTCTGATGTTCCGGGGCAAAGCAAGATCGTATTCACATCTCGAGTACCTCTTGGTGGCGATCTATCGGTAAAAGTGCCGGCGTTCTCTGAAAAAGAGTCGCTAATCTACCTTCGTCGTTTGATCGAAGCTTATGATATATCCGCTCTACGAAAGCTGTCAGAGTCTACCTTGCGTCGTCATCTCAGCCGACTCGCGCACAAGCCACTATTAGTTAAATGGTTTGCTATCGGTGTATCTACAGGATTGGATCCGACGCAAATCACTGCCAATCCTCGGATAGCGCTGATTTTCTGTATGGAAAACGTATTTGAGAAAATCAGCGAAAGTTCACGCACTGTTCTATCGATTATGTCGGTAGTCCCTCAAGCTAGTTCGGCAACTATACTACAGCACATTTCATTCCTTCAGCCGGCGCGGGTTGAAGAAGGCCTCGCTGAATTGATGCGCTTCGGACTTATTGAGAAATCTGATACGGCTGAAAATGAGCGGCTTTATCGTCTTAAGCCTTTTGCCAGATCATATATTTCGCGGGTCTTGAAATTGGCACCGAAGGATACTGACGCAATTCTTGCAAGATTTCGAGATGTCAGAAGTGCTTTTCAGGAAGAACGTGGAGTAGCACAGCGCAATCGCTATGATCCCAGATCTTATGTTGTTCGCTCGCCATCTGAAGCATTAGCTGCAAGACGTTTACGACACGCAGCGAGCTTGGCGGTGAAGTCGCGATTCGATGAAGCACATGAAATAGTCAACGAACTAAAAATATCGAGTCCTGACTACTTTGAAGTATATCGCATACTGGCATTTATCCAATATCGAGAAGGTGACGTAACAGGTGCATTTGGAAGCTATGAAGCGGCTTTCGATGTTGCAGACGAACAACCACAACTGAATTTTTTCTATGGCGGATTCTTGATGCGGAGCTATGGAGATAATGTCGCGGCACGAGACCAGTTTGATGCAGCGCTTAAGGTTGATCCCAACGAAACAACTCTGTTACGAGAGGCTTCTCGTGTAAATCTGTTTTTATATGACTTCAAGAAGGCGCAGGAACACATAGATGCCGCTTGGAAAGCAGGCTTTAAAACTTTTCGGGACGAAATTATTGTCAATGATTTGCAAGCCCAACTCTTAGTACGCGAAGCTGATCACCATTTGTCAACCGGTGACCCACGCGGTGCGCTTAACGCGATAGAACGTCTCCACGACTTCCTGAAGTCGCTGAAACGCGAAGTAGTAGACGATCTCATGATAGATCATCTCTCGAAAGCAATCAGGGTTATCGATTCCTTAGCTCTCCAACCGCTACCAACAAACCGCGAATTGTTGGAGAGTACTGCCTACTTTATACGCAACCTCACTTCTGGATACGTCGTGAAAGATGATGAAGACAAGACTCAGTTTGATGTCTTACGCGATAGATCGGGTCAAATGAAGGAACAAGGCCGGACTGAAAAATTCGGATTTCTCCGGGATACATTCGGTGTCGATACCTATGTAAATCGCAACATGGTTTCAGTTACACTTTGGAATGATATGTGCAAGGGTCGGACAGTTCGCTACGATATCCACTCCGATGGCAGCGGCCGAACATGGGCGGAGCGAGTTGCCTTAATTTGAAGGCAGGGGCGAACCAATAGTTCCAGCACGGCGACTTTCACGATGCTGTCTTGAGAGATAGTGCTGTAGCTTGCGAACCGCCTATTTGACGTGACATTTAATCTAGTTGACATAAAATTTAAACTGGTACATATGTACCAACGTGATCACAAAACCAGAACGCGTCCAGACCGGCGTCCGCATTGAAAAGCGTCTGCTCAAGGTCATGAAGGGGCTGGCGGAGCATCTTGATATGTCCGTCGGCGATCTGATCGAGGGCATTGCGCTGCACAGTTTCGAGAACAAGCCGCCGTTTTCGCCGGAAACATTGGCGAAGATCGCGCAGTTGAAGGATGTCTACGATCTGGAGTGGACGGCGGCGGACAGCCACAAATTCAGGGAGCAGGACGAATGAGCGTTTGTGTTGACCATGCCGATATCACCCGGCGGTTCGAGGCCGGCGACATCGACCCCGCGGCGTTCCGCCATACCGAACATGTCCACGTCGCGTTCGGTCTCCTGAAGAAATACGATTTTCTGCAAGCCGCGACGATCTATGCGAACGGCATCCGCGCGCTTGCCGCAAGGGCCGGCGCGCCGCGCAAGTTCAATCTCACTATCACCTGCGCCTTCATGAGCCTGATCGCCGAACGCATGGCCGCGAAGGCCTGTGACGATCCGGAGATATTCGCAGGCGACAATCCGGACCTGATGTCGAAGGATGCGCTGGCGGGGCTTTATGCGCCCGAGCGTCTCCACTCGGACATCGCCCGCCAGGTGTTCCTGATGCCCGTGCCGCACAACGGCGGCGCGGCGCAAGCCGTCTAGCAGTCCGGTATGGTGTAGACTTCTCCTGCCTGCCGGGCGCCGCACGACCGGGTGTCCGTAATGTTCAGATCCTCGTCGAGAAAATAGAGGTCCCGGTAAGTTGCGCCGCCGCCCGATTCATCAACGTTGAAGAGGGCGAATGAATCGAAGAGAAAATACACATAATCTCCGTCGGAGACCTGGGCTTCGGTCGAGACCGCATACTCTCCGGTCGCCGGATTGTAGACGACAGGCGTTCGGAACGCCGTCTTGCCTTCCAGAACCGGAACGAGAATGTTTACAATGTTCTTGTTCGGGCAGGGCGCGGCCACAAAGGGAGAATCGTCGTCGACCTGGAAATCGGAAATTCGCGTGTACCCCACATGGATCGGGTCGCCGCTCTGATAGAAGCACTTGCCCCAACCGTGAAGAACGGCCAGATCGCCGGTGCGCGCGCTTTGATAGGCGGCCCTTAATCTACTCCCGTCGGCGATGTCGTCCAACCGGGCCTTGCCGCCCAGACTTCCGTCTTCATTGACGATTACATACTTGTCGAGTCTCCATATGTCCTTCCATTTCACGACCACCTTCGGAGCGCGGAAATCACCGCCGAACTCAGGCTCGTAACCCTGTTCGAGCGTGGTCGGATCCACGCCTTCGGCATCGAAGGACGCTAGATTGCGGGGGATGCTGTCGCGAAGCTTCTCAGCGTCCTTCACCGCCTGCTCGTAGGGCGCATGATTGGCGCCGGCTTTCAGGTTGTCCGGAAGCCGGGAAAGCTTGTCGAGATGCCGGCCGAGATCCCGCTTCCACCTTGACCATTCTTGCCGCGACGCCATGTTTCCGGAGCGTTCCGAAACGAAATAGGCGTCAGTCCATGCGCCCCTCTCGGCGCCGATCTCGATGCCGTAGCTGCGTTTCAGGCCATCGGCCAGGCGTTCATAGGCGGATTTGAGCGCACGGTACTCTTCCCTGTCATAGTCGCGCATGTAGGTTTCGTGCATGAGATGGAAATTGAGATCCGCGTCCTCGATGACGACGGTTCTGAGCGTCAGGCCGCCGGCCCAGGCCGCCGTGGCGGTCTCGGCGTCAAGCATCCCGCCATTGACGCCCTTTCCTGCGAACAGGTCGTCCCAGTCGGGGCTGCCGGGAATATTGAACGACCAGGCGCCGGGTTGTCCCGTCGCGCCGACATCGGCCACAAGGTCGATCTCGCCGGCGTCGCTTCCAAACGTCATGCGCAGCTTGACGTCGGTCAGTCGCACGCCCTCCTGCAGCTCGGGCGACAGCTGGCGATACATCATCGTTTCGTAGCCGCGGCCCTTCTCGGTCAGCGTCGGGATCGTCACCCGGCCGGCCACGACGTCGTAGCGGAAACGCAGGGAGACGATCGGCTCGCCGATCAGGAGGCCGAGTTTCAATTCGGCGTCCCAGTCGATGTCCAGAGACGCGCCCTGTGTCCCATGCGCGTCGCCCGCGATGCGGTCTTCGCCCGATAGCGCAAATTCCATGGTCTGGGCCCGGGAAATCCCGCCTGTCAGCGCAAGCGCCGCCGCGGCCAGGATCAGAATTCTCATGAATATTGTCATCACTCCGTCCTTTACTGAAGCCAGCCGTCGACCAGCTTTTGCCGTTCAGGGGTCATCTTCGGGGTGAAGGCTGTGTCACTGTAGCTGGCGGCAATCGCCTCCCGCGCCAGCACATACCCTTCGCCTTGCTCGACGCGTGCCACGAAATCCAGCCATTCGGCGTCGCCTTCAAGAGCGCCGAGCGCATCGTCTCCGACGACATGCATTTCCAGCACTTTCGGAGATGTGGGGCAGGTCTTGACAAACATGCGGCATCCCCCGCCTTCGGGAAAGGACGGACAGAAACGTCCCCGGACGCATTGATCGCCGAGTTCGACGGACTGTTTCATGCGAAGAATGAGGCTCGCCTTGTCGGCGGGCAATCCGTATTTCTCGAGCAGGAAGGCGCCGTCGCGCTCCTCGAAGGTCAGATACTCGCCCTGCGTTTTGAGCCCGTCTCCGCGAGGGGTGAGGAAGCCTTGGACCTCGCGGGTAAAGCCGTCCCCGTTATACGAGACTGTATAGCGAATATCGGGCTCGCCGTTCATGTCCATGTCGACCAGGTCAATGTCTTCGCCACAAGGGGCGTTTATTGTCCAGCTGCTCGACGTATTGCCGTTAACGCGGAACAGGACGAGGCCAAAACCCTCTCTGGAGCCGCAGTAGCGCATGAAGTGAACGTCGACGGGCTCCAGATATCCCCTCTCGAGCGGCTCGCCGTAGGCTTCCGTGAAGCTCTCGTACATCGACTCCACCGTTTGCGCTCGCAGCGCGCTTGCGCCGACAAGCGCCGCGATGACGGCAAGCGTCGACACCTTCAGAACATGAAAAATCACGATGTGTGTCCCCGTTCGTCCCCATGAAAGAAGAAACCCGCCGAATGGCGGGCACGGGGTTCATAACACGTTACAGGTCGATGGCCAGCGCAACCGGGCAATTTTTCGCCTTTTCCAGTTATTTTCCAATTGTTTGGGCGGTGCTGTGGATAGCGCTATTCAACGAATTCGACCGCCTCGGGCGTTTCGCCCGGCACGAGGGTGACGCTCACCCGGCTGTCGATATCCGGCATCTCCTTGCGCGGATCGGCGCCGTAGATGCCCCTTTGCTCCTGCTGCGCCAGGCGCGCCATATCCTCATAAGCGGCGCCTGGCGCCGGCTTTGCCCAGCCATGGCCGGCAAGCCACGCGGCCGGATCCTGGTTGTTGATCACGCAGTCGGTCACCAGCGTGTCGTCCCAGCTGTCGCCCGGCGTCATGCAGGACAGCGCCCGGCCGCGCAGGAAATTGCGAAACGCCGTGCGCGCGATGACGCCGCAGGGCCAGTGTGATCCGTCCGGGGCCGTGCACATGTCGCCCGGCAGGACGAGGTCGATGCCCTGAAGCTGCAGCGTGCCCTGGTCGTAACGGATCAATCCGGCGGCCACGACCTTGGGCCGGTATAGCGGCGTGCGCCCGGGGCCGGCGTCCGGCGTTTCGCTATCGGCTGCGATTGCAACGGGCGCGCGCGGCGCAATGCGCTCAAGGTCGGACGCGTTTTTGGTGAAAGGCGCCGCGAACTGGTCCGGCGAGATTGGTCGTATGCCTGCTTCGTTCGCTTCCGGGCCGGGCGCGGACGGTTCCGCGGCGTCCCAGCGAAAGCTTCCGCTTTCGATGCGCGCTTGCGGCGCGTGGCTCGCCTCGGGCTTCGGCGGCTCATAGAGGATCAGCGCGGAAAGCCCGGCGATCAGCAGAACAAGGCAGATGACAAGCGTGCGCATGTGGCCTTCCTTCTCCCGTTCTACTGGCTCGCCCATACGATGCGCGCCGCCCATTCGATTTCGGAGCGGCTGAACGAGCGATCCGGATGCTCGGGATTGAGCGACAGCAGCTCGACCCTGTCCGGGCCGAAGCGCTTCAGGATCTTCGCCATGATCTCACCTTCGCATGTCCGCACGACGACACGATCGCCCGCGCGCAGGCTTGCCTGCGGCTCGACGATCAGCGTGTCGCCGTCGCGATAGAGCGGCAGCATGGAATCGCCCTGCACCTTGAGCGCATAGGACTGGCCGCTGGCGCGGGCCGGCAGCTCGACCGTGTCCCAGCCGAAGCCGGCCGGGAACCCGGCGTCGTCGAAATAGCCGCCGTCGCCGGCCTGGGCAAAGCCGATCAGCGGCACGCTGCGCGCGTCATTCAATGCAGGCGCGTCGCTTCTGCCGGAGGCGAGCGTCTCGAATTCGCCAAGCGTGCAGCCGGTCGCCTCCAGAACGCGCGACAGCGACTCCGTCGAGGGCCAGCGCGGACGGCCGTCGGCGCTGCGCCGCTTCGACTTGTTGAAAGCGGTCGGATCGAGCCCCGCGCCTCTGGCGAGCGCCGAAACCGACATCCCGTTGATGCGGGCAAGGGCGTCGATCGCGGCCCAGACGTCTTCATGCGACAGCATCACGTTCCATTCGAATGAGATCGTTGCCGATGGAGTTTAACCCGGCGGCGGTTAAGAGGAAATCAACCGCGCCGGGCAATTCGTCTTTGTGCGAAGAATATGGGCTGCGTGGTCTCCAGTCTTCCGACAATGCCGACGGCAGTGGACGATGGTTTAACGTTCAAAAAGCTTAGCTCTTTCTTCTTCCCGGCAGTTTCCGGGTCAGCATTCAGCCCATCACACCAGTTCCAAATGCAGCTTCCGGCCAACCGCCTCCGCGGCGCGCGCCAGCGCAGCGAGCGTAACCGCATCGTTTTCCGGATCGAGAAGCCGGTCGAGCTGCGAACGACTGGTTTGAATTCTCTTTGCCATCTCGACCTTTGAAATCCTGTTCTTTTTCATCGCTTCCGCCAATTGAAAGGCGATAACGCGCTTGATCGCGGTTTTTGTCGTTTCTTCAAAAGTTCCCTGTTCCTTCAGGAAATCTTCAAAAGACTGCCTGACTGATCCTTTTTCCATCGTCTTGTCGGCGCTCATGTCAGGCCTCTCATTCTGTTCTCTGCAATATCGATTTCATGGTCCGGCGTCTTCCGGGATTTCTTGATGAATCCGTGAAGCAACACCAGACTGCCTTTTTGGGCGCATAAGAAGATGCGAGCGATTCTGCCATCCTCGAGGTTGGTTCTTATTTCCCATAAACCCTTTCGGCCCTTCAGCGATCGACAGAGCGGCATTCCGATCGGCCAACCGAACTCGACAGTTCGTACATCGTCGCCGATTGATTTTCTGTCCTGTGGAGACAGGGAGAGTAGCCGATCCCGTACGGGCATATTTCCTGCAGCCGTTTCAAAAAAATACGCCGGCAAACGCTTTCTTGTATTCATGATTTGTACTTTATATGGTACAGATATGCAATAAATTCTTGTATGAGATTCCTACAAATCCTCGTTCAAAATCGCCTGGGCTGTGGGCGCGTCAGTGACGAGGTGGGTGACGTAGCCGCCGAGCATGGCGGCGCGCATGCCGGCGACCTTGTCGAAGCCGTTCGAGACCAGCATGCCGACGGTGAGGCCGCGCAGCGCATCGGGCGTGATGCCGATCATGCGCTCATCAAGCCGGCCGACGACGTGGTTCCCCCGGCCGTCGATGAAGCGGCCGCAGACCACGCCGACGGCGCCGCGCGCGATGTAGTCTTGCAGATCGTCCAGCGAAGCGATGCCGCTTTCGACGACATGGCTGCTCGCCTCGCAGGAGCCGACGGCGAAGACCGCCTTGTTGATGCGGTCGAGTTCGGCGAATTGCGACTGGATCACCGGCTCCTGCCTGAGGATGCGCGCGGCCTCCACCGAGGACAGGATGGCCGGCGCGTAGAAATTGGCGACCCGAGCGCCGAGGCGTCTGGCGATATTGGTGGAACAGCTTTCGGCGGCGAAGACGTAAGGGCTTTCCATGGAGCCCACCATCTGCACGATGGTGACGTTGTCGATGCGGCGCGGCGTGATCTTTTCCGACATGGAGAAGATCGTCATGCCCCAGGCGACGCCGACGACGTCGCCCTCGTCGAGCAGGTCGGGAAAGCGCTTGGCCGCGCCGAGCGCCACGCCGCCGAGATCAAGCTCGCTGCCGGGGATGACGACGGCTTCCTGCAGGCCGTAGTTTCGGCAGAGTTCGACCGAGAGGCGCTGACGGTTGAAGGCGACGGGATCAAGCCGGATTTCGACCAGCCCGCGCTCGCGCGCCTGCTGCAGGTAATTGACCACGGTCGCCCGCGACACGCCGAACTCCTGGGCTATGTCGCTCTGGTTCTTGTTTTCGTAATAATACATCCAGGCGGCGCGCAGCAGGATGTCCTCGATCTGCTCGTCCGGCCGGTATCGCCGACGGCCCCTGGTGCTTTCTCCATCCAAATCCCGGCTACTCCCCATTGGCTGATTTGAAACACGCTGCGCGAAGTGTGTCATACTGGACATTCTGCGCTATAATGCCGGCCGTCAATCTCCTCCCGAGGACGACAACTTGACGATTGTCACACTACCATGACTATTGTCAATTAAACACCCCTGCGATACAAGGGCCGGGAATTTCTAAGCCGGGAGAGAGAGCCGATGGACAATCAGTGGAACGACGCGGCGGCAGCGCAGGCGATTGAGGATTACGGGCATGCCGGCGAGGACCTTGCGCTGCGCACCTATACGACGCGGCTTCTTGGCAAGGTTCCGCAACTGGTGCTGCATGGCGGCGGCAACACATCGGTGAAGACGCGGGTCAAGGATCTGCTCGGCGACGAATACGACGTGCTGTGCGTGAAGGGCAGCGGCTGGGACATGGCCTTCATCGAGCCGCCCGGCCTTCCGGCCGTCAAGATGGAGCCGCTTTTAAAGGCGCGCGCGCTCGACGCGCTGAGCGACGAGGCGATGGTGGCGCTGCAGCGCTCAAGCCTGATCGATCCGGGTTCGCCCAATCCCTCCGTCGAGACGCTGCTGCACGCCTTCCTGCCGCACAAATTCGTCGACCACACCCATTCAACCGCGATCCTGGCGCTGGTCGACCAGGAAAACAGCCGCGAACTGATCGGCAAGGTGTTCGGCGCCCGCATGGGCTTCGTGCCCTATATTCCGCCGGGCTTCGAACTCGCCAAGGCGGCAGCCGACGTGTTCGACGAGAACCCGGACGTTGAGGGTCTGATCCTCGACAAGCATGGCATCTTCACCTTCGGCGATACGGCCAAACAGGCCTATGACCGGATGATCGCCGCGATCAACGAGGCCGAGGCCTATATCGCCGAAAACGGCAAACCGCCCTTCACGCCGCGCACGGATCTGCCCGCCAATCCGGCGAGCGCGCTGCAGATCGCGCCGGTGTTGCGCGGCGCCGTGGCGGAAGCGCTGGGCGAGGGGGGCTACAACCGTTTCGTCTGCGACTTCCGGACCTCGCCGGCGATCCTCGATTTCATCAACGGCGCCGATCTCGAAGATTATGCGCTGCGCGGCGTGACGACGCCGGACCTGACGATCCACGTCAAGAACTGGCCGGTGATCCTGCCGCCATGCCCCGCGGACGATGTCGAGGCCTGGGCCGGGGAGGCGCGCAAGGCTGTGCAGCGCTACACGGAGATGTATCGCGCCTATTTCGAGACCAACAACGCCCGCGACGATATCGAACGCACGATCCTCGATCCGATGCCGCGCATGGCGATCGTGCCCGGGCTCGGCATATTCGGCTTCGGCCGCACGGCGAAGACTGCGAGCATTTCCGGCGACGTCGCGGAAGTGTGGTCGGCAAACGTCGCCGACGCCGAGGCGATCGGCAAATTCTATCCGCTGCCGGCGGAGGAACTCTTCAAGCTTGAATACTGGTCGCTCGAACAGGCGAAACTGAAAAGCCGCAAGGTGCTGCCGCTGACCGGCCAGGTGGCGCTGGTGACCGGCGGCGCAGGCGGGATCGGCGCCGCGACGGCGAAGCTTTTCGCCGCAACCGGCGCCCATGTGGTCGTCGCCGATCTCGACGGCGAGGCGGCTGCGACGGTCGCCAAATCCATCGGCAACCAGTCGATCGGCGTCGCCTGCGACGTGACCGACGGGCAAAGCGTGCGCGCCGCTTTCGATGCGGCGGTGGACGCCTTCGGCGGCGTCGATATCGTCGTCTCCAATGCGGGCGCCGCCTTCCAGGGCGAGATCGGAATGCTGGACGACGCCGTTCTGCGCACGAGCTTCGAGCTCAACTTCTTTGCTCATCAAGCCGTAGCACAGAACGCCGTGCGGATCTTCAAGCTTCAGCAGACCGGCGGCGTGCTGCTGTTCAATACGTCGAAACAGGCGATCAATCCGGGCGCGAATTTCGGCGCCTACGGCCTGCCCAAGGCTGCGACGCTGTTCCTGTCGCGGCAATACGCGCTGGAATACGGCAAGATCGGCGTGCGCTCGAGCGCCGTCAACGCCGACCGCATTCGTTCCGGCCTGCTCGACGACAGCATGATCGCCAGCCGCTCGAAGGCCCGTGGCGTGTCTGAAAAGGAATACATGTCCGGCAACCTGCTGAAGCAGGAAGTCACTGCCGACCATGTGGCGAAAGCCTTCCTGGATCTTGCCATGGCCGAGCGCACCACGGCCGGCGTTCTGACCGTCGACGGCGGCAATATCGAGGCGGGGCTGCGGTAGATCGCAGCGCCTGCAACCTCGCTGTAAAAGAACGACAGGTCTTTCGAGAAGGTTCGTCTTCCTTGCCGCGCCGTCATACTCATTGAACCGGAACCCGGAATAATCGCTCAAGCCAACGCAGTGCGAACCGGCTTGGGCGAGGTTTCGCGACCGCCTCTTGCCGAGCCTCAAGCTGGCATTTCTCGATCAAAGCCGAGATCTCGTCCTTGCGAGCGTCAGGACCGATATCGAGAACGACCAGCTTCTCCAGTGTAACACTGGAATGACTGGCGGAGAATGTCGCAAACCACACAACGTCTTCCAACGTTTCGTCGTTGTGCCACGTCGTTATGACGAACTTGTCGTCTGGTTTGTCGCCGGGGAACATTTCGATATTCGCGCAGTCGACGCTGTCGTCCCACAGGCTGCAGTCACGGCCCCAGGCCATCATCCATAGGCATCCCGATTCGACCAGCCAGCGGCTAACCCTGTCGCGCCATGTATGCGTCACGTCTTCGCGGATCAGGACAAGGCATTTGAACGGCTTGTCGAATCCGAGATTCGGCGGTTGATCGCCGCAATGCAGGTTGAAGTATTCGAACATTGGCTTTGTTGCTTTTCCGGTTGTGAAACAGGCGAGACCACAGTCTTGTGAAAACTGCAACTGATAGTAAGAAATCTTTGCGACGGATACTTGCCTTGGTGGTGAATTTCAGGAACAGATAACTTGTGAATAAATCCATAGGGGATGATGGAGTAGTATGTTTTCCAGATTTTTATTTCGCCTTTCGCTTGCATTGACCATCGCCGTCGCTGTGAGCATTTCCGCCTATCCGGGTCAGGCCGCCTCCAAGAAATCATCAGGCGATCTTTCTGGCCAATACGGCAAATTACGGCGCGCGCTGCCAAGAAACCCGGACGATCCGTGCACCGAGGCCGCACAGGAATACAGGGCCGCCGGTGGTCACTCGGCCTATGCGCAAAGCAAGATCAATTATGAATATGGCGTGTATGTCTGCGGTGTGTCGCTCAATCGACGGTCCATCGAGGACGCCGAAAAGAACGCGCTTCTGCGATGCAAGAACGCCATGAAACGGTGGAAGTTTCACCACAACGGCAATTGCCGGATCTACGCTTCGAAGTAGCGCGTCAGATATCGCGCGCTTCGCCTTCGCTTTCGAGCATTCGAGAGCGATTTTCCAGAGGCGCGCGGCATTTCGAACACAATATCAGGTGCTTGGAAGACAAATCCAGCCCTGAGGCAGCGATGATTCTGTTCTTTTGCCCGCAGTTACCGCATTTCATCAGGAGTTCCATCGTATAAGAGGCCTTCGTCGTCCAAGGTAGAGTTCCCCTATTGTAGGAAACTTCGCCAGTACAATAAATCCGCCACTCGCTGTCCTTGCGCCACCCTCGCGGGTTCCGCCGTTCATGCTGCTTGAGTAACTTGCGCTCTTTGCAATAAACACCTAAATTCCAGCAGTTCCTTAATTACTGGACTGTCCGATGCCCTCCAACACTCGGGAAACCCGGCTGCAGATCATGCTCGATGAAGAAGAGCTGTCGGCCATAGACGACTGGCGCTTCTCGCAGCGCATGCCCAGCCGGGCGGCGGCGGTGCGCAAATTGCTGCGTCTCGGCATGCAGGCGGCGAAGTTGCCGACGGATCCCAAGATGCGCTCAAGCGACTACGGCGTCGTGCGGGACGATGATCCCGACGGGATCTGATGCCCGGCGCATTCGCACATTTTATTTTGTGACAATGGTGATACACGTAAAAAGTTATTTGGTTGGCTTGTCATCCAAATAACAAGATATGGTTTTACATCCGGGCTGAAATGCGCCTGCAAGAACTCTGCAATCGTCACTTGAATTATGCAGCAGAAATTCTTCGCGCGAACAGTTCTGTATCATGGGAGAACATCATGGAACGAAACGGAATTGGCCTTCGCCGGACGATCACCGGCTGCGCAGCGCTGATGTTTGGGTTGGCGGCGACGGGCAGCCTGGCTTTCGCCCAGGCATCGGAGGAGGCCGTGCGGTCGCTCTCGGCGCCCGCCACGATCGAAACACATATCGGAACACTGGAGTTCGTGGACGGCGTCCCGACCGAAGCGACCGCCTCGAAAGTCTATGACACGCTCGATTTCACCCGGGCGCTCAACGTCTACAACAACAGTTTTCGCGGCGCGTCGGCCATGGCGCTCGTCAAGGGGTTCGAAAGCATCGGCGCGAAACCAGGCGACGTCATCATTTTTTCCGAGTTGATGGACTCGAACTCGCTCTTCCTGACGGCCAATGCGGATACGGTCTACTACCTGACTGGTCTCGACCTGAGCCAGGGTCCGATCGTGATCGAGCAGCCGTCCGACGCCGTGGGAACCATCAACGACATGTGGTTTTCATGGATCATTGATATCGGCGGACCCGGGCCTGATCGCGGGCTTGGCGGGAAATATCTCATCGTGGGTCCGGACTATGACGGCCCGCTGCCGGAGGGCGGCTATTTCGTGGGGCATTCGAAAACCAACATGGCGCTCTATGCGGCGCGCGCCTATCTCGTCGACAACGACCCCAAACCGGCTGTCGAAAATGTCAGGGAAACCCTGAAGATCTACCCCTACAAGCCCGGCGCATACGGCTCCAGCATCGCGCAGGCCCTCGAGGGCGCCGTGCGCATTGCCGGCGAACCGGATATCCCCGAGACGAAGTTCATCGAGGGAACGGGACTGGCCTACAACACGATTCCGCCCAGCGATTTCGGGTTTTTCGAATTGATCAACGAGGTTGTCCAGAGCCAGCCCGCCACCAGCTACGATGTTGAACTGGCCGGTCAACTCGCAGCGATCGGCATCGTCCACGGCAAAGAGTTCAAGCCGGACGAAAGGATGAAGAAGATTCTGTCAGATGCCGCCGCCTTCGGACAGGCGACGGGCCGGTCCCTGAACTGGCGCTACGCGATGAAGCATCCGGATTGGGCTTACTACGACGGATCGCACTGGGGCAGCATGCTGTGGCAGGGCGGCGCGTTTTTCGAAACACCGCCGCCCTTGTTTGAAGACGGTGTGTTCAAGCCGCTGCCGCCAACCGGCGCGCGCACGCTCGATTCGCGCGCTGCGTTCTACTACGGCTACACGCTGGACTCGCCAGGAATGATCATGCGCATTCCGGGCGTTGGGTCGCAGTATCTGATGAATTTCCTCGATTCCGGGGGAAGCCCTTTCGACGGAGCCAAAACCTACAAGGTAACGCTGCCGAAGGACGTTCCGGCGGAAGCCTTCTGGTCGCTCACGCTCTATGACAACCAGACGCGCTCGATGCTCGCCACGCCGCAGAAATATCCACGGGCGGGAAGCCAGAGTTTCCCTTCACCCGCCGCAACCGCCGCCGACGATGGAACGACCACCGTGTGGTTCTCGCCGGAGCAACCCGACGGGGTTGGTCGTGGCAACTGGATACAGACTGATCCGGACAAGGGCTGGTTCACGATCCTGCGGCTGTACAGTCCGAAGCCGTCCTTTTTCGACAAGAGCTGGAGGCCGACCGAGATCGAACCGGTCGAATAACTTAAACGCCGGAGGCGGCGACGCCGCCCCCGGCTGCGCAGCAGGCGACGCAAAAAATCATGCCGCGCGTTCAAACGCGCCGCTTCTTCGCTCCATCACCAGGCGGGCCATCAGGGCGGGCGTATTCGCGTCAATCATGTCGGGAAGGGTGAGCGCACAGCCAAACCGCGACGCGACGTCTCCCAGAATTCCGGAGGCGATCATCGAGTGCCCTCCGAGGTCGAAAAAGTCGTCGTCCGGTCCGACCTCATCGATAGTGAGCGCCTTCGCCCATATGGATGCGATTTGCAGCGTGACCTGTCCGACCGAAGCGCTGGCGGAGCGGGCCGGATAAAGCGAAACGGGCATGGACTTCTCCTGATCTTGACAACCTATGATCTTTCTACGCCGGATCGTTCCGGACGGATCACCCGATCTCGACCCAAAGGCCGCTTCACGCCTTGACAGCCGGGCGCCTCATTGCCATCTGCAAGGCGCACTCTCCAGCCAGCGGACCGCAATGCATCATCTCCAATCAATCATCGAAAGCCGCAAATTCGAATGGTCCATCACCGTGATCATCGTGATCAACGCGGTGACGCTCGGTCTCGAGACGGTTCCGGCGGCGGTCGCGCATTTCGGAGGCCTGCTGTTTTTTGTCGACAAGCTCATTCTCGCGATCTTCGTCGTCGAATTGCTGTCAAAGATGGCCGTCTATCGGCTGAAATTCTTTTCAGATCCCTGGCGGATCTTCGATTTCATCGTCGTCGGCATCGCGCTGCTTCCGGCCACCGGAAGCTTGTCGGTGCTGCGCGCCCTGCGCATCCTTCGGGTGCTGCGGCTTGTCAGCATGGTGCCGTCGCTCAGGCGCGTGGTCGGCGGGCTGATCGCGGCGCTGCCCGGCATGGGCTCGATCGTGCTGCTGCTTGGCCTCGTCTTCTACGTCTTTTCCGTGATGGCCACCAAGCTCTACGGCGCAGCCTTTCCCGAATGGTTCGGCTCGATCCCCGAATCCGCCTATTCGTTGTTCCAGATCATGACGCTCGAAAGCTGGTCGATGGGGATCGTGCGGCCGGTCATGGCGGAATATCCGATGGCCTGGGCCTTCTTTGTGCCTTTCATCGTCGCCACCTCGTTCACGGTGCTCAATCTGTTCATCGGCATCATCGTGTCGGCCATGCAGTCCGAGCATGAGGCCGAGGCGTCCGCTGACCGCGAGGCGATGCACAGCGAGCAGGAAGTGATCCTGAATGAAATCCGCGCGCTCAGGGCCGAGGTGCGCGCCATGAAGGCGGAAGCGGAGAAATCCTGACGTATTTCCGGTCAGGCTTCCGGCGGGCGGAAATGCTTTGAAAGCTTCAGGCCCTGGGCCTGGTAGTTGGAGCCGAGGTCGGATCCGTAAAGCGCGCGCGGGCGATTGAGCATATGTTCGTAGACGAGACGGCCGACGATCTGGCCGTCTTCGAGGATGAAGGGCACTTCGTGGCTGCGCACCTCCAGCACGGCGCGGCTGCCTTTGCCGCCCGCTCCGCTGTGGCCGAACCCCGGATCAAAAAAACCGGCGTAGTGGACACGGAATTCTCCGACCAGCGGATCGAAAGGCGTCATTTCGGCGGCATATAGCGGCGGCACATGCACCGCTTCGCGCGAGACAAGAATGTAGAACTCGTCCGGATCGAGGATCAGCGACCGGTCGCCGCGAATGTAGATCGGCTCCCAGAAATCAAGGATGTCATGCGCAGCCTTGACGTCGACATCGACGACTTCGGTATGGTGCTTGCCTCGATAGCCGGCAAGTCCGTCCGGACCGCCGGCGAGATCGACGGAAAGCGCAATGCCGCCGCCGGATATGTTCGGATGATCGGCGGCGACGAGTTGTTCGGCAGCGTGCAGGTCGGCAAGTTCCTTTTCGCTCAGGCCGGCGCCGCCGGCGCGGAAGCGGATCTGTGAGAGGCGTGAACCGCTGCGCACGACGATCGGAAAGGTGCGGGGACTGACTTCCATGAACAGGGGGCCGCTGTAACCGGCTTCGATCTTGTCGAATTCCTGGGCGCGGTCGGCCATGACGCGAGTGAAGATGTCGAGCCGGCCGGTGGAGCTTTTCGGGTTTGCGGAGGCCGATACGCCGTCCGGCAGATCCAGCCTCTCGATCAGCGGCACGATATAGACGCAGCCGGTTTCGAGCACGGCGCCGTTTGAGAGATCGATCTCGTGCAGTTTCAGCCGCTCCAGCTTGTCTGTAACGGTGCTGCGGGGCCCGGGCAGAAAACTGGCGCGCACGCGGTAGGCCTTCGCGCCCAGTCGCAGATCCAGGCTCGCAGGCTGGATCTGGTCAGGGTCCAGCGGCCGTTCGGTGATCAGCCGCCCGTCCCGAAACAAGCCGGAAATGTCGTCGTCGCAGAGTATGCCGGTTTCCCGCATCGCTCCCCCTTCCTGTCATGGCGCTATCAATTGCAGTCGCGCATGATTGACGCAAGCAGAGCGAGGCTGTAAAGGAAGCTTATCCCGTGGTGATTTGGCCGACCGGCTTGCTGCCACGTTAAACAAGTCGCTAAAAGGTCGGGGTGAAAGCCGGCTCGCGACGCGAAGCCGGTTTTTTTGTTTGGGTGAACGCAATGACGGATTTTGGAAAGAACGACGCGCAATCGAACCGCGATAAATGGCGGCCGGCGACGCGAATGGTCCACTCGGGAACCAGCCGCTCGCAATTCGGGGAAACGTCGGAGGCGATGTATCTCACGCAAGGCTTCGTCTACGAGAGCGCAGAAGCGGCCGAAGCGCGCTTCAAGGGCGAAGAGGGCGGCTTTATCTATTCGCGCTACGCCAACCCGACCGTCGACATGTTCGAAAAGCGCATGTGCGCGCTGGAAGGCGCCGAGGATGCGCGCGCCACAGCCTCCGGCATGGCGGCGGTTTCTGCGGCTCTTCTGTGTCAGCTCAACGCCGGCGATCACGTCGTTGCGGCGCGCGCCCTATTCGGCTCCTGCCGGTGGGTGGTCGAGACGCTGATGCCGAAATACGGCATTGAAACCACGCTGATCGACGGCACTGACCTGAAGAACTGGGAAGCGGCCGTGAAACCGAACACGAAGCTGTTTTTCCTGGAAAGCCCCACAAACCCGACGCTCGAGGTTATCGACATCGCCGGCGTCGCCGGGATCGCGCAGGCGAACGGCGCGCGCGTTGTCGTCGACAACGTGTTCGCCACGCCGCTTTACCAGAAGCCGCTGGAACTCGGCGCCGACGTGGTGGTCTACTCGGCGACCAAGCATATTGACGGCCAGGGCCGCTGCCTCGGCGGCGTCGTTCTTTCCTCGAAGGAGTGGATCGACGAAAACCTGCACGACTATTTTCGCCACACCGGGCCGTCGCTTTCGCCCTTCAACGCCTGGACCTTGCTCAAGGGGCTCGAAACCCTTCCGCTGCGCGTCAAACAGCAAACGCAGAACGCCGGGGTGATCGCCGATTACCTGGCCGATCAGGCAGGCGTGTCGCGGGTGATCTATCCCGGCCGCGCCGACCATCCACAGGCCGATGTCGTGCAGCGGCAGATGGCGGCGGGTTCGACCCTGATCGCGTTCGATATCGCAGGCGACAAGAAAGCCGCCTTCGATTTCACCAATGCGCTGCAGGTGGTGAAGATTTCCAACAATCTCGGCGACGCAAAGAGCCTGATTACCCATCCGGCGACGACGACGCACAAGAACCTGACGGAAGAGGCGCGCGCCGAACTCGGCATCGCCGATTCCACGGTGCGCCTCTCCGCCGGATTGGAGGATGTCGAGGATCTGATCGCCGATATCGAGCAGGCGCTCGCCGCAGTCGGACGCCCGCGCCGGGCGGCTTAGGGCCTGTCCTGCCCCGACAGAAGCAGGGAAGGCTCTACGCCGTCGCCAGTTTTCGCGCCACGGCGATCTGGTTGAGAAAGGCTCGCAGCGCCGCGGGCCTGAGCGGCTTGTTCAGGATGGTGATCGATTGCGCTTCGGCGGCGACGCGCACGTCCAGCGTTCTGTCGGCCGTTGCGAGGACGGCCGGAAAATCGACGCCCCAGCGCGCTCTCACCATTTCGATCGCCTCGATGCCGTTGCCGTCGTCGAGATGGTAGTCGGCGATGATCGTGTCCGGCGGGCGGTCCGAGGCGGCGAGCAGGGCTTTCAACTCCCGGATTGATCCGGCGCTCCTGATGCGGCAGCCCCAGCCGGACAGCAACTGTTCGAGCCCGTCGAGAATCTTCGGTTCGTTGTCGATGCACAGAACCTCCAGATCGTCGAGGACGGACGCCGCGGGAGCGGGTTTTGCCGGCGAGACCTTCAGGGTCGCCTTGCTGAAGGATTCGAGCGGAATCCTGACGCGGAAATCGGTCCCGCGCCCGGCCTCCGAGTAGAGAAGAACCGGATGGTCGAGCACCTTCGCGATCCTGTCCACGATGGACAGTCCAAGGCCGAGGCCTGCGGCTGTCTTTGCTCCCTCGTCGAGCCGCGTGAATTCCTTGAACACCGTCTTGAAACTGTGCGCCGGAATGCCGATGCCGGTGTCGATGACCTGCACCACGACATTGTCGCCTGCGTGACGCACGCCGACGAGAACAGTGCCGTCGCTCGTGTATTTGATGGCGTTCGACACCAGGTTCTGGATCAGACGACGCAGAAGATTGGGGTCGCTGCGCACGATGGCCGACGTGCGCACGACCCTGAGGCGCAGCTTCTTCTCGGCCGCCATCGGCAGAAAGTCGGTTTCGATGCGCCTGAGCACCTCGTTCAACGGAAAGCTGGAAATCTGCGGTCGCATATCGCCCGTGTCGAGCCGGGATATGTCGAGGACTGCGCCGAGGATCGATTCCACCGATTCCAGCGACGAATCAATGTTGCGGACCAGGCTCTGCTCGTTCGACCGCCCGAGCCTTTCCACCAGGGACGATGAATAGAGCCGCGCCGCATTGAGCGGCTGCAGGATGTCATGGCCGGCGGCCGCCAGGAAACGGGTCTTGCCGAGATTGGCCTCCTCCGCGCGCGACTGGGCGAGCGCCAGTTCCGCGTTGACCCGCATGAGTTCCGCCGTGCGCTCGGCGACGCGCTGTTCGAGGGTTTCATTGGCCTGGCGCAGCGCCTTGGCGGAGGCGACCCTTTCGGTGATATCGGCATAGGTCGTGACCACGCCGTTGTCCGGCATCGGATTGGACCGGATTTCGATAATGCGTCCCGACCCCGCGAGGTTCAGCGTCCAGGACATGTCCATCGACAGAAAGTTCTCGATCGTCTGCCGGACCTGGTCCGGCGCGACGTCGCCGCGCTTGACCAGAATGGCGACGATATCCTCCAGCGCCACGCCGACCTGTCCCACCGTCTCGGGCAAATCCAGCAACGCGCGAAAGCGTCGGTTCCAGATGCTCAGACGATTGGTTTCATCGAACACCGTTACGCCCTGGTCCATCTGTCCAAGCGCCGTTTCCAGCAGGTCGCGATTGTATTGCAGCGCTTCCGAGGCCTCGTCCAGCAGGCGCGCCGTGTCGGAAGAAGTGTCGTCCTTCTGAAGGAGCAGCGACAGCACAAGCCGCGCGGAAGCCGACCCGATGGCGCTGCCCAGCAACTGTTCGGAATAGCGCACCACATCCATGTCGGCTGGAGCTGACGGCTCCAGCCATTTGCCGTGCTGGGTTTCGTAGCTGTGGAAGGACCGTTCGGTTCGCTCGGCGCCGAGGTAGCGCGCAGTGGTGTTCTTCAGGTCGGCGATTGTGATGTTTGTCTGCCAATCGCCCTGAGCCGGCCGGATGACCGATCGCTTCGGAATGAACACGCCGGCCTGGATGCGCTCCAGCGGTTTTGCGGGGCGGCTGAGCGAGCCGCCGATGAAGAGCGCGATGTTCACGATGAGACTGAGGATCACGCTGTTGACAAGCGGGTCAGCGCCGGTGGGCGAAAATGCGTCGAGGCCCGGGACGAGGAAATGCAGGATCGCCGTGGCGATGTGCGAGTTGTCGGGGCCGCCGAAGCTCGGCAGGAACAGGAGGTAGGTCCAGATGAGGATGCCGCCGCCCAGGCCAAGGATCGCGCCGCGCGCATTGGCGCGCCACCAGATCAGACCGCCGAAAAGCGGCGGCGCGAATTGCGCGATCGCCGCGAAGGAGAGCAGGCCGATCGACGCCAGCCCGGCGTTGATGTCGGCCGACCGGTAATAGGCGTAGCCGAGCGCGAGAATAAGAAAAATCGCGGTGCGCCGGACCTTCAGGATCGTGCCCGAAAAATCGCTCCTGTCGCCATCGCTGCGGATAATGTTGCGTCGGAGCAGGATCGGCATGACAAGGTCGTTGGACACCATGATGGCGATCGCCACGGAGGCGACGATGACCATGGCGGTCGCAGCCGAGAAACCGCCGATGAAGGTGACAAGGGACAGCAGCTGCAGATCGTTCGCCAGCGGCAAGGACAGCACGAACTGGTCGGCGTTGCCCTGGCCGTCGAAAACAATAAGCCCCGCAACGGCGACGGGAATGACGAAGATATTGATGGCCACCAGATAGAGCGGGAACAGGTAGCGCGCGGTGCGCAGTTCGTCGTCGGTCCGGTTTTCGACGACGGTGACGTGAAACTGGCGCGGCAGCATGATGATCGCGAAGGTGGACAGCATGGTCAGCACGATCCAGCGCGACGGGCTTGTCTGATGGCTGAGCGCCGCGACGACGTCCGGGTGCTGCCGCGCCTCCTCGATCAGGTGTCCTGGTCCGTCGAACAGGAAGAAGGTGGCGAAGAGCCCGACAGCGGTAAAGGCCAGAAGCTTGACTACCGACTCGGTGGCGATCGCCAGGATCAGGCCGTTCTGGTGTTCCGTTGCGTCGGTGTGGCGCGTGCCGAAGATGATGGCGAAGGTGGCGAGCAGCATCGCCACGATCAGCGAAATATCGGTCAGGAAAACGCCGCCGAGGGAGCCGGCGAAAGGCGCATCCGTGACGATGATGGTCACCGAGGACGAGACAGCCTTGAGCTGCAGCGCGATATAGGGAATCGTGCCGACGATCGCGATGATCGCGACCAGGCCGGCCACCATCGGGTTCTTGCCGTAGCGCGCGGCGATGAAGTCGGCGATGGATGTGAGTTTTTCGGCCTTGGCGAGGTTGATGATGCGCCGGATGACGGGTAATCCGATCGTGAAGGCGAGGATTGGTCCGATATAGATGGTCAGGAACTCCAGGCCGCGATTGGCCGCCAGGCCGACGCCGCCGAAATAAGTCCAGGACGTGCAATAGACGGCAAGGCTCAAGGCGTAGATAAGCGGTCTGCCCCTGTTGGCGGTGCGCGCAGTGACGCCCCTGCCGTCGCCATAGCTTGCAATGGCGAACAGAAGCAGCAGATAAAGCAGCGCCGATGTGACGATCACCCAGCCCGGCACAAGGGTCCTCCCGGCCAATCCATCCAGCTAGGAACGGCCGTCCGCCGTTCCGCGCCAGAATAGCGGCAATCAATGCCGGCGCAAATGCGCACATAGTGCTAAGCGAAATCTCGTGGTAAATTGAATCAGCACTTTAGCAATAGGATCATTTTTCAAGTAAAAGGGAAGCATAGTAGACAAGTACAGCTATGCCGGCTGTATTGCAGACAAGAAGAGGGACGACATGCTCAACGAGTTCAAGGAATTCATCTCCCGCGGAAACGTCATGGATCTGGCGGTGGGCGTCATCATCGGCGGGGCTTTCGGCCTCATCGTCAAATCGCTGACGGACGACATCATCATGCCGATCGTCGGAACGATCTTCGGCGGTTTCGATTTCTCCGACTACTACATTCCGCTCAGCGGCAACGTGACGGCGCAGACGCTCGACGCCGCGCGCGAGCAGGGCGCGGTTTTCGCCTATGGCAATTTCCTGACCGTGGTCGTGAATTTCGTAATTCTCGCCTTCATTATCTTCATGTTGATCAAGGGCGTGAACTCGATTCGCAGGGAGCAGGCCGAAGCGCCGGCCGAACCGGCTGCGCCGCCGGCCGATATCCAGCTTCTGACCGAGATTCGCGATCTTTTGAAGAAATAGCCGGAACCGGTTCCGCCTCCATCAAGAGGCGGGATGGACGCATCAATGTTTTTGGCGTGTCTTTTGTCCCTGGACAGGCTATCGCCTGACAGACAGGAGACAAAAGATGTCATTGATCGACCATCTCAGCCCCCCCGCGCGCAACGCGCCTGAAAGCCAGATCGTCGCCATGCTGAACTACGGGCGCGATCGCGAGGGACTGATTCCCCTGTGGGTTGGCGAGGGCGACCGGCCGACTCCCGATTTCATATCCCGCGCCGCGAGCCAGGGTCTCGAGAACGGCGAGACCTTCTATACCTGGCAGCGCGGCATTCCGCCGTTGCGTGAAGCGCTCGCCAGCTATTACGAGCGGCATTTCGGCGGCAGCCACGATCCGGAGACGTTTTTTGTCACGGGATCCGGAATGCAGTCGATCGTGCTCGCTGTCACCGCCGTCTGTCCGCCGGGAAGCGAAGTGGTCTACGCCACGCCGTCCTGGCCGAACATTTCGGCGGCGCTCGCCATTTCGGGATCCACGCCGGTGTCCGTGCCGCTCGAATTCGGCGAAACGGGCTGGACCCTGGACACGCAGCGCATTGCGGACGCCGTCACGCCGAAAACCCGCGCGATTTTTCTCAACACGCCGTCGAACCCCTGCGCCTGGGTCGCGAGCCGTGAGAATCTCGACGATATTCTCGACATTGCGCGTCGCCACGGCCTGTGGATCATCGCCGACGAAATCTATTCGCGCTTCTATTATGCCGGACATCGCGCGCCGTCCTTCCTCGACGTGGCTGATGCCGATGACCGCATCATCTTCGTCAACTCGTTCTCCAAGAACTGGTCGATGACGGGCTGGCGGGTCGGCTGGATCAAGGCCTCGGCCGAACTCGGGCAGGTCTTCGAAAACCTCATCCAGTATTCGACGTCCGGCGTCGCGCAGTTCATGCAGCGGGGCTGCGTCGCGGCGCTCGAAGAAGGCGAAGACTATGTCGAGGATCAGAAGGCGCGCGCCCGATCCGCCCGGGATGCGTTGTGCGACGCGCTTCTCGCCACGAACCGTGTGCGGATGGTCAGGCCCGAGGGCTCTTTCTATGCGTTCTTCGCGATCGACGGTCTGGAAGACACGGCTCGCGCGGGCTACCGTATCATCGACGAGGCCAATGTCGGCCTTTCCCCCGGGACCGGCTTCGGCCCGGGCGGCGAACAGTTCTTCCGGGCCTGTTTCCTGCGTCGCCAGGATCAGGTCGAAGAGGCGGCCGGCAGGCTCGCCGAGTTCATTTCAGGAATTTAGAAGAGATCGGGCGGCCCAGAGAGTCAGGCCGATCGGCGCGGCTATCCGTGTGAGGGGCTTTCGCCCGCCATCGCGATCAAGGGATTGCTCTAACCGCCCGCCTTCGAGACCGGAAGACGGACCACGCCGTCGATGCGGGAGTCTGCCGTGCGCTCCTCGCTGGCGAAGGGAATTCCCAGCGTGTTCCACACTTCGGTCAGGGCGCTGACGAGATCGGCGATCAGCGCGTCGTCGTGGAACGGGCTTGGCGTGATGCGCAGGCGCTCTGTGCCGCGCGGCACGGTCGGGTAATTGATCGGCTGGATGTAGATGCCGTGCACGTCCATCAGGCGGTCGGACGCCTTCTTGCAGAGTTCCGGATCGCCAACCAGAACCGGGACGATATGGGTGTCCGACGGCATGACCGGCAGTCCGGCGTCGCTCAGGGCGTCCTTTGTCTTGCGCGCCTGGAGCTGGTGCTGCGCGCGTTCGGTCTGCGAGGTCTTGAGGTGACGGATGGAAGCAGTCGCAGCCGCCGCGATCGAAGGCGGCAGCGCTGTCGTGAAGATGAAGCCGGGCGCATAGGAGCGCACGGCGTCGATCAGCGCGCGGGAACCGGTGATGTAGCCGCCCAGCGCGCCGAACGCCTTGGCGAGCGTTCCTTCGATCACGTCGATGCGTTCCGCAAGGCCGTCGCGATCGGTGATGCCGCCGCCGCGCTGTCCGTACATGCCGACGGCGTGGACCTCGTCGATATAGGTCATGGCGTTGTATTTGTCCGCCAGATCGGCGATCGCCTCGATCGGCGCAATGTCGCCGTCCATCGAGTATACGGATTCAAAGACAATCAGCTTGGCGCGAGACGGATCGGCGCTGGCCAGCAGGTCTTCCAGATGCTTGAGGTCATTGTGACGGAAGATCTTCTTTTCCGCGCCGGAACGCTTGACGCCTTCGATCATCGAGGCGTGATTGAGTTCGTCCGACAGGATCAGGCAGTTCGGCAGAAGTCTTGCAATCGTCGAGATCGACGCCTCATTGGAAATAAAGCCGGAGGTGAAGACGAGCGCAGCTTCCTTGCCGTGCAGATCGGCCAGTTCGTGCTCAAGCTCGACCAGCGGATGGTTCGTGCCGGAAATATTGCGCGTGCCGCCGGCTCCGGATCCCATTTTGCCGGCCGCATTGCACAGCGCTGAAATCACGTCGTCATGCTGACCCATGCCGAGATAGTCGTTGGAGCACCACACGGTGACTTCGCGCATCGTGTCGCCGGAGCGGTGAATGGCGCGTGGAAACCTGCCTGCGATCCGTTCGAGATTCGCAAAGACGCGATAACGCTTTTCCGAGTGCAGCTGATCGACTGCGTTCTGGAAGATGCCGCGATAGTCCATTAACCAAAGTACTCCGGTTCGTTACTGGGCCGGGTGTGATCGACCTGCCCCAGGCAGTTCCACAGCTTATACCGCGACCAAAAAGACCGCTAGCAGAAATTAGACTAAATCTAAACATGCAAATATGACGCAGCCTTGATCCTGATCAATCCCGCGCGTTTATCCCCATCGAAGGCCTGTCATTGGTGGCGGCGATTGGACGAAAGGCTATGATACTAAAGTCTTATAACCGAATGGCTTATTGCGGGTTCGTAACATTGCGTTAGCATCCGGGCAGTTCTGGTTGGGAGTCAGAACAGTCTTTCAGTGATATTCGGGAGGAATACATGTCCAAGATCGCATTGACACGCCGTAACCTGCTCAAGGCAGGCGCAGCATCGGGTGTCGCCCTGGCGGCGCCGATGAGCTTCGTGCGCGGCGCCTACGCCGAAGAATTCTGCAACATGCCCACGGGCAGCACCGTGACGCTCGGGTTCAACGTTCCGCAGTCCGGCCCCTACGCCGACGAAGGCGCGGACGAACTGCGCGCTTACCAGCTGGCCGTCAAGCACCTGAACGGTGAAGGCGACGGCGGAATGCTCAACACGTTCTCGTCCAAGGCCCTCAAGGGCAACGGCATCCTGGGCAAGAAGGTCGAATATGTGACCGGCGACACCCAGACCAAGTCCGACGCCGCGCGCGCTTCGGCGAAACGCATGATCGAAAAAGACGGCGCCATCATGATCACCGGCGGATCCTCCTCCGGCGTGGCTGTCGCCGTGCAGGGCCTGTGTCAGGAAAACGGCATCATTTTCATGGCCGGTCTGACCCACTCCAACGACACCACCGGCAAGGACAAGAAGCGTTTCGGTTTCCGTCACTTCTTCAACGCCTACATGTCCGGTCAGGCGCTTGGTCCGATTCTCGCCGAAGAACTCGGCAAGGACCGCACCGCCTACCATCTGACGGCCGACTACAACTGGGGCTGGACCCAGGAAGAGTCGATCAAGAACGCGACCGAAAACCTCGGCTGGAAGACGGCAAGCGCGGTTCGCACGCCGCTCGGCGCCGGCGACTTCTCGCAGTATCTCACGCCGGTTCTTAATTCAGGCGCAGATGTTCTGATCCTGAACCACTACGGCAAGGACATGGTCAACTCGCTGACCCAGGCCGTCCAGTTCGGCATGCGCGACAAGCAGGTCAACGGCAAGAACTTCGAAATCGTCGTTCCGCTGTTCTCCCGCCTGATGGCGCAGGGCGCCGGCGATAACATCAAGGGCATCCTCGGCACGACCAACTGGAACTGGTCGCTGCAGGACGACGCCTCGCAGGCTTTCGTCAAGTCATTCGGCCAGGAATACGGCTTCCCGCCGTCCCAGGCAGCGCAAACCTGCTACGTCCAGGCTCTGCTTTACGCCGACGCTTGCGAACGCGCCGGCGCCTTCACGCCGCCCCAGGTCATCGAAGCGCTGGAAGGCTTCGAATTCGACGGCATGGGCAACGGTCCGACGCTCTATCGCGCCGCCGACCATCAGTGCTTCAAGGAAGTGCTCGTCGTGAGAGGCAACCAGAATCCGACGTCGCAGTTCGACCTGCTCGACGTAGTGAAGATCGTTCCGCGCGACCAGGTTACCTACGATCCGTCGATCTTCGGCGGTGAGCTTGGCCCGTCAGACGTCAAGAAGTGCTAAGGCGCTGAACCGCGGACTATGAAAACGGACCGGCCGCAAGGTCGGCCGGTCCAATTGGCGATAATTCGCCCTGGGGACGTAAGCACAGGCTTTCGAGATGGACGCATTATTACTTCAATTCCTCAACGGTCTTGACAAGGGCGGAGCCTACGCGCTGATCGCCCTTGGATTGACCCTAGTCTTCGGAACGCTGGGCGTGGTGAATTTCGCCCATGGCGCCCTTTTCATGCTGGGCGCGTTCTGCGCCGTGACGTTCAACAAGCTTCTGACTCTCGAACAGGTCGTTCTCGACCCCGAACAGAAAACCGCCTGGGGAACGCCGCTCGAAATACGCACGCCTTACGTCGAGGCCTGGCTCGGCGATTTCGGGGTCTTTCTGGTCAATTATTCTGTTCCCGTATCCATCATCATCGCGATACCGGTCATGCTGCTGATCGGCGTCGTCATGGAGCGCGGCCTGATCAAATATTTCTACAAGCGGCCGCACGCCGACCAGATCCTCGTGACGTTCGGCCTCGCCATCGTCATCCAGGAAATCATCAAGCACTATTTCGGCGCCAACCCGATCCCGCAATCCGCTCCGGAAATCGTCGCCGGCAGCGCCAATATCGGCGCCTGGCTGGGGCTGGAGGGAAACATCGTCTATCCCTGGTGGCGTCTGGTTTATTTCGGATTTTCCGTCGTCGTCATCGGCGCCGTCTTCGCCTTCCTGCAGTTCACGACCTACGGCATGGTCGTGCGGGCGGGCATGCGCGACAGTGAGACGGTGGGGTTGCTGGGCATAAACATCCAGAAACGCTTCACAGTGGTTTTCGGGATCGCCGCAGTCGTGGCGGGGCTCGCCGGAGTGATGTACACGCCGATTCTGCCGCCAGACTATCATATGGGGATGGATTTTCTCGTTCTCTCCTTCGTCGTGGTTGTCGTCGGCGGCATGGGTTCGCTTCCGGGCGCAGTTCTGGCCGGCTTCCTTCTGGGAATCCTGCAGTCCTTCGCTTCCATGAACGAGGTCAAGAACATCTTTCCCGGCATCGACCAGATCATCATCTATCTCGTCGCCGTGATCATTCTGCTGACCATGCCGCGCGGCCTGATGGGGCGCGAAGGCGTGATGGAGGAATAGACCATGACCAAGCTGTTAGAAAGAGAACCCATCGCGCTTCTGGTCTTTTCGGCCGTCATCCTCACGATGCCGATCTGGCTTGCGCCACTCGGCGCAAACTACCCGGACCTGCTGCAGAAATTCGCGATTTACGGCATTTTCGCCATGGGTTTCAATATCCTGTTCGGTCTTACCGGATATCTGTCCTTCGGGCACGCGGCGTTTCTCGGCGTCGGCTCCTACGCAGCCGTCTGGTCGTTCAAGCTCTTCACCATGAATGTGCTGCCCGCGATCGCCTTCGGTGTCCTCTTTTCTGGTATATTTGCGTTCCTGATCGGTTATGTCAGCCTTCGGCGTTCGGGCATCTACTTCTCGATCCTGACGCTGGCCTTCGCGCAGATGTGCTACAATCTGGCCTACTCGGTGTTGACGCCGATCACCAACGGCGAAACCGGTCTGCAACTGACCCTGCAGGATCCGCGGATCATCGACCGCATGTTCGCGCCGGCCGGCGCCGGTCTGCCGTCGACCAATTTCTTCGGGATCCTGATGAGCGGCTACTCCGGCTTCTATTTCTGCGCCGTGGTCCTGATCATCTGCTTCTTCATCAGCCGGCGCATCTTCAAGTCGCCCTTCGGACTGACCCTGCTCGGCATCAAGTCGAACCAGAACCGTATGGGCTACACCGGATACAACACGCGGCCCTATACGCAGACGGCGTTCGTCATATCCGGCATGTTCGCCGGGCTCGCCGGTTCGCTTCTGGCGGTGACCGATCCACTGGCGGGCGCCGAGCGCATGCAGTGGACGGCCTCCGGCGAGGTCGTTCTAATGACGATCCTTGGCGGCGTCGGCACGCTGATAGGTCCGATGCTGGGCGCCTGGCTGATCAAGTATTTCGAAAACATCTTTTCCGCCTTTAACGAAGCCACGCTCGAGCAGACCTTTTCCTTCCTCCCCGAGCCGTTGGCGCATGCGGCCGTCGCCATTTCCGGCCTCTTCGTCGGCGAAGGCTGGCACCTCACGCTTGGCGTGCTCTTTATGCTGATCGTCATCTTCCTGCCGGGCGGCATCATGGAAGGCTGGCGCAGGCTGGTGCGCTGGATTGGCGGGGGCGGCGGCGGCAAAGCCAAAACCGACAGCGCCGCCGTGGCGCAACCGGCGGAATAGGGAGATATCGTCATGGTCGCCAATGCAGTTCTCCACGTCGCCGACGTCCACAAGAATTTCGGTGGTCTGCGCGCGCTCAGCGATGTCGATCTGCGGGTCGACGAGGGCGAGATCCACGCCATCATTGGGCCGAACGGCGCCGGCAAGTCGACCCTGCTGAACGTCTGCGTCGGGCGCATCAAGCCTGACAAGGGACATGTGGTCTTCGACGGCGAGGTTCTCGACAGCCATACGCCCTACGAGATCAACCAGCTCGGCGTTTCTCGCGTGTTCCAGACGCCGGAGATCTTTCCCGACCTGTCGCTGCTCGACAATGTCATGATCCCGGCCTTTGCAAGCCGCGACGGCGCTTTCAAGCTGCGTCCCTTCAGAAAGCTTCGTCTCGAGGGAGACGTTCGCGCCGAGGCGGAGAAGAACCTGGAAGATGTCGGCCTCGCCGCGTTGAAGGACACGGAAGCCGGATCGTTGTCGCGCGGCGACAAACGCCGGCTGGAACTGGCCATGTGTCTGATCCAGAAGCCGAAGCTACTGCTGCTGGACGAGCCGACGGCCGGCATGTCGCGGCATGACACCAATCGGACGGTCGATCTTCTGAAGACGATCAAGCAGCGCGGCATGACCAAGGTCATCATCGAGCACGACATGCATGTGGTGTTCTCGCTCGCCGACCGGATTTCAGTGCTTGCGCAGGGCCGGATCATCGCTTCCGGCAAGCCGGAGGAGATAAAGGGCAACCCGGTCGTGCAGGAAGCCTATCTGGGCGGGGCGCATTGACATGCTTACGAGAACAGATACCAATGAAATGCAGTTCCAGGGGACGGATGTTTCAATGTCGGAAACCGGCCAGTCTTTTTTCAGTGTCAGGGACATACATTCCTACTACGGCGAATCCTACATCGTTCAGGGCATTTCGCTTGAACTGAACGAGGGCGAGATTCTCGCCTTGCTTGGCCGCAACGGCGCCGGAAAAACCTCGACATTGCGCACCATCGCCAGGGTTGACGACCCGGCCCTGCAGCGCGGCGAAATCTATCTCAACGGCGAAAGCCTGCACGACAAGAAGGCCTGGCAGGCGGCCCAGCTCGGCATCCAGCTCGTTCCCGAGGACAGACGCATCATTGGCGGCCTGACGGTCGAGGAGAATCTGGTCCTGTCGCAGGTCGCAGAGCCAAAAGGCTGGGAGCTCGAACGCATATACGAGCATTTCCCGCGGCTGGCCGAAAGGCGCACGCAGATCGGCACCACCCTGTCCGGCGGCGAACAGCAGATGCTTGCCGTCGCCCGCGCGCTGGCCCGCGAAGTCAAGCTGCTTCTTCTCGATGAACCGTATGAAGGTCTGGCTCCGGTCATTGTTCAGGAGATCGAATCCATCGTGCGGCAGATCAAGGAACTGGGCATCACGACCATCATCGTCGAACAGAACGCGGTTGCGGCCCTCAAGCTCGCCGACAAGGCGGTGATCGTCGACATGGGAGAAGTGGTCTTTTCCGGCAGCGCGCGCGAGGTCCTCGACAATGAGGAGCTGCGCAACGAATATCTGGCGATCTGAGGCAGTCAGACCCGCTTTCCGGTTTCCATTTTTGCGCTGCTGTTGCTGCGAACATATCACCTCCCGCGCGTCCCGCGCCCGGAGTTGCATGTCCCGCTCTCAATCTCCAACAAGGGTAGAGCGCGCAAATATGGCGCCGATGCCGTTAAACGAAAATATCGTCCTGGTTTGCCGGCTGACGTTCCTGTGCTAGCCTGCCGGCGAAGATCGGGGGCGGCTTCCGGATATTTATCAGATAGTTAGCTTCGCCGGTTACGATGCGGACAGAAAAGGAAAACCCATGCGCCTCACACGCAGAACCCTCATGAACGGCGTTGCGAGCCTGTCGGGTGCTTCAGCGCTCGGCCTCCTGCCGGCGATGGCGTCCGAATGGCCGGAGCCGGACGCCTGGGACGCGCTTTCCAGGGAGGTCGGTGGCCGGCTGCTGCCGGTTCCGTCGCCGTTCGAAGCCTGCGCGATCGACCCCGCTGGCGAAGACTGTTCGACAATGCTCGCAAATTTGAAGAACCCGTTTTTCGCCCAGCGTCACGCCGGCGCCACCCAGACGAACGGATGGCTCGATGCATGGAAAACGATCGTCAGTCCCTATGCAGTGGCCGCAAACTCGGCGAAGGACATCGCAGCTGCGGTCAACTTCGCCCGTGAAACCGGCGTCAAGCTTGTCGTCAAAGGCGCCGGGCACGATTATCTCGGCCGCAACTGCGCGCCCGATTCCCTGCTCGTCTGGACCGTGAACATGCGGGACGTGTCATTCATCAAGAGCTTCAGACCGGATGGCGCGCCGAAGGGCGTCAAGGCGCTTCCGGCGATCAGCGCCGGAGCCGGCGCGCTCTGGATCGACGTTTACCAGGCGGCAAGCGCCAATGGCCGCTATGTTCAGGGCGGCGGCTGCACCAGCGTCGGCGCCGCCGGAGGCTTCGTCCAGGGCGGTGGATACGGCAGTTTCTCCAAACGGTTCGGATCAGGCGCCGGCGGCGTGCTGCAATATGAGGTCGTGACCGCGGACGGTGAAATACTGACAGCGAACGCCTACCAGAACGAGGATCTGTTCTGGGCCCTGCGCGGCGGAGGCGGCTCGACCTTCGGCGTCGTCACGAAGGTGTTCTACCGCACCCATGACATGCCTGAAACCATGGGCCTCGTGCAAGGCAGTCTGAAGGCTGACGGAGACCTTGCCTTTCACCAGCTCTTGAAGATGCTGTTCGACTTCTTTCCCGATCATCTGAACAACCCACACTGGGGCGAGCAGATCAGGGTTAATCCGGACAACTCCGTTGACATCTTCATGACGTGGCTCGATATGACCGTCGAGGAGGCGCAGGCCGTCTGGCGCCCGCTTCTGGACAAACTCGGGAACCACCCGGACGTCTTCAAAAGCGAAATGGCGTATCAGAGCCACCCCTTCAAGGATCTGTGGAGTGTAGACTACTGGAAGGAAACGGACCCGGATTTCATTGTTATCGACGAGCTGCCGGGCGCAGTGCCCGATCATTTCTGGTGGAGATCGAACAGCGGAGAAGCCGCCGCTTTCATCGATGCCTACCAGTCGCGCTGGATCCCGCTGAAGCTGTTCGAGAATCCAAGCAAACTCGCAACGCTGTTTCTGCAGGCGTCTCGCTTCGCTAGCCTGAGCCTGCATGTCAACAAGGGACTGGCCGGCGTTCCGGCGGACGTGATGGAGCGCGAGCGGGAAACGGCCATACATCCGGCCGCGCTCGAAGCCGGCGCCCTTGTCATTTCCGCCACGCGCCAATCCGGGCGCTATCCGGGCATGCCGGACCACGAACCCGACATCGACGGCGGGCGCGAGAAGGCCCGCCACATATCAGCCGCGATGGAATTGCTGCGCGAGGCGACGCCGGGCGGCGGCGCGTATCTCAACGAATGCGATTATTTCGAAGCGGACTGGAAACAGGCGCTATACGGACCGCATTACGGCCGTCTGCTTGCGATCAAGCGCAAATACGATCCTGGAAACCTGTTTCGCGTGCATCACGGCGTCGGCAGCGATCAGCTCTGAGATCCGCAACGCATCACCCTGATCCGGCGATGCCCTTGCGGTTGTCCAGAAGGCGCCACACCGGCTGGTCCGGAAGGCCGGATATGGATTGGACGCCCATATTCTCCAGTTCGAACTGCTCGCTGAGGGCGCGCGCCATTTCGTCCTGGACGCTGATCTGCATCGGCTCGGAAAAACACTGAAGCCTGGTGGCGTGATTCACCGCCGGGCCGAAAATATCGTAGACATATTTCTGTATGCCGACGACGGAACCGACCACGGAGCCGACGCCGAGCCCGATGCGGCATTGCCACTGATGCGGATGGCTGGCGTTGCGCCGTTCCAGATAGCGAATGAAGCGGATCGCGGCGTTCGCCGCCGCCCGCGCATGGTCCGGCGTCGGATCGGGCAGGCCGGCGACGGTGATATAGGCGTCTCCGATCGTCTTGATGCGTTCGCAGCCGAACTGCTCGCCGATCCGGTCGAAGGAACTGTAGATGTCGTTCAACTCGGTCACGGTAACGCTGGGGTCGAGCGCGGTCACGGTTTCCGAAAAGCCGACGAAATCCAGCATCAATACCGAAACGGGTTCGTATAGCTGCGGCGTGACGACCCCGAATGTCTTGTATTCCTCGTAGACGGAGCGCGGCATCAGGTTGAGCAGCAGTTTCTCCACCTGCTCCTTCTCGCGCTTGATCTCGCGGGTATTGCGCTCGACCATCATCGAATAGGAATCGATCATCGATTCCAGTTCCCGTATGCGGGTGATGTTCTGGCACACGAGCACGGCGATTTCCGGTTCGCGTTCCTCGGTCGCGGTGAAGTCCAGCGCAATCACCATGGTGCGCCGCTTCTTCTTGAACTTGACCTCGGTCGTGTAGCGGCCCGTCTCGTTCAGGCTCTTGTTCAGTTCCGCGACGTCGAAATCGGTGAATATGTCCTGCAATGTCGCCGGGCCGTTCGGATTGCCGAACCATTCCTCGAAGGTGTCGTTGTGGAAATGAAACTGCAGGGTTTTCCTGCCGAGCAGGGCGACGCCGACCCCGATGGCGCGCAAAAGCTGTTCATTGATGGCTTCGATCGACATTGACTAACCTACAATCAGTTCTCTTCGCGCCTCGATAGCGTCAAGCGCAGTCTGGATGTCCTCCGGTTCGAAACCGTGATTGGCGAGCGTCTCCTCCAGCACGACCTTCAGTTCGTCGAAATGGGCGTTGGTGATGTCCAGATTTCTGTGGAACTGGCGGAGCTGCACGTCCGTGTAGGACGCCGGTCCACCGAGCAGCGACGATATGAACTTGGTCTGGTGGTCCACCATGCGAGACATGTCGACATCGTCGAAAAACGGTCCGATCTCGTCGCTGTCGAGCAAAGTATCGTAGAAGGCGAGCACCACCTTGCTCACACTTGCAAATCCACCGTATTTCTCGAAGAGCGTCCTGTCCGACATATCTGGCGCCTTTGCTCGATGGTCAAAGTCCGTTGCCGCGCCGCGGACAGAAGTAAATCCGTAAACGACGCTACTGGGTCTCTGCGACAACCACTGTGTCAGGCAACCTTCCTGTCCGATTTTGTCCGGCGCGCGAGACAAGACTGCGCCGAGACCCGGTCGAGCCAGTTGGAGAAAAAGCGGTGTGCTGCAGTTCCCCATGTTATTTCGCCGATTTTTCCGGAGCTTGCAACATTGCAGTGGTCCAGCGGCTCGCGAATACCGAGTCCTGACAGCCGATCCCGGAGATACTCTTTCTGAAGCGTGTCCGCTTCATATTCGAGATGATTAAACATGTAGACCGATCGCGTCACCCGGTCTTCCACAAGCGCAGGGCCGGTGCGGTCGCATCCTGCGATCAGTTTCAAAGAGCCGGGATGTTTCAGAACGTCGAGAGGCTTGATCGTCGTGTGGCGCGACACAGGCGTCGGAAACACCGGTCCGAGCCCGGCGACGATCTCCGAACGAGGTTCGAGGACGTGTTGCGGGAAGACGCCGAAGGCCTTCTCTTGCAATGGCTGTTTGGCGACGCCGTAGTAACGGTAGAGAGCCGCCTGCGCGGCCCAGCAGATGAACAGGGCCGGCAGGTGGGAGGCGCGCGCGAAATCCAGGATCGCAGCCAGCTTTTCCCAGTAGTCGACCGCGCGGAACTCCAGATGTTCGATCGGCGCGCCGGTCACGATCAGACCGTCGAGCCTAGCGATCGTTCCGATCGTCGCGGGCCGGTAGACCCTGTCGAGATAATCGGTCGGACAATGGCGCGACTGGTGGCCGGCCATGTGCAGAAGCGTCAGTTCGACGCTGTGATCGCCTGTCGAAAGCAGCCGCGCGAACTGGCGTTCGGCGATCTTCTTCTTCGGCATCAGGTTGAGGAGCCCGACGCGCAGGCTTCGCTCCTGACGTCCGACCTGGACAGGACGTCCCTCCGCGACCAGTTCACGAACGGCTTCGAATCCCTTTGGAACGAACAAGGTCATGATCTTTTCCTCACGCGGCCAACGTGCCGGCCGGATGGTTGAGCTGCCTGGCGATCAGCGGCGCCAGGTATTCGGCGTCGCGGCCGACGCCGTCGATGAATGTCGACGCCCTGCGGCGCATGAAAGGCAGGCCAAGCACGAACAGGCCGGGCGCGGCTGTGGCGCCTGAGGTGTTTTCGATTTCGCCGTGGCGGTCGAGCACCGGAACCTGCATCCAGGAAAAGTCCCGGCGAAAGCCGGTCGCCCAGATGATCGTCTCGATCCCCTCGGCCCGCAAGTCGAGCCATCCCGCGGGATTGTCAGGCACATATCCGTATTCCCATGCTGCGGGATCTTCCGGCGCGTTGATGGCGGTGTCGTCGATATGGGCGTCGATGCGCGCAAGCAGTCTCTGTCGTCGCTCACGCGCGGCTGCGCACTCCGTATCGAGGTCGGCCGCGAACTGCATATGCCGATCCTTGGCGTTGATGGCGCGACCGAGGATTCGGATGCCTTGCAGGGAAAGCTCGGCAAGACCGATGGAGCGGCGATTATCGCTGCCGATCAACTGCAGCGAGGGCTGTCTCGCCAGCTGTTGCGGGTCGGCGTCAGGCCGGCGCTCATCGGAAAAGAAGCCGCAGAGGTCGAGCCATTCCGTGATGTCGCGACCGCGATAGCTGCGCGGGACCGACACATGCCGGCCGGTCGAGATTGCGACATGGCGGCCGGAGCGCTGGATCTCCTCGGCGAGCTGGATGCCGGACGCCGACGCGCCGATAACCAGCACCCCGCCTTTTGGCAGAGTGTCAGCGTTTTTGTAATCGGACGGCGCCAGCTGCAGAATCCGGTCGGTCAAGCGGTTGGCTATCGTTGGAATATGGGGTTTGTCGCAGGCGCCGGTGGCGATCACGACCGTGCGCGCGAACCAGTCGCCTCTGTCTGTGGCGATCCTGTAGCCGCCATTTGTCGGGCTAAGCTGCAGGACGCGGGTATTGGACATGACGGGGGCGGCGAAGGCCTGGCGGTAGTCTTCAAGCAGCCGGACAACGTCCCGGCAATGCATGAAGCCTGTCGGGTCGTCGCCCGAATACAGATGCCCGGGCAATCTGGTCATCCAGTTCGGCGTCAGAAGGCGCAGCGAGTCCCATCTCTCGCTGCGCCAGCGCTCGCCGACCCGGCCCCGCTCGATCAGAACATGATCGATGCCGAGGCCGGTCAGGCAGCGACTGATGGCAAGGCCAGCCTGTCCTGCTCCAATGATGACGACGTCGCTGCGGAATGACACGGGAATTGCTCCGGTTGGGGGGTAAGGGGAAGTTGCGGCGGGCGCAGAATGCGCCCGCCGGTCCTGTCGTCAGGCGGTCTGCGCGACAATGTCGACGGGAACGCCGTTTGTCAGCACGTCGAAGACGGCCGAACGGGCGATCGACTGTTCGACGATCTTGCGCAGCTGCTCGGCGGATGCGTCGCCGCTGATCTTGAACGTGGCGCGAATGCCGCTGAAGCCGTTGCGGACTTCGTCGTTCAGGCCGAGAATGCCCTGCACGTCGATGTCGCCTTCAACGGTCGTCTCGACAGAGTTCAGCTTGATCTGGCGAGCGGAGGCGATGTTGCCGATGCCGGCCGTGATGCAGGCCGACAGCGCGGCAAGCAGCAGTTCAACCGGTGTGGGGCCTTCGTCGTCGCCGCAGAGCACGGTCGTGTGGTCGGCGTCGACCGTCATGGTCCGTTCGCGATCCTGTTCGGCGCCGGCGCCGAAATAGTCTCGAATGGAGACCCGGCTGTGCGTGCCGTTGATCCAGTCGCCCTTGGCGCGGAAAGTGAACTTTGCGAGTTCCCGCGTATCGCCGACTGCGCCGATCGTGGCCAGAAGCGTGGGAACGTCGACGCCGTTCATGGGGACCTTGGCGGGCCTTGTGCTGGTTTCGGTTGTCATGGTGTGGTCCTTTGCAGATGTGGTTTCTTTTATTTCGCGTTGTCGCTGTCCTGCGACGATCGCCGTTCTAGGCTCGCCTTGTTTCAGTCTGATACCGGCCAAGAGGTCATCGGGTTTCAATTGTTGCACGTCAGGGTTGCTTGTCATCGGGCGTCGCCTGGAGCCGGTTTTCGCCAAGCCGCGTCCCTGGGCGCGATCCCGGGAAGCGCATGTTCGGGCTGGCTTTTTTATGCGCGACGTCGCAGGATCAACGGGGCGGACCGAGAGGAAGGATTGCGGAGGACGAACCCGTGCGCTGAAACAATTGAAACAATTCGCACCGCCGCAGAAATCCGGTTGAAACGTTGATCGTGTATTGAAATACAATGCAGAATGAAACGAGCCACAGCGAGGACGACAAGGCGCGGGATCTTCTGCGCGACGCCGTTGAATCCCTGGCCGAGGCATTTGCGCTCTGTGACGAGGATAATCGCCTCGTCCTGTTCAACCGGCGCTTCGTGGAGATGTTTCGGCCGATAGAGCCGCTTCTCGAACCCGGTCTCAATTGGGAGATCCTTCTGCGGGAAGCCGCGCGCCGCGGCATACGCCTTCACGGAGTCGGCCGGGACGAGGCCTGGACCGCCATGCTGTTCGGCGATACGCTTGAATATGTGCAGGACCTGGAGCTGGAGCATATGGACGGGTCCAGCTACCTCGTCTCCATTCATCCGACGAAGCTGGGCGGTTTCGCCGTCACCGGCACGGACAACACGATCCGCAAGCAGGCGGAGGCGGCGGAGCGAGACAGCGAACTCCTGATCCGGACCGTGCTGGAATCCAGTCCCGCCAACGTCATCATGTCGCGGCTTGGCGACGGCATGATCATCTACCGCTCGGAAGCCGCCCGCGAACTCTTCGGTGACAAGAAGTCGACGCGCGAATTCTTTCTCAGTCCGGAGGATCGCGCCGACTACATTACGGTCATGATGCCCGAAGGCGGCGTGGACGATTACCGGATCGACCTTCTCAACGCCCGCGGACAACCGTTCCCGGCGTCGATTTCGGGACGCATGGCGGAGTACAAGGGGGAGGAGGTTGTGGTGGCCACCACCATGGACCTGACGTCCCAGGTCGAGGCGGAGGCGCTGATCCGTCAGGTGCTCGAGGCCTGTCCCGTTCCCATCCAGATGACCATCGCAGAAACCGGGCAGATCCTGTTCGCCAGCCCGGAGACCACAGCGCTCTTCGGTCCGGTCGAATCGTCCAGATCCTATTATGGCGACGAGCAAGCCAGGGTGAAATATCTGGAAGAACTCAAACGCCGCGGCTGGGTGAAGAATTACCGGGCCGAATTCCGCAATGCGCGCGGCGACATGTTCTGGGGCGCCGTGTCGTCTCGGATGATCGAATTCCAGGGACAGGAAGTCATTGTCTCCAATACGCGGGATCTGACCGACGACCTTGCGATGCAGGACGAACTGGAGCGCCAGCGCGAACTGCTTTTCCAGAACGAGAAGATGTCTGCCCTCGGCGAATTGCTCGCCGGCGTCGCGCATGAACTCAACAATCCGCTGACCGTGGTGGTCGGCCATTCTATGATGATGCTGGAGGACGTCGACGATCCGGAGACGCGCAAACGTGTTGAAAAGATAAACGCCGCCGCCGAACGCTGCGCCAAGATCGTCAAGACGTTTCTGGCTATGGCGCGGCAGCAGCCGGCGCGGATGGAGAAGATGGATATCAACGCCACGATCCGCACCGCCGTGGATGTCGCCGGCTATGGCCACGCCGCCGACGGCATAGAGATCGATTGCATCCTGGACGACGGTCTTCCGGAAATTGTCGCCGACGCCGACCAGATCACGCAGGTGCTCATCAATCTCGTCATTAACGCCGAACATGCGATCGCCAGGTCGGGCACAGGCGACCGCATCGAGGTCACGACCATGATGGGCGCGCACGGATCCGTCGAGATCTATGTCGACGACAACGGGCCGGGCATTCCGGAGGCGATCAGGCCGCGGATCTTCGAACCCTTCTTCACCACCAAGGACGTTGGAGAAGGCACCGGCATCGGACTTGCCTTCTGCCATCGCATCATCCTTTCGCATGGCGGCCAGATATGGCTGGACAGGGGCGGCCAGGGAGGAAGTCGTTTCGGCATCCGGCTGCCCGTCCGGGACCAGCCGGAGCCCAAGGCGGAAGAGCCACATCCCATCGAGGCGAAGAACGCCGTCCGGATCCTGGTTGTCGACGACGAAGAGGATGTGGCGGAGCTGATCTCGCTCATCCTGAAGCGGCACGGCTTCCTGCCTGACACGGCCGGAACCGGCGCGGATGCGGTCGCGTGTTTGCGCCGCGCAGAATACGATATCATTCTGAGTGATCTCAACATGCCCGGCATGGACGGCCGGGGATTTTACGAGGCCGTCAGAAATGAATTCCCGGAGATGCTGGAGCGGTTGGGTTTCATCACCGGTGATACGATGGGCCAGGCCTCGCAAAGGCTTCTTAAGGAGACCGGAAGGCCTTATCTCGAAAAGCCGGTTGCGCCGGCGGATCTGCGCGAACTGGTTGGAAAGCTGCTCGGCAGCGACAATGAGGAGAAGCTGTAGATGGAAAACGGAGACATTCGCATACTCGTCTGCGACGACGAACGCGACGTGCGCGAATTGCTGCAGGAATATCTGCAGAAACGCGGCTTCATGGTGTCGACGGCCGGCAATGGCGTGGAACTGCGCGAGGTCCTTTCGGGATTCGATGTCGATCTGATCATTCTCGACATCAACATGCCCGGAGAAGACGGGCTATCGATCCTGAGATCGCTTCGACCGGAAAACGCGACGCCGGTCATCATGCTGACGGCGGCTGGCGAGGTGGTGGACAGGATCATCGGGCTCGAGATGGGCGCCGACGACTATCTCGGCAAACCGGTCGATCTCCGCGAACTCGAGGCCCGCATCAAGGCGGTTTTGCGCCGCAGGTCAGGCGGTGGGACGGAGAAGCAGGCGAAGGGCAAGACGCGCTCGGCCCGGTTCGGCGAATTCCAGCTCGATATCGAAGCCGCCAAACTGCTGGCGAGCGACGGCGCGGAAGTGCCGCTCACCGCCATGGAGTTCAGTCTCCTCAAGGTGTTCGCTGAAAACCGCGGCAGGGCGTTGACCCGTGACCAGATCCTGGAGCAGGCGCATGACCGCTCCTGGGACCCGTTCGACCGCAGCATCGATATCCGGATCTCGCGCATTCGGCGCAAGGTGGAGGTCAATCCGGAGAAGCCGATGATCATCAAGACCGTCCGCGGCATCGGCTACATCTACGACCCGGAGGGGTGACAAAAGCCGCGGAAATGCTCGCGTTACAATTGAAACTCGTTCTCCCGATACACGATATCCGATTGAAACGTCCGGGGTCCAGTTTTCTGTTTCTGTTCAATCAGGAAAGGAAGCTGGGTCATGTTCGACAGATCACGACCGGGATTGCAGACACATCCTCTCTCGCACGGTTATTCGGCCGCTGAACATTTTCCTGCGGGCAGCGCGGTCAACGTGCGTCCCATGACGGCGTTCGACGCCGAAAAGCTGCGGACGTTTCTGAACGAACTTACAGACAAGTCGCGCCGGGAACGCTTCCTGCGCCCGATCAGCCAAATGCCCGATTATCTCCTGAGATCCCTGACCCGCCTCAACGGCGCTCGGCACGTCGCCTTCATGGCGGAGACGTCGGAAGAGGGTTCGAAGAGAATGGTTGGCGAAGCGCGCTACGCCGTCGATCCGGAACGCCCAGGCGATGCGGAATTCGCCGTCGCCGTCGATGATCGCTGGCAGGGGCGCGGCGTTGCCGCCCAACTGATGGAAGCCCTGGAGGATCGCGCCCGCGCGGCCGGTCTTCACCGACTGTTCGCCGACACGCTGGAAGACAATCACGCGATGCTGAGTCTCGCTCGTCGATGCGGTTACGCTGTCGTGGCGAACCGGCGAGAGATCGGGGTCAAGCGTCTCGTCAAGGACCTCGCGGCGTCAAGCGTCATGCATTGACGAAGCGTGGATCCCTTTCGGCCCGGTGCTCCGAAATAAAGGAAACAATTCTCGCTGCAGTGCGAAATCAAACAGAAACGACGGGGCCATACTGTCCAGTCATCGAAAATCAAATGCAGCCGAAAGTGAAAGGCAAAGCAAATGAACATTGTCAACAGACATGCGCATGGTTTCTTCCCGGCCTTGGAAGAGGTGTTCCGTCATCTCTGCGCGCGGGTGGAAAAAGCGATGCGAAATCGCGCTCGTCGCTACCGCGACATCCAGGCGCTTCGCGACTTGCACGAACTGAATGACGCGCAATTGCGTGACATCGGTCTGATACGGGGCGACCTCTACCAGGTTTCGCGCCTGCCCGTAAAGGAGAACGCAACGGCGGAACTCGGACGCCTTTCGCGGCGGACCAAGCACTTCAACGTATGACAAGGAGAAAGACATGCCGATAGTCCCCAAAGACGTCCAGGTGGACAGGAGCCGACACACAATCGACACAGGCAGGGGCGTGAAGCGCTCTCTCAACGGCGTCGATGGCGCTATCTACAGAAACTGGCTTCGAAAACAGGGCCGATAGGCTCCCCAGATTTCCTCCCGACTGCGCCGCTTCGCAAGCGGCGCTTTTTTATGCGGCAAGGCGAACGCCTTGTCATGCAAATCTCCCGGCGCAGTTCAAACGGGATCTTCATGACGCTTTCCTCAATCCACGCGAGGGGATCACGCCGATCCTCGCCATGAAATGTTTCAGATGTTTCAGCGGCTCTCGCGAGAATGGGCTATCATATTGAAGTTCAATAAAAAAATAATTCGATCATTTCCGACAATTGAAACACCAAACGGCGTTCGGAGAAATCAGCCTGAAACAGCAGCTCCCTAAATTTGCAGCATCGAAAATGAACTCCCGCACATTGCCGGGAGCCAGCATGAAGGGATCTGAAAATGAACACGACCACTACTCATGGCGCACAAGACGTGTTTGCCGGCTCGATATGGCGGCGCGTCATGGGAGTGCCGGGCCGCGTAAGGGCGGCGAACCGAAATCGCCGGGAACACGCCACGCTGCTGGCCATGTCGTCCCATGAATTGCGCGACATCGGACTGTGCCGCGGCGACGTCGCCTTCGGCGTCTCGAGCGGACGCGGCGTTTTCCGGGACATCGACTGATGATGGACCCGGAGCTTGTCCCCATGGCGCTGATCCGTGAGGGCGTTCACATCACCAAGGCGGAGGCCAGCATTGCCGGTATCCGCATGCTGATGCTGACCGTCCTCATTCGGGGCGCTCTCGGGGAGTTTCGACGAAAACGGGATGACCCGAAACCAAAAAATTGAAAACCCGGCTCGAAGGCCGGGTTTCTTGTTTTGTGGGGGGAGGGGCCTGGGTCTACTGCTTGACCAGACCGCCGCCGCCGAGACCGATCTTGCAACTCGCCTTCAGCGGAACCCAGTTGCTGAGCTGCTTGAAACTCGGCGCAGAAGCGCGGTAGCGCGCGTCGATCGGCTGATGGATCTTCAGTGTGCGCGAATAGACGCCCATATATTTTCCGTTGCCGGTCGCCTTCGTCGTGACCTGATACGGACCGGAGACGCTCGCGCCGCCGTCGCGGGCTATGAAGATCGGCACCGTTCCAGGCTTGTTGGTGAAAACCCAGACCATCATCTTGGCCTCGGTCGGACATGCGTTTGTCTTGGGCGACTGGATGCCCATCTGCACCTGCGCCACCTTCAGTTTCGGCTGACCGCCGGATTGCAGGTCCAGGGCGTTGGCAAAACCGGATGTCGCGATCAGCGTTGTTGCGGCCATCGCAGTGAGGAGTGTCTTTCTCATGGGTTCGTTCCTTTGTTCGCTTCCCGATGATTCCGACTATGCAACCAGCGTATTGAATGTCTTCTGAACTGTCCATTAATGCGCCGTTCAGTCGGAAAGGACCGCCTGATGGGAACAGCATTGCCCGTTGGAATGCCGGTCCGAAGGTCAGGTCTCGGCGATGATGTGTACGGCTTCCGGCCGCCAGCTTATGTGACAGTCCTCACCTTCCTTGATAATCACGACGTCTGCGCCGAGCACGCGCACCCTGACCGGATGATCGCCGCTGTGGCCGATCACCAGGGCGTTGTCGCCGTAATTGACGATCGTGTCGACCGTCATGGTCGCCCATTCTCCGCTTTCGGGAGCCTTGCGGGAAATCTTCAGATGTTCCGGACGGATCAGGATGTTGACCGCCTGTCCGTTCGAGAACCGGTCATCGGCCGGATAGCGGCAGGATCCGAAGACGGCGCATTCGGCGAGACCCGCCGTCGCGTCGACGACATGACCCGCCATGATGTTGCTTTCGCCGACGAAGCCGGCGACGAAACGCGTGTTCGGCCGGTGATAAAGCTCCAGCGGATCGGCGACCTGTTCGATCCGGCCCTTGTCGAAGACGACGATGCGGTCGGACATCGACATGGCCTCCGTCTGGTCGTGGGTGACGAAGATCGTCGTCACGCCTAGACGCTTCTGGATGCGCTTGATCTCGATCTGCATCTGCTCGCGCAGGTTCTTGTCCAGAGCGCCGAGCGGTTCGTCGAGAAGAAGCAGGGAGGGCTCGAACACCAGCGCCCGCGCCAGGGCGACGCGTTGCTGCTGTCCGCCGGACAGTTCTTTCGGATGGCGTTCGCTGAAGCCTTTCAGGCCGACGAGTTCAAGCATCCGATTGGCTTTCTCAAGGCCCTCCCTGCGTCCGACGCCCCGCATCTGCAGCGGAAAGTAGACGTTCTCGACGGCGGTCTTGTGCGGGAACAGCGCGTAATTCTGGAAAACGATGCCGATGTTGCGCTGATAGGGCTTCAGGCCGTCCAGCGGTTTCCCATCGATGGTGATGCGGCCTTTCGTGGCCTGTTCGAAACCGGCGATGATCATCAGCGTTGTCGTCTTGCCGGATCCGCTGGGACCCAGGAAAGTCACGAATTCGCCGCGTTCGATATCCAGATTGACATCGTCCAACGCTTGGAAATCGCCGAACATCTTGTTGACGCCGCTGAGATTGAGATAACTGCTCATCGTTACTCCTGGGGGGCGAGAGCCGCAGGCGGCGCTTCTGACCCGGCGTTTGTCTTGCGCAGGCGTCCCCGAAGCGCCTTTACCAGATAGGGCGTGAGAAGCCCGATCAGCACCACGACGAAAAGGAGGGTTGAAATCACCGCAATCACCGGGTCGGCCTCCTGACGGATGCTGTCGAACATCTTACGCGGCAACGTCTCGGCGTCGCGGCCGGAGATGAAGATGGCGACCACCGTCTCGTCAAAGGACTGGATGAAGGCGAACAGCGCGCTGATCAGCAGTCCCGGTCGCAGAATCGGCAGGGTGACATGGATGAAGGTTCTCATCGGACTGGCGCCGAGGCTCTGGGCGGCGCGTTCGAGCGTGCGGTCGAAGCCCTTGAGATTGGCCGACAGAACCAGGAAGGCGATCGGAACGGACAAACAGGAATGGGCGAGGATCACGCCGAGATGGGTGTGAACCAGCCGCATCTGTCCGAAATAGGAGTAGTAGCCGACCGCCATGACGATATGGGGAACCGCCATCGGCATCAGCATCATCACGTTGGCGACGCTCTTGCCGTAGAACTTGTGACGGACGAGCGCGAAGGTCGCCGGCACCACGAGGATCATGGTGAGCACCGTGGTGGCAGACGCGATCAAAATGCTGTTCCAGGTCGGGCGCAGCCAGGACATATCGGTGAAATACGCCTCGTAGTAGCCGAGCCAGTAGCCGGGCGGCGGGAATTGCAGAGACCGCGCGTCCGAGAACGACATCGGCACCACAATGACCAGCGGCGCCGCGATGAAGCAGACGACGACGAACCCGATTGCCTTCATCAATCTGTTCATGACGCCCTTACCCCCACAACCGGTCGAGGCCGAAGCGGCGGTGATAGACGGCGAGGATCACCATCGTGATCGCCAGCAGCACCATCGCCATGGCCGATCCGAGACCGAAGGCGAGGAACTCCTCGATCTGGTGGCCGATCAGCCCGGCGATCATCTGTTCGCGCGGGCTTCCGAGCAGCACGGGCGTGACGTAGAATCCGAGACAGATCACGAAGACCAGCACAAGACCGTTGGCGATGCCGGGCGCCGTGAGCGGCAGATAGACGTGCCGGAACACCGAAAATCCCCTGGCTCCGAGGCTTTCCGCGGATTTGACGAGCGCCGGATCGATCTTCTTCATGACCGTGTAGATGTTCATGATCATGTAGGGCGCCAGGATGTGCACCATGGCGAGCGTCGAGGAAAATCGCGTGAAGAGCAGGTGCGGCGGGTCCGCTACGCCGATCGTCTCCATGAGCCAGATCACCGGCCCCTGGTTGCCGAGCAGCACCATCCAGGCATACGTGCGGACCAGGAAACTGGTCCAGAAACTCATCGTTACCAGCAGCAGGATCAGCAGCGCCGTCCGGTCGCTGCTGTGCGCCATCAGATAGGCGAGAGGGTAGCCGACGAGCAGGCAACAGACCGCCACCAGACCGGCCGTTGCGAAAGTGTTGATGAACACTTTCCGGTACAGGGAGCCCGTCAGCACCTTCGCATAGTTGTCGAGCGACAGCTCGGGCTCCGTCACGCTCATGATTGCGACATCGACAAGCGGGACGACAAAGAAAACCAGAAGATAGGCGGCAAGAGGCAGGAGCAGAAGCCACGGCCAGAACTGGCCGCGACCCTGAACGCCGCCTGTGTTCACGGACATCCGTTACGCTCCTGCCCCGATGCGCCGCCCTAGCTCGCGACCCATTCCTCGAAGCGCTGCGCGACCTCGTTCGGATCGGCTCCGAAATTCTCCACGTCCTGTTCGAACACCAGCGGGTAGTTGTCCGGCGATGTGGGGCTGCGTTCCGCCGCCGACGCATCGACGAACTCGTTCGCTGCAGGATTGAGCGGTCCGTAAGCCGCCTGCGACGCAAAGCCGGCCAGCGGCTTTGCGCTGGTGGCGAAGGCGACGAATTTCTTCGCGGCTTCCATATTGGGCGTGTCTTTCGCGACGACCCAGTAGGCCCGATCGATTTCCGCCTGGTTCCAGGTCATGGCGACCGGAGCGCCGGCGTCGAGCGCTTCGTAGTAGCGGCCATGCCAGATGCCGATCATGTCGATCTCCCCGTCGCGCAGGATCTGGGTCGACTGTGCGCCGGCTGTCCACCAGACGCGGATATGCGGCTTGATCTTGTCGAGCGAGGCGAAAGCGCGGTCGATATCCAGCGGATACAGATCCTCGATCTTCACGCCGTCGGCGAGAAGCGCGATCGGCAGCACACGGGCCGGGTAGCGCTGCAGCGATCTCGGTCCGGGGAACTTGTCGACGTTCCAGAAGTCCGCCCAGTCCTTCGGGCTTTCATCCGTATATTTGTCGGTGCGCCATGCAAGCACGGTCGCGAAGGCGTGGCTGGCGACGCCGTTCTGGAACAGGCCGCCTTCATAAGGCGGCTCCAGTTGCTCGATGATGCCGGCCTGGTTGGCGCGCAGGATGTCTCCGCCTCCAAGCGTCGTCACGTCGAACTCGTAGACGCCGGTCTTCACCTGGGCGGCGAGCTTGGCGAAGGAAACCGGAGACACGGTGCGAATTTCGATGCCGGTTTCTTCCGTGAAAGGCTCGAACAGGTTCTTCGTCGCGGCTTCCTGCCAAGGACCGCCCCAGGTGTTGATGTACAGGACATCGGCCGCGCGGGCCCGGCCGATAAAAGGCGTCGCGAGCGCGGTGGCCGCAAGCGCCGCCGCGCCCTTCAGGACGGTGCGGCGACCGGCGTTGACGGTCGGTTTGATGAGAATGGGTTTTTTCGTTTGCATGTCAGTTCACCTCTATCGATGGTTTGCGGAAAGTAGCCTCGTAGAGCCGCATCCAGTTCTTGTGCGTTATCTTGTCGACTTCCTCCTCGGCGAAGCCGACCGCCCGGAGGCCATCGGGAATTACGCGCATGTCCTCGACGTCCTGGAACCACTCCGGCGGCGGCGCCTTGCCCGGCCGCGCAGCCGACGCAGCGCCGTAGTCGACGCCGCGGGTCCAGCGGCCCTGGCGCATCCAGGCGTAGTCGGGGGCAGTGAAATTGTGGCTGCGGTCGGTGCCGATCGCGACAGCGTCGACGCCGCCGATCTCTGCGGTCCTGGCGACCATGCCGCACCAGGCTTCGACGGTTTTGCAATAGTCGTCGCCGGTGATGTTGCGGTAGGTCGCGCATCCGATGACGCCGCCGGTCTCGCCGAGCGCCCGTATGACGTCGTCGGACTTGTTGCGGCGGTGATCGAACAGCGATTGCGCATTGGCGTGTGTGACAGCGATCGGCTTTTCGGACGCCTCGATCGCATCGAGCGTGGTGCGATTGCCGACATGGCTGCAATCGACCAGCATCCCGGCCCTGTTCATTTCAAGAATCACCTCGCGGCCGAACCGGGCGAGGCCCCCGTCCTCCGCTTCGTAGCAACTGCTGCCGAGTTCGTTCTGATTGTTGTATGTCAGTTGCACGACGCGCACGCCCAGTTCCGCAAACAGTTCGACAAAACGGATGCGCCCCTCGAAGAGATTGGAGTTCTGGTAGCCGAGGATGATTGCGAGCCTGCCTTCGCCGGCGAAACGCACAATGTCCGCCGGCGTGGTCGCGATGCCGGCGATATCGGCGTTGTCGCGCAGAAGGTCACGCCACCTGGCGAGCGAGTCGAGCGATTCGACCGCGCCTTCCCAGAATCCGCACGTGACGACGACCCCGGCGACGCCGCCCTTGCGCAGCGACTCGAAGGCTGCTCTGTCGAAATGGCCGCACTGCAATCCGTCAATCATCATCGGAGGCGTTTGTCCTTCATTCTTCGCTGATCTTCGGCCTGACAAGGAATTCCAGATCGGTGTCGTCGTCATTGTCCGCGCGGCCGATCACCTGGCCGTCATCAGTCACCATCACCGGTCCTGCATGGCGGCGGGAAACCACCGTGTCCGGCGCAAGCGCCTGCTTGGCGAGCGCGTAGATGCGCCACCACAGATCGGCTGGAACGTCGGCGCCGTTGTTGAGCGCGCGCCAAAGCACCGTGTCCTGATGCGCATGATCTTCTGTTTCGAGATTGTGCGCCGAAAGCACCGATCTCACGGCGTCTGCAAAGGCGACTTCCAGCCCGTAGCGACGGCCGAACCCCTCTGCGACCTTCAGTTCCTTGGGATCGTCGACATTGACGATCTCGATCTGGCCCGCGCCGAAACGTTCGGTCAGTTCGCACAGCAGGTCAATCAGGCCGGGAACGGCGATCCAGGCGTGTTCGGCGCCGCAGTCGACGGTGAGCTTTCCGGAGGATTCCGAAACGATGCGGAGATTGCGCGGGTCCGCCGTCTTCAGCCGGGAGAAGCGCTGTTCGAGAAGTTGCAGCCCGCCCAGCCCCATCATCTGGGAATACATCGGCAGGTCGTAGACCGTCAGCACGAAGCCCATGGGAAGGTCCGTCTGCTGCAGGATGCGCTCGCTCATCATGCGCATCTCGCGCGGCATGATGCGGAGGGTTCCGGCGTGCGTGGTCATGACGCCGGCTCCTCGGGATAGTACCAGAACTCCCCCTTGCCGGCGCGGATGTCGTCCGTTGTCGGCGCGCCGTGGAAAAGCACGCCGCGCAGGTTCCGGTTCAGGAAGTCGCGGGTCTTGTCGATGCCGTGCACCGTGACGTTCATCAGGCGCACGAGTTCGATCGGCACGAAGTCGGCGTCGTTGATGTTGGCGATCGGCGAGTGATAGGGCTCGCCCGCCAGGCTCTGCAGTCGCCCGACGAGATAGCGGTGCTCGGGGTGCTTCAGCAGGAAGCGGGACAGATAGACATCATCGTCGAAACCGTCGAGATCGGCCTTCAGCCTCTGGACGCCGCCGGGAAGGTCGAGGCCCAGATCCAGCGCATCGGGAACCTCCGACCGCGGTCCGCGTCGCGGCTCTTCCGCTGTTTCGGACTTGTACCAGATATAAGTCCGGGCTTCGGGGCCATCCATGTCCAGGTCGAGGGCCCATTGATACTCGGCGTCGATAATCGCCTGCAGTTCGCCGACGGTTCGGCTTGCCTGCAACGTCAGTTCGTCTTTTCCGCCGATTCCGGCCGCAAGCCGGTCTGCCGTCTCGGGTATCAGTTCAATCAGAAGCGACAAGAGCGTTTCAAGACTTTCCGGCAAGATCCGGTCCTCGAAAAGCGTCGCAAGGCAGTCGAGCGGCAGCCGCGGGGATGCGCCTTCCATCGCGCCGGTCTCGCGCCAGGACCGGAGGGTTGCGGTCACCCGGTCGAGATCGCGGGCGATATCGGCGCTCGATGCAAAGGTCTCGTAGGTCATCCGGTCCTGCCCGCGGAAGGCGATCGCCTTGTCGAGCAGCATGACCAGCCGGTCGATCCGTGGATCGTCCTTCTCGAGTTCCAGTCCGCGCGCCTCCGCGATTGCGAATTCCCGCGCCTTGAGCCAGGAATTGATCAGGCGCGGATGCCGGTGAATGAAGAAGATCAGACCGAGCGCCGAGCCGTTGCCGACGCCGATGAACCGGCGGATTGCGGGATTGAGCGGCGCTGCCCCGTCGGATTTCAGTCTGGCCAGATGTTCGACGAGATCGCAGGAGAATTCGCGCATCAGATAGGCATTGAGAAGTTGGGCCTCCAGGGCGCCGCCAAGCGCATGATCCGGTCCGAGGGAAGGAAAGGATCGGGTTCCGAACGTGCCGTTGCCGTCGAGGCCGGTGTTGCGCATCAGGTAGCAGGCGCCGGCGATTTCCGCGATATCCGGCTGTTCGCCGCGCGTGAGCGCGTGCACCGTGTGGTCGAATACGCGCATCGACCGGTTCGATCGGCACCATACCAGCGTGTTCTCGCTGGAGCGGCCGCGATAGAGTTTCGGGAGTTCCGCGCGCGCCGCCTCGATCTGCGACTCTGTTGCGGGACCTTCGTTCAGCGCGCCCATCATGTCCCAGGCCCGGCCGATGATGCGGCCCGTCCGCATCTTGCTGCTGGGCGGTCGTGAAAAGGCGATAAAGCTGAATTCCTGTTGCGGCGCCCGGATATGGTAGACAGCCGTCCCGGTTCCCGTCTCATCGATGTCGAACCGGTCGACGCCGATGTCCCAGCGTTCGCGGATCATCTTGTTCATGAAGGCGCGCGCGCCGCTCAGGCGCGTCGGCTGCATGGCCGCGAGCGTCGCCGGCAGCATCACCTTTTCCGCAGGCCTCGGCGCCGGTTTAAGTCGTTCTGCGGTTGCGTTGTTTGCGACCATGGCCATTGTCAGTCCTGCGTTCCCTGCAGCATCAGGGTGATGTCTTCGGCGGCTGCGAGCAGGGGCTCGAGCAAGGCGTCGAGATGGAAGCGGCTGTCCGGCGCCACAAGTGAAATCGCGGCGGAGCACTTGCCCAGATAGTCGAACACCGGGGCGGCGACCGCTCTCACGCCGACCATGGTGTAGCCGGTGGAAACCGCGTAACCCTTCTCGCGAACCTCTTCCAGCACGTCTGCCGCCGGAAGGGTTTGCGCGCCTTCGGAAAGCCGCTCCAGCGTCAGATCGTCGGCAAAGGCGACGAGCACCCGGCCCGACGCCGACCCTTCGAGCGACATCGTGGTGCCGATCTTCTGCTCGGCGCGAAGCACGTTCTCAGATTCCACGCGTTGAATGATGCAGGGAACGCCGCTGTCGAGGACCGAAATGGACGCGGTCTCGCGGGTCTTTTCCACCAGCCTTTCCATGATCGGAACGACTCGTTGTCCGAGGCTTGCCTGTTCCAGCGCCGCGGCGCTGATGCGGCACGCGTGCAGCGACAGGCGGTAACGTCCCGCATCGTCGAGTTCGACCCAGCCGGCTTCGATCAGGGTCAGAAGCCTTTGATAGGCGGTCGGACGGGAAAGCTTCATCGCATCGGCGATTTCGGCAAGCCGCATGCCCCTGCGACCCGACGCAAGCACGTCGAGCACGGCCATGGTTTTCAGGGCCGTGGAGAGCGGGCGGACGCCGGCTTTCTCTTGTTGTATTCTATTTGAATACTCAATATCCATATTGGATATCTTGTCGCGGCCTCGTTTTTGTGTCAAGCGGAATCCATTCCGCGCCGCGGCGCGCTTTGAAGACATGTTTCAATGGAGATGATGCCCAGATGCCCAGAACCGGCGCGGACCTGCTTGTGGAAACTCTGGTCGACAATGGAATCGACACCTGTTTCGCCAATCCCGGAACGACGGAAATGCATCTTCTGACCGCAATGACGCGCAACAAGGCGCTGGCGATGCATCTTTGCCTGTTCGAAGGGGTCGCGACAGGCGCGGCCGACGGCTATGCGCGCATGAGCGGAAAGCCGGCGGCGACTTTGTTGCATCTGGGGCCGGGCCTGGCGAACGGCGTCGCCAACCTGCACAATGCGAAGAAGGCGGACACGCCGGTGTTCAACGTCATTGGCGAACACGCGATCGACCATATCCGGCACAATGCGCCTTTGACCTCGGACATCGAAGGCATCGCCCGCCCGGTCAGCCGCTATGTCGAGACCGCCACAAGCGCTGACGGCATAGGCGATCTCGCCGCAACCATGCTGGCCGACATGGCGGGACCCGAAGGCGGCATCGGAACGCTTGTCGCGCCCAACGACGTCGTCTGGTCGGAAACCGCCGCTAGAGCGTCTCGAAAGAACCCGGCGGCGCGGCCCGAGATCGACCGGTCCGTTGTCGGCAAGGCGATCGAGACGCTTGGCAAAGGCGAGACGTCGGCGCTTGTCGTCGGCGCGCCGTTCATCAGCGCCCGAAGCGCGTACCTCGCCGATGCGATATCCAGGGCGGCCGGCTGCACGGTTCTGGCGGAGGCCGCCGTCGCCCGCATGCAGCGCGGCGATGGAACGCCGGCGCTCGAACGCATTCCGTTCCATGTCGACCTTGCGGTCGAGCGGCTCAAGAACATTCGCAGCGCAGTGCTGGCCGGCGCCCGTGATCCGGTGGCCTTCTTCGCGTATCCCGGACGGCCGAGCCGCCTGCTTCCTGACGGCGCAGACGTCCTGACGCTGAGCGCGCCGCGCGCCGACCTTGAAACCGCGCTTGAGGCAATCGCTTCGGAGCTTGGTGTGGCGGCTGGAGAACCGCAGGCGAAGGAGCGGCCTGAATGGCCGCCGTCCGGCGCCATCACGCCGGAAAGCCTGGGTCGGTTGCTTTCCAACCGGCTTCCCGACAATGCGATTGTGGTCGACGAATCCATCACTTCAGGCGCCCATCTCTATCCGATGTGCGCGGCCGCCGGGGCGCACGACTGGCTGACCAATCGCGGCGGATCGATCGGCTACTCTTTGCCCGTGGCGATCGGATGCGCGGTCGCCTGTCCGGATCGCAAGGTCATCACGCTGACCGGCGACGGCTCCGCCTTCTACACGTTGCAGGCGCTTTGGACGATGGCTCGCTCCGGCCTCGATATCCTGGTCATCATACTGGCCAACCGGTCCTACCGCATCCTCAACAACGAGATGTCGAACATCGGCGCCGGCGCTCCTGACGCCGAGACGACGCCGATGATTTCGCTGACCGACCCCGAACCGGACTGGGTCAGTCTCGCAAGGGGCCACGGCGTCGAGGCGAGGCGCGTGGAGACGACGGACGAATTTGCGAGCGCCTTCGATGCCTTCGCTGCCCTGCGCGGGCCCCGCCTTATCGAAGCGGTGCTTTGAAAAAAGCGGGGACGGCGCGGATCCTCAGTCGAAATGGGCTGAAATATAGTCGCCCGTCGCGTTGATCAGCTCATCCACGGTCTTCTCATCCGTGAATGCATTGAACGTGTGATCCATCGGCCGGACGAACAGCTCTTCCTCGCCGTCGTGATAGTCGAGGAAGATCTGACCCGACTCCGGCTGCGGGAAGACGATCGTGTCGTTGGAGCCGACAGCCACGAAGAGCGGACCATCGTATCCCGTGATCTCGGCGACCGGATCGATCTCGAAAAGGCTGTCGAAGAAGGCCGGTTTCAAGGTTACGTCCGCGCCCCACGGCAGCTTGGACGTCACTGCGTCGCCTTCACTGGCAAGGCCTTCCTTGAATGAATCCGGGCCGAGAAGCAGGAGTATCGCCGACGCCAGATTGGCGCCCGGCGCCCACAGCGCCACCGCGTCGAGATCATGGTCCGTGCGACCGGCGACCGTCGCGCCCACAGTGCCGCCCATGCTCCAGCCGACGATCGCCATGCGGTCGGGGTCGACCTCGCCGGAAGCCGCCAGGTAATCGAGCGCGGCGAGTCCGTCCATGACCTGTCCGCCCACCGTCGTGTTCTCGTAGTCCGCGCCGCTCTCGCCGGAATGGCGGAAATCGATCCGCAGGCTCGCAATGCCCTTGTCTGCCCACATCCGCGCCGCCCGCTGGAAAATACC
>BRLC01000018.1:0-10000 GCA_024343425.1 Rhizobiaceae bacterium MnEN-MB40S
ATTCGCAACGTCGCCCGGCATGTGAAACGGGAGACCGACGCCGGTCACGAGGTCGCGGTCGTCGTGTCGGCCATGGCGGGCAAGACCAGCGAGCTGGTCGACTGGACGCGTCAGGCGTCCTTGATCCACGATGCGCGCGAATATGACGCGGTCGTGGCCTCCGGCGAGCAGGTGACGTCGGGGCTCTTGTCGATCGTTCTCCAGTCGATGGGCGTCAACGCCCGCTCCTGGCAGGGCTGGCAGATCCCGATCCGGACCGACAATGCGCATGGCGCGGCGCGGATTCTCGATATCGACGGGAGCGAGCTGATACGCCGTTTCGGCGAAGGCCAGGTCGCCGTCATCGCCGGGTTCCAGGGGCTTGGCCCCGACAACCGCATCGCCACTCTGGGGCGCGGCGGGTCGGACACCAGCGCGGTGGCGATGGCGGCTGCGCTGAAAGCCGACCGATGTGATATCTATACGGACGTCGACGGGGTCTACACGACCGATCCGCGCATCGAGCCGAAGGCGCGGCGGCTGAAAAAGATCGCTTTCGAGGAAATGCTGGAAATGGCGTCGCTCGGAGCAAAAGTGCTGCAGGTGCGTTCCGTGGAGCTGGCCATGGTGCACAAGGTGAGAACATTCGTGCGCTCGAGTTTCATCGAGCCCGACGCGCCGGGAATGGGCGATTTCGACAATCCCCCCGGAACGCTGATTTGTGATGAGGATGAAATCGTGGAACAGGAAGTCGTAACCGGTATCGCCTACGCCAGGGACGAGGCGCAGATCTCGCTGCGGCGTCTGTCCGACCGTCCGGGCGTTTCGGCCGCCATTTTCGGGCCGCTGGCCGAGGCGCATGTCAATGTCGACATGATCGTCCAGAACATCTCCGAGGACGGCACGAAGACCGACATGACCTTCACCGTGCCGTCGTCCGACATGGAGAAATCCCTGGCGGTTCTGGAAAAGGCGAAGGAAGCAATCGGCTTCGACGTGGTGCAGAGCGAGCCGGGGCTGGTCAAGGTCTCGGTCATCGGCATCGGCATGCGCAGCCACGCCGGCGTTGCGGCGACCGCCTTCAGGGCGCTGGCCGGCAAGGGCATCAATATCAAGGCCATCACGACGTCGGAGATCAAGATCTCCATCCTTATCGACAGCGCGTACGCGGAACTCGCGGTTCGCACTTTGCATTCGGTCTACGGCCTCGATAAAACATAAGTTGAAAACCTCCCGGCGCCGCACGTCGACCGGGACAACCTGAAACCGGGAGCGACAGCGCGATGAGAGACCCGTCGGCAGGTCCGCGCGTTCTATTGCGAAAACTTCGCGAGCTCATGGCCGAAGCGCTGGAGCCGCAGGAACGGCTTGACCGTATCGTGCGCCAGATCGCCCAGAACATGGTCGCCGAGGTCTGCTCGTTCTATGTGTTGCGGGCCGACGGCGTGCTCGAACTCTACGCGACGGAAGGCCTCAATCCCGGCGCCGTTCACCTGGCGCAGCTGAAGATGGGGCAGGGCCTCGTCGGCACGATCGCCGCCAGCGCCAGGCCGCTCAACCTCTCCGACGCCCAGTCGCATCCCGCCTTTACCTATCTGCCGGAGACGGGCGAAGAGATTTACCGCTCCTTCCTCGGCGTCCCGATCCTGCGCGCCGGCCGCACGCTTGGCGTTCTCGTCATTCAGAACAAGGCGATGCGCAACTATCGCGACGACGAGCTGGAGGCGCTCGAGACCACGGCCATGGTGCTGGCCGAAATGATCGCAACCGGCGATCTGAAGAAGGTCACCCGTCCGGGGATCGAACTGGATCTCAGCCGTCCGGTGACGATTGAGGGCGAAACCTACGGCGAAGGCATTGGTCTCGGCTACGCCGTGCTGCACGAGCCGCGCATCGTCGTCACCGAACTTCTCAACGACGATATCGATTCCGAACTGAAGCGCATGGAAGAGGCGCTCGATTCGCTCAGACTGTCGATCGACGACATGCTGTCGCGCCGGGACGTCTCGATGGAAGGCGAACACCGCGCGGTGCTCGAGGCCTACCGGATGTTCGCCTATGACCGCGGCTGGGTGCGCAAGCTGGACGAGGCGATCCGCAACGGTCTGACGGCGGAGGCGGCCGTCGAGAAGGTGCAGAGCGACACGCGCGCGCGCATGATCCACATGACCGATCCCTATCTTCGGGAGCGGCTGCATGATTTCGACGATCTGGCGAACCGCCTGCTGCGGCAATTGACGCGGTTCGACGACAAGGATCAGCGCACCGAGTTTCCGGATTCCGCGATCATCGTCGCCCGGGCCATGGGCGCCGCCGAACTGCTCGACTATCCGCGCCCGAAAATCAGGGGCGTCGTGCTGGAGGAGGGCGCGGTCACCAGCCATGTGGTGATCGTAGCCCGCGCCATGGGAATTCCCGTGGTGGGGCAGGCCTCCGGCATCGTGTCGATGACCGAGAACGGCGACTCCATGATCGTCGACGGCGACGACGGGGCAGTGCATCTGCGGCCGATGGCCGACCTTGAAAGCGCCTATGCGGAAAAGGTGCGCTTCAGCGCCCGCAAGCAGGAACAGTATCGCGCGCTGCGCGAAGTCGCGCCCGTGACCCGCGACGGGGTCAAGGTGACCCTGCAGATGAATGCGGGGCTGCTTGTCGATCTGCCGCAATTGCGCGAATCCGGCGCCAGCGGCGTCGGCCTGTTTCGCACCGAACTGCAGTTCATGATCGCTTCGCGGATGCCCAAGTTCGAAGAGCAGTGCAGCTTCTATCGCAGCGTCATCAAGCAGGCCGAGGGCAAGCCGGTCACTTTCCGCGCGCTCGACATCGGCGGCGACAAGGTGGTGCCGTTCTTCCGCGGCGCGCATGAGGAAAATCCGGCGCTCGGCTGGCGCGCCATGCGTCTGGCGCTCGACCGGCAGGGCATTCTGCGCGTACAGCTGCGCTCGCTCCTGCGGGCGGCGGCGAACCAGGAACTGCGTCTGATGTTTCCGATGGTGACGGAGATCGACGAGTTCAGGACCGCCCGGACGCTGGTCGCCCGCGAAGTCAACCACCTGTCGCGCTTCGGCCATGATCTTCCGCGAAAGGTCGAGCTCGGCGTGATGCTGGAAGTGCCGAGCCTGATGTGGCAGCTCGACGAGGTGATGACGGAGGCCGACTTCGTTTCGGTGGGCTCCAACGATCTGTTCCAGTTCACCATGGCCTCGGATCGCGGCAACGCCAGGGTGAGCAACCGTTTCGACCCGCTGGGGCGCACCTTCCTGCGGGTGTTGCGGCAGATCGTCCTGGCCGCGGAACGCAACGCGACGCCGCTGACGCTGTGCGGCGAGATGGCCGGTCGGCCGCTGACCGCCATGGCGCTGATCGGGATCGGCTTTCGCTCCATCTCGATGGCGCCGGCGGCGATCGGTCCGGTGAAATCGATGCTGCTTGCGCTCGACGCGGACCGTCTGTCGAAGGCGCTGCTGCCGGCCCTCGACAACGGCCTCAGCGGCAAGCCGGTGCGCAGCCTTCTGCTTGAATTCGCGGAAGACAACAACATACCGCTGTAAATTACCTTTATCCGGAAACACCCATGGCAACCCTTCCACTGGAAAAGATGCGTCAGCTCGAGAACCGCTTCGGCGAGATCGAGGCGCGCATGGCGCAAGGTCCCGAATCGGACGTCTATGTCAGACTGGCGTCTGAATATTCGGAGCTGGAGCCGGTGGTCGCCGCCATTCGCAATCACGGCAGGACCGTTACGGAAATCGACGACCTGAAGCAGATGCTGAAGGATCGCGACACCGAGCAGGAGATGCGCGCGCTGGCCGAACTCGAACTGGCCGAGCTCGAGGAGCGGCTGGAGGAGCTGGAGGCGCAGATGCAGGTGATGCTTCTGCCCAAGGACGCGGCGGACGAGAAAAGCGCGATCCTGGAAATCCGCGCCGGCACCGGCGGATCGGAAGCGGCGTTGTTTGCCGGCGACCTCTTCCGCATGTATGAGCGCTACGCCGGATCGCACGGATGGAAGGTGGAGGTGGTCAGCGCCAGCGAGGGCGAAGCGGGCGGCTACAAGGAAATCGTCGCAACGATAACGGGCCGCGGCGTGTTCGCCCGGCTGAAATTCGAATCCGGCGTGCATCGCGTGCAGCGCGTGCCGGAAACCGAATCCGGCGGCCGGATTCATACCTCCGCCGCAACCGTCGCGGTGCTGCCGGAGGCGGAGGAAATCGACGTGGAGATCCGCAACGAGGACATTCGCATCGACACGATGCGCGCCTCCGGCGCGGGCGGCCAGCACGTCAACACGACCGACTCGGCTGTGCGGATCACGCACCTGCCGACGGGCGTCGTCGTGACCCAGTCGGAAAAGTCGCAGCACCAGAACCGCGCGCGCGCCATGCAGTTGCTGCGGGCGCGTCTCTTCGACATGGAGCGGCAGAAGGCCGACAGTGAACGGTCGGCGGAGCGCAAGAGCCAGGTCGGGTCGGGCGACCGGTCCGAGCGCATCCGCACCTACAATTTCCCGCAGGGGCGCGTCACCGATCATCGCATCAACCTGACGCTCTACAAGCTCGACCGGATGATGGAAGGGGAGATCGACGAGGTCGTCGACGCGCTGGTCGCCGACTATCAAGCCGGTCAGCTCGCCGCCCTCTCCGAGACCTGATCTCCGTGACCGAAGCCGTTCCGGAGTTCAGCGCCGCGACGATCGCCGAAGCCGTCAAGGCAGCCGGTCGTCAGTTCGCGGAGGCCGGTCTGGAGGCGCCGGAGCGCAGCGCGCAGATCCTGATTTGCGGATTGCTGGATATCGGTCTGACCGAACTGGTGCTTGACGCCCGCAAGGCGCTGGACGCGGACGCCCAAAGCCGCGTCGCTTCCGCCGTCGCGCGGGCGCTTGCGGGCGAACCGGTCCATCGCATCCTCGGCCGGCGCGAATTCTACGGTCTCGAACTGCAGCTCAACGAAGATACGCTCGAACCGCGTCCGGACACCGAAATCCTGGTCGACGCCGCCTTGCCTTACGTCAAGGCGATTGCGGCGCGGCATGGCGGCTGCGACATTCTCGATCTCGGCACGGGAACGGGCGCAATCGCCCTCGCCATTCTTTCACATGTGAAGCAGGCGCGCGCGCTTGGCGTGGACATCAGCGAGAAGGCGGTTCTTGCGGCGACGCGGAACGCGCGCCGCCATGGCCTGGACGAGCGCTTCCGCGCGACGACCGGGGACTGGTTTGAAAATATTTCCGATCGCTTTGATGTAATCGTCTCCAACCCTCCCTATATTCGCAGAAGCGATATTGAAGGGTTGGCCGACGCAGTGCGTCGCCATGATCCGGTCCGGGCGCTCGATGGCGGGCCGGACGGCCTGGACGCCTACAGGATCATAGCCCGGGAAGCAGACAACCATCTCAAACAGGGCGGACGCATTGTCCTCGAAACCGGTTTCGACCAGCATGACGCGGTAATTGCGCTGTTTGAAAAACACGGGCTGGAGTGCCTGGAGCGCCGCCGTGATCTCGGCGACAGAGACAGGGTTCTGGCCTTCGCGCGCAAGACGTTGTAGAAGCGCTGACGGCGCCGCAGCATTGCCGATGCGGCTGATTGGAATTTTGACGGACATATTCAAAGAAAAGGCTTGGAATTACCGGCGAAGCACGTTAGTTTCCGGTCAACGTCACGCAAATGATCGTAACTGCATAACCGGATCCAAAGGCTCTCCGGGTTCATGCAATGATCGGATGGCGTTGGAATCTGCCCTATGTGAGACAGTGAAGCGGGAAGAGCGCAGACGCGCATTTCCATGCCGCACGGGGGAACTGGACGTTTGGTCCGGCGAAGGGCGCAGAAGATTACCCAGAAAAGGACGTAAACCAGGTGAGTGACTTATGAGGTCTGGACAGCAGAACAAACGCGGTCGCGGTCGCAACAACAACAACAATGGCGGACGCAAGAACGGCAATCCGCTGTCTCGATCATATGACAGCAATGGTCCCGACGTTAAGATTCGCGGCACGGCGCAGCACATAGCCGACAAATATGCGACTATGGCCCGTGACGCTCTCGCCTCCGGCGATACAGTCATGGGGGAAAATTATCTGCAGCACGCAGAGCATTACAACCGCATCATCATCGCCGCGCAGGCGCAGATCCAGGAGCGCAGCATGCGCGAGGATCGCGACAATTCGGAGCGCGAGCAGCCGTCCGTCAACCAGGCGTCAGGCAATGACCAGCCATCCCCCGAGCCTCAGGAGGCGAACGGTTCGCATCCTCCCGTCATGGGATCCGGGCCGCAGCCGGTTATCGAGGGAACGCCCATGGAAATTTCCATGGAGGAGGAAAGCGCCCAGCAGCAGGTTCGCAAAACGCCCCTGCGTCGACGCGCCGCACGCCCCAAGCGGGCGCGCAACGGCAATGGCGCCGGCGCGCATTCCGAGGACGAGGCAGCCTCTGCGGCTTCGAACGGCGCCGACAACGGTGGAAGTCCGGAGCAGGAAAGCGCCGCGCCGGCCAGCAAAAGCAGCGCCGGAGAGCAAGCGACGGCCGCGCCGACAGAAGCCTGATCTTTGCATCGCATACGCATCATGACATGACGCCCGGTCCCCGACCGGGCGTTTTTCATATGCGTCGCCGCAGCCCTTGAAGGCGGCGGCCTGCAAACCCCATATGAGGCATGAAGGCGGCTCGCCGAATTCGGGAGCCGGTCCACATTTTTGTTCCGCGCCGTTCATGGGCGGAACATGAAACGGAGACATGACCTATGAATATGGAAAAATACAGCGAACGCGTGCGCGGGTTCCTGCAGTCGGCGCAGACCTACGCGCTTGCAGAGGGGCATCAGCAATTCACACCCGAGCATGTGCTGAAAGTCCTGCTTGACGATCCGGAAGGCATGGCCGCATCCCTGATCGACCGCGCCGGCGGACGGGCGAAGGACGCAAAAATTGCCGTTGACGCGGCGCTTGCAAAACTGCCGAAAATTTCCGGCGGAAACGGACAGATCTATCTGTCCCAGTCGCTCGCAAAGGTGTTTTCGACCGCCGAGGAGATCGCCAAAAAGGCCGGCGACAGCTTCGTTACGGTCGAGCGGCTTCTGCTCGCCCTGATGATGGAAAAATCCGCGGCGACCTCGAAGCTGCTGGAAACGGCCGGCGTAACACCGACCGCGCTCAACCAGGCGATCAACGAAATCCGCAAGGGCCGCACGGCCGACTCCGCCAATGCGGAGCAGGGCTATGACGCCCTGAAGAAATACGCCCGCGACCTGACCGAGGAAGCCCGCGAGGGCAAGCTCGATCCAGTGATCGGACGCGACGATGAAATTCGCCGCACGATCCAGGTCCTGTCGCGGCGCACCAAGAACAATCCGGTGCTCATCGGCGAGCCCGGCGTCGGCAAGACGGCTATCGCCGAAGGCCTGGCGCTGCGCATCGTCAATGGCGACGTGCCGGAATCTCTGAAAGACAAGCAACTGCTGGCGCTCGACATGGGCGCGCTCATCGCCGGCGCGAAATATCGCGGCGAGTTCGAGGAGCGTCTGAAGGCGGTGCTTTCTGAGGTCCAGTCGGCCGCCGGAAACATCATCCTGTTCATCGACGAAATGCACACGCTCGTCGGGGCCGGCAAGGCGGACGGCGCCATGGACGCCTCCAACCTCTTGAAGCCGGCGCTGGCGCGCGGCGAACTGCACTGCGTGGGCGCGACGACGCTCGACGAATATCGCAAGCACGTCGAAAAGGACGCTGCGCTCGCGCGCCGGTTCCAGCCCGTCTTCATCGACGAGCCGACGGTGGAGGACACGATCTCCATCCTGCGCGGCATCAAGGAGAAGTACGAGCAGCACCACAAGGTCCGGATCTCCGATTCGGCGCTGGTCTCCGCATCGACGCTGTCGAACCGCTACATCACGGACCGGTTCCTGCCTGACAAGGCGATCGACCTCGTGGACGAAGCGGCTTCGCGTCTTCGCATGCAGGTGGATTCCAAGCCGGAAGAACTCGACGAGCTCGACCGGCGCATCATCCAGCTCAAGATCGAGCGCGAGGCCCTGCTGAAGGAAACCGACAGGGCGTCCAAGGACAGGCTCAAGAAACTGGAAGAGGATCTTGCCTCGCTTGAGGAAGAGGCCGATGCGCTGACGGCGGCCTGGCAGGCCGAAAAGCAGAAGCTGGGTCTTGCCGCCGAGCTGAAGAAGCAGCTCGACGACGCCCGCAACGAGCTGGCGATCGCCCAGCGCAAGGGCGAGTTCCAGCGCGCCGGCGAACTGGCCTATGGCGAGATCCCGGATCTGGAAGCCAAGCTCGCCGAAGCGGAAGAGACCGGCAATGAGGGTTCGGCGATGGTCGAGGAGACCGTCACCCCCGACCACATCGCCCACGTGGTTTCGCGGTGGACCGGCATTCCCGTCGACAAGATGCTCGAGGGCGAACGCGAAAAACTGCTGCGCATGGAAGACGTGCTGGCGAAATCGGTCGTCGGTCAGGGCGAGGCTGTGCAGGCTGTTTCCAAGGCCGTGCGCCGCGCGCGCGCCGGTCTGCAGGATCCGAACCGGCCGATCGGCTCGTTCATCTTCCTCGGCCCCACGGGCGTCGGCAAGACGGAGCTGACCAAGGCGCTCGCCCGGTTCCTCTTCGACGACGAATCCGCGATGGTGCGTCTCGACATGTCGGAGTTCATGGAGAAACACTCCGTGTCCCGGCTGATCGGCGCCCCGCCCGGATATGTCGGCTACGACGAAGGCGGCATGCTGACGGAAGCAGTCCGGCGCAGACCCTACCAGGTGATCCTGTTCGACGAGATCGAAAAGGCTCATCCGGATGTCTTCAACGTGCTGTTGCAGGTGCTCGACGACGGACGTCTGACGGACGGCCAGGGCCGCACCGTCGATTTCCGCAACACGCTGGTCATCATGACGTCCAACCTGGGCGCGGAGTATCTGACCGGCCTGGGCGAAAAGGACGACGTCGACAAGGTTCGCGATCAGGTCATGGATGTCGTTCGGGCGTCCTTCCGGCCGGAATTCCTGAACCGCGTGGACGAGATCATCCTGTTCCATCGCCTGCATCGCGACCAGATGGGAGCGATCGTCGATATCCAGATGGCGCGGGTCCAGACCCTGCTCAGCGATCGCAAGATCGTCATCGATCTGGGCGAAGACGCGCGCAACTGGCTGGCGGACAAGGGATACGATCCGGCTTACGGCGCGCGGCCCCTGAAGCGGGTGATCCAGAAATACCTGCAGGATCCGCTGGCGGAAAAGATCCTCGGCGGCGAGATCACGGACGGCCAGACCATTCAGGTGTCGGCCGGTTCGGACAGGCTGCTGTTTTCGACGACGGACAGCCAGGTCGAAGCCGCCTGACGACCGACAGGTCGATACAAGAGAAGAATGGCCCGGTTCGTCCGGGCCATTTTCGTTTGCGACTGATGCGGAACGTCTACGTCAGAACGCGGACGCCAGCCGGGCCGTTCCGCTTCCCGGATCGACCAGCTTATCGATACGCTCGCGTTCTCGCTGGAACTCCGCCAGCGCCTCGCCGGTCAACGCCTTGCCTTCGGGCAGACGCACGCGCATCGGGTCGACCTTGCGGCCGTTGACGATCAGTTCGTAGTGGAGATGCGGACCGGTGGACAGCCCCGTCGATCCGACATAGCCGATCACCTGACCCTGCCGCACCCGTGCTCCCGGCGCGATGCCCTTGGCGATCGAGGTCTGGTGCGAATAGGAGCTTTCGTAGCCGTTGGGATGGCGAATGATGGTCTGCTTGCCGTAGCCGCCCTTGTTCCAGCCGGCCTTCTCGACAACGCCGTTGCCGGCGGCGATGATCGGCGTGCCGCGCGGCGCGGCCCAGTCCACGCCGGTGTGCATCCGGCGATATTTCAGGATCGGGTGGCGGCGCATGCCGAAGCCCGACCGGAAGCGACCGTTGGGCACCGGATTCCTGATCAGGAACTGGCGCGCGCTACGGCCTTCCGAATCATAATAGTCGATCGCGCCGGTCTCGGGATTTTGGAACCGGTAGAGCTGGACATCATTGTTG
>BRLC01000018.1:15000-17035 GCA_024343425.1 Rhizobiaceae bacterium MnEN-MB40S
GGCATGCGTTTGCGTGTGATCTTCGGGTCGCGTGCGGGCGGTTCGGCATCGACGAGATGGCGAAGCCATTTGAAACGGATACGCATTGGCAATGAGAACGATCAAGTGTCAAAAGGGCATTTGGTGGATGCCTTGGCATGCACAGGCGATGAAGGACGTGATACGCTGCGATAAGTTGCGGGGAGCTGCGAATAAGCTTTGATCCGTGAATTTCCGAATGGGGCAACCCACCTTTGATATCTGGGAAAATTAAGGCGTTCCTGGAACGTCTTATCTTTCCAGATATCGATTAAAGGTATCTTGCGCTGAATATATAGGTGTAAGAAGCGAACGCGGGGAACTGAAACATCTAAGTACCCGTAGGAAAGGACATCAACCGAGACTCCGTCAGTAGCGGCGAGCGAACGCGGACCAGGCCAGTGGCTATTGAAGATAAAGTGGAACCGTCTGGAAAGTCGGGCCGTAGTGGGTGACAGCCCCGTACGCGTAAGATCTTTGATAGTCCCAGAGTAGGGCGGGACACGTGAAATCCTGTCTGAACTTGGGGGGACCACCCTCCAAGCCTAAGTACTCGTGCATGACCGATAGCGAACCAGTACCGTGAGGGAAAGGTGAAAAGCACCCCGACAAGGGGAGTGAAAGAGAACCTGAAACCGGATGCCTACAAACAGTTGGAGGGCGCAAGCCTGACAGCGTACCTTTTGTATAATGGGTCAGCGACTTAGTATAACGAGCAAGCTTAAGCCGATAGGTGAAGGCGCAGCGAAAGCGAGTCTGAACAGGGCGTTTCAGTTCGTTGTATTAGACCCGAAACCGAGTGATCTAGCCATGAGCAGGTTGAAGGTTGGGTAACACCAACTGGAGGACCGAACCCATATCTGTTGCAATAGATCGGGATGACTTGTGGCTAGGGGTGAAAGGCCAATCAAACTCGGAAATAGCTGGTTCTCCGCGAAATCTATTTAGGTAGAGCGTCGAGTGAATACCTCTGGGGGTAGAGCACTGGATGGGCTATGGGGGCTCACCGCCTTACTGATCCTAACCAAACTCCGAATACCAGAGAGTACTGCTCGGCAGACACACGGCGGGTGCTAACGTCCGTCGTGGAGAGGGTAACAACCCTGACCTCCAGCTAAGGTCCCCAAGTTATGGCTAAGTGGGAAAGGATGTGAGGATCCCAAAACAACCAGGATGTTGGCTTAGAAGCAGCCATCATTTAAAGAAAGCGTAACAGCTCACTGGTCTAAATAAGGGTCTTTGCGCCGAAAATGTAACGGGGCTAAAGCCATACACCGAAGCTGAGGGCTTGGCATTGCCAAGCGGTAGCGGAGCGTTCCGTAAGCCTGTGAAGGGAGACCCGCGAGGGCTCCTGGAGGTATCGGAAGTGCGAATGCTGACATGAGTAACGATAAAGGGAGTGAGAGACTCCCTCGCCGAAAGACCAAGGGTTCCTGCTTAAAGTTAATCTGAGCAGGGTGAGCCGGCCCCTAAGGCGAGGCCGAAAGGCGTAGTCGATGGGAACGACGTTAATATTCGTCGGCCTGGTGGTAGTGACGGATCTCGTGTGTTGTGCTTCCTTACTGGATTGGGAGTGCAGCGAAGAGGTTCCAGGAAATAGCTCCACCGTATAGACCGTACCCGAAACCGACACAGGTGGTCAGGTAGAGAATACCAAGGCGCTTGAGAGAACTGCGTTGAAGGAACTCGGCAAATTGCACGCGTAACTTCGGAAGAAGCGTGACCTTCACGGGGGCAACCTTGTGGGGGTGGCACAGACCAGGGGGTAGCGACTGTTTATCAAAAACACAGGGCTCTGCGAAGTCGCAAGACGACGTATAGGGTCTGACGCCTGCCCGGTGCCGGAAGGTTAAAAGGAGGAGTGCAAGCTCCGAATTGAAGCCCCGGTAAACGGCGGCCGTAACTATAACGGTCCTAAGGTAGCGAAATTCCTTGTCGGGTAAGTTCCGACCTGCACGAATGGCGTAACGACTTCCCCGCTGTCTCCAACGCAGACTCAGTGAAATTGAACTCCCCG
>BRLC01000019.1 GCA_024343425.1 Rhizobiaceae bacterium MnEN-MB40S
AAGTGGGAATTCTGGATAGACCGCGGCGGGACATTTACCGATGTCATCGGACGGTCGCCGGATGGACGCCTGATCCAGAAGAAGCTCCTGTCGGAGAACCCGCAAGCCTATCGCGACGCCGCCATCAAGGGAATCCGCGACCTCATCGGCGCAGGCCCCGACGATCCCATTCCCTCCGGCGCGATCGGCGACGTGAAAATGGGCACGACCGTCGCCACCAATGCGCTGCTGGAGCGCAAGGGCGATCGCACGCTTCTGGTCGTCACGAAGGGCTTTCGCGACGCCCTGCGCATCGCATACCAGGCGCGGCCGGACATCTTCGCCAAGGAAATCATCCTGCCGGAACAGCTCTACGAACGCGTCGTCGAGGTTGACGAACGGGTGCGCGCCGACGGCGCTGTCGAGGCGGCGCCGGACGCCGCGGCGATCCGGCCAGAACTCGAAAAGGCCTATCGCGACGGGATCGATGCGGTCGCCATCGTCTTCATGCATTCCTGGAACTATCCGGACCATGAAAGGACCGTCGCCGAGATCGCCCGCGAAATCGGCTTTTCCCAGGTTTCCGTCAGCCACGAAGTCTCACCGCTGGCCAAGCTCGTCGGACGCGGCGACACCACTGTCGTCGACGCCTACCTCTCTCCCATCCTGCGGCGCTACGTGAACGAGGTCGCAGGCGAACTCGGCGCTGGCGAAGCGGGCGCCGAGGACACCCCGACGCTGAAATTCATGATGTCCTCAGGCGGCCTGACCACCGCGAAACTGTTTCAGGGAAAGGACGCCATCCTTTCCGGACCGGCCGGCGGCGTCGTCGGCATGGTCGAGACGGCGGCGCTCGCGGGCTTCGAACGCGTCATCGGCTTCGACATGGGCGGCACCTCGACGGATGTGGCGCACTATAACGGCCGCTACGAGCGCGCCTTCGACACCGAAGTGGCGGGGGTGCGCATCCGCGCCCCGATGATGGATATCCACACCGTGGCCGCCGGCGGCGGCTCGGTTCTTCACTACGAGTCCGGCCGGTTCCAGGCGGGACCCGATTCCGCGGGCGCCGATCCGGGTCCGGCCTGCTACCGTCGCGGCGGACCGCTGGCGGTCACGGACGCCAATGTCATGCTCGGCAAGCTGCAACCGGAATTCTTCCCCGCGATCTTCGGCCCGGATCAGGACCAGCCCCTCGACAGCGACGTCGTGGCCAGTCGCTTCACCGAACTCGCGGAAAGCATCGGCGACGGCAAGTCGCCGGAAGAGATCGCCGAGGGCTTCATCACGATCGCGGTGGAGAACATGGCGAACGCCATCAAGAAGATCTCCGTGCAGCGCGGCTATGACGTGACGAAATACCTGCTCAACTGCTTCGGCGGCGCCGGCGGTCAGCACGCCTGCCTCGTGGCCGACGCGCTGGGCATGGAGGCGATCGTCATTCACCCGTTCTCGGGCTTGCTGTCCGCCTACGGCATCGGGCTCGCAAGCCTCTTCTCCACGCGCCAGCAGGCGCTGGTCAAGCCGCTGGACGAAAGCTCCGTCGCCGATGTGGACGCGCTCGTCGAACGCCTGTCCGGGGAGACCGCCGAGGAGTTACGAGCGCAAGGCGTCGCCGATCAGGACATGCGCTGGCGGCCGCAATTGCATCTGCGTTACGACGGAACGGACACCGCCCTGCCCGTCGATTTTACCAGCCGCTCCTTTGCGGATGCCCGCAGCGCTTTTGAGACCGCCCACAAGGCGCAGTTCGGCTTCATCTACGACGCCAAGCCCGTGGTGGTGGAAGCGGTCGCCGTGGAAGCGACCGAAACACGCAGCCCGAGCGCTGCCGAAATCGAGCAGGAACTGGCGCCGCGCGACATCGCGTCAGACCGGGTGCGGCCGGTTTTCTCCGGCGGTAGGTGGCATGACGCAGCCATCGTCCGGCACGACGATCTTTCTCCGGGCGCGCAGCTCAGCGGGCCGGCCCTCATCATCGAGAAAAACCAGACGATTGTCGTCGAGCACGGCTGGCAGGCCGAAATCAACGCCTACAATCATGTCGTCATGCGACGCCGCGAAAAGAAGCAGCGGCAGCAGGCGATCGGCACAAGGCAGGCCGATCCGATCCTGCTCGAAGTGTTCAACAACCTCTTCATGTCGATCGCCGAGCAGATGGGCGTGACGCTGCAGAATACCGCCCATTCCGTCAATATCAAGGAGCGTCTCGACTTCTCCTGCGCCGTCTTCGACAGCAGCGGAGCGCTGGTCGCCAATGCGCCGCACATGCCGGTCCATCTCGGCTCCATGGACCGCTCCGTCGAAACCGTGATCCGGCTGAACAAGGGAAAGATAAGACCGGGCGACGTCTTCGCGCTCAACGCGCCCTACAATGGCGGCACCCACCTGCCCGATATCACCGTGGTGACGCCGCTCTTCGACAAGGCCGGCGAGGAGATCCTCTTCTACACCGCCTCGCGCGGACACCATGCCGACATCGGCGGCACGGCGCCCGGCTCCATGACGCCGCTTGCGACGACCGTCGACGAGGAAGGCGTGCTGATCGACAATTTCCTGATCGTCGATCAGGGTCGCTTCCGCGAGAAGGAACTGGTCGACCTTCTGACCGACCATCCCTACCCCGCCCGCAACACGTTCCAGAACGTCGCGGACCTGAAAGCCCAGATCGCCGCGAACGAAAAGGGGATCGCCGAATTGCACAGGATGGTCGCCGATTTCGGCCTCGACGTCGTTCAGGCCTATATGGGCCACGTCCAGGACAACGCCGCCGAAAGCGTGCGCGAAGTCATCGATGCGCTCTCCGACTGCGAATACGAATATCCGACCGACACCGGTCAGGTCATCAAGGTGAAGATCAGCGTCGATCGGGAAGACCGCACGGCGACGGTCGACTTCACCGGCACGTCGCCGGTCATGAAGAACAATTTCAACGCGCCTGAGCCGGTCACGCGCGCCGCAGTGCTTTACTGTTTCCGGGTCATGGTCGAAGGCTCGATCCCGATGAACGCCGGCTGCCTGCGACCGATCAACATCGTGCTGCCCGACGACTGCATGCTGAAGCCCTCTTATCCGGCGGCCGTCGTCGCGGGCAACGTCGAGACGTCGCAGCACGTCACCAACGCCATTTTCGGCGCGCTCGGCGCGCTCGCCAACAGCCAGGGCACGATGAACAATCTCACCTTCGGCAATGACCGCTACCAGTATTACGAGACGATCTGTTCCGGCTCTCCGGCGGGCAGGATGAACAATGGCCGCGGCTTTGCCGGAACCTCCGGCGTGCATGTCCACATGACCAATTCGCGGCTCACCGATCCCGAAATCCTCGAGATGCGTTTTCCTGTCCTGCTGGAGGATTTCCATGTTCGGGAAGGCTCCGGCGGCCGCGGCGCCTTCGACGCCGGCGACGGCACGCAGCGCACCATCCGTTTCCTCGAAAAAATGGAATGCGCAATCCTGTCGTCCCACCGCAATAGGCCACCGCAGGGCCTGGACGGCGGCGGCGACGGCCAGGTCGGCAAGACGGAGATCCGTCGTCTCGACGGCAAGATCGAAAAGCTGAAGGCCTGCGACCAGACGGAACTCGAAGCCGGCGAAGCGGTAATCCTCACGACGCCGACCTCGGGGGGATATGGTGCGGGTTGAAATTATGTCATATTTGATATATTATTATGTGGAAAATTGAGTTTCTGAACGAAACTGTTGAAGCGGAGCTTGAGGCTCTCCCTGCAGATCAAATAGCCCGCTTTCTGCGTGTTGGCGAACTGATCCGGTCGTTTGGATTGGAGCGCGTTCGAGAACCGCACGTGAAGCACCTGGAAGGTCATTTATGGGAGATCAGACTGAAAGGCCGTGACGGAATTTCACGTGCGCTCTATGTCACAGCCAAACCGAAACGCATTGTCGTGGTGCGCGTTTTTGCAAAGAAGACCCAGAAGACTCCGCGTCGCGAAATCGAACTCGCTCTGAAACGGGCAGAGGAAGTAAAATGAAGAACTTTGATGATCTGAAAAAGAAGCTTCTAGAACGGCCTGACATACGTTCCGAGTACGAGGCGCTGGCGGAGGAATTCTCGATTGCAGAGACACTGATCCGCGCAAGATCGGAAGCCAACATGACACAGGAACAGGTTGCTGAAAAAATGCAGACCTCCCAGTCCTATGTGGCGAAACTCGAGAGCGGCCGCGTAAGCCCCTCGATGAAAGCACTGCAACGCTATGCCGCGGCTACGGGCGCGAGTCTGAAAATCAGCCTTGAACATAAGGTGGCGCCATGATGTCGTCGCAAAACTCCGGCGCGGTTCATTCGATAATCCCGTTGCAGGGGCTGGTTGGAGCATGACTTGGATTCTACCCATCCTCAATAGCTGCATTTAGGGCCTGGATTCCGATCAATACCACTCCAGCGGATGTGGAAGCTCGGACAAGGCATAATCGATTCTCAAGGCACGTCGCTTATCCGACGATTTTGAAGGCAGCGATCTGTGCAAGGTAAGCATCGCAAGCACGAGAATGTCACCCGGTTCGGCGTCTGCGAGTTCCCTTTCAAAGCCCTCGGCCGCAGCAACAGCGGCCGAGGAACGGATTAGCCCTGCGCGGTGGCTGTCGAGCGCAATTTCCATCGCACCGTTTTCGGCGGTATTCTTATCGATATGAACTCGGACGAACAGCATGGATTGCAAAAAGCTTTCCGGAGGCTCGCAATGCCAAACCCCCGATTTTTGCGACCAGTTTGTGAACCCGGGAACATCGTGGCGGTCACGAACGGCAATGATCCTGTCCTGATGCCAGGGCACGCTCCAGTTGGCGGAAGGAGTCTTGTCGAAAGTCACCAGCCGGACCGGTCTCGCACCTGGCCACACCGTCTTCAACTGGCGTGTAAAATCAGCCTCCGCTATCGCCCGGTACAGGGGATCGTCACCTGCAACCCGGGCTCCCGGTGCGCCTTCTGACGACAGGAGGTCTTCAAGTTTGCGTAATTCGAACTGAGAAACAGCTCGGCGCAACCAGATGCGTCCGCATTTCTCGAAGTCTTCAAGTACTCTGCTCTGGTCAATCATATCTTTCAGTTAGAGAAATATCTCCGGACTGCAAAGCTCCAGATCATATCGGATGTTGTAGCAAGCTTCTTCTGCGCCAAAGGAAAGGTTCACCTCAAGCGATTCGTAGATCGTAAAATCAGGTCTGAGCCTCCTTGAAACGCCTATGTCGGCGCTCATACCGCGCTTCTGGCAACGCCAAAGGTGTTACAATTCACCCTTTATTTTCAATGGCCTGACATCAATCCACCCCACCGTCACCATTCTGTCACCCATATGTCATGTCGATGTCACCGCCCGGAGGTACCCGCTCGGAAATGACGGAATGCGGGGAATTGCGGAATGTCGGATATCGCCACGGAATCGGGATTTGTTCTCAGCGGCAAGCGCCACCTCGGCAAGGCGCTCTACCAGAACAGGGCGTACACGAAGGAAGGTCTGTCCGAACGGCTCTTCGCGCTGCTCTTCACCGGGCTTGTCTATCCGCAGATCTGGGAAGACCCGAAGGTCGACATGGAAGCCATGGCGCTTTGCGAAGGCCACCGGATCGTGACCATCGCGTCCGGCGGCTGCAATGTGCTCGCCTACCTCACCGCGCGGCCGGAAAGCATTGACGTCGTCGATCTGAACAAGGCGCATATTGCGCTCAACCGCATGAAGCTCACCGCCATGCGGCGCCTGCCGGGCCACAGCGAGGTCCTGAGCTTCTTCGCCAGGGACAACCAGCGCGGCAACTCGGCCATTTACGACCAGCACATCGCTCCGCATCTCGATCCGGCGTCGCGATCCTATTGGGAGCGCCGGACCATCAAGGGCCGGCGGCGCATCGAAGCCTTCAACGGCAACTTCTACAAGGGCGGCCTTCTCGGCTGGTTCATCGCAACCGGCCACCTGATCGCCCGTCTGCACGGCGTCGACCCGGCCGAAATCATGCAGTCCGGCAGCCTGCGCGAGCAGCGCCGGTTCTTCGACGACCGGCTTGCGCCGCTATTCGAAAAGCCGCTGGTCAAATGGATGACCGGCCGCAAGGCGTCGCTGTTCGGCCTCGGCATTCCGCCCGCGCAATATGACGAACTGCTCGCCGGTGAAGAAACGATGGCCGAAGTGCTCAAGGCGCGGCTCGAGAAACTCGCCTGTCACTTCCCCCTCAAGGAAAACTACTTCGCATGGCAGGCCTTCGCGCGCCGCTATCCGGAGCACGGCGCGGCTGAACTGCCGGCCTACCTGCAGGAAGACCACTACGAGACGATCCGCGATCTGGCCGACAACGTCTCCGTCAATCATATCGGCTTCACCGATTTCCTAAGGCACAAGCCCGCCGCGTCCCTCGACCGCTATGTGCTGCTCGACGCCCAGGACTGGATGAGCGACGCACAACTCAACGAACTCTGGTCGGAAATCACCCGCACGGCCGATACCGGCGCGCGCGTCATATTCCGCACCGCCGGCGCCCCGACCATTCTGCCCGGCCGCGTCGACGCGGCCATCCTCGACCAGTGGAATTACCGCGAGACGGAATCCGAAACCTGTTGCCGCCGGGACCGGTCGGCGATCTATGGCGGCTTCCATCTCTACGAGAAGCGCGCCTCATGAGTTCGGCCGCCCATGCTGAGCTGATGGACGGGACCTATCGTCATCAACGGCATATCTACGACCTGTCACGGAAATATTACCTGCTTGGCCGCGACCGGATGATCGAGGCGATGGAGATGCCTCAGGGCGCGGACGTTCTGGAGCTCGGATGCGGAACGGGCCGCAACCTCGCAGCCGTTGCGAAACGCTGGCCAAACGCCCGCCTGCACGGGCTGGACATCTCCGCCGAGATGCTGGCGTCGGCGCGCAATACGGCGCGACGCTCAGGTCTGGAGATGAGGCTGGTCCAGGGCGACGCCTCCGGCTTCGACACGGAGGCGCTGTTCGGAAAGCCCCGTTTCGACCGGGTTTTCATTTCCTATGCGCTGTCGATGATACCCGCCTGGGAAGAGACGATCGACGCCGCAATGGCGGCGCTGTCGCCGCAGGGCTCCCTGCACATCGTGGATTTCGGTCAGCAGGAACGGCTGCCGTCCCTCTTCAGATCCGCACTTCACGCCTGGCTTGCGCGCTTCCACGTTAACCCGCGAGCAACCCTTTTCGATGTAGTAGAAGGCAAGGCCGAAAAGGCCGGATTGAAGGCCAGAAGCGAACGGCTCTACCGCGGTTATACTTGGCATATGATTGTCTCGCAGGCTTGAATACGCCTTTTCACTGACGAGAATCTGCATTATTACTGCCGGAGCCGGTTATCGCCAACCGAATTGGACGGTTCGCCATGCGTCGACGCGCGCTCATTTTCGCACCCCTGCTTTTCATGCTGGCGGCATGCACGACCTACGAATACAGCTTCGACGACATCAAGGCGCCGTCGCCGATGCGCTATGGCGACCGCGACCCGCAGAATTTCGGCAAGAACCATCCGGCCCGCCATGAGGTGCACGGCGTCGACGTGTCCAAATGGCAGGCGGATATCGACTGGCGCAAGCTGCGCAAATCCGGCATCGACTTCGCCTATATCAAGGCGACCGAAGGCGGAGACCTGAAGGACGACCGTTTCGACGAGTACTGGCGCCAGTCCAGGCAGGCCGGCATTCCGCGCGGCGCATACCACTTCTACTATTTCTGCACGACGCCGGAAAAGCAGGCGGCATGGTTCATTCGCAACACGCCGAAGGAACGCGGCGCACTGCCGCCGGTGCTCGACATCGAATGGAACCACGCCTCGCCCACCTGCAAGAAACGTCCCGACCCGGCCACAGTGCGCAGGAACATGAAGATCTTCATGGATCGCGTCGAGGCGCATTACGGCCGCAAGCCGATGATCTACACGACGGTGGATTTCCATCGTGAAAACCTGGTGGGTCACTTCTCCGATTACACCTTCTGGGTCCGTTCCGTCGCCGATCATCCCGACAACATCTATGCCCAGCGCGACTGGCATTTCTGGCAATACACCGGAACAGGCATCGTGCCCGGCATCCAGGGCGACACCGACATCAACGTCTTTGCAGGCGACCGCAAGGACTGGCTCAAGTGGGTTTCCGCTTCCGCGCTCTGAGCGCGGCCACAATCCGACGATAAACAGACCGCCACCCTTCCGGAGGAATTCATGATTCGCCTGAACAGACTCGCCGCAGCAACCGCCCTGATCTTCGCCTGCCAGTTCGCAACAGGCATCGCACAGGCGCAGACCTGCGGGGGCGATCTCGGCTCCTTTCTCGCGGGCGTCAAGCAGGAAGCGGTTGCTAAAGGCGTGCCGCCGCGCGTCGCAGACCAGGCGCTCGCCAACGCGCGCATCGACAAGACGGTGCTGAGCCGCGACCGGGCCCAGGGCGTCTTCAAACAGACATTCCTGGAATTCTCCAAGCGCTCCGTCAGCGGCTACCGCATGCAGCACGGCAAGGCGAATATGGGCAAATACGCCAACGTGTTTGCGCAGGCCCAGCGGGAATACGGCATTCCGCCGGAAGTCATCACCGCCTTCTGGGCGCTGGAGACCGATTTCGGCGCGGTCCAGGGCGATTTCAACACCATGAACGCCCTTGTGACGCTCGCCCATGACTGCCGCCGGCCGGAACTCTTTCGCCCGCAACTGATCGCCGCGATCGAGATGGTCCAGCACGGAGATCTCGATCCGGCCAGGACGACGGGCGCCTGGGCCGGCGAGATCGGCCAGGTGCAGTTGCTGCCGGAAGATATTATCCGCTACGGCCGCGACGGCGACGGCGACGGGCACGTCAACCTGAAGACAAGCGCGCCAGACGCCATCCTCACGGCGGCGGCTTTCATCCACCATCTCGGATGGCGACCGAACGAACCCTGGATGCAGGAGGTCACGGTTCCCTCCAATCTCGACTGGTCGAAATCCGGCATTGACCAGACCCTGCCCGTCAGCCAGTGGCAGGCGATGGGCGTGAAGGCGCGCAACGGCGCTTTTCCGTCAGGCTCCCTGCCGGCTTCCCTGCTTCTGCCTCAGGGGCGCAAGGGACCGGCGTTTCTGGTCTATCCGAATTTCGCGATCTATCTCGAATGGAACCAGTCGCTGATCTACACCACGACGGCCGCCTATCTCGCGACCCGTCTTGGCGGCGCCCAGCGCTACGACGCCGGAAATCCGGAAACCGGACTGAGCGACGCCCAGATGAAGCAATTGCAGACCATTCTCCAGGCCCGCGGCTACGATGTCGGCAAGATTGACGGCATTCTCGGCAGCGGCACCCGCAACGCCGTCCAGCAGGAACAGCTTCGGCTCGGCATGCCTGCCGACGCATGGCCAACCCCGCAACTGCTGTCACGACTGCAATAAGAACTCAATCGACCTTTTCGTCGGTCTTTTCCGGTTCCGCCGCTTCGTCTTTTGCGGGATCGGCGTATTTCGCCGCCGCCGCCTCCTGGCGCGCCGCGCGGCGGTGATAGACGGCTAGCCGAACCGCGCGGTACCGTAGCCGCGTGTGGAATATCGCCACATCGATCACCATGCGGCCGCGCTGCATCTCTTCGATCTCTCGCGCATAGGCCTCCCGAAGCGCGACGCGATAGGACGTGATGTGCGACGCGGCGAGATCCTCGATGCGATGCATGAGCCCCGCCCAGACCGGCGACACCAGCAACGATATAGCCGTCACGGCGATCGCCAGCCGATAGGTGTCGTCGTGCAGGATGTGCGCGCTCATCCCGGCGGCCGCCAGCACGAAGGAGAATTCGCCGATCTGCGCCATGGACAGGCCGGCGACCAGCGCCGTGCGGGGATCAGAACCCGTCAGCCGCAGGAGGGCGATATTCAGAACCGACTTCGCTGCGATCACGATCAGGCACGCCAGCAGCACGATCAGAAGATTGTCCCAGATGAACCACAGATCGATCAGCAGTCCGATCGACAGGAAGAATATGACGAGAAGCACGCTCTGTATCGGTTCGATGACGGGTATGACGCGGCTTCTGAGCGTCGAATTGCCGATCAGGATGCCCGCCAGGAACGCGCCGTAAACTGGCGACAATCCCGCAAGGCCCGATAGCGAAGCGGCGGTGAAGCAAATCGCCAGCGCCCCGACCGCGACGATTTCCACATTGCGCTCGATCTTCTCGGTATAGGGCACGCGCAGTTTTCCGCGCGATCCCAGCCACCACAAAAGGCCGCCGAGAAGCCCCACCGAGATCACGATCTTCAGTGTGACGACCGTATAGTTGACGGACTCGCCCCCAAAACTCGACGCGAAGACCAGCATCGGCACCACGGCGAGGTCCTGGGCGATGAGCACGGCGATCGCCACCCGGCCTTCTTCGCCGCGCAGCACGCCCATCTCGTCCAGCATCTTCATCGCCACAACGGTGCTGGAAAGCGCGATGATGAAGCCGAGGATGATGCCTTCTGCAATCGATGAACCGATCGCGTAACCGATCAGCAGTCCGACCGAGACCGCCGCCGCGATCTGCCCGCCACACACCAGCACCGCCTGTTTGAGGGTGAGCACGAAGGCCTTGAGCGACAATTCGATGCCGATGAAGAACAACAGCACCAGAACGCCCATTTCCGCCAGCACGTTGACGTAGGTGGAGCTGGGGATGACCCCGAAACCTGTCGGCCCCAAAGCCATGCCTGCAAGTATGAAGCCGACGAGCGGCGGCTGACGCAGTATGATCAGGCCGAGTCCCAGGAGGCCCGCGATCGCCGCGACAAAGGCGATATTGCTGAGTGCGGCGCCCTGTGCTGCGTGTTCGGCGGCGGCTGTATGATCCATCTTGCGGGTTTCGGCTCCTTTCGCGGATGCACACGTGCAAGTCTTGCACGCCGTTTTGCGCGCGACAAGTGATCTCGTGCCTTAGGATCATGATTTCGTTGCTTTAATTGTGGCCTTTAAAACAGTAACGCCCGATTTGAAGCGCAAGAAGCGGATTGTTTCAATTACAGGTTCGGTTAACGTCAGGCCCACAAAGCAAGAGAGACTCATGCAAAACCGATTGACGCTTTCCACCTGGCTGATGCTTGTCGCACTCGGGCTGATCTGGGGCGCCTCGTTCTTTTTTGCGCGGACCGCCGTTGTCTGGGTGCCGCCGCTCACCCTGGTTTTCCTGCGCGTGGTTCTGGCCGCGATCGCGCTACATCTGTACCTGCGCGGGCGCAACGGGCTCTATCGGACACTTGCAGCACGTTGGCGCTCCTTTCTTGTTCTCGGCGCAATCAACAACGTCATCCCGTTTTCGCTGATCTTCATGGGCCAGACACAGATCGGCGCGGGCCTGGCGGCGATTCTCAACGCAACCACCCCGCTCTGGACTCTTGTCATCGCAAATGTCCTCACCGAAGACGAGAAGATGACGACGACGAAAATGCTGGGATGCGTCCTGGGTCTCGTCGGCGTTCTGGTTCTGACAGGCCCGTCGGCGCTCTCCGGATTCGACGCCCATATCTGGGCCCAACTCGCCATTGTCGGCGCCGCCGTCAGCTACGGATTTGCAGCGACATTCGCCAAATCGTTTCGCGGCGTGGCGCCCACGGTCGTCGCCACGGGACAGCTCAGCGCATCGTCCATCATCATGATTCCGCTGATCTGCGCCATCGACCAGCCATGGACGCTCGCCGTTCCGCCGATCGAGGTGGTCGGCGCCATCGTCCTCCTGGCGGTGCTGTCGACATCGGTCGCCTATATTCTGTTTTTCCGCATTATCGCTGACGCCGGCGCCACCAACGGATCGCTGGTCACGCTTCTGGTGCCGCCGAGCGCCATCCTGCTGGGCGTCCTGTTTCTCGGGGAAACGCTCACGCCCCACGCCGCGCTCGGCCTCGCCCTGATTGCGGCCGGACTCCTCGTCATTGATGGAAGATTGTTTCGCAGGCGAAGATTTCACACATGATTTCAGTGCGTTACAGAATCATTATTCCTCGGCGGATGTGAAAAAATGTCACAAAATCGCCACGAGATCGATTCGCACCTGCAAAAATTGCGTGAATCTGTCCCCATGTTCCACATTTTTCTGGCGCCACAGGAATGCGATTGATTTCATGGCGTTAGCACCCCTTAAGGGGGCGGTTATTCCCGCTAATATCGCATTGCAGCAACTATTTTTCTTTTCAACACCGCGCATTCCGTCATAGCATTCGACTGTAAACCTCAAGGAGGTCAGCTATGGGACTAACGCGATCGGTGAATGTCCTGATGATCGGTGCAGCGTTCTTGTTCATCTTGGTCATGCTGTTTCTCTAAAAAGAACACATGGGTGGCATGAGTCCGAAACCGGGCTCCACAGTTTCAGCAGGTAAAACGGGGGTGGCGCAAGCCGCCCCCGTCCTCATTTCCGGATTATTTACAAAATCAGCTACGCGGCGGCGTTGCCGGTCACCGGGGTTCCTGTCACCGGAGCGCGCAGCCCCAGAAGATGGCAGATCGCATAGACGAGCTGCGCCCGGTTCATCGTATAGAAATGGAAATCCTGCACGCCGCGCTCGACGAGGTCCATGACCTGGTCCGCCGCGACCGTGGCCGAAACAAGCGCCCGGGTCTGCGGATCATTGTCCAGTCCCTCGAAGCGTTTCGCAAGCCAGTCGGGTATCGAGGCGCCGCACCGGCCGGCGAACTCCGCCACCTGACCGAAATTATGGATGGGCAGAATGCCCGGCACGATCGGAATGTAGATTCCGGCCCGGCGCACCCGCTCGACATACCGCTCATAGCTGTCATTGTCGAAAAAGAACTGGGTGATCGCCCGCGTCGCGCCGTTGTCGACCTTGCGTTTCAGCATGTCGATATCGGTCATGAAGTCAGGACTTTCGGGATGCTTTTCCGGATAGGCCGACACGGATATCTCGAAATCGGCGAAGGCCTTCAGCCCGGCCACCAGTTCGGCGGCGTTTCCGTAGCCGTCGGGGTGCGGACGATAGCGCTTGCCGACGCCGTCGGGTGAATCGCCGCGCAGCGCCACGAAGTGCCGCACGCCGGCGTTCCAGAATTCACGCGCGACCGCGTCGACCTGGTCCCGCGTCGAGTTCACGCAGGTCAGATGGGCCGCCGGCTTCAGCTCGGTTTCCGAAAGCAGGCGGCGAACCGTCGCAAGCGTCGGCTGACGCGTCGAGCCGCCCGCGCCATAGGTCACCGAAACGAAATCCGGATTGAACGGCGCAAGCCGCATGACGCTTTCCCAGAGCTGACTTTCCATGTCACCGCTGCGCGGCGGGAAGAATTCGAACGATACGTTCATGGCTTTGCCGAGCAGAGCCGGGGCCGATCTGTGCAATGTGGACATGATCAGGCAGTTCCTTTCGCTTGGGGTGAGAGTGCGGCGTTGTCGGCGATCAGCAGGCGCGGATCGCGGGCAAGCCAGATTGTTACCGTCAGTTTCTCGCCGCTGTTCTTGCCGGGCGTCAGGCTGACTGTCTTTTCAACCGTCAGACCTGCGTCCTTCAGCCAGCCCGACATTACGTCGGACGCAAAGCCGAGACGAACATGGGCGTGTTCCTTCTGCAGGACGTCGAGTTCGTGCGGCGCGAAATCCACGACGATCATGCGTCCGCCGGGCGCAAGCATGCGCGCGGCCTCGACAATCGCATCTTCCGGATTCTGCAGAAAATGCAGCACCTGATGGATCGTGACGAGATCGAAGGAGTCGCGATCAAGCGGCAGGTTGAGAATATCCGCATGACGCACGGAGGCGTGGGACACGCCCTCCCTGTCGATATGGGCGCGGGCGACGGCCAGCATGTCGCGACTGGCGTCGACGCCGATGCCGCGCCGGTAAAGGCCGGAAAAAAGCTGCAGGATCCGTCCAGTGCCGGTTCCCAGATCGAGCATGGAGTCAAAGGGCGTCAAGCCGACCAGCTCGACCAGCGCCGCCTCGACCTGCTCGTCGGACACATGCAGGGAGCGCAGTTCGTCCCAGCTTGCCGCATTGCGGCTGAAATATTCCTGCGCGCGCGCCGCGCGGGCGGCCTTCACCGCCTCCAGCCGCTCTCCGTCCCTTTGCAGAAGCGCATCGGCGGGGGAAACGCTTTGAATGACCTGCCGCGCCAGTTCGCCGGCAAGCCCTTCGGAGGCAAGGCGAAAATACGCCCAGGCGCCTTCCTGGTAGCGCTCCACCAGTCCCGCTTCGCCGAGCAGTTTGAGATGTCTGGAAATGCGCGGCTGCGACTGGCCGAGGATCTCCGTCATGTCGGTGACGGTCAGATCGCCTTCGAGCATCAGCGCAAGCAGGCGCATGCGCGTCGGCTCGCCAGCGGCCTTGAGCACGTCCACAGTCCTGTCCAGGCTGAGTTTCCGACTGTCGAGCATCGATTCCCCGTTTTGGTCGCGGCAATCGGCTGGAACCGGGTCTCAACCTGCAATCAACGCTGCGACGCCATTCAATCACATAAACATATCTTTATATGATTTCGAGACGTGTCGCAACAGCAATATTGTGTGGCGCAAACAGAATCCGCGGCGCGGCTCTCGTCAGCCGGTGTAGATCCACTGTTCGGGGAGTTGCGCGTACATCTTTTCACCCGGCTCAATCACGCCCGGTTTCTCGACCCAGGCAAGCAGGCCACGCTTGCGTTTGGCCGCCGGCACGAAGCCCAGGGACAGGGTCGCGCGGTCCTTGTCCGGATAGTGATCGGCGATGGCGTTGCCCGATATCCGGCATGGCCCGTTCTGGAAGTCGACCTTGAGGGTCGCGCCGCCTTCGAAAAACAGCAGCGTCGCGGCCGGCAGCATCGACAGGCTGGCGATCCCGTCAATCGTGATGTTGCCGCCGATCCATTCGGGCGCGATCCGCTCGATTTCCATGATCGCGGCGGCTTCCGCCAGTTCTTCCGGCGACAGGATCGTGAGCTGCCGCTCGTTGCGCATCTCGGTGCCGCGCGGATACCAGGGTTCGCGCGATCCGGATTTGCGAAGGATGCCGGCGTGATGATCGCCGGCGATGCCTTCATAGCTCAGTTCCAGCCGATCCACCGGCTCGGTGGTGAATGTTTCGCCAAGCGCCGCGAAAACGCCGGCGACCACACCGCTGATCTTGCGCGAGGGAATGATGTCCATGGTCGGCTCCCTTTTTGTGACGGAGTGATGCCCCCTACCGCGTCAGCCGCTTGTAGGTGACGCGTTTCGGATTGACGGAATCCGGTCCGAGGCGGCGGATCTTGTCCTTCTCGTAATCCTCGAAGTTGCCTTCGAACCATTCCACGTGGCTGTCGCCTTCGAAGGCCAGGATATGCGTCGCCAGTCGGTCAAGAAACATGCGATCGTGGCTGATGATAACGGCGCAGCCTGCGAAATTCTCCAGCGCGTCCTCAAGCGCGGCCAGCGTTTCGGTGTCCAGATCGTTGGTCGGTTCGTCGAGCAGGATGACGTTGGACCCCTGTTTCAGGACCTTCGCCAGGTGCACCCGGTTGCGCTGTCCGCCGGAGAGCGTGCCGACTTTCTGCTGCTGGTCGCCGCCCTTGAAATTGAAGTTCGAGCAGTAGGCGCGCGAATTGACCTCGTGCTTGCCGAGTTTGATGATGTCGTTTCCGCCGGAGATTTCCTCCCAGACGGTCTTGCCGGCGTCCAGCGCGTCACGGCTCTGATCGACATAGCCGAGATCGACGGTTTCGCCGATCGTCACATCGCCATCGTCGGGCTTTTCCTGTCCGGTGATCATACGGAACAGCGTCGTCTTGCCGGCGCCGTTCGGGCCGATCACGCCGACGATGCCGCCCGGCGGCAGCTTGAAGCTCAGATCGTCGATCAACAGCCGCTCGCCATAGCCCTTGCTGACGTCTTCCACGTCGATCACCTGGTTGCCGAGGCGTTCTCCGACCGGAATGATGATCTGGGCGTCGCCCGGGCGGCGATCGGCGGCTGCGTCCACCAGTTCGTTATAGGCGCGGATACGCGCCTTGGATTTCGCCTGCCGCGCCTTCGGGCTGGACGATATCCAGGCCTGTTCCTGCGCCATCGCCTTCTGGCGGTTGGCCTCTTCGCGGCCTTCCTGGACAAGCCGCTTGGCCTTGGCTTCCAGATAGGCGGAGTAGTTGCCCTCATAGGGAATGCCCCTGCCCCGGTCGAGTTCGAGGATCCAGCCGGTCACGTTGTCGAGGAAATAGCGATCGTGGGTGATCATCAGCACGGCGCCCGGATATTCGCGCAGATGCTTTTCAAGCCAGGCGATCGTTTCCGCGTCCAGGTGGTTGGTCGGTTCGTCGAGCAGCAGCAGATCAGGCTGCGAGAGCAGCAGCTTGCACAGCGCGACGCGGCGCTTTTCACCGCCGGACAGATTGTCGACCGCGCTTTCGCCGGGCGGACAGCGCAGCGCGTCCATCGCCATTTCGACCTGGCTGTCGAGATCCCACAGGTTCTGCGCGTCGATGATGTCCTGAAGCTTAGCGCCCTCGTCCGCCGTCTCGTCGGAATAGTTCATCATCAGTTCGTTGTAGCGGTCGACGATCGCCTTCTTTTCAGCAACGCCTTCCATGACGTTCTCGGCGACTGTTTTCGTCTCGTCGAGCTGCGGCTCCTGCGGCAGATAGCCGACGGTCGCGCCCTCCGCGACCCAGGCTTCGCCCGTATATTCATTGTCCAACCCGGCCATGATGCGCAGCACGGTGGACTTGCCGGCGCCGTTCGGACCCAGAATGCCGATCTTGGCGTCGGGGTAGAAAGACAGGTGGATGTTTTCAAGAACCTTCTTGGAGCCATAGGCCTTGTTGAGGCCGGCCATATGGTAGATGAACTGGCGTGCCATGGCGCGCGTGTTTCCTCGTAACTGATTGCTCGGAATTTTGGCTGCTTGTAGTGCGAGACGCGGTGAATTGAAAGCATATTGCAACATAAATTCGATGCTGGCGAGACAGCCCCGCGGCATGGTCGAAATCCTTGTCCACTTCACTTTGCTCTCGCAAAAGCGTGAATTTGTTCGCGGCCATCGTGAGAAAAGGTGAGGAAATGATCGTCTAGATTGCGCGTGCCGAAACTGATTTCGGTCATTTCCAGAGGAGATACTCATGAACGGCAAATCCAGAAAAGCACTCGCAATGATGATCGTTGGCGGCGGACTGACGGCTGCAGTCGCAGCGACCCCGGCCTGGTCTTCCTGCGGCGCATGCGGCGCTTGCGGCGCCTGCGGATCGAAAAAGGAAAAAGTCTGTGGCGCTTGTGGCGCATGCGGCGCTTGTGGCGCGAAGAAAGACTAATTCGGCGCTATGCCGGGAGCCGTGTCTTTCGGCTCCCTGCAATTTCTGGCATAAGCAAAGCGTAGCGGAACCGGACAGATGAATATCACGATACGCGACAAGGCCAGCATCGATTTCGCAAGCCTGCCCAAAGACAGGCTGCTCGCAATGCAGAAAGCGGCCGACGACATGATCGGCGTGCTTCAGGAGGCCGCGCAGCAGGACAAGCACATCCTGATCGACGTCCTGGGCTCCACCTCCCCCGACCCCTTCACCATGTGGCGGCACTATCCGCCGGGAGACGTCCGCGACAAGAAGAAGGGCGCGGTCTGGTTCTATCACGCCCATGCGGAAGACAAGGAAGCGCGGCCCTGGACCGAGCACGGCCACTTTCACCTCTTCGTCTACACGGAACATGTCGCTGAGGGCGTCGAACCGATCGCATTGCCGCCCGAGCCCGATTTCGAGAATGGCGGCCTGTGCCATCTCGTCGCAATCTCATTCGACCATTCGGGAACTCCGATACGGGTTTTCACCACAAATCGCTGGGTCGCGGCCGAATGGCAGTATCCGGCCGAAGAGGTCATCCGGCTGCTCGACTATTTCGATCTCGACAATGACGAATTCGCCTTGACGACGCGCTGGCTGAAGGCGGCCCTGCAGCTTTTCCGGCCGCAGATCGAATGGAGCCTGATCGAACGCGACAAGGCGATCGAGGTGATGCGCCGGCAGGATCCGGAAGGCTTTTCGGAAGACACGTCCGTCGAGGCGTTGTCCTCGTTCGAATTCGATCTCGGCTCCCAGATCGACGGCATAGAAAACGCCCTCGCGGCAGACGAATAAACGGTTGTTTTCGGCAGCGCCTGCGGGCATTGTCCGGCCATGCCTGATTTCGACGAAAAAAGTGGTCTTGAGTCGCCCACCGGCGCAACGCTCAATCTCCTGCATATGAAGCCTGTGCAGGACTGTCGCGCGATCGTTCAGATCAATCACGGCATGGGAGAGCACGCCGGCCGGTACGCGCATTTCGCGTCGTTTCTCGCCAAGCGCGGTTTCGCCGTCTTCGCCCACGACCATCGCGGCCATGGCGAAACGGTCGCTCCGGGCATATCCGTCGGCATGTTCGGCAAGGGACCGTCTGGCGAAAACTGGAAACTGGTGATCGCCGATGTTCTGGCCGTCAACGAGCATGCGCGGCAGCGTTACGCGGATGTTCCGGTGATCACGTTCGGACATTCGATGGGAGCGGCCATCGCCTTCAATTTCGCCCTGTCCCATCCCGGACGCCAGGCCGGTCTCGCCGCCTGCAACCACGGCTTTGCTGCCGGTCTTCCCGCGCACGCGGCGTTGGCGATCCTCAGCGTGGAACGCATGCTCAAGGGCTCCGACACGCCAAGCCGCATCCTGCAGAAACTGACGATCGACGCCTGGGCCGCAAAGATCAAAGACCGCAAGATCTACGAGGACTGGCTCTCGCACAACGCCGAATCGAACGCCGCCTACGCGGCCGACCCGCTTTGCACCGGTTCTGAGCAGGTCTCCATATCGATGTGGCGGGACGTCATCGCGATGAATCTGCGCGCCGCCGATCCCAAGATGATCCAGGTCCTGCCGAAAAAACTTCCCGTCTACCTGACCGGAGGCGGACAGGACGCGGGCGTGGAAAACGGCAAGGCGATCGAAGGTGTGGCAAAGCGCATGCAGGCGGCCGGAATGGAAAAGGTCTCCTGGCGCATCTACGAGAATATGCGACACGAAACACTGAATGAAACGGCCGAGCCGGGCGCCCGCCAGGTGATGATCGACTTTGTTTCGTGGGCTGACGGGATCCCGGAGCTCGCTTGAGCGTTATCCAATGCAAGTGTTCATTTCCCGATCACTTTGCTAACATTTACTGAGGAACACACGTAAAGCGGAGCCGCCGATGCTGGCCGATCTCTTCACCCTCGACAATCTCACGACTTTTCTCATCCTGACGGCGCTGGAAACAGTGCTGGGTTTCGACAATCTGCTCTACATCTCGATCGAGGCGAAGCAGGTGGACCCGGCGCGGCAATCCTGGGTCAGGAAGATCGGCATCATCCTGGCGATCGTGTTCAGGATCATACTGCTCTTCGTCGTGCTTCAGCTTATCAAATTGCTGCAGGCGCCGCTTTTCGTTCTCGACCATCCCTGGATATCGGGAGCGATCAGCGGCCACTCGCTGATCGTTCTCGCCGGCGGCGTCTTCCTGATCTACACGGCGATGAAGGAAATCTATCACATGATCGGCGTCGAGGACCTCGAGCATCACGAGCTGGAATATACGCGTCGAACCGTGCGCGCTGCCCTGTTCTGGATCGTCGTCATGAATGTGATCTTCTCCTTCGACACGGTGCTGTCGGCCGTGGCGCTGACCGACCATTTCATCGTCATGACCGCCGCGATCGTGGTTTCCGGCGGGCTCATGGTGCTGATGGCGGATACGGTCGCCAATTTCCTGCAGAAAAACCGCATGTACGAGGTGCTCGGCCTGTTCGTGCTGCTGCTCGTCGGCGTCATGCTGATGTCGGATGGCGGCCATATCGGCCATCTGCACTTCTTCGGATACGCCATCGAGCCGATGGCCAAATCCACCTTCTACTTCGTCCTGTTCACCCTTGTGGCGGTCGAAATCGTGCAGGGGCGCTATCAGAAACGCATCTTGGCGGAGAAGCGCGCCAAGGCCCGCGCGGAAAGGGAGCGCATAGCCTGATTGCAGTCGCGTCGGGGCGTTCGCGCCCCGACCAGTCAGGTCAGTTGCGGATGTGCAATGTCTGCTGGTAGATGGCTGTGGAGCGCGCGCCGGAGCGGCAGTAGCCGAGCATAGGGCGATCCAGTTCGTCGAGCGCGTCGACGAAGGCCTGCACCTGCTCGTAGCCCACGCCCGTCGGCCCGACCGGAACGTGCCGCATTTCCAGGCCAAGCTCCTTCGCCGCCTTTTCGATCTCTGCGAAGTCAGGCTGTCCGGCCGCTTCTCCGTCGGGACGGTGACAGACAATGGACTTGAATCCGGCGGCCTTGATGTCCTTCAGATCGTCCACGCTGATCTGGCCCGCAACCGAATATTCCTCGTTGATCTGTCGTATGTCCATGATCGACCTCACGCTTTTACGATACGTTGGACTTATAAACTGGATTTGCCGCGCGCCGCCAGACCTGTCACAAAATTGAAGAACAAATTTCGTACCCGGACCCGATTGGCGCAACACTGGAGCAAATTTTGTCGGTATCGATACGATCGGCAGTCAAGTCCTTCGGCAAGCACGTCGCCGTCAACGACGTCTCGGCGGAAATCGCAGACGGAGAATTCTTCGTCATACTCGGCGCTTCGGGCTGCGGCAAGACAACCCTGCTGCGGCTGATCGCCGGGCTCGAGACGCTGGATTCCGGCGAAATCCTGATCAACGGCAGACCGGTCGCAGGCCCCAACCTGCATTTGCCGCCTGAAGAGCGCCGCGTCGGAATGGTCTTCCAGTCCTATGCGCTGTGGCCACACATGACGGTCGTCGACAATGTCGCCTTTCCCGTCAAGGCCGCCGGCCTCGGCAAGCGCAAGGCCCACAATATCGCCGCACGTCAGATCGACGCCGTCTCGCTGACCGGTTTCGAGGAGCGCAAACCGTCCGAACTCTCGGGCGGTCAGCGTCAGCGCGTCGCCCTTGCCCGTTGTCTGGCCGGCAATGCGGACACGATCCTGATGGACGAACCGCTCGCCAATCTCGATCCACATCTCAGATCCGCGATGGAGGAAGAACTGGCCGCCTTCCACAGGATGGCCGGCGCCACCACGCTCTTCATTACTCACGATCAGCGCGAAGGCATGGCGCTCGCAGACCGGATCGCCGTCATGGAAAACGGCCGCTTCCTCCAGGTCGGCGCGCCGGACGACATCTACCGGTTCCCGGAAAGCGAGAAGGTCGCCCGGTTCGTCGGCCAGAGCGCGATCGTCCCGGCGCTCTACAACGGCAATGGCGCGGCGATGATTGCGGGCAAACCCGTTCCCGTCGAAACCCGCGACAAGACCGGCCGCAGAGCGCGCGCGGTGATCCGCCCATCGGACGTGACGGTCGACGCGGACGGACTTCCCGCCAACGTCAAGACCATCGCCTATCGCGGCGGCGTATGGGAGGCCCGGCTGACAGTCGACGGCGTCGACGAGGCGCTGCCGCTCGCGCTCGATCGCAAGGCGAAGCCCGGCGACAGCGTTCCGGTCGCGATCCGCTCGGCCTGGCTGCTACCGGACTGAGTTCGCTTCCCGGGATAAGGTGAGCCGGTTACTTTCCGGATTGCGCATCAAGTCCGCCAAGAATTAGAATATTCCATTATTTTCATATACTTAACCTCATTCCGGACGTGATCCGGCATCCAGCGATCCGCGCGTCTGCGCGGGTGGGAAATGTGACAGTCTGCTCAGTCGTTGCGCCAGGGAATGACGCCGGCCGGCAGTCTTCCGGAGGCAAGATTAAGCCCGAGCATCAGGACGATCGTCGCCAGAACCGTCAGGCTCGCCATCGCGGAGGCCAGCGTCGTGTAGCCGCCGTCCTCATAGTTGAAGATCGTCGTGCCAATGGTCTCGTTGCCGGTCGACCAAAGAAGCGCCGACACCGTCACTTCGTTATAGGCGGTCAGGAACACCAGGATCGCGCCCGACGCCGCGGCCGGCAAAATCAGCGGAAAGAACACCGACCGAATGCGCAGGTAAAAGCGCGCGCCGGAGACGCGCGCTGCGTCGTCCAGCGAACGATCGAGCTGGGCGTAGGCCGCGCCGACCGGCTTCAGCGCAATGGCGAAGAATGCGCAGAGATAGGCGATGAGGATGATCCCGCCCGTTCCATAGAGTGACCGGTCGATCAGCGGCAGCGGCCGAATAAAGGCGAGGATGAAGCCGATCGATATCACCAGTCCGGGAATGGCGTAGGCGATGTCGCCCATACCAGCCACGCCGCCCGCAAGCCACCGGCTGCGTCCGCGTTTCTGCATATAGTAGCCGATCAGGATGGCGAAGAAGGCAAGCAGCGCGGCCGCGCAGCCCGCAATCAAAGTCGAATTGGCGAAGGCCCTGACGGTCACGGACTGCCGGAACAGGATCTCGGTGAAATTGTCGAGCGTGAAGGTCTCGAACGCCAGCGGCAAACCATAGGTCTTGACCAGCGAAGTGGCGATCAGCGAGGACAGCGGCAGAACGAGCGTCACAGCGATCACCGCCGCGAGCAGGATTTCCATCGCCGGTCGCCAGCGCCCGAGCGCGATCTCCAGCGGCCGGCCGCTTTGCCCGACAAGGCCAAGCCGCGTCCGGTTCTGCCACAGGATCTGCATCGTGACCGCAAAGATCGCCACAATCGCCACGATGACGGCCAGTACAGCCACATCGCCAAGCACGTCAGGTCCGAAGCTCGCCAGACGCCTCCAGATCAGCACCGGCAGCGTCGTGTACCGCGCCGGAATGCCGATCAGCGCGGTGATGCCGAAATTGCCGAGCGCTGAAACGAAGGCGAGCGCAAAGCCGGCCACGAGAGACGGCAAGAGCAGCGGCAGCAATATCCTGTGGCCCAGCATCAGCGCGCCGGCGCCGCTCACCCGCGCCGCGTCGAACAGATCGCGCGGCAGTCCGCGCAGGCCGGCGCGAACGACCAGAAACACCAGCGGCGAATGCTGGACGGCGAGCAGAAAAACCAGCCCTTCCCGCGAATAGATCGGGTGCGTGGCGCCAAGTTCCGGCGCAAGGCCCAGCCAGCGCAGAACCGGGCTGGAGGGCCCGAGCGCCTGAATCCATGCGATCGCCGTCACATGCGGCGGGATCATCATCGGCAGCAGGATCAAAAAGACGGTCACCGCCTTCCAGCGAACATCCGTGAGACCGACGATCAGCGCCAGCACCGCGCCGATGAACAGCGCCAGAAGCGCGGAAAGAAAGCTGCTTTCCAGCGAATTCCAAAGGGCCCGCAACACAGAGCGGCTTTGAAACGCCTCGAAAACGGGCGTCAGCGACCAGCCCGCGTCACCTGACAATCCGGTTTTCAGAAGCAGAAAAAGCGGCAGACCGAACAGGATCGCCGCAATGAAAGCAAGAAAGGCGAGGGTCAGCCCCTCGCCGTCGAAAAGTTTTGGTCTTGTGTGGCCGTCAGCCACCGAAGATCTCGGTGAACTTCATCTTGTTCTGCGTGTCGTTTTCAAGCGCGTCTGCGGGATCGAACGGCAGAAGCCTGATCTGGTCGCGGGCCGGGAAGCCTTCCGGCGGAGCGACGTCCGGATGCGCCGGCAGATAGCCCTGGCTCGAGGCCAGTTCCTGGCCTTCCTTCGAGATCAGGAAATCGACGAACGCCTTGGCGGCGGCCGGGTTCTTGGCGGTCGACAGGATCGCCACCGGTTCGGTCACAGCCGATACGCCTTCGGTCGGGAAAACGAACTCGACGGGCGCGCCGTCCAGCTTGTTGCGGATCGGCAGGAAATCGACAACGAAACCGTACAGCTTCTCGCCGCCGGCGATCGCCTTGTATGTCCCGCCATTGCCGCCCTGCGGATTGGCGCCCTGCAAGGCCAGGCCTTCATAGAAATCCCAGCCAAGCTCGGGATTGGCGGTGATCGCGGCCATATGGATCGTCGCGGCGCCCGATGTGAGCGGCGAAGGCATGGCCAGCTTGTCCTTGGCTTCCGGTTTCAGGAGATCCTTGTAGGAGGTCGGCTTCATCGGCGCGTCAGCGTTGTAGACGATGCCGGTCGTGATCAGCTTGGTGGAGAAATAGGTCTTGTCGTCGTCCATGATCGCCGGATCGTAGGCCGAGATGTCGGCGTCTTCGTGCGCCATCAGGCGGCCTTCCTGCTTCAGGCCTTCCATGGTCACCATGTCGGCGATCAAAAGCAGGTCCGGCTGCGGCGCGTCGGCCTCGAACTCGGCCCTGAGCTTCGCCATGACCTTCGTTGTGCCGTCGCGAATCCACTCGACGTCGACGTCCGGATACTTCGCCTTGAAAGCGTCGACGGTCGCCTGGGCGTCCTGGTTCGGCTGCGATGTGTAGAGCACCAGCTTGCCGGAAACATCCTGGGCCATTGCCTGGCCGGCGATCACCGCGGCGGCAACGAGAGACAGTGCAAGTCTTTTCATGGAATCGTCCTCGTGGTTTGTCGGAAACTGAACTGTTCCGCACTGGTTAAACCGCGAGTATGACGTTCATATTTCAGTGGCGGGCATAACGGCTATTCACCGATATTCAAGCATCCCCCCAGCCGCCGCCATTGGCAGTATGGATGAGCACCGTGTCTCCCGCCTCCAGTTCCACGCCGCTGGCGAATGCGTGACCGGTCGTCGTCCCGTCGCGGCGGCGGATTGCAAATCCGTTCGTTCCGCCCGCTTCACCGCCATTCAGCCCCCAGACCGGCTGTCTGGTGCGGCTATAGCCCGCGGAAAGCAGCGCCGGACCTCTGAGCGTGTAGGCGAGCGAAAGCCCCTTGCCTCCCCTGTGGAGACCACGACCCTCCTCGCTGTCGTTGAGCTTCTTGTACTGGACGTCCAGCCCATACCGCGTCTCCGCGATCTCGACCGGACAGTTGAAGGTTTCGCCGTGACTGCAGGAATACATCGCGTCCAGCCCGTCGCGCTCGGCCGTGGCGCCCCAGCCGCCCATCTGCGGCTCCACCATGGTGAAGCGACGGCCGTGGTCCGGATGACTGCCGGCAATCACCGTGCCGCAGATCGACGCGAAATGGCCGGCCGGCAACCGGTCCGGCATCGCCCTGGCGATACATTGCCACAGCATGTCGTAGAGCCGTATCCGGGTTTCGAAATAATATCCGTGCGGCGCGACCCCCGTCGCATGGAAAATCGTGCCCGGCGACGTCAGCACTTCCAGCATCCGGAACGAACCGGCGTTGGCGAAGAGCGTCGGATCGGACAGCGCCTTGAAAATCATCTGCGCGGAAATCACCGCGCCGTCGCGGCTGGTGTTGTAAGGAGCGGCCCGCTGCTCCGGATTGCCGCGAAGATCCACCGTGAAGGCATCGCTGGAGACGGTGATCGACGCGCGCCAGATCGCGCCGTCATCCTGCTCTTCCTCAATTGCGTAAGTCCCTTCCGGAAGCGTCGCAAGGCCTGCCCGGGCGCGCCGCTCGCCTTCCTCGAAGAGCATGTCGAGCGCCGCTTCAAACGCTGCCGCGCCATAGGTCGCGACCAGTTCGACAAGCCGCTTTTCGGCGATGCGGGACGCGGCGACCTGCGCCCAGAGGTCGCCACGGGCAAAATCCGGAAGCCTGGAATTGGCGGATATGATGTCGAAGACGGCGGCGATCGGCTTGCCGTCCTGCATCAGCTTCACGGCGGGCAGTCTCAGGCCCTCCTGGAATATCTCGCTCGCTTCCGTCGACATGGAGCCGGCCACCCGGCCGCCAATATCGTTCCAGTGCGCGATGGAGGCCGTCCAGGCGATCAGTTTTCCGTCCGTGAACACCGGAAGCGCGATCACCACGTCGTTGAGATGGGTGACCCCGCCATAATAGGGATCGTTGGTCACGAACATGTCGCCTGGCAGAATCGTCTCCCTGCCGTGCAGTTCGACAATCCGCTTGACCGCCTTGTCGAGCACGCCGACGAATGTCGGAATGCCCGCGCCGGAACTCACCAGTTCGCCGTCGGCGTCGGTGACGCCCGTGCCGACATCAAGCACCTCGTAGATAATCGGGCTCATCGCCGTTTTTCTCAAAACGGCGAACATCTCGTCGGCGGCGGCGACGAGGCTCGCCTGGATCACCGAGGCGGTGAACTGATCCGTGGCGGTTCCGGCTGTCATGACGTCACCCCGCCCGGAATGCGTCGCGCGGAAGCTCCGACAGGATTTCCGGACCGTCCTCGCGCAGGAAGACGATATCCTCGAGCCGGAGGCCAAAACGATCCGGCAGGTAGATGCCGGGCTCGATGGAATACACCATTCCGGGTTCAAGGATCGTCTCGGAAGTCGATGTAACCCATGGCGGCTCATGAGGTTCGATGCCCATGCCATGGCCGGTGCGATGTACGAAATACGGGCCGTATCCGGCGGCCGTGATCACATCCCGGGCCGCTTGATCGACGTCGCGCGCCCGCGCGCCCGGACGGGAAGCCGCGAGAGCGGCCTGCACGGCGGCTTCCACAACGGCGTGCACGTCTTCGTACCCTTCCGGACTTTCGCCCACCACCACCATGCGCGTGATGTCGGAGGAAAAATCACCTTTCTGCGCGCCGATATCGATGACGATGGCGTCGCCCTCGCGGATCACGGTATTGCCAGTATGGTGATGGGGAAACGCTCCATTGCGGCCGGCGCCGACGATCCGGAACAGCGGCTTTGCGCCATGTTCGTCGAAAACCTTGCCGATGATGTCGGCCGCTTCCAGCTCGCGCATGCCGGGCCGGATGGCGTTGAAAGCGGCCTGCATGGCCTTGTCGGCGATGCCGGCGTTCATCTTCAGTTCGGCGAATTCGGCCTCGCTCTTCCTCATCCGCAGCGGACCAACGGTCGTGTCGGTAAAGTGATGTTTGGCGCCCGGCAGCGCGTCGAGCACGGACAGCGCGAAATCCGCGCGCATCGTCTCGTCAATGACGACGTTGCGCGCGCCTTTGGCGCCGACATGCGCCAGCGTCTTTTCGAGCGCGTCGGCCGGGCCGTCCGCGTCATCCCATTCGAAGAACGCGATATCCGTCGATTCCCGCGAACCTTCGGCGTTGAGGGCCGGCATCAGAAACGCCTCTTTCTCCGGACCGACCAACAGCATGCAGGGTCTTTCGTCCGCATGCGGATGGAAACCAAGCAGCCAGTGCATGTTGGGTCCCGGCCCGAGCGCCGCCAGATCCACCGAATTCTGCGCCATCGCCGCGCGCAGCGCCTGCATTTTTTCGCTCATCTCATTCCTCTTTTCTCTGATTCTATCAGGCTGCTTCGCTCACCGCGGACGCAGCCTCGACCACGATGCGGTTGCCGAAGGCCTCGCCATCGTCGAACCCGCCGAAACGGGCGATTTCCTCTTCAGGCGGCGCTTCGCAGGACCATTTCCTGCTCGGTTTCCAGCCGCATTGGCGTTTCAGAAGCGCCGCATATTCGGCGCGTTTCAGCGCTGCGATCGACGGATCGATCACCGGCACGCCGAGCAGTTTTTCCAGTTCCGTGTAGAACCCGACCTCCAGCGTACAGCCGAGGATCAGCGCCTCTGCATAATCGTCTTCGACCGCCTTGCGGCCGGCGTCGAGCAGGCATTGCGCGGTGCGGTCATGGTCTGTCTGGAAATCGTTGACCCCGAGCTCAACGTGATAGAAGCCCGAAAGCCGGGCGCCGTGGCCGTAGTCGCGGACATTTCCCTCCATCTGGTCGACCCATTTACGCCGCCCAACGATGACGCTGAACCGGTTGGCGAGGCTGACCGCGATCTCGCAGGAGGCGAAACAGGGCGCCGTCACCACCATCTCGCCGGAGATCTCGCGCGCATCATGCAGCGCCGTATCGTAGAAGCAGCCGATCGCAAGCGCATCGAACCCCTCGCGCGCAGCCGCCCGCACCGCGCGGATGATGCCGCGCGTGACGATCGCCTCGTAGGATCGGTACTCGATATGCGTGAACGCGCCGTCCGTCGCAGGAAGCGACGCAACATGCACCTCCGTGCCGGGCAGCTTTCGTTCGCGCGCCATGTCGGCGAAGATTCCGTCATCGCCGCTGTGCCCGATCGGGTTGAGATACATGATCTTCACAGGCGCATTGGCCATGTCCGTTCCTCCCGTTTTCGCTCAGACCTTGACGCCGTAGACCTCGAGAGCCCGTTCGGCGCTTAAAAGCCCGTTCTTCACGTCGCTGCGCACCTTGTCCGGATCGCGCTCCTTCGGATCGCCCAATCCGGCGCCATTGCCGGTAACGACGCGAATGACGTCGTCGCGATGCGTGGCGAGACCCGACACGAAGGCGAACCGCTCCGGCTCTCCCTCCTTTGGCCGAAACTCGACATAGTTGGGCGAGCCGTCATGGCCGCCCTCGACGCCCCAGGCCGGGAATTTCGACCGTGTGTAGCCGGCGGTGAGAAAGCCGTTGTCGGCGCGCACCCGGTAATCCATCACGATGCCGCGCCCGCCGGTGAACTTGCCCTCGCCGCCCGGCTCCATGTTCAGCCGCAGCTGGTCGACATAGAGCCCGTTGCGAGCTTCGTTGATCTCGGCAGGGCAATTATAGGTCTCGCCGTGGAAACCGCAGAAGACGGCGCTGTTGCCGTCGCCCTGGCGGCTCGCGCCCCAGCCGCCTAGCTGCGGTTCGATGATCGTGTACTGCCGCCCGGTGTCCGGATGAATGCCTCCGATGAACGTGCCGCAAACGGATGCGAAATGGCCGGCCGCGAGGCGATCCGGCATATGCGCGGCGAGACACCGCCACATGATGTCGTAGACCCGAAGTTCGATCTCGTAATAGAAGCCGATCGGCGCCGGCTCCTTCGCATGGAAAACCGAGCCCTCGCGCGTCAGCAGATTGATCGGCCGGAACGAGCCGCCATTCGCCGGCGAATAGGGGTCCGTCAGCGATTTGAAGATCATCTGCGCCGCCACCATCACGCCGTCGCGGCTGGTGTTGACCGGATTGTTCGACTGGTCGGGATTGTCGCGCAGATCGACAAGGAACTCGTCCGGCCCGATGGTGATCTTGACGTTGAAGGTCCGGCCGTCGTCCTGCTCTTCCGACAGTTCAAACGTTCCCTGGGGCAGTTCGGCAAGCGCTGCGCGCGACACCTTCTCGCCGAAATCCATGAAGGATTCCATGGCGCGCTCGAAGGTCGCCGTGCCGTATTTGGCGGCGATCTCGCGCAACCGCTTGTCGCCGACGCGCACGGAGGCGATCGCCGCCCAGACGTCGCCTTCCAGCACGTCGGGCATACGGGAGTTGACCTTGATGATATCCATCACCGGCTTGATCAGCTCGCCCTTCGAGATGACCTTGACCGCCGGAAGGCGCAGCCCTTCCTGGAAGATCTCGGTCGCCTCGCCGGACAGCGATCCGGGAGCCATGCCGCCGACATCGGAATTGTGCGCGATATTCGCCGTCCAGGCGATGATGCGGCCGTCGGCGAAAACCGGCATCGCCACCACGATGTCGTTCAGGTGGGTCACCCCGCCGTAATACGGGTCGTTCGTCACGAAGACGTCGCCGGGTTCGACGTCGCCGGGCTTGTCGAACTTGGCGATGATGACCTGCACCGCCTTGTCGAGAACCCCGATAAAGGCCGGAATGCCGGCGCCGGACGAGGCGAGCATGCCCTTGGCGTCCATGATGCCGGTGCCCATGTCGAGCACCTCGTAGATGATCGAGCTCATCGCCGTCTTGCGCATGGCGGCGAACATCTCGTCGGCCGTCGCCTGCAGGGAGTTCTGGATGATTTCCAGGGTGATCGGATCGTTCGTCGGATTGCTCACAATACGCCTCCCTCAAACCTTCATGTCGATGTGGATATTGCCGTAGGCGTCGATGTCGACGCCGCAGCCCGGATTGACGACGACGGTCGTGCCCGGATCCTCGATAATCGCCGGTCCGGTGAATTTCATGCCCGGCTTGAGCTTCAAGCCGTCATAGATCGCGCTGTCGTGGCTGCCTTCGAGCGCGAAATCGACCTCGCGCCGGCCTTTCAGCGCGGCGGATGCGTCGGCGTCGCCCAACGGCTCCGGCTTCATGGTCAGCTTGCCGACCTCGGCGGAGGCGACGAGATGAATGCCGACCATCTCGACCGGCGCATCGAGCCGGTAGGTGTATTCCCGCTCGTAGGTCTCGTGGAACAGGTCGCGGATCTTCGCGAGGTCCGCATCGGTCACCTTGCCTTCGGGAAGTAGCACTTCCGTCGTGTGCTCCTGGTTCTGGTAGCGGAACTTGCCGTAGCGCAGGAAGGTGACCTTCGCCGGATCGATTCCCTCGTCCGCGAACTGCTTGCGGGCGCCTTCTTCGGTTTCCGCGAACAGGGATTCGATGCTGTCCGCCCCGCCGGCTTCCAGATCGACCAGCCGGGTGATGAAATAGTCGCGCCGAAGATCCGACATCATCATGCCCCAGGCCGAGAAGACGGAAGCGCCCGCCGGCACCACGACCTTCTTGACGCCGAGTTCCGAGGCGAGCGCCACGGCGTGCATGGCGCCGCCGCCGCCGAAGGCGACCAGCGTGAAGTCGCGCGGGTCGAAGCCGCGATTGAGCGAGACGAGTTTCAGCGCGTTGACCATGTTGTTGTTGGCGATGCGCACGATGCCGCGCGCGGCTTCCGCCGCATCGACCCCAAGCTTGTCGGCGACCGCCTCGATGGCGCGGCCCGCGGATTCCATGTCGGCGTCGATCGCGCCGCCGCAGAAATAGTCCCTGTTGATCCGGCCGAGCCACAGATTGGCGTCCGTGGTGGTCGCTTCCGTTCCGCCCTTGCCGTAGGCGGCCGGTCCCGGCAGCGCGCCGGCCGATTGCGGACCGACATGCAGCTTGCCAAAATCGTCGACCCAGGCGATCGAACCGCCGCCATTGCCGATCTCGACGAGATCGACCACCGGCACCATGATCGGATAGCCGGCGGACGTCCGGTCGCGCTCGATCCAGTAGTCGGTCATGATCTTGACCTGCCCGTCCTCGATCAGCGAGCATTTGGCCGTCGTCCCGCCGATATCAAGCGCCAGCACGTTGGTCTCGCCGATCAGCTTGCCGAGTTCGGCCGCGCCCCAGAAGCCGGACGCCGGGCCGGATTCCACCATGGTGATGGGAATGCGCGACACCGCTTCAAGCGAATCCACGCCACAATTCGACTGCATGATATAGGGACTGCCCGAAAAGCCGCGTCCGGCGAGGCCGTCCTGCAGCCGTTTCAGGTAACGCTCGGCCGTTGGCTGTACGTACGCCGAAAGCACCGCCGTGTTGGTGCGTTCGTATTCGCGCCATTCGCGGGTGATCTGGTGCGAGGACACGACAGAGACCTCGGGCCAGAGCTTACCGATCTCTGCGACCACGGTCTGTTCGTGCCCCGGATTCGCATAGGAATGCAGGAAGCACACCGCAACGGCTTCAACGCCTTCAGCGCGGAAATCATCCAGGATCGCGCCAAGACCCGACATGTCGAGGGGTTTAAGTTCCTCGCCCTTGTAACTCATGCGGCCGGGCAGTTCGCGGCGCAGATAGCGCTGCACGAAGGGCGCAGGCTTGCGATAGTGGAGATTGAAGAAGTCGGGCCGGTTGCCGCGCGCGATCTCCAGGATGTCGCGGAAGCCGTCAGTGGTGATCAGGCCGACCTTCACGCCCTTGCGCTCGGTCAGCGCGTTGATGACGACGGTGGTGCCGTGCGCGAGAAAATCGATCTCGGAGGGGTCGAGCCCGCCCTTTTCCAGAACGTTCAGCACGCCCTGTTCGAAATTCGGCGGCGTCGTGTCCGACTTGGCGGTCCGGATGGTCGCATTGCCGTTTTCATCCGTTTCGAAGCAGACGAGATCGGTGAACGTTCCGCCCACATCCGTCGCAACCCGCATCGTTGAGCCCGTCATTGCTGAACTCCATTGTTTTCGATTAATCGTTGCAGGAGAAAGCAAATCGAGCCCGGCAGTTTCAGCGCCTCGGCCGCCTCCACCCTCTCTGCGTTGTAGTAGCCCTTCTCATGCAGGCAGTTGATGGTGCCGAGCACCTCGCCGCAGACTTCCACCGGAATGTTGACGACGGATTCGCAGCCAAGCGACCGGATCAGTTCATGATCGGGGAAAACTTCCGCAATGCCCTCGATATCGTTGGCGACGAAGTTCTGTCGGCCGTCCAGGACGTGGCGGCTCCAGTCGCTGCTGTCCATGCCCTTCTTGCCGGAGATCGGGTAGGCGTCGGGCATGTTGCTGTAGAGCCGCCGCGCCTCACCCGATGCGCGATCAAAGGTCATCAGGGTGAACAGCTTGGCGCCGACGATCGTGTCGGCGAGCGTCTCCAGAGCTGCGAAAGCGCCGGTTTCGTCGCCGGATTTCGCGGTCGATCGGTAGAACGTGTCGAACAGTCCTTCAACTGTCATTCGTTTCCTCCATCAGGGAGCGGCGCAGGGTCTCCTCCTCGTCCGAAACAATCGGAATGGCCGAGATCAGGCGTCGCGTGTAGGGGTTTTCAGGATTTATGAAGATCGTTTCCGTGTCGGATTCCTCGACGAGTTTCCCCTTCTCGAAGACGGCGACACGGTCCGCGATATTGCGGACCACACCCAGATCATGGGTGATGAACACATAGGTCAGATCGCGCCGGCGCCGCAGTTCGTCGAGCATGCGCAGAACGCGGGCCTGCACCAGAACGTCGAGCGCCGACGTCGGTTCGTCCAGCACGACGATTTCCGGTTCGCAGGCGAGCGCCCGGGCGACGGCCACGCGCTGGCGCTGGCCGCCGGACAGCGCCGCCGGATAGCGCGCCGCGAAATCGGACGGCAGGCCGACCTCTTCCAGAAGCGCGCCGACCCGCTCCTTGCGCCCCTGGCGATCGCCGATGTCGTGGACGTCGAGCGCCAGCCTCAGCGAGGCGCCGACCGTCCGCCTCGGATTGAGCGAGGACAGCGGGTTCTGCTGCACGAGCTGGATCATGCGTCTGAGCGGCAGCGTGCGATGACCGGGCAGAAGGTTTCCGTCGAGATAGAGATCGCCCGTCGTCGGCTGGTGAATGCCGAGCAGCAGATTGGCGAGCGTGCTCTTTCCGGAACCGCTTTCGCCGACCACGGCCAGGCACTGGCCGCGCATCACCTTGAGCGATACGGACTCCAGCGCCTTGACCCGGTGTTCGCCGCTGATGAAAGTCTTCGAGACGTTGCGCACGTCGAGAACAGGCGTGGCTTGATCGACAGCGCTCATGAGGACGCCTCCGTCGCCGGGTGCACGACGATCGGCTCGGAGAAACTCTCCGACCGGTCCGGAATTTCCGGAATGCCGCCGCCGGTGATCTTCGGCACCGCGGCCATCAGCGCGCGCGTATAGGCATGACCGGGATCGGAGAAGAGCGCGTGGGTCGGCCCCTCCTCGACGATATTGCCCTTGTAGATCACGTAGACCCGGTCGGCGAATTCACGCACCACGCCCAGATTGTGGGAAATGAAGAGAACCGACGTGTGTTTGCGCTCAACGAGGTCGCGCATCAGATGCAGGGTCTGCGCCTGCACAGTGACGTCGAGCGCCGTTCCCGGCTCGTCGGCGATCAGCAGCTTCGGCTCGTTGGCGAGCGCCATGGCGATCATCACCCGCTGGTTCATGCCGCCGGAGAGCTGGAACGAATAGGAATCGAGCACCCTTTTCGCATCCTCGATCGAGACGTCGCGCAGCGCCTCCGATGCGCGCTCGCGCGCGGCGGCCCGCGTGATCTTCGGATCGCGGCGCTTCAGCACTTCGTGGAACTGGACATCGATCGGATAGACCGGGTTGAGCGACGAGGTCGGATCCTGGAAGATCATCGAAATGTCGGTTCCGCGCAGCCTGTGGCGCGCCTTGGCAGGCATCGCCTCGAGATCCCGTCCGTCGAACTCGACGGCGCCGGAAACGCGGGTCGAGCGCTGTTCCTGCAGAAGCCCCAGGATGATGCGCGCCGTCACCGACTTGCCCGAACCGCTCTCGCCGACCAGCGCCACCTTCTCGCCCCGGGCGACATTCAGCGATATCCCGTGCAGAACCCGGTTCTCGCCCTCGAAGCCGCGGAAGGAGAGCGTCAGGTCGCGAATGTCGAGAAGAGCGGTCATTGATCGCTCCCCAGCACCTGGCGAAGCGCGTCGCCGACGAGATTGAAGCCGAACACCGCGATCAGAATCGCCAGCGACGGAAACACCGTCAGCCACCAACTGTCCGGCAGGTAGTTGCCGCCTTCGGCGACCATCGAACCCAGATCCGGCGTCGGCGCCTGGACGCCAAGGCCAAGGAAGGACAGCGACGAGGCGATCAGGATGACGAAACCCAGATCCAGCGTCATCTTGGTGACGACCGACGGCACGCAGTTCGGCAGGATCTCCATGAACATGATGTGGAGCCGCGACGCGCCGATGATCTGCGCCGCCAGAACATAGCCTTCCTGCGCTTCAGATCGTGTCACGTTGTAGACGAGCCGCGCGTACCAGGGCCACCACATCGCCGTCACCGCAAGCATGCCGTTCGTCAGCGTCGGCTCCAGCACGCCCATGATCGCCATTGCGAGCACCAGCGGCGGGATCGACAGGAACACATCGGTCAAACGCATCAGGACAAAATCCACCCAGCCGCCGAGATAGCCGGCGGCGAGCCCGATCGTCACGCCGATCGGCACGGCGATCGCCAGAACCACGACGCCGAGCATCAGCGAGATGCGATAGGCGTAGAGAATGCGGGAAAACAGGTCGCGTCCGACAAGATCGGTGCCGAAGATGTTCGGCCAGTGCGGCGGCTGGTTGAAATTGGTGAAATCCACCACGGCGCCCCGATGCTCGGGAAACGGCGCGATGAAATCGGCGAAGACAGCCGAGAACACCACGACGCCGATCAGGATCAGCCCGATCAGCGACATCGGATTGGACGCCAGGATCAGGAAGGTGCGCTTCATGAGCGGCCTCCACTATTGGCGAGCCTGATGCGCGGATTGATATAGGCGATCAGCAGATCGACGATGATGTTGACGATCAGAAACATGGCCGAGATGACGAGCACCGTGCCGACGATGGCGTTGAGATCCTTGCGCAGGATCACCTGCACGCCGTAACGCGACAGCCCCGGCCAGGCGAACACCGCCTCGACCAGGAAGGCGTTGCCGAGCATCGCCGCGAAATCGAGACCGATGATCGTCAGCGACGGGATGAGCGACGGCCGGAAGGCGAACTTGTTGGCGATGCGCCGCGGCGCGAAACCGTAGGATTCCGCCATTTCGATATAGGGCTTGTCATAGGTCTCGACCATGTTGGCGCGGGTGAGCCGCGCCGCCTGGCCGATGCCCGAGAGCGCCAGCGCGAAGGCCGGCAATATGATGTGATGCAACGCGTTGAAGAAGGCCTTGAAATCGCCGTCGAGCAGGGAATCCACGAGCAGGAAGCCGGTGACGCGATGCGGCGTCGGTATCGTGTCGGAGATCTGTCCTGCGATCGGGAAGAGCGGCAGGAAAAACGCGAAGAGCAGCATCAGGATCACCGCCCAGACGAAGCTGGGCGCCGAGACGCCGAGCAGAGAGACGACGCGAATGAGGCTGTCGGCCATGCGGCCGCGATAGCGCGCAGACAAAATGCCGAGCGGAATGCCGAGGCCAACCATGAAGACGCCAGCGACGAAGACGAGTTCGAGCGTGGCCGGCAGAAACTGGGCGATGTCGGTCGTCACCGGCCGGTTCGTATAGAGCGATATTCCGAGGTCGCCATGCGCCAGGTTGCGCACGAAATAGCCGTACTGGACCCAGACCGGATCCTCCAGATGCAGCTTCTGTCTGAGTTGCTCAACCTGCTCGGCCGTCGCGTTCGGCCCCAGCGCGATGCGCGCGGGGTCGCCCGGTATGACCCGGGCGATCATGAAGATCAGCATGGAGACGCCGATCAGCACGATGACCGATATCGAAAGCCGCTTCGCAAGGAGCCGGACGACGGGTGACATGAAACTTCTTCTGCCAGCAGGAAAGGGCGCGGCGGGTTTGCCCGCCACGGGTTTATCCGGACGCCGGCCGGCCTGGAGGCCGGCCGAACCGAAGCCGGATCAGCTTCCTTCCTGCATTTCCATCAGGCGGAAGGTGAAGCCCATGCCGTCGAGGCCGAAGGCCTTGGACGGGTCGGACAGGGCCGGGACCTTGACGCGGTCGCTTGCGGCGAACACCGACTGGCGATCGTAGCCGTAAATCGTCGGCGCGATTTCCATCAGCCTCGCGTTAAGCTTTTTGTAGGCCTCCGCGCGGCCCGCCTCGTCGGTGATCGTGCGTCCCTGCGTCAGCAGTTCGTCGACCTCGGCGTCATCGAGATATTCCGGCGACTGCCAGGTGCCGGCGGCGCCGGAGAAATACATGCCATAGAGCAGCGTATCCGGATCGCCGGTAACGGCGTTGACGAAGAGCTGCGAAATATGCGGCGTGTTTTCCGGCTTGGACACCTGCTCTGCAAACAGGGCCCACGGCATTTTCTTGATTTCCGACTTCACGCCAAGCTGGGCGAAATTCGCCTGCATGAGCAGCGCGAAACGCTCTTCCAGAGGCACTTCGGCGATCCAGGAGATTTCAAGATTGAAGTCTTCCGGCGCGGTGGCGCATGCTTCCATGTGCTTCTTGGCGGCATCCATGTCGGAGGTCAGGATATCGTCCGACGGATTGGCCCCGAGCATGCCGACCGGAATGGCGCCGGTCGCCGGGCTGCCCTGCGACACGTCTGGCGTGACCGCGATCATCTTGATTGACGAAGCGTAGTCGAAGGCCTTGGAGAGCGCCAGTCGGCATTCCGGATCGTCGAGCGGCGCCTTTGTGGTGTTCATCTTGACATAGAAGCCGCCGGTTCCCGATTCCGTCAGCAGTTGCGCGCCGTCGTCGGCAAGGGCTTTCAGCACTTCCGGCGGCAGCCATTGCGAGGAGATGTCGTGTTCTCCCTGGCTGATCAGGGTGCGAACCGTCGCCGGCTCCAGCCCGTAGCGCAGGCGCACCGTATCCGGCGCGGCGGCCGGGATATCGAGGAAATAGTCGGCGTTCTTCTGCATGACCGTTTCCTGCTGCGGATTATGCGAGGAAACCGTATAGGCGCCGGAGCCGGCGCTGTTGCCGGAAAGGAAGGCCTGACCCCAGTCCTTCATTTCGCCGTCGCCGTCGCCGAGATTTTCCATCACCAGTTTCTTGTCGACGATCGGCAGGCGCACCATCGATGCGATGAAGGGCGCATAGGGCTCCTTCAGCGTGAAGGCGACGGTATTGTCGTCAATGGCTTCCGCTTTCTCGACGACCTTGAACAGATAGGACAGACCCTGGCCGAGCGTCTGCATGCGTTCGAGAGAGAAAACGACGTCTTCGGCGGTCATCGGGTTGCCGCTCTGAAACTTCACGTCGTCGCGCAGCTTGAAGGTAAAGGTGTTCCCGTCGGCCGACCAGCTTTCCGCCAGATGCGGCACATGACCGGGCGCGCCCTGCGCCGGGATGACCAGCGTGTCGTAGACGTTGAACATGAGGATCGAATCCGCATAGTCGGACGCCTTTCCGGGATCGAGTTCGCCGACCGCAACCTCGTCGAGGCGCAGAACGGTTTCGGCAAGGGCGGGAGCCGCCGCAGCCAGCGTAAGCGTGCTCGCGCCGAGAAGCGCGGCGGTGAGTGTCCGTGCAAGTATCTTCATTTTTGGGTTCCCCTGTTGGTGGATTGGGTTTCGGTTTTTTTCCTGGGCCGTTTCGAGCCTTCTGGGTTATTGGAGTTGTGCAGCGGGACGATGGGTTCTTCGCAAAAGACGTCCATTGTGCCCGCCCAAAGGACTGTCGCCGGCGTGTCGCCGTGGTTCCAGGTGGAATGCACCCTGGTCGACGGAAAATGCAGGGAGTCGCCGGCTTTCAGAACCGTGCGTTCGCCGTCGAGTTCGACGGTGATCGTGCCTTGCAGCACATACATCATCTCCTCTCCCTCATGGGAGATCGGCTCGCCGCGATGGCCGGGCGGCTCGTGAATGATGACGCTGCGCAGGATGTTGCCCGGAAAGGACGCGGAGATGCGCTCATAGGTCAGCGAGTTTTCGCTGATCGCGTAGACCGGCCGCTCGGCATGCCTTGTCACCACATCGCCTCTCGGCTGGGTCAGGAAGTCGCCGACATTGACCTTGAGGATGCGCGAGACCGCCACCAGCGAGCTCAGCGACGGCGTTGCGATGCCGCGTTCGATCTGGGAAATGAAACCGACCGACAATCCGGATGCGTCGGCGACCGCCTTCAGCGTCAGCCCCAGCTCCCGGCGGCGTTCGCGCAACCGGTGGGCGAGCGTGTCATGCGCGTTTTCACGAGCGGCGGCTGCAGCGGATCGGACCAAATTTCGTCTCCGGTTTTAGTATCACTAAAAATCATGAAGGCGACTTCGATTTCTGTCAAGTGATTTTTAGTCAGACTAAAATTTGTGCGGACAGAATAAAATTGAAGCAGCCCGACGCCGAGCGCCCTCGTGTCAAGGACCTTCGGAATCTATCGCTTGGTCAATGTCCGGCTGATCGCGTCCTGCCAGCCGGCGAGATCGCGCTGCCTGGTCTCCTCGTCGAGCTGCGGCTCGAAGCGGCGGTCGAGCGCCCAGCCTCTTGCAAAACCTTTCGCGTCCGGCCACACGCCGGCCCTGTATCCGGCAAGCCAGGCCGCGCCCAGAGCCGTTGTCTCCAGGATCACCGGGCGATCGACGGGCGCCGCCAGAATGTCGGCGAGACGCTGCATCGTCCAGTCGGATGCCACCATGCCGCCGTCGACCCTGAGCACGGTATGCGCGTCGGTCGCGTCCCAGTCGTCATGGTTCGCCTCCAGCAGATCGTAGGTCTGGAAGCAGACTGAATCGAGCACCGCTTTCGCCATTTCGGGCGCGCCGAAATTGCGCGTCAGCCCGAACACGGCGCCGCGCGCGTCGGCGTCCCAGTGCGGCGCGCCGAGCCCGACGAACGCCGGCACGAAATAGACGTGCTGCTGCGGATCGGCCTGTGCGGCAAGCCTGCCGCTTTCGGCGGCCGAACGAATGATTCCGAGTTTGTCGCGCAACCACTGCACGCCCGCGCCGGCGACGAAGATTGAACCTTCGAGCGCATAGGTGGTTGCTCCGTCCAGCCGATAGCCGATCGTCGTCAGGAGCCGGTTTTTCGAGCGCACCAGATCGGACCCGGTGTTGAGCAGCGCGAAACATCCCGTGCCGTAGGTCGATTTCATCATGCCGGGTTCAAAGCATGCATTGCCGATCAACGCCGCCTGCTGGTCGCCCGCTACGCCCAGGATCGGCGTTCCGGCAAGCGGAAGACCGCTCGCGATTTCGCCGAAATCGGCCGCGCAGTCATACACCTCCGGCAGCATGGAAGCAGGCACGTCGAGAATTTCAAGCAGCTCCGCGTCCCAGTCGTTCTTTTCGATATTGAAAAGCAGCGTGCGCGAAGCGTTGGTCGCGTCGGTGACGTGGCGCGCGCCGCCGGTCAGGCGCCAGATCAGGAAGGCGTCGATGGTGCCGAAACATAAATTCCCGCGCGCCGCACGCTCGCGCGCGCCTTCGACGTTGGCCAGAAGCCAATTGACCTTGGTTCCGGAAAAATACGGATCGAGGAGCAGTCCGGTCTTCTCCGTGAACATCGCCTCGAGACCGCGCTGCTTGAGCGCGTCGCAATAGGCCGCAGTTCGGCGATCCTGCCAGACGATGGCGTTGTGAATCGGTTCGCCGCTCTCGCGATCCCAGACCACCACGGTTTCGCGCTGATTGGTGATGCCGACTGCGGCGATGTCGGCGGGCTGGAGCGAGGCCTCCGCCATCGCCTTCTCGACAGACCAGAGGACGGTTTTCCAGATTTCCTCCGGATCATGCTCCACCCAGCCCGAGTCCGGGAAATGCTGGGCGAATTCCTTCTGGCCGACGGCGACAATCGATTGCGCGCCGTCGAATATGATGGCGCGGCTCGATGTCGTGCCCTGATCGATCGCAAGAACGTGGTCCGCCATTATATCCTCCTCCTGCGGTTATCCGGCGTCTTCAATGCCGCGGTAGGGCACGAAACATCAAGCGACCGACCTTCGTCAAGCAGCGAGGCCGCCATTTCCTCCCTCGGGCGCCCCTGAAAGATCGCGAAGTCACGAACTGTCGAAAATGTGTTGCAGTTTGACTTGTGGAAACAGGAAGGCCTGCCCGATACTGCCATGATGCTGCAGAAAACGCCTGGCGCAGATCTGCCCGTTCAGCGACCGGTCCTGGTCGCATCGCTGGCGATTGCGTTGCTTCTCGTCCTTGCGACCTGGCGTGAGGGAACGACAAGATCGACTGAAGCCGTTCTGTTGGGCCTCGTCGCCGGCGTGGCGCTCTATCATGCATCCTTCGGTTTTACCGGAGCCTGGCGTCAACTCGCTGTCGAGGCGAGAAGCGACGGGCTCAGAGCGCAATTCCTGCTCATTCTTTTGACCTGCGCGGTCTCCTTTCCGCTGCTGGAGGGCGGCGACGTTTTCGGCCGAACCCTTCACGGCGCAGTGGCGCCTTTCGGCGTGTCGGCTGCGCTCGGCGCCCTCCTGTTCGGCGTCGGCATGCAATTCTCCGGCAGTTGCGCCTCCGGCACGCTCTTCACGGCGGGCGGCGGCAATACCAGAATGATTGCGACCCTCGCCGGCTTCATTCTGGGCTCCGTCGTCGCCACCGCGCACATGCCTTTCTGGTGGTCGCTTCCGGCCTTCAGGGCCTATTCGCTTGTCGATGAATTTGGCGCCATCGGCGCTTTCGCATTCACGGCGCTGGCGCTCGGAGCAATCGCCATGCTGGCGATGCGACGGGAGTTGCGTCGCTACGGACATCTCGAAGAGGCTGTCTGGACAGGCGGTCTGCTGCGCGGGCCCTGGCCCAAAACCTGGGGCGCGATCGCGCTTGCCGTGGTGAGCATTCTGACCCTTGTAACCCTGACGCATCCTTGGGGCATTACGTCGGCCTTTGCCCTGTGGGGCGCCAAGATCGCAAATGGAATTGGCGTTCCGGTCGAGACGTGGCCGTACTGGTCGGGCCAGGCGCACCGTATCGAGGCAAGCGTCTTTGCCGATGCAACGTCCGTCATGAATTTCGGCATCGTCGCCGGAGCGTTCCTAGCCGCCTCGCTCGCCGGCCGGTTCGCTCCGCACTTACGAATTACCGGAAAGGCCCTGCTCCTGTCGATCTGTGGCGGCCTGTTGATGGGATATGGCGCGCGTCTCGCCTATGGCTGCAATATCGGCGCCTATATCGGCGGCGTGATATCCGGCAGCCTGCATGGCTGGGGCTGGCTCGTCTTCGGCTTTGCCGGCAGTCTGGCAGGCATCCGGATACGATCCCGGATCGCCGGCGGAACCGTCTAGTTTAGCCTGCGTTGAATCCCTGACGTTTCATCCATGTCTTGATAATGTAAACATTTGGGTTCATCACACTCAAGCAACGCAACCGACCGCTCTCAGGGAAAACCCGAAAGAATGATTGTACCAGTCATTGTCAGCGGCGGCGTGGGCTCCCGTCTTTGGCCTGCATCCCGCCAGTCTCATCCGAAACCGTTCCTGCCGCTCGAGAACGGCAAATCCCTCCTGTTCAACACCTTTGAACGCGCAGCATCTCTGGAAGGCGTCTCCGACGTGGTGACGATCACCGCGCGGGATTCCTCGTTCAAGACGGTCGATGAATACGAGCAGTATGGCGACGGTCCGGTGAAAAACCACTATCTGCTGGAGCCGCAAGGCCGCGACACGGCCGCGGCGACCGCCGTTGCAGCAGCCTACGTGGCGGAGGCCTTCGGCGACGAGGCGATCATCCTGCTTCTGCCTGCGGATCACGTGATCCTCGATCGCGACGGCTTTCGCGCCGCCGTCGCCAAGGCGGCGCAGCGGGCGTCGGAAGGCCGCATCGTCACCTTCGGCATTGAACCGACAGGGCCGGAAACCGGTTACGGCTATATCGAGGTCGACGGCGAAAACGCGGTGCGCTTCGTCGAAAAGCCGGACGTTGAAACCGCGCAGTCCTATCTGGAATCGGGCCGTTTCCTCTGGAATTCCGGCATGTTCTGCTTTGCCGCCGGTTCGATGATCGCGGCGATGCAGGAGCTGTGCCCCGAGATCCTCGAAAAGAGCCGCCTCGCCATCGAAAAGGGCGACAGGGAAGAGTTCGACGACGACCGCATAGAGACGACGCTGGACGGCGAGACATTCGCCACGGTTCCGAAGATCTCGGTCGACTACGCGGTGATGGAGAAGGTGGAGACCCTATCCGTCATTCGCGCGGATATCGGCTGGAGCGATGTCGGAACCTGGTCGTCCCTCTCGGAAAGTTTCGCCCGCGACGCCCACGGCAACTCGGCGATCGGCGACGTCGCCATGGTCGGCGCGCACAACTGTTTCGTTCATTCCGAGAATCGCCTCGTCGGTCTGGTCGGCGTTGACGACATCGCCGTCGTCGACACCCGCGACGCGACGCTGGTCGTGAAAAAGGACAAGGCGCAGGACGTCAAGGCGCTGTTCGAAAAGCTTCGCGACACTGGTCACGAAGCCCACGCAACCTTCCCGAAGGGCCGTCGCCCGTGGGGATCCTACACCGTTCTGGATGAAGGCCCCGGCTACAAGGTCAAGCGGATCGAGGTCCGGCCCGGCGGCTGTCTCAGCCTGCAGTCGCACAAGCACCGCTCGGAGCACTGGACGGTGGTTCAGGGCGTCGCGCATATCGTCAATGGCGACGCCAATCTCGTGCTCGAGGCCAACGAATCGACCTATATCGAGCGCGGCAAGGTGCACCGGATGGAAAACCGCGGCAAAGAACCGATGACCCTCATCGAGGTGCAGACGGGCGGCTATCTCGGCGAGGACGATATCGTCCGCTACGAAGACATTTACGGCCGCTCGTAAGCGGCTGCCAGCAAGACATTGGAATATGAGGATTGAAAAATGGCGCAGTCCGTTGGCTCAGCCGAGCGTGAATCACTGACACGACTGTTTCTCGAGGCCGCGCTTGCGGCGGGCGGCGTCGTGATGCGGCACTACCGCAACCTGTCCGGCGTGGAGACGAAGTCCGACAATTCGCCAGTGACGGCGGCGGACCGCGAGGCCGAAGCAATCATTCTCGACTATCTGTCGAAGGGCGCCTCCCGATTTCCCGTCGTGGCGGAGGAATCGGTTTCGGCCGGCCGCATTCCGCAGCTGGACGGCGGAAGCTTCATTCTCGTCGATCCGATCGACGGCACGAAGGAGTTCATCCAGAGCCGGACGGACTTCACCGTCAACATCGCCCTCATCGACAACGGCCAGCCGCTCATCGGCGTTGTGTTCTGCCCCGCGCTCGACACGATCTACTGGTCCGACGGCGACCAGGCCTGGAGCGGCGCGGTGAAAGCCGGCGAAGGCGTCGACGCCATCGCCGACCGCAAGGCGCTGCGCGTCCGGCCCGTTCCCGAAAAGCTGACCGCCGTCGCGAGCCGGTCTCACCGCGACGAAAAGACCGACGCCTTCCTGAACGAAAAAGGCATCACGGACTGCGTTTCGCGCGGTTCCTCGCTGAAATTCTGCGTGGTGGCCGAAGGCGAAGCCGATATCTATCCGCGCTTCGGCCCGACCATGGAGTGGGACATCGGCGCCGGACACGCCGTCCTTTCCGGCGCCGGCGGCAGGGTCGTGCGGGAAGACGGATCGGCCTTTGTCTACGGCAAACAAGATGCGGGATTTCGCAATTCCGCCTTTATAGCCTACGGCGGTCAGTAACCTTCTTATGTCGCAATTTGTAATATCTTGTAATTGACTGTCATTTTTGGAGTCATTTACAAGTTGCCCGCATTAATGTTTTAATCATTTCGCATTTTGCGACAAAGGGCGACATCAGATGAAACTTCCCGAAGAGGTTCTTAGGAACCGGACGTCCGGCGGCGGCGCAATCCGCTGCTGGACCACGGACACGCTGTTTTCCGCGCTGGCTGATAAAGGCGACGCGGCCACAAAACGCACCGTCGAACGCACGATCCTGTCGGAAGGCCTCCTGCCGCCGGCGCTGGAAACGGCCGACCTGCGCGACGAACGCGACCGTCCGGTCAAGAGCTTCGCGGCGGAGACGCTCGCCGAACTGGCGCGCAAGGAACGCGTGCTCTCCCTGCATGTCCAGCAGCATGAAACACCGGACGGACGCAGCCTCCTGGTCTCCAATGACGGTCGCGGCGGCCGCCGTTGGGTGTTTTTGTCATCGGATGATCCAACCGACGAAGAGCTTCTGCAGGCCCTCGGCTCGCTGCGCGAGGATCCGGAGCGCCGGATGCTGGTCTGGCCGCACGGCCGGCTGACTGCACGTCTCAGAAAACTGATCGACAGCGAAAACAGGCTCGGCGACGGCGTGACCGCGGCGCTCGCCGCCTATCACCCGATCGTCGACCTGGAGGATATCGTCGCCCGCTCCGGCGGCGATGTCCCCAGGACCACGCACCTGACCCATCTCGATCGCCTCGAAGCCGAGAGCATTCACATCATGCGCGAGGTGGCCGCCACCGCCGACAATCCGGTCATGCTGTATTCGGTCGGCAAGGATAGCGCCGTCATGCTGCATCTGGCGCGGAAGGCCTTCTACCCCTCTCCGCCGCCCTTTCCGCTGCTGCATGTCGACACCCGCTGGAAGTTCCAGGAGATGTACCAGTTCCGCGACCGCATGGCCGCCGACGCCGGCATGGACCTGATCGTCCACGTCAATCCGGAGGGCGTCGAAAAGGACATCAATCCGATCGACCACGGCAGCGCCGTCCACACCGACATCATGAAGACGCAGGGCCTCAAACAGGCGCTCGACAAATACGGTTTCGACGTCGCATTCGGCGGCGCCCGTCGCGACGAGGAAAAAAGCCGCGCCAAGGAGCGCGTCTTCTCCTTCCGCACGACGACGCAGCGCTGGGACCCGAAGAACCAGCGTCCTGAGCTTTGGAACCTCTACAACACGACCAAGAGCAAGGGCGAGAGCATCCGCGTCTTCCCGATCTCCAACTGGACCGAACTCGACGTGTGGCAGTACATCTACCGCGAGAGCATCCCCATCGTGCCGCTCTACTTCTCGCATGTCCGGCCGACGGTCGAACGCGACGGCATGCTCATGATGCTCGACGACGACCGCGTCCGGCCGATGGACGGCGAAACCGTGAGGTTCCGCAAGATCCGCTTCCGCACGCTTGGCTGCTATCCGCTCACCGGCGGCATCGATTCGGAAGCCGAAGACCTCGGCGCGATCATCCTCGAACTCCTCCAGACCCACAGCAGCGAACGCCAGGGACGCGCCATCGACACCGACAGCGCCGCCTCCATGGAGCACAAGAAGCAGGAGGGGTATTTCTGATGAACGTCGAAACGGCAAAGGACATCCAGTCCTATCTGGAGCATCAGGCGGGCCTCGAAACGCTCCGCTTCATCACCTGCGGCAGCGTCGACGACGGCAAGTCGACCCTCATCGGGCGCATGCTCTACGAATCGAAGATGATCTTCGACGATCAGCTGGCGGAACTTGAAAACACGTCGCGCAAGATCGGTACGCAGGGCGAAGACATCGACTTCGCGCTGCTTGTCGACGGCCTGAGCGCCGAGCGCGAACAGGGCATCACCATCGACGTCGCCTACCGGTTCTTTGCGACCGACAAGCGCAAGTTCATCGTCGCCGACACTCCCGGCCACGAACAATACACCCGCAACATGGTCACCGGCGCCTCGACGGCCGACGTCGCCGTCATCCTGATCGACGCCCGCAAGGGCGTGCTGACGCAAAGCCGGCGCCACAGTTTCATCGCCTCGCTGCTCGGCATCCGCCACATCGTGCTCGCCGTCAACAAGATGGACCTCGTTAGTTACGACGAGGCGATCTACGACGCCATCGTCGAGGACTATGGAAAGATGGCAGAGGCGCTCGACTTCGAGACAATCACGGCTATTCCCGTCTCTGCGCTCAAGGGCGACAACATCGTCGAACGGTCGAGCAAGACTCACTGGTATCACGGACCCACCCTGCTCGGGTTCCTCGGCGTCGTCGAGACGCGAAAGGCGCTCGCCGATCACGGCTTCCGCATGCCGGTGCAGTGGGTCAACCGCCCGGATCTCGATTTCCGCGGCTACGCCGGCACGGTCGTCGCGGGCGGCGTCTCCAGGGGCGATCAGGTTCGCATCCTGCCCTCCGGCGAACTCGCCGCCGTCGACCGCATCCTGCTCGGCATGGGCGACCTCGACACGGCGCTCACGGACCAGGCCGTCACCATCACGCTCGACCGGGAAGTCGACATATCGCGCGGCGACGTCATCGTCGCCGGACAGGATCCGTGCGAGACATCGGACCAGTTCGAGACGAAGCTCGTGTGGATGGACCAGGAGGAAGGCTTCATCGGCCGCAGCTACCGCATGAAGATCGGCGCCGCCACGGTCAATGCGACCCTCTCCGACATCCGGCACAAATACAACATCAACACCTTCGAGGAAGTTCCCGGCCGCAACCTCAAGCTCAACGACATTAGCGTCGTGAAACTCGGTCTCGACCGGCCGGTCGCCTTCGAGCCCTTCAGGCATTGTCCGGCCATGGGCTCCTTCGTGCTCATCGACCGGCAGACCAACCGCACGGTCGCCGCCGGCATGATCGACTACGCGCTGCGGCGCGCCAGCAACGTGCACCGCCAGGCGGTCACCGTCGACAAGGCCGCGCGCGCCCGGCTCAACGGCCACAAGGGCAAGGTCTTGTGGTTCACCGGCCTCAGCGGCTCCGGCAAGTCGACCATCGCCAATGCGCTCGAACAGCGGTTGCACGCCCAGGGTCTGCGGACCTACATCTTGGACGGCGACAATGTCCGCCTCGGCCTCAACCGCGATCTCGGCTTCACGGACGCCGACCGGGTGGAAAACATCCGCCGCATCGCCGAAGTCGCCAAGCTGATGGTCGACGCGGGGCTGATCGTCATGACCGCCTTCATCTCGCCCTTCCGCGCGGAGCGGCAGATGGCGCGCGAACTCTTCGAGGCCGACGAGTTCGTGGAGATTTTCGTCGACACGCCGCTGGAAACCGCCGAAAAGCGCGACCCGAAGGGCCTCTACAAGAAGGCCCGCCGCGGCGAGTTGCCGAACTTCACCGGCATCGACAGTCCCTACGAGGCGCCGGAAACCCCTGAATTCCACCTTCTGACGGAGACGGAAACCCTCGACGCGCTGGCCGATCATCTGGCGGCCGGTCTCGACCTCAACCTGTAGCCGCCTCCGCGATCCGGTCGAAGACATAGGCTTTCGCCGACCGGACGCTGCTTTCAAGGCTTTCGCCGCTGGCCAGTCCGGCGGCGATCGCGCTCGCCAGCATGCAGCCGGTCCCGCGCAATGATCCGTTCAGCCGGGGAGCCGAAAATGCTATCGTGTCGCTGTCGTGTCGAAACAGCATGTCCGTGGCGACGTCTCCGCCGGCGTGTCCGCCCTTGACGAGCACGGCCCGGCAGTCCTGCCTCAAAAGCGCCCTGCCCTGACGTTCGGCCTCCGATGCGCATTGCGCTTCCGGCTCTGCGAGCAGAGAGGCCAGTTCTGGAAGATTGGGCGTCGCAAGCGTGCAGAGCGGCAGGAGACACTTTCCCAGATCGGCGACCGCCGCCTCGTCGGTCAGCCGGCCTCCCGACGAACTGACGAGAACCGGATCGAGCACCGCCGGAATGTCCCTGTGGTCTTCCAGAAAGGATGCAACGGCTCGGATGGCTTCCGAATGCCCCAGCATGCCGATCTTGACGACGCCGATCGGGTTCGCCTCCTTCGCCGCATCCATTTGCCGCCGGATCAGGTCCGCGGACATCGCTTCGACATGTCTCACGCCATGGTGGGTCTGCGCGGTCACGGCCGTGATCGCCGGACAGGCCGCAACGCCGAACGCCGCCAGCGTCGCCACGTCGCGCGAAATACCGGCGCCGCCCGAGGAATCCGTTCCCCCGACGACCAGCACATGCGGCCTCATCGCCATCGCGCGGTGGTTTCGAACCATGTCGCCGTCCGCGCTTCCGGATCGGGATTGAGCGTAATGTCGGTCACCACCGCCGCGCTGTCGGCGCCATGCGCGAACACGCCGTCCAGCCGATCGGGCGTCAGCCCGCCGATCGCGACCAGCGGCAGGTCGCCGATCCGCGCCTTCCACTCCGCGATGCGATCGAGCCCCTGCGGATCCCACTTCATCTTCTTCAGCCGGGTCGGATAGATCGGACCGAGCGCGACATAGTCCGGTTCGCTCGACAACGCCGTTTCCAGTTCCTCGTGGTCGTGGGTGCTGATCCCCAGCCGCAATCCGGCGCGCCGGATCGCGGGAAGATCGGCTTCGGCCAGATCCTCCTGACCGAGATGCACAAAGTCGCATCCCTCCTCGATCGCCAGCCGCCAGTAGTCATTGACGATCAGCTGGCAGCCATGGGCGCGGCAGAGATCGCGCGCCTTGCGGATTTCGGCGCGCAGCTCCGCCTCCGCGGCGTCCTTGATGCGCAACTGCACGAGCCTGACGCCGAGCGGAGCCAGCCGCTCGATCCAGGCGGCGCTGTCGACGATGAGATAGAAAGGATCGAGCGTCACGAAAACACCGCCTTGCCGATCACCGGCGTCGAAGGCACGGCGACGTCGCGCGGTTCGAGCGGCTGTGCGCCGGCCGCGAGATGTCCCGCCTCGATCGCCAGCGCAAAGGCTTTCGCCATGGCGACGGGATCGCCGGCCGCCGCGACGGCCGTGTTGAGAAGCACGGCGTCATATCCAAGCTCCATCACCGCGGCCGCATGCGACGGGCGTCCGATGCCGGCGTCGACGATCAGGGGAATGTCCGGAACATGGGCGCGCAGGCTTCTGAGCGCATCCTTGTCGACCGGCCCCCGGGCCGAGCCGATTGGCGCGCACCAGGGCATGAGCACGCGGCATCCCGCGTCGAGCAGCCGGTCGGCGACCACCAGATCGTCGGTCGTGTAGGGGAACACCTCGAACCCGTCGTCGATCAGGATTCGCGCGGCTTCCACCAGCGCGAAGACATCCGGCTGCAGCGTGTCGTGATGGCCGATCACCTCGAGCTTGATCCAGTTCACGCCGAACACCTCGCGCGCCATTTGCGCGGTCAGCACGGCTTCCTTGACCGAGTGGCAGCCGGCCGTATTCGGCAATACCTGCACGTCGAGATCGCAGATCAGCGACCAGAAGCCGCCAACCCGACCGCTGCCGCCGGCGATCTCCCGGCGCAGCGACACCGTCACGATCTGCGCGCCGGCTTCGCGCACCGCCCGCTGCAGCACGGCGGGCGACGGGTAGTTCGCAGTTCCAAGCAGCAGACGCGAGGAGACCGCCCGGCCATAGAGTTCCAGCATCACTCAGCCTCCCTTCATCGGCGACAGGATCTCGATCCGGTCGCCTTCGTTGAGTATCCTCGCCGACCGTCGCGACGCCTTGACCAGTTCGCCGTTGACGGCCGTCGCAAGCCATTCGCCGCGATAATCGAGCGCGTCCATGAGGTCGGCGAGCGTTGAGGCCGCAACGTCATGGCGTTCGCCGTTAACCGTGAGTTCCATTGCGCAACTCCATTCCTGATATCTGTTCGCAGAGAAGATCGGCCGCCTGCCTGGCCATGGCGGGCGCCAGCAGAAAGCCGTGACGGTAGAGCCCGTTGACCGAAACCACGCCGCCGTCGATTTTCACCCGCGGCAGGTTGTCGGGATAGGCCGGGCGGACGCCGACGCCGGTTTCAACCACTTCGGCTTCGCCGAAAGCCGGGTGCAGGCTGTAGGCGGCGTTCATGAGCTCCATCATCGAACGCACGGAAACCGGTCCCGCCCGGCTGCTTTCGATCATCGTGGCCCCGACCATGAAGCAGTTGTCCTGCCGTGGCGCGACATAGACAGGGAAACGCGGGTGGAGCAGACGCACCGGGCGCGACAGGCTGATCTCGGCGGTCCGCAGGATCAGCATCTCGCCGCGCACGCCGCGCAATTCGGGATCGTCCGCTGCCCGCGCAAAGCCCGTGCAGTCGGCCTCGAGGCTGTAAGCTCTCAAGGCTTCGCCGAAATGAAATCGAACCCCGCGGCCTTTCAGCATGTCGACCAGCCCCGGCAATGCGCGACGCGGGTCTAGATGCGCCTCGCCTTCGAAGAACAGCGCCTGGCGAAAGCGGCCCGCCAGGTCCGGCTCCAGCTCAGCGATCCTGTCGGCGTCGATCACCGCATGGCCCGATGTCCGTTCGGCAAACCGCGCCAGTTCCGCCCTGTCCCGTCCCGGCGCGACGACGAGCGTTCCGTTCCGGGTCACCTCGCCCGGCAGCATATCGTCCCACCAGTCCGCCGCATGCCTGCCCCAGGTCAGGACCTCTTCTTCCGCGCTCGCCCGCTCGCACCAGGGCGCCAGCATTCCCCCCGCCATGGACGAGGCGTTGCCGAGGGGGCTTTGCTCCGGATCGGTCACGCTGACCGCGACCCCTCGCCTTGCAAGTTCCGCCGCAAGGGCGAGGCCGGCGACCCCGGCCCCCTTGATCAGGATGGTCACAGCTCCTGCTCCCCGGACTTCTCCAGCGCCTCGGGAGCCATGTAGAGGTCGCCGCCTTCGCGATATTTCTGCGCCATCGCCGCCATTCCCTCCTTCTGCGCCTCGGCGCGGATATCGTGCGAAATGCGCATGGAGCAGAATTTCGGACCGCACATGGAGCAGAAATGCGCGAGCTTGTGCGCCTCCTTCGGCAACGTCTCGTCGTGGAAGTTCTGCGCCGTTTCCGGATCCAGCGACAGATTGAACTGGTCCTCCCAGCGGAACTCGAATCGCGCCCGCGACAGGGCGTCGTCGCGGATCTTCGCCGCCGGATGCCCCTTGGCGAGATCGGCCGCGTGGGCCGCGATCTTGTAGGTGATCACGCCGGTCTTCACGTCCTCCCGGTCGGGAAGACCCAGGTGCTCCTTCGGCGTCACCTAGCAGAGCATCGCCGTGCCGAACCAGCCGATCATCGCCGCGCCGATGGCGCTGGTGATGTGATCGTAGCCCGGCGCAATGTCGGTCGTCAGCGGACCAAGCGTGTAGAACGGCGCCTCGCCGCAGATCTCGAGTTGCTTGTCGACATTCTCCTTGATCTTGTGCATCGGCACATGACCCGGCCCCTCGATCATCACCTGGCAGTCCTTCGCCCATGCGATTTGAGTGAGTTCGCCCAGCGTCTCCAGCTCGGCGAACTGCGCCGCGTCGTTGGCGACGGCGATCGAACCCGGCCGCAGTCCGTCGCCCAGCGAAAACGACACGTCGTACATCCGGCAGATGTCGCAGATCTCCTCGAAATGCTCGTAGAGGAAACTCTCGCGATGGTGGTGCAGGCACCACTTGGCCATGATCGAGCCGCCGCGCGAGACGATGCCGGTAACGCGATCGACGGTCAGCGGGATGTAGTGCAGCCTCACACCCGCATGGATCGTGAAATAGTCCACGCCCTGCTCCGCCTGCTCGATCAGCGTGTCGCGGAAGACCGGCCAGTCCAGGTCCTCCGCCACGCCGCCGACCTTTTCCAGCGCCTGGTAGATCGGCACGGTGCCGATCGGAACCGGCGAATTGCGGATGATCCATTCGCGGATATTGTGGATGTTGCGGCCGGTCGAAAGATCCATGACCGTGTCGGCGCCCCAGCGCGTCGCCCACACCATCTTCTCGACCTCTTCGGCCATCGAGGAAGTGACCGCCGAATTGCCGATATTGGCGTTGATCTTGGTCAGGAAATTCCGGCCGATGATCATCGGCTCGGATTCCGGATGGTTGATGTTGGCGGGAATGATCGCCCTGCCGCGCGCCACCTCGCTGCGCACGAATTCCGGCGTCACGTGATCGGGGATCGCTGCGCCAAAACGCTCGCCGTCGTATCCAGCCTCCAGCGCCTTCTCGCGACCGAGATTTTCGCGGATCGCGACGAATTCCATTTCCGGCGTGATGACGCCGGCGCGGGCGTAGGCGATCTGGGTGACGGCCCTGCCGTCGCGACCGCGCATCGGCGCGTTGCGAACCGGAAATTCCGGCGTCAGCCGCTTGCCGTCGACGAAGCCGTTGTCCTCGGGCTTCACGTGGCGCCCCTCGTAGGTCTCCACGCCGCCGCGTTCCCCAATCCACGCTTCCCTGACCCGCGGCAGGCCGGCGCCGATATCGGTCGTGCGTTCCGCGTCGGTGTAGGGTCCGGACGAATCGTAGACCGTGACCGGCGGTTCGCCGGAGGTCGGATGCACGGCAATCTCGCGCATGGGAACGCGCAGGCCCGAATGCAGACGGCCTGCCTTGTAGACCTTGCGGGAAGCCGGCAGCGCGCCGGTGGTGACGGTCGGCGTCGCGCCGGACCGGTTGATGGGAGCAGTCATGGGAGCCTCCTTTGCTCGCTTGCATTGGAGACCCAGTTCGACGTCGAAAGGAGAAAGAGGCTTGCCGGATTCAGGAAGGACTCTCGTCGTTTCCGAAAGCGGGGTTGAGACCCGGGAAGCTTCCGCACCGTCCCTACGCCAGTATGAACTGGATCAGGTTCATCGGGTCACTGCGCTGCTTGCGCCAGCAGTATCTCAGCCCCTTGTCGGGACCCCCCTGGTGAAGCGTCAAGGATGAGAGAGGACTGCGATCTTGTCAACGGGCAAAGATTGTTCTCTTCTTCACAGGAAAAGATTCAGGTTTCCGCGATTGCTACGATGTCTTGCGCGGGACGGGGCGTCGCGAAAAATCGTATTGGGCCCGCGGACGCGGCCCGCTGGATTATCCACTTCAAGCAACTTCCTCATGCCGGCCAACGAGCCGGCATCCAGCAGCCCGCACGTCCGTGCGGGCGAAAAATGAGATCGTGGCTCAACGAGAACCGGGTGTCAGAACCCTGCCTCGTTCATCTCCAGGCACGTCCGGTCCATCAAGACGAGCAGCGCGCACTGGCTCTCGATCACCGGCAATTCGTAGCGGAAGAAGTAGCGGCAGGCCGCGACTTTTCCTTCGTAATAGTCCGGGTCTGCTTCGCCGCCTGTTTCAAGCGCCCTGAGCGCCGCCTGCGCCTGTTTCAGCCACAGCCAGCCGACGACCACGTGGCCGAGCATGTCGAGATAGATCGTGGCGTTGGCGAGGTATGTTTCGGCGTCGACTTCCCCTGCCTTCGCCCCCATGGACGCCGTCGTTTCGGCGGCGAGTCGCGACCACTTTTCAAGGGCTTGGGCGCTTTCCCTCAACGCCTCGACATTCGATGCTTCCGCGACGGATGCCGATATTTTCTTCATCAGCAGCCGGAAGGCCTTGCCGCCCTCCATCGGCACTTTCCGGCCAAGCAGATCGAGCCCCTGGATGCCGCGCGTGCCTTCGTGAATATGATTCAGGCGATTGTCGCGGTAGAGACGTTCGACCGGATAGTCGCGGGTATAGCCGGCGCCGCCGAACACCTGGACGGCGCTTTCGTTTGCGCGCAGGCCGAATTCCGATGGCCATGATTTGACGATCGGGGTGAGCATCTCGAGCAGCGTATCGGCCTCTTCCGCCGCCTCACCGTCGCCCGATGCAGCTTCGTCGAAGAGGCTCGCCGCGAAGAAACACAGCGCCAGCGCGCCCTCCGTATAGGCCTTCTGCTGCATCAGCATGCGGCGCACGTCGGCGTGCCTGATGATCGGTATCATCGGCGAAGACGGATCGCGATTGGTGAGCGGCCGACCCTGCGTCCTGTCCCTGGCGTAGGCCAGCGCATGCAGGTAGCCTGTATAGCCGGTCGCGGCGGCACTCAGGCCGACGCCGATCCGCATTTCGTTCATCATCGAAAACATCTGGGCGAGGCCCTTGTGGGGTTCGCCGACGAGATAGCCGACCGCGCCCCCGTTCTCTCCGAGATTGAGCACGCAGTTGACCGTGCCGCGATTGCCCATCTTGTGATTGAGCCCGGCAAGCATGATGTCGTTGCGCTCGCCGCGCGAACCGTCAGCCTCGATCAGGAAGCGCGGCACGATGAACAGCGAAATGCCCTTCACGCCGGGCGGTCCGCCGGGGATCTTCGCCAGCACCAGATTGATGATGTTCTCCGACATTTCGTGGTCCGCGCCGGAAATCCACATCTTGTTTCCGAAGAGCAGGTAGCGGCCGTCGTCCTGCGGCTCGGCGCGGGTCCGAATGTCGCCGACCGATGAACCGGCGTGCGGTTCCGACAGCGCCATGGTGCCGAAATACCGGCCCTCGATCATCGGCTTGAGATAGATTTCCTTCTGCTCCTGGTCGCCGTGTTCGGCCAGCAGATTGCCCGCCGCCATGGTGAGACCGGCATAGCCGTGGGTGCCCGTATTCGCCGCGCCGAACCAGGCCGAGATCGCCGTATTCAGCAGATAGGGAAGCTGCAATCCGCCATACGCCTCGTCGAAGCTCACGCCCATCAGGCCGGCTTCCGTGAAGCTCGCGAGCGCCTCCTTCACATCCGGAATGATCGACACGGTCTCGCCGTCGAAAGTCGGCTCGTTGGCGTCCACCTTGGCTGCGTGCGGTTCGAACTTGTCCTCGGCGATCCGCTCGACGCTTTCCAGGATCGCATCGTAGACGTCGCGTCCGGCCTCGGCGTACCGAGGCCTGCTTCCGAGCTTTTCCAGATCAAGAAAATCATAGAGAAGAAAGGCGATCTCCTCCCGACGCATGACATTCGGCACAGCTTCCTCCCGGCCCGTGAATCTTCTGTTCATCCTTGATCTATTTTGACTGTGATCTCAACACGCCTGAGGTGAAAAACTGCGGGTTGTCCGTATCCTGCAACTCAATTATTCGTGTGGCTTCTTCGAACCGCCTTCTGCCGGAGTCGCAGCATGAACGGGGCCAGATTTGATTTCGTCGTGGTCGGCGCCGGCTCCGCCGGATGCGTGCTCGCCGAGCGGCTGTCGCGCAGCGGCCGCCATTCGGTTCTGCTGATCGAGGCGGGCGGCGGCGACCGGCGTCCCGACATTCAGGTGCCGATCGGCTACGGCTTCACCTTCCGCAATCCGGCCGTCAACTGGATGTATTCCGCCGAACCGGATCCCGGCCTCAACGGACGCGTCGCCTACTGGCCGCGCGGCCGTGTGCTCGGCGGATCGAGTTCGATCAACGCCATGGTTTATTGCCGCGGCCTCCCGCCCGACTTCGACGACTGGTCGGCAACAGGCGCTGAGGGCTGGGACTGGAAGTCGGTCCTGCCGGTATTCGAGCGCACCGAAACAAAAGTACGGCGCGTTAACGGCAGGCTGGAGACAACCGGCGATGGTCCCCTGTGGGTGACGGACGAGACCGACCAGGTCCATCCGCTCACGGCGCGGTTCATCGAGGCGGCGCGCGAGGCGCAATGGCCGATCACATCCGATGCCAACAGCGACAAATGGGAAGGTCTGGGCTTCTTCCACAACAACACCCGGATGGGATGGCGCTGTTCATCGGCGAGCGCCTTTCTCAGGCCGGCGCTGCGCAGACCGAACCTGACCGTGCTGACGAAAGCGATGGTCGACAGGATTCTGTTCGACGGCAAGAAGGCGACCGGGATCTCCATTCGCCAGGGCGGCCGAACGCAAACGGTGTACGCCAATCGCGAAGTCGTCGTCAGCGCCGGCGCCGTCAACAGCCCCAAGCTCTTGCAGCTTTCGGGCCTTGGACCCGCCGAACATCTGAGAGAAACCGGCGTCGATGTCGTGCAGGACATGCCGGAAGTCGGCGGCGGCATGCAGGATCATCTCGCCATCACCTATCTCTACGAATCGAACGAACCGTCGCTGAACGGCATGCTCTATCCTCTGCACGGCCGCGCATGGGCAGCGTTGCGCTATGCCCTCACCCGGCGCGGACCATTGAGCATGAGCATCAACCAGTGCGGCGGCTTTCTGAAATCCGGTCCGGACCGCGCCTTTCCTGATATGCAGATCTACTGCAATCCGGCGACCTATTCCTCCGGCGGCGGCGACAAGCCGCGGCTCGATCCCGCGCCCGGTTTCCTCCTTTCATTTCAGCCCTGTCGTCCAACCAGCCGCGGCCGCATCGACATCGCCTCGGCCGACCCGGATGCGCCGCCGCGCATCCGTCCCAACTCTCTTTCCACGGAGGATGACCGCGCGGCGGTTCTGCGCGGCGCGCGCCTTCTCGGGCGGCTCATCGACACGCCGACGATTAAGAGACTCGTCAAGCGGTCGAAGCAGCCCGATCCGTCGACCATGTCCGACGAAGAGATCCATGCCGATTTCACCGAGCGGGCCGCCACCAACTACCACCCGACCTGCACCTGCCGGATGGGGTCTGACAGTGCAAATTCCGTTCTCGACAGCCGACTGAAGGTCCACGGCGTCGAAGCGCTCAGGGTCGTCGACGCCTCGGCCTTCCCGAACATCACATCCGGAAACACCAACGCGCCGACGATCATGCTTGCACAAAGGGGCGCGGACCTTATTCTCGAAGACGCAGGAGAAACGGTGACGCAATGAAACTGCAAACGATCGAAACCTTCGTCGTCGGCAATCCGCCTCCGCGCTTCGGCGGCAACTATTTCATCTTCGTCAAGCTGGTCACGGCCTGCGGCGTTGTCGGCTACGGCGAAATCTACAATGCGACCTTCGGCCCGCATCTCTGCGCGAAAATGGCTGAGGACGTGTTCGCCCGCAATTTCGAGGGAGAGGACCCGCACCACATCGAAAAGCTCTGGCGGCGCACCTATGGCGCCGGCTACACGCTGCGTCCGGACGTGACCGTCATGGGCGTGTTGAGCGGGCTCGAAATGGCCTGCTGGGACATCGTCGGCAAGGCGGCGAACCGGCCGGTCTACGACCTTCTCGGCGGCAAGGTGCATGAACGGCTGCGCAGCTACACCTATCTCTATCCGGTCGACGGCGACGTCTATCCGGATCCCGATACGCGCAACGTCTACAACGATCCGGACATGTCGGCCGAGGCCGCCCTTGCCTGCGTCGAGCAGGGCTTCACCGCCGTCAAGTTCGACCCGGCCGGCGCCTACACCGTCTATGACGGCCACCAGCCGAGCCTAGAGGATCTCGAACGCTCGGAGCTTTTCTGCAAACGCATCCGCGAAGCCGTCGGCGCGCGCGCCGACCTTTTGTTCGGCACCCACGGCCAGTTCACCGTGTCGGGCGCAAAACGCATGGCCCGGCGGCTGGAAGCCTATGATCCCCTCTGGTTCGAGGAGCCGGTGCCGCCGGAAATGCCCGAGCAGATGGCCGAGGTCGCGCGCTACACGTCGATCCCCATATCCACCGGCGAGCGGCTCTGCACGAAATACGAATTCGCCCGTGTGCTCGACCACGGCGCCGCCTCGATCCTGCAGATGAATCTCGGGCGCGTCGGCGGTCTGCTCGAAGCCCGCAAGATCGCCGGCATGGCAGAGACGCGTTACGCCCAGCTCGCCCCGCACCTCTATTGCGGACCCATAGTCGGGGCGGCCAACATCCAGCTGGCGACCTGCTCGCCCAACTTCCTGATCCTCGAAAGCATCCAGACATGGGGCGGCTTTCATTCGGACATACTGAAATCGCCGATCCGCTGGGAAGAAGGCTACGTCATTCCGTCGCCGGAACCGGGTCTCGGGGTGGAACTGAATGAGGATGTCGCGCGCACGCATCCCTGGACCGGCGACGCGCTGCATCTCGGCATGAAAACAGAACCGCCGGAGTTCTGACGTCATGGTCGAGGCCGGGAACATGTTCGCAATGGTTTTCGACGGCGTCGGCCAGAAGCTGCGACCGGAAACCCGGCCGGTCCCGAAACCGCAAAAGGGCGAAGTGCTGGTCGAGGTCCTGGCCTGCGCCGTCTGCCGCACCGATCTGCATCTGATCGACGGCGAACTCGCTGATCCCGAACTGCCTGTCGTGCCGGGTCACGAGATCGTCGGCCGCGTGGTTGCGCTTGGCGAAGGCGTCGACAATCACGAGATCGGCGACCGGATCGGAATCCCCTGGCTCGGTTACACCTGCGGAGAATGCCACTATTGTCTCTCCGGTCGCGAAAACCTTTGCGATCATGCGCGTTTTACCGGCTGCCATATCGACGGCGGCTACGCGACGCATACGCTCGCCGACGCGCGCTACTGTTTTCCGCTTCCAGACAATTATGACGATGCGGAAGCCGCGCCCCTGCTCTGCGCTGGTCTCATCGGACACCGCACGCTTTCAGCAGCCGGCGACGCGCAACGGCTCGGCATTTACGGCTTTGGCGCCGCCGCCCATATCATCGCTCAGGTCGCCATCCACGAGGGACGGAAGCTCTACGCCTTCACCCGGAGCGGAGACGAAACCGCCCAGGAATTCGCGACGTCGCTCGGCTGCGTCTGGAGCGGCGGATCGGACGAAGCGCCGCCGGAAGAACTCGAAGCGGCGATGATATTCGCGCCGGTAGGTTCGCTGGTGCCGACTGCGCTCAAGGCCGTCGAGAAGGGCGGCACGGTCGTGCTGGGCGGGATCCACATGAGCGACATCCCGTCGATGCCTTACAGCATTCTCTGGGGCGAGCGCACCATTCACTCCATCGCCAATCTCACGCGCAACGACGCTCTCGAATTTCTGGTGACGGCGGGCAAGGTCAAGATCGAAACCTCGGTGACGCTGATGCCGCTCAATGAGGCGAACGAGGCGCTCGAACGCCTGCGAAACGGAGAAGTTTCTGGCGCGATCGTCCTGATCCCCTGAGACCGAAATGATCCGGAACATAGCATGAACTTCCTTGCTGCTTTTTGGCGCTGTTTGTGCTAAAAGAGGTCGTCGAAAGTCGAGGAAAACATGGACCGGCCCAGGCGCCTGCAGTCAATTAAAAAATGCGAAAATGCGGATTCCCGAAACAAAGCCAGATCATGCCGGAGCGTGATAATCGCAGATTCCCGAAACGAACCCGGATTGAGTGAATGCCCCAAAATCGCAAATTCCTGAAACAAAGCCAGAGCCCGGCAACGTCGTAAAACGCGGTTTCCCCAAACAAAGCCAGTTTCAGATGGCGTCCTCAATTTGCAGAATCCCGAAACAAACCCAGTTTGCTGAAATGTGCTGAAATCACGAATTCCCGAAACAAAGCCAGATTTGCGGATATTTATTTTTTTTGTAATTAATTCAGTAACTTAACCTTACTTTCGGCTTCCCTTCCGTGTTTCCACCAGTTGCCAGACAAACAGGGCGGTGATGAAGACCAGCGCGCCCGTCGTCAGGTAAACCGTCCAGAACTGGCCGGTTTCCAGAAGCAGCGCGCCGCAGAGCGCGATCCCCACGGTCCCGCCGAACATCTGGATCGTGAGATTGATGCCGCTCGCCTGTCCGCGTTCGGCCTCTGGCACGGCGTTCATCAGCGCCTTGCGCGCAGGCACTGCGAAGAACGGCAGCGAGGCGCCCCAGACGATAAGCGCCGCGACGATCAGCCAGAATGACTGGACGCCCACGCCAACCGCGATGAGAAGAACGCTGCCGCCGTTGACGGCAAGCGCAATGAGCAACGGAACCCGCGATCCGTAAAGATCGGAGACCTTTCCGGATCCGTAGGAGGTGACCAGCGTCGGCAGGATGGCGAAGAGCAGCACCGTGCCCGATTCGATCGCCGACGCCTTCATGACCTGCTGCAGGTAGAGCGGCGTAAAGACGAAGACGACCATCTTCATGAACTGGAACGAGAAGAAGACGATGTTGCCCCCGGTGAAGGTCGCGATCTTCAGGAGATCGACATGAAAAAACGCCGTCTCCAGCCGCTTCTCGACCATGACGAAGGTCGCCAGCAGGACAATTCCGGCTGCGAACAAGAGCAGCGTCAGCCCGGACAGCCAGCCCCAGTCGGCGCCCTGCATCAATGCGACGACGATGAGACTGAGACCGACGATCAGCGTGGGAAGCCCCCAGTGATCCCGTTTGCCTGCAGGCTTGCGCTCCGCCGGCGGCTGGTCCCAGGCGAGAAACACGAAGGCGGCGACGGCGATCACCACCGGAAGGTTGACCCAGAATATCCAGCGCCAGGACAGCGTTTCGGTCAAAATGCCGCCGACCAGCGGTCCGAGCGCCATGAAGAGCGCGGATATGTTGGTTTGAAGGCCGAGCGCCACTCCATGCTCTTCCTTCTTGAAGGCAAGCGTAATCATCGACATGGCCGCGGGGAAGATGATCGCCGCCCCAGCTCCCTGTATCGCCCTGGCGCCGATCAAAAAGGCGCCGTTCGGCGCAAAGCCGCAGGCGAGCGACGACACCCCGAACAGCAATGCGCCGAAGACGAAAAGCCGCCCGCGGTCTATCGCGTCTCCCATGCGCCCGCCAAGCGCCACGAAACAGGTGAAGGTCAGGAGATAGGCGTTGACCACCCAGTGTGAGGCAAGCGCGCCCATCGCAAGGTCGGAGCGCATGGTCGGAAGCGCCACGCCGACGATTGTCTCGTCGAGCACCGTCAGGCCGAGCACGCCGGAGGTAGCGGCCAGTATCCACCATTTCCGGCTGTCTGCGGCGAGTGTAACCATAGGTCCGTCCCCGGCGGGCTGCTTAATCCGGCGGAATAACGCCCTTGCGCAAGGCGAAGCAGCCATAGAACCTGCGTTCGCCGGTCTGGATCACGCAATAGGCCTGTTTCGCCCGTTCATAGAAAGCGAAGCGCTCGATGGAGATCATCGGCCAGGCCTTGCCTTCCGCCTTGTCGATCTCCGCCTGAACCTCGTGCTGGACAGGCAAAATCTCGTCCGGAGACCCGACGACTTCCATCCGCGCCGCCGAATCGTCCACGAAACTGTCGAGCGGGTAGACGGAGAGAATGGCCGCTGCGGCTTCCGCCGCCGGCCGGTCGATGCGCAAAACCTTGCCGCAAGTCGTCTGGCGCGCCACGGCGTCGGCCGGAAAATTGGTGTCGACGATCACGAGATCGTCGCCATGGCCCATCGCGGCCAGCGCATGAAGCACCTCGGCGTTCAGCAGCGGATTGATTCCCTTGAGCAATAGAGCCTCCCCCTTTTCAGATATACAGACCGCTGTCCTGTTCGATCAGATCGGCGATCGCATTTCCGAGGCGGGCGTGCATGTCCGGTTCGAAATGCACGCCGTCGGTCGCGCTCGATTCGATGATGTCGCCGGCGTCGAGATAGAGGCAGCCATTGTCGCGCGCCGCCTTTCTGTACAGTTCCCCGAAACGCTCCGATTTCGCCTTGGCGCCGGCGAACATCTCCGCCAGAACGCCGGTTTCGCGCGCCGGCGGCGGAGCAACCAGCAGGATTTTCGGCGCGCCGCCATCCGGCCCGCACTGGCTTGCCTTCGCGATCATCGCCAGCTTGCCAGCGGACGCCGCAATCTCGTAGGCGCTGACGCCGAAGCGCGGCTTCAGATCGTTCGTGCCGAGCATGATGATCAGAAGGTCGATGTCCCGGTGGGTCTCGAGCGAAATCGGCAGGCCGGACTTGCCGTTGCGCTGTGGACCCTCGATCGGATCGTCATGCACGGTCGTGCGGCCGGGAAGGCCTTCCTCGATTACTCGCCATTGTGGGCGCAGCCTCTTTGCCATCACGCCGGGCCAGCGTTGATCGTGCGCGTAGCGATGGCGATCGCCGAGATTGGTGATCGGAACGGTGCCATGGGTGTTGGAATCGCCGTAACAAACAATCGTCTTCATGCCTCGCCCCTGCCCCGCCTTTTCAAACATCGCCGCCGGTGCTACGTCCGAAGCCGCGTTGCGGGCGGACGTTAACACCGGGCATCTGACCTGTCTATCGAATGCAATCAACCACAAAAGCGGAGGCGCGACATGGAAAAGCGAAACTGGCGGCGTATCGACAATGGCGGACTGACCTTCACCGAACTCGGCTTCGGAACCGCGCCTCTCGGCAATCTCTATCGCGCTATTTCCGACGATGACGCCGCCGCGGTTCTGGACGAAGCCTGGAAAACAGGCTGCCGCTATTTCGACACCGCGCCCCTCTACGGATTCGGCCTCGCCGAAACCCGCATGAACCGCTTTTTGAGAAGCAGGAAGCGCGACGACTATGTGCTGTCCACCAAGGTCGGACGGCTGCTCGAGGTCTGTGCGCCGGAAGTCCGCACCGGCATCGGCAAGTTCTTCGACACGCCGAGCCGCCGGGAGATCTACGACTACAGCTACGACGGCGTGATGCGGTCCTTCGAATTCTCGCTGGAGCGTCTCGGCGTCGACAAGGTCGATATCCTCTACGCCCACGACATCGACGTCTTCAATCACGGTTCGCGCGAGGCCTGCGACGCCCGCATCGACGAACTGATGCGCGGCGGCTACTACGCGCTTCTCTCGTTGCGCGATCAAGGCGTCATCAAGGCCTTCGGCGTCGGCATGAACGAGTGGGAGCCTGCCCAGACAATGGCGGAGCGCGGCGATTTCGATATCTTCCTGCTCGCCGGTCGCTACACGCTGCTGGAACAGGAGGCGCTGGAGACATTCCTGCCGCTGTGCGAGGCGCGCGGCATCGGCATCGCGCTCGGCGGCCCGTACAATTCCGGCATCCTGGCGACCGGCCCGGTGGAAGGCGCGTACTACAATTACGATCCGGCGCCGCCGGAAATCCTCGACCGTGTCCGCAGAATCCAGGAAATCTGCGGCAAACATGGCGTCGAACTGCGCGAAGCGGCGATCCGCTTCCCGCTTCTCCATCCGTGCGTCGTGTCGGTCATCCCCGGCGGCCAGAGCGTCGAACAGGTGAAGGACAACAAGGCGACCATGAGCGCCGAGATTCCCGACGCGCTCTGGTCCGACCTCAAATCCGCCGGCCTGATGCGGGAAGACGCGCCGACGCCCTGAAACAGGCCGGATGACCCATAACGCGAGGGGAAGCATTCATGGCGCAGGAAATGTTGATCGGCGTCGACGTTGGAACAACAAGCGTCAAGGCGATCCTGTTCGATCTCGCCGGCGCCGTCATCGACCATTATGCGGAGCCTTATGAAACGGTTCATGGCAAGCACGGCGTCGTCGAGCAGGATCCCGAACTCTGGATGAAGCATATATTCGCGGCGCTTTCGCAATTTGCCGCAAACCATGACCTTTCGGAAGTCATGGCGCTGGGCCTGACGTCGCAGGTCAACACCCATCTCTTTGTTGACGAGAATGGCGAGGCGCTCGCCCCGGCGATAGTCTGGCAGGACGGACGCTGCGCCAATGTCGCCGCGCGACTGGACCATCAGGTGGCGGTAGAAGACCGCGTCCGCTGGTGGGGCGCGCCACGCCCCATCGACGCCAGCCACTGCATGAGCCGGATGGCCTGGATGTCCGAGAACCGGCCCGACATATGGGAAAAGACCCGCTGGGTTATGCTGCCGAAGGACTATTGCATCCAGCGTCTTACCGGTGAAGCCGTCTCCGATCAGATTGGCAATCTGGGGCTGGTTGATGCCGCGCTCAGCCCCATTCCGGACCTTTTCGCCCATGTGCCGGGCGCCGCCGAGCGCGTCGTGCCGCTGGCGCCGATGACCGCGATTGCCGGCAAGGTGCGCGACGGCCTTCCCTGCGCCGGCGTTCCTGTCGCCGTCGGCACGATGGACGCGTGGGCCGGCATGTTCGGCATCGGCGTTCCGGGCGCTGGCCATGCGATGTATCTCAGCGGCACGAGCGAAGTGCTCGGCATATTGTCCGACGCCGTCAAGCCCTCGCCCGGCGTGATCGTCTTTCCTTCCTACGACGGGCTGACGCTGCACGCCGGACCAACCCAGTCGGGCGGCGAATCGCTCCACTGGTGCGCGCGACTGCTCGGTCATTCACCCGAAATGCTGGCCAGCAAGGTTGAAGCGCTCGATTTCGACGCCCCCGCGCCGCTCTTCCTGCCGCATCTTCAGGGTGAACGCGCACCGCTGTGGGATATTCACGCCCGCGGAACTTTTCTGGGCGTGGACGGCGGCGCGGGGCCGGCCGAAATTGCGCGCAGCGTGATGGAAGGCGTGGCATGCTCGGCGCGCTGGGTGCAGGAACGGCTCGAGGTTTCCGCCGACGTGACGCCCGACACGATCAATTGCGGCGGCGGCGGATTCAAATCCGATATCTGGAACCAAATCCGGGCGACTGTGCTCGACAAGCGCCTGAAGCGGGCGTCCGTGGGCGATCCGGGCGTGCTTGGCGCAGCCGGCATCGCTGCCGTCGCCACCGGGTTGATGCCGGACCTGTCCACCGCCTTCGCCAGTCTTGTCCAATTCGACCACGTCTACGAACCGGACCCCGCGCGGCGCGGCCACTATGACCGGCTCTTCGACTTGTACAAACAGGCCTACGAGTCGACGAAAGATCTCAGTCACGCGCTGGTCGGTCTGCATGAGAGGTAGTTGCGACAGGCGACAAAAGCCTTTTCGTGGAGAAGCCAATTGTATTAAGCTTAAAATATATATCGGGACCTACAGGATCCAACAGGAGAGGACTATGCGCAAATTGATGAAATCAACGGCCCTGACGCTGGCGTCGGCCTTCATGCTCGCCGCCGGCGCTCAGGCCGCCGAAAAGGTGGCGGTGATCACGCCGTATCTCGCCCAGCCGGGAACCCAATTCTATCTCGAAGGCTTCCAGGCGGCGGCCGGAGAAAAAGGCTGGGACGTTAATGTCATCGATACGGCCGGCGACGTCGCCGCCGTCATCAGCCGCATCGAGGACGCCGTCAACCAGAATGTCGACGCGATCGTCATCAATGTCGATCCGACGCAGGTCGCGGCCGGCCTTGAAGTCGCCAAACAGGCGGAAATCCCGGTCATCGGCATGGATTCCGGCGCCGACGCTCTGCTTGTCACCAACGTCACCAGCAATGGCTACGCCATGGCGGCGGAAACCGCGACCTATGTCGCCGACCGGATCGGCGGCAAGGGCAATGTGGTGATGTTCGTCTTCGACCCGTTCCCGCCGGTGCAGATACGCGGCGTCATCGCCGATGCCGTGTTCGGAAACTTTCCCGATATCGAGGTGATCGACCGCGTCACCCCTGACGTTCAGGACGGCGGCATCGCCGACTCCCGCGCCAAGATGGAGGCGATTCTCGCAGCCCATCCTGAAAAAGGCAGCATCGCAGCCGTGTGGGCGGCCTGGGATCAGCCGGCGCTGGGCGCCCTGCAGGCGATCGAGGACGCGGGCCGCGCCGATGAAGGCATCGTGATCACAGGCATCGACGCCAATCCGCAAGCGCGCGAGGCAATCGCCGCCGGCGGCAATTTCGAGGCGTCCGTCGCGCAGGATTTCGTCGGCATCGGAACCGCGACCGCCGATGCGGTCGCCCGCACGCTTGCCGGTGAAACCATCAAGGAGCGCGCGATTTACGTGCCTGCAAAGCTCGTGACATCCGCCAACGTCGACGGCCAATGACCGAAAGCACGGCCGGCGGGCGCATGTCCCGCCGACCTTTCCCGCAGCAATGACCTTCCTGAAACTCGATCATGTGACGAAACGCTACGGCTCTGCCCTAGCGCTCGACAATGCGAGTCTCGAGATCGGGGCCGGCGAGGTGCACGCCTTGATGGGCGAAAACGGCGCCGGCAAGAGCACCTTGATCAAGGTGTTGGCGGGCGTCGTGAGGCCGGACAACTGCTCGCTGACCATAGATGGGTCAAAGGTCCCGCTTGACGGACCCGACGACGCCGCCCGCCAGGGGTTTCGGTTCATTCACCAGGAACTCAACATCGTTCCGCACCTCTCCGTTGCCGAGAACATCGTCATGGCCCAGGCCTATCCCAGACGCTTCGGCCTCGCCGTTGACTGGCGGCGCGTGCATGACAAGGCGCGCGGGGCGCTGGAGCGTCTCGACGTCGATCACATCGATACCCGCCGCAAGACGGCGCGGCTTTCGACCGGCGACCAGATGCTTGTCAAGATCGCCGCGACCCTTGTGTCTTCCGACACGCATCCCGCCCGCCTCTATGTCATGGACGAACCAACGGCGGCGCTGACCGGGCAGGAATGCGACAAGCTGTTCGCCGTCATCGAAGGACTAAAGCAATCAGGCGCCTCGGTCCTTTTCGTTTCGCACCGAATGAACGAAGTCATGCAGATCTGCGATCGCGTGACGGTCTACCGCGACGGCCGCACAATCGAGACATCACGGATCGCCGAGACCAGTCGCGAGCGGATTATCGAGGCGATGACCGGCCGTGCGATCCGAGACACCTATCCGGAGCGCGCGCAAGCGCCGGCCAAGGAAATATTCTGCGCCGTCGAGAAGCTGCGCACGAAACATGTGAGCGGGCTGGAATTCTCGCTGAAGCGGGGCGAAATACTCGGCGTCGCTGGCCTCGCCGAATCGGGACAGAGCGAAGTCCTGCATGCCTTCCTCGGCGACGAGAAACCGCTGTCGGGGACAGTTGCGTTACAAGGCAAGCAGTCGTTGCCGTCCGCTCCGTCCCTCGCCTGGAAACGGCGCATCGCCTATGTTCCGCGGGAACGCCGGCGCGAAGGCCTGATGTTGCGACGGAGCATCGTCGACAACGCCGTTCTGCCGCATCTTGCACAGCTCGGATCCGGGCGCATCTTTTCCAGCAACCGCAAGGAGCGCGCTCATACCGGCGCCATCGCAGAGCGCGTCAGGCTGAAATACAGCCGCCTCGGCCAGCCCTGCTATCAGCTCAGCGGCGGCAACCAGCAGAAAGTCGTTTTTGCAAGAGCCCTGGGCAAAACGCCGGAACTGCTGCTGCTCGATGAACCCACGCGCGGCGTCGATGTGGGCGCAAAGTTCGACATCTATACGCTTGTCCGCGAACTGAGCGCAGCCGGCAGCACAACGATCATGACGTCGTCCGACCTTCCGGAGCTCATCGGCATGTGCGACCGGATTCTTGTCATGCGCGATCATCGTCAGCACGCCATCGTCGAGACCGACGGCCTGACGCCTGCGCGGCTTCTGCAGATGTTCTACGAATAGGATTCGATCTTTGTTCAGCCTTGTTCGCCGCTTCGGCACCCTCATCGGCTTTTGCGCCATCATCGTGTTTTTCTGGACGCAGCTGCCAGACACGTTCATGACGCCGCGAAACATGCTGAACATTTCGCAACAGATCAGCATGCTCGCCGTCGTCGCCTTCACCATGACGATCGTGATGGTCATGGGCGACTTCGACCTCAGCGTCGGATCGATGGCGAGCCTTGCGGGCGTGGCTGCGGCGATCGTCTTCAGCCATGACTACCCGGTCTATGCCGGGGTCGCCGCAGCCCTTGCGGTCGGCGCGGGCGGCGGTCTCTTCAACGGGTTCCTTGTCAGCTATGTCGGCATATTGCCGTTTGTCGCCACGCTCGGCACGCTGACCATGTTCAGCGGCGCCGCCTTTCTGGTCAGCGGAGGCAAGACCATTTTCGGCCGCGATATTCCATCCGGGTTCAGCGGTTTCGCGCGCAGCGGAATTTCTCTCGAATGGTTGGGCCTGCAGCCCCTGTACCTGCCCTATCTTACGATCCTTGCCATCGCAGTACTCATTCTTGTCTGGATCGGCCTGGAGCATACGCCCTATGGCAGGCGGCTCTATGCGATCGGCGGCAATTACGAGGCAGCGCGGCTCGCCGGCGTCAAGGTTCGGATACTTCGCATGTCAGCCTTCGCCCTGACCGGGCTTGGCGCCGCCACAGCAGGCCTTATGTACGCCAGCCGGGTGGCCTCGGCGAATCCGACCCAGGGCAGCGGGCTGATGCTCGACGCGATCGCCGCCGTCTTCCTCGGAATGACCATGAGCGAGGAAGGCGAGCCTCGCGTGTTTGCAACGCTGGTAGGCGTTCTCACACTTGGCGTGCTCGACAACGGGCTGACGCAGATGAGCGTTGACAGCTATGTGCGCGAAGTGCTGGTCGGGGCGATTGTCGTCCTGGCGGTCGCCACATCCAGCATCGGCAAACAGCGCGCCTGATTTCAACGCGGCGCGTAGTCGAATCGGGAGAAGTCGGCGTTAATGGCCGACCCGCTCGTGTCGAACGCCGCCATGCCGACGAACGCGCCGGTGAACGACGCATGTTCGCCGCGGCCGCCCTCGTCGGAAATCACGCTGGCGTCGAGAACTGGCCCGACCTGTTTCCAGTCTTCGGAAGCTGAAGCGCGCCAGAAAAACCGGAGTTCGCCGAGATCCGCCTCAAGAGCAAGTTGCACCGATCCGCCGGCGGGCAGTTGAACTGGCTCATCAAGCGGAAACTCGAGACGGCCGTCCGGCCAGTCGCCCGGACAACTCAGGATCGTCAGAACCCGCCCGAGTTCCTCATGCCAGGTGACGGCCAGGAAATGGAACTTGTGGCGATTGTAATAGTGGGTGAGCCCGGCCGCCTGCTGGATGGTTTCCGGCGCAAACGAGATTTCCGTTTCGGCGCGAAACACGAAATGTTCCTGACGCCGCGCCACCAGCGCCTGTTCGAACCAGCTTCCGATTGATTCCCGGGCGTGCAGACGCAGCGCGTTTCCGGTCATCGAGAACAGTTTTTCCGGTTCGGGCGAACGCAGCCACTGGAACTCCGGCGGCAGTTGATCGCCGTCGAAAATCCTGTGAACAGCTCTCGCGGGTTCCGGATCGACGAGCGGATCCTCCGTCGCCACCTCTACAAAGGGTTTTATGCCGCCTTGCGACAGATAGAGCCAACCGTCGTCGCGCCATTCGCAGCGCTGGATCGCCGTTTCACGCCCCAGCGGCGAGCGCCTCGTTCCGGGAAGCGGTCTCGAACACAGGTCCGTGTGAAACACGAGGCCGGTTGGCGTTTCGACGATCTGGCCATGTCCAGCCCGCTGCAATACAGCGTCGGGCGCCTTCGAGGAGGTGATCAGAAACGTGTCGGGATGGATCTCGTAGGGTCCGTCGATAGACCGGGAACGCGCCATGGTGACGGCGTGGTCGTAACCCGTCCCGCCTTCAGCGACGGTCATGTAGTACCAGCCTTTTCTCTTGAACAGATGCGGGCCTTCCACCAGTCCATGCGAGCTTCCCTGGAAGACGTTTTTCACCGGTCCGACCAGCTTGCCAGCGTCCGGATCATACTCCTGCAGCAGGATGCCCGCGAAGGCCGGATGCTTTGGGCTGCCGCCTACCGAATTGGATCGGTGATTCCACAGCATGTTCATGAACCATATGCGGCCGTCGTCGTCATGAAACAGCGACGGATCGAAACCCGACGAATTTATGTAGACCGGATCCGACCATTCGCCTTCGATCGTCGGAGAGGTGACGATGTAGTTGTGCGCGTCCTTGAAATTGCCGTCGAGCCTCTTCACGTCCGTATAGACAAGCCAGAACAGACCGTCGGCATAGGAAAGGCACGGGGCCCACACGCCGCAGGAATCGGGATTGCCGCGCATGTCGAGCTGGCTTGCCCGCTCCAGTGGACGCCTGACCAGATTCCAGTTCACGAGATTGCGGGAGTGATGAATTTGCACGCCCGGATACCACTCGAAAGTCGATGTGGCGATATAATAGTCCTCGCCGACGCGACAGATCGACGGATCCGGGTTGAAGCCGGGAAGCACCGGATTAAAAATCATGGCTGCGTCAATTCCTCCTCTGTGCGGCGACGGCGGAAAGTCGGACATTCACTTCCCGCGAGAACCAGTCGATCTGCGTCAGTTCCTCGATCGAAAAATCAACATGGTTCATTGCCATCACGCAATCGACAACCTGCTCAGGCCGGGTAGCGCCGATCAGCGTCGAGGTCATTTTGCCTCCCCACAAGATCCATGCAAGCACCATTTGCGCGAGAGACTGGCCTTTACCGGCCGCAATGCCATTCAGTCTACGAACATTGGTCAGGAGACTGTCCTGGAAAGAAGACGCCGTTGGAGGCATTGCAGCCATGGATTCGTCCTGCAATGCGCGGGAGAGGCGCCTGCTCGTCAGCAGCCCCTGAGCAAGCGGCGAAAAGACAATAGCGCCCACGCCATTCTCTTCGAGAGTTGTCATAAGCTCCCTGTCATCCATCCAGTGATCGCCGGAAACGTGTCTTGGCTGGTAGACGAGGCAGGGCGTGCCAAGTTCTTTTAGTGTCTCGACCGCTTCGCGCGTGGACTTGGTGTCATAGGCGGACAGCCCGACATAGAGCGCCCTGCCAGAACGCACGATGTGGTCGAGCGCCGACATGGTCTCCTCCAGAGGCGTCTTCGGATCCCGATGATGCGTGTAGAAAATGTCGACGTAGTCGAGACCCATCCGTCGAAGACTACGGTCGCAACTCGCCACCAGTTGCTTTCGGCTGCTCCGTACGGAGTGGTTGTTGGATGAGGCGCCAAAGCCGGCTTTCACAGAAATCACAAGCTCATCACGAATGTCGCGAAAATCGGTTCGCAATATCTCACCGAAGGTTTCTTCGGCGGAACCCGGGGAGGTTCCGGCGCCGGCGTTGAGATCGTAATGGGTTATGCCCAGATCGACCGCCTGCCGGCAAACCGCCTGCTTGATGTCGAAAGGAATATCGGGTCCGAAATTGTGCCACAGCCCGAGAGACAACGCCGATATGCTCAGCCCTGAATTTCCACATTGTCGATATGACATCCTGTCATATCTGTCGTCGGCTGGTCGCCACATAATAAAACACTTTTGCTTCCCGTATAAAATACACCGGGAATCTGAAATCGATTTTCTGAAACAGGTGGCCGGAATTGCTCCGGCGAAGGCATCATCAGTCCTCCGCCAAACGCCTGATCCCGCCCGCAGTCCTGCAAAACGCAGACTGGTCGCCCGTATGTCGTCGCCTGCCCGACCTCCCAGCCTCAACTCTGGATGGATTGGCCCGAAAGGCGGTTCAACCTGCATTTCTGGAAATCGAGTGTCAAGTGCAATCATCCGACCGTTCTGCAAGCCAGGCCTCGAATGCACGTCTGGCGCTTTCGCTGGTCGGGGGATAAAGGCCAATGACCGGCGCCCCCTTGAGCACCTGCTCCGTGGCGAACTGCTCGAACCGCTCCATCCGGGCGCATTCCTCGGCGATTTCTACAGTCATGTGCGCCGGAATCACGACGACGCCTTCACCATCGCCGACGATTGTGTCGCCGGGAAACACCGCGACCCCGCCGCATCCGATCGGCACGTTCAGGTCGCATGCTTCGTGCAGCGTCAGGTTCGTGGGCGCGGACGGCCGGTTATGATAACAGGCTATCTCCAGCGTCTCGATGACGGGGCTGTCGCGGAACCCGCCGTCAGTGACGACGCCGGCGCATCCGCGAACCATCAGACGGGTGACAAGAATGGACCCGGCGGAGGCGGCGCGCGGATCGTTGCGGCTGTCCATGACCATGACGTGGCCTTCAGGACACTGCTCAACCGCTACGCGTTGCGGATGCTCGGGATTTTCGAACACGGAAATGCCGTTTCTGTCTTCCCGCGCGGGTATGTAACGCAACGTATAGGCGGGCCCGACCATGTTCTGCTTGGGCTTTGCAAGCGGCCGCACATCCTGGATGAACTGGTTCCGCAATCCCTTTTTGAAAAGCGCCGTACAGATCGACGCCGTACTGACCCGCTGCAGGATCTGCGATGTTCTCTCTTCGAGTAATTCCGACATGGGCGGCCTCAATAAATATCCGGCTCGCCGGACGCAGGTCCGTAGGCCGTTTCCAGGTAGTCGAAATCCGCGCCTTTGTCGGCCTGGCCGATATGCTGGAGGAACATCCAGCCGTAGCCGCGCCCGAATTTCGGCGGCGGCTCCTTCCACGCGGCGCGGCGCTTTTGCAACTCTTCATCGCTCACAAGCATGTCGATCCGTCTGTTGGGAACGTCCATACGCACAATGTCGCCGCTCTTTAGAAGCGCCAGCGGCCCTCCGACATAGGATTCCGGCGCCACGTGGAGCACGCATGCGCCGAAGCTGGTGCCGCTCATCCGGGCGTCCGAAATACGCACCATGTCGCGATGCCCTTCTTTCAGGAGCTTTTTCGGCATCGGGATCATACCCCATTCCGGCATGCCCGGCCCACCCTTCGGCCCGGCGTTGCGCAAGACGAGCACATGGTCGGCGGTAATGTCGAGATTCTCGTCGTCGAGCGCGACCTTGAGGTCGGGATAGCTGTCGAAGACCATGGCCGGACCTTCGTGGACGTGAAACTTCGGATCACATGCGGCCGGTTTGATGACGCAGCCGTCCGGCGCCAGATTCCCTTTCAGAACAGCGATCGATCCCTCCCGGTAGATCGGATTGTCGAGACTGCGAATGACGTCGTCATTATAGATCTCGGCGTCTTGAAGATTCTCGCCAAGCGTTTGGCCTGTGACCGTCATGCAACCGGTGTGGAGGTGATCGCCCAGTCTGGACATGAGGCCTGTCAGGCCTCCGGCGTAGTAGAAATCCTCCATCAGATAGGTCGAGCCGGATGGCCGCACATTGGCGATAACCGGAACGTCGCGGCTTTTGCCGTCGATGGCGTCGAGATCAAGCTTAACGCCGGCTCTTCTCGCCATCGCTATCAGGTGTATGACGGCGTTGGTGGAGCATCCGGTTGCCATCGCGACGGTCAGCGCGTTGTCGAAAGCATTATCATCAAGAATCCGGTCCGGGGTCAGGTCTTCGGCGATCATCCCGACGATCCTCACGCCGCATTTCGAGGCCATGCGGATATGCCCGGAATCGGCCGCCGGTATGGATGAGGCGCCCGGCAAGGTGAGGCCAAGCGCCTCCGCTATGGCCGTCATGGTGCTGGCTGTTCCCATCGTCATGCAGTGACCATAGGAGCGGGCGATGCCCGCTTCCATCTCGTCCCACTGCTTCGCCGTGATTTCACCGGCGCGCCGCTCGTCCCAATACTTGAAAGCGTCCGAACCGCTGCCGAGGGTCTTGCCCCTCCAGTTGCCGCGCAGCATGGGTCCGGCTGGCAGGAAGATGAACGGCAAACCGGCGTTGATTGCTCCCATCACGAGGCCCGGCGTGGTCTTGTCGCAACCGCCCATGAGCACCGCCCCGTCAACCGGATGGGACACCAGAAGCTCCTCGGCCTCGATCGCCAGCAGATTGCGATAGAGCATGGTTGTCGGTTTCACGTAGCTCTCGGACAAAGAGAGCGCCGGAAGTTCAATCGGAAAACCGCCAGCTTCAAGAACGCCGCGTTTTACATCCTCGACGCGCTGCTTGAAGTGCTGGTGGCACGGATTGATGTCGGACCAGGTGTTGAGAATCGCGACAATCGGCTTACCGGACCATTCTTCCGGTCGAAGCCCCATCTGCTGCGCCCTCGATCGGTGGCCGAAGGATCGAAAGTCATCCGGCGCAAACCAGCGCTCGCTGCGCAGCAATTTTTTTTCTGTCATTTGCGCCGTTTCCTCCGCGCGCCGGCAGCCGAGTTGTTTGCCTGGCGAGTCCTGTTTAACATTTTTACTTGACCTGAACCTCGAAGAGCCAATTCAAACCACAGCTCCCGTTTCAGCCTCCCCTTGCCTCATTCGGGCGTGATTGTATTGTCAGCCAATCATGCCTCGATCTTTGTTCCGCCCAGCTTGCGTCGCAATGGACATTCTATCGATGTATTAATATATTAGTTTGCCCAAGGCAATGGCGCGAACCACAGCGCGTCCAGGCGAACAGGAGAATTGGTTGCCGACAACGAGCGAAGAACCTGCGCAGGCTGGCAAACCGGCGCGCCATCAATTCACCATCGATCGCAAACGGCCGGCGGCGATCCAGGTGTATGAGGATCTGCGTTCGCGAATCATTTCTCTGGAACTCAAGCCGGGCGAAGGTCTCTCCCGTCTCGAACTCGTCCAACAATACGGCGTAAGCCAGACTCCTGTGCGCGATGCATTCATTTTATTGGAAAAAGAGGGGCTCATAGAGGTCTACCCGCAATCCAAAACGCTGGTGTCAAAAATCGACATCGCCCAGGCGCGGGAGACCCAGTTTCTGAGAACAGCCGTCGAACTCGAAATTGGCCGTGTGCTTGCCCGGTCAGGCGACCGCTCGCTGACCGAAGAGGCGCGACATCTCTGGCAGTCACAGGAGCGGGCTCTTGAGACTGAGAACTGGATCGACCGGTTTCGCGACCTCGACACCCGCTTTCACGCGGCTCTGGCGGAAGCCGCAGGTCAGGCCAATCTGTGGGATCTGATCATTTCCCGCTCCGGCCATATCGACAGGCTTCGAAATCTTCATCTGCCCGATGGGAACAAGGCCGCCACCGTGCTGTCCGATCATTTAAACATACTCGAAGCCATCGAGGCCTCCGATCAGGATCGGACAGCCGAGGCGATCCGCAATCACTTGTCCGGCACACTCAGCGCAGTTGACCTAATCGTCAGTCGGTATCCGGATTACTTTTGAATTTTTGACCAACACCCGTGACATCGGCTATCGCCTGGCACAGGAATCCGCCTTCTCCATCCATATGTTTTGACGTCAGGTACACACGATCTCCGCGACTTCCGCCGAAGGTCATTTTCGTCGGAAAATCACTGTCGGTTGCAACTGTTCGGATCCGTTCACCCGCCGGGGAGTAGCACCACAATTCACCGGCGTCGACGCCGGCGATCCAGTAGTTTCCGGCGTTGTCGACCACGCCGCCGTCAGGGCGTCCCTTTCGATCCTGGCATACGTCCAGAATGCGCCTGTCAGACGCCTTGCCCGAAACCGGATCGTAATCGCACACCCAGATCGTCCGGGATTCCGGATGTGAATCGGAAAAATACATACGGTTTCGCACAGCATCGAAGGCAAGTCCGTTTGGCGTATAGAGACCGGTGAAGAGGATGAACAAGGAGCCATCCGGCTCGACGCGACTGATCGTTCCGACCGGGCGAGCATTATCACTGTCCATCGTGCCGCAAACGATCCGGCCGGCCGGATCGATCGACGCGTCATTGTAGCGAAGGCCCTCGCCAGGCGACGGAGCAAAACGCAAGCCGAGCCCTGATCTTTCGGCAAACCGGTAAATCCCGGATTCCAGACCGATTGCGACCGAGCCGTCATCCGCAAGGACAGCAAACCCAACCGTTTCCGGAAGATTCCAGCGCCGGGTTCGACCATTCTCGCAATCGGTGCGCAACAAGGCTTTTCCCGAGACGTCGATCCACCACACACAATTGTCCTGATTTGACCATGCCGGGCTTTCCCCAAGTTCAGCATGAAGATCGGAAAGGATGGTAAAGCGCCAGACCGCTTCGTCGTCCGTCACATCAACAGCCTCGGCAGATAGAGGGACAGGCCCGGGAATGCGATGAGGATGGCGAAAAAGACGATCATGGCCAGGAAGAACGGCAGCGAGGCCCTTACGAACTCTCCCGACTTGCAATTCATTATGCCGCAGACTGTGAACATGATGACGCCGACCGGCGGCGTCACGCCTCCGAAATTGATCAGCGTCACGATGATGACGCCCATATGAATCGGATCGAAGCCGCTCGCCACCAAAACCGGCAGGACGATCGGCGTGATCAGCAGGATGTTTGCTGCTCCTTCCAGGAACATCCCGGTCACGATCAACAGGCAGACGACCAGAATAAGGACAAGCACGGAGACATCCGTGATCGAGGTGACAAATTCGGTGATTTCCTGCGGCGCCCGCTCGATTGTCATAGCGTATCCAAGCACAGCGGCCATCATGATAAGAAGCATGACCATGCCAAGATCCGCCATGGTTCCACGCATCGCGTCCAGAAGCTTCTCGAAATTAAGTTCCCGATAGACGAACCGCCCAATAATGAGGGCGTAGAAGACAAGAAAGGCTCCGGCTTCAGTCGCCGTAAAGAGACCGAACCGAAAGCCGATTATCAGAATGATCGGAAACATCAGCGCCCAGATGCTTTCAGCCGCGCTTGCCAGCAATTCGCGACCCGTCGGACGTTCTGGCAGTTCGGGCGCGTAGCCTCTGCGCGACGCGACAATACCGGTGACCGCCATGAGCACGAACATCAGCAGGAGGCCCGGTATGACGCCTGCGAGAAACAATCGTCCGACGGAAACCTCGTTAATGAAACCGAACAGGATCAGGCCGATGCTCGGCGGAATTGTCGCTGTAATGATAGAGCTGAAGGCGATCACCGCGGCCGACGTGCCACGGCTGTAGCCGCGCTCGACCATCGCCTTGCCGAACAGCCGCGACTGCATCGAGGCGTCAGCCACCGCCGACCCAGACACGCCTCCCATCATGAAGCTGAGAACCACGCTCACCTGGAGCAATCCGCCGGCCATCCAGCCGGTAAGGAGCCGCGAAAAATTGACGAGACGGCGCGTGAGGCCCGTCACATTCATCAGATTGCCGGCGAGAATAAAGAACGGAACGGCGAGCAACGGGAAAGACTGCGTCGCAACCGCCATTTTCTGCAGGGCGACGGTGGGCGGCATGCCGCCGCTGAAAATGAAAACCGGAATACTCGCGAGCGCCAGGGCAAATGCGACCGGAACGCCGATGATCAGGAACAGGGCGAAAAGCAACGCAACGCTGATGAGGATCATTGGCCGGCCAGTCCGTCTGCGGATGAGGTGTCGACCGGTCTGCGGAGACTGCGATAGAGCTCGAAGCCGAGCGTTCTGATCATCAGAAACAACCCGAATGGCAACGCCCCGGTGACGAACGAGAAATGCATTTGCGTCGCTCCGTAAAGGCGCGGGTGGCTCAAACGAACCAGCTCAATCGAATAGAAAAAGAGAAAGACGAGCAGGACGAGAACGATGGCGATGTTGAAGATCTTCACCATCCGTCCGAAGACCGGAGCGAGAATATCGCCCAACCAGTCCAGTCCGAAATGCCGCGATTGCTGGAGCGCAATATCCGCGGCAAGCATGCAGAGCCAGATAAACAGCGTCTGCGCGACCTCCACCGACCAGATGATGGGCGCGCCTGCGTAGCGGGTTATCGATGCGATCGCCACAAGGCAGACGATCGCGCTGAGCAAGAGGGCCGCGAGGGTGAATTCGACGCGCATCATCATGACAATTCTCCACCCGCGCGGCCGACTGGCCTATTGTTTGCCGAGGACTTCCTTGACGACGGCGACCTCGTCTTCCAGTTCCAGCTTGCCGTAGACGCCTGCCACGGCCTCCTTGAACACCTCGCGATCAACCTCGTTGACATTCACTCCGGTCGCAGCCACGTCCTTCAGGGCTTTCTCACCAAGTTCGATGGTGAGCTGCGAGGCCCAACGGCCGTTTTCGACTGCTTCCTCCAGTACGATCGCCTGCTGCTCCGGCGTCAGCTTGCTCCAGCTATCTTCCCCGACGACGAGCGCCGTGACAAGCTGGATGTGTCCGGTCAGGTTCACATCCCTGATCACCTCATACAGCTTCGCTCCCCAGATGGCCGTCGGCTGGGCCTCGGCCGCATCGATCGTGCCGAGCTGCAGCGCGGAATAGACTTCGCCCCAGGCGATCGGGGTGGGCGTCGCGCCCATGGCCGCGATGGTTTCGATCCAGACCGGCGCGCCGATGGTCCGCATCTTGACGCCCTTGAGGTCCGCCGGCGACGCTATCGGCTTCTGCGTCAGGGCATGACGGGCGCCCTGATACCAGTTGGAAGCCAGCATCACGAGGCCGGCCTTGTCCGTCAGTTCCTCGCCCCATGCAAGATAGGGTTCCGACTGTGCAAACTTGTCTGCGTCGTCGAAATCGTCAAACAGGAACGGGGCGCTGAGAACTGCAAGTTCCGGAACGAAGCTTGCAAGCCTTGCAACGTCCGTCACCGTGCCGACATTCGCCCCTGCGCGCGCCTGATCGAGCATATCGCGCGTGTCGCCAAGCTGCGAATTGTGGAACACCTCGATGACCACCTCGCCATTGGTGCGCTCTTCAACCTTCTCCTTGAAACGCTCCAGGCCCTGACCCATTGGGTCCTGCGGCGACAACACCGTGCCGAGACGCAATATCTGTTGTGCTGAAACGCCGGTCGCGCCGGCGCCGAATGCAAGCCCTGCCGCCAGCATGGCGACGGCAATCTTCAATCCTCTAGTCTTCATGACTTCCTCCCGTGTGTTCGCTCAAAAAGCATTCGGAACCGAGATAACAACGATTCCAACAACTCAGATACTAATATATTAGTTGAGATGGCATTAGCAGTTCAAGCGGGTCTTGGCAAGCTGAGATTGCAGTCAACGCGCTGCACGCCACCGGATGACACAGGTCGACCGCGGGCCGACGGGAAAATCAATTCCGGCCGGACCGGGCCTCTACCACATGTCGACAAACGCTTTCCCCGTTTAATCGACGCCCACCGGCGGCGTGCCATGGGTGTGGAAACTGGCGATCGTCTGCAGTCCCCAGGCCTGTCCCTTTTTGCGTTCTTTCTCCGTCCAGACAACGGGCTTCCAGTCGGGTCTCAGGATCAGGCGCGCGCCGGCGTTAGCGACTTCCACGCGATTGCCGGCGGGTTCGTAAACATAGAGGAAAAACGTTCCCTGTATCGCGTGCTTGTGCGGGCCGGTTTCGATAAACACGCCGTTTTCAAGGAAAATGTCGGCGGCCCGCAACACATCCTCACGCTGGTCCACCGCATAGGTTACATGGTGAAAACGCCCCTGCGCGTTCGCATGGTCTTCCGTGTAGGCGATGTCGTAGCTCTTGTTGTTGACCGTAAACCAGCATCCGCCGAGCCGACCATTGTCGAGCTGGATCAATTCGGTCACGCGACTGCCGAGCGCCTTGGTCATGAATTCCCGTATTGCGCTGACATCGCGCGCAAGCAAATTCAGGTGGTCGATCCGCCGCACACAGACGCCTCGTCCGTGATAGCGCTGGGCGATGTTCTTCAGCGCCGGCTGCTCTTCCGCTGGTGCCATGTATTCGCGCGTGTCGTAATAGAGTTCGAACAGGTGCCCGTCCGGATCGGTAAACTGGTACGCGCGTCCGTGTCCGAGGTCGCCGTCGATCCAGCCCTTTCCGCATCCCATCTCCTCGATCACCGCCACGCGTCGCTCAAGCGCCGCCTGTGAGGAGCACCGGTAGCCGATATGCCCAACGCCGGTTGTGTCGGACGCCGTCAGTTTCAACGTGTGATATTCATAATCGTCGAAGGCGCGCAGATAGACGGAATCCCCTTCCCGGCCGCTTTCCGTCAACCCGTAGACATTCACGAAAAAGTCGAGACTTTCTTCCGGCTTGTTGGTGAATAACTCGACATGTCCGAGATGCGCCACATCGTAACAGGGTTCGTCCGACAAATGAATTCCTCCAAAGCATTATGTCATCTATGAGAATAGCGATCCCGATAGCACACCCGCTACCGACAGTGGAATAAGCGAATGGTCGCGGCTGCGGGAAGCCGCGCGGGAGGATTCAACAACTTGATAAATGCACCTGTTGAGGTTCTGCTTTCAGAAACTGTCAGACTTGATTGCCTCGGGCGCGCCGGACAGAAGCAGATCGGCGACAAACCTTGCATATCGGTCGCGCGTCATGCCCCGGCCCTCGCGGAACCACATATAGTTCCAGTTCAGCATGCCGAAAGCCGACATGGTGAGAGGCTTGAGATAGGGTCCGTCGGCAAGCTGCGGAAGAGCTTCGGCAAGCGCTTCCGACATCAGTTTGACAAGCGCGCGCTCGCAATTCTTCAACAATTCCTGCTTGTCATCCGGCAACAGCTTCAGGCTCGATATCTGCACCTGGTGATGCGCGTCCGCGTCCTGGTAGGCGTCCAGCAAGGTCGCGGCTATTGCGTAGACCCGCTCGCGGGGATCGGAAACGGCGTCGGATGCTTTCTGGACCACGTCGACCAGGCTCTGCAGATGTTCGTCGAGCATGTCGAACAACACAGCTTCCTTGTCCGGATAATAATGGTAGATCAGCGCCTTCGAGACGCCGCACCCATCCGCAATCATCGTGATCGAGGTGCCGGAATAACCGTGTCTGGAAAACAGCTCGGCGGATTGTTGCAGAATCGCCAGCCGCTTTTCATCGTAGTCCTGTGCCCGGGTACGAGCCATGGCAAGCCCTTCGCTGCCTGCGACGAGGTTCGCGAACACGTCACGGACCTGCGCAGCCTTTAGGACGGCTAGAAGTAAAATAAACCGAACGAACGGTCAACCAACGACATCCAATCGGCGTTTCGTATATTAGCGCTGCGACAGAATATTCCGTGCAGGCAGATTTACATATCCTGTAATAATGATAACAGAACTCATGTTTAAAACGCCAAGCTCCAAGCCTGTGCCGGCAGCGAAATCGTGCAACCCGTGGGCAGAATTCGACACTTGTGTATCGGAGGATTCCAGATGATCAAAAACAGAACCATTCGCACAGCGATCGCGGCGACGTCGCTTGTTATTGCCGGACATGCGTTCGCCGCGCCTTCAGCGCAAGAGGTGGTCTCCCACTATGCGGACCTGGCTGAAGCGATGTATTCCGATTCGCTGGCCACCGCGAAAACGCTGGAAGCAGCAGTCGACGCGTTCCTGGCGAAGCCTTCGCAGGAAACGCTTGATGCGGCGAAAGACGCGTGGCTTGCCGCGCGCGTTCCCTATCAGCAGACTGAGGCCTACCGGTTCGGCAATGCGATTGTTGACGACTGGGAAGGCCGGGTCAACGCATGGCCGCTGGATGAAGGGCTGATCGACTATGTCGATGCCTCCTATGGCGGCGAGAGCGATGAAAACAGCCTCTACACGGCGAATGTCATCGCCAGTTCCGGATTGATGATCAATGGCGAAGAGGTCGACGCAACTGAAATCACCCCGGAATTCATAGGCGGAACCCTGCATGAGGCAGGCGATATTGAAGCGAATGTGGCGAGCGGCTATCACGCCATCGAGTTCCTGCTTTGGGGACAGGACCTCAACGGAACCGGACCGGGCGCAGGAAATCGTCCCTACACCGATTTTGATCTTGAGAATTGCACCGGCGGTCACTGCGAACGCCGACGCGCCTATCTTGAGGCGGCCACTGAGCTGCTCGTCTCCGATCTTGAGGAAATGGTCGCAAACTGGGGCGCTGACGGCGCAGCGCGCAATGAGTTGATGGAAGATCCCCGAACCGGATTGTCCGTAATCCTTACTGGCATGGGCTCATTGTCTTATGGAGAACTGGCCGGCGAACGCATGAAGCTTGGCCTTTTGCTCGCGGACCCGGAGGAAGAGCATGACTGTTTTTCCGACAACACCCACAATTCGCATCTCTACGATGCGATCGGAATTCGCAATGTCTATCTCGGTGAATACACCCGGCCTGATGGCAGCACTGTCACAGGACCGTCCGTTTCCGATCTGGTGGCTGAAACGGACGCCGGCGTCGACGCGGAACTCAAGGCGAAACTGGACGTGACGATCGAGAAAATGCAGGCGATGGCCGAGAGAGCGAAATCCGTCGAAGCCTACGATCAGATGATCGGCGAAGGCAATGCGGAAGGCAACGCTGTGGTGCAGGCTGCAATCGACGGGCTTATCGATCAGACACGCTCGATCGAACGCGCGGTCGCAACGCTCGAACTCGAAACCCTCGAAATCGAGGGTTCGGACAGCCTGGACAATCCGAACGCTGTTTTCCAGTAGGCGGCGTTCCGACGCATTGAATCGGAAGGTCTGCTCCAATACATCAGGCGCGTCGTCCGCGGAAATATCCCTTCGGACGCGCGCTTGAAATGGTGGGAACTCGTGGGACGGCACGCACTTGCAGCTCTGTCAGCGTTTACGTTGCTCCTTGCAACGGCGTCGCTGGTCGATGCCGAGAACCATGCAGGGCTTCTCGAAACAGGCGCCAGGCAGGATCTCTCCGCAACGGATCTGGAACGGGTCCGGAAGGTAACGCAACCGACGACTGATTTCTCCAGCGCAGAAGCCTTTGAGATCATGCAAGGGGGCGCCGGAACCTCGAAGAAACTCGTCAATCGCGATTCCTTCTCGCAATTCCTCGCCAACCTGACCTTTGAACAGGAGCAGGAATTCAAACTCGGCAATGCGCTCTTTCGCAAATTGTGGGTCGCATCCCCGTCGTCCACCCAGGCCTCCGACGGTCTGGGCCCTCTGTTCAATTCCCGCTCCTGCCAGAGCTGTCACCTGAAGGACGGGCGCGGTCATCCACCGCTTGCCGACGGCGACGCGACATCGATACTGATCCGGTTGGCCAGACCCGCCAAGACTGATGCAGAACGAAAGCTGATCGCTGATCACGCGCTTCTGAATGTCGCCGACCCTGTTTACGGCGGACAATTGCAGGACAAGGCGGTAACGGGCTTGGCTGCGGAAGGAAAGATCAGCGTCGCCTATATTGAAAAGCCTTTCACCTATCCTGACGGAGAGACGGCCTCGCTGCGTTATCCGACCTTTGAGATCAAAGATCTGGCCTATGGCGACATGCATCCTGAAACAACGATCTCGCCGCGCATCGCGCCGCCCATGATCGGGCTCGGGCTCGTGGAAGCCATTCCCCAGGCGGACATCATCGCAAATGCCGACCCCGACGACGCAAACGCGGACGGCGTCTCGGGCCGTGTGCAGATCGTACGCCATCCGGAAACCGGTGAACCTACGCTTGGGCGGTTCGGATGGAAGGCTCAGAATGCGACCATTCGCCAGCAGTCGGCGGACGCTTTTTCCGGCGACATCGGAATATCGTCGCCGCATTCGGTAGATCCTTATGGCGACTGCACGCCAAGCCAGACCGCCTGCCGCGCACTGCCTGACGGCGTCCAGGCCAGACTGGGAGATACGGAAGCGCCTGATCCGGTTCTCGATCTTGTCACTTTCTACTCCTCCAATGTGGCCGTTCCCCAGCGCCGCGATGTCGATGATCCTCAGGTTCTGGAGGGCAAGGACCTCTTCTATGCGGCCGGCTGCACAAGCTGCCACACACCGAAGTTCGTCACCGCCAGGAACGCGCCCCAAAAGGAACACCGGTTTCAACTGATCTGGCCCTACTCCGACTTTCTGTTGCACGACCTCGGCGAGGGCATGGCTGACGGCCAACAGGTTGGCGAGGCCGACGGTCGCGAGTGGCGTACGCCGCCGCTTTGGGGAATCGGCCTCACCGAGACCGTCAACGGCCACACCTATTTTCTCCACGATGGCCGCGCCCGCAATCTGGAAGAGGCGATCCTGTGGCATGGTGGAGAAGCCGAAACGGCGCGAGACAATTTTGCTGCGATGACGCGTGAACAGCGCCAGGCGCTGATCAGGTTTCTGGAGAGTCTCTGATGATGAAGTCCCTTGCGATCGCCTGTCTTCTGGCATTCCTGACGACATCGTCACAGGCTCAGACGCTTGAGCCGGATTCAGAAGGTTTCATGTCCGGCATCGTCGACAGAGCGATCGACGACTACATCAGGCCGTCTTTCGCCCGGCTCGCCGCAACCACGCAGGATCTACAGGACACGCTTTCAGGCTATTGCGAGCAGCCGTCGGAAAGCGGACTTGCAGCGGTTCACGCGCAGTTCGGCGACGTCGTCGAGGCCTGGTCGGCGGTGGAATTCCTGCGCTTTGGCCCCCTGATCGACGACAACCGGTTGGAGCGGCTGTATTTCTGGCCGGATCGCAGAGGGCTTGGTCTCAAGCGCATCACGCAGGCGTTGAGAGAGCAGGAAGACGACGTTACTTCCGCGCAGGCGCTGGCGGAAAAAAGCGTCGCCGTACAGGGGCTCGGCGCGCTGGATTATCTTCTCTATGGAGCCGGTTCGGAGAGCCTGGGGGACAGTACAATGTCAGGCCGCTTCCGCTGCGGCTTCGCATATGCCGTTGCTACGAACATGGCGACCATCAGCGCTGAACTGCGCGACGACTGGGCGAATCCGGATGGCTACTCCGCTCTTCTAAAACACCCAGCTGACGACAATCCGGTTTATCGGACAGCGCTCGAAGCCGCGTCGGAAATTCGCGACGCAATCCTCGAAGGCCTGGACATTGCAAGCGACCTCAAACTCAAAAACGCTCTGGGCGAGGATCCGTCACGCGCGATACCCAAACGCAGCGCTTTATGGCGAAGCGGACAGACCTTTCCTGCACTTCTCGCCAATGTCGACGCGCTCCAGGAACTCCTGGACACAGCCGGGTTCGCAGAAGGACTGCCCGAAGAAGGCCGTTACCTGGTCAATGCGCTGCCTTTCGAATTTGCCAACGTGAAGCGGGCGGTCGGCGCCGTAGATCGTCCTGTCGAAGAGGCTTTCACCGATCCGGATTTACGCGGCAAGCTGATCTACGCGACCATTGCGCTCGACAGTCTCAGAGACATGATCGGTGACCAGATGGGCGCGTATCTGGGGTTTCAACCCGGGTTCAGTTCACTTGATGGAGATTGACATTTCAGCTCTTTCGCAAAGCCCGCTCCAGACGAACCGGCGGACATTCCTTACCGGCATCGGCGCCGGTCTATTCCTGGCGGCCGGACCTGGTTTCGCGCAGGACAGGGAAACCGAAAGCATTCTCTTCGCCAGCGCGGGAAAACGCCCTGACGGCAGCTTCGTCGCCGTTCTGTTTGACGAGAGTGGCCGTGAAACTTTCAGCGTTCCCCTGCCGGATCGTGGTCACGACATTACGCTGGACCGCCCGCGAGACCGGGCTGTCGCGTTTGCGCGCCGACCAGGCAATTTTGCTGTCGCCTTCGACATCCAGGGCCGGCGCGAGCCAGACTTCTTCGCAGCGCCGGAGGGCCGGCATATTTATGGTCACGGCGCATTCACGAAGGACGGCAAACTGCTCTACGCCAGCGAGAACGATTACGATGGCGTGAAAGGCGTCATCGGCGTCTATGACGCCACGGATCGGTTCAAGCGAATGGGCGAATTGTCGAGCCACGGTCTGGGGCCGCACGAAATTCTGCTGATGCCAGACGGCCGCACCCTTGCAATCGCCAATGGTGGGATAGAAACCCATCCGGATTTTGGCAGGGAGAAGCTCAATCTCGCGACAATGGCGCCGTCCCTTGCCTTTATTGACCTGGAGACCGGCAATCTACTGGAAAAACACACATTATCGCCGGAATTGCACCAACTCTCGATCCGTCACATGGACGCTGACGCAAATGGCCGCATATTCTTCGGCGGCCAATATGAGGGCAACAAGGCGGACCTTCCGCCGCTCCTTGGCACAGGGGCGCTGGGTGAAGATGTCCGGCTCTTCGACATGCCGACAGAGCTGATCGGCGGCTTCCGCAACTATATTGGCTCGGTCAGGGTCGGCGCCGATAACGCGACCTTCGCGGCGACGTCGCCCAAGGGCGGATGCGCCGTCATCTTTGACGCCCGCTCCGGAAATGCGCTCGAGGTTCTCAACCGTCGCGATGCGTGCGGTCTCAGCTCTGTTGGAGAAGGCTTCTACGTTGCATCGGAAAACGGCATCGGCGCTTTTGAACCATCGTCCGAAAGCCTGACAAGCCTCGACTTCCTGCCGGACAATCATCTGAGAAAAATCTGATAACAACGCTCCTCTTCCCCTGTGGATGCTGACCGAGCGCTCGGAACGGGCCTAGACTGCGCTTGGCGTTTTCAAGCCGGACAGCTAAAGCGAAGTGAGGAAGCGCTTAAAAGCGGGGTGGAGGAATGACCGGAAAAACAGCCATTGTTACGGGCGCCGCGCGCGGCATAGGCCTTGCGACCACGAAACTGTTTCTGGAAGAAGGCCGGCGCGTCGCCATGATCGACAGGGACGCCGAGGCGCTGCAAGCGGCTGCTTCGGACCTTGCCGACGTCCTGCCCGTTATCTGCGACGTGTCGTCGCCGGATCAGGTCGACGACATGGCGAAGCAAGTGGAAGCCGCCTTCGGTCGAGTCGACGCGCTGATCAACAATGCCGGCGTCGCCGATTTCGGCCCGATGGAACAGACCGATTTCCAACGCTGGCGCACTGTCATGGCGACCAATCTGGACGGCGTTTTCCTGTGCTCCCAGAGACTCATTCCGGCGCTGAAAAAGACCAGAGGCGCTATCGTCAATATTGCCTCGATTTCGGGATTGCGGGCAAGCACGCTGCGCATCGCGTATGGAACGAGCAAGGCGGCCGTTATCCACCTGACCCAGCAGCAGGCCGCCGAACTGGGAGAATTCGGCGTTCGCGCCAATTGCGTCGCGCCCGGTCCTGTGAATACAAAGCTGGCGCTCGCCGTCCACTCGCCGGAAATTCGAGCGGCCTACCACGACGCCATCCCGCTCAACCGGTACGGCAGCGAGCAGGAGATAGCAGAGGCGATCGTGTTTTTGTCGTCCGACAAGGCGAGCTACGTCTCCGGACAATTGCTTTGCGTCGACGGTGGATTTCAGTCTACCGGCATCGGGCTGCCGGCGCTGCGTTCCTGACGACGCTCAGGCCGCCTTCCACTTGATTGAACATCCCATGGACGCGATCTGATCCTGCGGCCCTTTTCCGGTTTCGGCGACCTGCTTCATTGCATTGAAAAGATCGCGCGGCGCGTCGTTCACCCCGGCCTGCGCCCGCGAGGCATCCAGGCGACCGCGATATTGCAGTTCCAGATCGCTGTTGAAACCGTAGAAATCGGGCGTGCAAACCGCGTCATAGGCCTTCGCGACCGACTGATCCTCGTCATGCAGATAAGGGAATATGAAGCCGTTCGCCTCCGCGAACTTGACCATATTGTCGAAGGAATCCTCGGGGTGCGAAACGGAATCGTTGGAATTGATCGCCACAACGCCAATTCCCAGTGCTTGCAAATCTTTTGCATCGCGCACGAGCTTGTCGGCGATGGCTTTCACATAGGGACAATGATTGCAGATGAAGACGACGAGGAGACCATTCGACCCCTTGTGATCGAAAATACGATGGGTCTTGCCATCGATTCCGGGCAGTTCCGCATCGATCGCTTTCCATCCAAAATCGCATACGGGTGGTATTGAAGCCATGTTTTCCTCTTGTTTTACCCCGAAACCTCAGATGAAACCCAAAGTATTCATGAAGCGGTACTTATCCCAATCGACCCAGCTTTCAACGATCTTTCCATCTCTAAACCGGTCAATCTGGATGCCGGTCCACTCCACGGACTTGCCGGTTGGCGCGTGACCGAGATATTGACCGTCGTGAACGCTCTTTATAGTCCAGCGCGTCGCGACAAGATCCCCTTCCTCGATCTGCATATGGAAGCGCACTTCCGACTTCGAGAACCCCTTGCGATACACATCGACGATCGTCAGGTAATCCTCCAGCGTATTGTCTGATATATCGCCTGCGGCGTCCGGTTCCTGATGATTGACGTAGTCTTCGCTGAAAAGACCGTCCGCAGAGCCGCCAACTTCCGAACTCCACAAATTCAGCACGGCGCGCGACAGCGCCTTTCGATCTTCCACCATGATGCTCCCCTTCTGTCCCGGCAAGATTTGGAACCCACTATTGCACCCGGTCCCGGCCATGTTAACCCTGTCAGAAAGGGAAATTGGATTGGGAGGGCCGCGGATGCTGGACAAACAGGACGTCGCCAAAATCATTCCGCAGGCGTTCGCGCCCTGGGTGCAGGATCTCTCAATTGAGGTCACGTCCATCGACGACAACCTCGCACGCTTCACGATCCCGCAAAACGACCGCCTCGTACGGATAGGCGGAATCGTTTGCGGGCAAGCCCTGTCAGCTTTCGCCGATACGGCCATGGTGCTTGCTCTGTGCGCGAAATTCGACGGTTTTCGGCCGGTGACGACGGTAGACCAGACGACGTCCTTCATGAAGCCGATACGCAATGTCGGCGTCATTTGCGACGTCGAGATATTGCGGCTCGGCCGGCAGATGGCCTTCCTGCGCGCAATTCTCTACGAGCAGGGCGGCGCTCCCGCCGCTTCGGCATCCGGAAGCTACATGCTGCCGCCGCCGGACAAAACGTAGCGGAAGTCCGTCACACAGTCGACAATCGGAGCCTGCGCCAGGCCTCCACGGAAGCTGCGCCGGCTCCCGCCACGACGGCCAGTCCGGAGATCACGACGCCAACGAAGGGAATGAGCATCACAAGACCGAGAATGACGGCGCCGATGACGGTCCAGCCTGTCCTTCCGACGGTCGAGGGCGGCGGCGCACTGCGTCGCAACAACCCTCTCAGATACAGACCGACACAAGCGCTCACGGTCACCGATCCAAACAGTTTGACGATCCCGATCGCAACAAACAGGGCGACGCCCAGCGGAATCCCCACAATAGAAATGAAAAGCAGCAAACTCAGCACGGCGCCGACTATCAGGATCGCGATCCCGATACCGAGGCTCGCCCAGGGCCGGTCGACGAGCCGGTTCGCCGCAATGGAGAAATATCCGACAAAGGCCCAGGCGAGAACCGCGGTCAGAACAAGAAACGCAACAACCCAGCCGATCAGCAAACCGATGACGACGCCGATAATAGCGCCGATGATCGAGCGCATCTCCGGGAGATTGCTCTCGACTTTTGTCACACTGCCGACGATCTTTGCGCCTTCGGCGATTTCGGGCTCGGCTTCCGAGCGATAGGTGACATCGCCGTTGATGACTGCGTTCGGTCCGATGACGACCTTTTGCGCAAGGAGGTCCACCGTACCGGTAATCTCGCCCGATATGGTTACGCTCTTCGCCGCAACCCGAAGATTGCCGCTGATCTTCCCCTCGATATCCATGCTTTCGGCAGCCAGTCGCGCGTCGCCTCCGATCGTGGCGGCTGACGCTATCCTGATCACCCGGGCGGCCGACAACAGGTCATCTTCCACGCTGCCGGAAAGGATGACGGTATGCGCAATGGCCACCAGATCGCCGACTGAACCACTGCGCTGATCAACTTCATATGCAGCGAGATAGGTGTTTCCAGCCGTCGCGCCGTCAAGCGTTACAAAACGCCCGGCGGCAAACAGATCATCGGCGATATTGGCCTTGACGAGCACGGTCTCGCCACCGGTGAACTGGACGCCGGTCAGATCCCCTTCAAGCACAACATTTCTGCCGTCGCGCAAATGCTGCCCGACCGCCGCCGTGGCGAACAGGCTGAATAGAGCAAGCAGAAGCACAAGCGCTGCAGATATGGCGCGATGCGACAGGCGGATGGATTTCTCCGTAACCATGGCAATCCCCTCAAAGCTGAAATCGACGGGCCGGTCCGTTCGATCAAAACCGCTCACATATGAGCCCAAGCGAGCAGATCAGGCCGGCTGACCTCAAAAATTCGTTCTGCCTGCAAGAGCTGTGACGTCCAGTTTTACACCTGCCGACACTTAATTCCAGCCGTTGAAACGTCGCTGCGTCGATCTGTTCACGTTCCGGCGCCGAAAATGTCATTGAGGAGAACCGATGTTGCAATGCAAAAAGGCGCGCGACAAATCCAGATTCGTGCTATCATCGCCGCATGGCCATGTCTGATTTCGGTAAATCGCTGAAACGGGTAGCGGGTTGTAGCACCAGACATTTCGTTTGCCTGTTTCTTCTCATCCTGGCGTCGGTGTTCCACGCCGGCATCGCCGTTGCGGACGACACCGAGGTTGACGTCGAACTCATCCTTGCCGTCGACGTCTCCCGGTCCATGACCCCCAACGAGCTGGAAATCCAGAGACGCGGATACGCCGAAGCCATTGTCAGCGACGAGGTTATCGGCGCCATTCGCAATGGTCTGATCGGCCGCATCGCCATCACCTATGTCGAATGGGCCGGTTCCTGGTCCCAGAACGTGGTGGTCGACTGGATGATCATCAGCAATGTCGACGAGGCCCGCGTCTTCGCCGAACAACTCACCTCCCGTTTCGAGAATTCCTTGCGGCGCACATCGATCTCGGGAGCGATCGACTTCACGTCCGGCCTTTTCGAAGACAATGGCTTCATCGCCAATCGTCAGGTCATCGACATTTCCGGCGATGGCCCCAACAACCATGGCCGGCCGGTCGTGCCCGCCCGCGACGAGGCGCTTGCCCGCGGTATTGTTATCAACGGTCTGCCGCTGATGACAAAAGAAGGCATGGGCACGCAATGGATGCTGGATGATCTCGATCAGTATTATCGACATTGCGTCATCGGCGGGCCAAGGTCATTCGTTCTGCCGGTCAAGGAGTGGTCACAGTTTCCATCCGCCGTTCGCCAGAAACTCGTTCTGGAACTGGCTGACGCCGCCCCACCCATGGCTCGGGACCTGGTCGTGCGTATTCAGGCGAGCGAAGCCTATGACTGCCTGGTCGGAGAGAAAATCTGGAACCGGATGCGGGATATCTGGTCCGAGCCCTGATAGTCTCCGTCCACCATTGATTTTTTCACGATGCATTTCCGCAGCGCATTGCCTGTTCTATGATCCACCTCCCGCCATTCGAACGAGACGCATCATGAGTATTGCTTCCGAACTGACGTCGCGCGACTCCCGGACATTCGAGCCGCTCTCCGAGGCTTTTACCAAAGATCCCTATGCAGCCTATGCAAGGCTGCGGGAAGGCGACGATTTTTATTACTTTGAGGATTTCGACGTCTGGATCGCATCGCGGTTCGAGGATGTGCGAGCTCTCGCGCTCGACAAACGCATGGTCCGTTCGCTGGACGGGATAGCCACCCGGGAGGAACTGGAGGCTCTACAGCGCCAAAACAACTGGCACGACATGCCGTACCATGAACGCTACGTTCAGGTGAACCTTCTGGAAAGCGACGGGCCGGTCCATGATCGCCTTCGCAGGCAGATTTTCGGCTATTTCACATCCTCTGCGGTCAGCCACTGGCAGACGCTGATCCAGGACTATGTCGACGGTTTGCTGGACAGCCTGGCGGATCGTGACGAGATTGATTTCGTCTCCGAACTGGCCTCGCATGTTCCGGGGCACATTATCGGACGCATGCTCGGCGTGCCGGATGAGGACTGTCCAAAATTGCGCGAATGGTCGGAGGACATCGTCCGGTATTTCGACATCGACAGAACGGAGGCGAAAAAGCGCATTGCCGAAAACGCAACGCGCGAATTCGCCGAATACATGATCGCGCTGAAGGCCGAGCGCGAGAAGAATCCGAAAGACGATCTGATATCGCAGCTTCTCGAAGTGGAGCGCGACGGCGGTTTTCTGGAAGACGAATTTATAGCAACAGTCATGCTGATCCTGAAAGCCGGTCACGGATCGACGATCGACGTGCTCGGCAGCGGCATGCATGCGCTGCTCGAATTTCCCGACCAGATGCAGAAACTGCGGGACGATCCGACGCTGATCGGAACCACCGTGCAGGAAATGTTTCGCTACGAATCGCCCCTGCCCTTCTTTCATCGCCACAACACAGAGGATATCGAGCTGAAAGGTCGGCTTTATCCGAAAGGTACGAAATTCGGGCTGCTCTACGCTTCCGCCAATCGCGATCCGGCGGTCTTCCCGAACCCTGACAGTTTCGACATCACACGCACGCCCAACCGGCACATCGCCTTTGGCGCCGGTCCGCATTTCTGTCTCGGCAATCATCTTTCGAGACTCGACATGGAAGTGATCTTCACGTCGCTGCTCAGCCGTTTCAGATCGATCGAACTCCTGGAGAAGCCGGCCTACAAACCCGGCCTTCAGGCCCGCGGTCCGCAATCCCTTCATCTGCGTCTGCGGCAGGCCTGACATGGCGCGATCGGAAAGAGAGAAAATGGCGGCGGGCGAGTGGTATACCTGCCTTGACGCAGAACTGGACGAACTGCGCAAACGAGCGCGCCGGGCTGTTCATCAGCACAACACCATGCCTCCGGACGAGCGTCGCGGCGCCGGTCCTTACCTCGTCCAGTTGCTCCAGAGCATCGCGGAGGACGCTTACCTCGAAGCGCCGTTCCATTGCGCCTACGGGTTCAATATTGCGCTTGGCCGAGGCGTCTATCTGAACGCCGGCTGCGTCATTCTCGATACCGCGCATGTCGTCATCGGCGAGCAGACGATGCTAGGGCCCAATGTACAGATCTACTGCGCGCAGCACCACAAGGACAGGAAACTTCGCACCGAAGGGTTGGAGATCGCGAAGCCCGTAACGATCGGCCGCGAAGTATGGATCGGCGGCAGCGCGATCATCATGCCAGGCGTCACTATCGGCGACGGCGCGATTATCGCGGCGGGCGCGGTCGTTACCCGTGACGTGGAGGCCGACACAACGGTGCTCGGAAATCCGGCGCGTTCGCGTTGACGATTCGAAGAACGACGATATTTCTGATGTTATTGATGTAACTGTACTTCGAAGGCGGATCAGTTTCTTTCGTGACGCTGCAATTTGTGATTGCTATACTTCCTCTCCATGGCGACAAAGGGAGGAGAAAATGGCGAAAACGGACCTGAAAACATCCATCGAAGCTATCGAGGCGCTCACGCTTGCAGAGCCGGCTCCGCTGATGCCCGGTATGCCGGGTTCGGAAATCATGCCCGAAAATGCGACGGCGACGAGCGACCCCTGGAGTGATCTGCGGGACGTGCAAGAGGAACACAAGGCCGCCATCAACGCGTCCAATCTGATCGCTTTCGTCGAAGGCGTGAATGCGGAACAGAAACGTGACGTGCTCGATTCAACCCAGTTCGCCGCCCGCGCCGCCGACGCGGAGTTCAATCGCGGGTCTCAGATTCGCGAGTGGTACGACGCCTATGTCGAGGTTTTGACGAAAATGGGTTGGGTGATCGAGGGCTTCGCCTTCCAGCAGAGCCGCCACGCCGAGGGCGCGATGCTCATGAGCCAGGAGGCGATCGGCGTGATTACCGCGGTCGCCACCGGCAATCAGCTCGCAATTCTGGAGGCGGCAATCGATTCTCTCGGCAAGATGGCTGACGATTCACGGCAGATCAAACTTTTCGATTTCAACGTGTCGGTGGAAACCGGCGGCAATTTCCAGATCGGAGCGGCCGAAGCGGCCGATAACGGCGCAATCGGCATGGCCATGGGCGCGTTCTACTACCGCTCCAACGACAATCGCAGAAACGTCCTCTTCTTCGGGTGGGGAAGCCAGGAGATCGAAATGTGGACCGCCGCCCAACGTCTGGTGCTCGACACGACCTTCTACGCAGATCTGAGAGACGTTGTGAGACAGCGGCTCGGCGAAAAGAGCAAGGATTTCGTCGCGACTATCCCGATCATCTGATCGGCAGTCCAGAGACGAACAATCTAGTGGACGAACGCATTGACGGCCTCGGCGATCAGTTCGTGTTCCTCGTCATGGCTGATCTCCTCCTCCGGGCCGACGCCGAGGCTTTCAAGCACAAAATCCTCGGCTGGTGGTTGCGGCGCCTCGAATTCACGGGTGCTCAGAAGCCCTTCCGGCACGACATACGCCCGGACTTCCCGGCACATCCGGTCGCTGTTGCGGACGAAACCGTCGAACGTGGACAGCAGCAGAACCGGACAAGCCTTGCCTGTCCATGCCTTGTGCGGCCTGACATTCGCTGGAGCAATGTTGAGATCATGCATGAGGGCTGCGACAAGACGTTCGGCGCGCGCGTTGGCGGACGCCTGATCGATGCCCTTGTGCATGCAGATTTCGATGCCGATGCTGACGGCGTTGCCGGAACCCGCATGGATCGCACGCTCGTTTACCGGCAGATGCTTGATGACGCACTTGTCGTCGACGGTGAAATGCCAGGAAACGAAGTTCTGTTTACCCGACGGGAGCACATAGCACCCCTTTTCCCGGACGAAGCGCGAATGAGCGTTGGCGTCGGCTCCCGCCCTGTCGTTGGAGGTGTTGTGAATAGTAATATATTGCGGCGTGATCGTTCGGCCGCTGCGGTTTGAAGCGCCCTCCGGGATCATCTCGATCTTGAGGTTCAGCGACTGGCCAAGTTCCTGTCTGTTCATGACATCCTCCCGCGCAGTTTATTTACGGCAGGATAAAATATAAGTAGCGCTGACGCAGCAATATGTGCGTATGGCCACAATAACCAAAGCGGACCGGCGAAGGAAAAGCGGTTAGTCCGCCGTCGCAGGACCTTTCGTCCAGGTCAGGAATTCCCGCAACATCCGGTCAAAGGTTTCATGATCTTCGAGGAACGGCGCGTGTCCCGCTTCCGCGACATTCTGCGGCTCGCCGCCCCAGATATTGCCGTATCCAAAGGTCCGGCAGTATTCGTGGTTGATGAAAGGATCTTTCGGTCCGTTGATCATCGCGAAGGGTATCTTTCCCTCTTTCAACATCCGCACCTGGCGCGGCCAGTTGCAGGTCTTGAGTTTGGAGAAGGCCTGCTCGCGCGCAAGTCCGTCGGTCCGCCACACAGCCTGCCAGACGAGCGGTTCGGCTCCTTTTTCCATTCCGATCGTATGGGCCGCATAATTGGCCTTCTCATGCGGCGAGTGGAACCGCTTACCGGCAAGCTCCATATGGGGCGTCGCGATGTAGCCGCGCGGCATGTCTTCCGGAAACTTGCCGACAGGCGAGGTGCCGCAGATGGCGACCGCGGTCAGCGGATAGCCGCGCGCCGCATATTCCAGCGCCACATAGCCGCCAAGCGACCAGCCGAAGACAACGGGCTTTCCGAGACCCAGTTTTTCGACGATGTCGCAGGCGATCTCGGAATAGGCCTCGATGCTGTAATCTTCTTCCGGGTCGGCGTTGGGCGACACGCCATGACCTGGCAGATCGAAGGCGACGACGCGATGGTCCTTGCCGAATTTCGCGAACTGATGCCGGAAGACCTCCTTGCACGACGAATTGCCGTGAATGAAGAGGATCGCCTCGTCTCCCTGTCCCGACTCGCAGACGGATATCTTGCCGTGACGCGTTTCGACGAGCCTGTCGGGCGCGCCCATGACGGCCTTGCGCATGTCTGCGCCGCGTGACCGCCGCCAGCTGGCTCTCGCATTCGTCCTGAAGCGGTTGAACGCGCCCCAGCCTTCCTGGACGGCGGCGAACAGCCCGCCCGGATAGACGACGACCACCGCGATGATCACGAGCGCGATGATGATGCTGCGCCAGGCGCCGTAGTCGCCGAGGAACTGTGCGAGAATTGTTATGACGAAGGCCGCGATCAGCGATCCCCAGATGGTGGAGAGGCCGCCGAGCAGCAGGATCGAGAGCGTAATCGTCAGGAAACCGAGGCCGAAGACGTCGGGCGAGGCGACGCGCAGATAGGCGCCGTAGAAGCCGCCGGCGAGGCCTGGGAACAGGGCCGATGCGCAGAGGGTATAGAGACGCAGCCTGCCTTCCGACACGCCTCGCGCGATGGCGTAATACTTGTTGTCGCGCAGCGCCTTGATGGCGCGTCCGAGCGACGAGCGCTGCAGCTTGTAGAGAAAGAAAGTGGAGAATGTCAGCAGCGCCAGGGCGAGATAGTAATAACCAATGCGGTTGTCCTTGCTGAGCTTGTAGCCGAAGATTTCCAGTCGCGGCAGGAGCACCATGCCGCTGGTTCCGCCCGTATAATCGGACTGGCTCACGACTATCTGGAGCAGCAATTGCGCGGCGGCGATCGTCACCAGGATAACGTAGATACCCTCGAGCCGCAGAATGGGAATGGCGAGCAACGCGGCGAAGGCGACCGCCAGCAGGGGTGAAAGCAGCAAGGCTATCCACGGATCGATGCCCAGCACCTTGCCGAATATACCGAAACTGTAGAGACCGATCGCGAAGAAGGCGAGATGGGCGAAGTTGACGATGCCGCCCAGCCCCAGCGAGATATCCCAGTTGGAAGCGAGAATGGCGTAGACGAACACCAGGATGAGCGTGTGTCTGGCGTAGGTCTCGGTCAGGAAGAGCGGGATCAGCGCCAGGGCGATGAATGCGACAAGAACCGGCAAAAACCCGTTGGTGCGATGGAATGGAGGAGCGTATTTCATCTTTTGTTTGTGCTCCTACAGCGTCTTCGACCGATGGCCGAACAGGCCTTCGGGCTTGATCAGAAGCACGGCGATCATCATCGCGAAGAGCACCGCCGGCGCCCAGTAGAGACCCAGAAAATAGACCGAGAAGGATTCGGCGATCCCGACGATGAAGGCTGCAAGGATGGGGCTTGTGAAGCGCGCGACGCCGCCGAGGATGACGACGATCAGCGACTTCATCAGCGGATCGCTCCCGAAGGTCGGACTGATGAAGCGCACCGATCCGATGAAGACGCCGGCAAGCGCCGCAGTCGCCGCCGACAGACCGATCGTCATGGCGTAGAGACGCGAGACGTTGAGGCCCATCAGTTCCGCCGCCTCCCGGTTCTGGGCGACGGCGCGCATGGCCCGGCCCGTCGCGGTACGGCGCAGGAAGATTGCGAGAACCAGCAGGGCGAGCAGCGCCACGATCAAAATCATCACGTCATTGGCGCTGATTTCCGCGCCCATCAGGCCTATCGTTCCGCTGATCGGCGGCTCGATCTGCTTGTCGCGCGCGCCCCAGACGAGCAGGATTCCGTTCTCGATGATCGAGGCTGCGGCAAGCGTCGTGATGACGGCGAGCAGCACGAGATTGGCGTTGCGCTCGAACGGCTTGACCAGCACGTAGTGCAGGACAAAGCCCACCCCGAACATCAACACCACCGAAAGCGCTGCGCCGAGCAGGTAGCCAACGCTGCCGGTGACGCTCTGGGTCACCTGCCAGGCGATATAGGCCCCGAGCGCGACAAAGACGCCATGCGCGAAATTGAACACGCCAAGCGTGGTCCAGACCACGGCGAGCCCGGTCGCCATCAACGCATAGAGACCGCCGAGCAGGACGCCGGAAGCAAGTACGAACAGAAACGTATCGGCGGAGATCAATGGCTTTCTCCGAACATCATGGCCATGGCTTCGTCATGCGACGGCATCGAGCCGGCGTCGATTTCGCGGGTGATCGCGCCATGATCGAAGAGCAGCAGACGGTCCACCAGGCCGGAGAGGAATTCGATATTCTGGTCGACGATGATGAGGGGCACCCGGCTTTCGCGGATCTGCCTGACGGCCTGCATGAGTTCGAGGCGCAACTTTGGCGAAAGACCCAGCGTCGGCTCGTCGAGGATCAGGAGTTTCGGAAGCGCCAGCAGTCCGACGGCGATCGACACCATCTGGCGCTCACCGCCCGAGAGATAGCGGATTTTCGAAGAACGGCGCTCCTGCAGGCGCGGAAACAGATGATGGACGCGCTCGCGCATTTCGCGCACGCCGCTTCTGCCCTTCGCCGCCAGCGGCGCAACGCCCAGAACCTCTTCCACGGTCATTTCCGGAAACAGCAGGTTGCCCTGCATGACGTAGATGACGCCGGCCTCGACAACCGTCGCCGCCCGGATGCGGCGTTTCTGGAACAGGTCGTAATTGAAATTGCGGGAGATGCGCGGCCGCATCTTGCCTTCCGCATTGAGGCGAAGCCCCTGAAAGACGACATCGCCCTCCCACGGATCGATCAGGCCGGCGACGGTTTTCAACAGCGTCGTCTTGCCGTGACCGTTGGGTCCGAAAAGGCCGACGGATTCTTCCTCGCCAACCGACAGGCTGACGCCGCGAAAGACCGAGACGGGCGGATAGCCGCCGCTCAGGTCGCGCACTTCGAGAAGGGCCTCGCTCACACCGGTTGCCCCAGATAGGCTTCGATGACCTGCTTCTCGCGCGTGACCTCGGCCGGATTGCCGAGCGCAATCACGCTGCCCTGCTCCATCACCAGCAGGCGACGGGAGACGGCCATCAGCAATGGCAGAACATGTTCGATAAGCAGAATGGTGATCCCCGTTTCATTGAGCTTGAGGATCGTGTCGCGCACCCACTCGACCTCATTGTCGACCAGCGAGGAGGCCGGTTCGTCGAGCAGCAGCAGTTTCGGCTTCTGGGCGACAGCAGTCGCGAGCATGAGTTGCTTCTGGTAGAAGACCGGCATGGTGACAGCGGGCATGTTGTGGAAGTTCTTTGGAAATCCGACCAGATCGGAGGCTTCGTCGGCCAGCCTTTCGGCCTCCTTGCCGCGTACGCCGAGCGTCTGTTCGACGGCGACGAGGATATTGTCGATGCAGGATAAAGACGCAAACACCGCCTCCCGCTGAAAGGTCCTGATCACGCCGCTTCGCGCAATCTGGTTGTCGCTCGCGCGTTCGATCCGTCGCCCCTCGAAGACGACGCGTCCACTGTCGGAGCCGAAAGGGATCCTGCTGATCAGGTTGAACAGCGTCGACTTGCCGGAGCCGTTCGGCCCGGCGATGCCGAGGATCTCGCCCTTTTCGACTGTGAAGGAAACCCGGTTGACGGCCACCAGAGCCCCGAAGGACTTGGTCAGGCCGTCAATTTCAAGAATGGCCGGCATGTGGGTGTAACTTAAGCGCCTATTCCATCCACTCGGGCTTTACGAAGTCCCCGGATTTGTACTTGTCCGGGCCGATCATTACGCCCTTGCCGTCCTGGATCTGGAAGAAGGTGACGGGAATGTAGTCGAGACCGTACTTCGCCACATGCGTCTCGGGATCGAATTCGAGAAACCCTGCCGAAACGGGACGGCTGGTTTCACCGATCGCCTTGCCGATCGCGTCGTGATCCTTGGGATCCCCGACTTTTTCCAGCGCGTCGAAATAGATGTTCGCCATCTCGTAGAGGCCCGTGCCATAGGCGCCGGACTCGATATCGTACTTGTCCTTGTACTTCTTGAAGACCTCCTGGCCGCGCGGATGCGCGTCGACATTCAGCGTCGCGCCGATGGCGTTGTAGAGAATGCCGTTGGACTTGTCCCCCGTCAGTTCCACGAATTCCGGAACCAGCGGCGCGTATTGCAGGAACACCAGCGAGTCGGTCGGGTTTTCACGAAACTGGTTGGTGAACAGGGCGGCGTTGGCCGGAATATAGTCGGTGTTGATGATGACTTCCGGCGGGTTCTCCCGCACCTTGGCAAGGATCGGACGCCAGTCGCTGACCGGACCGAAAGGCACGAGTTCATCCAGCGTGATCGTCCAGCCCGCTTCCGTGAAGACCTCTTTCATGCCTTCGGAAATGGTCTTGGAATAGGGATTGTCGGAAGAGATGATGGCGACGGTCTTGTCTTCGATCGGGAAGTGCCCCGCCTCCGACAAAGCTTCGATCATCGGCGTGACTTCGGTTTCATAACCCTTGAAATCAGCCGTGAAAGACCAGCAGCAATCATACTCTTCCGGATCCTGCGTGACGATCGCCGCGAACTGCGGCGAAGGCCCGGCCGGCAGATAGGGCATTCCGGCTTCGGCCATCAGTTCCACCTCGAACAGCGACAGGCTGGCGTAGCCAGTGAGGATGATCTCGACGCCATCGGTGGCGAGCAGCCGTTCGACGGCGGAGGTGACGTTGGCTGCCGAATGGTCAACCACATCCGCCGGAACCACCTCGAAGGTATGTCCGGCGACGCCGCCTTCGGCGTTGACTTCTTCAACCGCGAGTTCCACCCCGCGCACGAATTCCTCGCCGTCAGAGGCGGTTGGTCCGGTCAATGGCGCCAGCACGCCGATCTTGACGAGGTCGGCGTAAGCCGCCGTCGTTGCAATGGTCGTCAGCGCCGTAGCGATCGCCAGGGCTCTTGTGAGCTTGCCCATCTTTATCTCCATGAAAAAGGTGATCGAAATTCATATTCGACAATCAGGCTACTAGAGATTTCGGCAGGGGCTCAATTGCAAAGGTTTGCCAAAATCCAGCCGCTCGGTATAGATTTTCGATCTTATTGCTTTCGCCAAAACCGAATGACGGGTTGCGCCGCTGAAACCACGCAATCTATCGGATAGACAGAGACGAATCCCGGAGCAGCGAGGCGGTCCTGAAGGATAGAAACCATGAAGCCATGGCTTGCTGACAGCGACTACCGGATCGAGGACGCCGACGCCCAGGTCGGCGCCCGCATGAAAGCCATGCTGGGCGCCATGAACCTGGAGCATTTCTCCTTCATGATCCTGCGTCCGCCGCGCAACAAGCCATTTCCCATCGACGAGACGATCAGGACAAGCTATCCCGACGAGTGGCTTGGCCGGTACCGCGCCCTGCGCTACTTTGAAGTCGATCCGGTCGCCGACCTGTCGACACGCATCATGCAGCCTTTTTACTGGGGACAGGGGCGTTTCCTCCGGGATTTCAAGAAGCCGCAGCGGCTTGTCTTCGACGAGGCGAAATGTTTCGGCATTTCCTATGGTCTGGCCATTCCGATGCATGGACCGGACGGAGAGGTGTCTGTCTTCAACGTGGTTTCGTCGGACAAGCGCCACTTGCTCGATGCGACCCGCAGCGAGCACGGCCGCATCTTCGCCGCAGCCTACGGCACCCATGACCGGGTGATGCGCGAGCAGATCAGATTGCCGCTTCCCGGCGTCGACGATGATGTGGAGCTCTCCATAAGGGAACGTGAATGTCTCGCCTGGACGCTGGAAGGCAAGACGGCTGGAGAGATTGCGACGATCCTCAACCTCTCGGTTTCCACCGTCAATCACCATGCGCTGTCTGCGACGCGCAAGCTCGGCAGTCTCAACAAACATCACGCCGCGGTAACGGCTCTGCGCGGCGGGCTGATCCAGTAGAACGGGTCAGGCCTCCGGAGCGAAAACAGTCACGGGATCTGCGACGCCCTTGACATCGTAGCCTCCGATTTCCCGCCAGTTGCGCGTTGAACGCTCGACAATCGCCCTTGAAACGAGCAGGGGTTCGCCGAGATCGCCCGCCAGGCTTTCGATGCGGCTCGCCGTATTGACGGCGGAACCGATCACCGTGAAATCCAGCCGCATACCCCCGCCGATATTGCCGTAGAAAACCTCGCCCGGATGCAAGGCCATGCCGAAAGCAAAACGAGCGTTATCCGTCTGGCGCAAGGTTTCGAGAGCCCCGAAAGCCGCGTCTTCCGCCCGTTTGACCGCGTTCCCGGGATCGCCGTCGATGGGGAAGATTGCGAGCATGGCGTCGCCGATGAACTTCAGCACCTCGGATTTCGCTTGATTCTTTTCTAAATTATTGTTTTTATTTAATAATTTAATTTACATCGGCTCGCGACACTGGCTTCCCGGCAATCTGGCTTTGTTTCGGGAATTCGCGTTCTACGCCATCTGGGTTTGTTTCGGGAATTCGTGTCTCAGTCTTTTGGGTTCGTTTCGGGAATCCACATTTTCGACCATCTGGCTTTGTTTCAGTAAATCCCGGTTTCAGGCATTTTGGCTTTGTTTCGGTAAATCTGGCTTTGTTTCGGGAATCTGCAATTTCGAAGAGTCGCCGCATATGAGACGGCTTTGCGGTTACGGCGCGTCCTCACATGAGAAGCCGCCACAATAGCATAAAAACCCGAATTTTGCAGTAACAATGTTCTTCTTGTGTTCCGCGCTCAACGCGCCTCAGAGGAGCACGTCGGGATTGAAGATCCGGTTATCGTCGAGCGCCTTGCGCAGCCTGCGCATGAGATCCTTTTCAACCGGATCGGCGCTGAGGTCGAAGCTCTTGCGACGGATCGCGCCGATGCCGTGCTCGGCGCTGATCGTCCCGCCGAGTTTCAACGCTTCTTCCTCGACGATCTTCTTCAACGTCTCGTGGCGGTCGTGAAAATCCGGACCGCTCATCGTCTCCGGACGCAGAAGATTGAAATGAATGTTGCCGTCGCCGACATGGCCAAAGGGCGCAGACCGGACTCCGGGCAGATAGGCGGACACGGCCGCTGTCGCGTTGACGATATAATCGGGAACGTTTCCGGCCGGCACAGCCGTGTCGTTCTTCAGTGAATGCTTGTCCTCGATGAAGACGACGGCGATCGCCTCGCGGAGGCGCCACATGGCCTGGCGCTGGGCGACGGACTGGGCAATGACTGCATCCGCCACGTCACCGCTTTCGATGCATGCAGCGAGGCCTTCTTCGAGCGCGGCGGAAATATCGAAGGAAAGCGCCGGCGTTTCCACCTCAACCAGAACACACCAGTCGGCCAATTCGGCGAGCGGCAATACGACGCCTTCCGCGGACAAACCCTGTTCAAGTGCGGCGCGACCGATCAGTTCGAAGGCGGCGACTGTCTCGCCAAGCGCGGCTTCAAGGCGCCGCAATACGCGCAAGGCTGCTTCCGGCGACTGCACGGCGGCGAACGCCGTCACGCGATTGCGGGGCAAGGGCCGCAGTTTCAGCACCGCGGCGGTGATCACGCCCAGCGTCCCCTCGCCGCCGATGAAGAGCTGTTTGAGATCGTAACCGGCCGTGTTCTTCCTGAGTTTCCTCAGGCCGTTCCAGACCGTCCCGTCCGGCAAAACGACCTCAAGACCCATGACCTGATCGCGCGCCGTGCCGTATCTCAGCGCATTGTTGCCGCCGGAATTGGTCGACAGATTGCCGCCGATCTGGCTGGAGCCCTGGCCGCCATGGCTGAGCGGCAGATAGCGCTCCACGTCTTCGGCCGCCGCCTTTGCATCGGCGAGAACCACGCCCGCTTCGACGGTCATGCTGTTGTTGAGCGGATCGACCTCGCGGATGCTGTTCATGCGATGCGTCGACAGGATGACGGATTTGCGGTTCGAGAGCGGCACAGCCCCGCTGCTCAGACCCGTCAGCCCACCCTGGGGGACGATCGCGAAATCGCGCCGGGCGCACCACTTGACGGCCGCTGAAGTTTCCTCGGTGCTGGCCGGGCAAAGCACTGCGACCGGCGGCACAGGCGCCGAACCGATCATATCGTCGAGATGGCGCGCCATGCCGGCCTTGTCCGTCACCACGCCGCGCTCGCCAAGTATGGCGGTCATTTCTTCAAGAGACTCAGGCATTCTCAGCGCTTTATCAGTTTGCCGAGAGCCTCGACAAGCCGGTCCGTGCTTTCAGGGGAGTCGACGGTGATCCTGAGCGAACCCTGCGCATCCGGCCAGGCAAGCGGCTGGACGAGAATGTTCTGCGTCTCGAGATCCCGGCCAAGTTCAGACGCGGACACCGGGGCGCGGACGGTGAGAAAATTGGCGAAGCTCGGAAAGGCTTCGAACCCCATGGGGCGGAGCGCTTCCGAAAGCCGCAGCCGCTTGGCGATCGTCAGTCTCAGCGTTTCCTGCAGATAGGCCTCGTCCTGCATCGCCGCGGCCGCGGCGGCGAGCGCCGGACGCCCGAGATTGAAGTTCGGCCGAAGCTGCCATAGGCCGTAGGCGATGTCCCTGTCACTGGCGAGCGCGTAGCCGACCCGAAGCCCGGCCATGCAATAGGCCTTTGAAAACGAGCGTGTGACGACCCATGGACCGTTGCGTTCTTTCAGAAGAGCAAGAACATCCGGTCCGCCTTCGACCGAGGCGAATTCGAAATAGGCTTCGTCGACGACAAGCATGCATGTGTCGGGCACTTGCTCGAAAGCCGTCCGCAGATCATCGGAACCGATGATGCCGCCGGTCGGATTGTTGGGCGTGCAGAGATAGAACAGCCGCGTGCGTTCGGTCACGGCCGCGAGCATGGCCGGTATATCGTTGCTTCCGTCCTGCTTCAGCGGAACATTGACGATCCGGCCGCCGGCGATCTGCACGCCCTTGCCGCAGGTCGGGAATGTGGGAGCGGGCATGACAGCCTCGTCTCCCGGCTCGATGCTGACCATGGCGGCCGCGACAAGAACCTCGCCGCTGCCGTTGCCGAAACTCAGCCGGTCGACCGGAACGCCGGTCTTCGCCGCGATTGCCGCTGCAAGAACACGACACTCATGGTCCGGATAGCGGTTTGCATCGAGAAGCGCCAGAGACGCCGCTTCCATGGCCTTTGGCGACGGAGCGCGGGCGGATTCGTTGAGGTTCATGCGAACCAGGCCGGCGTCGGCCCTTCCGGCGACGTCGGCAATCGAAGGCGGCGGCGGAAAGGTGATTGCGCGGATTCGCTCTATCGGAAATCCACGCATCGCCTAACCATGGCTCCAGTCGTTCGGATCTTCGGAATTGCCCGGAGACAGCCCGAGAATGTCGCCCTTCGTCGAACAGCCGAGACCGAGGACCGTGCGGTTCGCATAGGCGAAATAGGCGGTTACCTGGTTGATCTCCAGGATCTCGCCGTCGCTATACCCCGCCTCCCTCAGTCGCTGCACGCTATCTTCCCGCATGCCGCCGGGATCGCGGGTCAGTTCACGCGCATAGACCATTGCAAGCTTTTGTTTTGGCTCGAGCGGCGCCGAATCGACATTGCGCAGTTCGATCGCCATCCTGATGGCGTCGGCCTTCTCCTCGTCCTTCAGCAAACGCTTCAGGCCGGCGAAGTGGTGTTCGACACAGTAGTTGCATTCATTCAAGGAACTGACCCACACTCCAAGGGTTTCCAGGAACCATTTCGGCACCTTGTTGGCGCTGTGATGCAGCACGTATTTGTAGATCGCCATGTGCCCTTCCATCGTATGGGGGCGCAGCGAATGCATCATCATGATGTTGTCGACATTGTTGTCCGGGCCTTTCACCCGGTCGTAGAGCATCTTCAGCTTGCCGTCGGCGTCTTCGTAATCGATCGTGTCGATCCAGGTCATCTAGATTTCCTTGGTCAGAAAGGCGGCCGCGAATGCGGCCGTCAGCGTTGTCTGCTCAGCCCAGCAGCAGGGAATCGTCGGCGAGTTCCTCGCCCTGCTCGCGCTTGAACAGTTCGAGCAGATCGCCGACTTCGAGCTTGTCGCGGGTCTCTCCGGCGGCGTCGAAAACGATCCGGCCACGGTGGAACATGATCGTCCGCTCGCCGGTATGCAGCGCCTGCGCCATCGAATGCGTGACCATGACCGCGGTCAGTTTGAGCGACGAAACAATGTTCTTCGTGAGCTCCAGAACGAATTCGGCGGTTTTCGGATCGAGGGCGGCGGTGTGCTCGTCAAGCAGCAGCACCTTGGTGTCGCCGGTCGCGGCCATGAGCAGTGAGACCGCCTGACGCTGTCCGCCGGACAGCAGTCCGACCTTGTCGTCGAGCCGGTTCTCCAGCCCCAGTCCAAGCACCTTGAGACGCTCCGCGGCTTCCTCGCGCATTCCGGACGCGACCGCAAAGCGCAGGCCACGCGGATTCGTTCGCCCGTGCGCAAGCGAGAAATTCTCGATGATCGACAGATCCTCGCAGGTTCCCATCTTCGGATCCTGGAAGACACGCGACAGCATTCGCGATCGCTTGTGAACCGGCCAGTCGGTGACAATCCTGCCGTCGATTTCCGTCGAACCGCTCTCGACTTTCGTGAGACCGGCAATGACGTTGAGACAGGTCGACTTGCCGGCGCCGTTGGAGCCGATAATCGTCAGGAACTGGCCTTCCGGCACCTCCAGATCGACGCCGCGGAGAGCCCGTGTCTCGAGCGGCGTCCCCTTGTTGAAGGTGACGTGGATATCCTTGAGCCGGATCATCGCTTGTTTCCCCTGCGGAATATCGACCTGACATTGCCGGACTGCTGCAGGATCAAAGCGATGATGACGAGCAAAGCCGTGACGAGTTGGACATCAGAGGCCTGCAAACCGATGAAGTCGGCGTTCAGCGCCAGCGCAACGGCAAGACGATACAGAATGGCGCCGACGATACAGGCGATCGTTGCGAGAAAAATCGTGCCGGACGGCATGATCGACATGCCGACAATCACGGAAGCCAGCCCGATGATGATGACGCCAATGCCCATATAGGCGTCCGCGGCTCCGAAGCTTTGTGCAAAAAGCGCGCCGGCGAGCGCCGTCAGCCCATTGGCGAACCCGACGCCGAACAGTTTCATCTTGCCTACATTGACGCCGTTCGCCTCGGCCATCGCCGGATTCGAGCCTGCCGCGCGCATCGAAATGCCGTAGCCCGTGGCCAGGAAAGCGTCGAGCGCGAGCTTGATCAGAATGATGACGACGCCCAGGAAAATCGTGTTGACGATGTAGCCCGGGATTCCAAAAACTTCCAGATAGGTGAAAACCGTATCGACCATAAGAAGCGGCTTGTTCGGCCCGCTCATGATCCTGAGATTGATGGAATAGAGCGATATCGCGATCAGGATGCCGGCAAGGATATGCAGGATCCGGAAGCGCACATTCAACAAGGCGGTCATGAAGCCCGCCGCGAAACCGGCAAGTCCGGCGCAGATCGTCGCGATCCACGGGTTCCATCCGGCCGACACCATCAGGGTCGCGGCAACGGCGGCGCCCAGGGGAAAACTGCCTTCGACGGTCAGGTCGGGAAAATCGAGGATCCTGAAGGTCAGGAAGGCGCCAAGCGCCACGATGCCAAAAATGAACCCCGTTTCAAGCGTTCCGAGGATCTCATAAAGGGACATGAAGAAAGGCTTTCAAATGGAGAGGACGGCGCGCCGGAAAGCGCGCCGAGATGTTGCTATTCGATGACCTGGGTCGCCTGGGCCATGACGGAATCGGGGATCGTGACGCCCATGCGCTCGGCCGCGCCCTTGTTGATGACGACCTTGAACTTGTCCAGCACCTTGTAGGCGATGACGGCGTCGATCTCGCCGACCGGCTTGCCTTCAAGCACGTCGGCGGCCATGTTGCCGGCGATCTCGCCGATGCCGACATAGTCAAGACCGACCGACGCGATCGCGCCGCGCTCGACGCCGCCGGTTTCGCCGGTGAAGATCGGAAGGTCCACGTCCTGGCCGACTTTCACGATGGCCTCCAGCGCCGCGACGATCGTCGTGTCGTTCGGGATGTAGATCGCGTCGACTTCGCCGATCAGCTTCTTGGTGGCGAGAACGACCTCATTTGTGGTCGGCGCCGGAGATTCGACGACTTCGATGCCGCGGGGTTCGCCAAATTCCTTGACCCAGCCGAGCGTTGCAACGGCGTTGTCGAGGCCCGGATTGTAAATGAAGCCGATCTTCTTCAGACCCGGGACGATTTCCTGGAAGAGATCAAGCTGCGGTTCGATCGGAGCGGCGTCCGACACGCCAGTGACGTTGCCGCCCGGCTGTTCGTACTGGGGAATGAGCTTTGCCTTGATGGGATCGGTTACCGTGGAGAAGACGATCGGTATGTCGGATGTTGCCGAAATCATCGCCTGGGAGGTCGGCGTGGTGATCGGCATGATGATGTCCGGGTTGTCGCCGACGAACTTCTTGGCGATCTGCTGCTGCGTCGGCATGTTGCCGTTTGCATTCTGGTAATCGATCGTGATGGTCTCGCCGTCGACGTAGCCGCGGGCGGCAAGCGCATCGATGATACCCTGCTTGGTGTCTGTCAGCGCCGGCACCTCGACGATAGTCGAGATCGCAATCTTCTTCGTGTCCTGGGCGTATGCGGATGTCGCCGCGACGCCGAGAACGATCGCTGCAACAGCGCTTCTCAGTAATACTGTCATATTGGTCTCCTGTCTGTTCCGCCCCTGCGGGGATTTTCGTTGATCTTCCGTCGATCTGTCTCTGCACTCTCGACAATATGGTTGACGCCATAGACGAAATAGCGTCTCATAATATGAACGCATGTCACATATAGCGGGTTACATTGCATGAAAGTCAAGGCCGAATCTCCGGCGGGCGTGGCTCTTGTCGCCAAGGCCTTCCAGATTCTCGACATGTTCCAGATTGAAAGTCCGGCCTGGTCGCAGGCCGACCTCGTCCGCGCGACCGGTCTCAACCGGTCCACCGTCAATCGACTCGTGCGCTTTCTCGCAAGCCATGGCTATCTCGTCCAGATCGGCTCCTCCGGTCAGCACACGCTGGGACTGGCGGCAATCGAACTCGGCAACCGCGCCAGCGCCGGTTTCAATCTCAGAAAAGTCTGTCAGCCGAGCATGGAGGCTCTCGCAGCGAAAATCAATGAAACCGTTATCCTGAGCGCGCTGGACGCCGCCAATCTCGCCGCCGTCTGCGTGGATCAGATAGAAGGCCGGCAGGAGGGCCTACGGGTTTTCGAGAGCATCGGATCGCGCTTTCCCCTGCATGCGGGCGCGGCGCCCAAGGCGATACTCGCCTTTCTACCGGAAGACCTTCAACAGGAGGCGCTGAACCGGGACCTGAAGTCTTATACCGATCACACGGTTGTCGACCGGAAAGCGATCGAGGAGGCCCTGAAACTGACCCGCGAGCGCGGATATGCGATGTCGAGCGAAGAGACTTTCGAAGGCACGATGGGCATCGCTGCTCCCATTCTCGGTCCGAACGGCACGGCTGTGGCGAGCCTCGCCGTCGCTCTTCCGATCACCCGCGCAAAGCCAGAAGCCTGCAAGGTCATCACCGATGAACTGGTGTCGATTGCGGCTGACGTGACCCGACATATCAATGGAGGCGCAGCGTGACCGCCACCCTTCCCGTTTCAATAGCCGCATGGATTTCCGGCGAAACGCCGGGCGCCGAGCATCTGACGTTTTCGACCCGCCCGGCGCCGCGCGCTAAGCCGGGAACGATGATTGTGAGAGTCGCGGCGGCTGCGCTCAATTTCTCCGACATTCTGATGATCGACGGGGCTTACCAGGTGCGACCGCCCCGCCCTTTCATTCCGGGTCAGGAGATTGCAGGGACCGTGGTCGAGGTATCCGGCGAAAGCGCCTGGAAGCCGGGAGACCGGATCGCCAGCAAGGTGTTCTGGGGCGGCTTCTCGGAATTCGCCGAGGTGCGCGAGGACATGGCGATCGCCCTGCCCGAAGATCTTGATTTCGCCAGGGGCGCGGCACTTCCGGTCTCCTATATGACTGCGATGGTCGCGCTTCACGACAGCGTCGACGTCGGGCCGCAGGACAGCGTGCTTGTCCACGCCGCAGCCGGCGGGGTTGGCCTGGCCGCCGTCGAGATCGCCCACGCCGCCGGCGCGAAGGTGATTGCAACGGCCGGCAGTTCCGAAAAGCTGGCGCTCGCGAAGGACCACGGCGCCGATATCGGCGTCAATTACCGCGACAAGAACTGGAAGGACGCCGTGAAGGACGCGACAGACGGCAAGGGCGCCACGATTGTCGTCGATCCGGTGGGCGGCGACGTGGCGACCGAAAGCCTGCGCTGCATCGCCCGGCATGGAACGCTCCTGATTGTCGGCTTCGCCTCCGGCAAGATTGCGCAGCTGCCGTCCAATTACCTGCTTTTGAAAAGCCTGACGGCGCGCGGCGTGTTGTGGGATCACGACCGTGACGGCCCGATGATCGCGCGGATGACGAAGCGGATTCAGGAGCTGTTGCAACAGGGAAAGATCAATCCGGTGGTACGTTCCGATTTCAGGCTTGAAGATCTGCCGCAAGCGCTCGATGCGCTGGGTAACCGCAACTCCGTCGGCAAGCTGGTGCTGACGCTATGAGGGTCGGACAATGAGCGATAAACCGATCCTGGACGGCATCCGCATTCTCGACCTGACGCGCGTGATGTCGGGTCCCTACTGCACGTCGATGCTGGCCGATCTCGGGGCCGAGATCATCAAGATCGAAATGCCGGAAACCGGCGACGAGGCGCGCCATTTCGGACCTTACAAGGACGGTGAGAGCACCTATTTCATGATGCTCAACCGGGCCAAGAAAAGCGTCACCATCAACATGAAGGATCCGGAAGGCCTTGCGGTGGTCAAGAACCTGATCCCGAAATGCGATGTGATCGTCGAGAATTTCCGGCCGGGCGTCATGGCCCGGCTCGGCATGGACGAAGCCTCGGTGCGGGCGCTCAATCCCACGATCGTCTACGCCAGCATTTCCGGTTTCGGCCAGGACAGCCCCTTGAAGAACTGGCCAGCCTTCGACCTGGTGATTCAGGCCATGAGCGGCATGATGAGCACCACCGGACCGAAAGGCGGACCGATGACGGCCGTAGGCGAATCGATCGCCGATGTCTGCACCGGCATGTTTGCGGCCTTCGGCATAGTGGCCGCCCTTTTCGACCGCGAACGCAATGGCAAGGGACGCCATGTCGACGTCGCCATGCTCGATTCCGTCATGGCGATGGAGCTCACGGGCCTTTCCCGCCAGCTCTACTCCGGCGATACGCCGAAGCCGGCCGGCAATCGCCATCCCGTCACCTACCCGGTCGACAGCTTTCCGACCACCGGCGACGACATCGTGATGGTGTGTTTTTCGCAGGCGGCTTTCCGGTCTCTGTGCGCGCTGATGGGCGCGCCCGACCTTGCCGATGATCCGCGATTCAAGACCAACGCCGACCGCAACGAGAACGAAGACGAACTGCGCGCGCTGATCGCCGACTGGACCTGCAATCAGGATCAGGAGGCGCTTGTGACCCGCCTGCAGGAAGCCGGCATCCCGGCCGGCCCCGTCTGGGACCTGAAGGCATTGACGGAAAGCGAGCACGCGGCCGCTCGCGGCCTCGTCGTGGGCGGCGCCCACTCGAAATTCGGAAGCGTCCCGCTCGTCCCGCAACCGGTTCGGTTTTCTGAAGCGCCGGGCGTCAAGGATCCGCACGTGCCGATGCTGGGCGAGGATACGGACGACGTCCTGCAGGATGTGCTCGGACTGGATGAGGACGCCATCGCCGCCATGAGAAAAAAGAAAATAATCTGAGGTGAGGAAATGAACACCAACCTGTCGAACACGCGGATTGTTCGCGCGCCAAGGGGCGCGGAACTGAACGCCAAGAGCTGGCAGACCGAAGGCCCGCTACGCCTGCTGATGAACAATCTCGACCCGGAAGTCGCGGAACGGCCCCAGGACCTGGTGGTCTATGGCGGCATCGGCCGGGCGGCGCGGGACTGGAAATCCTTCGACGCGATCGTCCAGCAACTGAAGGATCTTGAAAGCGACGAAACGCTGCTGGTCCAGTCCGGCAAGCCGGTCGGCGTGTTGCGCACCCACAGGGGCGCGCCGCGGGTGCTGATCGCCAACGGGAATCTCGTGCCGCACTGGGCGACCTGGGAGAAATTCCACGAACTCGACCGGCTGGGGCTGACCATGTTCGGACAGATGACGGCCGGCTCCTGGCTCTATATCGGCAGCCAGGGGATCGTTCAGGGCACCTTCGAAACCTTCTCCGAAATCGGCCGCCGGCATTTCGGCGGCGAGACCGCCGGACGTCTTGTGATGACCGGCGGACTTGGCGGCATGGGCGGCGCCCAGCCGCTTGCCGCGACCATGGCCGGATTCAACGCCATCGTCGCCGAGTGCCAGCCGAGCAAGATCGAATTCCGCCTGCGCTCAGGCTATCTCGACACGCAAGCCGCAAACCTTTCTGAAGCGCTCGCCATGATCGAAAAGGCCAACGCCGACGGGAAGCCGCTGTCCGTCGCGGTGCCCGGCAATGTCATCGACATGCTGGAGAAAACGCAACGCCTGGGCATAACGCCGGACGTGCTGACGGACCAGACCTCGGCGCATGATCCGGTCAACGGCTACCTGCCCCATGGCTGGACGCTCGAAAAGTGGGAGAGCATGCGCGAGAGCGACCCCGACGCGGTATCCAAAGCGGCCAAGGAAAGCATGGCGCGGCATGTCGGCCTGATGCTCGATTTCGAGGAGAAAGGCGCCATCGTTCTCGAATACGGCAACAATCTGCGGGCCATGGCGCAAGAGGCGGGCGCCGAAAACGCATTCGGCTTCCCCGGCTTCGTGGAAGCCTATGTCCGGCCGCTCTTCTGCCGGGGCAAGGGACCGTTTCGCTGGGTGGCGCTCTCCGGCGATCCGGAAGACATCTACAAGACCGATGCGAAGGTGCGGGAACTGATGCCGGACGATGCGTTCCTGCACACCTGGCTCGACAAGGCGCGCAAGCACATCAGGTTCCAGGGCCTGCCGTCGCGCATATGCTGGGTCGGTCTCGGCGACCGGCATCGCCTCGGCCTCGCCTTCAACGAGATGGTGCGCAACGGCGAATTGTCGGCGCCGGTGGTGATCGGCCGCGACCACATGGACAGCGGCTCCGTCGCCAGCCCCAATCGCGAGACGGAAGGCATGAAGGACGGATCGGATGCGATCTCCGACTGGCCCATTCTCAACGCGCTCATGAACGCCGCCAACGGCGCGACCTGGGTCTCCTTCCACCATGGCGGCGGAATGGGGATGGGCTATTCACAGCACGCCGGCATCGCCCTTGTCGCAGACGGCTCGGAAGAAGCCGACGCCATGATCGAACGCACGCTGTGGAACGACCCCGCAAGCGGGGTCATCCGCCATGCGGACGCCGGCTATGAATCGGCGATCGAATGCGCCGAGGAATTCGGACTGAACATCCCCATGCCGCAGCGTCGAACGCCGTAATCAGCGTTCGCGCAGGGCGTGGGCGATCTGGTCGGTCATCGGCTTGACCAGATAGGACAGGACGTTGCGGTCTTCGGTCTTGATGAAAACCTCGACCGGCATGCCGGGAATCAGCGGCTTGTCGCCAAGTCGGGAGATTTCATCTCCGCCGATTGCAAGGCGCATATTGTAGAACCCCTGACCGGTCGTCTCGTCGAAGACCAGATCCGGCGAAATGGTCTGCACCGAGGCTGCAAGCGTCGGCGTGGTGCGCTGGTTGAAGCTCGGGAAACGCAAGGTCGCCTCCTGCCCCGGCGCGAGCTGGTCGATACTGACAGGAGACACCGGCGCTTCGACCACAAGGACGTCCGCGCCCGGCACGATCTGCATGACCGTCTGGCCAGCGCCGATCACGCCGCCCACCGTGTGCATGCCGAGCGCATGCACGTATCCGGATTTCGGCGCGCGCAATTCGTTGCGCGTCAGGCGATCCTCGGCGTCCACTTTCCGCTCTTCCAGCCTGGCGATTTCAGTGCGGACCTGGTCCAGCAGCTCCAGCGTTTCTGCGCGAAAATCCTCGTCGATCCGGATTTCCTGGACGCGGCGCTCGCTGATCGCCTCTTTGGCTTCGGCGATCGCCGCCGTCAGGCCGCCATGCTCGCCGAAAAGTTGCGCGCGCGTACGCTGCAACGCCGTGACGCGACTTTGCTGGACGAGCTGCTGTTGCAGCAGATGCTCGAGGTCGACCAGTTCCTTTTCGACCAGTTCGATTTCCTGCACCTTCGCGGTGAGTTGCGCCTCGAACCCCTCGATCTTCTTGTTGATCTGGTCGATCTGGTCCGTCAGTTGGTGTTTGCGACCTTCGCGGCTCTGGCGGCGGGCGTCCATGAGATGGACCTGGTGCTCCTCATGGCGCGACCGCGCCGTTTCCGTCTGGCCGGGGTCGCCTGCCGGAATAGCGAGATCCGGAAGACCGTCGCGCTCGGCCTTCAACCGTAACTTCTTTGCATGCAGAGACTCCAGCTGCTGCGTCAGCGATGCGACCTCGGCGCGCGTGACCGTATCGTCCAGAACCAGCAGCAGTTCGCCGGCCTGGACGTAGTCGCCGTCGCTGACATGGATGTCGCGAACGATGCCGCCCTCCTTGTGCTGGATCGCCTTGATCCTGGATTCAACGACGAGGGTTCCGGGCGCAACGACGGCGCCCGAGATTTCCGTGAAAGCGGCCCAGCTTCCCACCCCGACCGTCAGGGCGAGAACAACCACGAAAGCGGCCGTCAGATGACTGCGTATGCTTTTGGTGAATGCGCTTGCAGTTTCCTTGGTCATTCTCCTGCCTCCTTGACGGCTTCCACCGGCCGGACAAACTTCTGCCGGGGCCCGAACGCCGCCACCTGACCGTCTCTCAGGCACAGCACCTTGTTGCTGACGGCCATGGCCGACGGACGATGGGATACGATGATGACGATCGAGCCTTTCTCGCGCAGGGCCTTGATAGCCTCTGTCAGCGCCGCTTCTCCATTGGCGTCGAGATTGGAGTTCGGCTCGTCGAGAATGACGACGAAGGGATCGCCGAACAGCGCCCTGGCGAGCGCGATGCGCTGCCTCTGGCCGCCCGAGAGCGAATAGCCCGCCGATCCGATGACCGTATTGTAGCCGTCCGGCAGACCCACGATCAGGTCATGGACGCCAGCGAGACGGGCGGCCTCGACAATGGCCGCCGGATCCGCCTCCCCGTCGAACCGCGCGATATTCGCAGCGACGGTTCCGTCGAAAAGCTGGATGTCCTGCGGCAGGTAGCCGATGAAGGCGCCGATCCGGTCGTCGGCCCACTGCTCGAGTTCCGCTCCGTCGAAACGCACGTCGCCCGACATTCGCGGGATCGCGCCGGCGATGCCCCGCACCAGTGTCGATTTGCCCGATCCCGAGGGGCCGACGACCGCCAGCGCGTCGCCTGCCTCAAGATCGAAGGTCGCCGCTTTCACGACGGCCTGGCCGTCCGGACCGCATGTGAAGCGGTCGAGTTTCAGCGACTTGTTGGGCAAGGGCAGCGGAATGAGACCGGAAGCGCCCTCATTCTCGCGCAGGATCTTGCGCAGCTGGCCGAGGCTTCTGCGCGCCGTCACGAAGACCGGCCAGTTGCCGATCGCCGCTTCCACCGGCGCAAGCGCGCGCGCCGTCATGATGGAGGCCGCGATCATCACCCCGGCAGAGATCTCCTGCTGGATGACGAGCCAGGCGCCGACGGCGAGCATGGCGGACTGAAGCACCATGCGCGTGCTCTTGATCATGGTGGAGAACAACGACGACCAGTCCGCCGCGTGGCGCTGTTTGTCCAGGTAGTCGGTATTGCTGTCGGTCCAGCGGGCCGTCAGCGCGCCAGACATTCCCATGGCCTGGATCGCTTCCGCGTTGCGGCGGGACTCCTCGATGCTGGAGGTGCGCCGGCCAGCCGTCTGCATGGCGCTTTTCACAGCCTTGCGCGCGATAAGCTCGTTGATGATGATCAGGGTGAAAATGATCGCCGCGCCGGCAAGGGCGACGTAGCCGAGGAGGCTGGCGAACAGGAAGACAATTCCCAGATAGAACGGCAGCCAGGGCATGTCGAAGATCGCCGCCGGACCGGATCCGGCGAGGAATGCGCGGACATTGTCGAGATCCTGAACGGGTCTGATCGCCGCGCCCTTCGCGCCGAACCTGACAGGCAAAAATGTCGATGTCCGGAACGCCAGACCCGACAGGCTGTTGTCCACGTCCTGGCTGATCCGGGTGAAAATGCGGCTTCTCAATCCGTCGAGCAGCGCCATGAAACCGAAGAGCGCCAGCACCAGCCCGGACAGGGTGACCAGCGTCGGCACAGAGCCGCTCGCAAGCACCCGGTCATAGATCTGCAGCATGAAGATCGGTCCAGTCAGCATCAGAAGGTTGATGACGGCGCTGACGACGGCGACGCCGGTGAAGCAGCCGCGCAGCGACCGGAAGGCGTCTCCCACCGGATCGGCGCTCTTGCCGGTCGGCGCACTCGCGCCTGGCGCGCTTCGAGGCGCATCCTTGCCTGAAACAGGCGCGAATGCAGCGCCTTCAATCGGCGTCGGATTCCCTGCCATTGACATGATCCCGTGCTCCCATCGGTTTGGGTAGGCTCGCTCAAAACGAGCAGCTCATGGCACCCATATGGTTTAACCTGCGGTTGAGCGCCATCGGTTTTTCCTTAAACTTTGGTAAGCTCGACGTCCGGATTGAAACAGTCTTCGACTGCGCATTCGCTGATTGTCGGGACGGAGCGATTCTCCGGCCAAGACCCGTTTCGAGTGTCGTCGACGGCTGTGTCCGATGCTCGGCGCAGCGCATTTGATGCACATAGTGCGCGTAGAATTACATGGCCATTAAGGCTGGATTAATTCTCATCCACAAACCCGCAAACCGGATTGCCCGACCCCGTGGTTCAGCATAACTCAGCAGCCATACAGACGCGCATAAGCCAGCAAAATTCACACAGTCACCAAACATGGAATTCGAGAAGGATCGTATAATCATGTCTACATATCAATGGGATGAGCATATTATCGAACCCGACGACGGGGGTCGCCTGAAGAAGTGGTGGTCCTGGGACGCAGGGCAGGACATGGAGTTCCGCAGTAAAGGAACCTACCAGATGACCGACACCTACTTCGAAAACAATTGGGACGTCAGCTCCGGCGGCTTCATGTCATTCCTCAAAAAGCACGAGGCTTACTCCACAATCATCGGGACTGACGGCAACGACGTCATCCACGGGAATGACGACTATTCCAAAACGTATTCGGTCAGCACCGGCGGCAACGCCACGAACAAATACACCATCAGCTACGGCGGCATTGCAGACACAATTTACGGTGGCGCAGGCAACGATATCATTTACGGCTACGGTGGAGACGACCGGCTGGAAGGCGGGTCGGGCGACGACTTCCTTCATGGCGGCGCCGGCGCCGACATCCTGATTGGGGGAACAGGCAATGACTGGCTCGTTACCGGCAGTCTGAAGAACAATGAGGGCGACACGCTGACCGGCGGCGAGGGTTTCGACACCTTCGTCATCGGGGAGATCGAACAATCCGTCTATGAGGCGTTCGATTGGGGGAACTGGAGCAAGGATCTGACCAAGGGTCTGTTCACGGATGTCAGCGATCTGGCCTTCGTCGTCGGGAACGGCAGCAAGGTGCTCAAGGAAATCACGCCCATGATCCTTGATTTCATCAATGCCTATGAGGCAGCCGGAAAAGACAAGACAACACCGCCACCTTCCGCAGCCTTCGTCGAGATCACCGATTTCGATCCGACGCGGGACGTTATCATCTTCCCGCTGGACGGAAGCTCCAAGCAGGGCATATTCCTGTCCGAGGACTACAATTTCGTCAGCGATTTCAGTTTTACGCAGGACCTCGAGGACACCGCCGACAAGATCTTGACGGTCAAGTTCGATGAACTCGCCGAGGAACTGGGACTTGGATCGAGCCTGGACGAGGCCGAAAAGGCGGCCTTCATCGAGGCGTTGAAACAGAACGCGATCCTGATCCGGCCGGACGGCGCCTATATGGGCATCAACGGAACGAAACCGATTGAAGGCGTCGATCTGGACAAGCTGGCGCAACTCGGAGAAGGCTCGTTTCTGATCCTCGGCGCCCATGGCGGCTTCACCGTCGAAGGCACGGTGTCCGACGATCTCGTCCTCGGAACGCAATATAGCGATGTGCTCTACGGCTATACGCCCGACTGGTACACGGCCGACGATGACGGCAACGACACGCTTCACGGCTTCGGCGGCGACGATCTCTTCCTGGCAGGCGGCGGCAGGAACAAGCTCTATGGCGGAGACGGCAACGACACTGCTTCCTACGTCAGCGCCAATCGCGGCATTACCGTCGACATGACGGAAACCTATTACGACGCCAATGGCGACGAGTATTACGAGGTCGTCAACGGCCACGCTTACAAGGACCAGATAGACGGTGTTTTAAAGGAGGTGATCGGCGTCGACCGCAATTACAGTATCGAGAGCATTCGCGGCACCGAGTTCGACGACGACATCCGCGGAGACGCGAATTCGAACACCCTGATGGGCGGCGGCGGCGACGACTACCTGTTCGGCGACGACGGGGCGGACATACTGGCCGGTGGCGAAGGCGACGACACGCTGGAAGGCGGCCAAGGCCGTGACCTGTTCGTTCTGGACGGCGGCGAAAACACGATCGTCGACTTTGAACCCGGCGAAGACCTCATCGAGATCGATTACGAAGCCTATGGAATTACCGGTCGCGACGACCTCGTCTATGTCGGACCGGACGCCGACGGAAACGGCTATCTGCAGATCGCCGCGACCGGCGAAACCATCGCCATCCTGCAGAACATGACGGGCAAGACCTTCTCCATGGAGGTGGACATTCCAGAAAAGCTGTTCGCCGACGACGACAACGCAAGCAGCCTGACGGGAAGCGATTCGGCAAACTGGCTCTACGCCGGCAGAAGCGGCTTCACCAACCTCACCGGCGGCGACGGCGTCGACACTTTCATTTTGCGCGGCGGCTATGAACACTGGATCATGGATTTCTCGATCGCCGAAGGCGAAGTCATCCATATCTCGGCAGACACCTACGGTCTTTCCGGGTTCGACGACCTCGTCATCCAGCAGTTCGGCGCGAACCGCTTTTTCATTTTCGACGCCGAAGGAAACCCCATAACGCTGATCTCCGTTCAGGGATCTCAGGCCACGGCTGAAGACCTGATGGGTCAGATCTATCTCGACGGGGTCCGCTACAATGACGATGCTGCCGATTCAGTAGAGGCAGGACCAAAGCATGCGCTCAACATCTACGGCGTCGATGTTGAAAAGACCTACGCCGGCTATCAGTTCGACCCGGATCTCGACCGTGAAGAAGCCATGGCCCGGTGGGCGGAGTCCGGCGACGACGTCATGACGGGTTCGTCGGCCGACGAACTCTTCGTTCCCGGAGCGGGCAACAACACGATCGACGGCGGCGAAGGCAACAACACGATCACCTATGCGGACAGCACAGAGGGCGTCACCGTCTGGCTCGGCATGGCGGCCTACACCGATTCCAGAAGCGCCTCCGACGCGTTGAAGAACATCCAGAACTATATCGGCAGCGATTTCGACGACCGGATCTGGGGCAGCGACCAGGACAACATCATCGTGTCGGGCGCCGGAAACGACTGGCTGAAAGGCGACGGCGGCGTCGATACGTTCTACCTCAATGGCGGCAGCAACGAGATCGCGGACCTCTGCATCGTCGACGGTGAAACGATCCACATCTCGATGGATGTCTACGGCGTCGACAGTCTCGACGACCTCGAGATCGTCTTCAAGGACGGATCGGACACCAATTTCTACGTGCAAATCGCCGGTTCGTCTTTCGTGATCGCCGACATCACCCAGGTCGGCAACGCCAACTTCAAGATCCAGGATTTCGTGGAACTCTACTGACCGGCAATCAGGAGGCCGAAGCGGCCGAATATTTACTTTAATAATTGCAAGGGCGCAGCAGCCCAGGAGGACAGGATTATGTCTGCCTATGAATGGGATGAACATCTGATCGAACCCGATGACGGCGGCAGGATCAGCACCTGGACGTCATTGGAACTGGGGCGAAGCTTCCAGTTCACCAGCACCGGCACGCACCAGATGACCGATACCTATTATGACAACAGCTGGAACGTTGTCCCTGGCGGAACTTTGTCGTTCACCACGAGGCATTACGCCCATTCCACCATCATCGGAACCGACGGCGACGATGTGATCCACGGCAACGACGATTACTCCAAGGAGTATTCGATCACCTACGGCCCCGGAAACACAAATACGGTCACCATCAGGCATGACGCCATTGGCGACACAATATATGGCGGCGCTGGCGACGACATCATCTACGGTTACGGTGGAGACGACCGGCTGGAAGGCGGGTCGGGCGACGACTTCCTTCATGGCGGCGCCGGCGCCGACATCCTGATCGGGGGCACAGGCAATGACTGGCTGGTTACCGGCAGTCTGAAGAACAATGAGGGCGACACGCTGACCGGCGGCGAGGGTTTCGACACCTTCGTCATCGGAGAGATCGAACAATCCGTCTACAAGGCGTTCGATTGGGGAGAACAGACTTCCGAATTAATGAGCGGCCTGTTCTCCGACATGATCGATTTGGGTGTGGACCTGGGGATCGGAGACGGCGGAGAACCGCTGAAGGAAATGGCGATGAGGATTGTTGAATTCATCGAAGCCTGTTCGTCCGCAAAAGGCGAAACGACGGCGCCGCCTTCCGCAGCCTTCGTCGAAATCACCGATTTCGATCCGACGCGGGACGTTATCATCTTCCCGCTCGATGGAAGCTCCAAGCAGGGCATATTCCTGTCCGAGGACTACAATTTCGTTAGCGATTTCAGTTTCACGCAGGACCTCGAAAACACCGCCGACAAGATCTTGACGGTCAAGTTTGATGAACTCGCCGAGGAACTGGGGCTTGGATCGAGCCTGGACGAGGCCGAAAAGGCGGCCTTCATCGAGGCGCTGAAGCAGAACGCTATCCTGATCCGGCCGGACGGAGCCTATCTGGGGATAAACGGCTCGAAGAAGATCGAAGGCGTGGATCTGGACAAGCTGGCAGAACTGGGAGACGGTTCGTATCTCATTCTCGGCGCCCATGGCGGCTTCACCGTCGAAGGCACGGTGTCCTACGACCTCGTTCTCGGAACCCAGTATGGCGACGTGCTCTACGGCTTTACGCCGGACGGCTACACCGCCAGCGACGACGGCAGCGACACGCTGCACGGTTTCGGCGGTGACGACGTGTTTTATGGCGGCGGCGGCAACAACTTTCTCTACGGAGGAGAAGGAAGCGACACCGCCTCCTATGCCACCGCCAATCGCGGCATTACCGCCGACATGACGATCACCTATACGGACAGCAACGGAGAACTGTACTACGAGGTCGTCAACGGCCACGCCTACAGCGAACAGATTGACGGCGTTGTACGAGAAGTGATCGGCGTCGACCGCAACTACAGCATCGAGAACATCCGCGGCACGGAATACGACGACGATATCCGCGGCGACGAGCAGTCGAACACGCTCATGGGCGGCGACGGCGACGACACCCTCTACGGAGCCGGAGGCGCCGATGTGCTTGTCGGCGGGGCTGGCGACGACACGCTGGAAGGCGGCGAAGGACGCGACCTGTTCATCCTGGACGGCGGCGAGAACACCATCGTCGATTTCGAACCTGGCGACGACCATATCGAGGTCGACTACGAAGCCTACGGCATTACCGGTCGCGACGACCTCGTCTATGTCGGACCGGACGCCAATGGAAACGGCTATCTGAGGATCGCCGCGACCGGCGAGACCATCGCCGTCCTGCAAAACATGAAAGGCAAGACTTTCTCCATCGAAGCGGACATCCCAACCAAGTTATTTGCCAATGACGACAAGGGCGACACTGTGACAGGAGACGATTCAGCCAACTGGCTCTATGCGGGCAGGAGCGGCTACAGCAACCTCGTCGGCGCAGAGGGCGCCGACAGCTTCCTGCTGCGCGGCGGCTACGAACACTGGATCATGGATTTCTCGATTACTGAGGGAGAAGTGATCCATATCTCCGGCGACGCATACGGACTTTCCGGGTTCGACGATCTCGTCATTGAGCAGGTCGGCGGCAACCGGTTCTTCATATTCGACGGCCAGACCGGAAACGTCATCACCCTGGTCACCGTCCAGGAGGACTACTGGACCATCGATGAGCTTCTGCAGCGGATCACGATCGACGGAGAAGGCGTGGACGGATCCGTCACGGCCGGCGACGGCGTCGTGAACCCTTACGGGATGTTCGGGATCGATGTCGGCAAGATCCACGAAGGTTATGACTTCGACCCGGACCTCTGCCAAAAAGACGCCATGGCCCGGTGGGCGGAGTCCGGCGACGACGTCATGACGGGCTCGGCGGCCAACGAGCTCTACGCGCCGGGAGCGGGAAACAACACGATCGACGGCGGCGAAGGCAACAACACGGTTACCTATGCGGATAGCGCCGAAGGCGTCACCATATGGCTCGGCATGGCGGCCTACACGGATTCCAGAAGCGCCTCCGACGCGTTGAACAATATCCAGAACTATATCGGCAGCGATTTCGATGACCGGATCTGGGGCAGCGACCAGGACAATATCATCGTGTCGGGCGCAGGAGACGACTGGCTGAAAGGCGATGGCGGCGTCGACACGTTCTACCTCAATGGCGGCAGCAACGAGATCGCCGATTTCTGCATCGTTGACGGTGAAATGATCCACATTTCGAAGAACATCTACAAGATCAACAGTCTCGACGACCTCGAGATCGTCTTCAAGGACGGATCTGACACCGACTTCTATGTGCAAATCGCCAAGTCATGCTTCGTCATCGCCGACATCACCCAGATCGGCAACGCCGATTTCAAGATCGAGGATGTCGTGGAACTGTATTGAGAAAGGCCGCTTGCGAAACGCCGGACTATTCGATTTCCAGGGCATCGAGTTTGACGCCCGCTTCCCTGAGCATGATTTCGGAAACGTCGAAACTGTGATCAAGCGCCCCGTCGAACTGCGGTTTGGCGGGGCAACATACGCGGGAAATGCCGGACTGGATGATGGACCGGGCGCAGTCAGAACAGGGAAACCGGTTCACATAGATCGTGCAGCCATCGACAGGCGTGCCTGCTCTCGCCGCATTGTAGATGGCGTTGCGCTCCGCGTGTTCGAACCAGAAGAACTTTTCGCCGCTGGGGCGATCGAAGCGGCTGTCGTCATCGGCCTTCACGCCGCGCGGCAAGCCATTATATCCGGTCGACCGGATTTCGAGAGCAGGCCCGACAATGACTGCGCCAACCTTGAAGTCGCGGTCTTCGGTCCACTGTGAAATGTGATTGCTGAGGGCGAGAAACCTCTGGTCCCACAGGCTCTGTTTTTCCGCGCTGACTGCCACGTATGACTCCGACTGTAATTGGAAACCGGACCATACGGACCCGATCGCGGAAGCGCAATCTGCCGGAATCAAAACGGCCCGGAAATTTCCGGGCCGTTCAATGAGTTATACCTATCCTCAGACCGTCACGCTTCCGGGCGCCTTCGGGCCGGCGATCAGCCAGACGATGAAGCCGATGATCGGGAAGATGATGATGCCAAGTATCCACAGCACCTTGGCGACGGTGGTCGCATTGCTCTGGATGACCTTGATGATCGCATAGATGTCGAGAATGAAGATCAGAATGCCGAACAGAAATTCCATTGATCGCTCCGTTAGTGTTAGCCGCTGACAGAAATCAAACCGTCAGGCGCGGTAGAAGTTCCGAAATTTTGCGTGACGGGCCGCAAAACGCGCCCGCGCCTCGTCTTCTTCACGCATTTTCATGATCGCCGCGCTCATCGTGCCGAGAAACATCCCGGCGACAAGAATTGCGAGTAAACTCAATGCAGTAACCATCTCTATCTCCGTTTGCTCAGCCCTCGGCCCCGGTCCGCCTTACGCGGTTCCTGGCGACCGGAATGCTTTCGATGTCGGAATGCCGGATGACCACCTGCAGGTCGTCCACGCGAAGCACGCGCTCGGCGTCGACGCTGAAGGTCACCTCAACTGTTTCGTCCGTGTGGAACTCGGCGACCTTGATTGTTTCGATTTCGCCCTGCTCATCGACTGGAGCGTCCAGCACGTATCCAAGCGGGGTTCCCCGTTCAGAAACGACAGTCAATCCAAGAACCGAATCGTTTGCCGGATGCGCGTCGTCGTCGGCCGCCAATGCGGCCGCCGGCGTCAGCGCGACGCCTGCGAGGATGAACAGTGCTTTCATGGCTTTCAGGTGCGCCATCATGAGCCTCCTTTGATGGACTGTTAACGCTGATCGCCTGGATAGGTTTCATCACGGATGGACGAAAGGAGAGCGCGACACCGTGGAAAAGCCCGTATTTCGGGAACTTTTCGGTGCTTCGCGGTTTATCCCGTCACAGCCTGCAAGGAGGTCTGTCATGACGGATATCACTGGAACGGTTGAAAACAAGAAAGCCGTAAAGAGACGGGATCCGTGCGATCCTGAATCCATCGAGAACATGTCTCGAATCAAGAGGGCGTCGGGCAACTACTGGCGCATCATGGCGTCGATTGGCGCCGCCTGCGCGGTTCTTGTTGTCTTGATGATAATCTTTTAACGCCCGCGCTATGGCGAGCCCCTCGATAGAACTGTCGAGGGGCTCGCATGCTGACGTCAGTCAGGGATGTCGGTCAGTTTCAGTTCGCTGATCGCAAGCGCAAAATTCAGGCCTGTCTGGGCGGACACGCTCACCGGCTGCAGGGCGATGCTCTTCTCAAGCCCGCCGACAAGCACGTTGGCGCCGAGCCCGGCGCCGACAGTCGCCTCGGCGCTCACGCCGCCATATTCGCCGGCAAGCGCGCCGGGAGGCGTGTTTTCGCCAGTCGGAGCGAAAACGACCCAGCTGATCACAGCCTTGTTGGTCTTGCCGATGTCGAGACCGTATTTCGTGATCGCGCCGGCATAGGTGTCGACAGGGCGGCTGCCGTCGATGGACTTGAACGTGCAGGCAAGTTCCTTTGTCGACTTGAAGATGAAGCCCTCTCCGCCGCTGACGGTGCAGTCCAGGGCGCCGATTTCCACATTGTCCGCCTTCGCAGCTGTCGCGAGAGGCAGGCCAAGCACTGCTGCGACCGCAGCCGTTTTCATAATATTCGATATGGTCATTTTCTACTCCGATATGTGATTTCCGGTTCCCCTCGGGGAACCGGCCGATTCGTACGGAACGGACCGTCAGGATTCGCCATATTCCTTTGGCGCGGCGACATCAAGAAGATCTCCCTTCAAACGGGAATCGCGCTCTTCCTCCACGCGCCGCTCGAGATCGTGATCGGCGCTGGTGTTTTTCGGCGTGGCCGATTCGGCCTTGGCGCGCTCGATTGCCTTCCTCTCAGCCGCATCCGTGTCCGTCGATGTCAGGCGCGGCAGCTCGCCGCCCCCGACACCACCGTCAACGCGCAGCCTGTATGTCGGTTCCGGCAGTTCGAATCCATTTGCCTCAAGCGCCCGTTTGACGAGGCGCATGGCTTCCGACCTGGCTTTGAGAAAGTCGGTCTTCGTCTGGTTGATCCAGCCCGTGAAGCACAGGACCACCGTGGAGTCGCCGAAATCGTCGATCCATCCATCCGCGACGGGATCGTCGAGAACAAAGTCGAGATCCCTGATCGTGCGTTCCCCGGTCTCAAGCGCCTTGTCGATATCGCAATCGGGACCAACACCGATCTTGAAGATGAACCGGCGGTCCGGATTGGTCGAATAGTTGACGATATTGCCCTTGAAGACCGTGGAATTGGGGATGCGGATGTGGTTGCCGTCGGGCTCCATCAATATGGTGGCGCGGGATGTGAGGCTGATGACGAGGCCCTCATAGCCTTCGATCGCAATGAAATCCTTGGGCCGGAACGGCTGCCGCACACTGAGCAGAATACTGGCGATGTAGTTTTCCACCGTGTCACGCACGGCGAAACCAACCGCCAGACCGATGATGCCGGCTGCGCCGAGGATCGTGCCCAGAAGCGCGGTCGCTCCGAGGATATCCAGCGCCAGCACGGCGCCGATCACGAAGAAGATGATGCGGACTAACTGCCTTATGAGATTGGCGATGAAGGCGTTGGGCGCAATGCGGTTCCACGGCCACTCCCAGTGGGCGATGAGAACCCCGACGCCGGTGACGGCGGCCCAGAAAAGCAGAGCGACGAGAAACAAGGGAAAATAGTTGATCGACTGGAAAAGCCGCGTCTCCAGACGGTCATAGACCGGCACCAGCCTCTCGGAGACCGATGTTTCCTCCTCGATTTCATTGGTGACTGCGACCACGCCTTCAACGCGTGAGGCCAACGCTTCCGCCTGCGTCGCCACCTGCAGCTCCGCGACCTTTCCGGTCAACCGCACCACGCCAGCCCGCACGGAAACAGCAACGTCCTGCAACCCCGCGATTTCGTGATAAATCCGGCGAATCCGGTCTTCGATTTCGGTGTCGCCGATGGCGTCGTCGCCGGCCGCAATCGCCGCCTGACCGTTTTCGCCCTGCGCCGCCGCTGTGTGCGTTGCGCCGAAAAGCAGACCCGAAGCAAGCATCGCCAGGATCAAATACAAGCAGGATCGGCGCACATTTATTCTCCTTTTACCAACGGACAGGCAATCGGCGTCTTTATTGACCTACAAAATATTGCAGTCGGAGGCGAGACTTTTGCATTTCACCGCGATTAGCGCGTAAAAGTGACGCGAGCCCGCCGCGCCTGCGTTTCGCGATGGTTGCGGACGGCGCCGACAAACCGGAATCGCCACTATGTTGATGCGCCGCAGGGAACTGGGTTCGGGGGTAAAAGGGGCCGTCGTTGCGGTCCTCATCGCCGTGCTCTGGATATTTGCCCCCGCCAGCGTCACGGATCGCTTCAACCACGCCGTCACCGACACGATCGCGTCCCTGAGTCCACCCCCGGACACCGATCGCGTGCTCGTTGTCGATATCGACAGCGCCAGCCTGGAGGAAATCGGCGGACGCCGGATTTCACGCGCACGCTTCGCTGACCTGATCGAAACAATCGGAGAATCGGGAGCGTCGGCGATCGGCCTCGACCTTATCCTCGGCGAGCCCTGCGCCCCCTCCGATCCGGATGTACAGCGTCTGACGCGGGCGCTTCGGGAAACGCCCGTGTCGATGGGTTTTCTGCTGTCTGACAAAACCGGCGGAGCACCGCCAGCCGCAAACACGATGGTTCTGGAGAGAAGTCTCGAAGTGCCCGACTTGTGGATCGCGAATGGCGCCGACGCGTCATGCAGCGTCTATCTCGACGCAGCCGCGGGCAATTCGACGCTTTCGCTGACCGGCGGGTTCGACGGGCGAATTCGCTCTGTGCCCGTGGCTGTCGGCATCGCGGGCGCCGGATACGCCTCGCTTGCTGTCGACACGCTTCGGCTGACGCTGCCGCCGACCGCGATATTCCTGCTCGGAAATCCGAACGAAATCAGGCTCGGCGATCGTCATGCGCGCATCGACAGGAGCGGCAGCTTGCGGCCCCGGTTCGCAACCAGCCAACAACGCAGCGACCGCACTGTTTCGGCGGCAGACGTGCTGAACGGCGCTGTCGACAGCGACCTGTTCAGCGACCGGATCGTTTTCATCGGATCGAGCGCGCCGGAACTCGGAGGCCTTCGCCCCGTACCCGGCGATCCATTGATGCCCTCGGTCCAGATCCACGCCGACGCCGCCACCAGCATCATGACAGGATCGAGCCTTTATATTCCCGGCTGGGCGAATGCGGCGACGCTATTCGTCGCGATCGCGCTTGGCGTTTTGATGGCGTTTTACTGCTCAACGGTGCGGCCGATCGCCGTGCCCGCCGTGGTGGTCCTGCTCATCGCCATCTGGCTCGCAGTCTGCGCCATTGCGTTTCACGCATTCAACGTCATCATTTGGCCGACGCTGCCGCTGGTCACCGTGCTCGCCGGATCCGTGGCCGGCGCCGCCTTCGAATATTCCGCTGTTCGGGCCGCCGAAACCCTGATCCGCAACCGGTTCGAACAACGTCTGCCCGCAGCGCTCGTGTCCAAGCTCGTCAACGAGCCCGATTTGCTGAAACTGCGGGGAGAACGGCGCCTGGCGACGTCGCTCATCAGCGACCTGGAAGACTTTTCCGGATTTTCGGAACGCACGACGCCGGAACAGCTAATCGACATTCTCGACCGCTATTTCGCCGGACTGACCAGGATCATCATCGCCCATGGCGGCATGGTCGACAAAACAACGGGCGACGGCGTACACGCCATATTCAATGCGCCGCTCGAGCTTGAACGGCACGCCGACGCCGCCCTCGACTGCGCGACGCAGATCATCAGCTTCTCCGAACGCTTCCGGAAGACGTCGCCGGCGGTCGATCACGGTCTCGGCCGAACCCGCATCGGCATCGAATCCGGCGAAGTGGTGCTTGGAGACGTCGGCGACGCCGACCGGGTCGACTATGCCGCCTTCGGCTCGTCCATCAACATGGCGGCGCGGCTGGAACAGGCGAACAAGACGTTCAAAACCTCGATCCTGGTGGGCGAAACGGCGCGCTCCCTCATGCCCGAACGCAACCTGGTCGATCTCGGAGAGACCGAGTTGCGCGGCATCGGCGCCATGCATGTGTTTACGCCTTCCGGCGGGGAAAAGCGGCCGCCGTCGCCGGATCAGAGCCCGACGCTGGCGTAAACCTCGTCAATGCGTCCCTGACCCCATTGCACGACGTCTTCCGGCGGAGCGCCGGGCTCGGGTATGTTTACCCCCTCGCCGGGCCCGAGCGTGACGGTCTCGCCGCCGGCCGCGACGGCGACAGCGCCGCGCTCCACGAATACAGCAAAGACGCCCCGGTTGGGGCCGGCGAAAAACCGCGTGCCGCGCACGCCAAGCTGGCCGAACACCGTCCGGATCATCACATCGGATTTCGGCTCGTCTTCCGGCCGGTCGAAGAACATCGCGCCCTGCATCAGGTCGAAACTGCCGCGCATGTTCATGACAAAGGAATCGATCAGGAGCTCCGCGCTCTCGCCGAGCCTGATCGTGGTGCGCCGCCCGAGCAGCAGTTCCACGATGGTGCGGACATCCGTCTTCACAAGATCCCCGATTTCGAGTTCGGAACCCTTCTCGAGCGCGACGTCCAACGAGCCGCGCACGGCCGTCGCGCGGCCGCTTATCAGGCCGACTTTTCCGACGGGATCTTCAGCGCGGGCGACTCCGGGCAACAGCAGCGAACCCGCGACACCCGCCAGCGCAGCGAGCACCCGTCGACGCTCTTCAAAGAAAGTCTTCATGTTCGGTCGCATAAGATAGCCCCGACTGGTGTTGATCTTCATGCCTGCGCACAAGTAGATACATCTGACTGAATAACGACGCCAGATGTTGAATATGTGGCGAGGGTTGCAGTTGAGCGCATCGCAAAGGGGGAAGCCAAGTGGAACTGCCGAAAAATACGTTCAAACACGCCATCGCAGCAGGCAAGCAGCAGATCGGTTTGTGGTGCACCCTGCCGTCGGCCTATACGGCGGAAGCCCTGGCGACATGCGGTTTCGACTGGATCCTGTTCGATACGGAACACTCGCCCGCCGATCCGATAACCGTTCTCGACCAGTTGCAGGCCGTTGCGCCCTACCCTGTTTCTCCGCTGGTTCGCGTGGCCAGCAACGACGCCGTGCTGATCAAGCGGGTTCTCGATATCGGCGCCCAGTCGCTGCTCGTGCCCTATGTCCAGAACCGGGAGGAAGCCGAACAGGCGGTCGCGGCCGTGCGCTACCCGCCCGCCGGCATTCGCGGCGTCGCCGGCTCCACCCGCGCCACGCGTTTCGGCAAGATCAGGAATTACGCCAAACTGGCGGCCGAGGAACTGTGCCTGATCGTGCAGGTCGAAACCCGCTCGGCGCTCGACGAAATCGAGGCGATCGCAGCGCTGGACGGCATCGACGGTATTTTCATCGGCCCGGCGGATCTCGCCGCCAGCATGGGCTTTCCAGGCGAACCCGGACACCCCGAGGTCGTGGCCGCTGTAGAAGACGCCATCACGCGGATCCGCAAGGCCGGCAAGCCCGCCGGCATCCTGACGCTCGACAGGGTTTTCGCGAAACGATGCATCGATATCGGCACGGTGTTCACGGCCGTGGATGTCGATGCGAGCCTGCTTGTGCGCCAGGCGAGCGCTCTCGCGGAAGAGTTTTCAGGACACTGACGCCCGACCGCGTAACAGCAGAAACGACGCGAGCAGGACGAGCGCCAGGCTGACAACGGTGACGGCGAACACAGGCGCCGAAAACCCGCCCGTCCAGTCGGACAGGACGCCCATTGTGACAGGACCGAGCACGCCGCCCAGTTCTGCGGCGACAAAGAACATACCGCCGGCGAGCCCCAGCCGGCGCCTCGGCACATCGGGCGAGGACATCAGAACCAGCATCACCACCGCCATCAGCGCGCCCCGGCCGACGCCGAACAGGATCAGGGCCGCAAACAGCGGCGCGCTTGTCGACGCCTGCAACAGCAGGCTCGACAAAAGAACCGATATGAACAGTCCGAGCAGCAAGGGAATGCGCCGTTCCGGCGTGGCGAAGCGCGGAATGAGCAGCGAGCCCGCAATGCCGACGATTGTCGGGACCGATGACCAGAAACCGGCCTCGGCCGCGGATTGTCCCTTGTATCGCAACATTTCCGGCAGCCAGTTGTTGATGCCGTGATTGATGAAGAACACCCCGATCGCCATCAGGAGCACAATCCTGACGATGGGCACGGACAGGATCTCGGAAACCGCGCGCAAACTGAACTGAACCCCGTCGGAATGCAGCTTCGAATCGCCTGCGTTGGGATGGCTGGCGATGGCGAGCCACAGGATGGAAATGACGAAGGCGACAGAGGCGTAGACGAACATCACGGTCCGCCAGTCTCCGCCGGCAAGCGGCAGCACGAGGCTGTTGGTCGCGGCCAGCGCAACGGCGTTACCGAGCGCCGGTCCGGTTATATAGAGACCCATGGCCGCGCCGCGGGTCTTGTCGTCGAACCAGAGCGAGATGAGTTTCGGCGCGCCGATCGAGATCAGCGGCCCGCCGACGCCAAAAACGCCGACAGCCAGAAACATGGTCAGATCGGACTGGGCGACGCCGCGCAAGACGCCGGATAAACCGATAATGATGCAGCCGATGAACATGGTCAGGCGCGGAGACATCGTATCCAGCAAGGCCCCGCACGGAATGGCGGCTGCAATATAGACCAGCGGCCAGGCGCCGAGGATCGTTCCGATCGTCGCATAATCGATGTCAAGATCCAGCGCGATGCGGGACAGCAGCGGCGCCATGGACGCTGCGATCAGCCCGAAGCAGAAGTAGATGAGCCAAATGCCGCCCAGCAGAACCCAGCGATAGCCCCTGGTCGGCATGGCGGCGGACGCGATGTCGTTCATGCGCGCTGCGCAGCTACGCAGCCTGTCAGGCGAGTGGTTTTCAATCTATGCATATGCAGGAGCCAGAGGCGCGGAGAAAGGAATTTCCGACTTTAGCAGGTTTTCGGCGGTCAGGCGAAGATGGCTCGCCATCAACTGCTTGGCTTTATCCACATCGCGCTCCAGAACGGCGTCGACGATGGCTCGGTGCTCGGCGGCGACATCCCTGTCGGTATCTCCGAAGGGGCCGGACAGTCGCCGATAACGCTCGGACTGGACGTAGAGTTGCCGGCGCAGTTTCAACCAACAATCATTAGCGCATCCCGAGGTCAACTCGTCGTGAAATTTTTCGTGACAACGATGCCATTCAACTTCGCGGTCTTCCGTTGCAATGGCGACGACTTCAAGCTTCGTTAACTGGTGCGCAATTGAAAGCACACGTCCTTCCCAGGCGATGTCGCCATTCCTCATCGAGGATTCCAGGCATATCTGTTCGATGATTACGCGCGCATCGGTCAGATCCGTCAGTTCCTTGCGTGAAATCAGCGACGCCATGAAACCTTTCTGCGGCTCTGCCGTCACCAGCCCCTCCGAGGTAAGCCTCGCCAGCGCTTCCCGCACGGCGCCGATACTCGCGTCGAATTCCTTCTTCAAAGAATCGATCCGCAGTTTTTCACCCGGTTTGTAACGCGCGGTCACAATGGCCATGCGAATGCGTTCATAGGTCAGCGCGGTCAGGCTTTTATGGGCTGTCAGCTCTTCCAAGGGTTTCTGCTTTCCAGTGATTCATGATCACCAAAAATGTTTTTTTATTGACAATTTCTTTTTTTTCATTCTTACAGGGTTACTATTCAAGTAATAAGGCGACGGGGAACCATCAAGTAATACACTTTATAAGTTTTTGATATATTTACACACTCGGATAGGTGGTGGCCAGTGCGAATTCTTGAGGTCCGCGTTCTATTGGCCCGCATCACGGCTTTCAGCATATTTGTAGCAATTGTCGCCTGTTACGTTCTGGACCAGGCGGTTTCGGTACGGTCTTCGTGATCGCTGAAAAGCCCCACCGCAGTCCGACCGGAAGGTAAGCAGTGACTGCAAAGCAATATGATGTGGTCGTTACCGGAGCGGGACCCGTGGGGCTGGCGCTCGCAACGGAACTGACGTCGCGCGGTCACACCGTCTGCGTGATCGAACAAAACGAGCGAATCGGCCTAGAACCGCGCGCGAAAATCACCGATGTTCGCACCATGGCGCATATGCGACGTTGGGGGTTGTCTGGCGTGTTGCGATGGAGGTCTCCTTTCACCACCGACTTCCCACGTCGTGTCCGTTTTGCGACCAGACTTTTCGGCAATGACATTTGCTATTTCGACAATGCTTTCTGCTCGTCGCCAGTTCGTGATGACCGTTTTCCGGAACACGCAGATTTCATTCCCCAACATTCCATTGAAAGCGTCCTGCTCGATCACCTGCGCAAGAAGCCTGTGGCAGACGTCATATTTCAGCATCGCCTCGAGAATTTCCGGCAACATGAGAATGGCGGCGTCACCATTTCAGCGCGCAATCTGGATACCAGTGAAGTCCTGTCTCTCGAGGCGCGTTTTCTTGTAGGAACCGACGGCGCGGACAGTACAGTGCGCTACAGACTCGGCGTCCAGATGACCGGGGCAAGTTCAATCGCCTCATTTACCACCCTGTTCCTGCGCATTCCGGGCCTGAATAATGACCTCGACGACAAGCAGGCGCTGTTTCACTTGCTCGTCAACCCGAACGCCCCGTGCATCATGGGCCCTATGGACACCAATGACGCCTGGTTCTGGGGCATGTCAGTCCCTGGAGAAAAGGCAATCGACGACGAGGCTATGCTGGACCTTGTCGGGAAATCGATCGGACGCGACTACACTGTCGAGGTTCTGGAACGCGACGACTGGGCCGTTCACGAATTGCTTGCCGAACGCTACAGCGTTGGCGACGTCTTTCTCGCGGGAGACGCCTGTCACCAGCATGCGCCGTTCGGCGGCCACAAGATGAATCTCGGCATCGGCGACGCCGTCGATCTCGGATGGAAAATTTCAGGCGTGCTTGAAGGATGGGCGAACAGAACGCTTCTTGACAGTTACGAGACCGAACGAAAGCCTCTGCATCAAAAGGTGCTAGAAACCTCGACCGAAAATGTCGGCGCGCTGAGCGATCGGTTCCTGTCGCCTGATCTCGAAGAAGACACGCAGGAGGGCGCATCACGGCGCCGTGAGACTGCTGAAGCAGTGAGACAGTTGAAAACGCCAGAATTCCACCCACTTGGCGTTGTTCTCGGCTATCGCTATGAATCGCCTGTGATACTTTCCGAGAAGGGGGATAAACCGCCTGCCTTCTCGGTAACCCAATACAGACCCTCAACGTGCCCCGGGTCTCTTGCGCCTCATGAGTGGTTGCCCGATGGATCGTCGCTCTACGATCATTTTGGGAAGGGATTCACGCTCCTGCGACTGGACCAGCCCCTGGAGGAACAGGAGCAGCATCTGATGGAAGCGGCAAGGGACGTCGGCATGCCGCTCACCATTTATGCACCCGATAGTCTGAGCGTCAACGCGCTCTACCGTACGCGATACGCGCTCGTCCGTCCGGACCAGCACATCGCCTGGCGGGGCGAATCCATACCATCGCCGGAAGCGCTGATCGACGGTGCGCGCGGGGCTGGATATATGACGCGTCGAATGGCCGTGTAGTTTCGATGGGCTGACCACAAGGCCTTACGTCGCACTCCGGCGCCGCCAGCTCTGCGTCAGATCCCAAAGGACAAGTGCAATTTCTCCAAGGCAACCTATATTGAAAGTCGTGGGCACTCGTTGAGCGGAGATCTTCATGACTCAGGACACCTCGCGACCGGTTCTGGTGACCGGCGCCACGGGCTATCTGGCCGGCTGGATAGTCAGACGCCTGCTTGAGGAAGGCTTTAAGGTCCACGCCGCAGTTCGTGACCCGGACAACGAGGCGAAGATCGCCCATTTGAAAGCAATGGAAGCTGATCTGCCCGGCGCACTGGTCCTGTTCAAGGCGGACCTCCTCGAGGAAGGCAGTTACGGTCCCGCGATGGACAATTGCCGTATTGTCTTCCACACTGCATCACCCTTCACCCTTGACGTAAAAGACCCGCAGCGCGATCTCGTTGATCCGGCGGTCAAGGGCACGCGCAACGTCCTCGAGACAGCCAATCGCACGGAATCGGTCGAAAGGGTCGTGCTGACGAGTTCCTGCGCCGCGATATTTGGAGACAACGCCGATGTCGCCAAAGCGCCGGGAGGCGTTCTGACCGAGGCGGTGTGGAACCGGTCATCTTCCCTGGAGCACCAGAGCTACTCCTTCTCGAAAGTGGAGGCCGAAAAGGCCGCGTTGAAAATCGCCGAGGCGCAGGATCGCTGGCGGCTCGTCACGATCAATCCGGCGCTTATAGTCGGACCCGGAACAGCGGACTCTCAGACTTCAGAGTCCTTCAACCTGACCCGGCAATTGGGAGACGGAACGATGAAGGCTGGCGTTCCTGCCTACGAGATCGGATTTGTGGATGTGCGCGATGCCGCCGAGGCCCATCTGAAAGGCGCGTTCCTGCCTGAAGCGGAAGGCCGTCATATTGTCTATGCGGACCATCACAGCCTGCTGGAGCTTGCCAAAATGCTGCGCGAAGAGTTCGGCGACAGCTGGCCTTTCCCGACGCGGGAACTGCCGAAATGGTTGATCTGGCTTTTGGGCCCGATAACCAACAAGGCTATCACCCGGAAGATGGTGACGCTGAATATGGGTTATCCATGGCGTGCGGACAACAGCAAGTCAAAACAGGCGCTCGGTATGCAATACCGGTCGATCAGATCTTCGATAACCGATATGTTTCGACAGATGATCGATACTGGAGCAGTCAAGAAGGGGGATTGAACCTTTCCTGTCGCGCAGGCATATGTTGCCATGAGTCTAAGGCCGAGAGACAAACGGAAGGGTCGACTGGAGGATGTCTGACGGGGAAGGCAATGCGCCGACAAATCCCGATTCCGGCATAAATCCCGGTAAAGCGGCGCGGCGGAAAGATCAATGGGACGGCCGGCTCTCGATAACCGTGACGCTGGCGAGTGCGATCAGCGTGCTCGTTCTGATTTCCGTCGGCAGCGTCCTTTTTGTCGGCGTGTGGCTGGCGCAAAGAAACACGATCGACCTGCTGAGCGCCAATGCGAACCAGAACATCGCCTATTCCGTCAATCGCGTTCGCGACCATTTGCGGCCAGCCGAATATCAGGCCGAATTCATCGCCAACCAGATCGTGCGGGGCGATGTCGATCCGCATGATGTCGACACGTTCGGAACTTTGCTGACCGGCGCCCTTGCAGCGACGCCGCAAATCAATGCGATCTCCTACATGGACGCCGATTTCCAGTCGATCCAGGCGCAACGACTGCCAGACGCCAGCGTCAAGATCCGGACGGGCAATGTCTCGGACGACCAGCAAATACGTGAAGGTTGGGACAAGTTCACCAACAAACCGCAATGGTCTCCGCCGACCTATCGAGAGGGACAGGACAGCACTTTCATCAACATGGCCTACCCGGTGCACCGAAACGGGAAACTTGTCGGCGTGGTGGCGGCCGCCGTATCCATTCCCGAACTCTCGTCCTTCGTTCAGTCCACGGACAAGGGCGATCCCACGCAGCGCTTCATTCTTTACGGGCGCGACCACGTGCTCGCGCATCCGGATCTGCTCGGCCCTTATCCCGGCCGAACGGTGGACAACCCGTTGCCCTCAGTGGAAAATTTCAGCGACAATATCCTTGGCTCAATCTGGAGCGAAGTCGACCGCTATGAACTTGAGCTGGCGCTCGCAGAAGGCAATCAGGGCCACGCGCTTGATATCGGCGGCGATCAATACGTCTACGTCTATCAAACGCTCGACGGTTACGGCGACGAGCCACTGCTCGTGGGCGCCTACATCAATACATCCGACATGGGAGACGAGATTCGCCGGTTGATCATCTCAGGCTATGTCGGCGTCGGCGCGCTGCTGGTTGCGCTGATCGCCGCAGTGCTGCTGGGCCGCCGCATCGCGAGACCGATCGTCAACTTCTCGGAAGCCGCGGGTCGCATCCGCGATCTGGAGATCAATCAGATCAGCGACCTGCCAGGCAGCATTTTCCGTGAGATCGACAACCAGTCGAAAGCCTTCAACGCCATGCTGCATGCTCTGCGCTGGTTCGAGCTTTACGTTCCGCGCAAGATCGTGGAGCGATTGATCAAGCGCGACGAAGCCGGAGCAACCGCAACCACGGAACAGGAAATAACGGTGCTCTTCACCGACATCGCCGGGTTCTCGACCGCTTCGCAGGACATGACGGCGCCCGAAGTGGCTGCGCTGGTCAACCGCCACTTTGAAATTCTCGGAGCATGCATCGACGCCGAAGAAGGCACCATCGACAAATATATGGGCGATTCGGTCATGGCGTTCTGGGGCGCTCCCGATCCGCAACCGGATTCCGCCCGGCGGGCCTGCCGCGCCGCGCTCGCCATGGCGGAGGCGGTGAAGAAGGAGAACGATGAGCGCAGACGCCGCAACGAGACGCCGGTTCATATTCGTATCGGCATCCATACCGGCAACGCGACCGTCGGAAATATCGGCGCGCCGGGCCGGATAAATTACACGATCATCGGAGACACGGTGAATATCGGCCAACGGCTGGAGCAACTGGGCAAGGTTGTCTATCCGCCGGACACTGAAGTCGCGATCCTGATCAGCGGATCGACCGCCGCCGCGCTTGAACCGGATTTCGAGACGGTCGCCGCCGGAACCCACACGCTGAAAGGCAGAACCGGCGATTTCGAGGTTTTCAGATTGATATAAGCGTCACGGCAGATTGCCGAGGCATTCCATGAGAAGCGCGTAGTAGGCGTCGGCGTCGCCATTGCGAACATAAAAGACGTTTTTCTCGCGATCGGTGATTTGCCACCAGTCGGCGACCGTCATGCCGCGGGTCAGTTCGCTCCCGGTCTCGACCGTCACGTTGATCTGACGGCCCTCGAACATCTCCGGCTGCAGCATGAAGGCCGGCACGCAAGGGCCGTGCAGCGGCGCGCCCTCCCAGCCATATTTGTTCAGATCGAAGCTTTCGGAAAACTCCAGCATTTCCGCTGTCGCCACGCCGCACCGGTTGCCGAGTCCGCGCATGGCCGAAAGCCGCTCGGGCGTCGACAGCATCTGGTGAGTGACGTCCAGCGGCAGCATGGTCATCGGAATGCCGGCGTTTAGCACGATATCGGCCGCTTCCGGGTCAACATAGACGTTAAACTCCGCAGACGGGGTGATGTTTCCGACCTCGAAATAGGCGCCGGCCATCGCGACGATATCGCGGATACGCGGCGCGATGTCGGGCGCCTGGACGAGCGCCATCGCCAGATTGGTAAGCGGCGAGAGACCGCAGATCGTCACCCCGCCGGCCGGCTGTTCCCGCAATGTGCGGATGATGAAGTCAACGCCGTGACCGGAGGCGATCTGCGCCACCGGCTCCGGCAGCACGGGACCGTCAAGCCCCGTCGGTCCGTGAACATGTTCGGCGGTGACGAGGTCGCGCATCATCGGGCGCGGACACCCGGCGTAGACAGGGATATCCGTGCGGTCGGCAAGTTCCAGAAGCTTGAGACAGTTCGTCGTCGTGTAGCCGAGATCGATATTGCCGGCGGTCGCCACCATGCCGAGCACGTCAAAGGTTTCAGGCGCGCCGAGGATCATCAGGATGGCGGCCGCCTGGTCCTGCCCCGGATCTGTCAGGATGATGAGTTTGCGTTTCACACCGCCGCCTTTCTCAATTGTCTCGCAATTCGCCAAAGCCGGATATGGCTTTCGCGCCGCCGCGCAGGCGTGCGCTCATCCAGATGCCGATCACGGTCGCGATATAGGGCAGACCCAGAAGCAGATCGTGCGGCACCCGGTCTCCGAAGACAAGTTGCGCCCTTATGCCCAGCGCGCCGACAATCGCGAAGAACATGGCGGCAAGCGCCGCGCCCACCGGATGGCCTGCGCCGAAGATAACGGCGGCGAAAGCCATGAAGCCGCGGCCGGCGGTCATGTTTTGCGAGAAGAACTGAAGACTGCCGGCGGCCAGTTCCGCGCCGCCCAGGGCGCAAAGGGCGCCGCCGATGACGAGCGCTGCAAGCCGGATCCGCGACGGTTCGATGCCGACGCTTCTCGCCGCAAAGGGATGCTCGCCCGCAGCCGCCAGCCGCAAACCGAAACGCGTGCGGCGAAGCAGGACCCAGAACGCAAGAACGAAGAACGGCATCAACAGAACGAGGATCGAGAGATTGCCGAAAGAGCCGAAGAGAGGCCCGATGCGCGGCAGTCCGAACGGCGCGCTGACCGCCGCCTGGCTGCCGAAGATCGATTCGATCGCCAGCGTCGTCCCGCCGAGGCCAAGGCCTGTCAGGCCGAGGCCGGCGATGATCTGGTTCGCCTTGAGCTTTTCGACCACGAACCAGAAAAGAACCGAGGCGACCATGCATACGCCCACGGCGATGAGCAACGCCAGTACGATCGATTGCGTGAACACGATGCCGAGGATCGTGGCGCAAGCGCCGGCGATCATCAGCCCTTCCAGACCCAGATGCCAGATGCCGGCGCGCTGTGCGATCACGCCGGCGAGCGTCACGTAAACGAGCGGCGTGCCGGATCGCAGGATGGCGATGATGATGTCATCCATTGGCTCTGCTCCTGAAGCGCATGATGCGGTCGATCAATTGCGAACGCGCGGTGATGAAGAGCGCGATCGCCGCATTGATGATGTCGATCGCCGAGGACGGCAATCCGGCGATGACCGGAAGGTAGAGCGCGGCGGAGGCGAGACCGCCGAAAAACAACGCCGCGACGGCGCTTCCCAGGATCGAGAGATTTGCGACGAGCGCGATCAGGATGGCGGTGAAGCCATGCGCCGGGAGAAAGCCGGAGGCGAGCCGCCCGTTCGGTCCCATCAGTTCGATGGTTCCCGCAAGGCCGGCGAGCGCGCCGCTGATGATGAAGCTGGCGAGCCCCACCTTCCACAGCTTCGCGCCCTGCCAGGTGACCATCGTCGGGTTGCGCCCGGCCAGACCCGACATCATGCCGAACGACGTGCGGTTCACCAGTAGCCACATCGACAGGCCGACAATGACGGCGATCGCGATAATTGTCGGCGACACGCCCAGCGAGTTGCTGATGCGATAGGCGGCGTCGAGCGGTCGGCTGGAGGCCTGCTGGCCCGATCCGGACTGGTCCTTGAGCGGTCCGGACGTGACATAGACGAGCAGCAGACCTGCCAGGAAGTTGCCCATCAGCGTGGTGATCACCTCGTCCGCGCCTGAACGCAGCCTCAACAGACCAGGCCACAGCGCCCACAAGGCGCCGCCGATCATGCCCGCCAGGAAACACAGGGGAATGACGACGAAGGCCGGCGCGCCGCTCGTCCATTCGGCGACGAATGCGGCGCAGATGGCGCCCACATAGAATTGGCCCTGCGCGCCGATATTGAAATAGCCCGCGCGGAATGAAATCGCGACGCCGACCGCCGTGATGAACAGCGGCAATCCCCAGCGCAGCGCGTGATTGAGCGCGCCATTGCGCAGAAACGCGCCGTCGAGGATCGCGCTGAACATCAGTTCCGCGGAGAAGCCGGCGATCGAGAAGATCACGGCGCAGAGCACAAGCGCGACGACGATGAAAACCAGCGCGCGGGCGATGGAGACGAGACTATCGGTCATGGGCGACCCCCGTCATGGCCGCGCCGATGCGCGCGATATCGTAGGGAGGCTCGAACGTGCCGGCGATCCGCCCGGAGAGCATCACGACCACCCGATCGCATATGTCCATGATTTCATCGAGGTCGGACGAGATCAGCAGGATGCCGCACTTGCGGCGCCGCGCCTTGTCGAGGGCGTCCCAGACGAAGGCGGTCGCGCCGATATCCAGTCCGCGCGTCGGCTGCGCTGCGATGATGAGACGCGCGTCCTCGTCCATTTCCCGCGACAGGATCACCTTCTGGGCGTTGCCGCCGGAAAGACTACCGGCGCGCTGAGCGACGGTCGCATAGCGCACATCCCAGGTATCGAGAGCGGATTTGCACTCCGATCGCAGCGCCGACGGCCTGATCCACGAAAGCAGCGAACCCTGCAGCAGTTTCCGGGCGGACCAGTTTTCCCACAGTGAACTCGTCAGGCTCAGCCCCTCGACATTGCGCTCGAAGGGAATGACCCGCAATCCCGCGATCCGCCGTCCCTGCAACGGCATGGTCGTAACTTGTTTCCCGTCAAGAGCGATGGTTCCGCTCTGAACCTCGGCAAGCGCCGACAGCGCGCGCACCAGCGTGCGCTGACCATTGCCTTCCACGCCGGCGACGCCGACGATCTCTCCGGGACGGATGGCGAGACTGACATCGGCGAGCGGCGGTCCGTCGCCGTCCGGCGCCGAGGAGACCGACTTCATGTCGAGGATCGGCGGCGCCGCGCCATCCTGTGCGGACGCGCCGACATGGGTGTGCAGCAACGACGCGGAACCGGTGAGCGCAGCGCGGTCGTCCTCGTCGAGGGGCCGGGCGGAGGGCCCGATGATCAGTTCGGAAAGCTTGTCCGCGTCGATGCCCGAACATGCGACGGGACCTTCCACCAGCTTGCCGCCGCGCAGGACGGAAACCGTGTCGGCGATCGCCAGCACCTCGCGTATCTTGTGGAGGATGAGAATAATGGTGACGCCGGCGCTCTTGAGATGCCTGATGCGTTCAAAGAGTTTTTCGGTTCCCTCGGGCGAGAGCACGGCCGTTGGTTCGTCCAGGATCAGCAGTTTTGCGTCGGTGACGAGCGCGCGGGCGATCTCCACACTCTGCTGGCTTTCGACAGGCAGATCGCGAATCCGCTGTCCGGCTTTCACATTGATGTTGAGGGCGTCGAGATGGGCCTGCCAGCGCCGCTCGAGCTGGCTGCGGGTATAGAGTTTTCCGCCCGCGCCGCCGAACTGCATGGCTTCGGCGACGGTAAAGGACGGCGGCAGCGCGAAGTTCTGATGCACGAGCTCCACGCCCGCGCGCCTGGCGTCGTTGACGCTGCCTTTCGGCATGTCGCGCCCGGAAATCCGGACGCTGCCTTCGTCTGGATCGATGAGACCTGCGATGACGCGGGCGAAGGTGGTCTTGCCAGCGCCGTTCTGGCCGACAACCGCATGGATCGCTCCGCTGGCGAAGGAGATCGAAACATCCGACAGGGCCACGACGTCGCCGAAACGAACGGTGACGTCATGGCAGTCGAGAACGGGAGGCGTCGTTTCGCTCATTTACCCTTGTCCGCGGATCGCAACCAGTCTCTTCAGAGTTCGGTATTGAACGGCACTTTGAGCGATCCGTCGAGGATCGCGGCCTTGGCCTTCTCGACTTCCGGCCAGATTTCCATGGCCTTGGCGTTGAGCGCGTCCGATCCGTCCGCTTCGAAGAGCGGCGAGCGGATAAAGTCAATGACGCCCGTGCCGAGACCCGTCGAGACATGGCTTCCGCCGTCCCAATCGTCTCCGAGCGCGTTGCTGACTTCATTGTAGAGCGACATGCCGAAATCGAGACCGACGATGGCGATCAGCGATTTCGGACCGAGCGGGAACTGCGCCGGATCGAGGGCGCTGACCATGCGGCCTTCCCCTTCGTTCGCCGCGGTGATGATTCCGAAATCGGTCGCTGCGGCGTCGGTCTGGATGTAGTCGATGCCGTCGCTGAACATCTGCGTGGCGATTTCCTGACCCTTGGCCGGATCCTGGAACGAGCCAGCGAAGGCGGCGGTCGTCGTCACGTCCGGACGCAGCGACTTGGCGCCCGCCGTGAAGGCGTTGAAGTCGGCGTTGATCGGCGGAATGGAAATGCCGCCGATAAAGCCGAGCTTGCCGCTCGCGCTGACGCCGGAAGCAAAAATGCCGGACAGGTAGCAACCGAGGTAATAGTCATAGGACACCGTGACGACGTTCGGCATTGGCGGCTCGAACGGATCGGCGAACAACTGGATCCACTTGGTGTCGGGATAGTCCGGCGCGACGGCCTTGATGGGCTCGGCCACTTCGTTGAAGGTCGAGACGACCACGGCGGCGCCTGCGTCGCCCAGCGTGCGGAAGATGGTTTCGTAGGTCGCGGGATCCTGTGCGTAGATCGCCCGGTAGGGAAAACCCTTTTCCGAAGCAAGCTGCTTCAGCTTTGCGATCATCGAGTCGACGGGGCCGTTGTCGCCCGCAGCCTGCGTGTGAACGAGCGCCACCAGACCGTCGGCCGCATGGGCGATCGACGAAAACAGGTTTCCGGTCATTCCGAGCGCAGCCGCGCCCGCCGCCGTCTTCAAGAGGCCGCGCCGCCGGACGGGCACGCGAAGCATGGTGTTGCCTTGTATGATCTTTCCAGTCATCGTTCAGTTCCTTCTCTGAGTTTCGCAGTTCTTGTTATGACGGCCGCGAGGCGTCGAAGCGGCCGTTTCGCGTATCAAGCGCCCGGTGAAAAGGGCGCAGGATTCATGATCATGACGTCCTGGCTCTGGATCGCGTCCAGAGACCAGACTTCCGAAATGAAGGTTTGCCAGTCCGGGTCCTTGTACATCGCCTGGCGGCGCGCCTCGCGATCCGCAAGACTGTCGTATCCCCACATGAGAACGGTCGTGTGCAACCTTCCGATCTCGCTGACATAGAGACCCAGAAACCGGTTGAGATGCCGCTTCTGGATCGCAAGGCCTTGCGACTCGTATTTCTTGAGCCATCCGTCGACCGTGCCTGGACGAAACGTGTAGGTGCGATGTTCCACGATCATGAGCGCTGATCCTCCATTGTCATGAATTCCGCCGCCTTCTCGCCGATCATGATGGCGGGCGCGTTGGTGTTGCCGCTCGATATGATCGGCATGATGGATGCATCGGCGACCCGGAGACCTTCAATTCCGCGCACCTTGAGTCGCGCATCGACGACGGCGTTCGGGTCGGTTCCCATCTTGCAGGTGCCGACCGGATGGAAGGTCGTCATCGCCGTCTCGCGAAGCCAGGCCTCGAGGTCGGCGTCGCTTGCAGTTTCAGGACCCGGCGCCAGTTCCTTGCCGCGATAGGGATCGAAGGATTTCTGCGCGATCACCTCCCGCGTCATCCGGATGCCGGCGATCATCGTCCGAAGATCGAAATCGGACTGGAGGTAGTTGGCCTGGATGCGCGGCGCATCGGAAGGATTGGCCGAGCGCAGCGTGATCTCGCCGCGACTTTCCGGATTGACCGGACCCACCCGCATTGTGAAGCCGTGATCGCTTTCCGTCGCATCCTTGCGCTTGAAGGGATTGGGGAAATGCAGATTGGCGGTCTTTTCCAGCGCCGGCATGAAGTGAAGCTGGATATCCGGCGCTTCCAGCCGATCATCGGATTTCAGGAAGGCGCCGCCCTCATAGGGAAAGGTCGTGACGATGCCGCGGCCGAACATCATGCCTTCGACCATCGACCAGGCCAGCTTGTCGGCGCGCAGGTCCGAATAGAGAGTGACGGGCTTCGCGCATTCCCAGGACATGACGCAATCGACGTGATCCTGCAGATTCTTGCCGACGCCGGGAAGGTCATGCACCGGCGTAATGCCGTGTGCGGCGACTTCATCGGCCGGACCGATGCCGGAAAGAAGCAGAACCTGCGGCGAGTTGACCGTGCCGGCCGAAACGACGATCTCGCGATCCGCATGCGCCGTTTTCGTCTCTCCGTCCTGCAGATATTCGACGCCGACGGCCCGTTCGTTCTCCACGATGATCCGCTTTGTCAGCGCGCCGGTCTCGACGGTCAGGTTCTTCCGGTCGAGGACAGGCTGCAGGAAGGCGCGCGACGTCGACCAGCGCTTGCCGTCCTTGATGGTGAAGTCGAACCGGCCGAATCCCTCCTGGCCTTCTCCGTTGAAGTCGTCATTGGCCGGATGCCCGGCCTCGACGCCGGCGTTGATGAAGGTCTCGTGCAGCGGATTGGAGCCGCGCGCCCGGCACACCGTCAACTCTCCTTCGGAGCCGTGGTATTCGCCGTTGCGCTGAATGTGCCCCTCGGAGCGGCGGAAGGCCGGCAGCACGTCGTCGTAGGACCATCCGGGCAAACCCATCTGGGACCAACGGTCGTAGTCGTGGCGATTGCCGCGAACATAGATCATGCCGTTGATGGTGGACGAACCGCCGAGCACCTTGCCGCGCGGCCAGTAGAGGGAGCGTCCGTTGAGATGGGGTTCCGGCTCCGTGTGATAATGCCAGTTGTAGACGCCGGACTGAAACAGCTTGCCCATCAGCATCGGCAGACGGAACAGCGGATTGCGATCCCGACCGCCGGCTTCCAGAAGCAGAACCCGATTGCCGGGATCGGCGGACAGGCGGTTTGCAAGCACGCAGCCGGCAGAGCCTGCGCCGATGATGATATAGTCGAAGGTCTTGCTCATATCGTCACCAGGCAATCGGCTGAACGCCCTCCGCCTCGAGCAGGCGGTTGCAGGCGACAAAGGGGTTCTCCATCGGCAGCAATTCGTCGGCGAACGCCGGATGCGGGCGGGAGATCACGTGTATGGGCGGCGACGGACTGCCCAGCCGGGCGCTCGTCAGACAGTCCGTCGCCGCATCGCCGAACGCGATGATCACCAGAGGGGAACCGCGTTCGACGAGAATCTGGAGCACCCGCAACATCAGCGGGCGCCAAACGGGCAAATGCCCGCGAGACTGATGAGGATCGACAGCGACCTGGAAGCGGGAAAGCGTCAGCGAAGAATTCAGCAACAGAACGCCCTGGCTGACCCACCGGTCGGCCAGGCGATTTGCGGGTTCAAGGTCGACCTTGCCGGACTCGATGTCGTCGAGCAGTCCGGGCCAGGCCTCAAAGGAACAGGCGTATTCGGGCTTGTCGGCGCGCGCCGCGCAGATTTGCTGCATATAAGCGCGAACGCTTTTGGAAAACATCTTGTCCAGTTCACGCCAGACCGCGACATTGCCGGCCTCGAAAGCGCGACCGGTCGCGAAGTCCGGCGCGGGATAGGGATCCTGCCCCAAAATCAGGCACGTCACGTCCTCCGGCGCAATATCGTCAAAGGCGCGCAGCATATGCGCGCCGTCGGGCGCGCCAGGAAAGGTCTTGCCGCGACGGGCGGGAAAGATCGGCTCCCAGGGCTCAAGCTCGAGAGAAGGATCGCAATCGCCGAAACCGAGCGCGACGTCGCCGAGGACTGCGCGCCAGGCCTCTGGCAGATCATCCTGCCAGTTCGTCAGCGTTTCCTGCAAAGCCTCGACCAGTCGTTGCGGCATGAAATCCCCCTTGGAACAGGATCAAGCTTTGCAAAACCTGACCAAAACGTCAAGTAATGAAATTCAAAAACCTGACCAAAGCGTCAGTTTTTTCCGCTGCCCCTTCCCTCGCCGAAAAGAACGGTTTATTGCCCTTGACTGCGCAACAACCGAGGCGGAGAAAGCAGACCGGGGAGAGAGCAATGCGAAAGACAGCAGGACGAGAATGGTAGCGCCAAAGAAAAATTCAGAGGCTCGCATACGCGCGCGCAACGAGGCGAAGATCCTCAAAGCTGCCGTGGACCTGTTTTCCCGCAAGGGTTTCGACGGCACGCGCATCGCCGAGATTTCCCAGGCGAGCGGCCTGCCGAAGGCCAATGTCTACTATTATTTCGAAACCAAGGAAGCGATCTACGCGACGCTGATCGAACGGCTGCTTGCCGGTTGGGACAGGGCCCTCGATCATATCGATCCATCCCGCGAACCGGAGGACGCGCTGCGCGATTATATTCGCGCCAAGATGGACTATTCCCGACAGAACCTCGTTGATTCGCGCTTCTTCGCCAACGAGATGCTGCGCGGCGGCAGGTTTCTGTCGCGCAAGCAGAAGAAGCACATGCAGAATATCACGAAGGAGAAGGCCGCGGTGATCGACGGCTGGATCAAGGCCGGCAAACTCGCGCCGATCGACCCCAACCACCTGTTCATGACGATCTGGGCGTCGACCCAGTTCTACGCGGATTTCGCCACAGTCGCAGCGGTAACGCTGTGCAAGAGCCGGCTTACAGCGAGAGACTATGAAGACGCCTACGACAATATCGTGACGCTGATCCTGAACGGGTGCCTGAAACCGGCGTCGAAGTGAGCAGTCCGCGGCTGTGTTTTTCAACCTGTCGGCCGGCACAGGAGAATCCGGGACTTACGCCGGTCTCTTCAGCATGAGCGCGAGGCGCCGGCATTCGCATACGATCTCGTCGCGCTGATTGATCCCGCGCTGCAGGAAAGTGACGATGCCTTGCGTCGGTCGCGACTTGCTTTCGCGTTTGGCCAGCACTTCCGTCGTGGCGCGGATCGTGTCGCCCGCAAAGACCGGCTTCGGAAACTTGACCTCTTCCCAGCCCAGATTGCCAACGGTCGTGCCAAGCGTCGTTTCGCCAACGGTCAGGCCGACGACCAGACCAAGCGTAAAGACGCTGTTCACCAGCGGTTTGCCGAATTCCGTCGTCTTCGCATATTCGTGGTCGATATGGATCGCCGCCGGGTTCATCGTCAGGGTCGAGAACAGCGTGTTGTCCATCTCCGTGACGGTGCGCCGAACATCATGCTCGATCACCATGCCGATCTCTAATTCCTCGTAATACTTGCCTGCCATCCCTCATGTCCTCCTGTCGCAGCGAATCGGCCCCGGGAAAGAGGCACGTTATCACAGCACCCGGACATGCCGACCTCCTGGTATGAGGAAAACCTGAACGCCATTGCTTTCCGCCATTGTCGGCGGGACGTCGCAAACGCGCGCCGCCAGATCAACCATCAGGACGCCGGCAGGAGGTCTGTTCCGTAGCGCGCCAGGAACATGTCGACCGCGCTCGTCACGGTTTTGTCGATCTCGTCCGACGGCGGGGGCGCATCCCGCATTCCGAAAATGCAGGCGCGAAACAGGCCGGCCGTGCACAGATCGAAGAATTGCTGAGCGGCGAGCGACAAATCCGGAATATCGAGCAGGCCGGACTCCATCTGCTTTTCAAGATACGTCCTGAGCATCGTCTTTCCGGAATCCGGACCGGTGTCGAAAAAGCGCTTGCCGAGCGCCGGCATTCGCTCCGTCACGCCGATGACAATGCGCTGCGCGCGCACCGCCTGAGGCATCGTCAATCGCGTCGCCAGGACGACGCCGTAGTGCAAAAGGGTGTCGCGAATGCTTCCACCCTCCTGCAGCACCTCCGCCAGTGACGCAAAGGTCACCGACCGCTCGCGTTCGATCAGCGCGCCGAACAGGTCTTCCTTGTTCTCGAAGTAGACGTAGATCGTGCCTTTGGAAACGCCCGCCTCGCGCGTGATGTCATTCATGCTGGCGGCGTCGAACCCGACCCGCATGAAGACGCGTTTGGCGCCGTCAATGATCTGCTGGCGCTTTGCCGGATCCTGTCCGGCCACCCGCCTGCTGGCCTGCCTGTCGGCTGCATCCACAGCCGCCTTCAGGCTTTCGTCCCTGGTGGACACCGCCGACATCTCGCCTCCACGAATCTTTTTCGAACCACTCGGTTCGATTTGCCCTTGATATGACGCACAAAACGTCCTAAGTCAATTCGAACCGAACCGTTCGGTTCGATTTAAAGTTTCAGGAACGCAGGAATGCCCGCATCCGACCGTATCGACACCGACGAAGCGAATGACGAGACAGCGTCTGCGGTCCGCCGTACCGCCGAACTGAAGAGTTTCCCCGCTACGCCCGCGGCTGCTGACGAAACGGCGCGCAAACCTGATCCGGCCAATGATACGGCGACGCCGGAAAAGGCGACCAAAACCGGCGGTCGGTCGCCCGTTCGCCGCATGGTTCTGATGACCATCCTCCTGCTTGCTCTCGCCGGCGGCGGCTGGTTCGGTTATGACTGGTGGACTGTCGGACGGTTTATGATTTCCACCGACGACGCCTATATCGAAGGCGACATCACCACGATATCTCCCAAGATCACCGGCTACATCGCCGCTGTGAATGCGGTCGAGAACCAGCGCGTCAAGGCCGGCGATCCGCTGATCACACTCGATGACGGCGATTACCGGATTGCGGCGGAGCAGGCCAAGGCGGCGATTGCGACCCAACAGCTTACCATCAAGCGGATCGCAGCCCAGATCGAAGGCGGTCGCGCAGCGCTTGCTCAGGCCGAGGCCCAGCAGGAAGCGCTCGAGGCGACCACCGAAAACGCCAGGGCGGCGCTTGAGCGAGCGTCGACGCTGCAGCATTCCGGGCATGTATCGAAAGCGATGCTCGATTCTGCAAAGGCTACCTACGAGCAGGCGCACGCCAATCTTGCCGGAGCAAAAGCCGGCATCCTGGCGGCGAATGCGGATATCGCGGTGCTGAAAGCCCAAAAGGCCGAAGCCGAGAGCACATTGACTACCCTGAAACTCGCCGCCGACAAGGCGGACCGCGATCTTTCCTTTACCGTCCTTCGCGCGCCCTATGACGGCGTCGTCGGCAATTTCGCCACGCACGAAGGCGATTTCGTTTCCGCCGGACAGCGCCTCGCCGCGCTTGTGCCCGTCGATGCGCTCTATATCGACGCGAATTTCAAGGAAACCCAGCTTGAGGGCATCGTTCCCGGAGAGAAGGTCGACATCCATGTCGACGCCTTTGAAAACGAAACGGTGGTGGGAACCGTTGTTTCAATCTCGCCGGCCTCGGGCTCGGTGTTTTCGCTGCTGCCGGCCAACAACGCCACGGGCAACTTTACCAAGATCGTCCAGCGTGTGCCCGTGCGGATCGCCCTGCCGGCCGACGTGCTTGAAAGCGGCCGGCTGCGCGCGGGTCTCAGCGTCGAAGTCGACATCGACAGCCGCACCGCGCCCGACGAGACGACCCTTGCAGCGGCCATCCACTAAGGCGCTGCGATCATGTCCGACACGACCTATTCTCCGGACCTCGCCGAACCGGTCGAGGACGCGGTGCCTGTGCGCCGCATCATCGCCTTTCTGGCCATGGTCTTCGGCATGTTCATGGCGATTCTCGACATCCAGATCGTCTCGGCCTCGCTGTCCGAGATCCAGGCCGGCCTTGGCGCCGGACAGGACGAGATCGCCTGGGTGCAGACCTCCTATCTCATAGCCGAAGTCATCATGATTCCGCTGTCCGGCATCCTGGCGCGGATTCTCTCGACACGGGTGCTGTTCAGCATTTCAGCCGCCGGCTTCACCCTCGCCAGCGCGCTTGCCTCGACGGCGACGACCATCGATCAGATGATCATCTACCGGGCCATCCAGGGCTTCATCGGCGGCGGCATGATTCCTTCCGTCTTCGCAGCCGCCTTTACAGTCTTCCCCCGTTCGAAACGCTCCGTCGTGTCGCCGATGATCGGTCTGGTCGCCACCCTCGCCCCGACCATCGGTCCGACTGTCGGCGGCTACATTTCCCATGCGCTCTCCTGGCATTGGCTGTTCCTGATCAACATTGTGCCCGGCATAGCGGTAACGCTCGCGGCCTGGACGCTGATCGATTTCGACAAGCCTGAACGCAATCTCATCAAGTCCTTCGACTGGTGGGGTCTTCTGGGCATGGCGGCGTTTCTCGGCAGCCTCGAATATGTGCTGGAGGAAGGTCCGGCCAATGACTGGCTGTCGGATGCGAGCATCGCCGGTTTTGCCCTGGTCATGGCGATCGGCGCGATCCTGTTCTTCTACCGCGCTTTCGCGGCGAAACTTCCGGTCGTCGATCTCAGGGCCTTCTCCGATGTCAACTTCGCCTTCGGCTCCGTCTTTTCCTTCGTGATGGGCGTCGGTCTTTACGGGCTGACCTATCTCTACCCGCTCTATCTCAGCACCGTGCGCGGTTACGATTCACTGATGATCGGCGAGGCGATGTTCGTATCCGGGCTTTGCATGTTCCTGACCGCACCGGTCGCCGGAGCGCTGTCGGCCCGCATGGATCTTCGGCTGATGCTCCTGATCGGCTTTGTGGGTTTTGGGTCCGGCACCTGGATCATGACCGGAATGACAGCGGACTGGGATTTTGACGAAATACTTCTGCCGCAGATCCTGCGCGGGGTCTCCCTGATGCTATGCATGGTGCCTATCAACAACCTTGCTCTGGGCACCCTGCCGCCCGAGCGCATGAAGAACGCCTCCGGTCTATTCAATCTCACCCGCAATCTCGGCGGCGCAGTGGGTCTCGCGGTCATCAACACGATCCTCAACAATCGCGACGATATGCACTATGCCCGATTGGCGGAAAGCGTGAACTGGGCCAACCGCAGCGCGCTGGACACGCTGGAAAGCCTGTCTCGGACCTATTCCGCTCATGGCCTGCCGGGAGAGGACGCCGCAGTCAGCCAGCTAACCGCTATCGTGCAGCAACAAGCCTGGGTGATGTCCTTCATTGATGTGTTCTGGTTCCTGACCGCGCTTTTCGTGGGCCTTGCGTTGGCCGCGATCCTGATGAAGAAACCGGAAAACCCCGCTGCCGGCGGCGGACACTGAAGGGTCTGACGCAGCCCACCGTCTGTCTGCAATTTTGCGACGGGCCGGAACGACAGACTGCAACGATCGTTTCATCTCCTGTGGCTCTGCCCCGATACCGTCACGAAAACCGGATATCGGTCGCAGGATGGAAATCCAGACAGGTATTCGCGCGAAAGATGATGATCGACAAGGTTTTACACACCGCCGGCCAGTGGCTCCTTCACACCACCATGCTCACGGCCTTCCTGCTGACGGTGATGCCCGCCGTTCAGACCACCGCCCAGACAATGAGCGATGAAAAGACGGAGACGATCGTCGGTTCCGAAGTCAAGGAAAAGAGCCCTGCCGATATCCGGTCCGTCGACACCGTGATTTCAGCGATCGACCAGGCCGGCGACGCTGCTGAAAAAATCCTACTGCTCGTCACTGTCGAGAGTTTCGACATCCAGTTCCTCGGCGAACCCGAGACCATCGACGGCTATGAGCAGATCGAAACAGCGATTGCCGACAATGAAAGCGCCGTCGCCGAAATGCGCCACGCCATGAGGGGCAGCGCCGTCTTTTACAATGCGCTCGATTCCCACAACGTCGACATCGACAAAGTCGTCGCCGCGGAGATCACGGAGGATGGCGCAGTCACAGTTTACCTGCTCGCCTCGAAATAGCGGAAGGCGCTGTGCGAACGCAGCCTGTTCATGAGAGACCGGAAGAGCAGAAGCGGGTCCGGAACGCGGCGCGCAACGGCGCCCACCGCCTGATGGGTCTGCCTGCTGCGAATGGCGCGACTTCTGGCGATGTAATAATCATAGTCGATCGATCCGTCCTTGCGGGTCTGAAAGCTTTTCGTATCGGTCATGGCAATCTCTCCTTGTTCAGTGAAGACGAGATTGCGCGACCCGGCGCCGCTTCGCTTGAAGAGCATGTTGAGATAGTCTTGAGATTATCTTGATTTCTTCGCATAACCGGCCACGGGATTGTCAGACCTCATGAAATTTACTTTTGCCGATTGCGTGCTCGACGCCGAAAGCTACAGCCTCGCACGCAACGGCCAGCCGGTCGCCGTCGAACCCCAGGTCTTCGATCTCCTGCTGCTGCTTGCGCGCAACGCCGGACGCCTGGTGACAAAGGATCAAATCGTCGAGGAGATCTGGAACGGACGCATTGTCTCCGAAGCAACGATCAGCGCGCGCGTCAACGCCGCGCGAACGGCCGTCGGCGACAACGGAAAGGACCAGAAGGTCATCCGCACCGTAACCCGTCGCGGCCTGGAACTGATCGTCCCCGTGACAACCGACGCCGAAGAACGACCAGCTCCGCCTTCGAAAGCACCGCAAACATTCCGCTTCACCCGATCATCTGATGGGACGCGCATCGCCTATGCGGCATCCGGATCCGGTCCGCCTGTCATGCGGGCGGGCCATTTCCTGACGCATCTGGAGAAAGACTGGCGCAGCCCGGTATGGCGTCCCTATCTCGAGGCGCTCGGCGCCGGCCACACGCTCATCCGCTATGACCAGCGCGGCACCGGACTTTCGGACGCCAGGCTTACCAATATCTCTGTTGAGTCCTATGCGTCGGATCTGCTCGCGGTCGCGGACGCCGCAGGGCTGGAGAAGTTCCCGATTGTCGCATCCTCACAAGGCGCGCCGGTGGCGATCAGGGTTGCGGCGACGCATCCAGACCGCGTCAGCCGACTGGTGCTCTATGGCGGTTTCGCGCAAGGCCGGGCGCACCGCGATCCCGATTTCGGCGAGGCTGAAACCGATGCGCTTCTGACCATGATCCGTAACGGTTGGGGCAATCCCAAAAGCGCTTTCATGACCGCTTTCACCACCCTGTTCTGCCCAAGCGCCTCACGCGCCGAACTGGACAATCTCGTGGAAATCCAGCTCGCCTCCACCTCCCCGGAAAATGCGGCGCGCATCCGCGCTGGGATTGACCATATCGACGTCTCGAGCGATCTGGAAAAGGTGCGCGCGCCAACGCTCGTGATACACGCCAGCAATGATTCGGTTCATCCGGTCTCGCAGGGACGCCTGGTGGCTGCGACGATCGAAGGCGCCGAATTCCTTCAGGTCGAAAGCGACAACCACATCTATTTGCCATCCGATCCGGCATGGAAAACGATCGTCGACGCACAATTGGAATTTCTGATCAGGGGCGACTGACCCTGCCCGTTGGCTTCTGCATCGCGGGACACTACATAGAAAATGACGCCGGTTGCCCGTCCCTCCAATTTTCATCCTGTCAGAGTAGTTTCATGATCCCCTATTCCATTCTCGACCTCGCCCCCGTGCCCGAAGGCTCGAGCGTCGAAGACGCGTTGCGCAACAGCATTGATCTCGCGCGCCACGCCGAGAAACTCGGGTACAACCGCTATTGGCTCGCCGAGCACCACAACATGCCGGGCATCGCCAGCGCCGCCACCTCCGTGCTGATCGGCCAGATCGCCGGCGCCACGACCTCGATGCGCGTCGGCTCCGGAGGCGTGATGCTGCCCAATCATGCGCCGCTCGTCATTGCCGAGCAATTCGGCACGTTGGCGACGCTCTTTCCGGGGCGGATCGATCTCGGCCTTGGCCGCGCGCCGGGCACCGACATGCCGACGGCGCGGGCCCTGCGACGCAACCTCGACGGCGGAGACAACTTTCCGCAGGATGTGGTCGAACTGATGGCGTATTTCTCCGACGAGGCGCAGAACTTTTCGGTAAGGGCGATCCCGGGCGCAGGAACGCGCGTTCCCATATGGATTCTGGGGTCGAGCACCTATGGCGCGCAACTGGCCGCTCATCTGGGGCTGCCCTATTCCTTTGCCTCGCATTTCGCCCCGGCGGCGCTGGATGTCGCGCTGGAGATCTATCGCGATGCCTTCAAACCCTCCGAACAGCTTGAGAAACCCTATTTCATGCTGGCCATGAACGTCTTCGCCGCCGATACCGACGAGGAAGGCCAGTTCCTTCATTCCACCATGTTGCAGGCCTTCGCCAATCTGCGCAGCGGCCGTCCGGGCAAGCTGCCAAGACCGGCCAAGGACCTGCATGAGCGTTACGACCGGACGATCCTGGAATCCGCCAGTCAGGCGCTTTCCTTCTCGGCCGTCGGTTCGGCTGCGACCGTGCGCGACCGGATCCGGTCCGTGATCGATCGATACCGGCCGGACGAAATCATCTTTACCGGACAGATTCATGACCACGCAGCGCGGCTCAAATCCTTTGAGATGGCGGCCGGCGTTATGGCGGCCCTGGAGCCGGCCTGACATCTAAATCGAAGTCGCAAGGATCACGAAACGTAGGACAGGGGCGAGATGTTCGATTTTGCAAACAAGGTGGTGCTGATTACCGGCGCGGCGCAGGGTTTCGGCAGGGTGCTGGCGGACGCCTTCGCGGAACACGGCGCGAAACTGGCGCTGTGCGACATCAATGACGCGGGCGGCGAAGAAACCCTCGCCGCAATCAAAGGCAGGGGAGCGGAAGGCTTCTACATGCACGCCGACGTGTCCCGGGAAGCCGAAGTGGAGGCGTTTGTCGCGGAGACCGTGGCGCGCTTCGGAAGGCTCGACATTGCGATCAACAACGCGGCGAAGGAAATTGCGGGGCCGACGCTCGATTTGCCGTCGGAGGATTTCGACACGCTCATCGACACCAATCTGAAGGGGACCTATTACGGCATGAAGCACCAGGTCGCGCAGATGCGGAAGAATGGCGGCGGCTCGATCGTCAATCAGGCATCGATCACCAGCAGCATGACCGGCGTCGCCGACAACGGGCTCTACGGCGCAACCAAGGGCGGAGTCATCGGGCTGACGAAGTCCGCCGCCCTTCAGGTCGCGGCCGAAAACATCTCGATCAACGCCATCGCGACCTGCGCCTTCGACATTCCGAACGACGTGTTCATGCGCTGGGTCGAGGATCATCACGCAACGCGCGAGGAAGCCGCCGAATGGGTTCCGATCAAGCGCCTTGGCCGACCGGAAGAGATCGCCGCGGCGACGCTTTATCTGGCGTCCGACGAGGCGCGTTTCGTGGTGGGCCACGTGCTCACCGTCGATGGCGGATTTACCGCCCAATAGGCAAAGTGAATGTTGAGGATGAACAGGCGTAATTTCTCAAAGCTTGCCGTAACCGGGCTCACGGCGCCGTTTCTCGTTCTGCGCGCGTCTCCCGCCTGGACACAGGAGCAGGGTATCAAAGAGGCTGCGCGTTCCTTCGATCGGCTGCGCTCGCTGATCGTGCAGCATGGCGACGAGGTGGTGTTTTCCAAAGCGTTGCGTGGTCCGCCGCTCGACCGGCCGGCGAATATCAAGTCCTGTTCGAAAAGCATCGTTTCGCTGTTGCTTGGTACCGCTATCGATCGTGGGGAGGCCTCAAGCGTCGACGCACGTCTTGCTACAGTCGCCCCGACCATCATCCCTTCCGACGCCACACCGGGCGTCGAGGACATTACGCTTGAAGACCTGGTCACGATGAGGGCGGGCCTGGCGGCGACCTCCGGCCCCGAATACGGCGCCTGGATCAGTTCGGACGACTGGATCGGCTACGCCCTGCGGCGACCGATGGACGGGCACCCCGGCGGCCGCATGATCTATTCGACGGGCTCGACGCATGTTCTGGGCGCGGCGCTGACGGTCGCGACGGGCGAGGACCTGCTGACACTGGCCCGCACGCGTCTCGGCGCGCCTCTGGACATCGAAATCCCGCCCTGGACCCGGGATCCGAAAGGGTTTTATCTCGGCGGCAATGAAATGGCGCTTTCGCCTCAGGCGATGCTGAAAATCGCAATCATGATGCGCGATGGCGGACGCTTCGAAGGCGAGCAGATTGTCCCGAAAAGCTGGATCGACGCCTCGACGCAAGCGCGCACCCGTTCGCCATGGTCGGGGATGGACTACGGCTACGGATGGTTTCTGACAGAAACGGGTTTCATCGTCGCGCGCGGTTACGGAGGCCAGATCATTGCCGCCAACCCCTCGCACAAGCTGGCCGTCGCCCTCACCTCCGATCCCGATCGTCCGGCGCGCTCGGCCGGCTATTTCGGCGAGCTGATGCAATTTCTCGATGGCCCGATCCTGCAGGTTGCGCAGAGATAACGCGGAAATACTGCGCCATCGAACGGCTCGGCGCCGGTGCAGGCAGTAGTTTTTACTGCGGATATTGTTTTTTATTGCGATATTTCAAAGCAACGGCAAGAAAAAGACGGTGCATTATTATCGATTTCTGATCATGGGGAGAGGCTGATGGAAGCTCTGGTTCCAATTATAACGCAGATCATCACTGGCATTATCGGCGGCCAGGCTGTTGGCGCAGCCGTGAAACAGGTTGCGATGAGCCAATTGCCGAAGATTTTGAGCGGCGCGATTGGCGGCGTCGCCGGCGGTTCGCTGCTTGGAGGCTTGATGTCAGATCCTTCCACCGCCGACGCCATGGGCGGCTTGCTTGGCGACGCTGTCGGAGGGGCTGGCGGTGGAGCCATATTGACGGCGATCGTTGGCACCGTGATGAACCAGATGAAGAAATAGACAGGCGCAGAATAAGCCACAAAATGCGTCGCTTCGTCCAGCGCAACACAAAAGGCCCGTAGGGGCCTTTTTCTTAAGCTATTGATTTTTATGTTTTTGGTTGCGGGGGCAGGATTTGAACCTGCGACCTTCAGGTTATGAGCCTGACGAGCTACCGGGCTGCTCCACCCCGCGTCAACACGCGGTTCTGCACGATCCGTTCCGGTTGGGCCAGCGCACAAAGTGCGAAGCCCCGAAGTTCGGGCATGTGTAAAGAGAAGATTTGTTTGTTGCTATTGTCAGACCTGGCGATGACCTACTCTCCCGCGTCTTGAGACGAAGTACCATTGGCGCTGGGGCGTTTCACGGCCGTGTTCGGCATGGGAACGGGTGGGGGCGCCCCGCTATAGT
>BRLC01000020.1 GCA_024343425.1 Rhizobiaceae bacterium MnEN-MB40S
TTCGCGCGCATCGTGGATCAAGGACGCCTGACGCGTCCAGTCGACCAGCTCGCTGGTCTTGCCCGCCATGGCCGACACGACGACCGCGACCTCGTGACCGGCGTCGGTCTCCCGTTTCACATGCCGGGCGACGTTGCGAATACGGTCGATATCGGCGACGGACGTACCGCCGAATTTCATCACGATGCGGGCCATTGGAGGCGAGAGTTCCTGACTGGTGCTACGGCAAAACAAAACCGCTCGGATCCCGGAGCGGTGTGGCCGCTCTCATAAACAAATTGAACGCAACCCGCAAGCGCGCGCCCGGTCGCGTTTTCTTGCCGTCAGTCGCGGTGCTTGACAAGCAGCCGCAATCATCCAACTACCTGTATCGAACACAAGGAAAAGCAGAGATGAGCGCGCCCGGCAAAACGACTATCGACCAGGCCGAGATCGACCGGTTTTCGGCAATGGCCGCGGACTGGTGGGATCCGACAGGCAAATTTCGCCCGCTGCACAAGTTCAATCCGGTGCGGCTCGCCTATATCCGCGACCGGATCGCAAACCATTACGGGCGCGACATCACCGCGCCGCGGCCCGCCAGAGACCTGCGCGTGCTCGATATCGGCTGCGGCGGCGGGCTGATCAGCGAGCCGATGGCGCGGATGGGGGCTCAGGTCGTGGGCGCGGACGCGTCGGAAACCAATATCGAGGTCGCGAAACTGCACGCCGCGCAGTCGGAAGTCGACGTCGACTATCGCGCGGTGACGGCCGAAGCGCTCGCCGCCGACGGCGAGATGTTCGACATTGTCCTCAATCTGGAAGTGGTCGAGCACGTGGCTGATCGCGATCTGTTCCTGGAAGCCTGCGCCTCCATGGTCAAGCCCGGCGGACTGATGTTCGTCGCCACCATCAACCGGACGATGAAGGCCATGGCGCTGGCGATCATCGGCGCGGAATACGTGCTGCGCTGGCTGCCCCGCGGCACCCATCAGTATGAAAAACTGGTCCGACCGCAGGAAATCGAGACGCCGCTCGGCGACGCGGGCATGACGATCATCGACCGCACGGGCGTGAGCTACAATCCCATCAAGGACGGCTGGGACCTCAGCCGCGACCTCGACGTCAACTACATGCTGCTGGCCTCCCGGCCGGAATAGAATCCGCCGACAGGCCGCATGGATCCCGCGTCGCGCGCGGGATGAGAGGCGATTTGAGAGCGCCGTCGAACCGTCCGGCTCCCTGCTTCGTAGCGAAGTCCGGATTCAATTGCCGGAAACAATACCAAACAGCTTCCCTCATCGCGGTCGCAGTTCCGCGATCCATACGGGGGCGGTCCGCCCGCCACCGTCTCCGGTCAGGCGCCGGGCTTCAAAAACCCTCCAGCACGATCTTGCCGCGCGCGGTGTTGGACTCGATCAGCGCATGGGCTTTTTTAAGGGTCTCGGCGGTGATCGGCGACAGCGTCTGCGTCAGCGTCGTGCGGATGCGTCCGGCGTCGACCAGCCGCGCCACCTCATCCAGCAGCTTGCCCTGCTCGCCGAGGTCGGGCGTGCCGAAAATCGGCCGGGTGAACATCAATTCCCAATGGATCGACGCGGCCTTGCGCTTGAAGCCCAGCGCGTCCAGCGTCCGGGGATCGTCGATCAGCCCGAACCGCCCCTGCGGCGCGATTAGCGCCTGGACGCCCGCCAGATGACGATCGCTGTTGTTGGTCGAGAAAACGAAGCCCGGCGCGCCGATACCGAGCGCCTCGACCTGCGCAGCGAGATCGCCGTGGTGGTCGACGACGTGATGCGCGCCGAGGCCCAGCGCCCAGTCCCGCGTCTCGGGCCGCGAGGCGGTGGCGATTACGGTCAGGTCGGTCAACGCGCGCGCCAGCTGAATCGCGATGGAGCCGACGCCGCCCGCGCCGCCGATGATCAGGATCGCGTTGGCCGCGCCTGGAACAGGACGGCGGACATCCAGCCGGTCAAAAAGCATCTCCCAGGCGGTGATCGCCGTCAGCGGCAAAGCCGCGGCCTCCGCGTTTGACAGCGATTTCGGCTTGTGCCCCGCAATGCGGGCGTCGACCAGGTGAAACTGGCTGTTGGCGCCCGGCCGGGTGATGGATCCGGCATAATACGCCTCGTCGCCCACAGCGAAGCCGGTCACATCCGGGCCCGTCTCGACCACGCGGCCGACGGCGTCCCAGCCGAGCACTTTCCATTCGCCTTCCGGCGGCGTCGCGCTGCTGCGGACCTTGGTGTCGACGGGATTGACCGACACCGCCTCCACCTCGACCAGCAGGTCGTGGCCGGCGGCCCGAGGCCGCGGCAGCTCGATGTCCTGCAAGGCCTCCGTGCGGTCGATGGGTCCGGGTGTCTTGTATCCGATGGCTTTCATGGGATCGCTCCGTTGTCCGATTGAGTTGGAGCGAAAATGCGCTTAAGATCACGTATCTGCAATACGTACAAAGACTGCACATAGTATCAAAAGGGATACTGTCATGGCAAAGGCTCGTCATTCCCGTTTCGACTGCACCCCCGGCTGCTCGGTTGAGGCCGCGATCGGCCTGATCGACGGCAAGTGGAAATGCATCATCTTGTGGCATCTGCTGTCCGGGACGCTGCGCTTCAACGAGATCCGGCGCAATGTCGAGAACTGCACGCCCCGCATGCTCACCAACCAGCTGCGCGAGTTGGAGCAGGACGGACTGATCACCCGCAAGGTCTACGCTCAAGTGCCGCCGAAGGTAGAATATTCGCTTTCGGACCTCGGTCGCACGATGGAGCCGATCCTGCGCGCCCTCAAGGATTGGGGCGACGCGAATATCGGTCTTTACGGCAAACCCCTCGGCCACGATCCGCGCGACGCCGCCTGACCCCCAAACCTTCCCTTGCGGTGGGGAGCCAAACTCATGCGCGAAGGCCCACGGGTAATCCGGCCTCCCACCAACCTACACAACCGTACAATTGCAGACGACGTTCGATCGCACGCCGTAAGTAATCGCTGCGCACGCGGCGTCGATGGTCTGAAACGACCCCTGCTCAACTCATCGCCGGTTTGTCTCGCGATCCAAAGGGGCTCTACTCCAGACGCGATGTCGTCAGACTACACAATGCAGGATGAACTCGGCCGGATTCGCCAATATCGATTTTTGGCCTCGACAGCAGCGGGCGCGTCAGGGCAAAATCCGCGTTGTCCTGCGACAGCGCAGCCAATCTCGTCAGCATCACCAAGTTTCGGAGAAGAAACAAGAACCATGATTGCCTACGTCACCGTCGGCGCGGATGATCTGGCGCTCGCGAAGCGATTCTATTCTGCGTTCCTGCCTGCCCTCGGCTATCAACTGGAGGAGGGGCCGGAGGGACTGAGTTACGCATTGCCGGCGCAACCGGGTCAATCGTTCGTTCCGCCTGACTTCTATGTCAAGCCAACCTTCGATGGACGTCCGGCCTCCGCCGGCAACGGATCCATGGTCGCATTCGAGGCGATCGATCAAAGGCAGGTGCGCGCGCTTCACGCCGCAGCGCTTTCCGCAGGCGGTTCAGACGAGGGGCAGCCAGGCTTCCGCGCCTCGTACGGGCCTCGGTTCTATGTCGGCTACCTTCGTGATCCGCAGGGAAACAAGGTCGCCCTTTTTTCCAGCAACCCGAGCGAGCCCGGACGAGATGGATAACGCGCGATCAAGGCTATTTGAGAAGACCCTGTAACTCTCTCAGCCCGTGTTTCGCAGACAAGACAGCGACGATTGCCCGGAACGAACCTCTCCTCCTTCTCTCATCGCAGACGAAGATCCGCGATCCATAGGGCCTGTCTTCAAAAAAAGCAGGAAAGCATCCCGTCAGCAGCAAAACACACGCAGGCGGCGTTCGTCGAACGCCGGATCAGTTCTTGTCTTCCGGCAGGTCCGGCAGCGGGGCGACGCCGATGCCTTCCTCGACCAGCGCCTTGGCGTCGTCGAGGCTCGCCTGGCCGATGATGCCGCGCTCCTCCGCCTCTCCGTAATGGATCTTGCGGGCTTCCTCGGGAAACCGCGCGCCCACGTCCTCGGAGTTGTCGCGGATTTTCTTCACCGCCTCGCGAAGCTGTGTCATGGCCGCCGACTGCGCGGTGTTCATGGCAAGCTGCATCGCCGCGTCTTTCTTCTTCGCGGTCGACACCGACGGCGCCATCAGGGCCTTTTCCACTTTCGCGGAATTGCAGACGGGGCAGCAGACCAGCCCGGCCTTCGACTGGCTGTCGAAATCGTCATTGCTCGAAAACCAGCCCTCGAACCGGTGGTCGCTGTCGCAGACGAGATTGAACTTGATCATGCCATCACCGCAAGGGCCGAGGCGTGCGCGGTCGCGGTCAGGTCGAAAGGCCGGCTGTTTTGCAGATTGGGAATCTTGCCGCGCGCCTCTGCGCTCTTTGCGCTGTCGATCTCCGCCAGGATCAATCCGGGTTCGTCGTTGTCGGCTTCCGCCAATATCCTGCCCCACGGATCGACGATCAGCGAGTGGCCATAGGTTTCGCGGCCGTCCTCGTGCTTGCCGCCTTGCGCCGCGGCGATCATGAAGGCCCCGTTCTCGATCGCCCGCGCGCGGATGAGCACGTGCCAGTGCGCCTCGCCGGTCTGGCGCGTGAACGCCGCCGGCGCGCTCAAAACGGTGGCGCCGTCCACCGCTTCCCTGCGAAACAGGTCCGGAAAGCGCAGATCATAGCAGATCGCCAGTCCCAGTTTCGCGAAAGGCAGCGCCGCCGTCACAGCGCTTTCGCCGGGCCGGTAGGTGTTGCTCTCCCGCCAGCTTTCGCCATTGTCGAGATCAACGTCGAACATGTGGATCTTGTCGTATGTGGCGACCAGGTCGCCGTCGGGCGCAAAGAGAAAGGCGCGGTTTGCAACCTTGCCTTCGCCAAGCGCAATGGCCGTCGAACCGATATGCAGGTAAATCTGATGATGCGCCGCAAGCTCCGAGGCAGCGGCCGCCACCGGACACGTCGCCTGGTCGCCGATCACGGAAAGCAGGTCCTTGCGGCTACGCGCCAGCACGCCGGTCATCTCCGGCGTCTGGACATAGTCGGCGCCCTGGTCGGCGGCCTGGCGCACCATGTCGCGAAGCACCGCGATATTGCGCTCAGGGTCCGTTCCCGATCGCATCTGGATCGCCGCCGCCTTGAAAACGCCTTTCGCCTGATCCGTCATCGTCACGCCGCCGATTGCAGCAGGCTGTCGAGCTTGCCCTGGTCTTCGAGCGCAAAAAGATCATCGCAGCCGCCCACATGGGTCTTGCCGATGAATATCTGCGGAAAGGTCGTCCGGCCGCCGGCGCGAGAATACATCTCCTGGCGCAGTTCGGTCGAATAGCTGGCGTCACGCTCGTCATAGGTCAGGCCCTTCTGGTCGAGCAGCCGCTTGGCCGCCGTGCAGAAGCCGCAGAACTGGCGTGTATAGATTACGATGTCCGCCACCGGAGTCTCCGTATTAAGAGGATCAGCACATCCCGACGATCGGGACGGCTTCGTCATGTATTCTTCATATAGGGCCGTACCTCACCCCGCCGCAACCCTGGCGAAGGTCAGCACGCTCACATCCTGCGCGCCGGCGCGCAGCAAAACCGCAGTGGCCGCCCGCGCCGTCGCCCCGGTCGTGTAGACGTCGTCGATCAGCAGAAGCCGGCGTCCGAAGATATCCGGTTTCGCATTGTCCGGCACAACGAAGGCGCCGCGCAGATTGTCGCGTCGCGCGGCGGCGCCAAGTCCGACCTGCGGCCGGGTGTTCTTGCGCCGCATCAGCGCCGTCGGCAGATAGGTCTTGCCCGAGTGCTCCGCAATGGCCCGGCCAAGTTCCGCCGATTGATTATAGCCGCGCGCAAGACGCCGTCGCCAGTGCAGCGGCGCCGGAATGATCGCCTCGGCCTCAACAATCAGATCTTTGCCGGCGCGCGTCATCCAGCCCGCCATCAGGCGCCCGAGTTCGGTCCGGTCCTTGTATTTCAGGCGATGCACCAGGGAACGGGCGACGTCATCATAGAGAACCACGGACCGCAGTCGCGAAAACGGCGGCGGCTCGGCGATCGCCTCGGCCGATATGATGCCTTTTCCCATGTCGTAGGAGAAAGGCGTCCCCATCACGTCGCAAAGCGGCGGTTCGATGAAGTGCAGGGAAGCCCAGCAGTCGCCGCAAAGGCCGCCGTTGCGCCCGGTGCGCACGCCGCATCCCGCACAGACCGGCGGAAACACCAGATCGGCGAGAAAAGCGCCGGCGGCGGGAATCCATTGCGTGAGAATGCTCGACATATGCGGACTTGCTGCCATATGACAACCCTGTGTATGCGCTCTGCAAAACCCTAATTCGGACCCTGGACGAATGAAAGCCGAAACGCTGTTCGATACCGAAATGATCCGGCAAAACCGGCTGCGCGCGCTCGCACGCGATCCTGCAAGGGCCGATTTCCTGCTGCGCGTCGTCGCCGGAGAACTCGCCGACAGGCTTGGCGTCGTCGAGCGCCGCTTCGCCCGCGCGGCGGCGTTGCATTGCCACACGGGGCTGGTCAGCCGGCTGATTGCCGAAAGCGGCAAGGCCGACGACGTCACGCGCATCGAGGCGGGGCCCGAGCTTTTCGCCGATCGTTCGCCGGAAACCGGCCGCGTCGTCGCGGCGCTCGACGCCTTTCCGTTTGGCCGCGAACGCCTGCAACTCGTCGTCTCGGCGCTCTCCATGCACCTGGTCGACGACCTTCCTGGCCTTCTGAAGCAGATCGCCGACAGCCTTGCGCCTGACGGTCTTCTTCTCGCGGCCCTGCCGGGCGCAGGCACGCTCGGCGAATTGCGGGACTGCCTGCTTACCGCCGAAACCGAACTGTCCACCGGCGCCAGTCCCCGCATCATACCCTTCGCCGACATACGCGACTGCGGCGGCCTCCTGCAGCGCGCCGGCTTCGCGCTGCCGGTCGTCGACAGCGAAACCTATACGGTGCGCTACGACACGATGTTCCACCTCATGGGCGACTTGCGCGACATGGGCATGGCCAATCCGCTCGCCGGGCGCAGCCGCCGGCCCGCAACGCGCGCGCTGTTCGCCAGAGCCGCGGAAATCTACGCAGAACGCTACGCCGATGACGACGGGCGCATCCGGGCGAGCTTCAATATCGTCTATCTGTCGGGATGGAAGCCCGATCCGGGCCAACAGAAGCCATTGCGGCCGGGCTCGGCGAAAATGAGCCTGACAGATGCGTTGAGCAGCAGGTCCTGATCCGGCTTGGAAACGGGCGGCGCGCGACGTAGGATCAACACACCTCGTGCACCCCATCTCCAAGATCAGCCAAGGATGTGCCTGTGAAAGCGCCGAGACTTAAAGATGTCGATCTGTCTCAGACCATCTCGACGACAGCCTACGAAAAAAAGCTGGCGACGCTTCAACGCACCCTGATGCAGATCCAGCAGGCCTATCTCCTGTCTGGCAGATCGGGCGTCATCGTTTTCGAAGGCTGGGACGCCGCCGGCAAGGGCGGCGCGATACGGCGGCTGTCGACGGCGCTGGATCCGAGAAGCTTCAAGGTCTGGCCCATTGGCGCGCCAAGAAACTACTACGCGCAGCGCCATTTTCTGTTGCGTTTCATGGAGCGCCTGCCGCCGAGCGGCGCGATCACGGTGTTCGACAGGTCCTGGTACGGCAGGGTGCTGGTCGAACGCGTCGAGGAACTGACGCCGCCCGAACGCTGGCGCGCCGGCTACCGGGAAATCAACGATTTCGAACGCATGATCACCGATGACGGCGTCCGGCTTGTGAAGCTGTTTTTCCACATTTCTCCCGAGGAACAGCTGCAGCGTTTCGAGCGACGGCTTCGTGATCCGCTCAAGCGCTGGAAGCTGACCTATGAAGATTTTCGCAACCGGAACCGGTGGGACGACTATGAAGAGGCGATCGACGAGATGTTCGCCAAAACGTCGACCAGGACCAGTCCATGGACGGTCATTCCGGCGAACAGCAAGAAATATGCGCGCATCACCGCTCTGGAAACCATTGTGAAGGCGTTTCGCCGGGGTGTCGAACTGAAGCCGCCCGCGGTGCAAGAAAGCGTGCTCACGGAAGCGCGCGATCACCTGGATCTGGACGATGAGCTTGTCGCTAGCCTTTCCGGCCGCACTGAATGACGCGTTCGCAGCGCAGCGTCAGTTGCATTCGCCGGACTTGCCGATGATGCAAACAGAGTCGTCGAAGGGCTGCAGCACGCTGCGGCGCACCGTATAGTCATGCAGTTTCCGGATGGACGACGTGGTCGTGTAGTCAATGCCGGCGTGTCCGGCGAGGCGGCGATCGGAGGCGTGATCAAGCATCGGCGGCAAGACGACCGCCATGGTGACGGCTGCTGCGCCGAACAGGAGAACGAGCCGGGCCAGGCTCAGCCGGCGGCGGCTTTTCGATTCTCCGTTTCCTGAATAGACAGATGACCAGAACTCGTCATTACTCATCGTATTGCCTTGAAAAACCCTTGTTACTTCAGGCATTACTAGCATCGACATGCTAAATGATAGATTAACGGTCAGGCCTGAACAGAGCGTCAGACCAGATCGATCAGGAAGGGGATCAGCGGCTCGTCCGCCGGCGGCATCGGGTAATCGCGCAACCGCGCCGGCCGGACCCATTTGAGGGCCTGCCCCTCGCGCGGTTGCGGCGAGCCGTCAAATTTGCGGCAGATATAGAGCGGCATCATCAGGTGAAACGTCTCGTAGGCGTGGCTGGCGAAGGTGAGCGGCGCAAGACAGGCAACGCGCGTGGTCACGCCAAGCTCTTCCTCCAGCTCCCGGATAACCGTTTCCTCGGGCGTCTCGCCCGCCTCGACCTTTCCGCCCGGAAACTCCCACAGCCCCGCCATCGACTTGCCTTCGGGACGCTGCGCGATCAGCACGCGGCGATCCTGATCGACAAGCGCGCAAGCAGCCACAAGCACGATGGAAGGCTTCGAGGAAGCGCTACTCATCCGCGCTCTTGTCCGGCGCCTGCCGATAGTCGTAGCGGTAGATCTCCTCGAAACCGAAGCGCTCATAGAGATCCCTCGCCGCCTCGTTGGTGGTCTCGACCTGAAGCCAGGCCTGTTCGGCGCCGCGCATTCGCGCCCATCGCAGCGCCGCCGTCACCACTTCGCGTCCGTAGCCCTTGTTGCGGCGGTCGCGGCGCGTCGCCACCTCGAAAATTCCGGCCATGTCGCTGTCGTGCACGCACAGCGCCGTCGCCACCGGTCCTGCGCCCGGCTCCTCGATCACGAACCATCCGCTTGAAGGCCGGATGGAGCTGATCACCTCGGTCAGTCCCGGCTTGATCGACTTGTCGCGCCCGTGCACCTGAATGTTGGCGTCGACGTAACGGCCAAGCTCGCGAATTGGCAGATGGTCGAGCGTCGCGTCCAGGTCCAGCTTGCGGATGTCGGCCATCATCACCGTCGTCTCGTCGAAACGGCGCCAGCCCTTGGCGTCGAAATAGGCGTCGAGCTGCGGCGGCGCGAGCGGCGATTGCCGGAAGATCAGCGGCCGGCCATAGGCGCTGAACCGCTGGGCGGCGCGCTCCACCCTCTTCTCGACGTCGCGATGATCCGAAGGGTCAAGCGGATTGACGGAGTTCAGGCGTTTCGAGGGGTGCCCCGCCGTCAGCCGCACCTGCCAGCTTCCGTCATACTGAATGGAGGCCGCGGGCCAGGCGCGGAATCCGACGGCCTCAAGTCTTCTTACAATTGCCAGTCTGTGCATTGGACGATCCGGTTTGCCTGCCTTGCGTTTCGATTGAGACGTTTCTCTGGCAAGCGGCCCCTTGTCAGGCGGCCCGTGGCGCAACATGAAACCTCAACTCCTGTAATCGCCATTGATTGCAACATATTCCTTGGTCAGGTCGCACGTCCAGACAGTCGCCCTGCCCTTGCCAACGCCGACATCGACCTTCACCGGAATTTCCGGACGTTTCATCACCTCGGAAGCCGCCGCTTCGCTGTAATCCGGATCGCGTTCGCCATGGACGGCCACACGCACGTCCCCGAACCAGATTTCCAGCCGGTCGCGCAAGGCTTTCTCGCCCGCCTTGCCGACGGCCATGACGATGCGGCCCCAATTGGCGTCCTCGCCGGCGACCGCCGTCTTGACCAGCGGCGAATTGGCGATCGACATGGCGATGCGCTTGGCCGCCCGGCTGCTCGCGGCGCCGGTGACGGTGATTTCCACCAGTTTTGTCGCGCCTTCGCCGTCGCGCACGATCAGCAGCGCAAGCTCGCGCATCAGGCTTTCCAGAGCCTTGCGGAAAGCCCTCAGACGCTTGTCCGAAGCCTCGGTGATCCGCGGCGCGCCCGAGCGGCCCGTAGCGAAGAGCAGCACCGTGTCCGACGTCGAGGTGTCGCTGTCGACGGTAATCGAATTGAAGGTCGGCCCGGTCGACTTCGAAAGCAGCGACTGAAGCACGTCGGGCGCAATGTCCGCGTCCGTGCAGATGAAGGAGAGCATGGTCGCCATGTCGGGCGCGATCATGCCAGCGCCCTTCGCGATGCCGTTGATGGTGACGTCTTTGTCGCCGATCTTCACGGCGCGGGTGGTCGCCTTCGGATAGGTGTCCGTCGTCATGATCGCGCGCGCCGCCGATTCCCACCGGTCGGCTTGCGCCTCGTCGACCATTCCGGCGAGCACATGCGCAAACGCCGAAGCGTTCAGCGGCTCGCCGATCACCCCTGTGGAAGCGAGAAACACTTCGCCGGTCGAACAGCCGACGGCGCGGGCGGCGGCCTGCGCGGTCAGGTCGGCGGCTTCGCTGCCTTTCCTGCCGGTAAAGGCGTTGGCGTTGCCCGAATTGACGACAAGCACACGCGCCTTGCCGCCGTCGAGATTGCGCCTGCAGAAATCGACCGGCGCCGAAGGGCACAGCGATTTGGTAAAGACGCCCGCCACCGAGACCGGTTCGTCGAAACACATGACCAGAAGGTCCGTCCGCCCCTTGTACTTGATCCCGGCGGCCGCGGTCGCGATGCGCACGCCGTCGAGCGGCGGCGTCGTCGTGATGATCGAAGGTGCGAGAGGCGAAACCTTGTGGGTCATGGCGGGGTCGTTTCCAGAGGGAGCGCCGGCGAATACAGGGCCGGATTACTGCGTGTCTTCGCCTGAACCTTCAGCGGCGGCGGCCTCGGCGTTGACGGCGTCGAACAGGGCCTTCAGCTCGGCGTCCTGGACGTCGATCTCGACCCCTTCGCGCGCCCTGTCCAGCAGGGCCATGTACTGTTCCTGCAAGAGAACGCGCTGGATCTGTTCGACAACCTCCTCGAAAGCCGGCGGCGCCGCGTCGCGCTTGTCCTCGACCTTGATCACGTGCCAGCCGAACTGGGTCTTTACGGGCTCCCTGGTGAAATCGTCGGGTTCGAGCGCAAACGCCGCTTCCTCGAATTCCGGCACCATGCGTCCCCGGGTGAAATAGCCGAGATCGCCGCCCTGCGGTCCGCTGGGTCCGGTGGATTTTTCCTTGGCGAGCGCCTCGAAATCGGCGCCGGCTTCCAGTTCGGCGATGATCGCCTTGGCCTGCTCCTCGCTGTCGACGAGAATATGCCGCGCCTTGACCTCTTGTTCGCCCGGCTGCGCCGCGATTTCCTTTTCGTAGCGTGCTCTCACATCGGCTTCGGACAATCCTTCGATCACTTCCTTGCGGAAGAACTCGTTGTGCAATGTGCGGTCGCGCAGGAACTGCATGCGCCGCTCGAATGCGTCGCCCTCTGCAAGACCCGCCTTTTCGGCCTGGTCGGCCATCACCTTGATGTCGATGAGCGCCGACAGGGCCGCGGCCCGGCGCTGCTGTTCGGGAAGCCGCGCGAACTGCGGATCGAGATCGCCTTCGGCGAAGACGAGTTCGGATTCATAGACGGGCTCGCCGCCCACCGTCGCGATCACGCGATCTTGAGGCTCCTGTGCGCCGGCGGCGACCGCCCATATAAGTCCGGCTGCCAGCAATCCGGTGCGAAGCGGCGATTTGATCGTCATGTTGGATGACCTTTCATGATTGAAGTACGCAAGACAGACGACAACGTCGCTCCCGGAAAATCATTCACGCCGCAATTCGTTCCTTTGCGGGCCTGATCGTCAAATCGGGTATAGCGCCCGTTCGGCGACAATCCAACAGGCCGCGTGGAAAAATCGTGCATCTGCGACCATCGGGTCGTCATCGCCGGATTCCCGTCCGCGGCTGCGAAGATATGCCCCGGCCCGGCCGGAACAGCGGCGTTGACAACGTTCAAGCCCACTCTTATCTGTCACGCAACTTTGCGTCCTGTTCGGTCTCGGGCGGATCCGCGTCATGCATCCCTGTATTCTGGGCCTGATGCGCCTTGCAGCGGCCCCGAGTCCTGACTGACATACGAGAAAGGACCATTTGCATGGTCAGCTTCGGCAACTTTGCCAGGAAAATTTTCGGATCGTCGAATGACCGACGCGTCCGCGCCTATCAACCCCGCGTCGACGCCATCAACGCGCTCGAAGAGGAAATCCAGGCCCTGTCAGACGGCGACCTCGCGGCGCGGACCGACATGTTCCGCGAGCAGCTCGCGGGCGGCGCCAAGCTCGACGATCTCCTGGTGCCCGCCTTCGCGACGGTGCGCGAAGCCGCCCGCAGGGTGATCGGCCTCAGGCCCTTCGACGTACAGCTGATCGGCGGCATGATCCTGCACGAAAATTCCATCGCCGAAATGAAGACGGGTGAAGGCAAGACGCTGGTCGCCACCCTGCCGGTCTATCTCAACGCGCTCGAAGGCAAGGGCGTCCACGTCGTCACCGTCAACGACTATCTGGCCCAGCGCGACGCGGAATGGATGGGACAGGTCTACGCCTTTCTCGGCATGACGACCGCGACAATCGTGCATGGCATGGACGACGACGCCCGGCGCGCGGCCTACGCCGCCGACGTCACCTACGCCACCAACAACGAGCTCGGCTTCGACTATCTGCGCGACAACATGAAATATGATCGCCAGAGCATGGCCCAGCGCGGCCACCACTACGCCATCGTCGACGAGGTGGATTCGATCCTGATCGACGAGGCGCGCACGCCGCTGATCATTTCCGGCCCGCTCGACGACCGTTCGGAGCTCTACAACACGATCGACGCCTTCATTCCGAAGCTTTCGGAAACCGACTACGAGATCGACGAAAAGCAGCGCTCGGCGAGCTTCACCGAGGAAGGCACCGAAAACCTCGAAAACATGCTGAAGGAAGCCGGGCTTCTGAAAGGCGAGTCGCTCTACGACATCGAGAACGTCGCGATCGTCCATCACGTCAACAATGCGCTGAAAGCCCACCGGCTCTTCACCCGCGACAAGGACTATATCGTCCGCAACGGCGAAATCGTCATCATCGACGAATTCACCGGTCGCATGATGCCGGGACGGCGCTATTCGGAAGGCCAGCACCAGGCGCTCGAGGCCAAGGAACACGTCAAGATCCAGCCGGAAAACCAGACGCTCGCCTCGATCACCTTCCAGAACTATTTCCGCATGTATACGAAGCTCGCCGGCATGACCGGCACGGCGGCGACGGAGGCCGAGGAATTCGGCAACATCTACGGGCTCGAAGTGGTCGAAGTGCCGACCAACCTGCCGATCGCCCGCGCCGACGAGGACGACGAGGTCTATCGCACCGCCGAGGAAAAATACAAGGCGATCATCGAGGAGATTACGGCTGCCCGCAACAAGATGCAGCCGGTGCTCGTCGGCACCACCTCGATCGAGAAATCGGAAGCGCTTGCGACCCTCCTCAAGGAGGCGGGCGTGAAGGATTTCCAGGTTCTGAACGCCCGTTATCACGAACAGGAAGCCCACATCATCTCCCAGGCCGGCGTGCCGGGATCGATCACCATCGCCACCAACATGGCCGGCCGCGGCACCGACATCCAGCTCGGCGGCAATGTCGAGATGCGCATCGAGCAGGAACTGCAGGGCGTTACGGACGAGGCGGAACGGGAGAAGAAAACTGCGGAAATCCGCGCGGAAGTCCAGAAGCTGAAAGACCAGGCGAAGTCCGCCGGCGGCCTCTACGTGCTTGCGACCGAACGCCATGAAAGCCGCCGCATCGACAATCAGCTGCGCGGCCGCTCGGGCCGCCAGGGCGACCCCGGCCGCTCCAAGTTCTTCCTGTCGCTGCAGGACGACCTCATGCGCATTTTCGGCTCCGACCGCATGGACGGCATGCTGCAGAAACTCGGCCTCAAGGAAGGCGAGGCGATCGTCCATCCGTGGATCAACAAGGCCCTGGAACGCGCCCAGAAGAAAGTCGAGGCGCGCAACTTCGACATCCGCAAGAACCTCCTGAAATTCGACGACGTGATGAACGACCAGCGCAAGGTCATCTTCGAACAGCGTCTCGAACTGATGGATTCCGAAGACGTGACCGAAGACGTCGCCGAGATGCGCCATGAAGTCATTGATACGCTCGTTGACCGGCACATTCCGGA
>BRLC01000021.1 GCA_024343425.1 Rhizobiaceae bacterium MnEN-MB40S
ACCCTCAGGCTCTCTTGACTATGTTGTATCGCTCGACGGATCGCCTTTGTCGTCGTGGCGCTTCCATGAAGAACCTGGCCCATAGTGCCTCCTTTGATTCGGATGACAAGAATGAACCATCAATCCCTGGGATCAAACATCTAAGAATTCGCTGTGGAGTTTTCTTCGGACATGATTTCACCGAGACTTTCGACAATGCGGTCAGCAGCCGCTTCCATGAGCACCCGGCGATGATCGTCGCGAATGTCATTCAGGTGCATGCCGCCGAGGAACCCGATGGCATGCATTCCAGCCGCTTTCGCAGCTCTGATGCCTAGGGGGGAATCCTCGACGACAAGGCATCTGTCCGGTGAGACGCCGAATTGCGCTGCGGCGTGCAGAAACAAATCTGGCGCCGGCTTGCCGTTTTCAACCTGCTGCGCGCTGAATACATGCGTGAAGCGACTGGCCAGGCCCATGGCTTCGAGCGCAATGCCCAGACGCTCAAAGGTGCTGCTGGACGCAATACAGAACGGAAGGCCACGCCCTTCGATGCGGTCAAGCAGATCGCCAAGACCGGGAACCGGCGTCAGTTCCCTGCGGAAACGCTCGAACAATATGTCATGCCAGGTCTGGCTGAAGCCTTCCGATGTGCCGCGCGGACTTTGCACAGCGACATCCCTCTCGATCTTGTCGATCGCGGCGCCGAGGTAACGGCCCCTCACCTGGTCAATGTCCAGCGGCACGCCGAATTCTCGCAGGGTCGTCTGCAACGACGACAACGAAATGACTTCGCTGTTCGCAACCACGCCGTCGAAATCAAAGATGACGAGATCGACGCCTGTCTCTGCATCGGACTGTGCAAGCTTTCGGGAAAGCCCCGTCGGATCCACCATCGGCGATGTGTTCCTATCTCAAGGCCCGGCCGTCTGCATCAAACTGGTGCAATCGATGCTCGGGAATTTGCAGCCCCACCTCATCGCCCACCTGGACTCCGTCGTCGCCGTCGACCCGCGCGACGAAGGTCAGATTGTCCGAAGCGGAAAGATAGAGCAGGCTTTCTCCGCCAAGCTGCTCCTTGACGTTCACTTTGGCGTCGAGATTACCCTGTCCGCGGTTGACGACCTCGAAATGTTCGGGTCGACAGCCAATGAAACGGGCTTCCGGCGCAAGCGTCAGCCCCTTCAATCCATCCGGTTCGAAGACATTCATCGCCGGAGATCCGATGAATTCGGCGACGAACTTGCTGACAGGCTTGTGGTACAACTCCATCGGCGTTCCAACCTGTTCAACGCGGCCCGCGTTGAGCACCACAATCTTGTCGGCCATGGTCATAGCCTCGACCTGGTCGTGGGTGACGTAGATCATGGTGGCGCCGAGCTGCCGGTGGAGCGCGCCCAACTCGACACGCATCTGGACGCGGAGCTTGGCGTCAAGATTGGACAGCGGCTCGTCGAAAAGAAACGCCTTGGGGTGCTTCACGATGGCCCGACCTATCGCGACGCGCTGCCGCTGACCGCCTGAAAGCTGAGACGGCTTTCGGTCCAGATACTCTTCCAGCTGAAGGATACGGGCTGCTTCCGCTATGCGTTCAGCGCGTCTGGAGGGATCAACTCCATTGACCTTCATGCCGAATTCCATGTTTTGGCGCACCGACATGTGCGGATATAGCGCATAGGACTGGAACACCATGGAGACATCGCGATCGACCGGCTCGGCTTTGGAAACATCTTTGCCTCCGATGATGATCGTACCTGAATCGATTGCCTCAAGCCCGGCAAGCGTGCGCAACAGCGTGGACTTGCCGCATCCCGATGGTCCGACGAACACGACGAATTCACCGTCGGCGATGTCGAGATCGACGTCGAAGAGCGCCTGGACCTTGCCGTAAAACTTGTTGATTTTCTTGATCTCGATCGACGCCATGGCGTTCTCCTCCGATCTCCGGCCCTTGGTGTTTTCACCGACAGGCGTGAGGCCCGAAAGCAAAAACTTCGTTGACACTTTCGTATAAAAGATACATTTGTATGCACACCGTGACAAATGATTGTCAATCGGTTTGCTGATATTAGGGAGGTTATCTCATGAAACTGAACAGACTCCTCTGCTCCGTCGCGTTGGCCAGCGTTATGGCGACCGGCGCACTCGCTGACGATTCCGACTGGAGCTACAAGAAAGCCGCCGAGCCGTATGCCGGCACGACCATCGATGTGGTGTTTCTGCTGCGTCCGGGCTACGAGGCGATCGAGGCGATGCTTCCGGAATTCGAGAACGAGACCGGCATCAAGGTCAACGTTATCAAGCATCCCTATGAGAACGCGCTTGGAGAACAGGTGCGCGACTTCGTCGCTGGCGGTGATCTCGATATCGCGTTGATCGACCTCGTCTGGATTGGCAACTTCGCCGAAAACGACTGGATCCTTCCGATTGAAAACTTCACGTCGAACGCCGCCATCACGGACCCCGACCTCGACCTCGATGACTTCTTCCCGCTGGTGCTCGACGCCTTTGGAAGCTGGAATGGAACCGTCTACGGTCTTCCTTTCGACAACTATTCGGGCCTTCTGTTCTACAACCGCTGCATGCTGGAAGAGGCTGGTTTCGACGGTCCGCCCCAAACCTGGACCGAACTCAAGGACACCTATGGACCGGCGCTGACGAAAGACGGCAAATATGCTTTCGCACTGCAGTCCAAGCGCAATGAAACACAGTCCGCAGACAGCTTCGCGCGTGTGCTCTGGCCCTTCGGCGGCTCCTTCCTCGACGAGGAATTCAAGTCTAACCTCAACTCGGAAGAGTCCCAGACGGGTCTGAAATTCCGTCAGGATCTGATGCAGTACATGCCTGACGGCATCGTCGCCTATGACCACGCCGAAGCGGTCAACGGTTTCGCTCAGGGCGACGTGGCGATGATCACCGAATGGTCCGCATTCTACTCGACCGTGGTGTCGCCAGATACGTCCAGCGTCGCCGATTGCGTGGAAATCGCTCCCGAGCCTAAAGGTCCGGCTGGCCGTAAACCGGCGCTTGGCGGATTCTCTCTGGCTGTCGCCAGCCAGGCGGACGAAGCCGAACAGGCTGCGGCCTGGTTGTTCATTCAGTGGGCGACTTCAAAGGCCAATGCTCTCGAGTATCTGGAGCGCGGCGGCGTGCCGGCTCGCCAGTCAGCCTACGAAGACCCGGCGCTGGCCGAAAAATACAAGTTCGTCCCGGCGCTCGTGGAGAGCTGGCAGGACGGCGTGCCGGAATTCCGTCCGCGTTTCGCCGAATGGCCGGAAATCACCGAAATCGTCCAGGAGTGGGGCACGAAGATCATGCTCGGCGAAGTGACAACCGAGGAAGGCGCTCAGGAAATCGGCTCCCGCATGGAGACCGTGCTTGAAGACGCCGGCTACTACTCCGGCGAAAAGCCGCTGGCCCAGTAAGAGGCCATCTTCCCAAGCTATGCGGAGACGGCGTATCGCGTCGTCTCCGCAACCGACTTTTCCGGAGGAGCACCATGCGCGCACAGGTTTCCAGACGCACGATTTTTGCCTTTATCGGTCCGGCCGTTTTCGGCCTCGCCATTGTCGGAATCGCGCCGCTGCTCTATGCGGGCTGGACTTCTCTTCATTTTTTTAATCTCACAAAACTCAAGAGAATTAAGTTCATCGGCCTCGAAAACTATTGGAGCGTCCTGACCGATGAAGTTTTCTGGCAGGCCATGGGCAGGACGTTCTTTCTTCTTTGCACTGCGCTTCCGCTGCAGATCGCTCTTGGTCTGGGCATTGCGCTTATTCTGCACAAGCCGGGGCTCGGCCTGCTCAAGACGCTGGCGCGCCTGAGCCTCGTTTTGCCCATGGCGACGACCTACGCCGTCGTCGGTCTTCTGGGTCAAGTCATGTTCAATCAGAAATTCGGCGTCGTGAATCAGCTCATGGGCGGCGCCAATATCAACTGGATCGGAGACCCGACCAACGCATTCGCGATGATCATCTTCTGGGACGTATGGCAGTGGACGCCCTTTGTCGCGCTCGTGCTGCTGGCCGGCCTGACCATGGTTCCGGGCGAGGTGGAGGAGGCCGCGCGTCTCGAGACCAAGAGCTGGTGGGTCGTGCTGCGTCACGTTCAACTGCCATTTCTGCTGCCGGGACTCGTCGCGGTGCTGATCCTGCGCACAGCCGACACCTTGAAATTGTTCGACATGGTCTTCACTCTCACCCGAGGCGGTCCGGGATCGTCCACGGAATTCATATCGCTGATGATACAGCGCGTCGGCTTTCGCGGCTTCGATCAGGGACTGGCCTCGGCGCAGGCGATTATCCTGCTGATCATCACCATCGTTCTGGCGCAGATTTACATCCGCGTCTTCTACAAGGAGGTCTGAGCGATGAACACGTCCCGCTCCCTTCTCTGGCAGATTGTCCTGATCCTCGTCATTATCGCCGTCTGCGTCTTCCCGTTCTACTGGATGGTGACGACCTCCCTGAAGACGCAGATCGTGGCGCTCGAGGCGCCGCCCGTATGGCTGTTCGAGCCGACGCTGCAGAATTACCGGGAAGCGTTGTTCGAAGACGCTGTGCTGAGAACGCTGATCAATTCTCTGATCATCGCAGTCTGCACGACGGCGCTGGCGCTTCTCCTCGGCGTGCCCGCCGCTTTCGCCCTGGCGCGTTTCGAGTTTCGCGGCAAGAAGGATCTGTGGTTCTGGTTCATCACCAACCGCATGGTTTCGCCGATCGTGCTGGCGCTGCCGTTCTTTCTGATCGCCCGCAGCCTCAACCTTCTCGACAAGCACATCACGCTGATACTGATTTATCTGACATTCAATCTGCCGATCGTGATCTGGATCGTCACCGATCAATTTCGCGGCATTCCCTACGATCTCGACGAGGCTGCTCGGCTGGAGGGGGCGTCGCAGTTCACGATCATGCGCAAGATCTGTCTGCCTCTCGCCATGCCCGGCGTAGCGGTCTCGGCGATTTTCTCCTTCATCTTTTCGTGGAACGAACTGATGTTCGGCCTGATCCTGACGCGTACGGAGGCGAAAACCGCGCCTGCAATGGCGGTGTCTTTCATGGAAGGATACAACCTGCCCTACGGCAAGATCATGGCGACCTCCACGCTGATCGTCATCCCGGTGTTGATCTTCGCGCTGATCGCCTCCAAACAACTTGTCAGGGGCCTGACCATGGGCGCGGTGAAGTGATAGGTAACGATGTCCGCCGTTTCGGCGGCTTCCACCCAATCGTCCGGTGAGGCGCCATGTCGCGACGCATAAAGATCGACCAGATCGATGAAGAAGAGCAGCTTCTGGTTCGTCTTGCCTGGGCCTGCGAATTCGAGGGTCTGACCCAGGCCGAAGCCGCGGAGCGGTTTGGCGTAACCCGTTTGCGCGTCAACAAGGCCCTGAGCGAAGTGCGGCAACGCGGAATCCTGCGCGTCAGCATCGATTCGATCTTCACCGCAGCGGTCAAACAGGAATGGCAACTCGAGCGCGCTTTCGGTCTGACGCGCGCTGTCGTCGTGCCGACGCCCGAGGATCCCGACGCTGTAACCACCCTGGTAAGCGCCGGGCTCGGCAGCTATCTCGGCGCGGTCCTGTCCGACCGGAGCATAACCGCGTTCGGCATGTCCTGGGGCAACACGCTGAACCTGGCGACCCGGTTCATCCGGCCTGTCGACCGCCCGGATCTCGAGATCGTCTCGGTGATGGGAGGCGTGACCCGCGGCTCCGACGTCAACGGTTACGAGATCACCACCCGCCTCGCTGACCTGTGCAATGCGGAGCACAGCTTCTTTACCGCGCCGCTCTTTGCCGGCAGCGCCGAGAGCCAGAAACTGTTCATGGAGCAGGACGTGATCGTGGAAATGCTGGAGAAAATCCGATCGTGCGGCGCGATCGCGCTGGCCACGGGAGATCTGTCCAGCTCTCTGCTCGTTCGCGACGCGCTGCCCCGGGACATCGACAGTGGAGAGTTGATTGCTCTTGGCGGCGTCGGAGATATCATCGGTCATGTGCTCGACGCCGAAGGCGAGGTGATCGACCATGAACTGAACCGCCGGGTTATCGGGGTGTCTCTGGCCGACCTGCACGCGATCCCGAACGTCGTTCTCGCAGCGGGCGGCATGCACAAGGTTCCGATCATCCGCGCAGCCCTTCTGCGCGGTTTCGTCGATACGCTTGTAACTGACGCCGACACGGCGGACGCATTGCTGTCTGCGCCAACACCGCCTGGCCGGCGTGAAAATTGATGTGTAAAAGGGGATAACAATGTCCATTGCCCTGGTTCTGGAAGAAAAAGACAAACTGGCGCTCAGAGAGATCGCTTTGCCGGATGCATTGGGTCCCGACGATGTCCGCATTGCAATCGATACGGTCGGCATCTGCGGCAGCGATGTGCATTATTACACCCATGGCAAGATCGGCCCGTTTGTGGTTCGCGAGCCCATGGTGCTCGGACATGAAGCCGCCGGCGTTGTCAGCGAGGTCGGCAGGCAGGTCAGACATCTTTCCGTTGGAGACCGGGTCTGCATGGAGCCCGGCGTTCCGAACATGGCTTCGAAAGCAGCAAAGATGGGCGTCTACAACGTCGATCCAGACGTTCGCTTCTGGGCGACGCCGCCGGTGCATGGCTGCCTGACGCCCTCCGTCGTCCATCCTGCTGCTTTCACCTATCGCCTGCCTGACCACATCAGTTTCGCCGAAGGCGCAATGGTGGAGCCTTTCGCCATCGGCATGCAGGCGGCCACTCGCGCCCGGATCAAACCGGGCGACGTTGCGCTCGTGACCGGCGCCGGCCCGATAGGAACCATGGTGGCTCTCGCTGCATTGGCGGGCGGCTGCTCCAAAGTCTATATTTCCGATCTGGTGGACGAAAAGCTTGCGGTCGCAGCGCAATACGACAACATCCATCCGATCAATGCGGCGCGCGATTCCGCTTCTGACGTCATCGCGGCGGCGACGAACGGATGGGGCGCAGATGTCGTGTTCGAATGCGCCGGCGCCGCGCAGTCGGTACAGTCCGCGCTCGAGGCCGTGGCGCCGGCCGGATGCGTGGTCTGGGTGGGCATGCCGGTCGAACCTGTGCCCATGGATATCGTGCTCGCCCAGTCCAAGGAAATCAGGATGGAGACGGTTTTCCGCTACGCCAACATGTATGACCGGGCGATCGAGCTGCTGGCGTCAGGCAAGGTCGATCTCAAACCCCTGATATCGGAAACCTTTGCATTCAAGGACAGCATCGCTGCATTCGACCGCGCCGTCGAGGCCCGTCCGACGGATGTCAAGATCCAGATCAAGGTCGGGGAAGGATAGGCCATGGCGCTGCAAAGAGACACCCTCGCGGATCTCATTCTTGCCGAGCTGCGCCCGGGTCTGAGCGCCGACGTGCTGCAGCAGATCGACAGCCTGGCGGAGGCGCTGACCACAGCGCAACGCATTGCCTGTTATGGCGTCGGCCGGGAAGGTCTGATGATGAAGGCGCTCGCAATGCGGCTTTTCCATCTCGGCCTCGACGCGCATGTCGTCGGCGACATGACGACGCCGGCGGTGACTACGCAAGACCTTCTCGTCGTAAGCGCTGGCCCCGGACATTTCTCGACCGTGGAAGCCCTGATGGATGTTGCAAAAAAGGCCGGGGCCAAAGTGATATGTGTGACCGCCGAACCAGATGGCGCGGTCCCGATGAAGGCCGACCTTGTCATACACCTGCCGGCGCAAACGATGGCCGCGGATCGTGGCGACGCCGCCACCTCCATCCTGCCGATGGGATCACTCTACGAGGCGCTGATGTTCCTGTTCTTTGAAATACTGGTGCTCGATCTGCGCGAACGGATGGAAATTTCGCCGGACGCCATGCGCGCCAATCATACAAATCTGGAGTGAACCATGGCTGAGTGGGTCGAGCGATTCAGTCTTGCCGGGCGCACCGCGCTGGTAACCGGCGCCTCCTCTGGCATCGGCTGGGCGATCGCCGAGGTCTTTGCCGACGCGGGAGCCGATATCATCGGACACGGGCGATCCAGGCAGCGACTTGACGATCTTTCGCGCATTGTCGAGGCGAAGGGACGTCGTTTCACCGCCATCACCGGCGATCTCGCCAGCCCCGAAGAGACCGCCGACATCGCCGCCAGGGCGCTTGCCGCCAGCGGCGACCGGATCGATATCCTGGTCAATTCCGCCGGCGTCGCGATCACCGGGCCGGTCGTGGAGTTTCAGCTCGAGGACTGGAACCGAACGCTCGCGGTCAATCTGACCGCGCCATTCATTCTCGCAAAGTCGCTGCTGCCTGGGATGATGGTCCGCAAACACGGAAAGATTATCAACATCTCGTCCCAAACAGGCGTTATCGCGCTGGAGGATCATGCCGCCTACGCCTCCTCAAAAGGCGGATTGAATGCGCTTACGAAATCGCTGATGACGGAGGCCGCGCCGCACAATGTTCAGGTCAATGCGATCTGCCCGACCGTGGTGCTGACAGAGATGGGAAAGCAACTCTGGTCTCCGCCGGAAAAGAAAGATCCGTTCATCGCCCGTACTCCGCTTGGCCGCTTCGGCGAACCGATCGAGATCGCCGACATGGCGCTGTATCTCGCCTCACCCGCCTCGGATCTCGTAAACGGAGCGATCATGATGATCGAGGGCGGCTATTCAAGCAAATGAGGAGGACATCGTGACAATCAGTCTGGAGGGCAAGACAGCGGCCATAACCGGCGCGGCGTCCGGCATCGGTCTGGCTTGCGCGCGACAATTGCTTGCTGAAGGCGCGAAGGTCGCGCTTGTCGACCGCGACGAGGATGCGCTTCAAAGGGTCTGCGCCGATCTCGGCGACAACGCCTTTCCGATCATCACCGATCTGATGAACCCGGACAGCGTCTCGGAAATGGTGCCGCAGATCCTCGACTCCGCGGGCGACCTCGACATATTTCACGCCAATGCAGGCGCCTATGTCGGCGGCGACATCCTCGAAGGCGACCCGGATCAGTGGGATCGGGTGCTCAATCTCAATATCAACGCCGCCTTCAGATCGGTTCGCGCCGTGCTGCCGCATATGGTTCAGCAAAAAGCCGGTGACGTCATCATGACAAGTTCCGTCGCGGGCGTCATTCCTGTCGTGTGGGAGCCGATCTACACCGCCTCCAAACATGCCGTGCAGGCTTTTACGCATACGGTGCGCCGACAAATGTCGAAGCACGGCGTACGTGTCGGCGCAATCCTGCCTGGTCCGGTTGTGACAGCCCTGCTGGACGACTGGCCCAAAGCGAAAATGGATCAGGCGCTGGCAGAGGGAAGCCTGATGCAGCCGCAGGAAGTCGCCGATTGCGTCGTCTTCATGCTCACACGGCCGAGGAACGTGACGATCCGCGATCTCGTGCTTCTGCCGAATGCGGTGGATCTCTGACGATGTCCGATCCGGTTTTCATTGGCGTGGATGTCGGAACCGGCAGCGCACGCGCGGGCGTATTCGACGCCGATGGCGCGCTGCTCGCCAGCCACAAGCACGACATCCGCATCTGGCGTGAAACCGGAGACATCGCCGAGCAGTCGTCGGATGATATCTGGTCAGCCGTCTGCGTTTCGGTTCGCGCGGCTCTGAAGGAAGCCGATATAGCCCCTGACAGGGTTGCGGGCATAGGATTCGACGCCGCCTGTTCGCTGGTCGTGCTTGATAAGGACATGAAACCATTGAGCGTCAGCCGGTCCGGCGATCACGCTCGCAATGTGATCGTGTGGATGGACCATCGCGCCGTTGAACAGGCGGACCGGATCAACGCCCTCGGCCACCGGGTTCTCGATTATGTCGGCGGGCGGATTTCGCCGGAAATGCAGACGCCGAAGCTGCTTTGGCTCAAGGAAAACATGCCGGAGACATACCATCGCGCCGGTCAGTTTTTCGACCTGCCGGATTTCCTGACCTGGGCCGCGACCGGCTCGCTGGCGCGTTCGGCATGCACGGTCACCTGCAAATGGACCTACCTCGCACATGAAGGCGTATGGGATTCAAGCTATTTCAGAGAGATCGGCCTGGGCGAGTTACCCGGAGAGAACTACGCCCGTATCGGGCAGGAAATCCTCTCGCCCGGCGCGCCGCTCGGCAACGGCGTGACGCAAGAAGCGGCCGATGCGCTTGGACTGCTCGCCGGCACGGCGGTCGGAACCGGCCTTATCGACGCCCACGCCGGAGGCGTAGGCACTGTCGGGGCGGATCACGCCGCCGGCCCGGAACGGACGATGGCGTATGTTTTCGGCACGTCCGCCTGCACGATGTCCTCTTCAAGTGAGGCGCATTTTGTACCCGGAGTATGGGGACCATACTTCTCCGCCATGGTTCCGGGCTTGTGGCTGAGCGAAGGCGGTCAGTCGGCGGCGGGCGAAGCGATCGCTCATCTCATTGCGACGCACCCGGCGCGGGCCGAGGCCGAAGCCCTGGCCGAGGCGGCGGGCGAAACCGTGCAAGGCTATCTCCTGGCTGAGGTTGAGCGCAGGCATCCTGAGGCAAGCGCAGCCGTAAAACTGGCAGGAAGTCGCATTGTCGTGCCCGATTTCCTGGGCAATCGCGCGCCTTACGCGGATCCGCACGCCACCGCTGTCATATCGGGACTAACTCTGGAAAACGGGCTCGACGATCTCGTTGCATCCTATGTGGCTGCCATTCTCGGCGTCGGTTACGGACTTCGCAAGATCCTCGATACGCAGAGCGCGCATGGCGTGACGCCCGGCGCGGTCGTTCTCAGCGGGGGCGCAGCCGAAAGCGACACGATCAAGCAGCTTCTGGCGGACGCTTGCGGACGGCCGGTGCTTTCGACGACATCCCCTGCTCCCGTGCTTCTCGGGGCCGCCATGCTTGGCGCTATCGCTTCCGGTCATCAGCCGACGCTGCAGGACTGCATGCGCACAATGTCGCATGTCGGAGCGCGGTTCGAGCCAGCCGACGGGCGAATTGCTGCGATCCATGCAGAGCGCCTGAAAGCCTATGACGCATTTCAGGACGCCGAGCGCGCTTTGCGCGCCGGTCTTTCATCCATTTAGTGCGGGAGACGAACATGCAGGGCTTTGGCGTTCACACAAGCATGTGGACAATGCACTGGGACCGGGACGGGGCCGAGGTCACCATTCCGGCCGCTGCGAGCTACGGCATGGATTTCATCGAAATCGCGCTGCTTGATACTTCGATCGTCGACGCGGCGCACACACGTTCTCTGCTGGAAAAGCACGATCTGCGGGCAGTGTGCTCGCTTGGTTTGCCGAAGGAGAACTGGTGCTCGGTCAATCCCGAAGGCGCAATCGCGCATCTTAAAGACGCAATGGACACCGCCAAGGCGATGGGAGCCGAAGCGCTGTCCGGCGTGACCTTCGGCGGTATCGGCGAACGCACCGGCCTTCCTCCGACACAGCCAGAATATGACAATGTCGCGCGCGCGCTTGAGGCGGCCGCCGGACATGCCAGACGTCTCGGCATCGGTTTCGGAATTGAACCGGTCAACAGGTACGAGAATCATCTGATAAATACTGCATGGCAGGCGCGCGACATGATCGAGAGGATCGGCGCCGACAACATCTTCATCCACCTCGACACCTACCATATGAATATCGAGGAAAAGGGGATAGCCAACGGCATACTCGACGCCCGCGACCACCTTCGTTACATCCACCTGTCTGAAAGCGACCGTGGAACGCCCGGAGAAGGATGTTGCGACTGGGACGCGGTGTTCGGCGCGCTGGCGGCGATCGGTTACAAGGGTGGCATGGCGATGGAAAGCTTTATCAACATGCCCCCGCAACTGGCATACGGTCTGTCCGTCTGGCGTCCGGTGGCCAACAGCTTCGAGGAAGTGATGGATCGTGGCCTGCCCTTCCTCCGCAACAAGGCCCGTCAATATCGGCTCATCTGAAATCCATGCGCGCGTTCGAGGCGCGAGACCAGCTGAGTTCTGTTGGCGCCGGGAGCCGGATGACGGTAGAACCGACTCGTTGCAACCTTATCAGGTCCTTCCGCATTCACGTGACAACGCGAGGCAAGCGAGAAGATGAAAGAATCGTGGATCGACAGTTTTGAGGGGCTGAGCCGGCTGCCGGCCGACATTCGCGCGGAGCTCGAATCGGGCAGCCAACTCGTCTCGGTTCGGGCCGGGACACAGATCTTCGCTCCAGGCCAGTCACCGGACAATCTGCTGCTGCTGCTAGAAGGCACCGTCAGGGTGCAACAGAAATCGGATACCGGGCGTGAAGTCTTCCTTTACCGGGTGCATGCGGGAGAAAGCTGCGTGCTAACCACCGCCTGCATGCTCGCTCATGAAGATTACTCCGCGGACGGGATAGCAGAGACCGACGTATCCGCCGTCGCCATCCCGCGAACGACATTCGACGAACTCGTCGCCAAATCGAAGACGTTTCGAGAGTTTGTCTTCGCGGCGTATTCCAGACGGATAACCGACCTCTTTACTCTCATCGACGACATCGTGTTCCAGCGCGTGGATGTGCGGCTGGCTTCGCGCCTGCTGGAACTGGCGAACCGGGATGAAGTTGTCAACGCCACGCACGCCGTGCTCGCCACCGAACTTGGAACGGCTCGGGAAGTGGTTTCCAGGACATTGTCTGAGTTTCAGCGCCGTGGATGGATCGAGCAGTCCCGCGGCGAAGTGCGCCTGACTGGACGACCCGGCCTCGCGCGACTGGTCAAGTCGTCCGGCGGGCAGGGCTGATCAGACTCAGCTTTCGTCTCCACGATCCGTTTTGTGACTATGTCACCGTCAGGACACGCCACATCGTGCGATAATTCACGCGTTGGCTTTCGACGGAGTGAGGACATGTCCACAAATATGGGAATAATCGACCGCGTATTGCGTCTGGTCATTGCAGCGGCTCTGCTTTTTGGCGCATTCGGCGCGGCGTCGCCGTTTTCGGGCGTCCTGTTCTGGATCGCTGTGATCATCGCCGTCGTTTTCGTGATCACGGCGCTGGCTGGCTTTTGCCCGCTTTACCGGGTCATTGGCCTGAGCACCTGCCGGACCGCCAAATGATCGAAACCGCATTCACGCCCTGGGCGTCGCTGGCGGGCGGCGTGCTTATCGGAATCGCTTCCATCATGCTGATGCTGTTCATTGGCCGGATTATGGGCGCCACGGGCATTCTCGCCGGGTTGTTTCAACCGTCGTCCGCGTCCGATTTTGCATGGCGCGCGGCTCTGTTGGCCGGAATGGTGACAGGTCCTGCGGTCGTCTGGCTGGTTTCCGGAGAAATGCCCGCTGTAGAGACGCCGATGTCAACCACTGCTCTTGTTGTCGGCGGCCTTATCGTCGGGGTTGGCGTGACATTTGGCTCCGGCTGCACTTCCGGACACGGCGTCTGCGGGATGGCGCGTCTCAGCCCGCGGTCCATCGCTGCAACGGTGACCTTCATGGCCTCCACCTTCGCCACCGTGTTCGTCATCCGCCACATGATCGGCGCCTGAAACCATGAAACTGATCGCAACCTACCTGATCGGCGTCGTCTTCGGCGTCGGAATTTCAATCTCCGGCATGGCGAACCCCGCAAAAGTGCTCAATTTCTTTGATATTGCGGGCGAGTGGGATCCGTCGCTAATCCTCGTTATGGGCGGGGCGCTCTTAACGACATACGTTGGATACAAACTGGTATTCGGACGCAACGCGCCAATATACGAATCCCATTTCTATCTGCCTGGTTCGCGTAATATCGATGCGAAACTCATCGTCGGTTCGGCCGTCTTCGGCATTGGCTGGGGCATTTCGGGCTTCTGTCCGGGTGGCGCCCTGCCAGCGCTTGGAACGGGTCGTTGGGAGGTTTTTGTCTTTACAATTGCACTCGTGGCGGGGATCTTCCTTGCCAGGTTCCTGTCGAAATTCGGCGCGAGCAAAGAAACTAAAGCAGCGCGAATCTAGTCGTCAAAAAGAGAGGAAACAGAAAATGCAGTTCCACCCGGCATCCTCCACTCCTGGCAGCCCGAATGTCGCCGCCTTCTACGAAAGCGCCAGCGGATCATGGCAATATGTGGCGTGGTGTCCGCAGACGCGCAAAGCCGTTATCATCGATCCCGTGCTTGATTTCGATCCCGCGGCAGGCGCGACCTGGACCTACAGCGCGGACGAAATTCTGGCGTATATCGCCAACGAAGACCTGACCGTGGAATGGGTTCTCGACACGCATCCCCACGCCGATCACTTTTCATCCGCCAACTATATCAAAGGAAAGCTGGGCGACGCGCCCAGGCAAGCGATTGGAAAGCGGGTGTTGAAGGTCCAGGAAATCTGGTCGGATATGTATGCAGACGATGGTTTGCAGGGCCATCCCGAGTACTGGGACCAGCTTTTCGAGCCGGGCGACAGCATCACAGTTGGTAATTGCAAGATTGATATCACGCTTTCAACGGGTCACACGCTGGCCTCCGTGACCTACACAATGGGTGACGCGGTATTCGCGCATGACACGTTCATGATGCCTGACAGCGGGACGTCGCGTTGTGATTTTCCGGGCGGCTCTTCCGCTGAAATGTGGGAAACGCTGCAGGCGATTCTGGCCAATCCGGGTGACAGCCGGATTTTCGTCGGCCACGACTACTGCAAGGGCGGGCGTGAAGAAGCATGCATGGCCACCGTCGCAGAACACAAGGCCTCAAACATACATGTGAAGGATGGCGTAAGCCGCGAAGAGTACATTAAAACACGCGATGCCCGCGATGCGACGCTGCCGTTGCCGAATCGCATGCTCTACGCCCTCCAGGTGAATATCCGCGGTGGTCGTCTTCCGGAAGAAGACGCAAAAGGCCGTGCGGTTCTGAGCGTGCCGCTGAACCGCTTCACCTCGAAACTCGCAAAAACATATGGTTCCGAAGACAAAAAGGCGGCGGCCGAATAGGCTTGGGTCCCCGGATCCGGACGACTTCCGGATCCGGAGCCTGTTCACGATCGCACGGACAGCCGCCGCTGCGCGGCGGACAATAGTGTCGCTGATATTGCACGACGTTCCGCCGTTGCGCAGTATGACGGCTATGGATCGTGCCCACCAACCGTTGAGCGCGGCAAGATCGCTCTGGCCGAATTCGGCTATGGCGGAGCGCTGAAGCCGAGCTTTCCGCTCTATCTGATAGACGGCGCGAAACCATCGCGCCGCCTGGTTCCTCAAGGAGAAAATGCTTCCGCCGATCTATTGGAAAGCGATGCTCAGAGGTCGGGAATGGATGGCGAAGCCGGAGAAACAGGAAGTCGGCGCCGGGCAGCCTTCACGGCGCAACAACACAGCGCAGCTTTCTTTCTTCTGCGCAACGTCTTGCGGACGGATCCGAAATGCTCCGTCCCTTTCTTATTTCGGACGACAGAATGATCGATCAACTCAGCCGCTATGTCCCTGTGCTCGATTGGGCCCGAGCCTATAACCGGAAGACATTTTCCAACGACTTGATCGCGGCTGTCATCGTGACGATCATGCTGATCCCGCAATCGCTCGCCTATGCGATGCTGGCCGGCCTACCACCAGAGGCGGGCATCTACGCCTCGATTGTTCCCATCATGCTGTATGCGATTTTTGGCACAAGCCGCGCGCTGGCTGTCGGGCCGGTCGCCGTCGTTTCTCTCCTGACCGCATCGGCGATCGGACAAGTCGCGGAACAGGGTACGGCGGGTTACGCTACGGCCGCGCTTAGCCTTGCCTTTCTTTCGGGCGCCTTTCTCTTGTTGCTCGGCCTGTTCCGGCTGGGTTTCCTGGCCAATTTTCTCAGTCACCCGGTCATCGCCGGCTTCATTACCGCTTCAGGCATTCTGATTGCGACGAGCCAGTTGAAACACATCCTTGGCGTCAGCGCAGATGGGCGCACGCTGCCTGAAATGCTGGGCTCCATCGTCGCGCATCTTTCGCAGCTCAACAGCATCACGCTCGCAATAGGCGTGCTGGCGACCGGCTTCCTGTTCTGGATTCGCAAAAACCTCAAATCAACGCTCAAGAAGCTCGGGGCGCCGGATCTGCTCGCGGATATCTTCACGAAGGCCGGTCCGGTCGCCGCCGTTGTGGCGACGACCCTCGCCGTCTGGGGATTCGATTTGGCCGATCGGGGCGTAAAGATCGTCGGCGAAGTCCCTCAAAGCCTGCCGCCGCTCACTCTGCCGGATTTCTCGCCTGCCCTGCTGGAAGCGCTGCTTGCGCCTGCTATCCTCATTTCAATCATCGGCTTTGTCGAAAGCGTCTCGGTCGCACAGACCCTGGCCGCGAAGAAACGTCAAAGGGTCAATCCGGACCAGGAACTGATCGGCCTCGGCGGCGCCAATCTCGGCGCGGCATTTACCGGCGGTTACCCGGTTACCGGCGGGTTCGCCCGGTCGGTCGTCAATTTCGACGCGGGAGCCGAAACGCCCGCAGCAGGCGCATTCACGGCCATTGGCCTCACCATTGCCGCCATAGCGCTGACGCCGCTGGTCTACTACCTTCCGAACGCGACGCTCGCGGCTACGATCATCGTCGCGGTCCTCGGTCTCGTGGACCTGTCCATCCTGAAAAAGACATGGAAATATTCTCGTGCGGATTTCACCGCGGTCGCAGCCACAATCGTGCTCACACTGGGACTGGGAGTGGAACTGGGCGTCGCGGCGGGCGTCGCGATTTCGATCCTCCTTCAGCTCTACAAGACATCGCGGCCGCATGTGGCCGAGGTCGGCCTCGTTCCCGGAACCCAACACTTCCGCAACATTTTGCGCCACAAGGTCGAAACCGATCCGACCCTCCTTACACTTCGCGTGGATGAAAGCCTGTATTTCGTGAATGCCCGATTTCTTGAGGAGATGATTGAAAAACGCACTATTGAGAGCGACGGGCTCCGTAACGTCGTGCTGATGTTTTCCGCGGTCAACGAGGTGGACTATTCGGCTCTCGAAAGCCTTGAATCCATCAACCATCGCCTGGGAGAAATGGGAATCGGCCTTCACCTCTCCGAGGTCAAGGGACCGGTTATGGATCGCCTGAAACGATCACATTTTATCGATCAACTGAACGGTCGAATTTTTCTGTCTCAATATGACGCCTGGACCGCTTTCGCATCGCAGCCGGATCCGGCCGATGTTAAAGAGGTTCAGGTCGAGACCTGAAATCGAACTCGTGAGGCGCGTAGTTGTCACGCTACAAAATCACCGCAATGTCAGCCACTGACTTGAATGTCATCGCCCATCAGGCAAGCTGCGAAGATTCGACGATGTGGCGCCCGGGTTTTCCCTCTACGATTGCATCGACGAGAGCGCTGCCCACGCGTTCAGGCCGACTGATCCGCCAAAGAGGCGGGAGGAGAGGCCCGAGCAGGCCCAATGCCAGCTTGCCAGCCTCCTCGGCCAGTCGCCGCTCGGATCGCGCGCCGCCAAGAAGGCCGGGACGAACGAAAGTCAGGGAAGCAAAGCCGATCTTTTGGAGGTCGCGCTCAAGCTCCCCTTTGGTGCGAAGATAAAAGGAGCGGGACGACGCATTGGCGCTGAGCGAAGAGGTTAGGGCGAAGCGTTCTGCGCCGCCCTCATACGCCATTCGGGCGATGGCCATGTTCAGCCCGTAGTCGACTTCCCGGAACGCCTCCGGCGAGCCGGCAATCCTCTGGGTGGTGCCCAGCGCGGAGATCACACCGTCCACGGCGAACCAGTCGGTTCCGGACGGCAAATCGCGGAGATCGACGACCGGGTTGGTCAGCTTTGGGTGCGTTGGCAGGGGCCGGCGTGTCAGCGCGATAACTTCAGTAAAGCACTTTTCGGCCAGCGCCAATTCCAGGACATGCTTGCCCACTACGCCGGTGGACCCGATCAGCAGGACACGCAGGTATTCTTTGTTCATCGGAGATTTCCTTGCAGGCAGCTCCAACAAATGCGATTTTTCTCGTTTGCTGATAGAGTACTGACACATGCCACATCAGAACGATGGAACAGTATCTAAGTCCTTAATTTTATGGCGCGCTCGGGAAGATTCGAACTCCCGACCCCCAGATTCGTAGTCTGGTGCTCTATCCAGCTGAGCTACGAGCGCGCGTTGCGGGACGGTTTGCCGTCCGCGAGACGGCTACCTAATCCTTTCGTGAC
>BRLC01000022.1 GCA_024343425.1 Rhizobiaceae bacterium MnEN-MB40S
CACAAATCCGCGACAAGATCGACATCGACGAGGCCGGGCGCGAAAAAGCCGCTGGCGCCGGCCTCTGCATAGGCCTCAGCCCGGTCTTTGGCCGCCTGCAACAGCGCCGGATGCTTTGAGCGGTCGCGTTCCTTGAGAAAGATATCCGTGCGGGCGTTGACGAAGAGGGCTATTCCGCTTTCAGCGCCTGCCTGAACAGCAGCCCGCAGCCGCGTCGCCTGGATGTCGATGTCATACAGACCCTCTCCGCCGACGATCTGATCCTCGAAATTGACGCCGATTGCGCCGGACCGGATGATACGGATCACATTGGCCGCAACGCCTTCCGGGCCCGCCGCGTATCCGCCTTCGAAGTCCACCGTCATCGGAACGTCGACTGTCGCCGCAATGCGGCTCGTCACCACCTCCAGAAGCTCGAGCGGGATCGATTCCCCGTCCTGATAGCCGTGCGCGGCCGCGACCGACCAGCTTCCCGTCGCCACGGCCGGCGCGCCGGCGTCCGCGACGACCCTGGCGCTGCCTGCGTCCCAGATATTGAACAGGATGAGCGGGGCGCCTTTGACATGCATGGCTGCGAATGCCGCCGCCTTCTCTGACTGGTTCATGCGATTTCCTCCCGATGATCTGCGCGCCAGGCAGGCGACGCATATTGCCGCTCAAGTTCGATCAGCTGCTGCTTGCGCCAGAGGCCGCCGCCATATCCGGTCAGCGAACCGTCCGCGCCGATGACCCTGTGGCATGGCACGACAAGAGCGAGTTGGTTGGCCCCGTTGGCGCGCGCAACCGCGCGTGTCGCAGTCGGCCTTCCGATGGTTCGCGCGAGATCGCTGTAGCTGCGGGTTTCGCCGGCCGGTATTTCCCTCAGCGCCCGCCAGACTTCACAGGTAAACGCGCTGCCATGAAACTTCAGGGGAACGGTGAACTCGACGCTTTTGCCGGAGAAAAAGGCTGCGAGTTCTGCTTCCGCCTGTTCCGTCGGCGGTTCGCGACCGATGCCGATCCCGCCTTTCGCGTGCGTCCGCAGACGCTTCAGTTCCGCTGGAAGCGCCTTTCTGTCGATGAATTCCAGGAGATGCAGCACATGCCGGTCACTCACTGCGATCATGGCCCCGAGCGGGGTCTCGATCCAGCTTGCCTTCAGGAGTTCACGTCCTGTGAAGGAGGCGGGCGGCTGTCCGAGCAGTCGCGCAAAGGCGTTGCGAAAACCGCTCGGGGAATCGAAACCGGCGTCAAGCTGGGCGTCTATGACGCGGCCGCCTCCCGACAGTGTCTCGAAACCCGTCCGGATGCGTGTAAGCCGCGCCATTTCCAGAAACGTCATTCCATAGTGCCGCTTGAAGGCGCGCCGCACGGTTGACGGATCCAGTCCCATGGCGGCCACGTCGCCTTCGTTCCAGGGATGCTGCGGACGCTCTTCGAGCGCGCGCACGAGGCGCTGGACCGATGCGTCGGCTTCCGCCGCCGGCGCCATCGGATGACATCGCTTGCAAGGACGAAAGCCGGCTTCCAGACATTCCTGAACAGACGCGAAGAATGTGCAATTTTTAGACTTCGGCTTGCGCGCCGGACAGGAGAGGCGGCAAAATATGCCTGTGCTTGTCACGCCGACGAAGGCTCGGCCGTCATAGGCTTCGTCGCGATCTAAAAGCGCCTGGTAGAGTGTGTCGTGGTCGGGCAGTTGAAAGAGCATGGCGGCACAATAATGCGTCGCCGCGGCGCTGTCAGTCTCATTTCGGGCGTCGATATTATGGAAGCGCCATTCGACAGCTGATTATTTATCGGTGTGAACATGCGGCTCGATCTCCTCGACGCCGAGGCTCGACAGATGCGCCTCGTGGCTGACATCGGAGACCGGCCGGTCGCCGGCCAGCACATCGCCGTAGCGGCGCAGGCGTTCGAAGGCGTAGAGGAGAATTCCGACCAGGACGCAGGCGACCGCGACGCCCAGCCAGCCCAGCGAGGGAAAGGCGTTGAAGCACGTCCAGACATATTGTCCGACGCACAGGATCGCCACGAAAAAAAGCGTCGGCTTGCGTCCGATCAGGCCGACGATGAAGACGCCGAGCGGCGCCCCGAGCGCCACGACCGGGGCAGCCGCAAGCCAGTTCTCGTAGGTTCCGGGCTGCATTCCGGTGGTGAATTGCTTGATCAGGACGCCGTAGACCGAGCAGAACGCCATGATGATGACAGAGGTTGGAATGGCGATCTTGAGATCCGTGCGGAACAGGAGGACGAGGCAGGCGTAGACGACCATGTCGATGCCGACGCCTGTGACGGAAACCACGGTTGCGCCGGCCAGAAAGCCGAGGACCGCGCCGATCCGGAAATCCCAGGTCTCGCTGAACTCCGTCATGCCCTGATGACCGGCGATTTCTCCGAGACGATAGAGGTGCAGAAGTCCGAACCCGCACCAGATAACGGCGAACGATATCTTGATCCAGAGGTCGGAAAACAGCGGCGCGACAAAGTATATGCCGAGCGGAACGCCGAGCGTCGCGCCCAGAATGGCCCCGTACAGCATGGAGCGCGCGAGCCCCTGCCGCCGGCACAGGATAAAGATGCTGGCGCTGGTCATTCCGACGGATTGCACCGCGAAACTGAAGTCCCGCCCCATGCTCGCCGGCATGTCGAAGAAGAGAACCAGGACAGGAAATCCGACGGTCCCGCCGCCCATCGGGGTCGAGCCGGCCACGTAGCTGCCAAGAGCCATGGCCGCGGCGATCGGCCAGTGGGCGAGCGTCGCGGCGACATTGTCCATTCCGAACACCAGCCAGGCCCAGACGACATAGAACGCGCCAAGCCAGAGGAACCACAGCCAGAGATGGTTGCGCCTTGCGGTGGATGTGGGCATGGATATTTCTAACCGAAGCTCTCGTTTTTGTGTTTTCTTCGCCTGTCGGCCGCTTCCCCCAGGATGACGGTTGTCCGTCTTTTGTCCTTTGACTGAGCTCTTTAGCGTTCTCTTGTGAAATAGACCAGTCCTGAAGAAGATCTCCCGCAAGGCGCCGTTTGTCTTGACAGGCTTGCAGGCTTCGCTTCACCGTCGTTTCGCTAACCAGGAGTGGAAACATGACAGGCGTTGAGCGGACGTCCACCAGAATTGCCGGATTTGCGTCGCCGGAAATGGATTTCCAGCTTATGCGTCAACTGGGCGCCGCGACGGCCGCCGGCGGCGCGCCCGGGGAAATCTTCGCCGCGCGAGCCAAAATCCCGGATGACAACGCCTTTGCATGGCCGGACGCCTTCGCAGCTCAGGCCGACATGCTGTCTGGCCTCGCCGAAAGAGCCATTACGGCGGGCCATGACGTGAGCGCCTGCGGTCATCTTCTGCGCGCCGCAAGCTATTATCGATCAGCAGAATATTTTTCCGATCCGTTCGGCCCGGACGGTCTCGGTTACGGGTTAAAAAGCCGCGACGCCTTCATCAAAGCGGCCTCCCGGATGTCCCATTCAGTCAAGCCGGTGGACATACCCTTCGAGGGAAAAATGCTGCCTGGTTACTTTCTTCAACCTGCAGGCGGCGCGCGGGACGGTCGGACAGTCATCGCGATGACCGGCTTCGACGGAACAGGAGAGGAGCTCTATTTCCAGACCGCCGCCGACGGACTTGCGCGCGGATTCAATGTGGTGATCGCCGAGGGGCCGGGACAAGTCGGAACCCTGCGACGCGACGCAACGATGATCTTCCGGCCCGATTACGAGACGCCGATCGCAGCGATTGTCGATTTCTGCCTGGACATCAACGCCGTCAATCCGGAGAAACTCGGACTCTACGGCATCAGTTTCGGCGGATATTTCACCATTCGCGGCGCCGCAGGCGATCAAAGGATCCGGGCGCTGGTCGCCAATTCGCCGATTATCGACCTATTCGGCTACATGAGCGGTTTCGTCCAGGCGGGCGAGGGCGACGAGGATGAGGATGTCAGCCTCGACGAGGTGGACGACATTCCGGAACAATTTATGCCGCCCAGCGTCAAGCTCGGCTTCAAGGCGGCGTGTCGCCGTTTCGGTGTGACCACCTTTTCCGGCTGGTTCGAGAAACTCGAAGCCTATCGGGCCACGGACCGTCTCGCCGATATCGCATGCCCGGTGCTCGGCATGGTCGGGACTGGCGAGGGCGCGGAGGCGCTCGACCAGCACAAAACCTTTTGCAGCGCCGTTTCGGGACCGGCCACAAGCCGGATATTCACCGTCGAGGAAGGCGCCGACATGCACTGCCAGCTCGGCAATCTTCCACTCTCCAACGCGGTCGTCTATGATTGGTTTGCCGATACTTTATAAGATTGACAAACCATGGATCACCGCGCCTTCATACGGACGCTTTCCGCCGAACAACGCCGCAGCCTGACGCTCAAATCCAATGCTCGCGGATTGCTGGCGCTAGCACTGCATTGGGGCGCGATCATTGCAGTCGGCTGTTTGATTGCATGGCGCGTTCCTTTCTGGCCGCTGCTGTTGCCCATTCAGGGCGTCCTCATCGTTTTTCTGTTCACGCTCCTGCACGAAACAGTGCATCGCACGGCCTTTGCGTCGCAGTGGATCAATGGCTGGGTCGCCCGCATTTGCGGCCTGGCGATCCTGCTGCCGTCCGAGTGGTTTCGCTATTTCCATTTTGCGCATCACCGCCATACGCAGGATCCGGAAAACGATCCCGAACTGGCCGATCCGAAACCCGAGACCGTCGCCCAGTATGTCTTTCATATTTCCGGAATTCCCGTCTGGCGAAGCCAGATAAAAACGCTGTTTCGCCTCGCGTTTGATGGTGGGAACGACAGCTTTACGCCGCCGTCCGGACGGCTGAAAGTGCGCAGGGAAGCAAGGGCGATGCTCGGTTTCTACGTGGCGCTGGCGATCGTCTCGATCTATGCCGGCTCAACCTTGCCTGTCTATGTCTGGATCGTGCCGGTTCTTCTCGGGCAACCCTTTTTGCGGCTCTACCTGCTCGCCGAGCATGGTCGCTGCCCCTTCGTCGCCAACATGCTCGAAAACAGCCGCACGACATTCACCAATATCGTCGTGCGGCAGCTTGCCTGGAACATGCCCTACCACTCCGAGCATCACAGCTACCCCGTCGTTCCCTTTTACAAGTTGCCGGAACTGCACAGGCTTGTGCGCGACCACCTGCGGACGACGGAGCGGGGCTATCGGCGTTTTCACAAGGCCTATATCGGCGATCTCACCCGCTGATCCCCGAATAACGACGATAGAAAGCACCGAAAAGGATCGATTGCCATGACCAAGCTCTTGAAACGGCTTCTGATCACCGGGGCTGGCGGCGGCCTTGGAAAGGTGGCGCGCGAGCGCCTGTCCTATATTGCCGATACGATCAGGGTTTCCGATATCGTCGATCTGGGAGCGGCCGCGCCGCATGAGGAGATCGTCAATTGCGACCTTGCAGACTACGACGCCGTCAACGATCTGGTGGCCGGATGCGACGGGGTAGTCCATTTCGGAGGAATATCCGTCGAGGATAGTTTCTCGAGAATTCTGAAAGCGAATATCGAGGGCGTGTACAACCTCTATGAGGCGGCGCGGAAAAATGGCGGTCCCCGCATATTCATGGCGAGCTCCAATCACGTCGTCGGCTTTCATCGCCAGGACCGGCGTCTCGATGCGAATGCGCCGCTGAGGCCGGACGGTCTCTACGGAGTTTCCAAATGCTTCGCCGAAAACCTGGCCAGCATGTACCACGACAAGTTCGGCGTCGAGACGGCGCTGGTGCGGATCGGCTCGAGCTATCCTGAAGCAACGAACCGGCGGTTTCTGGCGACGTGGCTCAGCTATGACGACCTGATCTCGCTGATCGTTTATGTGTTCGAGGCGCCGAAACTGGGCTGCCCGGTGATTTATGGCGTTTCCGACAATGACACCGTGTGGTGGGACAACAGTTCGGTGCGCTATCTCGGCTGGAGGCCAAAGGACAATTCGGCGGTTTTTCGCGATCGCGTCTATGCCAATGAACCGGATCCCGGGCCGGATGATCCGGTCGCCATATACCAGGGCGGCAAGTTCACCCAGGATCCGATCATCGAGGATTGATTCTATTGCGGCGGGTACAGAACGCCGCAAGCCAACCTGTCTCCGGCGTCGCCGGAAGGCTGCGAGGCGTAGTCGTCGGCGCCGGCGTGCAGAATGACAGCCGCGCCGTTGGGTCCGGAGATCGTGGGCGAGGCGTCCGGGTCTAGGCTGAAACCATCCGTGAAATACTCAACCTGCACGATCCCGTCTTCGCCGGCGTGCAGGTTCGGCAGGTCGCCCGCGTGTGGACCATTGCTGTCTTCGACCCCGTGATTCATGCCGCCCGAAAGGTGCCCGCCGGCGGATTTGAAACCGTCATCGGCGTCGCAGACGCCTTTCTCGTGAACATGGAATCCATGCGCGCCTGCGGGCACGCCTTTGATGTCAATTGTCATGTGCGCCATACCAGAGGCTGTTTCGGCGACTGTCACCGTGCCGGAGACACCGTTTCCGGAAATCGTTGCATGGGTGGAGCGCATGTCCTGAGCGAGTGCAGGCGTGGCGAGCATCGCAATGGTTGAGGCAAGCGCAATCAGTGTTTTCATTTCCTCGTCCTTGTTCGTTTTCAATTCGGTCGCGATGTTCAGCAGGTCAATCTTCACGGCAATCTAATGCAGTGGCGTTCGGCGTCCACCGGTGTCGGCGATATAATCATAGGAAGTTCTGTGTCGGCGCGGGCGGGAACGTCAACGACTGGCGGAGCGTTGCTAGAGTCGAACTTGCAGAAAGGGAAATTGTCATGACCGGACCGATGGTGAGCGAACTCGAAAGCCGGCTGAACGCCCAGCGAAAACTGATCGTGCACCTGGTCTGGCAACTGGCCCGGAATGCGCCGGACGACGGTTTTCTAGACAGCATCCTCCGGGACGGCGACATCCTCGACCAGGAGGAGGATCCGGGTGTGGAGCCAACCGAGGCCTTCGCGCAGCAGGCGCGCATGGCCGCCGAAGTCAGGGCGATCGTCGATCAGGTCAGGGCGCGACTGGATGCTGAACCGGAGGACGGCCGGCAGTCCTGAACGACCCGATTGACAGTCCGGAGCGTCGACCATATCGTTATGATCATAACGATATGGGAGGACTTCATGTCACAGGCTTTACAAGAGACCGACCGCAGCCGCTACGACGCCCTGATGGACGTCGTCGAGAAGCGCATGACGGTGCGGGCGTTCGATCCGGACTACGTTGTTCCGAAAGAGCATTACGAAATGATCCTGGAAGCTGCGCGGCACGCGCCGTCCGGCGCCAACGCCCAGCCCTGGCACTTCATTGTGGTGACGGACCAGGCTCTCAAGAATGAGATCATGGAATATTTCCGGGCCGAGCAGGTCGCCCGCGCCAGGCTGAAGATGAAGTTTCCGACGCCGGATTACCGCGGGCTCGCCACCTCTCCTGGCCTGATCGTTGTCGCCAGCGATTTCCGCTGGATCAAGGCCTTTCCCGTCCTGAACGACGGATCGGATCTCGACAAGATGTACAAGGAGAACGCCGAGCGCATTCTCCTGCAAAGCGTCGCGGCCGCAACCATGTCGGCGCATCTTGCCGCCGCCGCGCTTGGCTATAATGTCTGGTGGGTGACTGCGATCGGCCAGGAAGCGGCGCAAAAGGCGATGAAGCCGTTGCTGGGAATCCCGGAAGAACTCTCCGTGCTTGATATCATGTGTTTTGGCCCCGCAGCCAAGAAGCCATACAAGCGCTGGAAGAAGAAACTCAACGAGGTCGTCAACTGGAACCGGTTCGACCAGACGCATTTCATGACCGACGCGGAAATCGACGAGTGGATCGCCCGCACCCGTCACAAGGTAATGTATCGCGACGAAAGCAATGTCGACTGAAAAGGCGGCCGCTCTGCCGCATGGCGTTGAAGACCCGTCTTCCGCTTACAGTCTCGACGGTCAGGTTGGCTTCCTGCTGCGTTGCGCCTATCAGCGCGCCAGTGGAAATCTGCTTCGGCGCATTGCGGACCATGGTCTCACCCCGGCGCAGTTCAGCGTCATGGCGCGGCTCTATGAACGCGGGTCGATGTCGCAGAACCGGCTTGGCCGGTTGGTGGGCATGGAGCCCGCCAATATCCGCGACGTCGTGCAGCGGTTGAAACGCCGTGGCCTGCTTGAAACCCGGCCGGCGCCAGACGACGCGCGCCGTCTGGTCATCGATTTTTCTGAGAAAGGTCGAAGCCTGATCGCCAGGCTCATTCCCCTGGAAATCGAAAGCTCTGCGCAGACGCTCGCGTCATTGAACCCGGAGGAGCAGCAAACGCTGCTGCAGCTCCTTGGTCGCCTGGTCGAGGCCGAGGATCGCTGAATTTCGCCGTCAGGCGACCGTGTGGAAGCCGTTGTCGGAATAGACGACCGAGCCCGTCATGGACGCGCTGTCGTCGCTGGCCAGGAAAGTCGCCACTTTACCGACGTCCTCGATCGTGACCAGACGGTTTGCCGGCGTGCGGGCTCGCACCTCGTCCAGAAGCGCATCGAAGCGGTCGATGCCCGATGCGGCGCGTGTGGCGATCGGACCGGCCGATATCGCATTCGCCCGAATGCCGTGATCGGCGAGATCCGCAGCCAGATATCGAACGCTGGATTCCAGCGCCGCCTTGACCGGACCCATAAGATTATAGTGCTCGACCACCCTGTCGGCGCCGTAGAAGCTGACAGTCAACAGGCTGCCGCCGTTCTTCATCAGCGGAATTGCAAGCTTCGCCATGCGCAGGAAGGAATGGCACGACACGTCCATGGCCAGCGCGAAGCCTTCCGGCGAGCTGTTGACGACGCTGGTCTGGAGATCTTCGCGCGGCGCAAAGGCAATGGAGTGGAGCAGAAAATCGAGTTGGCCCCAGGTCCGCTCGATCTCTTCGAAAACCGCTTCAAGCTGTCCCGGCGCGCGCACGTCGCAGGGAGCGAATATTGGTGCTTCCAGAGCCTCGGCGATCGGCTCCACATAAGGCTTCGCCTTCTCGTTCAGATAGGTGACGGCAAGATCCGCGCCGGCGGCGTGAAACGCTTTTGCGCAACCGGTGGCGATGCTGTGCTGGTTCGCGATCCCGACGATGAGACCGCGTTTTCCCGCAAGGTTGGTCATTCTGCGGCTATCCTTGTGAGTGGGTCCCTGACGCTGACGAGCTTTGCAAGCGCCGCCGACGCAATTCGGGTGATGACGGAATCGGCGCGGCTGGTCAGCACGATCGGCACGCGCGCGCCCAGCACCAGACCTGCGGCGGTGGCGCCCGTGAAGTAGATCAGTTGCTTGGCCAGCATGTTGCCGGACTCCAGATCCGGCACAAGGAGGATATCCGCCTTGCCGGCGACCGGCGAAATGATGCCCTTGGTTTTGGCGGCGTCCACGCTAATCGCGTTGTCGAAGGCGAGCGGGCCGTCCACCTTCGCGCCGGTGATTTGACCCCGGGCCGCCATCACGGTCAGCGCGGCCGCGTCAAGCGTCGCCTGCATTTTCTCGTTGACCGTTTCAACGGCGGCCAGCACGGCGACCAGCGGCTCTTCGTATCCGAGCCGAAGCAGGAAATCGATCGCATTCTGGCAAATGTCCAGCTTGCCGTTGAGATCGGGCTGGATGTTGACTGCGGCGTCGGTGATGACGAGCGGCTTCGCATAGGCCGGCACGTCGATCGCATAGACATGGCTGATGCGCCGTTCTGTGCGAAGCGGCGAACCGCGCGCCACAACGGCGGACAACAGTTCGTCGGTGTGGAGGCTGCCCTTGACCAGCATGCCGACCCGTCCGCTAGACGCCATTTCGACTGCGCGTTCGGCCGCCGCGTGGCTGTGCGGCGTGTCCTCGATCACAAGGTGGTCGATTGAAACCTGTGCGGCTTCGGCCGCCGCCTTGATTTTGGCTTCCGGGCCGACGAGCACGGGCTCCAGCAACTTTTCCTCGTAGACTTCGATAGCCGCAATCAACGCCTCCGGCGAGCAGGGATGTACGATCGCAGCCAGAACGATGCCGGAGTCGCGGGCTTTCTTCACGTAGCTGTCGAAGCGGTCATGCCGGCGCAGCGAAACATCCGGCAGGGTTGTTCGCGGCCATTCGATGATGGTGTCCGGCGCGATCACGGTGGCGGCGCCCGATAGAACCTGCTGGCCATCCTGGTTGGTGCATTCGGTGTCGAGGATGACAATCCGCTTGCTGTCTTTCTTTTCGCGCACCTTGACCGAAGCCGTCACCGTGTCTCCGGGCGCCACCGGTTTCAGAAATTTGAGGTCCTGTCCAAGATAGATTGTGCCCGGTCCGGGCAGCTTCGTTCCGAGCACGGCGGAAATCAGCGCGGCCGTCCACATGCCATGCGCCACGATATGACCGAACAGGTCTGTGGCCGCGAAGGTCGCGTCCAGATGCGCCGGATTGACGTCGCCGGAAACGGCGGCGAAGAGATCAATGTCGTCGCGTCCGACGATGCGAACCATGGAGGCGCTGTCGCCGGGCTGAAGCTCGTCGAAGGTTCGGTTTCTCAGAAATTCCTTGTTCATCGATCTCTCATTGCTGGAGGACATAGACGCCGGGCGCGTCGCAGAGCAGCGCCGAGCCCTCGGCGCCGGGGGACAGCTTTGGCGGTCCAACCCGTTCGCTCGATGAGTGCTCAGTCAACCAGTCGCTCCATGCCTCCCACCAGGAACCTTCCTTACTCGGCGCAGCCGCTACCCATTCTTCGGGACCGAGCAGCGGATCGTCAATGCTTTTTTGTGCAATGCGGTAATGACGATGCGGATGTCCGGGTTCGCTGACGATTCCGGCGTTGTGTCCGCCGCTCGTCAGCACGAAGGTGGTGTCTGTATCCGTCAGCAGGTGGATTTTGTAGACCGAGCGCCAGGGCGCGACATGGTCCTTTTCCGTGCCGACGACGAACAAAGGCAAGCGGATGTTTTCAAGAACGGCCGGGCGGCCGTCCACCATGAAATGGCCGCCGGCCAGCTGATTGTTGATGTAGAGTTTCTCCAGATATTCGGCGTGCATGCGATAGGGCATGCGCGTCGTGTCCGCATTCCAGGCCATGAGATCGATCATCGGCGTGCGTTCGCCCATCAGGTAGTCGTGCACCAGGTGCGACCAGACGAGATCGTTGCTTCGCAGCATCTGGAAGGCGCCGGCCATCTGGTCTGCGGAGAGATAGCCCCGATCCCACATCATGCTTTCCAGCAGGTTCATCTGGCTGTGGTCGATGAACAGCGCGAGTTCGCCGGGTTCGGTGAAATCGGTCTGGGCGGCCAGCAGCGTCACCGACGCCAGCCGGTCGTCGCGAACTCTCGCCATGGCCGCGGCTGCGATCGAAAGCAGCGTGCCGCCGAGGCAGTAGCCGGCAGCATGGATCTTGCGTTCCGGCGCAATGACGCTGATCGCGTCGACAGCCGCCATCACGCCCGATTTGCGATAATCGTCCATCGTCAGGTCGCGGTCTTCCTCATCGGGATTGCGCCACGAGATGCAGAAAACCGTGTGCCCGCGGCTGACGAGATAGCGAATGAGGGAATTTTCCGGAGAAAGGTCGAGGATGTAATATTTCATGATCCAGGCCGGCACGATCAGGATCGGTTCCGCCAGCACCTCGTCGGTTTGCGGAGCGTACTGGATCAGTTCGATCAGGTGATTGCGAAACACCACCTTGCCAGGCGTCACGGCGACGTTCTTGCCCGGAACGAAGTCCTCCGCTCCGACAGGTTTGTCGCTCGCCGCCTGCCTGGCGAAATCCGCGATATAGTTCTGGAATCCCTCGACAAGGTTTCGGCCGCCGGTCTCGATCGTCTTGTCGATTACTTTCGGATTGGTGAAAGGGTTGTTGGAGGGAGAAAACATGTCGAGGATCTGGCGAGTCGCAAAGGAGACGACTTCCTCGTTGTGCGGACTGACGCCTGGCACGGCGCGCGTCGCGCTTTGCCACCATTGCTGGGTCAGGAGAAAGGCCTGGGTCATGGTCGCGTAGGGCTGCTTGTCCCAGTGGTCGCCGTCAAAACGATGATCGCTGGGAACAGGGGCTGTCCCCCTCGGGGCTTGCGAACCGCCGGTCATCAAATGCTCGCCGAATTGCGCAGCCGTGCGCCAGCCCTTCTCGGCAAGCTCCATCCGCTTTCCGGGGGCTGCGGCCAGATGGAGGGACCAGTCGCAGAAGGCAAGCGCGAGGGCCGCAGGCGACAATCCGCCTGTCATCCGGCCGAGCGTGGCTTCCTGCATGCGATCGATAGTGCGGTAGGATTCGACGCCGGGATCGTCGTCGATATTCCGGTGAGAATTGGAAGATGTCGGCGATTGGCTCTGATTGACGAAACTCATGAATAGATGTCCGATAATGCGCAGGCCGGCGGTGGAAATGTGTGAGGCAGGGTGCTGGTAAGTGTTTTACATCCGGAACTTAACAGAGACATGAACCGCCGACGGATGCAAGGAAAGCAGCCGGACAATAGCGTCGAAGCCGTCTTTTCTCAAACAGCGTCGCATGATTCTCTTTAATCCGTTCGATTCGCGGCGATATCCGGGTATGCTCGCCTCATGCGCAGTACGAAAACAATTCATGTGGTCTCCTGTCACGCGGAGGGCGAGGTCGGCGACGTCATTGTCGGCGGCGTCGCCCCGCCGCCGGGCGATACGCTGTGGGAGCAGCGAAACTGGATCGAGACGGACGGGACCTTGCGCAACTTCGTGCTCAACGAACCGCGCGGCGGCGTCTTTCGCCATGTCAATCTGCTGGTCCCGCCGAAGCATCCGGAGGCGCAAATGGGCTTTATCATCATGGAGCCCGAGGATACGCCGCCCATGTCCGGCTCCAATTCGATATGCGTGTCGACAGTCCTGCTCGACAGCGGCGTCATCGCGATGCAGGAACCGGAAACCCTTCTCACGCTGGAAGCGCCGGGCGGGCTCGTGCGCGTGCGGGCCGAATGCCGCAACGGCAAGGCCGAGCGCATCCACATTCGCAATGTCGCGTCATTCGCGGGACGGCTCGACGCTGCGCTGGAAGTGGAGCGCCTTCCCACGTTGAATGTCGACACGGCCTATGGCGGCGACAGCTTCGTCGTGGTCGACGCCGCCGCTCTCGGATTTGATCTTGTGGCCGATGAGGCGCATGATCTGGCCGAACTGGGCATGCGGATCAGCGACGCCGCCAACGCGCAAATAGGGTTCGAACACCCGGACCTTCCCGAATGGCGCCATATCTCCTTCTGCCTGTTTGCAGGGCCGCTGACCGAGGGCGCGCACGGTTTGGAGGCGCGATCGGCCGTCGCCATAAGACCGGGCAAGATCGACCGGTCCCCCACCGGGACCGCTGTTTCCGCACGGATGGCGCTGCTGCACGCGCGCGGCTTGATGCAGGTCGGTGACCGGTTTACGGCGACCTCGGTCCTTGGATCGACTTTCGCCGGCCGCATTGCTGAAGTCGCGACCGTTGGAACCGGGCCCGCGATCGTACCGGAGATCAGCGGTCGCGGCTGGATCACCGGAACCCACCAGCACATGCTTGATCCGGACGATCCCTGGCCGGAAGGCTACCGGCTGAGCGACACCTGGGGCCGTTCCGTCAGGAAAAAGCCCTGAATTCGTATCGCGCCATTCACCAAATCAGCATCGAGTTGTAGTGTTTTTCCGGGCGTAACGGAAATATGATGGTGTGATGAAGAGCATAGACGCAATTGACCGAAAGATTCTCCGTACGCTTCAGCGTGATGGCAGGCTAACCAATATAGAACTCGCGGATCGCGTCAGCCTTTCGCCGACGGCGACGGCGGAGCGCGTCAAGAGATTGCATCGCGACGGCTTTATCGAGGGATACCAGGCGGTGTTGTCTCCGGAAAAACTCGGCCGCCATCTTCTTGTTTTCGTGCAGGTCAAGCTTGATCGCACCACGCCGGAGACTTTCGACGCCTTCGCCCGCGCCGTGCAGCGCAGCGACGACGTAATGGAGTGCCACATGGTCGCCGGCGGTTTCGATTATCTGGTCAAGGCGCGCGTCTCGGGCATGGACGCCTACCGCGCTTTCCTGTCCGACGTGATCCTGCCGCTTCCCGGCGTGCGCGAAACACACACCTACGCGGTCATGGAAGAGGTCAAGAGCAGCAGCTATCTTCCGGTGTGAAAGCATTCCGATTTGGTGAAGCAATGACTCGCTGGCATTCGGCGAATGACCTGTTGACGTCATCGCAAGGTTGGTGCTAGCTTTTCACACGAAAGGCGAATTTCGCCGCTTCCGTACTGAGCCAAAACACCTTGGTGCGGGTTTTGCCGGGCCAAAATACCTCGGTTTTGTGAGACATGTTGTTGTCTGCACGGGCTGAGGTCATGCGTCCAAAGGCAGGGTTTCCCCGTTCGTAGTCGTGACACGTCTTACTTCCTGCAAACTTGCTGTGAGGAATAATGACGCTCAGACTGTCAATTGTCGTGGGGAATCCAAAACCGAAATCGCGCACCCTGCAGGTGGCGACGGTGCTGGCCGGCAAACTGTTCGGCTCTCTGTCAAAAGACGCGGATATAATCGATCTTGCCGACTACCGTGACGTCATCCTGGAATGGCCCAGCGAGAAAATGGATTCGGTCAACGCACGGGTTGCCGACAGCAATGTCGTCATCTTCGCCTCGCCGACCTACAAGGCGACGTATACCGGCTTGCTCAAGGTCTTTCTGGACCGCTATCCGTCAAACGGCTTGTCTGGCGTCGTGGCCATTCCGCTCCTGACAGGTGCGAACGATGCGCACGCCATGGGCCCGACAGTCAACCTCTCGCCTCTGCTGGTGGAGCTTGGCGCATTGGTTCCCGGACGCGGGTTCTACTTTGTCATCGACCATATGGATCGCCTGGACGAAATCGTGCAGGCGGCGGCGGACCAATACGCCGCCAATATCGGCGATCTGACAGCGATCGCAGGATCGCTGAGAGGCAATGGCGATCCAGGAGCGCCAAAGGGGCTTTCAGCATGAACAATCTTGAAGCTCAACACTCAACGCACGACGGCCCAGCTATAGATTCTCGCGAATTTCGTAGTGCGCTTGGGCTCTATGCCTCCGGGATTACAGTGATTGCCGGACACGATGGGCGCGAAGCGATCGGGTTCACCTGCCAGTCGTTCCACAGCGTCTCGATGGATCCGCCGCTGATCTCATTCAGCGTCATGAGGTCTTCATCCAGCTATCCGCGAATTCGCGAAACCGGAAAGTTTTCGGTCAATGTGCTGACCCGAAACCAGCAATCGATTTCAAATCAGTTTGCGCGCAAAGGCGTCGACAAGTGGGAGGGTATCGAATGGTCCATGCTGCCGAGCCAGAACCCCGCGATAGACGGCGCGTTGCTGCTTCTGGACTGTAAAATAGCAAACGAGCATCGTGCTGGAGACCATTACATTGTTATAGGTCAAGTAATGAGAATCCATCCCGGCAATCACCAGGACAAAGAACCTCTTCTTTATTTCAATGGAGAGTACAGACATCTCGGAGACGTGACAGCGACCATGAAATGATAGCTGGTTGATCAGGCAGTGCAAAGTAATTGGATGTTGATATCCTGGTTTCAAACGGGCAATCGGATTTGGAGTAGAGTACATGAATGATCCCAAATTTGTCGTCGAGAAGCAGCTATGGGACGCAACGAAGCCCATGTGCCATCTGGTTCAGGCTGGTGATTTCATCTGGCTGTCGGGCGTCGTTGCATTCGACGAGAATGGAGCGGTCGTCGGCGCAGGCGACATAAAGGCGCAAGCGCGTCAGATTTTCACCAACGTTCGCCGGCGCCTTGGCATGGTCGGATGTGATCTGAATTCCATAATCAGACTGACCAACTATCTGACAACTCCAATGGAAGACATGACTTTCACGAGACAATACTGGGAAGTGCGGGACGAATTTTTTGGCAATCACCGTCCGGCGAGCACTGGCGTGCAGGTGGTGGCGCTGATGCTTCCCGAACTCGTGCTGGAAGTGGACGTCGTCGCCTATGCGCCCGGCGCGCAGATCGGGTCCGACGCCCGCATACTCAATGAAACACATTCCCGCCATGCCTGAACCGGAAGCAGGCCAGGAATAGCGAGGTCCTTGAAAAATTGGAGAATGAATTGACGAAAGTGATCGATGTCGGTGTTTTCATACCGGTTGGCAATCATGGCTGGATCCACTCGGTGAATTCGCCTGCGGTCGAGGATGGTTCTTTTCGCCGTGTTCTTGAAGTCGTCCGCGGCGCCGAAGCGCTTGGCTTCGATTTTGTACTGAGCCCGGGCATCTGGCGTGGCCGCAAGGGACCTTCGGAACACTGGATGCGTTCGCTTGAATCGATGACGACGTCAGCGGCCCTGTTGCAGGCGACATCCCGCATTGGCGTCTTCGGGACAATTCACATGACCGTCTATGAACCGGCGATCATAGCCAAGATGATGACGACGCTCGATCAGATATCGCCGGGGCGCGTCGGGCTCAACCTGGTGACCGGATCAAGCTACCTGGATTTATCCCATGTCGGACTTTGGAGGGACGGATTGAGCCACGATGAACGCTACGATCTCGCCGATGAATGGATAAAGGTCGTCAAGCGATTGTGGACAGAGGATGTTGTGTCCCACAAAGGCGAATTTTACGAACTTGAAGAGGCGACAATGGGCCCCAAGCCTTCCGCACTGCCGCCTCTCGCGAACGCCGGAGCATCCGGCCGAGGTTTCCGGTTTGCGGCCGAAAACTGCGACATCGCCTTCATCGGGTCGGGAGAAGGCAAATATATTGAAATTGGCCGGCAGGCCAAAGCTGTGGCCAGGGACATGGGCAAGACGGATCTCAAGATCTATGGTCTGCTCAATGTGATCCCGGGCGCGACCGACGAGGAAGCCCAGGCCAGGCTCGACTATTTCAACGAAGGCGTGGACGTCGAGTGTCTGGACGATATCGCTCTGGGATACGACATGAATCCCAACGCGAAGGATGTGAGCGCCGCATCGAAACGGATGGCGGGCGAAGGAAAGAGGACCGCAGTTCCTTCCAGTACGCTCGTCGGTTCCTATGACTCGCTGTGCCGGCGCATCGCCAACATCGTTTCCGAAAGTGAACTGGATGGCGTGATTCTGATCGTGCCTGACTACGTTGAGGATCTCAAGGCCGTTGCGGAAAAGGTGTTGTCGCCCATGTCGCAGTACGGCGTGGTATGCAGAGTAAGTGCGCAATGACTTTGAAACTGTCTATTGTTGTCGGAAACCCCAAGCCCCGATCGCGTACTCTCAAGGTCGCCACAACTCTGGCCACGGAGCTGTTCGGTCCCTTGTCAAAAGGCGCGGAAGTAATCGATCTCGCTGACTACCGGGACGAGATCCTGGAATGGCCAAGCGCAAAGATGGACGCGGTGAATGCCCGTGTCGCTGACAGCGACCTGGTGATCTTCGCGTCTCCAACCTACAAGGCGACCTACTCCGGACTGCTCAAGGTCTTCCTGGATCGGTATCCGGCGAACGGTCTCTCAGGCGTGGTCGCGATCCCGCTTTTGACCGGCGCAGATCACGCCCACGCAATGGGCCCGACGGTCAATCTGGCGCCGCTTCTGGTCGAACTCGGAGCGGTTATACCGGGTCGCGGCTTCTATTTCGTTATTGGCCAGATGGATCGCATGGAAGAGATCGTGAAGGACGCAGCCGAACAATACGCCGCTGATCTGAGGCGCGTGGCCGCTGTTGCGGAAATGTTGCCACAGCTGCGTGGCCAGCAGAAGGGGACGCAGCATTGAGCGCCATGAACGGATTGCGCGCAAGGCGGCCTGAATCGCGCGGATATGCGTCTCTCGGTCTGTTGAATTGCATCCCCGAATTTGAAACGGCGGCCGGACTTTCGGGTGGGACGATCGCCGGCAGAATGCTTGATACCCAATAATGTGGAATCCGCGGTGATATCGATAACCAATCTCAACAAGACTTACGCCACCCTGGAAGGCGAGCCGATCTACGCGCTGTCTGACGTCAATCTGGAGATAGCCCAGGGCGAGTTTGTGACCGTGGTCGGGCCGAGTGGTTGCGGCAAGACGACGCTGCTCAAGATGCTGGCCGGCATACTGGAAAAATCTTCCGGCAGCATTCTTGTGAATGGAAGTCCGATCGACGGTCCCAGCAGGAAACTGGGTGTCGTCTTCCAGGAACCGCTGCTGTTGCCCTGGCGCAATATTTTTCAGAACGTGATGGTGCCGGTCGAAATACAGGGGCTGGACCGGGACAAATTCTCATCAGCCGCGAAGCAATTGCTGAAGTTGGTCGGCCTCGACGGGTTCGGTCAGAAATATCCCAAGGAGCTTTCTGGCGGCATGCAGCAACGCGTGGGCATAGCCCGCGCCCTCGTGCACGATCCTGACTTTCTCCTCATGGACGAACCCTTCGGAGCGCTCGACGCCATGACCCGGGAGCAGATGAATCTCGAACTGCTCGACATCTGGGCTGAAAAAAAGAAGACGATACTCCTGATCACGCACAGCATCGCCGAGGCGGTGTTTCTCGCCGATCGCATTGTCGTCATGAGCCCGAGGCCGGGCCGAATCACCGAGATAATCGATGTCGATCTGCCGCGGCCGCGCGATATCGACATCATCAACTCGGATCGGTTCGGAGAATACGTCAAGCGGGTGCGCGGTCATTTCGGCGCCCGGGGAGTGGACTCATGACACAAGACGTTCGCAAGCCGGGTCGAAAATCCAGGAAAATCGGTTACAGTCACGAGACCGGGCTCTCGTTTCTCCTGTTCGCTGTCCTTATCATCGCCTGGGAAGCCATCGTGCGCGGATTTGGTATACCGAGCCTGATCATCCCGACGCCTTCGGCAGTCGCCGCGTCCCTGGTGAAGAACCTCGGGACACAGAGCTTCTACTACCATATTGGCGTTACGCTATGGGAAATCCTCGCCGGTTTCGTGGTCGGCGCGCTGATCGGCCTGATTATCGGGGTGACGATCGGACAGTGGAAGCTGCTGGAGAAGATCGTCTATCCCTACGTCGTGGCGCTTCAGACGGTGCCGAAAGTGGCGATCGCGCCAATGATCATCATCTGGTTCGGCTACGGCCTGATGTCGAAGGTCGTCATCACCGCCTTGATCGTGTTTTTCCCGGTTGTCGTCAATTGCATCGCCGGGATGAATGCGGCCTCCCGTCAGCAAATCGAAATGTTGCAGTCTTTCACTGCCACACGATGGCAAATATTTCGCATGGTTAAGCTACAGACGGCGCTGCCTTATATTTTTGCTGGGCTTGATATTGGGGTAGTTCTTGCTGTCATTGGTGCAATAGTTGGGGAATTTATCGGATCTCAAGCCGGTCTAGGCAATTTGCTGCTGCAGAAAAACTTTTCAATGGATACCGCAGGCAGTTTCGCAATCATATTTGTACTTTCAGCAATTGGAATAATTCTGCACCGGATTATTCATGTGCTGAGGAATATTACGATTTTTTGGGCGGAGCGGGAGGGAGTGCTTGCCAATGAGGCAACGTGAAAATTCAACCGAACTGGAAAGAAAGAAGGGGAATTGCATGCATACCAGAACTATCGTGAAATCGTTGAGGGCAGGGGTGATCGCGCTCGCGACGCTATCCGCCATTCCAGCCGCCGTGGACGCCGTTGCACAGGACGATCTCCAGAAAGTGAAGATCGCCGTCAGCGGCACCAACTTCCTTGACATCAGCTACTTCTCGCTGCTTCTGCCGGGTCCGCTCGGCTACTGGGAAGAGGAAGGTTACGAAGCCGATGTTTTCCCGATCAGCGGGTCATCCGAAGCAGCCCAACAACTCGCCGTAAACAATATCGATTTCGGTCAGATGTCCGCCTCGGTCATCATCCAGGCCAATAGCCAGCACAATATCCCATTGCGGTCCTTGATAACCAACTTTTCCCTGGGATGGGGCATAGCCGTAAAATCGGACGGTCCGATCAAAACCGCCCAGGATCTGAAGGGCAAGAAGATCGGCGTGGTCACGGTCGCCGGCAACAGCGTGCTTCTTGCGAAGGCTTTCGCGCGGGACAATGGTCTTGACCCCGATGATCTGACGCTTGTCGCGACCGGGGTCGGCGCACAGCCTTTGATCGCTTTGCAGAATGACCAGGTTCAGGGGCTGATGTACTGGTCATCCGCTCTTGTGGGTTTCCAGAACAGAGACCCCGATTTGACCATATTGAAAGATCCGAAATGGGCGACGCTGCCCGATTATTCCTTTGCGACCAGCCAGCGGAAAATCGATGAGGATCCCGAAATGGTGACTGGCGTCAGCCGAGGCATCGCCAAAGCCATGGTGTTCGCTGCGGCAAACCCCGACTGCGCCCGACAGGCGGTGTGGAAATTCTACCCGGATTCAAAACCGTCCGGCGTCGACGAAGAAACGGCGGCGGCCAACGATCTCGCCATGATTTCGGTGTTGCTGAGGGACCAGGAAAACGCTGTTGCGCTCAATCCCGAAGGCGTCGTGGCCGGCGTCAGCGTTGACGCAATGGGCGACTATCAGGACTTCCTTCTCGAGGCCGGCATCCTGTCGAACGAAATCGATCCGGAAACGGTTGTCACTCCGGGAGGAATTGAATTCTGGAAAGACATAAATGATTTTGACAAGGCCGCGATCGAAGCCGACGCCAAAGCCTGCAATATCTGAACAAAATCTGGGCTGCCGCCGGAAACAGCGGCAGTCTACCCATTCTTGCTTTACGGTCTGTCCGACTGCTGCCGGTTTTGCTTGTTGTGACTACCGTTACGCCACGGTGCTCTGCTTCTGCGAGAGCTTGCGTTTCCTGGCGTAGAATTCCTGCTTCTGTTCGAACATCTTCAGATCCGCCCTACGGACCACGGATTCGATGGTTTCGCCGACTTCGCTCACGGCGGCGCCCAGCGAGACCTCGATCCGGGCTTCGGAATAGAACTGGTTGTTGGTCTTCAGCAGCTTCTGGAAGTCGTCGATCATGACATTGATTTCCATCCAGCCGCAGCCCGGCATGAGGATAACGAACTCGTCGCCGCCGATCCTGGCGGCGCAGTTCGGCTTTGAGACCGTGGCGTTCAAGACTTCGCCCATACGCCGCAGCAGATTGTCGCCGGCGTCGTGCCCGAGCGAGTCATTGGTTTCCTTCAGGCCGTTCATGTCGATGATGATGACGCCCACCGGCCGTAACTGCTTGCGCTCGAGGCGGTTGAGCTCTTCGGTGTAGAAGGCCCTGTTGTAGAGTTTCGTCAGCACATCGTGCTTGCCGAGATATTCGAGATAGGCCTCGGCTTTCTTCCGCGCGGTGATGTCGGTCAGCGAAACGAGCACCAGAGACCAGTCGTTCTCGTGTCCGGGAAAGACGGAAAACTGTAAGAGCACATGGCGTTCGGACCCGTCGAGCGCATAGTTCACCACTTCACGGCTGTGCTGGAGCCTGCCTTCCCACAGTTCGATCAGCTGTTCGCGGAAGCACTTTTCCATGTCGTCGCGGAAAATCTCCTGCTGACGATGCAGCAACGTGCGGCGATCGGGAGCCCTGAACAGGTCGAGCGTGGCGTTGTTGACCTCGATGACGCGGATCTCGCTCATGCATTGGCGCACGAATTCCGGATGGACGTCGGTGAAGACCCGCAGGTCGGTGATGCCGCGATCGCGGATGCTTTCAAGCAGCAGCTTGATCGCGCTGAAATTCTCGACCCAGAGCGAAACCGGAGAATGTTCGAAAATGCCTTCCGAATAGCGGCGCTGGGCTTGCTCCCGCCGCCGGTGCTCTTCGCGCTCGGTGACGTCTGAAGTCGTCAGCAGCAGCCGGTCGAGCGTTTCTTCATGGCCGGGCAGAACCGAACCATGGAGCTGGATGTCAAGTCGCCTCCCGTTGAGCGTGTAATTGACCGCGTTGCTGGAAAATTCCAGTTTTCCTTCCCAGAGCTGCGCCAGTTCCTCGATATGCGTGGTCAGCATTTCGCCGCGGAACACGGAATCCAGATTGTCGACAAGGTGCTTCATGTCTTGCGCCTCGAAGAGTTCCAGCGTTCTGCGATTGACCTGAAGCACGCGGATAGCCTGCGAGCAGGCGGCAACCCGATCCGGGTCCTTCCTGAGAAAGGAGCGGAGATCCGTCACGCCCTCGGCGCGCCAGCGATCGAAGAGAGCCTTGACCCCGCTGAAATCCTCGACCCACATGGCGATGGGCGCAAGTTCGAAAATTTGCTCATTGTCGAAAACAGTATTCACTTCGTTCGCTCGATGTAGTGGGACTACAGTTGGACGCGGCTTTGAATGTTCAGCCTGAAAATAGCTTTGCAGGCAAATTTTTCCACCGTTGGCTTCAAATACATGCTTTGTGCAGTTCTTGCTAAGATAAATATCTTAAAAAAACTGCACAAGCCAAGCCATAAGGCGAAGTCTCATGTTAATAAATCACTGGTTGTGATAATCATGCCGCGCTCGGCGGTATCTGATCTTGTTAAATGATCAGTACCGGCGGCGTGATGCGCCATGAACTCTGCCTCAGCGGGGTTGAACTTCCGGCCAAGTCGATTGACTTTGATGTAGTCTATAGGGCCTCGGACAGCGCGGCCCTAATTCTTATCCTTGTCGCGCTTCGACGACGAACGGAACAGGAAGCTCAACAGAAAGAGCACGAGCTTGAAATCGAGCATCTTGAGGCCCTTGCGGGCCTCTTCCGGCGTGATTTTGGCTGTCATCGGCATCGCGCCGAAGATCTTTCCCTTGACGACCAGCATGTCGCCGTCGCGACGGATCGCGCTTACATCCATGAGTTCCTTGCCGGTATTGTCGTAGATCTTCATTGGATGACCTTTTCGAAGTCTATGTCCATGTCGTCGAACATGCGGATGGCCGTGGCTCTTCCGGCGCCGAAGACGCCGCCGCCGGGATGCATGAACGGGCCGACGAGATAGAGGCTTTCGATGCCGGGAACCGTGAACTGGCCGAGATCAGGCGTCGGCCGGTGCCCCATCGACTGATAGAGGAAGGGAGCGGCACCGTGCATGTCGCCGTTGACGAAGCTGTTGGGCGAGGAGCGCTCCATGTCGAGGGGCGACCACGTCGTGCGCATGATGATGTTGTCGTCGGTAAGGTTGGAGATGAATTTCCGGTAGTATTCGAGGTTCTTGTCGGCTTCTGCTTCCTTGATTTCGTCCCAGTGGGCCGCGCCGCGTCCTTCGATGTCGTACGGCGCCATGGTGATCGCATGAAAGATGCCGGCGCCCTCCGGAGCGCGGCTCGGATCGGCGTGCGTCTCGTCGCCGCCGCCGGTCAGTGGACGCGGGGATATCCGCTTGCGACGCAGATAGTCGAAATCGTCGAGCAATTCCGACAGCTTGCTGAATGTGAAGTATTCGAGCATCGTTGCGCGGGTGATCTCCTCACCCGCGTAGTAGGTGGTGCGTTCCTTTAGATCGTAATGGCTGACGAACAGGCTCATTGACGACGTGTTGACGCGCTTGGCGCGTTTGACGACCGGTTCGGCGACGCCGTCCACGAACTTGTCGATCAGGTGTGGATGGAAGGAGCCGATGACGGCGTCACTCGCCATGATCTCTTCGCCGTCCGTCATGCGCACGCCGACGGCGCGGCCGGAGGAGACGAGGATCTTTTCAATCTCCGCATTCAGGCGGATTTCGCCGCCATTGTCCTCGATGCAGCGAACCAGGGCGTCGGTCAGGCCGCCCGATCCGCCTTTTGGCTGCGAGACGCCGTAGGTGTGGATGATGCCCGGCATGAGATAGATGCCCATGCCTGTGCCCAGTTCATCCGGCAGCTGCAGATTTTCCGTGACCAGCTTCAGGAGATGGATCTTGACCCGGTCGTCCTCGAACAGGTTGTCGATGATGTCGAGCGAGGACCGGTTCATCGCGTCCAGAATTTCGCGTCCTTCATCGGAGCTGTCGAGCATGGCGAAGAACGGTCCAAGCGGCAGCGGCGGCGCATAGAGGCCGGATGTAAACATCGGCATCATCTTCATCGAATTCGTCGCGAAGGATCTGTAGGTCTCGGCGTCTTTTTCGTTGAACTCGGCGATTTCGGCGCAGGCGCGGTCGAGATCCTTGTAGGTGATCAGGGTTTCGTTGTCCGGAAAGATCGAGGCGTAGGGCACGTCGGAGTAATTGTAGTCGAGCCCGTATTTGCCGATCAGTCCGATCTCGTCCTCGGTGATCATCGGGTTGCCCTGGATCATGATGTGGCAGCTAGAATGGATGTCGTGCTTGTATCCGGGCGTGTTGATTTCGCGGGTCACGACGCCGCCGCCGGGCCAGGCCTGCCGTTCCAGAATCAGCACTTTCTTGCCGGCCTTGGCCAGGTAACAGGCGGCCGTCAGGCCGTTGTGGCCCGCTCCCATGACGACGACGTCGTAGTGTGCGCTCATCTGATCCTCCTCGGGTCCGCCTTAACCCATTTCGTTGAATGTTTCCGACACCCAGTCGGCGATGAAGTCGCGCATGATCGTGCCATTGTCGGCGCCGCAATGCTCGACCTCGAAATAGGACTGGTCGAAAATTTTCAGTTCCCGCTTCGGGCTGTTGACGGCCTGGTCGTAGCTTTGGTGCGCGTCGGAAACCGGAATCTGGCGATCGTTTCCGCCATGGGTGACGAGGAAGGGAACCTCGATTTTTTCGACGACCCCGTTGAGGGTCATGTTCGGCGCCCATTCCATGAAAGCCTCCAGAGACGGCTTGTCGAACACCCACATGACATGGTCCCAGTAATGCGGCACGGGACGGTCGCCTTCGCGCTGCAGCCGTTTCTTCTGCAATTCGCCCCAATTGTGGTTGGCGCCCATGACGGCGCACAGCGCAAACCTTTTCTCGAAGGCGGCTGCGCGCGGCGCGAAGTGGCCGCCAAGCGAAAGGCCGAACATGCCGATGCGTTTGTGATCGACGTCCGACCGGGTTTCGAGATAGTCGACCGCTGCGCTTGCCCAGCGTTCGGAATCATAGACTCCGTGCAGCTTGTTGTGCCGCAGGGCTTCGCCGGTTCCCGGCTGGTCTATGACGAGGGTCGCGACGCCCCGGGCGGCAAAGGCGGCGGGGTTGCCGGCGCCATAGATCTGCTCCTTCATGGAATCGAGCCCGTTGCAGCTTACCAGCACAGGCGAGGGTGCCCCGTCTGTCTTTGACGCAGGCACGAACAACGCCGGAATGTAACTGTCGCCATAAGGTATGGGCACGAACTCGCAGGCAGCCCCCTGCAATTCAACGCCCCGCCTGAAACGTTCGAGGCCGGTGCGGTACGCTTCCCAGCGAGGCGCGTAGTCGCGCGATTGCATGCGTTCGGCGGCCAGAAGATAGCCTGCAGCGCGCTGATACTTGACGCCGGCTGACAGCAGACGATTGTTTCGTTCGTCCTCCTCGCCGTTCTTTATCACCTGATGCGCGACGCGAAGCCAGGAATCGAAGAACTGCGCGGTTCCGGCGTCTTCGCCCTTCGCCGCGGCTTCGCGGATCGGACGACACGCCTCGTCGATCTCGCCAATATTGCCGCCGCACATGAGGGCGAGATTGGTCGAGAGGTTCCAGACGTAATTTCCCGGAAACGGCTCGAACATGACATACTCCTCCCTCTGGCGCCTCTGACGAGTCGGCGGCTACTAATTGGTCAACCGACCAATATTGTCAAGAGGCCTTTAGCGCAACCTGCAAAACACGCTCTGCCAGGCATGCGATTGCGTTTGACAGTCAAGGCGCAATTCACTATTTGGTCAACCAACCAAATTATAAATGGCCGGGGAGAAGGACATGCGGGTCGTCATAACGGGAGCCGGCGGTTTCGTCGGATCCGCTCTTTTGCAGCGGCTGGCGACCAGCGGCAGGCTTTCACCGAATACTCCGCAGATTTCTGAACTGGTGGCGGTCGATTCCGTTGTGTCAGGCGGCCCCGAAGGGGCTGTGATTTTGGAAGGCGACATTCGCGATGCGTCGGTGCAGCAGCGCATTGCGGAAAAGCCCTGCGACGTGATCTTTCATCTGGCCGCCGTGCCTGGCGGCGCAGCGGCGCGCGACTACGACCTCGGCTGGTCCGTGAATGTCGAGGCGACCGCCGCCCTGTTCGCCGCCGTCGCGGCGCAGGACAATCCGGCGCGTCTGGTGTTTTCGTCCAGTATCGGCGTGTTCGGCGTGCCGCTGCCGAAGGACAGGGTCGACGACGCGACGCTGCCGCTTCCCACCATGAGCTACGGCGCCCAGAAGCTGATGATGGAGATCCTGCTTGCCGACTACGCGCGGCGCGGCCTTATCGACGGCATTGCCGTGCGTCTTCCGGGGATCATTGCCCGGCCCCGCCAGCCCGGCGGGCATCTTTCGGCCTATATGAGCGACATCCTGCATGCGCTGGCTGCCGGCGAAAAATTCACCTGCCCGGTCTCGCGAACGGCGGCTTCCTGGTTCATGTCGCGGCGCCGCTGCGTGGACAATCTCGTCCACGCAGCGACGGCTTCGGCCGAAGCGCTTGGCGATCGACGCTGTTTCAATCTGCCGGCGCTGCATCTCACAATGGATGAACTGGTTGAAGGCGTGGTCGAACATTTCGGCCCTTCGGTGCGCGATCTGGTCGACTACGCACCGGACGCGACGCTGGAAGCGCAGTTCGGCGCCTATCCGCCGATCGAGACGGCGATCGCCGACGCCGCCGGTTTCGTCCATGACGGCGCCGCCGCCGATCTGGTGTCGCGGGCGCTCGATCTGGAATCCACCAAGACGGCGAATACGGGAGCAGTCGCATGAACAAACCGGTCAGACGGGTCGTCACGGGGCATGACGAGAACGGCAAGGCCATCGTGCTGACGGATGGTGATCCGCCCGTGGTGACGACCAGCCCGGTGCAGGAGGGGCTCGCCTTCTTCGAGATCTGGAACACCAGCGCGACTCCGACAACAATCCTTCCGGAATTCGATGAGCCGACCGTTCGGCACAAGGGGACTGCGCCGCCAAAGAACGGAACGGTGATCCGCATTGTCGACATGCCGCCGGAAGGCCCCGACGGACCGCAACTCGACAAGGAGCAGGCAAAGAAGCTGTTTTCGGCCGTGGGGCTTGAAGAAAACGCCGAGCACCACAAGGCCGGCCGTCACCCGCTCATGCACAGGACCGAATCGATCGATTACGGCATCGTCTTGGCCGGCGAGATCGTCCTGCTGCTGGACGACAGCGAGGTGCATCTCAAACAGGGAGACGTCGTCGTCCAGCGCGGCACCATTCATGCATGGACAAACCGAACGGACGAGATTTGCCGTATGGCCTTCATATTGACCGATGGTGAATTCGATCCCAATCTTGCCGAGACGTTCGACCAGCAAGATTGACGGGAGAGATGCAGGTGGAAGAGACGCGATTGGTTCCAAGGACGCCAACGTTCCGGCTCGACGGGCGAAAGGCGCTGATCTCGGGCGCCGGCAGAGGCATCGGGTTCGCCTGTGCTGCGGCGCTGGCGGAGGCCGGCGCAGCCGTAACGCTGATATCACGAAGCGCCGGCGAGATCGAAGCGGCGGCCGAGGCCCTGCGTTCGCAAGGCCGCGACGCCCGCGCGGCAGTCCTCGACGTCACGGATACAGCCGCCGTCCGTAAGTTCATAGACGAAGGCGAGCGCCACGACATACTGGTCAACAACGCCGGAACCAATCGGCCCGGCCCGTTCCTGGAGGCGACGGAAGAAAATTTCGACGTCATCATGAATTTGAATGTCAGGGCCGCCTATTTCATGACCCAGGCCTTCGCCCGCCGTCTGACGGCGGAAGCGGGAACCGGATCCATTATCAACATATCCTCGCAGATGGGGCTGGTCGGGGCAGTGAATCGAACGCTCTATTGCGCCTCGAAACATGCGATGGAAGGCTTCACCAAGGCGATGGCGGTGGAGCTCGCGCCAATGGGCATTCGCGTCAATACGCTTTGCCCGACCTTCATAGAAACGGAGTTGACGCGTCCGTATTTCGAGAACACAGCGTTTCGCGACGAGGTTTTGTCAAAGATCAAGCTTGGACGGGTAGGACAAATCGAAGATCTGATGGGCGCTGTCGTCTTTCTGGCTTCCGATGCGTCTGCCATGGTGACGGGCGCTCCGCTTGTCGTCGACGGCGGCTGGACAGCGGATTAATACGAGAGCGCACACGCGCATCAGGAGCAGGTGAAGTGATTGAATATCTGAAAAAAGGCGCCGACGAGGCGGAAACCGGAGAGGCCGACCGCAAGGTCCGCCAGACCGTGGAATCCATTCTGGAAGATGTGACGGCGCGCGGCGACGCGGCGGTGCGGGAGCTGTCGGAGAAGTTCGACAAATGGTCTCCGGAAAGTTTCAGGCTTACCGACGCCGAGATTGCAAGTCTGATCGACAGCCTGCCGGAAGAAGTGCTGGCCGACATCGACTTCGCGCAGGCGCAGATCCGCAATTTTGCCGAAGCCCAGCTCGCATCGATGAAGGAGATCGAGATTGAAACCCTGCCGGGGGTCAAGCTCGGGCATAAACACGTGCCAGTCGGCAGCGTCGGCTGTTACATCCCCGGCGGACGCTATCCGATGGTCGCTTCGGCCCATATGAGCGTGTTGACCGCAAAGGTCGCCGGCGTCGACCGGGTGATTGCCTGCACGCCGCCGCTCAACGGCGTGGCTCCTGCCGCAACCATCGCCGCGATGGCGAAGGCCGGCGCCGACGAGATCTATCTGCTCGGCGGCGTCCAGGCCGTGGCGGCCATGGCGCTCGGAACAGATGCGATCAGTCCCGTCGACATGCTGGTCGGCCCCGGCAACGCCTTCGTCGCCGAAGCCAAGCGCCAGCTTTACGGCAAGGTCGGCATCGATCTCTTCGCCGGACCGACCGAAACTCTGGTGATCGCCGACGATACGGTCGACGCTGAAATTTGCGCCGTCGACCTGCTGGGCCAGGCCGAACACGGGCCGACCTCGCCGGCGATCCTGCTGACGACGTCGAAGCGGATCGCCTCTTCCATCGAGGAGGAAATCGAGCGGCAACTGGAGACGCTGCCGACAGCCGATATCGCCCGGGTGTCCTGGCGAGACCACGGGCAGGTCATCCTCTGCGACACGGATGAGGAAATGCTGGCCGAGGCCGACCGGATCGCCTCCGAGCACGTGCAGGTGATGACCGCCAATCCGCGGTGGTTCCTGGAGAACATGCGCAATTACGGCGCGCTGTTCCTCGGTCCCCGCACCAATGTCGCCTATGGCGACAAGGTCATCGGGACCAATCACACGCTGCCGACGAAGAAGGCGGCGCGCTATACCGGGGGGCTCTGGGTCGGCAAGTTCCTCAAGACCTGCACCTATCAGGAAGTGCTGACCGACGAGGCCAGCGCCATGGTGGGCGAATACTGCTCGCGGCTCTGCGCCATCGAGAATTTCGCCGGCCACAAGGAACAGGCTGATATCCGCGTCCGCCGCTACGGCGGCAAGAATGCTGCTTGAGGAATAACCGATGAAGCTTGCAACGATCGACAACGGAACACGGGACGGAGAACTTGTCGTCGTCTCGGACGACCTTTCCCAGGCGGTTTCGGCCAAGGCGATCGCGCCCAACCTGCTGACGGTCATGGAGGACTGGGACAACCATGAAATGGCCTTGCGCGATCTGGCCTATCAGTTGCAGGAGGGCGATGCCGAGGGCGCCTTTGCTTTCGACCAGTCGCAAGCGCTGTCGCCCCTGCCGCGGTCGTTCCAGTGGATCGACGGGTCCTGCTTCAAGAATCATCTGCGGCTGATGGCGCTCGCAACCGGACGCGATCCCGAGATCGAGATGAATTCTCCCTTCCCGCTGATGTACCAGGGCATGTCCGATGATTTCTATCGCCCGCAGGGTGAAATCGCCCTTCCGAGAGAGGAAGACCAGATCGATTTCGAGGGTGAGATCGGCGTTGTCCTGAGCGAAGTCCCCATGGGAACGAAGGCCGAGGACGCCGAAAAATACATCAAGCTTGTCCTTCTCATCAACGATGTGAGTTGCCGGGCTTTCGTCAAGCGCGAGATCACCGTCGGTTTCGGCTGGATGAACGCCAAGCCGTCGACCGCTTTCTCGCCCGTCGCGGTGACGCCCGATACGCTCGGCGATGCTTGGCGGGACGGCAGGCTGCATCTGCCGCTCAATGTGACCTGGAACGGAGAGCTGTTCGGCAGGCCGAACGGGTCGGAAATGAGCTTTTCCTTTCCCGAACTAATCGAACACGCAGCGCATACGCGAAAGCTTGCCGCCGGAACCCTGTTCGGCTCGGGCACGGTTTCCAACAAGGCTTACCGGGACGTCGGATCGGCCTGCATCGCCGAACGACGCTCCATCGAGAACATCGAGGAAGGGGGCGCGAAGACCGACTTCATGAAGTTCGGCGATCGCGTCCGCATGGAAATGTTCGATGGGGACGGTCATTCGATTTTCGGAGCGATCGACCAGACCATCGCCCAGTACAAACCTGTGTGACGATATGAACGACAGGCCTTTCCCCGATCTCAAGCCCCATCACGCCGGCCTCAATGTTCGCGATCTCGAGGAGTCGATCGCCTTCTGGACGGATACGTTCGGTTTCGAGGAGGATTTCCGCGCCGAGATCCCGCCGATCAAGGCGAAGATCGCCTTCCTGAAACGCGACGGCTACCGGCTGGAACTGTTTCAGATCGAGGGATCGGCGGCGGTTCCGCAAGAACGGTTACGCCCCAATACGGATCTCGATATCCAGGGCACCAAGCACATCTGCTTCAGTGTCGAGGACCCGCAGGTCGCGCTGGAACAGCTTCACGACAGGGGCGTGCGCATCGTCGGCGTCATGCGTGGCCACGGCAAGCCGATGGGGGTGGAAGACGATCCGCGCCTTGACCCGGAGGGCAGGAAGGACCCCGCCATGGCCTTTTTCTTTCTGGACCCTTCAGACATTCTCGTGGAGATCATCCGCCGGTCGGATTTTCAGGACTGAATAGGTCAGCCGGGCTGTGAGAGCCCGGCTTTTGAAGGATCAGACGAACAGCGTCGTTTTCGCCATGTCGTCCTCTGCGTGGGTGTTTTCCGCGGGAGGGAAGGATTCGAACATCGAGTGCGGCATCTTCTGATTGCGATAATAGACGTTCGATCCCTGCGCCGGCGTCCAGCGCACGGTTTCGAAATCCGGCTCGTAATTGTGATAACCGCCGGAATTGAGTTCGATCCGCAGGCCGCCGGGCTCGCGGAAATAGAGATAGTCCTGTTCTCCCATGCCGTGACGCCCCGGACCGAATTCGATCGGAACATCCGCGTCCAGCAGCACGTCGGCGGCGCGGCGCAATTCCTCGCGCTGGTCGACCCAGAAAGCGACATGATTGACCCGTCCCGGCACGCCTGAGAAATCGGCGACGAGGCCGAAATCGTGAGAGCGCTCGCAGACCGTCGTCATGGCGAAGACCACGAAATCGCCGAAACCGGCCTCTTCATCCGCAATGGTCGATTCCATATAGCGGTGACCGAGTGCTTCGCGATACCAGTTGGCGTCCTCTTCCGGATTGGCCGTCGTGACGGTCACGTGATCGAGCGATCGCGCGGCGACGCCGCGCGGGTTGAACCTTTGCGGCCGGTTCGGGAAGATCGGCGCCATGTCGCCTTCGCCGGTGAAGCGCGTCACGTCCCAGAATAGGTAGTGTTCATGGCCGCCGGGTCCGCGATAGTGATAGGCCTTGCCGCGGCCGGCCGTCGCGTCCACCCAGCCGATTCCGTAACCGGTCGCCTCGATACGCTTGACGGCTTTTTCGAGCTGGTCGGGACCCTGGGCGCGCCAGCCGATATGACCGAGCGCGGGCTTGTCGCCCTCGATGATTTCCAGGCAGTGGTAGAAATGATCTCCCCAGCCTCGCATATAGACGGACTTGCCGTCTCGCCCCGATTCTTCCAGACCCACGACCGTCTTGAAGAATGCGACGGATTCTTCGAATTTCGGCGATACGATCTGCACATGGGCCAATTGCGACAACAGACGCTCGTACATGGTGTCCTCCCTGATAGACGATACGCTTGATGCTAGTGTCGGCTTCGACCTATATTAGAACGAAGATTCTAATTCAAGAGAAATTTGGTCGGGCGACCAAACAGGAATGAAATATGGATATATCGGTCCGTCCGGCGACCCAGGACAGAAGCAGACAATCGCAGCAGCGTGTGCTGGACGCGGGCGAACAGATCTTGGCGGACCACGGATATGACGGATTCTCGATCGCCGAAGTCAGCGAGCGTTCCGGCGTTTCCGTCGGCTCGATCTATCAGCGGTTCCGCAACAAGGACGTGTTGTTCACGGCCCTGCAGGATCAGATCCTGAAGCGTCTCGACAGGGAACAGGAGCAGCTGTTTCTCGATATCCAAACAGACGGTCTGAGCGACGACGCTGTCATCAACGCTGCGATCCAGGGCATGGCGGATCATTTTCAACGCCACGAGGCGCTGTTGCGGGTGATGATCCTGCGCGGCGCAACCGACGAAGAAACGCGCGCGCGCGGCTCGCAGTCGAGCCTGGCGCTGGCGCGGCATTTCGAAACGTTCCTCATCGACCATGTTCGAGATTTTGCACACGAAAATCCGAGGATCGCAACGGATGTCAGCTTCAGAATGATCTATGCGAGCCTGACCCGGCGCATCATGTCCGGGCCCACATTCGAATCAGCGACCGCCATCGATTGGGACCGGTTCGTCAGCGAGATGAGCCGGGCCTGCAGGGCCTACCTGATCGGGGCGTCACCGCGCTGAATAAAAATTATTTGGTCAACCAACCAAATTTGGTTGCCTCCATCGAACCCGAAAGCTAGTGTCCCGTCGCAACAGCGGCTTGCGGGAGGACAATGTGAGCACACAAACCGGTAGCGAAGGCGAACCCGTCAAGTTGATCTCGGTGGAGGAGAGTTTCCTCATTCCGGAGATCATCGACGAACTGAAGCGTCTTGCGGGCGGCGTTCCAAGTATGAAATCGGGTCCGATCGCCGGGCCCTTCATGCCGCGGCTTCTGGATATCGGCGCGGGCAGGATCGCGGAGATGGACGCCGACGGGGTCGACATCCAGGTGCTTGCCGTTTCCGCCCCCGGCGTGCAGAAATTCGATCCGGAAACCGGGCTGAGTCTTGCGAGGCGCGCCAATGACCGCCTGCATCAGGCGATCGCCGAGTTCCCGGATCGGTTCGCCGGTCTTGCCGTCGCTCCGCCACAAGCCGCGGCTGAAGCAGCAAAGGAGCTTGAGCGCGCGATCACTGTTCTGGGCCTGAACGGTCTCGTCATCAATTCCCACACGAACGACAAATATCTGGACGACGAGAAATTCTGGCCGCTGCTGGAAGCAGCTGAGGCGCTGAACGTTCCGGTCTATCTGCATCCGCGGGAGCCAGGCGCGGGCCTCGAAAAAACGCTGATGGCCATGACCGGCTTCACCGTCGGATGGGGGTACGCTGTCGAGACCGGAACACACGCGCTTCGCATGATCGCCGCCGGCGTCTTCGAGCGGTTTCCGAACCTTCAGATCGTGCTCGGTCATCTCGGAGAAACGCTGCCGTTTCTGCTCGATCGCATCGACAACCGTTATCCGTTCGAGGTCGGCGTCACCGGAATCAAGCCGTTGCCGAAGAAGCCGAGCGAGTATTTCAGGTCGAACTTCACCGTCTCGACGAGCGGCATGAATTTCCCGGCGCCTTTGCGGGCGGCGATCGACATCCTTGGCGCGGACCGTATCATGTTCGCCGCTGACTATCCGATGGAAGACCAGCGCGCTGTGGTGCAGGATTACAACGCAATAGAGCTTACACCGGAGGAACGGCGCCAGATCAGCGAACTGACGGCGCGCCGGGTTTTCTCGATCGACTGAGTGAGGAGGGCGCCGAATGGGCAATTCGCTTGAAGGACGCGTGGCGATCGTAACCGGAGGGGCCGGCGGCATAGGCTCCGCCACCTGCCGACTGCTCGGCGAGCGCGGCGCAAGAGTGGTCGTCGCCGATATCGATCGCGCCAGGGCCGAAGCGGTCGCGGATGAAGTAAGGTCTTCCGGGCGGGAGGCGATGTCCGTTACAGTCGACCTGTCCAGTGAGGAGAGCATTACAGCGATGTTCGAAACTGTCGTCGAGCGCTTCGGCCGGCTGGACATCATGGACAACAACGCCGCCATCCTGACGCCGGAACTGGCGCAGCGCGATCTGGACATCGGCGGCATGGAAACGGACGTCTGGGACATCTGCTTTGCGGTCAACACGCGCGGAACCATGCTGTGCTGTCGCGAAGCCCTGAAGATCATGGAACGCCAGCGCTCCGGGGTTATCGTCAATACGGCGTCGAACCTCGCCCTGCAGGGCAATGTCATCCAGGCCGCCTACAGCGCGTCCAAGGCTGCCATCATCCAGATGACGCGCTCCATCGCGACCTCCCATGGACACCTCGGCATTCGCGCCAACACCGTTCTGCCAGGCCTGACGGGATCGAAATCCGCGCTCGAAAACCTGCCTGACCGCTTGCTCGAGATCGTGCGGGAGGAGACGCTTACTCCCGATCTCGGCGACCCCATGGACATCGCCCATACCGTGGCCTTTCTGGTTTCCGACGAAGCCCGCTACATCACGGGACAGGCGATCGCCGCCGATGGCGGAACATCGATCCATATCCCCGGATACGCCCGGCTGCGCGAATTCTTCCCGTCGCCGGAAGACAGGCAACCATGATGACGGGTGAAGGGAAATTGTCCGAGAGGCTCGCCGGCAAGGTCGCCGTGGTCACAGGCGCCGGCAGCGGCATCGGTCAGGGGTGCGCGCTGATGTTCGCCCGCCATGGCGCGACGGTTTGCGCCGTCGATATCGACCGGGCCTCGCTCGACGAAACCGTCCATACGGCTGAAGGCGAAGGCAACGCCATTAAGGCTTACGAGGCGGATCTGACGGATCCTGCGGCCGTCGCGGCGCTTGTTGCGAAGATCGCAGGAGACAACAGACGGATCGACGTGCTCGTCAACGCCGCGGCCGTCGCGGAATTCGTCTGGATCGAGGAGATGGATTACGAGACGCACTGGCGCCGCACGCTGAGGGGCGAACTGGACACGGTGTTCCTGATGACGAAGCAGGCATGGCCGCACATGAAGGCGTCCGGTGGCGGCTCGATCGTTAATCTGGCCTCGGCGAACGCCTATGTCGCTCTCAAGGATTCACCGGCGCTCGCGCACACGGCGGGCAAGGGCGGCGTGCTCGCAATGACGCGACAGCTCGCCATGGAAGGCGGGCCGCATGGGATACGGGCGAATTCCATCTCGCCAGGAATGATCGTCACTTCGGCGACGAAACCGGTCCTTGAACGGCCCGAGCTGCTGGCCGCCGTGCATGAGAAGCTTATGGTGGATCGACTTGGCAAGCCGGAAGACATCGCCTGGTTGGCTGTTTATCTGGCGTCGGACGAATCGACCTATGTCACCGGCGCCGATTTTCGCGTCGATGGCGGGGCGCTCGCATGGTAGGGACCTGACCGACGGACAAAGGCAGGAGATTGCATATGATCATTGAAGTGGCGTCCATCAAGGTTACGGCCGGAGACGAGGCGCGGTTCGAAGCGGCTTTCCGGGAAGCAGTCGACGTCTTTCGGCAGGCAAAGGGCTGCAAGGGACTGCATTTGCAGCAGTGCATCGAGGCGCCGGAACTCTATCAGGCGATCATCCGCTGGGAGACCCTGGAAGCCCATACCGTCGACTTTCGCGAGTCGGAGCTGTTTCAGCAGTGGCGCAGCCTGGTCGGCCCCTTCTTCGCCGAGCCGCCGTCGGTCCATCACTTCAGGATAGCTGTCGAACGCGCCGACTTCTGATCAGTCTCCGATGACCGTGCCGCCGTCCACGACGAGATTGTGGCCGGTGACAAAGGCGCCGGCCGGCGAGGCGAGGAAAACGGCGGCGCCGGCGATATCCTCCGGTTTTCCCACCCGGCGCAACGGCGTTTTCAGGATGCGTGGTCCAAGGATATCCGGATTGCCGGTCATCGGCTTCGAAAACTCCGTATCTATCAGGCCCGGTGAAATTGCGTTGACGCGCACATTGTCCGGGCCGAATTCGACGGCGTAGTTGCGGGCAAGCTGGGCGATTGCGGCTTTCGAAAGGGCATAGATCCCGATCTTTGCGTTTCCGCGCAGGCCGGAAAGGGACGATGTAAGGATGACCGCGCCGTCTTTCCTCTCCGCCATGCCCGGAAGTATGCGGTTGCAGAGCTGAACCACGCTGCGCAGATTGATGCGCATGATAGCGTCATATTCGTCGTCCGTCGCCTCGGTCAGCGATCCGAAATGCGGGTTGATCCCGGCGTTGCAGACAAGAATGTCGATCGGTCCGAAGCCTGCTTCGGTTTCGGCCACAAGTCGGTCGAGTTCGGCGTCCACGCCCACGTCGCAAGGAATAGACAGGACCTCGATGCCTTCCCGCGCAATCTCCTTTCGCGCGGCTTCGCATCCGGCGGGTTCATTGCTTGAAATGACGACGCGCGCGCCTGCGCGGCCCAGTTCGTGCGTCATGGAGAAACCCAGGCCGCGATGGGAGCCGGTTACCAGGGCCGTCTTGCCCGTAAGATCAAACAGCGCCGACGCCATGAACGAAAGCTCCTTCTGCATTTTGGTTGGTCGACCAATTACTAGAAGAGCCAGAGATCACTGTCAAAGGAATCGAGTCAGCTCAGGAAAGATCCGAAAGGCCTTCCAGACCCTTCACCACGAATTTGAGCAGAACCGGGTAGGCGTCGTCGAGTTGGTCGGCCGACACGGTTCCTGACGTGATGGCGTCCACGCGCCGGTTTTTCGACAGCGTTTGCAACATGGCGACGAGCGCGAGCGAAAAACCGCGGATCAGAACCGGTTCGGGCGCGCGTGGAAGCTGGATTCGCAACTGGTCCAGGAACAGCGCCGCGGTTTCGTCGAAATTCACATGCAGCAGATCGAGCCAGCGATTGGATTGTCCGAGTTGCGCCAGGATGAGCAGGTAGGACTGCCAGCCTTCCGAACCCTTGATCATCTGTTCGAACAGCGGATGCATGAAGGCGTCGAGGATCGTTTCCGTGCTGAGATTTCCGTCGTCTTCCAGCGCCTTCAGCCGCTCGCGACGCATGGCGCACAAAATGTCGGCCCGCCGTCCGACCACTTCCGCGAACAGCTTTTCCTTTGTCCCGAAATGGTAGCTGGCCAGCGCCAGCGTGACGTCGGCTTTCTGGGTGATGTCGCGGAGGGACACGGTGTCGAAGGTGCGTTCGCCGAACAGCAATTCGGCGGCGTCCAGGATCTTGTCCCGGGTGTTGTCGGCGCCGGATTTCTGCGTCGACCTGCGCCTGCTTGGCGATGTCGTCGCCTTTGCCTTCTCGCTCATTGATCCCCGTATCCTGTCTTGTTTGGTTGATCCTGTTTAGCTGTCTGCGCCGTTCCCGTCACCTGCCTGGGCGACAAGGGTGTTGACAACCCACATCAGCCCTTCGTCGGTTCCGTTCGATGCCTTCCATTGAATCACTTCGACGATCTTTGGAAGGTCGATCGGCAACGGATCGATCCTGAGCGGCAACATGCGTGCGTAGATGGCGGCGAGCCGCGAGTGCATGAGGCTGATGCGCTCGGTGCCGGCTATCAGGAACGGAACAACATTGTATCCCGATACGCGGATCGAACGGGCCGGCGCGCGTCCGAGGCTCTGCCGCAGCCAGTCGAAGGCCGACTGGACGCGCTGTCTCTCGAATTCCACCACGACATGGGGAAGGCTGCCCAGCGCATCCGCGTCCAGCCCGTTTGCCAGGCGCCGGTTATCGCGCCAGGCGACGCAGACATATTCGTCTTCGAACAGGCGGACGTGCGGGTTGTCCGGCGCAGCATAAATCTCCGGAATGACGAGCAGCTCGATTTCACCGCGATCAAGCGTTCCGAATGGATCGCTGTTGACCGGAAGGATTTCGAACCGCATGCCCGGCGCCGCGCGCGCGATGGTTTTCAACGCAGGGGACAATCCGACGGAAAGCGCAAAATCCGAAGACATGATGGACAGCGTGCGCCGTGACGTGGCCGGATCGAATTCCGGCCGGGTGAGCACATTGCGCTCGATACGCGACAGGACATCCTTGACCGCCGGGCCGAGCTCCGTGCAGCGCGGCGTCGGAACCATCCGGCGGCCGTTCTGCACGAGGATCTGATCGCCAAGCGCAACCCGCAGCCGGGCGAGCGCGCCGCTCATCGCCGACTGGCTGAGATGCATGCGTTCGGCCGCGGCGGATACGTTCTGTTCCTCGATCAGCGCGTCCAGCGCAATCAGCAGGTTGAGATCGAGTTCGTTGAAACGCATTTCTGTCGATGACCTATCAGTTTGGTCGATACATCCATTCGTAATAAATAATTTTACACGATTTGGTCGGTCGTATAAACAAATTTTATAATTGCGGTCTTTCAGGGAGGAGAGATTGACGAGCGTCGACAGAGTTTTGATCGTCGGAGGAGGCATTTCCGGACTGTGTCTGGCCATAGCCCTCGCCGATCGCGGCGTTGAAGCCGAAATCGTCGAAATCAAGGAGGAGTGGACCGTCTACGGCGTCGGCATCATTCAGCAGTCGAACGTCGTCCGGGCGATGGCCGACCTCGGCATCGTCGACAAATATCTCGATGCGGCCTTTCCCTTCGAACACCCTTGCCTCTACGGGCCGGACGGCTCGCTTCTGGCGAAGCTTCCGGCGCTTCGTCTCGCGGGGCCCGACTATCCGGCCAATCTCGGCGTGTCGCGCCCGGCGCTCCACAAGGTGCTGACGGCGGAAGCCGAGGCCCGCGGCGTGCGCGTGACGCTGGGCCAGACAGTGAGCGATCTGGCGTCTGACGACTCGGGCGTCACCGTCACCTTCGCCGACGGCGCGACGGACCGTTACGACGTCGTGGTCGGCGCCGATGGTCTCAATTCCAAGGTTCGGGATATCCTTTTCGGCGACGCCTACGAGCCGCGCTTCACCGGCCAGGCCGTGTGGCGGCACAATTTCCCACGCCCGGAAGCGATGGATCACCTCTGCGCCTATCCCTCGCCCGAGGGCAACGCCGGTCTGTGTCCGCTCTCCGAGGACCTGATGTACATGTTCGTCACCTCGGTCGAGCCGGGCAATCCGCGCATGTCGAAAGAGGACCTGCCGGCGCTGATGCGCGACAGGCTGAAGAGCTATTCCGGCGTCATCGGCGAATTGCGCGACCAGATCAGCGACCCGGACGAGGTCGTCTACAAGCCCATGGAGGTGGTTTTCGTCGCGGAGCCCTGGTTCAGGGGCCGCGTGATCCTTATTGGCGACGCTGCGCACACGACGACGCCGCACCTTGCCCAGGGCGCCGGCATGGCGATCGAGGACGCCGTCGTCCTGGCGGAGGAACTGACTGGCAAATCAACGGTGAACGACGCCTTCGCAGCGTTCCACGAGCGCCGCTACGAGCGTTGCAAGACCCTGTGTGAGGCGTCGGTGCAGGTTGGCGATTGGGAAATCAGCCATTCGCCCGACGCCGATCACCAGGGCATGCTTGTGAAAATGATAACACTCGCCGCACAGCCCATCTAGGGCGCGTCGGCGCAAAACGGAGGATGTTGAAGAATGAAAGTGGCACTGATCGGAGCGACCGGAAAAGCCGGTTCACGGGTTCTCGCCGAACTGGTTCAGCGGGGTCATGCGGTGACGGCGATCGTGCGTCATCCCGAGAATGTGGAGACATCTGACAAGGTCGCGGCCCATGGCGTCGACGGTTCGAAACAGGCGCTCGTCGACGCCATCCGGGGCCATGACGCGGTTGTCAGTTCCGTCCGTTTCGTCGATCTCGATCCGGACATCCTCGTGCCCGCAGTCCAGGAATCCGGCGTCAAGCGCTATCTCGTCGTCGGCGGCGCCGGCAGCCTGCTGCATCCGGACGGAACGCAGGAAGTCGACCAGCCGGGTTTTCCGGATGTCGCAAAGCCCAACTCCAATCGCGGCACGGATCTTCTGAACCTGCTGAAAGCGAGCAGCGATCTCGACTGGACTTTCATATCGCCGCCGCGCATGTTCATTCCCGGCGAGCGCACCGGCGAATTCCGCTATGGCAAGGACCACATGCTGATGAAGGATGATCAGCCGACGTCCATTTCCTTCGAGGATTTTGCAATCGCGCTGGTCGATGAAATGGAAAAGCCGGAGCGTGTCCGCGAGCGATTCACGGTTGGATATTGATGCTGAAACTCTATCACGGCGCGAGCAGCGTTTGTTCCCAGAAGGCGCGTCTGGCGCTTTTCGAGAAGCAGCTCGAATGGGAAAGCGAATTGCTGGATCTGCCGTCGGGCGATCAGTTTCACCCGGACTATTTGAAACTCAATCCCGCAGCGGTCGTGCCGACGCTTGTTCACGACGGCTTCGTGCTGCCTGAATCGAGCGCGATCATCCACTATCTGGACGGACTGGGCGATGCTCCAAAGCTGGTTCCCGACGATCCTGCGGCGGCGGCGGTAACACAATTGTGGCTCGTGCGCACGATCGGCGTGCACGAGGCCATCAATTCGATGACCTTCGCGACGGCGATCCGCGACGCGGAACTGCAGCGGCGAACGCCGGAAGAGCGCGAGCGTTGGCTGAGTTCCATCCCCAATCCGCAGATCGGCGAGAAACGCCGCGATCTGATGAAGAACGGGCCCGAATCCGTCTATGTGGACGGCGCGCTGCATACGATGCGCATGACCCTGTCCGCCATGAACGCCGCTCTGGAAGACGCCGCCTATCTGACGGGCGACGCCTATAGTCTCGCCGACACGGCGATGACGGCCTATATCGACCGGCTCGACAGGCTTGCGCTTGACGGCCTCTGGACGCAAACCGGTTTCGATCAGGTTGCGCCCTGGCTGGAACGCGTTCGCCAGCGGCCGAGCTACCAAAGCGCCGTCGTCGACTACATTCCGGCGGAAATGGCGCGCATGCAGAGGATGAGCGGGGAGACGGCCTGGCCGGTCATCTCGAAGCGGTTGAACTGAATTTTGGCAGGACGTCCGTACGTGTATTTCGGTTGACAAGCCGGCGTCGGATGCCCTTTAGTAAATAAAAAATTGGTCGTTCGACCAATCAATATGGGAGGGATCGTTGACGGGATCATGGGAACGCTCATTCAGCAGATAGGCGTTGCTGTCGCCCTCATTCTCGTCTGGGCTCTGGGAGACGCGGCCGGGATCTATAATCCGGATGTTCTGCCTCCGGTTACGGATGTGGCGCGCTCATTCGTCGCGGTCTGGTGGCGGCCCGAATTCCTTCCGGCGTTGTTCGGCACCCTGCGCGACGCCGTGATCGGCATCTTCGTCGCGGCGGTGATCGCCGTGCCGCTGGGCATTCTCATCGGCATGTTGCAGACGGTGGAAAGGGCGACGCGGACGGTTCTCGATTTTGGCCGCTCCTTTCCGGTCGTCGCGCTGATGCCGATACTCGTGCTCATCATCGGCGCCAACGAATTGATGAAAACCGTCACCATAGCAATCGCCTGCTTCTTTCCGATTCTCCTGCAGACCATCTATGGCGCGCGACGGCTGGAGCCGGTGATCCATGACACCGTGCGCAGCTTCAGGATACCGTTTCATCTGCGCTTTCGGCGCGTTCTTCTGCCGGCCGCCGCCCCCTATATCGCCACCGGCATTCGCATCGCCGCCGCGGTTTCGATCCTCGTCGCCGTCGGCACGGAAATCATCATCCAGGTGACCGGCCTTGGCGCCCAGATCAACATTTCCCGCATCAACAACGAGGTGGCGATCTCCTTCGCCTATGTCATCTACGCCGGCCTGCTCGGCGTTCTTCTGACAGGGGTGTGGGAACTTGCCGAAGGCTGGCTGCTCGCCTGGAACCGCCAGGCGGAAAGGGAGTGAACGCATGAGCGCGCGCGACACATCGCAAAGCCGTATCCGCGCGATTATCGCGCTTTGGTGGCTGCCGGTCGTGCTCGTCGCGGCCTGGTGGTTTTTCTCCGCCTCCTCGCAGTCGTTCTATTTTCCGCCGCTGGAGAAGATCCTCGCCGTGCTTTTGCGCGACCTCGTTTCGGGATCGCTGCTGGTCGATCTCTTCATAAGCGTCGGCAATATGCTGGCCGGTCTTGGCTTTGCGATTCTGTTCGGCGTGCTGTTCGGCCTGGCGATCGGCGAATACGGCGCCGTGCGGCGGGCGACGACGCCGACCCTGAATTTCCTCAGAGCCATTCCGCCGGCTGCGATCGTGCCGATCGTCATCATCGCGATGGGCATTGGCTCTGCTCCGAAGATCTTCATTATTGCGCTTGCTTGCTTCTGGCCCGTTTTGTTGAACACGATTGACGGCGTGCGCGGCATCCCCGCGCCGTTGATCGACACGGCGCGCGCTTTCCGCATACCGGTTGGCCTGCGGTTCCGCAGGGTGCTGCTGATGGCCGCTCTGCCGCAGATCATGGCGGGAATTCGTGTCGCCGTCGCGGTGGCCCTGGTGCTGATGGTCATCAGCGAGTTCTTCGGCGCAAGCGCCGGCCTCGGTTTTTACATCAACGAAAGCAAGCAGCGTTTCGCCATGCCTGAAACCTGGGCCGGCACCGTTCTGGTCGGCATACTCGGATATCTCATGAGCGCTTTGTTCCTGCGGATCGAGCGCTGGATGCTGGGCTGGTATTTCCTGGAAGCGGGCAGTTCCGCGAAAACGGCAAGATGACGGATGAATCGATGAACAGCATGAACCGCCCCAAATCCCTGGCAAAGCCGCTGGTTGTGGACCGGATGAGCAAGAGTTTTGGCGCCGTCGATATCATGCTCGACCTCAATCTGCGCGTCGAGCCGGGAGAATTCATCTGCATCGTCGGGCCGTCCGGCGTCGGAAAGACGACGCTTCTGCGCTGCCTCTCGGGCCTCGCTGCGCCGACGTCCGGCCAGGTGACGGTCGGCGGCGAAGTCGTGCGCGAGCCGCTCGACGAGATCGCCCTCGTCTTCCAGGACTATCGCGGTTCGCTGATGCCGTGGATGCGCACGCTCGAAAACGTCACGTTTCCGCTTCAGGGCAGGGGGATCGGTCGCGAGCAGCGCGACAGGACCGGTATGGAATGTCTGGCGGCGGTAGGGCTGGAAAACGCGGCGCGCAGCTACCCCTGGGAGCTTTCGGGCGGCATGCAGCAGCGCGTGGCGATCGCGCGAGCGCTTGCCTATGACGCCCACATCCTGCTGATGGACGAGCCTTTCGGATCGCTCGACGCGCAAACCAGGCTGGGCCTTGAAGACCTCGTCCTCGATCTGCGCAAGCGGCTCAATATCAGCATCGTCGTCGTCACGCACGATATCGACGAGGCCGTCTATCTGGCCGACCGCGTTGTCGTTCTGTCGGGCCGGCCGGCCACAGTCGTCGACACCGTCACAGTCGATCTTGGTCTCAACAGAGACCAGCTGACCACGAAATCGGATCCGCGTTTCGTTCAATATCGAAACCGGGTCCTGAAGGAAATCATGCAGTAAGAGTTTTCGCCAGTCACGGTTCCTCAAGGTGAGGGCCGGCTGGGCAATCCATGGGAGGAAACTGACATGAAGCAACTACCAAAAGTCACGCGCCGCGTCGCAACGCTTTGTCTGGCGGCGACGGCCCTTGCGGCGACGCTGCCTTCAGCGCTGGCGCAGGACATGCAGACGATCCGGGTCGAGCGTTCGCCGGTCGGCCAGTTCCAGGGGCTCTTCATCGCCGAGGAACTCGGATACTTCAAGGATCGCGGCATAGAGCTTGATGTTTCCATTGGGACGTCGCCGGACGGCGCGCTCGCCCAGTTGATGTCGAACCAGAAGGATGTCGCCATGACCGGCGCCGCTCCGCTCGGCGCCGCCGTCGCAAACGGCCTTCCGGTCGTCGCCGTGCTGAACGCGCAGGACCAGAACGAGACGCCGACCTTTGGATTTCTCGTCAAGCCGGGAAGCCCCATCAAGACGATCGAGGACCTGAAGGGCAAGAAGATCGGCCTGCCCGGCATCGCCAGCCCGCAGGGAGCGGCGCTCCTGCAGACGCTTGAGGATCATGGAATGACGCGCGACGACGTCGAACTCGTCAACCTGCCGTTCCCGGGCGTTCTTTCTGCAATCGAGTCCGGCAGCGTCGACGCCGGCATTCCGATCGGCCTGTTCTATACGCTTGGCGAGCAGCAGGGCTATCCCGAGTTCAAGGAAGTCTTCGACAATGCTGTGCAGAATGCGCCGGCCGTCTTCTTTGCGGCCAACAAGAACTGGGCGGATGAAAACGCCGACCTTCTGAGCCGCTTCATTGAGGCGATGGCGCTTGCCTACGAATACGCCAACGAACATCCGGAGAAGGTGCGCCAGATCGATGGCGAACAGACGAAGTTGCCGAAGGACTTTATCGAGACCCGCGACATCGTGCCCTTCGAAGCCGGTTTTGACGCTGACGCATGGAACAAGCAGAACGAGGCTTTCGCCAAGTACGAGTTCATATCCCGCATTCCGGAAAGCAGCGAATATATCTGGAGCGGCGCTCTCAAGCAGGAGAACTGATCGAGTTCACCAGGCGGGGGCAGGGATTTTCCCTGCCCCTACCAGTAGATCAGCGGTTGGCCGGCGACAGGCGACCGGAAATACGGAATGCGCGTGCCGCGCAGACTTCCCAGATACACCGTCTTGAGGTCGGGCCCGCCGAAGGTGAGGCTCGCCATCCACGGCGCAAGCGCGCCGCTGGCGCCGGCCATGATTTCCGGCGTGACGCGCCCTTCTTCCCAGGCCTTGTCGAGAGCTGCCGTTCCGTCCGGATCTCCGTCGTCCAGAAGGGTGAGCAAATCGCCATCCGGGGTCACGGCGATCAGGCGATCCGCCATGATCAGGGTGCTCCACAAATTGCCGAAACTGTCGAAGGCGATGCCGTCGCAGAACCCGCCGACATTCGCCGGACCGTAGGTTTCGCGATCTGAAAGAGAGCCGTCGCCTCTCACCTCGAAGCGGGAAATGCGCCGCGCCGTGGTTTCGGCCACGTAGAGAAAGTTTTCTTCGGGATCGAAACGCAATTCGTTCGTTCCGCACAGTCCGTCGGCGACGATGCGCGCGCCACGGTCGTCGATCAGGGCGATGTAGCCGTCATAGGTCATCTCTTCGACATGCCGGGTCCAGGGCACCATCCGTGTTGTGACTGTGAGCCACAGGCGGCCTTTTGTGTCGCGCGTCACGAAATTCGCCTTGCCGACGGGCTTTCCGTCGATCGAATCGACCAGCACCCGCGTTTTGCCGTCGCGCTCCATGAGTTCGAGCGAGTCCGTGCCGAAATTGGCGATCAGGAAATTGCCGTCGGCGTCGAATGCGAGACCGTTCGGCAGGCTGCCTTCGGTCTGGACGTAGCGGTTTTCGAAGGAAGAAGAGCCGCTTGTCGACACCGTCGACTGGACGATGAGCTGCTGGCTTCCGTCCGGCGCAATCCGCACGACGCCGCCGCGGGCGTCGGCGCTCCACAATGTGCCGTCCCGTTCGGCGAGAATACATTCCGGCCTTTCCAGGTCATGGCCGACAAACTGGATCTGTGACCGGTCAACCTCCCAGCCGACCAACGGATTATTCTGTGACAAGACGGCTGCTCCTCCCCATTCGTCCGTAAAGAAATTTATTGCTTGGACGACCGACTAATTCATGGTCTGATGAAAACTGTCAAGGCCTGCTCCGCCGACGCGGCGACGTCCAAAAACCGAACTGGCGTAGATTATATTACAAATTGACTGGTCGACCAACTAATACTATTGAACATGGATGAGCAGGGAGGATAGGCGCCATGCAGGCAAGGGACGGGCGCGAAGCGCTGATAAGCAGGATCAGGGCGCAATCGGCCGTGAACGATCCGTTCCTGGGCGCAGCATCCGCGACGGATTTTGAACGCGACAGCGCGCTCTTTCCAGGCGAACGCTGGTCTTCCGTCGCGTTCGTGTCGCGAACGGTCGACCGCGCGCATGAATTCGAGGAATACGTCTTCACCGCGGCCGATGGGGCGCGAGACCCGCTGCCGGTCGGCTTCATGTTCGAACGACAGGACGATGGTTCGTCCGCTGCGCGCGTCTATTCCGATCATCATCTCGTCGACGACCGCGCCGCGATCCTCGAACCTGTCGAGGGGATCCATCCTTGGCGCTCCGAAGACGATGTTCTCTTCGCCTATTTTCAAGCGCTGAACGGTAACAGGCTGGAAGACGTCCTCGATATTTTTCAAAAGGACGGATATTTCCGCCATTCCAACGGCGTCGCCTATACAGGCCGGGATGAACTGAAAGGCGACTTCTCGAAAATGATGGGCGATGACGGCATTCGCATTCGCTATTGCCGCTTCACCGACGACGGCACGACGTGCGCCGTGGAGTGCTACATGCCGAGCGGCCGGCCTGCGGTCGCCGTCTACCAGCGCGGCGAACCGGGCAAACTGCGCGCCGTGCGCATCTATCTGTGATGGCAAGGCTCGTCTCGCTCATCGGATGCCCGCACGATCCGACCCTGCCGATCGCCGCCCGGATGGCGGAAGACGGCAAGGCGAATCCGGGAGCGATTCCGGCGCTGGAGAGTTTCGCGGCCCTGCGCGAAAGTTTCGCCGCGGCGGAGCCGGACGCCATCGTGATGGTCGGAAGCGACCATCTCAATCAATGGTTCTTCGACAATATGGCGCCTTTCATGATCGGCAAGGCGGCGCGCCTCCGCGGCCCCTTCGACGGCGAGGTCAACGCCTGGGGCCTCCAGCGCAGCGACCGTCCGGTCGAAGGTGATCTGGCGCGGCATCTTTTGAGAGACGGCCTCGGCAGAGGCGTGGACTTCGCATTTTCCGACGCGTTTACCGCCGATCACTCCTTCACCATTCCCCTGGATTTTCTGAGCCCGCGCGACGACATTCCCGTCGTCCCCGTCTTTATCAATCTGCTTGCGCCGCCGGTGCCGCCCGGATGGCGGTATCGTCAGGTCGGCGAGGTTCTTCGAAAGTCGATCGAGAGTTTCGACGAAGCCAGACGCGTCGCGATGATCGTGACCGGACACATGACCAACAGCGTCGGCGGCCCGGGCATGCTGCGCAACCAGTCCGAGCCGGAAACGGAATGGGACCGGGAGACCTGGTCGCTGATCGAGGCGAATGACATTGACGCCGTCACGCGGCGCGCCACGTGGGACCAGCTCTATGCACAGGGCAACGGCACGCCCGGCTTTCTCGCCTATGTGCTTGCCTTCGGCGCGGCGTGCGGCGCGCCTGCGGATTTTGCGCGGCTTGTGGCGACGACCGCGCAACCGGCTTGCGCATTCCTGGGATGGAGCGAAACATCCTTGAACGGAGGCACCGCATGACCCGATACGCGATGAACGAGGCGCTCTGGCGCTATGCGCGGGAGCCCGATTTTCGCGCCCGTTTCGATGAAAATCCCGGCCAGGCGATATCCGAAAGCGATTTGTCGGAAGCCGAAAGCGCGGCCCTTTCGAAGAAGGACATCCGGTCGATCTTCGCTCTCGGCGCGCATCCCTTCCTGATCTATTCCTTCGCCATCGCCGCCAATGGCGGCTGGAGCTTCGAATTCATGACGGATTATGTCGGACGGTTGGAAGGCCTCGAGCTTGACGACATAGAGACCTGACGCGGCCTGCTCTGCTTTCGCGACAACCGGCCGCCACTACAGTTCACCGCATTGACTTCACGTTTGCGATCGCAGCAGTTGGTTGCTCGGCGCTCCCGTCATATACATGTCCGGGCGCGGCGCCGCGCGGCAGTTGCCCCTGCGGCTCAGGCGTATCGCGATATGGGAGACAAAGCGTATAATACGGCTGCTTACGAATAGCGGCTGGAATAAGGGAAGAGGAACGCATGGATTTCGAACTCAGCGCGGAGCAGGAAGCCATTTTCGAGATGGCCCGTGATTTCGGGCAGGAACACATCGCGCCGTTCGCGCGCGAGTGGGAGAAAGCCGGCGTGATCCCGAAAGAGCTCTGGCCGAAAGTCGGCGAGCTGGGTCTGGGCGGCATCTATGTATCCGAGGAATATGGCGGGTCCGGCTTGTCCCGGCTCGATGCGACGCTGGTCTTCGAGGCGCTGGCGATGGCCTGCCCGTCGGTCGGCTCCTTCCTGTCGATCCACAATATGTGCGCCGGCATGATCGACAAGTTCGCAAGCGAGGAGATGAAATCCGAATGGCTGCCGAAGATGTGCCCCATGGAGACCGTCGTTTCCTATTGTCTGACCGAGCCGGGGTCGGGTTCCGATGCGGCGGCGTTGCGCACGCGCGCAGACCGGACCAATGAGGGATACAAGCTCAATGGAACCAAGGCCTTCATATCCGGCGGCGGCTATTCCGACGCCTATGTCGTGATGTGCCGGACGGGCGACAACGGGCCGAAGGGAATTTCGACCGTCATCGTGACCGACGGTACGCCTGGCCTGTCCTTCGGCGCGCGCGAAGAGAAAATGGGCTGGTTGTCCCAGCCCACGGCGCAGGTGCAATTCGACGACTGTACTGTTCCGGCCGAAAATCTCGTCGGAGAGGAAGGCAGGGGCTTCGTCTACGCCATGGCCGGCCTCGACGGCGGCAGGCTCAATATATCCGCCGGGGCTCTTGGCGGCGCCCAGAAGGCTCTCGACGCGACGATCACCTATATGGGCGAACGCAAGGCCTTCGGACAGACGCTTGACCAGTTCCAGGCGTTGCAGTTCAAGCTCGCAGACATGGAAACCGGCCTGCAAGCGGCCCGCACCTTTCTCAGGCAGGCGGCCTGGAAAGTGGACACGGGCGCGCCGGATGCGACCAAATTCTGCGCCATGGCCAAACAGTTCGTCACCGACACCGCGTTCGACGTCGCCAATGACTGCCTGCAACTGCATGGCGGCTACGGATATCTTGCCGACTACGGCATCGAAAAGATCGTGCGCGATCTCAGGGTCCACCAGATTCTCGAAGGCACCAACGAGATCATGCGTCTGATCACAAGTCGCGCGATGCTCGCAGAGGCCAGGCGATGAGCGACATCGATATCAGGACTTCCGGCAGGGCGGGGCGCATTACGCTCCGCCGCCCGAAAGCCCTGAATGCGCTGACCTACGACATGGTCCTGTCGATCGAGAAGGCGCTGGACGAATGGCGCAGCGATGACGACGTCGACCTCGTCATCATAGACGCAGATAGCGAAAAGTCGTTTTGCGCCGGCGGCGACATTGCCGAGCTCTATGCGACCGGCAAGGCGGGCGATTACGCCTATGGCCGCCGGTTCTGGGCCGACGAATACCGGGTGAATGCAAAAATCGCCGAATTTCCCAAGCCCTATGTCGCCTTCATGCAAGGCTTCACCATGGGCGGCGGCGTCGGCGTCGCCTGCCACGGTTCGCACCGGATCGTCGGAGACACGAGCCGCATCGCCATGCCTGAATGCGGCATCGGGCTTGTGCCCGATGTCGGCGGGTCGCTGCTACTGGCGCAGGCGCCCGGTCGAAGCGGCGAATATCTCGGTGCGACGGGCGCGCGGATGAACGCCGCCGACGCGATCTACGCCGGTTTTGCCGACGTCTATCTTCCCGAGGCCGAGTGGCCCGGACTAATCGCCGATCTGGAGACCAATGGCGACGCCGAAAAGGTGGCGAGGCGCGCTGTCGAAGCGCCGGCTGGCGCGCTTGCCGGGCTCCAGCCGGAGATCGACCGGGGATTTTCCGGCAAAAGTCTCGCCGACATCCTGGACGCCCTTGAAAGCATGGACAGCGATTTCGCCCGCGACAGCGTAAGGACGCTGAAACGCAATTCACCTCTGTCGTGCGCCGTCACGATCGAAATGACCCGTCGCATGCGCGGCAAGACGAGCATCCGCGACGCGCTCGAACTGGAATACAGATATACTTTCCGAGCCATGCAGCATGGCGATTTTCTGGAAGGCATCCGCGCCCAGATCATCGACAAGGATCGCAATCCGCATTGGCGCCACCAGGACATTGGCGACCTTTCCGCAGAGGACGTGTCGCAAATGCTGGCGCCGCTTGGTGAAAACAGTTTGAATCTGGAGGAGCAACGCACATGAAAATCGGATTTATCGGCGTCGGCAATATGGGCGGGCCGATGGCCCGCAACCTCGTCGAGGCGGGCCATCAGGTCACCGGTTTCGACATTTCGGCGCCGTGCCCGGAAGGCGTCTCCAGGGCCGAGAGCGCGGCAGCCTGCGCCGCCGGCCAGGAAGCCGTAATCACAATGCTGCCGAACGGTTCGATCTTGCGTGCGGTCGCCGCCGAAATCATTCCGGCGATGGACAGAGGCGCGGCCTTTATCGATTGCTCGACGGTGGACGTGGAAAGCGCGCGGGCCGTGGCGGCAGACGCCGCGGCTGCGGGACTGGCGCCGGTCGACGCGCCTGTTTCGGGCGGCGTCGGCGGCGCGACGGCCGGAACCCTGACCTTCATGGCGGGCGGCTCGGAAGACGCCTTTGCAAAGGCGAAGCCGCTCTTCGACATCATGGGGCAGAAGGCCGTTCACTGCGGCGAATCCGGCGCCGGTCAGGCCGCCAAGATCTGCAACAACATGATCCTCGGAATCACCATGATCGGGACCTGCGAAGCCTTCGCGCTCGCCGACAAGCTCGGCCTCGACCGGCAGAAGATGTTCGATGTCGTGTCCACCTCGTCCGGCTATTCCTGGACGATGAACGCCTATTGCCCTGCGCCCGGCGTCGGTCCGCAAAGCCCGGCCGACAACGACTACAAGCCGGGTTTCGCGTCAGACTTGATGCTGAAAGACCTGCGCCTGTCGCAGCAGGCGGCCGAAGCCGTCGACGCCGACACGCCGATGGGCCAGCGCGCCACCGAACTCTACCGGATTTTCGTCGAGGACGAAGACGGGTCGGGCCGGGATTTCTCCGCGATGCTGCCGCGTTTCGAAAAGCGCAACCGCGAGTAGAACCAGTTCGGATGAAGCACGACGCCTTTGGGAGCGTCGAATTACCTCTCGCCCGGAAACCAGAAAGGGTCGGGTTCGCTCGCTATACGCTGCTCTTTTTCAGCAGCGTGCTAGACACTCCTGAAGGCAAAGCGCTCCGAAAGCGATCGCCTGAACGGGATATCTGCAAGGATCATCGACCTGGACGAGGCGCCGGCGCCTCACGGATGTCCAGCGGCGACATCCCTGAGTACGAATTGGTCCAGGATAAAAGATGCCTATAACGCCTTCCGTTTCAGATCAAAGCAGGCCGCCACAAGAGATTCTCCCGTCTCCTGCAGGCAAAGTTCCATATTGTCCGGCGAGAGAAGCGTTCCCTGAAACAAGGAATCTTCATCGGCGAACAGCACAGTTTCACCATCCCCCGTATCACGCCCATGATGTTTTCGGTCAGTTTTTCCGAACCCCAGACGCCGATCAGGCCTGGCTGTCGACCGGACAACTGAGCGGATCGAACCACCGTCTCCTGTTTGCGGGTGCACGCATTGTTAACGGACATCGGGCAATGTCCCCGGGAATCGGCGGACGGCGGACAGCGTCGCGCCGGCAGTTCGCTGTCAGGGAGTAGCGCCATGCGAGGTTTCATCATTGGTTCGATAATGGCGGCGATAGCGGTCATGGCGCCGGGCGCCGGCGCTGCGGCCGACGATGATCCCCTGCTTGAGACGATCGCGCAGCAATCGGGCGGCGCCTTCATGGCGGCGACCGGCGTTCCTGCATTGATCCTGGCGGTCGTCCATGACGGAAAGTCTGTTGTGGTCGGCTTCGGCGAGCGGGCGGGGCCCGGTTCGCCGGCGCCTGACGGGTCCACCATTTTCCGGACAGGCTCGCTTTACAAGACTTTCAGCGGGGCGATGCTCTCCAGCCTGGTTTCCGAAGGCAAGCTGGGCTTTGAAGACCGTCCCGGGACTCACTTGAAATGGGACATCGAATGGCCTGCCCTGGCCGGCCGCGACATCCGCGTCATCGACCTTGCGACCCATGCAAGCGGTTTGCCGCGGGATCTTGTCCTGCCCGAGGGCCAGACGCTCGATCCCGCCGCCTCGGTCGACCAGTCGATTTTCGAGGCGACCTTCAGTCGACCGCTTCTCTTCGCGCCCGGGACCGGTGTGAGCTACTCCAATGTCGGTTTCGATCTCCTGTCCCACGTCATGGCGGCCGCGGCGGGCGAGCCCTATTTCGACTATCTGACAAAGAAGATCCTGCAGCCCAACGGGTTCACGTCGACAACGCTGACGCCGGATGCGAGCCAGCTTGCCAATCGCCTGCATGGACAAAGCCCCGCCGGAAAGGAAATTCCCGACGCCGGCGTCGCGCCCGCCGACGCATCCGGCGGCTTTTTCTCGACAGCCGACGATATGGTGCGCTGGCTCTCATGGCACCTGCGCGCCGAGCGGGACGATGACGCCGGGATACGCCTGCTTGACCACGCCCAGTGGATGTCGCGGGACGGTCTGTCGCCGGTCTTCCTTTCGACCGCCGAGATCGGCCGGATGGACGCGATGGGGCTCGCCTGGGTGATCATGCACCCGGATGGCGACCGGCCGCTCGTCTATCAGAAGACCGGCGCGCGCTCGGGCATCGTCAGCCACTTCGCGTTTTCACCGGCCCGCGGCGTCGGCGTGTTCGCCGCCATCAACCGTTTCGACGTCTCGGCCACCGAACAGCTCGGCGCGCTCGCCAACACGATCATCACCGATCTTGCTTCGCGGTGAGGCATTTGCCGCCTGCCGCCATCGGTTGAATACACTTGCGATTTTCAAGGCCGATCAGCCCGGCGACATGGACCGCAGACGCCCACGCGCACGTCTTGTGCCTCAACGCCCAGACGGACGGCTCGGGCATCGCTTCAAACCGTCTTGCCAATCCCGGTTCATGACGGGCCCCTCCGGCGGCCGACCTCTCGTGACCCAAGCAAAATCGCTCCTGGAAACCCTCAAACGCCCACGAAACTGTAAATCCGTCAAACTGACGCCGGCGTAAACTGCTGATTATCGATCGATTTTTTCCAATGCCTTGACCCCGGTCTGTCGGGTCAATGCGGCAACGCGCACCGCTTCTGGGACGGATTGTTTGATAACATAAAGCTTATCATTCTTGATATTTTAATCAGCTATTGCTTATTAAATAGCACAATATTAATAAGCTATATATTATTATAAAGGCGAATATTAATAAGACATAGGTTATCAAGATGAAGCCGCAAGAAAGGGCTGTAGCCCGGAGAAAGCTGGATAAGAGGTTGATGCAACTGCATAATGCCGATTATGCAAGACCGCCGAGCGGCTGGGTCAAGGCAATCCGTGAAGCGCTCGGCATGACGACAGCCCAGCTTGCCCGTAGAATCGGGGTGAGCCAGCCACGCGTTGTAGAGATTGAGAGGAATGAAAAAACCGGCGCAATCACGCTCGACTCTCTGGAGCGCGCTGCGCGGGCGCTCGACTGCGAACTGGTTTACGCTCTCGTGCCCAGACAATCATTGGAAGAGATGGTGAACAACCGCGCCATGAAGCGCGCGCGCAATCAGCTTGCGCATGCCAGCCATTCGATGGCGCTGGAGGACCAGGCCGTCACCAGTGATGATGCGCAGGAACAACTCAGGCAGCTGGCCCGGCAGATTCTTGACAAACCCGGCTCTGGCCTGTGGAACGATCAATGATCGGCCTTCCGGACCAGCCGGACGATGCGGCGACCCCGCTCGATGATGAAGAAAAAGACGGACTAATCCCCTCTTATGTCACGTTGCGCAGCGAGCTGAATGAAGCCGAGCAAGCCAATATCCTCGAAGCGCAGGAATGGGCGTTTGGCCGCAGGCGCAAAGTCCTGGACGAACAGTTCCTGAAGAATTTGCACAAAAGGATGTATGGCAGTGTCTGGAGGTGGGCTGGCCAGTATCGGCGAAGCGGCAAGAATATTGGCGTCGACGCCTATACGATCCCGCAAGCTGTCAATCAGCTTGTCGCCGATACAGGCTACTGGATCGACCACGGCGCCTATCCAATCGATGAAATCGCTGCGCAGTTTCATCACAGGCTCGTGCAGATCCATTGCTATCCCAATGGCAATGGCCGCCATGCAAGGCTGGCGACAGACCTGCTGCTTGTATCCATGAACCAGCCGCGATTTTCATGGGGCAGTAAAAGTCTTGTCGATCCCGGCGAAACGCGTCGTCGCTATATCACTGCGCTGCGCGCTGCTGATCATAATGACACCGGTCCGCTGATGGATTTTGTCCGCAGCTGATCGAGACCGTTAAAGCAGGCAGCGCCAGCATACCGCTCGCGGTTATTTTATCCGGATGAATACAAGGCATGTTGAGACGATTCCGTCAGAATACCCTTGTTGTGATTAGAAACCGGACGGACAGGGTTGCGGCGTGCTGTAACGAGCCGCCCCGAATGATCGACAGGGAAACTATCGGGAAATTGGACAACCTGGTCCGATAGCCTCAGGCCGGACGGTGAACCTGCGGTCTGACGTGGAAGCCGCGCAATCCGCAAATCTTTTGGTTGGATCCAGGCCGACAGCGCCGTTTTGTAACAAGATGCGCTGTTTACGGGATGCTGCGCGTCATGAAGACGCTTTCGGGGTCTTCCCGATACGGCTCGAATGGGCGGCAATACGCAAAGCCATATCGCTCGTACAACGCGCGCGCCGCGGCTGAGGCGCCGCGGCTGCCAGTTTCCAGCGATATCCTTTTGAGGCCGCGTGAGGCGGCCTCCTCGAGCACGACCCTGACTAGCGAACCGCCAACTCCGCGCCCCCTCGCTCGCGGGAGTACGTGCATCGACTTTAGCTCACCGTGATCGTCTTCGACAATCTTCAAGCCCGCGATGCCGACGCAATCTTCACCGTCCCAGGCCGCGAAGAGTTGGACGCCGCTCCTGGCGTAATCAGCAAGGTCAATATGGTGATTGCTTTCGGCCGGATAGTGCGCGTCGCCATGTGCGACATGCGCCATGATGATGTGGGCCACCGGGGCATGCTTCGGGTCAGCGACGCGGATTTCCATTGGCAAGCGTTCCTGTTTTCGGCTCCCGACACTACCAATTGACCGAGTTCCGGGGCAAGCGTTCCGCTCTCCCAAGGTACGGACCTTTTTTGCACAGACTTGTGAGAGTCCATTCGTACACTCTTCCGTCTGTGGCTTCCCCCGTACCCCCGGTGTTGTCTTGGCATTCCTATACTGACGACTCGCGGCACCCAGGGTCACCTTGAGTCCACCCTGGCCACTCTCAGAGCGTCGCAGGAGCGGATGTACAAACGGATGTACATAAGTGCCCCTTCCCATCGAACCGTCGATCTGCTAACTGGTTGATTACATTGAAAGTCAGGTCCGCTGCGATACCTGTGATGGGAACCGACCCAGCCTCTGAGCACCATTACTCCCTGGGTAAACTGCAGTAACCCTCTGATTTCCAATGGTTTAACTGTTGGATCCCATCCGGAGGGATGTACATATGGTTTTGTGTTTTACATTGAAAAGCCAATGAACAACTCAGCAAAGAACTGTCAGCGATAATAGCCGTGACAAACCGCGACAAGCAAAGCCCAACCAGTGGCACATTAGGCTTAACTGGCTTCGATTGGATACGAACTGGGCCGGGTGTCGTTGGCCGGACGCAACCAGTAGCAATTGTTATCGCGCTAGGTGTTGTTGC
>BRLC01000023.1 GCA_024343425.1 Rhizobiaceae bacterium MnEN-MB40S
ATCCCGTTGCATGGGTCGCTCGCGCGGCGGCCTGACCACCAAGATTCATGCACTCGTTGACGCCGAAGGACGGCCGATCCGCCTCAAGTTGACCGAGGGCCAAGCCCACGACGGACGCTCGGCCGCCGATATGTTCGAAACACTCAGTGCCGGACACATCCTGCTCGCCGACCGCGCTTATGACGGCGATGCCTTGCGCGCCGAAATGGCCTCGCGAGGCACATGGGCCAACATCCGTGCCATGCCGAACCGCGTCAAAACCTTTCCGTTCAGCGCCTGGGTCTATCGACAGCGCAACGCCGTCGAGCGGTTCCTCAACAAACTCAAACACTTCAGGGCCGTTGCCACGCGATACGACAAGCGGGACGATAATTTTCTTGCGTCAGTCCAACTCGCTTCAATTCGCATCTGGTTGCGAACTTATGAGTCGGTCACCTAGGCTGTCCCGACGTTCCCCGCTTGCAGCGCCAAGTGGCCTACTTTTGCGCCGCCCAATGGCCGATTTTTACTCCGCCGTTGACAGCAAGATGCGCCGTGCGGCTTGTCTGCAGGTTGGTGTCCCCCGATACCCTGAGTTCAAAAACATCGTCTTGAGCTATAGCCGGCAGGGTCGTCAGAGCGGTGAGGTTCAGGGCCGCAATCGCTGCCGTTGCAACTAGCCCGCGGCGTCCAATTTGAAACATGTCTGTGTCTCCGTTGTTTGTTTCACCCGGCCTCGGCATCGGGAGAGTACGACGGGTCTGCCGGGCGGCAGCACAACTATAGTGACGCGATTTTGTCGGCTGCCACTGAAATTCATTGTCTCGGCGGCAACCATCACATACGTGAAATATCGGGGTGGTTCAGGCGAGGTATTTCGATTTTGCACGCATCAGGATCTCGACATTCTGAGACAGATGGACGCGCAATCGCTCTGTCGGTCCGGCGATGCCGATAGTCAGCGGACGCTTCACGGCGCCGGGCTTCAGCGGCACGGCGATGACGCTGGCCCCTGGAACGACCATGTCGGGCTCGAACGAATAACCGTCGCGCCGGATCTTGTCGATCATGTCGTGCAATGTCCGTCGACTGACGGACGGCATGGTCCGCGCAAGGTGCGTCTTTGTGATGATCAGATCGATCTGTTCGTCCGCCTTCATGGAAAGAAGGATACGGCCGGCATTGGATTCCAGCAGATAACGCGTTGCTCCCGGCTGGAGGTCATAGCGCAAAGGATTGGTCCCGGCCACAACGTGGATATACTGTAGATGAATGCCCGTTTCAGCCCCGAGGACAACAGTGTCTCCGCACACGTCGGAGATTTCCTAGAGCATTTCATGCATGCTCCCGGCCTTGAAGACTTGGCTGTTGATCCAACTGCCCAAAAGCGTCAGGCGCATCGTCGGCTGGACGGATCGGCCCCGCGTCGAATAATCGAGGTATCCGTTCTGCATCAGTGTCTTAACCAGAAGCGATGCGCTTGATTGGGGGATCCCCAGTTTTTCGGCAATTTCGGTGATGCGCATGGCGCGCTTGTTCTGCGCGAAGATTTCGAAGATCTGCAACACTCGGCCTGCGGACTTTACGAGTGGCTGTTCCATGTCAAGAGGCCGCCCCACGCCGTGTCGTCCGCCCTGCTGGTATGATTTCACGTCGGTGATTCAAAGAGCATGAGCGGTGACAGCACATCTGCCTGTTTCCTATTCGAGGACAAATGGTTCCGGGTTGGTGAAACGGTCGAGAACATTCGCGGTGACGCGGCTGACATTGTTGTCGTAGCCGTTGTGACTGAGGCTGCCCGCCCAGGCGATCGATCCGACATTAAAGACAGCGCCGCCGCCTGAGGTTTCGAAGAACACCATGTCCGCAGCGATACGCGCTTCGACCGGCGCCGTGACCGTCGGCACTGTAATACTCATCTCCTCGTTCACCAGCCTGTACGATTCAGTGTGATGTTCGGAAGACGCCACGATCAGGGCGTGGGTTGGCGTCCCGAGAGACTGGTCTGCGTGATCGATCTCGATGCCAGCCGCGCCGCCGCCCTGAAGGCCGAAATCTCCGATGATATCCTCGTCGATCCCGTCGAAAATGAAGGCGGCGCGAGGGTTCCTGCTCGCCTGCGTACGGCGATAGTGGGTTGAGAGATCAAATCCTTCAGAAATGAAGCCGCATCCGACAATGGATTGCGGCGGACGTCCGTGGGCGCGCCACAGACCACCCCGTTTCCCGTCGAAGCTGTGAAATTCCTCGCCGGGCTGGGTTTCCCAGGTTCGAATGGCCGGACCGCACCGGCGTACTTCCATGACCCCGTCCAACGAAGGATGATAGGCAATCCGCCAGTAGAACCCGTTGCCGCCGAGAACCATCAACCGGCCACCGCTATCGACGTAGCTTTTGGTCGCCTCCCACATCGTGGAGGAAAAGTACTCCGGATGCGAGCCTGTCACGATCGTCTGATAGTGGCTGAGAAGCGGATACCCTTCTGCGTGAAAGTCTTCGTCGGTGATAACGTCGTAGTCGACGCCCTGCGCTTCCAGCCAGTCGAAGATGTGGGTGTCGGCGTTGTATTCTCTCAGGTTTGATCCGTGCGTTCCAAAGGAACTTATATATCCTGGCCGAAAATTGAGGATCGGCCTCAAACGCGACGAGTAGGCGACGCCGCTGCCGTCCGAATGGATGTCATAGAGCGATGGACCCCATTCCTTGTGTTCGTCGATCAGCCGGTTTGCTTCGTGAAGAATAATGAGCCGGCTCGAGAGAAGTTCGGCGATGTCGAAGGGAACCGGATTCAGATTTGCGTATGCAAGATAGGTGGCGGTCGAGGCAAGAAAGGCGACCGACGCCCGTTTGGAACCTGGTGCTGGACGCACGAATATCGGTATGCGTTCCGACCGATCGCCTGCAACAAGCCTGACGGCATAGACGCCGCTTTTCAGATTTTCCGGCAAAACCAGTTCGAAATCCACGTCCCACTGTGCGTCATACAGGTCGTCGTCATGAAAATGGATCGCGCCATATTCCTCCGGCGCGGCGTTCCAGTTGACTTCCTCTCCGGTCCAGTTGGCTCCAGTCATTGCGCGGGTCGGCAGATTGATGGTTCTTCCCCAAGCTCCGTGTTTGGAAAGGTCGACAACTTGCTCGCCCGAGATGTCGCGTGAAAAGTCCCAGAAACCGAGCACCGTTCCAGCCACCTCTGGAGCGATCGTCTCGCGCCTGAGCACTTCCATTTGCAGCCGGCTCAAAGCGCTGCTTGCAAAGCGCGTCTTTTCGATTTTCCCGTTGAAATGGAGATCGGTGAAGCACCGGTCTCCTTCCATGCCAGTCAAGCGGGCGGCAAAGACCAGCATTGGTTCGGACGGCAGATCAAGTCCGGCCTTTGTCTCCAGTTTTCTGACGACCGGCGCTTCGCCGGCGCCCGTACGGGCGTAAGGTTCCTGGTATAGGTAAAACGCACCCGTATCTGCGTCGAAAGCGAGGGCGACGAAATACCACTGGCGTTCGGTAAGCTTTACCCCGCTGGATAGACGGAGTTTCTGTCCCCGTTTGTCGGTGGCGACGACCTCCGCACACCCATCGTTCCCTACGCTCAGCCTCACGCCTTGGCCATGTGCGTCCTGCAATGAGATGATGGCCTGGTCTCCCAGTTCCGGCGTCGTGGGCCAGATATGCGCCTGCAGTGTGAAGCTCCGGATATCTCGGTAAGCGGCCTGTGGAGGCACCAAAACGCATGAGCCTGCATTGCAGACCTGTTCTCTTGCGGGATAGGTCCCGTCTCCAGCCGCAGCGACCTGTTCTTCCTTGAACCCTGGCCCGTTCGGGTTCAGATCACCGCATATCGTGCGTACGAGGCTGGCTTGATACTGTTCGGCGGTCGTGCAACTCACATGAACTTTAAGCGTTTCGCCCGGCGTGGCGCTGATCTTGTCGAGATATCCCACGATATAGGGCAGCATCAGATGGAGCCCTCCTTCTCCGATCCGGGGTCCGCGCCGGTCAGGTCTTTCCAGCGCAGTCGAAAAACATATCGTTCTGCGTCCTCGATCGAGGTAAACCGCAAATCCTCATTGATAGTGACCGGTTCGCCCCGCTCGCCCGTCAATGTTCCGAGCACCCACTGCTTATGTGGAACTTCGGCGACGAGGACATATTTCCCTTTGACCGGCGCCTTGCGGAAGTGTTGCAAAACGAATTGCAGATCCGGGCTGTGCGCGCCGATGGGCTGTTCCGAGAATTCCACATAGAGTTCCGGTCCGCGCGCCTTGATCCGATCCCAAACAGTCTGGCCTTTTGCGACACGGGGCGGGGGTACGTGGAAATCGGTCATGCTGCCTTCCTGTTCTAAACGGCTCCGACTGCCCGAAGCGAAGCAATTTCATCCAGACCGAGCCCCAGCAGTTCCGACAGGATTTCGTCGCTCGAGCAACCCAGTTCGGGTCCCAGATCAGAAATCTCTCCCGGAGTTTCAGTCAGATGCGGAACGACGCCGGGAACGGGCACCGCGCCCAATGCGTCGTGCTTCAGTGTCACATAGTTGCTTCTCGCTTCAAAGTGAGGATCGCCAAATATATCCGCAATTGAATTCACCAGCGAACAAGGCACGTCCTGTGACGCGCAGATGGTCAGGGCTTCGTCGGCAGTCATTCCTGAGAGCCAGTCCTGGACGATCTGGTCGACTTCCTCGTGCCTCGAGATGCGGACCGGGCCACGACCCAGTTGGTCCGGATCAGAGAGCTGCGGGCGTCCCATGGCCTTGCAAAGGCGCTCGAACATCCGATCGCTGGTGCAGGCTATGGCGACCCAGCGTCCATCACCGGTCAGAAAATGCCCGTGCGGGCACGCATTCGATGTGCCAAGACCCTGCCGACCCCTTATAACGCCGTTCGCCGCGTAGGCGGGCAGCAAATCATCAAGCATGCGAAATATTGGCTCATACAGGGCGAGATCGATACACTGGCCAATTTGATCACGGTCCCTGACCCGAAGGGCCAGCAGAATTCCCAAAGCTCCGTAGACGCCTGATACGTAGTCGGCAAGCGACGTAGAGCCTGGCGTCAGCGGCGGGCCGCCTGGCATCCCCGTCAGGTAGGCGAGGCCGCCGAAAGCATGCGCGATACGGGCGAAACCCGTGCGTTCGCTCAGGGGGCCGGTTTGTCCGAATCCGGAAATGCGAAGCATGACGAGGCGGGGATTGATCGCCTTGAGGTCTTCATATCCAATCCCCCATTTTTCCAGCGTTCCCGGTCTGAAATTTTCGCACACGACATCGGATACGGCGACGAGCCGCTTAAGTATGGCGGCGCCTTCCGGCGTTTTCAGATTTAGCGTCAGAGACTTCTTGTTGCGCCCTTCGCTGAGCCAGCAAAATGTATCCGGAGTTTCCCCGGACGGTGTGCCGAAATTCCGGAGTGGATCGCCCTTGTCGGGATGCTCTATCTTGATCACCTCGGCTCCGAACTCCCCGGCGATCGACGCCGCGAAAGGCGCTGCAATGAATGTCGCGAGGTCCAGTATCCGGATGCCGTCGAGAGGTTTCTTGTACTTTGTCATCACCGTTTATGCCGTCCGGTCGCCGCTCTTCTTCCTCCGGTTTGTTGCATTTGAAGCCGGGTGATGCAAAAACATCATTCCTCTATACTTAGACAAGAAAGTTATGGGGAATGGATGTCAGGCAGCTTCGCTACTTCATAACCATAGCCCGGTGCGGCAGCTTTTCCCGCGCTGCTAACGAACTCAATGTCGCACAACCTGCTCTCAGCCACCACGTCGCGAACCTGGAAGGCGAACTTGGCGTTCGTCTGTTCGATCGCAGCACGAAAGGTGTCGTTCCGACCGAATGCGGTCAGACTCTGATCAGTCACGCGGAAATCATCATTCACCAGATGAATCTGGCCGCACGCGACGTCCAGAACAAATCCGAAAATCCGTCTGGCGAAGTCGCCATCGGCTTGCCTTCCAGCATCTCCCTTGCCCTGACTGTGCCTCTGCTTGCCGAAGCGGAAAAACGGTTCCCGAAAGTCGAGCTGAAGGTTTCGGAAAATTATAGCGGCTACCTCGTGGACTGGCTTGCCGCCGGGCGCCTTGATCTCGCCTTGCTATTCGATATCGACAGTCAACTGCAATTCGAGACAACCCACCTTTTTTCCGACACTCTCTATTTCGTCGGATCTCCCGACGAGCTTCCAGCAGGCCAGGATATCGAATTCAGTGAAGTGGCGAGGCACCCGCTGATCCTTACGGGCGAAAGCCATGGCTTGCGGCATGTGATCGACCGCACGTCGCAATCCGGGTCCGTGGACATCAATGTCAAGACGGAGCTGGATTCTCTCGTTGCGATCAAGCGCCTTGCGGCATCCGGCTACGGCCATACGGTTCTTCCCTGGTACGCCATTCGGGAAGAAGTGGAAGCCGGGCAGCTCGGCGCCTTGAAAATCGTCAATCCGATAATGCAGCGCGATGTTTTCCTGGCGCGCTCCGGTGAATGGTCGCCGACGCGCGCGACCGAGCAGATATCCGATCTTGTCGTAGAATTGACCAAGCGTCTGGTCGACGCCGATCACTGGCTGGAATCCACGGGCGCTGCATAAGGCCGGGGCCATAACGCGATTTTATCGCGCTATCCAAATTACCGGTCTTGTCGCTAACTTTCCGCTCCATATAGTTTTTGAGACCAGCCGAACGGCGCATTTCCACTCGCCGGACGGCGGTTTTCCACGCCGAAAGGGGACGTTACCATGCACGCAATTCAGACTTCGATAATTCGGCGGCAATTCATCGCTGGCGCCATCGCACTCACTGCAGTCGCGACCGCGTCTGCTCCAGCCATCGCCCAAGACAAAACCATTGTGCTCGGAGTGCTGGGCGCCTTTGCAGGCCCGTTTGCCGCCGACGCCGTAGAGGGTTACAACGGAGCGCTTCTCGCCGCCAAGGAAATCAACGCTGCGGGAGGTGTCGATGGATATATGTTCGACGTCCAGCAGTTCGACACCAAGGAAATGACGCCGGACGCTGTTCTTGCCGCAGTTGAAAGACTGAAAGCGACGCCAAACCTTGGAGCAATCGTGACTCCGTTCGGGTCGCTGTCCGGTTTCGAAATGGAGTATGTAGCCGATATTGGTGTGCCTTACATGGTTGCGGCCAACTCCAACCAGTATCGCTCGATCATCCAGGAAGATCCGGACAAGTTTTCCAACGTGTGGTCGCTCGCGCCGTCCTACGACGCATACCAGACAGAATTGCCATTCGTGATCAAGGAAATGATCGACAACGGCACTTTCGCGCCCGAAGAAAAGACATACGCCGTCATCGGTTCAGACAACCCCTATTCCATGCCGATTTATGAAGGTCTCAAGAAAGCCATGGAAGCGGAAGGCTGGACCAAGGTTTTTGATGACGTCGTTCCACCGGTGGAAATCAATGACTGGCGTGTGATGCTGAACCAGATCCGGGCCAATCCGCCCGCCGTCATCATCAATACGGAAGCCTCGTCTTCCAATGCGGCGGCATTCATGAACCAGTTCATGGAAGATCCCACGGATTCGCTGTTGTTCATCCAGTATGCCCCTTCCGTTCCCGAGTTCGTCGACCTGACGCGGAAGAATTCCACCGGCGTTCTCTACAATATGCTCGGCGGACCGATCAGCGGTGAAGTGCGCCCCCGCACCAAGGAAATCGGCGAAAAATATGTCGAAGAATATGGCTATGACAGCTCGATCTATGGCTATATCGTCTATGAGATGGTGTATCTCTACAAGGACATCCTCGAGGAAGTGGGTGACCCGATGAACTATGAAGCCATGTCTGCGGCGCTCGCAAAGACCGACAAGGAAATGGTCCACGGCCGGGTCAAGTTCGACCCCGCAACGCATTTGTCGATACAGGGCGACGGTTACCTGCCGATCCAGTTCTACCAGATCTGGGAGGGCGATCGGATCACGATCTATCCGCAGGAATTTGCAACCGGCGACAGCCAGACACCCCCGTGGATGGCCGAGTAGCCTGCCGATTGTAGTCGGGGTCGGCGGAGACGCCGGCCCCGCTCCCGTATGTGTCTCGAAACAAAGAAGATAAATGACGCCGCTGTTGGACGTGAAAGACATCAGGAAGAGTTTTGGCGCTCTTCAAGCTATCGGCGGCGTTTCCTTTGCCCTCAACCAGGGCGAGATACTCGGAATCGCCGGACCGAATGGATCCGGTAAAAGCACTCTCTTCAATATACTCACGAAAATTCCCTTTCCGCCCGATTCAGGCGAGGTCAGCCTAAACGGGAAGCCGCTCAAGAGCCTCGGGCCGCGCCAGATCGTCGATGCGGGCCTGTTGCGCATCTTCCAGACCGAGATGGATTTCGAAAGCCTGACCGTTCTTGAAAATATCCTGGTGTCGATGCCGGACAATCCGGGTTCGGATACGCCGGCTTCGAAGCAGAAGAAAGCGGACGAATTGCTGGAACTCTTCGGTCTGACCGCGCACAGTAACCGTCTCGCTGGAGAAATCAATGTCTACGATCGCAAGCGTTTGATGGTCGCCACGGCCTTCGCGCACAACCCGCTGGTGCTTCTGTTGGACGAGCCGGCCGCGGGTCTCTCGAAGCCCGAAATCGAGGAAATGGTCGAACTCATACGACAACTCAACCGGCTGGGCGTGTCGATCATCCTGATTGAACACATTATTCCACTGTTGGTCGCCGTATCGGACCGTTTGATCGTCCTGAATTTCGGTGAGGTTCTGGCTGAAGGCCTGCCGCGCGAGATCGTCCGCAATCCGAAGGTCGTCGAAGCATATATCGGAAACCAGAGCGATGGGTGACGTTACACTGGAGGTGTCCGGGCTCGTCAGCGGTTATGGCCGAATGCCTGTGCTGCACGGTGTCGATATGACCATTCAGGGCGATGACAAGCCGGGACTGATCGGCCCGAACGGGCATGGTAAGACCACATTCTTCCGCACGATTTCGGGCCTGAACCGGGCATGGGAAGGAACGGTCCGTTTCATGGGTGAGGACATCACCAACCGGCCCGCCGCGCAGATCATGCGTCTGGGTCTGGTGCACGCGCCACAGGGCAACACGCTTTTCCGCGAAATGTCAGTGGAAGAAAACCTCTTGCTCGGCGGCTTTGCCCCGCGGGCGAGAGCAGTTCACAAGACGACGCTCGAGCAGGTCTTCGAACTGTTTCCCCGCCTCGCTGAAAGACGGCGGCAAAGCGCCCGCACCCTGTCGGGCGGCGAACGGCAGATGGTGGCCATCAGTTGCGGTTTGATGGCCTTGCCGAAACTCCTTGTCCTCGATGAACCAACATTAGGTCTGTCGCCAAAACTCAAGATGGAACTGCGTGACGCCATCGCCAAGATCGTCGAATCCGGCGTTCAGACCATGATCGTAGAACAGGATCCGGAATTCCTGAGCACGCTTACCACCCGTCTGTTCTTCATGAGCGAAGGGAGGATAGAAGCCGATATCGGAGACGGAAAGAGCCTCGAATATTGCAGAATCCGGGAGATGTATTTTGGCGTTGCTTGACACGCTCCTTCTGGCCCTGAAGACGACTTTCGTAAGCGGGCTGGTGCTGGCGTCGCTCTATGTGCTCATGGCTTCCGGTCTTGCGCTCGTGTGGAATACGCTGGGCATATTCAATTTCACCCACGGCGCCATTATGGCTGCCGCGGCCTATGTGGCCTGGCAGATTTCGGATCCGAAGGGATACGGGTTGGGTCTGGCCGCAGGCATTATCGGCGCACTGTTCGCATCAGGCGTCATGGGCCTCGTCATCAACCGTCTGTTGATAGCGCCTTTTCTGAACCAGAAGAACGTCGTCCTGATCGCCGTAATGACCACGCTTTCGGGCGCCTTCTTCATCGAGAATTCCGCGCTCCTGATCTGGGGACCGCGCATAAAACAGCTTGAGAAGGTGGTCGACGGCAACCTGCGGGTCGCAGGCACCGTCATCTCAGGTCACGAGGTCGTCATCATCGTGATTGCGCCGCTGCTGATGTTCGGGCTGTGGGCCTTTCTCAAATTCACCTGGACGGGCCGCGCCATCAGGGCGGTAGCGCAGAACAGGGAATTCGCCGAACTTTCCGGAATCGATGTACGCCGGATGTACGCCGTGGCGTTCGCCACCGCCGCCATGCTTGCCGGCTTTGCAGGGATCATGCTCGGCGCCGTCCGGTTCATAACACCGGGTCTTGGAGCGGAACCCCTGCTCAAGGCCCTGATCGTGGTGATCCTCGGCGGACTGGGCAGCATACCGGGAACCATTTTGGGCGCCTATGTGGTCGGCTTCTCGGAAGCGCTTTCGACCTATTATATTGGCGCCTACTGGACACAGGCTGTGCTGTTTCTGATTTTCATCGCCATCCTTCTCATCCGCCCATCGGGCCTGTTGGGGAAGGACTGAGATGAACGTCGCCGCCTTCAACCGTATCCTGACGGTCGCGTTCTTCGCGATCTTGTTCATTCTTCCTCTGGTGAATTCGGATTCCTATATCCGGCATATATCCATCATAGCGATTATGTATGCGGTTCTGGTCTCGAGCTGGAACGTGACGCTGGGCTATGGCGGAGTCTTCAATTTCGGTCACATGGCATTTTTCGCAATCGGCGCCTACGCGACAGGCGTGATGACGAAGACCTTCGATGTCTCTCCCTGGTGGGGGATGCCGATCGGCGTTGTCGCAGCCGTCATCGCCTCGGTCATCGTATGCCTTCCCGTGCTCCGGCTTAAGGGCATTTACGTCATCCTCGTGACGTTCGCCTTCGCCCAATTGTGTCTTCAGATCGTCCTCAACCAACGGGATCTCACCGGCGGGAACTTCGGGCTCGTTTCGATTCCACCTCTTGAAATCGGGGCGTTTTCCTTCCGCGATTTCCAGAACGCCGGTTACTACTACCTCGCTCTGCTGCTGCTTGTCGTGACGCTGCTTGCCATGCTCTGGTTCAGACGCTCTCACTTCGGGCGCAGCGTCATCGCGTTTCGCGACAATGAAGCCTATGCAATATCCCGCGGCTTGCCGTTGGCAAAGGTCCGGTTGATGACCTTCATGTTCTCGGCTGTCTTTCCCGGCGCCGTTGGTTCTGTTTATGCACAATACGTGCGTTCAGCCAGTCCCGACATGTTTGGATTCTCATTCCTGACGCTCGCATTGTCTATGCTTCTCTTGGGCGGCGTTGGCACGATCTGGGGGCCGATCGCCGGCGCATTTGTCTTCACCATCATTTCGGAACTTCTGACGCCATTGGGTCCGGGCCGTTATCTAGTAACGGCGACGCTGATTGTTCTCGTTCTTCGGTTCTTCCCGGGTGGCCTGGCGGGTATTCCTGAATTCATCGGTCAGCTCCTCAAGGGCCGATCTGAAGTCACAGGCGACCCTGCGATGCTGAAGGATGAAAAATGAAAAGACCAAAGCGGTTGCGCCGTTGTCAGCTTTCGGTACCAGCCTCCAGCGAAAAACTGATCGCTTCGGCGCGCAACCGCGCCGTAGACTATGTATTCCTGGATCTGGAAGATTCCGTGGCGCCCAACGCCAAGGAAGAGGCCCGGGAGAGGGTGATCAAGGCGGTCAATGAAGGCGCCTTCCGGTGCGGGACGATTGCTGCGAGGGTCAACGAACTGTCCAGCCAGTGGGCGCTGGACGACATCACGCGTCTGGTTGCGGAGTGCGGCGCGACGATCGATGTCATTATCCTGCCAAAGGTGAAAGACGCAGAAGAAATTCGATTTGCCGACCGTCTGATTACGATGCTCGAAGCAAAGCATGGCATAGACAAGCCTATTGGCCTCGAAGTCCTGATAGAGGAAGTCGAGGCGATGATGAATGTGGAAGCAATCGCCGCGTCATCTCCTCGTCTGGAAGCGCTTATCTTTGGCATGGGTGACTATGCGGCAAGCCAGGGCATCGTGACCTCCGGCGTTGGCGAAACCGACGATTACCCGGGTGATCTGTTTCACTATCACCGCAATCGGGTTTCTGTCGCGGCCAGGGTCGCTGGAATTGCGGCGATCGACGGTCCCTTTGCTGATTTCAACAATGCGCAGAAGTATCGCGAAGAGGCGCGTCGCGCTGCGCTTCTGGGTTTCCAGGGAAAATGGGCCATCCACCCGGCGCAAATCGAGCTGGCCGAAGAGATATTTTCGCCCGATCCGGCTGTGGTGGAAAAGGCCATGGCGATTTCCGACGCCTATGAAAAAGCGCGTGCGCGGGGCGAAGGCGCAATCCAGGTCGAGGGCAAGATGGTCGATGTCGCATCAGTCCGAATATTCAACGACATGATCGCCCTGGCTGGCATGATCGCAGATCGCGACCGGCGGTAGCTGCCGGATTCGACGGATTGCAATGCCCGCCCAAGCGCGACGTCAGTCGTGTTTGACGACCATCGTGCGGACTGCCGTGAACTCGTAGAGAGCTTCGTAGCCCTTCTCGCGTCCATGACCGGATTTCTTCATGCCGCCGAACGGCAGTTCAATACCCCCGCCTGCGCCATAGCAATTCACGAACACCTGGCCTACCCGCATCTTGCGGCCAACGCGTATCGCCCGGCTTCCATTCTCAGTCCATATTCCGGCGACAAGCCCATAGGGTGTTGCGTTAGCGAGCGCGATGGCGTCTGCCTCGTCCTCGAAAGGCATGACCGACAGATAGGGACCGAACACTTCGTCATTGGCGAGACTGCTTTCGCGCGGCACGGGACCGAACAGTCTCGGCGCAACGAAAAAGCCGTCTTCCGGAACGCCATCTGCGATTTTACCTTCGGCGATAACTGGAACGCCAGCCGCTTCGGCGGCTGAGGCGAAACCGAGCACCCGTTGCTGCTGCTTGCGACTGACAACGGGGCCGAGATCGAGATCCATTTCTGGCGTTCCCGCGCGAACCTGTGAAAAACGATCCGCTACCGCGCTGACAATTTTATCAAAATGCTTGCGTTCGACCAGCAGCCTCGAGCCCGCCGAGCAGGTCTGGCCCGCATGCTGGACGATGGCGTTGACAAGAAACGGCAGGGCCTTGTCCAGATTCACATCGCCAAACACGATCTGCGGGGATTTGCCGCCCAGCTCAAGAGTGCATCCTATGTGATTGCGTGCGGCGGCCTGCTGGATAAGCACGCCGACTTCGGAACTGCCGATAAAGGATATGAAATCGATGCCTGGATGGCCCGAAAGCGCTGCGCCGGCTTCGTGCCCGTATCCGGTAACAATATTGATCGATCCTTCGGGGAAACCAGCTTCGACACACAGCGCCGCCATCTTCAGGGTTGTCAGGCAGGCTTCTTCAGCCGGCTTCATTACGACTGCGTTTCCGGTCGCAAGCGCAGGCCCGATCGAGCGGGGGAACATCTGGGCCGGGTAATTCCACGGAATAATGTGTCCGGTCACGCCGTGCGGCACCCGTTCGGTCGCCACCAGATAGCCGTTTATAAAGGGCAGTGTCTCGCCGTGAAACTTGTCGGCCGCGCCCCCGTAGTATTCGAAATAGCGGATTGCCGCGGTGATGTCGGCGCGAGCCTGCCGGATCGGCTTACCCGTGTCGGCGGCTTCCAGCTCTGCCAGTTCCTCAGCGTGTTTTTGAACCAGATCACCTGCACGGGTCAGAAGACGCCCTCGTTCGGCGGCGGTGAGGCGACTCCATTCGCCCTCCTCGAAGGCCTTTCGCGCCGCCGCGACGGCACGGTCGACATCTTTCTCGCCGCCCGCTGCAATCTGGGCGAGCGTATCGCCCTTCGCTGGTGCAATCACGTCAATGACGCCGCCGTTGTCGGCGCTTTGCCATGTATTGGAAATCAGGATCGTGTTTGAACCATCCATCTCTGAGTATCCTTTGTCGCGGAGTTCCGAATTCGGCCGCAAGGTAAGATGGTCGTTCGATTAAGACCAATAGAATATGTTGCTCGGATCATACTTCTTTGCGATGGCGGCCTTGCCGGACGCGGGAGAGCGATTAATCGGGCCGTGTCGGCGCGGTGATCTTCTTCAGCCAGAAGCGTTTCACCGCCTTGCCCTGAATGCCGATAGCCGCGCCGCCAACACCGGTTTTGGCGAGCCAGGGCGAGCCCTGCAATTCCTGGTGCTGGGAGAGCGAGGCCTGTTCCTGGTTCCACGGCGTTTCGGCGCCCATGGCGGGTTTCGCCCACATATGGGTGTAGAGCGAGGTATCGTCCGGCCCGGTGAAATACTCGTCCGGGCGCTCGATATAGGTCACGCCCTGCAGCGTGCGCATCTTCGTGCGCTGGCGCTTGGAAAAGGGCGCGTCCTCGCTTCCGACCCACTGCGCGTCGGCGAACTCTTTGTAGAATTTGAGCTGGCTGAACCACATGGCCGGCATCGGCACGAAGACGCCGCCTTCCTCGTCTTCCGAGCTTGCGCCCGCGCCGGTGTCAACGGCGGAGTAAAAGTCGGCCATTGGGCGGCGCAAAAGTAGGCCACTTGGCGCTGCAAGCGGGGAACGTCGGGAGGGCGTAGCCCGACCAGAGTTTCCCGCTTGCAGCGTCGGCAATCCTATTGGTGGGGCTTTGCGCCTTTTCGTGCCCGGCTTTGCGCCAGTCGGTAGCTGTCACCATTCATCTCAAGGATGCTGACGTGATGGGTCAGCCGGTCGAGGAGCGCGCCGGTGAGACGCTCGGACCCGAACGTCTCGGTCCATTCGTCGAAGGGCAGATTGCTGGTGATCAGCGTGGAGCCGCGTTCGTAACGCTGAGAGATCAGTTCAAACAGCAACTCGGCCCCGGTCTTCGACAGGGGAACGAAGCCCAGTTCGTCGATGATCGGGAGTTTGCAGCCCGCCATCTGCTTCTGGAAGCGCAGGAGGCGGCGTTCATCACGCGCCTCCATCATCTCGCTGACGAGCGCGGCGGCCGTGGTGAAGCCCACGGACAATCCCTTCTGACAGGCAGCCAGCCCGAGGCCGATCGCGACATGGGTCTTGCCCGTGCCGCTGGGTCCGAGCGCGATAACATTCTCGCGCCTGTCGACCCATTCGCAGCGCGCCAGTTCCAACACCTGCATCTTGTTGAGCTTCGGAATGGCGACGAAGTCGAAGCTGTCGAGGCTTTTGGCGGCCGGGAACTTCGCAGCCTTGATGCGACGCTCGACCATCCGCCGTTCCCGGTCGATCAGTTCCAGTTCGACGAGCCGGGCAAGGTAGCGGACATGATCCACACCCTCGACCGAACATTGTCGGGCAAGCTTCTGGTGCTCGCGCAGGAAGGTCGGCAGCTTCAGCGCCTTGAGGTGATGCGCGAGCAGGAGTTCGGGAGCATCGCCGCTCATGCCGGTTCCTCCTCGCGGTCCAGCAGCCGCATATAGGCCTTGGCCGACGTCTTCTCGACGGTGGCTCTGGGCAGATAGGGATAGATGTCGAGGTCCAGCTTTGGTGGTCTGCGTTCGGCCCGGCACAGGACGAGGTGCTTCACGGCGTCGAAGCTGACGGCGCCCAGGTGTAGCGCCTGCTTCACAGCCGCATGCAGATCGGCCAGATCGAAGCTTTCCAGAAGGCGCAGCACCTGCACATAGGCGCGCCGGCCCTGCTTGCCCATCCGCGCTTCCATCAGGCGACGCAGTGTGGCAAACGCCTCGGGCAGTTCCCAACCCTGCAGAGGAGCCGCCTGGTCGAGCGCATTGATCTTCTGCTCGATCAGCGGCAGGTAATGCAGCGGGTCGAAGACAACCTCCTCGCGCTCATAGCTTCGCGGGTGATGGGCAATGGCCTCACCGCCGCAGCCGATCACCACCTCGTCGACATAGCCCCGGATCCACACATCTTGATGGCCATATGCGACCGGAACGGAGTAGTCGTTGGTCCTGTAGCGCACCAGCGCCTGGGAAGAGACCCGGCCACTAGCCTGGTCGCAGGCATCGAAGGGTGAAGCCGGCAGCGGCCGCATGGCGGCAAGGTCACGCTGCAGACGCTCGCCGATCGTCTCGTTCTCGCCACGCAGCCGGTCGCCCTGACGCTTGCGGCACTGATCTTCGAGCCAAAGGTTGAGGTCTTCCCACGTCGCAAAGCACGGGATCTCCATGCCCGGCAGGAAGCGCCAGCGGCACGAACATCTCTTGGCCGCGCCGATCCCGATCGCGCATGTAGTCCTTGATGATCGTGTAGCCGCCCGCAAATCCGTGCTCGTCACGGAGCCGGTCGAACACCCGCTTGGCCGTATGACGCTGCTTGCGCGGAACCGTCCGGTCCCCCTCAAGCCACCCGTCGATAATTGGGATGAACGCTTCCAGCTTCGGACGCCGAACCGGAGCCTGCCGCCGATAATCGGGCGGAACCGAATACGTCATCATCTTGCGAACAGTGTCGCGCGATATGACGAAATGCCTTGATGCTTCGCGCTGGCTCATACCGCCGTCGCAAGCCACTCGAACCTTCAGATATAATTCCACGGTGTAAATCCCTCGTCCCTCCCTGCGCCGTGCAGAAAAGGGAAAAAGTGGACGACTTTTGCGCCGCCCGCAGCCGGACAATCCCGCCGCTACCGTGGTCTAATTTTCCACCGCCGTTCTCACATTCTTACGTTGTCTGCCGGACCGAAGCCCTCTTCGCAAGTCAACGACGCCACGATTGCGGCTAGTAGAGCCGCGCTTGGCGAAGGCCCAACATGCGAAAGCGCCCCGGAGGGCGCTTCGCAGGTGAGCTTATCAAGAGATAGCTGACATTTCATTCCGGACACATGGTTTACACAACGCGCATTTGGGGGAGCCCGAATGCCTTGGAAAGAGTGTAGACCAATGGATGAACGTCTCAAATTCATAGCCCGACTGCTTGAAGGCGAGCAGATGGCGTCGCTTTGCCGGGAGTTCGGCATATCGCGGGTCACCGGTTACAAGATTTACGATCGCTACAAGGACTGTGGCCTGGACGGTTTGTACGACCGTTCGCGGCGGCCCTATCGCCAGGCCAACAGGCTTCCCGTCCAGATCGAGCGCTGCATCCTCGGTCTCAAGCGCGAGCATTCATCCTGGGGCGCGCCCAAGATCCGCGACAAGCTGATCCGGCAATACCCGATGATCAAGCCGCCCGCGATTTCAACGGTGCATGCGGTTCTCGATCGTCACGGCCTGGTCAAGCGCGCCCGGCAGAGGCGCCGCGGCGGCAAGGCCGAAGGCACGCCGCTGTCGCAGCCCACCCAGCCCAACGAGCTTTGGTGCGCCGACTTCAAAGGCGAGTTCAAGACGGGCGACGGACGCTACTGTTACCCTCTGACGGTGACTGATCAGGCCTCGCGCATGATCCTTGCTTGTGAAGCCTTTGAAAGCACGAAGGAACAGCCGGTCATCGAAGCCTTTGTCCGGCTGTTCAAGGATCGCGGCCAGCCATCGGCGATCAGGAGCGACAACGGCTTGCCTTTTGCCAGCCCCAATGGCCTCTACAACCTGTCAAAGCTCTCGGTCTTCTGGCTCAGGCTCGGCATCGCCATCGAACGCATCAAGCCGGGCAACCCGCAGCAGAACGGACGCCATGAGCGAATGCACCGGACCCTGAAGCAGGAGACGGCGCGCCCGCCCGGCATGAACGCCCTCCAGCAGCAGGCCAGGTTCGACGACTTCATCAGCGAATTCAATGAGGAACGGCCACACGAGGCGCTTGATATGAGGACGCCGGCCGAACGCTATGCCCCTTCCTCAACACCTTATGAGGGCCTGCCGGACGTGGAATACCCCTTCCACGACCGCGATATCATCGTCACGGCATGCGGTCGAATCTGCATGGCGCGAAAGAAGATCAACGTCTCGACCGTGCTCGCCGGTCAGAAGCTCGGAGTAAAGGAGGTCGACGATGGGATTTGGCTGATCAGCTTCATGCGATATGATCTGGGATACATCGACCTGGAACAGAGAACATTACAGACAATCGACAACCCGTTCGGCACGAGGTTGTCACCCATGTCTTAGGTACGATCTGTTACCTATGTCTCCGGGCTGTACACAGGATAAGTTGGTTGCGGGGGCAGGATTTGAACCTGGGACCTTCAGGTTATAAGCCTGACGTTTAGGCCCACAAGAAGTATATTCGTCTCACTGCTCACCATCGCTGCAAACACTGTCCATGTCGGTTATGACGACTGGTGATCGAAGATCTCGGTACTACAATAAGTACGACTTGGTTTATAAAAGCGTTAATTCACAATGCGATCCGTCCAGTCCATCATGGGCGCGACGGCTATACGTCCATATTTATCGTTCATCTCTGCACAGTTTCTAAGCCACGGTGAGATTGGACAGACGGACGTTCGCCCGCATAAGGGTCATATGACTCATTTCACTCTGTCTTCAAAGTGTAACGATCATTGTCGCACATCGCCACTTTTGTGGTTGCTCACAATTGTGGGCGCAGTAGGCTGCTGCTTTAACGGTTTGCAGGAGCCGGCATGACGCCTCTAAGCTGCGCTACGATCTGGAGCGCAAGGAACTTCGAAAAAGTTCTCGCCTGGGTTATTCCTCCCAGTTGCAGCCAGAGGCCTTCCTGGCCGGTCCGCCGCCAGGCCCCGCGCATTTCTCCGTCCTCTCCCCAGCCCCAGACCGGACCCACGCGCTTGGCCACCGCATCGCCGAAAAAGTCGCGAACGTCCGCTTCCTGATTGAGATAGCCGGTGGCAAGCACGATTATGTCCGCTTCCAGATCGGCGCCGTCCTTCATCTCGGCTCCCATTGGGCCGTAGGTTTCGATCTGGGACGCCTGAATGATCTTGATCGACCCGTCTATGATGCGTTCCGACGCGCCGACGTTGATATAATATCCGCCGCCTCGATGCAGGTAGTTTGCAAAATGTCCGCCTTCGAGATAGCCGGGATCGGTTCGAAACCCCGCATTTTCCAGCCCTGCGATCAGATCGGCGTCAAGCGCGCGGACGCGCTTGCTGAGATCCCTGTAGGAACGGATCGTCGCGTCGTAGTCGCTGGCCAGGGTGACGATGTCCAGTTCGTCGATCGAGCGGTTCTCCTTGTAGAGAGAATAGACGAGATTCGCCTGTTTCATGTTCACGACATTTGTGGGGCTGCGCTGCACCATGGTGACGTCGCATCCATTCTGGAGAAGCTCCAGCGCAATATCGTGGCCGCTTGTGCTGGTCCCGACGACCAGGGCCTTCTTGCCACGGAACTCTGGCGTGGGGCTCACATCCGACGAATGGACCACAGTTCCCTCGAAGCGGTCGAGGCCCGGCAGCTTCGGATAGAACTTTCGGCCCGACACGCCGCCGGTCGCAAGGACGATATGTTGCGGACGCAATTCAAGACTTTCGCCATTGCGCGTCAGCCGCGCCCGCCAGGTTTTGGAGGAGTCGTCGAACTCTGCTCCGTCGAAATTCGTCTCGTTCCAGAACGGAAACAGCATTGCGTCTGAATAGAATTCCATCCACGTGGCGTAGAGATCCTTCGGCAGATAGCTCGGCCAGGAGCGCGGGAACGCCGTATAGGGAAAGTCGACCGTACAAAGCTCGTTGTGCAGTTGGAGGGTGTGGTAGCGTTCGCGCCAGTTGTCGCCGACACGTGTAACCCGGTCGACCATCAGAATCCGCACACCCATGGCTTTGAGTCGGGCCGCGATCATCAACCCGCATTGTCCCGCCCCGACGATGAGCACTTCGGGTTCGCAGTTGGAGAAATCGCTCTCGCGGTCGCGCTGATCGAGGCAGTTTTCATTCGGGTTCTCAGTCTGGATACGCTCTGGTCGCCGGTCGTCTATCGCCTCGGGATACCCGTCGATCTCCTGCAGTGATGTCATGAGGCCCCAGGCGAGATACCGGCCATCCTCCTGTTGCTGCAGGCGGACCACGCCGTTTCCCTTGCCGATTGAAGTATCGAACGCGAAAATGGCTTCGACCACTTCCCGCCCCGCGCGTGTCTGCCGGGACGGCGCCGTGTAACGCGGATCAAGCCGAAAATTACACAGTCCGGAAGATACGCCGGCTTCGGTCAGCCGCTCCGCAATTCCAACTGGACCTTTGGTGGTTCCAAAATCCCACGATGTGGCGAGCAAGTCCCGCCAGTAGGCGTCATCCGTGAACAAGGTTTCCAGGGTCGCCTTGTCACGCTCGGACATGGCCTTGTCCAAGGCATCGAGCCAGTTGGCGCTGGCTGTCGACAAAGGAGACGCTGCCAAAATTTCCTGGCGCACGGTCCGGTTCATGATTGATCCTCCTCCGGGAAATCTGGTTTCAGGCGTCTTTGGCGCGATATCGGCATTGCTTCCTCGCGAAGCGGCTCGATGGGTTCCGAAAATTCGATCGCGGTTTCAATGGAATGTCCGTCCCCCGTCCACCGCCATGGTGGCGCCCGTGATGAAAGACGATGCCCCGCTGCTCAGAAACAGCGCCGCCTGGGCTACCTCTTCGGCAAGCCCGAGACGCTTGAGCGCATATTTCTGCAGCGTCACCGCCAGATCATTGTGCCCGGCCAGCGCCTCCACCATTGGCGTGTCTATGAGACCGGGGCAGATCGTGTTCACGCGGATATTGGGCGCCAGCTCCATCGCCAGGACCTTGCCCAAGATGATCAGACCGCCTTTGGAGGTGGCGTAGGCCGATCGGTTAGCGTATGGCGAGAGCCCTACTCCCGACGAAATATTGAGTATGGTGGCATAGCCCGTCGGCGCCTCCCGCAGAGAGGTTTCCGCCGCCCGGCAAAGCAGGAAAGGCGCAGTCAGATTCACGTCCATGACCAGCTTCCAGGTCGCGGCGTCCGTCTCTCCTATGGGGCCGTTGACGTAGACGCCTGCCGCATTCACCAGTCCATCGAGATGCCCCATGAACGATGCCGCCTCGCCCACCACCGATGGCAGCTTCTCGAAGTCCGTCAAATCCTGCGCAATGGCGAGACCGCCGGTTTCTCTGGCAATGTCGCGCAGGCCGGTTTCCTCGCGGTCAAGAAGAGCAATCTTTGCTCCCTCGGCTGCAAACAGTTTCGCAATGGCGCGGCCAATGCCGCGGGCGGCGCCCGTCACCAGGATTGCCCGACCTTTCATGCGCCCCGCAGGCAGCGGCAAATCACCTTCCTTCGGCGTCCATGCAACCGCCTCATTCATGCCCGGTCTCCGCGCCGCGGTATATATTGATTCCGCGCGCGCGCACCGGAACACGCAACACGTCCGTGGCGCTGCACATGTAAAGACTGTTTCGCTTGGGACCGCCAAAACACAGATTGATTATGATGCCGCCAGTAATGATCTTGCCGAGCAGGTCTCCGTCTCGCGAGTAGACGTGCACGCCTTCCCCGGTTCCCGCCCAGATGCGCTCCTCGTCATCCACCCGAATGCCGTCGAACAGGCCGACAGATGCCTCGACGACAACGCCCCGGTCCTCGGCGCCGCCATCCGCGCCGATGTCGAAACAGCGAATGTGGGCCGGCTTGTCCGGACCATCTGTCCTTGCTGAATCAACCACATAAAGCCGGCTCTCGTCCGGTGAGAAAGCGAGCCCATTGGGCTGCTGCATGGTGGTGATCACCGCTTGCAGCCGGCCGCTGACGGGATCATAGCGGTAGACATGGCTTCCGCTCTGCTCGCGTTCAGCCTTGTTGCCGAAATAGTCGCCGTCGATCCCGTAAGTGGGATCACTGAACCAAACTGTGCCGTCAGATTTGACGACCACGTCATTGGGTGAATTCAGGCGCCGCCCATCATGAAGATCGGCCAATACGGTAACGCTGCCGTCGATCTCCGTCCGAATCACCCGGCGACCGCCATGCTCGCATGTGATCAGCCGACCCGTTCGATCTGTCGTGTTGCCGTTTGCGTGCCCGGAAGGCTGGCGCAGAATGCCGACGGCGCCGGTCAGTTCATCGTAGCGCAGCAGCCGGTCGTTCGGGATGTCCGACCAAACGAGGCTGCGTGAGGCCGGGAAATAGACCGGCCCCTCGTTCCATTTTGCCTGGCTGTAGATTCTTTCCGGCGCCTCATGTCCAAGGAACAGGCGAACTCCGGGATCGACGATTTCGTAAAGACTGCTCATGCGGGCCTCTTTTCAACGCTTTGTTCCTGCCAGCGGGGTTCGGCGTCCGAATCGACGATCCGATTCACCAGGGCGCGGCGATGATGCTCGGATGAACCGAGCGACTGGCCGATGCGAAGAATACGGCGCAGATAACGGTTCAGCGGATACTCCCATGTGACGCCTATCCCGCCATGGAACTGGATCGCCATTTCCGCCAGTTCGCGCGCCGCTGTCGGCACGAACGACAGGACGACTGAGACCGCTTGCTGCGCTTCCTCTCGCCACCCAAATTCGCCGGGATTGTCAACCGCACGATCGATGGCTGTGGCGGCGTAGTCGATCGCGACCCGGATGTTTTCCAGTTGCACATAGCCATCGGCGGCGATGTGCTTGAGCGCCTGATTGGCGCCGATCGGTTGACCGAACTGTCGACGATCCTTGAGATATTCTATTGCCGTCTCGAAGCAGAACGCCGCAGCGCCGGCAATCTCGGCGGAACGCAAAATGGCAAGTCGCTCGACTGCAAGATCCATGGATACGACCGCAGCACAATCCTGAACCGCATCGACCCCGACCAAGCCGGTTGCGATCCCCGGCTCCAGATCGTTGCGGGACATCTGGCCCAGTCGGCTCACCTCCAGAAGCACGATATCTCTATCGTCACGCAGCACGGCGAGCCATTCGGCGCTATCCAGATAGGCTGCGGAATAGCCGCCCGAATTGCGATGCTCTTGTCCTCCGCGACGGATGTCACATGTCGCGGTTATGGAGGACAGTCCTGAGAGAACGCGGTTGCCGGCTTCCGGCCTGACGCTCGTCAGGGCGCCCGTCAGCAAAATCGTTTCCGCTAGCGGAAAATTCAGGCAGAAGCGGCCTGCCTGCGTGCAGGCGATGACGCCTTCGACCATACCAAGACCCATTCCTCCCTGCTCTTGCGGGACCAGCATGGCGACTGCGCCCAGTTCCGCCAGCATCGGGCCCAAGGCTTCGCTGCTCTCGACAGCGCGCCTGAACGCAATGGAGATACTGTCTCTGAGCTGGACCTGTTCGACTGACAATTCGAGATCCATCAGGCCGGCCTCCGCTCCGGACGCGGCAGGCCAAGGACCCGCTCTGCAATGATGTTGCGCTGGATCTGGGAACTGCCCGCATAGATCGTCTCGCCGCGTGCGATGAAGTAGATTTTCCTGAAACGCGCCGCGACCGGGCTGTCAGCATCGATATCCGGCCCCAGCACCTCAAGTCCGAGGCGGGCAATCTTCTGGTGAATCTGGCTCCAGAGCAATTTGAGCAGACTTGATTCGTCGCCAATCTTTGCGCCCTGGCAAATCCGCCCGAGGAATTTCAGATTGTGGTAGCGCAGCACCTCCAGCTCTGCTGCGATCTCACCCATCTTGTCTTCCATCGCCCCTGTCATTGAACCATTCGATCGGGCCTGCCGAATCAGGGCTCTGAGTTCCTCGGCAAAGCGTTGCTGGCGGTAGAGTCGCGTCGTCGCACGCTCGAAACCAAGCACTCCGACGGCCACCTGCCATCCGGCGTCGATTTCACCGATGCGCATTCCGTCCTCGATTCGAACATCGGTCAGGAACACTTCGTTGAAATGGCGCTGGCCGTTCAGGTGACGGATGCCGCGCACCTCGATGCCGGGCGTATTCATCGGCATGATGAACAATGTCATTCCGCGATGGGGCTTGGCGTCGGCGTTCGTGCGAGCCAGAAGGATACAATGGCTCGCCATATGGGCGTAGCTCGTCCAGATCTTCTGCCCGTTCAGAATCCAGCCGCCATTTCCCCTCACCGCGCGTGTCTTTATTGAAGCGAGGTCCGATCCGGCGTTCGGTTCGGAGAACCCCTGGCACCAGATGTCGTCGATGCGAAGGATGCGCGGGATATAGTGGCGTTTCTGCTCTTCGGTGCCGACGCTCAACAGGATCGGCCCGACGAGCTCGCGGCCAATCGTGTTGAGGCTCTCCGGCGCCGAAATCCTGCCCATCTCTTCGTTGACCAGAAACTCCTCGACGGGTCCCAGTCCCTGACCGCCGTAAGCCTTGGGCCATGCTACGCCGGAATAGCCGGCGTCGTAGAGCCTGCGTTCCCAGTTGACAAGAAACGCCCGCTCCTCCGGCTCCGGCAATAGCGGCCAGTGCGCAGCCTCGATCCAGTTCCCGGGAAGGCTGGTTTCAAGCCACCGCCGAACGTCCTGCCTGTACTGCTTCTGTCCTTCGGAAAAACAGATGTTCATCGATCCCGCCTGCGTCGATCACAAATTCCTCTGGTCATCTCGCGTCATCGACCGACAAAAACCGGCGCCCGCTTTTCGGCGAATGCCTTCAACGCCTCCCTGGCGTCCTCGGACTTGCCAAGCTGCATCGTCATTTCCTGTTCGTAGCGATAACCGTCTCGAAGACTCATGTGCTCTATGGTGTTCATCGATTGCTTTGCCAGCCGTGTCGCGAGCGGACTGAAACCGGCCACTTTCACCGCCATGTTCCGCGCGGTCGCCAACAGGTCTTCCGGCGACACACAGGCCTGCACCACGCCAAGGCGATAGAGCTCCGGACCGTCCACGCGCTCACCGGACAGCATCATCCAGCGTACCCTGGATCGTCCGAATAGCTGCATCGCATGGCGACAGCCTCCCATCAGTCCCACGGAAACTTCGGGAAGTCCCAGGCTCGCGCGTTCGGACGCCACCAGAACATCGCAGGAGGCCACAATCGCCAGGCCGGCCCCAAGAGCATGACCGTTGATCGCCCCTATGACGGGCTTTGTGCATTCGCGAATGGCGTGATAGCTCTCACGAGCTGAACGCTGGTTGCGGCGCCTCTCGCCCTCTCCCCAGACCTTGCCGGCGCGCGCCTTGATATCGACTCCCGCACAGAAGGATTTTCCTTTCCCGGTCAGGACGATCGAACGCACCTCGTCGCGGTCCGACAACGCGTCCATGGCAAAGACGAGTTCGTCCTGGGTCAGCTCGTTCTGAGCGTTGACCGGCGGGTTGTCCATCGTGACCACCGCGACGAAATCGTCGATTTCGACCGATACCGTTTCGAGTGAAGCAAGTTCCATCACCCTTCTCCCTTTTCGAGGTTTTGGATATCTGCATATCGGCGGCGCAGCTCGACCTTGAGTATCTTTCCCGCCGCGTTCATCGGGAGGCTTTCAACCACCTCCAGCCGTTCCGGGAATTTTTGCCTGGCAAGCCCCGCTTCGGCGAGGTGCGCCGCTATGTCCGCAAGCGTTGGCCGAGCGCTGCTGCGATGCGTGCACACCGCGACCATCAGCTCCCCGCGTTGTTCGTCTGGCACGCCGATGACCGCGCATTGCGCGATTTCGGGCATCTCGACGATCAGATCCTCGACCTCCTTGGCGGAAATATTCTCGCCTTTGCGGATGATGATGTCCTTGCGCCGGCCGGTCACCGTTACGTAGCCTTGTGCGTCAAGTGTCCCGAGATCACCGGTGCGCAGCCACCCGTCAGGCGTGAAGGCTTTCTCGTCCAGCGTCGCATCGACATAACCCAAAAACACTTCCGGGCCTTGCGTCTGGATCTCTCCGCTTATGTCCGCCGGCAGGATGCGGCTTTCATCATCGAGATCGACTATCCGAACCCGGTTGCGGCGGTGCACCCGTCCATCCGTCGAACTGGCCTTTGCCGGATCGTCAGAGACATTTCCACTGATGGTCGGATGTTCACTGCACCCATAGGTGCGCAATGCGCGAATACCCCGGGACTGCGCCTTGCGGATCAGGCTCGGCGGCACTCCCGCTCCGCCACATCGAAAGACACGAAGTGATTTCAGCCGCTCAGGTTGCGGGTAATCCACCAGAGCCTGAAGGAACGGCGTCGCGCCGACGGTCCAGGCGCATTCCTCTGATTCGATCAGGTCCACTGCAGAGGAAACGTCCCAGATATCCAGCAGGCACACCTTCGCGCCGAGAACGGTTCCTGCGATCGTGGCGTACATGAACCCGGTGATGTGGCTGAGCGGAGAGCCCATGAAGAGGATATCGTCTCCACCCAGTTCCGTCGCCTCGATCACCGACCTCGATTCGTTCAGCAAGGTGCGCTGCGAATGTCTGACGCCTTTCGGCTGCCCCTCCGTGCCGGACGTGTAGAGATAAAGCGCGTCGGCGTCGGGTTCGGGATGAGGCAATGCGGGATGCTCTTCCAGGCCCATGGCGACAACATCCGAATATCGCCGTGTTCCGGGATAGTCACCCTGACAGACGATAAGCTCCGCTCCGATCTCCCTGGCGATGGGCGCAATCAGTGCGGCATGCGAAAATCCGCGATAGGTCTCCGGCGCAAAGACGAAGCGGCTCTTCGCTTGCGTCATGATGAACCGCACTTCCCGTTCCCGATAGATCGGCACGACGGGATTGCAGATCGCGCCGATCCTCATCACGGCCAGAGCCAGAATGGCTGTCTCCGCCCAATTGGGCGTCTGATAGGTGATGGTGTCGCCCGCGCGTGCGCCCAGGATCGTCAGCCCGCCTGCCAGCGCAAGGGCTTCATTACGCATATCACCAAAGCTCAGCCGTCCCCGCGACGTGACCAGGGCGATGCGATCGGGATCACGATCGACGGCGCTGTCGAGATAGGACCAGAGCAGGTCCGGATCTCCAGAGACGCTTTTGCGTGCAGTCCAAGTCATCAGGACCGGTCCCAAGAAAAGAGCACTAAGCGAGAGGTAATCACCACCATATCAGGCCCTCCCGGCAATTTGTCTTGCCGACGAATCCCGCAGCGCGCGTATCGGGCTGGTAAGACCGCCATCGACGACAAGAACCTGACCGGTCACGAAGCTCGACAGGTTCTGCGACAGGAAGAGAATTGGCCCGGCAACATCGGGTGTTTCCCCGCCACGCTGTAACGGCGTATTGGCGGCGATTTCGTCCCAGCTCTCTGCCGGGAACCTCTCGATCATCCTCTCGGTACGGACATAGCCCGGGGCGACGGCATTGATCCGCACCCCCAAATGGCCAATTTCAGCCGCGGCGCACCGGACGAAATGATGCAGGGCAGCTTTGGCGGAGCCATAGATTATCTGGTTCGGAAGGCTGGACATACCGGAGACCGACCCGACCAGCACGATCGTTCCGCCGCCGCTTTTCGACATTATATTCGCCCCGTGGCGCGTGACGCTCATCGCCTGATGCAGGTTCAGGTCGAAGTTCCGCTTAACCAGGTCGGCATCGGCTTCGAGCAACCCGGCGCCGAAGGACGCGCCTACGATGTCGACAATGCCGTCGAGCCTGCCCTCTTCATCGACAATCCGGGCCAATGCAGCCTCTACGGCCCTGTCATCTGTCATGTCGGCGACGATCAGGCCGGCGTCCACCTCATCAGATACGGCGCGACCTCGCGACTCGTTCTGGTCGATGCAAACGATCCGGCCGCCCATCTGGCGCAACGCGCGCGCAGTCTGACGACCAATGCCACCGCCTGCTCCGGCAATTGCAAATACCTTGCCGTCAAGCCGCGCAAGCGCGAGATAGTCCGCGGCCGCGTCGCGATATAAGGCGTTGTGCTGGTCCAAGACCCCTCCCGCTCGTCAACTGTCTCCTCAGGACAACGACAATAATCTAACTACCGTTTGGTTGGCAAGACGGAATTGAAGAAGCCTGCGCGCATCACGATTGACCGAAACGGCGTCGTTCGTTCCCCGACCGGATTCATTCCGACTAAGAAGCTCTGAACCCGGCAATCAGCAGGCTGACGTAGTCAGAAGCCACTTCTTCCGCCGAATGGGGACCGTCCGGTCGCCACCAGCGGGCCATCCAGTTCAGACAGGAAATGAGCGCGCGCGCCGCCAGCTTGACGTCGAGTTCGCGGAACTCGCCGTCCTCGACGCCCTGGCGGATGAACATCCGCAACGTTTCTTCGTAACCGTCCCGCATCCGCTGCACACGTCGTTTCACCTCCGGCTGCGCAAGCGCGTGGTATCCTTCTGCCGCTGCGAAATAAAAGTCTTTGTTTTCAGCTATATGCTGAGCGTGGGCGCGCGAAAAACCTTCAATCTTCTCCGCAGCCGTCGTGCAGTCGCGGGTACGCAACTCAACCATATGCAACAGACGCTTGACCGAGAGAACAATGACGGTGCTGTGGATCTCGTCCTTGTCGCGAAAGAAGTGATAGAGCGAAGCCTTGGTGATGCCGACGGCGTTGGCGATATCCTGCATCGACGCCCCGCCGTACCCGTGGCTGGCGAACAGTCGCGCAGCCTCTCGCAGGATCACTGTCGAACGATCAGTCCTGACAGACAGATCCGCGTCCGCCGACAATTCTTCCAGGATCACCCGTGCTCCTCCAAAAACCACTTACCGACCGTTCGTTAGCCTCGTGCTACTCTGTCTCGGTAGGCGCGTCAATGGATGTGATCATGCTCGGCGCAGTGCGCCGGCGAACCCGACGGTCAGCAGCTATGCGTTCAGGTTGTCCAGCTTTGCAAGCAGTCGACGGGCGGCCTCAGCATGCAGGCGCTCCACCATCCGCCCTTTCACCGACACCACGCCCTCCCTGGCGTTTTCCGGCAGATCGAAGACGGATACAATAGCCCGGGCGTCCGCGATTGCTTCTTCCGTCGGCGAGAACGCGGCGTTTGCCGCCTCGATCTGGCTGGGGTGAATCAACGTCTTTCCGTCGAAACCAAGTCGCACGCCCGCCTGGCATTCCCTGAAGAATCCGTCCGCGTCGCGAAAGTCGTTGTAGACGCCGTCCAGCACGTCTATTCCGAAAGCGCGTGCATGCAGCACCAGCATAGCCAGCCAATGGACAATCGTCGCGCGCCCTTCCGGAAGCGGCAGGGACGTCTCCTTGGCGATGTCGTTCGTGCCTGCGACCATGCATTCGAGCCTGATTGCGTCATCAGCGCCCGCGCGGCATATGTCCGCCAGATTGACGAATGCAAGCGGCGTCTCGATCATCGCCCACAGCGGCGTGCCGGAGGCTCCTGCGGCGTCAAGAGCCTGACGGGCCTCCGCCAGCATGTTTGCTGTCTCGACTTTGGGAACAATGACAGCGTCCGGCTTCGCCTTGGCGGCCGCGGCAATATCCTGACCGCCCCATTGGCCGGTAAGCGCGTTGATACGGATAATCCGTTCCTTGCGACCGGCTTCGGTGGTTTTAAAATGCTCGACGACGGCGTTGCGTGCATAGGACTTGGCGTCGGGAGCCACGGCGTCCTCCAGGTCGAAAATCACTGAATCGCAGGAAAGCTGGCCGGTCTTTGCCATTGCCTTTCCGTTCGAGCCGGGAACATAAAGAACAGACCGGCGAGCTCTCGACTGAATCATGTCTTCTTTCTCAAATTGTAGCCTGGAAAAGCGCTGAATTGGGCGAATCGGAAACATCGACCACGGTTCCAATGCGCACGAGGTAGTTAACGTGGGCGAGCGTTTCGCCCAGAGCAAAGCCCAGATTGGCGAGCCCTTCCACTTTTGGAAACATCTTTCGCGACAGATCAAGAGCCGAGCATGGATCCTTCAGATAGGCGACAACGGCGTCAAGACGTTCGATGTGGTGCCTCTCGAGCTGCCGGATCCGCTCGCGGATGCCGCGATAGGGCATATCGTGGGACGGCAGGACGAGCGTATCGTCAGCGACATCGTCGAACTTTCCGAAGGACGCCAGGTAATCGCCGAGAGGATCAGCCGCCGGCATCATTTCGTAAACAGCGATAACCGGAGAGATCTTGGGCAGAAGGTGATCGCCAGCAATCAGGATGCCGCTTTCGGCGTCATGGAACGATGCATGCTCGAATGCATGACCGCCGGTTACGATCACCCGCCAGTCGCGGCGGGCGAGACGGACAACGTCGCCGTCCCGGATCTCGGAGATCACTCCGGGAAGAGGTGTGGAGAGGTCGATGAAGCCGCGCCGGTTCGAGACCAGTTCCTCTGCGTCCGACGGCTCGAGCCCGTTGTTGACAAGGTAATCGCGATGGGCGGCGCTCGAACCGGGCATGTCATGTGTGTGGCTGACGCGCGCCCACATCCACTCCGCGAAAGTGCCTATGAACTGGCTGCCGAACCTGTCGACCATCCACCCGCTAAGGCCGATGTGATCGACATGGCCGTGCGTGGCGATCACGCGTACGACCGGGCGTCCCCCCATCGGTCCGGCAAGCAGCTTCTCCCATATGTCGAGAATTTCCGGTGTCGCGCATCCGGTATCGATGACCGTCCAGCCATCGTCGTCTTCCAGGAGCCAGACATTGACGTGATTGAGACGAAAGGGAAGCGGCAATCGCGCCCAGAGAATGCCCGGGGCGACGACGATGACTTCACCGGGAGCCGGCGGCGCATCCCACTGGAAATCCAGGCGGCCAGACGACGTCATCTTCGATTGAGCGGATTGGTTCAGGAGCGACATGGCGTCAACAACCAGTAATCGAGTTCAAGGAGCAGGTTGTCCTCGGCCAGTTCACCGGAGTCGGCGAATTTCCCGCAGGACATGTCTTTCGTCGCTATCGTCCGCACGCGCAACGCTCCCAGGTCGCCGCGACCTGGAAGCGCGGTGCTTTCCAGAATTTCACTCGCGCAATAGACAGTGTCGCCAGCCGCAGCCGGATTGACATGACGCCCCCCATTGATCGCCGCGACGAAAGCGCCATTGGCCAGACCGTTGAAGGAGAGCGAGCGGGCGAGCGAAATGACATGTCCGCCATAAACGATGCGACGCCCGAACCGGCTGTTTCGTTGAAGCACATCGTCGAAATGTCCTTTCGCCGTATTCTGGTACAGTCGGGTGGCGATCTGGTGCTCCGCCTCTTCGATCGTCATGCCATCGATGTGATCGATCCTTTCCCCGATCTTGTAGTCCTCGAAGAAATACGGGCTGCCCGCCAACCCGGGATCGTACTTGGAAAAGCGAAGTTCATCCGGAACGTGGAGCGTGTCGCCAGCCACTGCGGCGGCAAGGTCCGGCGTCACCGGTTCGGGCGCCGGATGACCAGCGTCCCGCTTGTTGACCATGACCCAGCGAACGAAACTGAGAACCTCTTCTCCCAGTTGGTTGAAGCCGGTCGAGCGGACATACACAATGCCGGTCTTGCCGCTCGAATTCTGGCGAAGGCCTATGACCTCCGAAACCGCTGTAAAGCTGTCGCCGGGCACTGCGGGAGCGAAGAACCGACACTCCGCATATCCGAGATTGGCGACGGCGTTGAGCGAAACATCGGGAACCGTCTTGCCGAAGATAACGTGAAAGAGCAGCAGGTTGTCGACGGGCGCCCTCTCCAGACCGACCGACTGTGCAAAGCTGTCCGATGACTGGATTGCAAACCGCATGCCGTAGAGCGCGGAATACAGGGACACGTCTCCGGTCGTGATCGTGCGCGGCACGGCATGGGCGATTTTCTGACCGAGGTGAAAATCCTCGAAGAAGTTGCCACGCGTGGACTTTGTCATTCTAAAGACCTTTGCTCGGCGTGATGCCGGACAGTTCGGCCTGATCGATGACCTTCTGAACGAGACGCACGGTTGCGACGTCGACCATCTGGCCATCCACCTGGATTGCCCCCAGGCCCTGTTCCTGGGCTTCACGATAGGCCGCAACCGCCTTGTAGGCCTTGTCGACTTCTTCCTGGGACGGGCTGAAAACTTCCTGTGCGATGGCGACCTGGCTTGGATGAATTGCCCACTTGCCCACCGCGCCCAGTTGCTTTGCCCGAACGCACTCGGTCCGGAACCAGTCGCCATCGCGGAAATTGACAAAGGGTCCGTCGACGGCGTCCAGTCCGAATGTGCGGGCGGCAACGATCATCTTGAAACGGGCATAGTGCCAGATGTCGCCGGGATATCCCGAATCACCGGAGATCGAGCGGGTATCGATACCCTGCGAGGCGGAATAATCGCCCATGCCGAAGATGAGAGCCTCAAGCCGATCGGATGCGCCGGCGATTTCCTCGACGCGCATCATCGCCTCGGCCTCCTCGATCAGCACTTCGATGCCGATTCGACGCTTCAGACCAAGTTTTCGCTCGATCTGCGAAAGCAGTCGATCGACAAAACGTACGTCGCAGGCGTTGCGAACCTTTGGCGCCAGAATGGTGTCGACATTGTCGCCCGCGCCTTCAACGACCGTAATGATGTCCTCATAGGCGTAATGCGTGTCGAGATCGTTGATGCGCACGCAGCGCACCGATGACCCGAAATCGAGAGTGTTGAGCGCATCGACGATCTGGTCGCGCGCGCCAACTTTTGCATTCGGCGCCACGGCGTCCTCCAGATCCAGGAAGACATGATCGACGTCGAGAGAAGCGGCCTTGGTCATCATTTTTTCGCTGGAGCCCGGCACGGCGAGCTGGCATCGACGCAATCTCTTGGGCTGTTTTGGCATTCTATGCTCCTCCGCTAAGACAGAAATGGCAGGTCGTTCGACGATGACAGCCGTTACACGTCTGTAAACGATCTTTGACAGCGCCGCACACTTTTCTATAATTCTAACTACCGTTCGATTTTAAGTTCGTAAACCCCTTTGGTGTCTCGACATCGTCATGGAGGATAGCCGCGTGACCCTGGTTCTGATGGAAAGACCTGCGCCGCATGTAACCCTGCTGCGGCTAAACCGCCCGGAAGTCCGCAACGCTCTGAGCCCGGCTCTGAGAGTAGAGCTGCGCGACCACATGCTCGGCCTGTCCGAGGATCGCGATTGTCGCGCAATCGTCATTACCGGCAACGAAAAAGCATTCGCCGCCGGCGCCGACATCAAGGCCATGGTCGCGACCGAACCGGCGGAAATGATGGCGCATGGCGACGAAACCAACTGGGCCGCCATACGCAACTGCCCGAAACCCGTCATTGCAGCCGTCAACGGCTATGCGCTCGGAGGCGGATGCGAACTGGCGATGTGCGCCGATGTGATCATCGCGGGAAAAGGCGCTCGATTCGGGCAGCCGGAAGTCAGGCTGGGAATCATGCCGGGGGCCGGAGGGACCCAGCGACTGCCCCGCGCGATTGGAAAACACCGCGCCATGCTGATGCTTCTTACCGGATCAATGATGGATGCCGAAGAAGCATTTGCCGCCGGACTGGTAAGCAAAGTTGTCCCCGACGACGCCGTGCTGGCGGAATCCCTGAAGGTTGCAGTCGACATCGCGTCAATGCCACCACTGGCTGTGGCCGAGATCAAGCGCGTCGTGCTCGCTGGCGCTGACGCGCCGCTCGATACGGCCATCATGATGGAGCGAAGAGCAGCCTATTTGCTGTTCGGAACAGAGGACAAACGGGAGGCCATGACAGCCTTCCTGGAGAAAAGAAAGCCAACGTTTACAGGCGCTTGATAAATCTATTGGTGAAAGTCGTCAGCGGATGATGACAAACTTTCGAACAAGTGTTAGACTTTGTGCATCCGGGGGACCTGGGAGTGATCCGGAGACGGGAGGAATACAATGAAAATTTCTGCGACTGCGCCGCGGCGCGCCTGGAACAAGGCGTTTACAATCCGACATGCTTGATATCCAAAACATCCAGCTTGCCTTTGGCGGGGTGAAGGCGCTTTCTGGCGTTTCCGTCAGCGCCGACACCGGCAAGATCACCGCAGTGATCGGACCGAACGGCGCGGGCAAGACAAGCCTCTTCAACGTCATATCGGGATTTTACAAGCCTCAGAAAGGTCGCGTCACATTGGACGGCGAGGATATCTCCTCCCTGAAGCCGCATCAGCGGGCCTATCGCGGAATGGCGCGCACCTTCCAGAACATCGCGCTGTTTCACGGCATGACCGTAACCGACAACATCAAACTTGGCGCCCACACCCATCTGAAGAGCGGCATTCTGTCGGCCGGCCTGCTTTTGCCGATAACACGCCGTGAAGAGGCGGATCTGGAAAAGGAAGCCGCTGAAGTCATCGAATTGCTCGAACTCGACAAGGTCCGCAACGATCAGGTCGAAGACCTGGCCTATGGCCTTCAAAAACGCGTCGAACTCGCACGTGCGCTGGTCATGCGGCCCAAGATCCTTCTGCTCGACGAACCGGTCGCCGGCATGAACCGCGAAGAGAAGAGCGAGATGAGCCGCTTTGTCCTTCGCGTGAAAGAAGACCTCAACACGACCGTGCTGCTGATCGAACATGACATGAGCATGGTGATGGGAATTTCGGACGCGATCGTCGTGCTGTCTTTCGGAGAGCCGATCGCATCCGGAACGCCGGACGAAGTCCGCAACAATCCGGAAGTCATAAAGGCTTATCTCGGATCCGTAGACGAAACCACGAAAAGCGCTGCCTGAGGAGACGACGATGAGCCCAATGCAACTGTTCATCGAGTACTCGATCGTCGGCATCGCCGCAGGCGGAATCTATGCCCTCATCGCGCTCGGCATCATAGTGATCTTCAAGGCGTCCCACACCTTCAATTTCGCCATGGGCGAGATGATGATGCTGTCTGCCTATTTCTTCTATGCGGCGACTGTGACGTTCACCCTTGGTCCCGTGGTCGGAATGATTGTCGCCATGGCCGGATCGATCCTCGTCGCGCTTGTCATCGAGCGTGTCGCCATCCGCCCGATGCTTGGTCGGCCTTTCATTGCGATCGTGATGGTGACGTTCGGAATAGGCTCGATCATACGCGGCGTCGTGGGCATGGTCTGGGGACCGAACGAAATGAATATTCCTGCGATCCTGTCGCGTTCGCCAGTCATGCTCGGCGACATCTTCGTGCCTGGCAAGACCGCGCGAGCCTTTGCAATCGCTGTCGTTATCGTCGTGGGCCTCATCGCCTATCTTCGCTTCTCACGAGCCGGAGTCGCGCTGCGCGCTGCGGCCGAGAGCGCTGTGACCGCCTATTCCATGGGCATAAATGTACGCAACGTCGTGGCGTTTTCGTGGATCATTGCCGCGATCACCGGCTGTATCAGCGGCGTTCTGATGGCCAACGTCAACACGCTCACGCCGCATCTGGGCATGATTGCCTTGAATGTGCTGTCCGTGGTCATCCTGGGCGGCATGGCTTCGATCGGCGGGGTTCTGGTGGCAGGCTTCATCATCGGTTGGCTTGAAGCGATCACCGGGCTCTTTCTGCCGAGCGAATTCCGCGAAATCACTCCGTATGTTCTGGTGCTGATCATTCTTCTCGTCAAGCCGACCGGCCTGTTCGGCGGCAAGGAAGTAGAGAGAATTTGATGAGCAGCACTGTCGACAATTCCGTTATGACCACAACGAAAGCCAGTCCATTGACCGCCAACCGCCTGTGGCTCCTCATTTTCATCGTCGCGCTTGCCGCCATGCCTCTCATGCTGCCTGGCTACTGGATATTCTTTGCGGGACTGCTCGGCATCAATATTATCGCGACGCATGGCCTGAACATCATGATGGGTTACACCGGGCTGCTGTCGCTCGGCCATGCTGCTTTCGTCGGCGTCGGAGCCTACACCGTGGCGATCCTTCAGGGCCGGTACGGCATGCCGTTCTGGGTAACCATTCCGGCAGCCGGCATTCTTGCAACGGTCATCGGCATCGCCTTCGGATTGCCGTCGCTTCGAATCCGGGGCCTGTACCTTGTTATCGCGACGCTCGCCGCGCAGTTTATCCTGCATTTCGTTTTCGTGAACTGGGAAAGCGTGACCAATGGCGATGTCGGCCTGTCGGTTGCGCCCGCCGTCGTCTTCGGCATCGCCCTGAACGACGAGACGAGCATCTACTATCTCATCCTGTTCTTCGTTGTCGTGTCGACCATCTTCGCCCGCAACGTCATCCACTCCCGCGTCGGCCGCGCCTTTATCGCGATCAGGGAACGCGATCTGACGGCACAGGTAATCGGGGTGGAAATCGTTTGGTACAAGCTGCTGGCGTTCGGCCTTGGCTCTTTCTACGCAGGCATCGCCGGCGCGTTGCTCGCCTACTTCAACCGCTTCGTGAACCCTGAACAATTCGGACTGCTTTTGTCCGTCTTCTTCCTGTCGGCCGTGATCGTCGGCGGAATGGGGTCGATCCTTGGCGCAATTCTCGGCGCGGCGTTCGTAACCCTGCTGCCTGAATTCCTCAGGGAAACATCGCTTCTGATCGGAAGCAGTCTCGGCTTCGATCTGGCCACGATACTCACGCCCCTGCGCGAAACGATCTTCGGCCTGATCATGGTGGCCTTTCTGATACTCGAACCGCGCGGACTGGCCCAGCTCTGGACCCGGACGCGACGCAAACTCTTGCGCGAACGCGCGTGAGGAACCTTTGCCGACCGGACGTCGGCAAGAACAGCCGCGATATGTCAATCGCAACACTTGGAGGAACCAATGCCAATGTTTAACAGACGTAAATTTCTGAAAGCCGCCGGCGCCACGGCAGCGATAGGCGCAGCAAGCGGCCTGAATATCATGAAGGCGCATGCCGCCGACGACGAACTGGTATGGTCGGTTCATGCCGATCTGACCGGCCCCGCAGCCGAAGGCGGCAAATTTCAGGGCGAAGGCTTTACGGAATATGTCAAACTCATCAATTCCCAGGGTGGAATTCGCGGCCGCAAGATCAACCTGAAGATAGCCGACTCGACGTTCAAGGTCGACGTGGCGGTCGCCAACATGAAAAAGCATCTGGCGGAAGGCCCCATCGACTACCTCTTCGGTGAAAGCACCGGCATGATCCAGGCGATCTCGCCCGAGAACAATTCGACGCACAAGATTCTAATGACTTCGGGATCCTTTGCATCCGAACTGGCGAACGAGGAAACGCACCCTTATCACTTTGTGCCCGGGGCGACCTATGGCGCCCAGCTGCTGATGCTGGTCGAATATGTCGCGGCAAACGGCGGAGAAAATCCGAAGCTCGCCATCATTCACTCGTCCACCGGGATGGGCCGCGACGGTATCGACGCAGCGATTGCCCGCGCAGAGGAATTGGGTGTCGAAGTCGTTCTGGTCCAGCAGACAAAATTCGTCGAAACGGACGTCAGCACCTTTGCTCTCGCCATCCGCCAGGCGCAGCCTACCCATGTTATCCATCACGGATATTCCGTCGCCGTTTGGCCTGAAATCGTCCGCCTTGTCCGCGACTACGGCATGGATGACGTCCAGTTCCTCGGCACTGTATGGCAGAGCGAGCGGACCAAGGTCGTCCCAATGGAAGGCGTCGCCGACGACCTGATCGGCATTCAGGTCTGGAACGACGACACGAACGAGCCGGCTGGTCCGACCATGGAAACCATCGGAAACATTCTGCGCGAGAAGGATCCGAACTGGAACGGCTACGTCCGCCTTGGCTTCCTCGACGCGTGGATCAGCGCCATGATGGCGACGAAGGCATTCGAAATGGTCATTGACGCCGGAGAGGAAGTCAATGGCGACAATCTGGCGAATGCCATGCGTTCCATCGAGAACTGGGATACCGGCGGCATCCTTGGCGAGCCGGTGACCATCGAAGATCAGCAAATCGGCCTCGGCCGCCTGATCCGGTTCAAGGAAGGCCAGATGGAAGTCGAAAACCTGACCGGCTGGGAAAAAGTCTGATCAGATGCCGGTCGAGCTTGAAGTAAAGGGACTCGAAGTCTTCTATCAGGGCGCGATCCAGGCCTTGGCGGACCTGAACGTTCGCGTCCCGGAAGGGAGTATCGTTGCTCTGCTTGGCGCCAACGGCGCCGGCAAGACAACAACTCTCAAGGCGATTTCCAATTTCCTTCCGCTTGAGGACGGCCGGGTCACCCGCGGCTCGATTACGATCGGCGGGGATGACATGTTGAAGCTGCCGCCGCACGAGATCGTGCGGCGGGGCGTCTTTCACGTTCGGGAAGGTCGTCATGTCTTCTCGGAATTGACGGTCGAGGAAAACCTCGTGGCGGCGACCTTCGCACACCGGACCAAGCGTTCCCGCAAGGACATGTACGAAGAGGTGTATTCCTATTTTCCCATCCTCTCCGAGCGGCGGAACCAGCCTGCCGGCTACCTGTCCGGCGGCGAACAGCAGATGCTGGCGATCGGCCGCGCGATCGTCGCCGATCCGGAGCTGATACTGCTTGATGAACCCTCGCTCGGGTTGGCGCCGCTGATCGTCGCTGACATCTTCGAGATCATCGCCCGCATCAATCGGGAGAAGAGGGTATCCATGCTGCTGGTCGAACAGAACGCGGTGATTGCATTGAAATATGCCTCCTACGGCTATGTTCTGGAAACGGGCAGGACCGTTCTCGAAGGCGCCACCGAACAGCTTTCGGCGAACGAAGACATCCAGAAATATTACCTGGGGGTTGAAACCGACGCAGCGTGAAAAGTATTTTCACGCACCTCCCAAGCGTCGCAGGGCCATACCTTCTCGGTATGGCCCTTTATTGTTTCGGACACAGGACGGAACTCAGATCAGTAGAGCGTAAGGCCCATCGATCGACCGCCGTCCAGAGTAAGGATCTGGCCGGTAATGTTCCTTGTGCGCGGGCTCGCGAAAAATGCGATTCCGTTGGCGATGTCTTCCGGCTGACCGAGTTCCCTGGTCGGTTGCTTGGCGATCAGTTCCTGCTGTCTTTCAGGCGTGAGAGTGCGGAACATGTCGGTTTCGACGAGGCCCGGCGCAACCGAATTCACCATAATGCCGCGTTCGGCGAGATCAATCGCCATGGCGCGCGTCAACCCGACGGAACCTGCCTTCGATGTGATGTAGGGTGAATGCGCGTAGCCGGCCAGGTAGGCGCGTGACGCCACGTTGACGATGCGCGCGCCGCGCTCCATCCGCCGGGCCGCCTCCTGCGCGATGACGAATGCTCCGATGACGTTGACCTCGTACATCTTGCGAAAGTCGTCCTCGGTGACATCGTCAAACTTGCCGTCCCAGAAGATGGCGGCGTTGTTGACGAGCACGTCGATGCGCGGCAGCGATTCAACCAGCGCCTTTACAGCCGGACGATCCGTGATCGACAGCACGTGATGTTCGACCGGATTGCCCGCAGCGCGAAGCGCTTCGGCATTGGATGTAAGCGGATCTTCGTTGACGTCGACCATCACCACGTGAAAACCGTCTTCCAGCAGCCGTTTCGTGGTCGAGAGACCGATTCCGCGCCCTGCCCCGGTGACGATCGCAACTTCCCTGTTTGCTACCATTGTCTCAATCTCCTATGCCGCGTCGACCGGCAGCACGAAAGTTTCAGTCAAGCCTCCGTCGACGACGAGGACATGTCCGTTCATATAGCTCGACGCTTTGGAGACCATGAATGCGACGACGCCTCCAGCTTCTTCCGGGTCGCCCCATCGTCCAAGGGATATGCGGCTCGACACGCCTTTTTCATATCCCGGACGCTCCAGAATCGTGGTGTTGATTTCCGTCAGGAAGTAGCCTGGCGCCATCATGTTGACGGTCACGCCCATGGCGCCCAGTTCGGCGGCCATCGCCCGGGTCATGCCGGCAAGTCCGTGTTTGCTCGAAACATACGCCGTCACGTTTTCACGACCGACGACGGCAAGCGCGGAGCCTATGTTGACGATCCGCCCGTAACCTTTTGCGACCATGTGCCGGGCCGCTTCGCGACACAACAGGTAAGGCGCGCGGATATTCGTGTTCATCACAGTGTCCCACGTCGCCGTGGTCGCTTTTTCGAGCGGCTCCCAGGCGTTGATGCCGGCGTTGTTGACGAGAATGTCCAGCCGGCCTTCCGCTTCTGCTATCTCGTTGACCGCGGCGACGCAGGATGGTCCGTCGGAAAGGTCGAAAGCGCGAACCGCGACATCAAGACCTTCTGCCCGAAGCTTGCCGGCGGCGTCCTCGAGCCGTTCTTTCCCTCGAGCGGTAATCCACACTTTCGCGCCGGATTCAGCGATCGCCTTGGCCATCTCGTATCCAAGACCGCGCGACGCGCCGGTAACGATGGCGACCTGACCCTTTAGTGAAAAACGTTCAGTCATGGCCGGTCCTCCCTATGCCGCAAGCTGAAACTTGAAGGAGGAGGAAACGCCCCCATCGACATGGAGCACCTGTCCGTTGACGAACGTCGCGGCGTCGGAGGCAAGGAAGAGCATCGCGCCCACAATCTCCTCCGGCTTGCCCCAGCGCTCCATCGGCGTGACGCCGTTTATCGCGTCCATGTAGCCTGGTCTCGATTGCAGATTGGCGTTTATCTCGGTCAGGAAATATCCGGGAGCGACACAATTGACCGTGATGTTTTCCCGTCCAAGCTCCGATGCGAGAGAACGGGTAAGTCCGATTATGGCCGACTTCGAGGCGCAATAGGCATGCAGCTTCGCGCGTCCGAGCGGTCCGAGCACGGACGCAGTCGTGATGATCCGGCCGCCATTGCCGCCGGCGCGCATGACGGCGGCGCATTCCTGCGACATGATGAACGTGCCTCGCACATTCGTGTCCAGTGTGCGCTGAAAATCCTCCTCGTCGCTTTCCAGAAGCGGCTGCCAATGGATGATGCCGGCGATATTGGCGCAGATGTCGATCTTGCCAAGCTCGGCTGCGATCCCGCGTACGCCGATTCTTATGGCCTCTTCGTCGGCAAGATCCATCGCGAGAACGGTCGCTTTGCCGCCAGCCTCTTCGATCTCGGTCTTTACTTCCTCAAGCTTCGCGGAATCTCGGGCGATGAGCACGACATGAGCGCCCGTTGCGGCCATGCCCTTTGCGACCGGCTTGCCGAGACCGCGGCTGGCGCCCGTCACCAGGGCCACTTTGCCCTCGAGTGAAAACATCTGAAGCATGGTTACCTCCTCTATTATCTCAGATCAGCTGTAGAGCTTGCGTAGCCGAACCTTGTCGACTTTCCCGCTTGGAAGCTTGACGATTTCCTCGACAAACTTGACGTGACGCGGCTTTTTGTAACTTGCGATGAGCGTTCGGCAGTGCGCGATGAGTTCTTCGGCGCCGACTTCCGTTCCGGGTTTCCTGACCACGACAGCCATCACCGCTTCGCCGTATTTTTCGTCAGGCACGCCGATGACGGCCACCTCCGAAACACCGTCGTGGGTGACCACGGCTTCCTCAACCTCACGAGAATAGATGTTCTCGCCGCCGGAGATGATCATGTCCTTCTTGCGGTCGACGAGATAGAGATACCCTTCGTCGTCGAGTTTGCCGATGTCGCCCGTGTGGACCCAGCCGTCGCGCAGCGTTTCGATGGTCGCGGCGGTGTTGTTCCAGTAACCTTTCATGACGCCGGGACTGGTCAGCAAAATCTCGCCAACCCCGCCAGTCGGCAGGTCGACGCCATTGTCGTCGACAATACGCACATTGACCCGCGGCGACGGCTGTCCGACGGATGTCAGGATTTCACGGTCGCGATCGGTGCCGCCAGGCCGGTGCTGATGCGCCAGCAGGGTCGTTCCGATACCCTCGGTCTGACCAAATTGATGCTGGAACACCGGCCCAAGCTTTTCGAGCCCCTTCTTGAGCACCGGCAAGGGCATCGGCGCAGCCGCGTAAACGATCAGGCGCAAGCTTGAAAGATCGGCCGCATCGAGCGCGGGCGACTCCAGCAACGTCTGGATCATTGTCGGCGCCATATGGGTGACCGTGATCCGCTCCTTTTCGATACATTCGACAATGGCCTGCGGATCGAATCCGCGCTGGACAACGACCGCGCCCGCGCGCCAATGCTGGGCAAGCTGTATGATCTTCGCCCCGATATGGAACAGCGGCATCATGATGAGAAGCCGGTCGGCGGGACAATTGCGCTGGTCTGAACCGAGTATTTCGGCCGCGGCGACCTGGCCGCCCTGCCCGAGCATGACGCCCTTGGGGCGACCCGTCGTGCCCGATGTGTAGATCAGGAATGCAATGTCGTCAGCGAGAGGCCTGAACGGAACGCCGGCGCTTTCGCCAGAAGCGATGAATTCCTCGTAATCGATAGCAAATTCCAAGCCTGGCGCGCCTTTGCCGCCAATGCACACGAAATGCTCGACCGACGTCAACTGGGGACGAAGTTCGACTATGGCGTCAGCGTATTCCACGTCGAAGACGAGCACTTTCGGCGAACCGTCGTTGACGATATAAACCATTTCCGGAACCGCGAGACGCCAGTTCACGGTGGCGCAGATGTAGCCGGAAATCTCGCAGGCGCTGTAGACCTCCTGAAACTCCAGAGAATTCTGACTGAGGATTCCGACGCGATCCTGACGCCGAAGACCGAGCCGCAACAATGCGTTGGCGAGTTTCGAGGCTCTCTCGTGATGCTGCGCGTGCGTGACCCGGCGATCCTCCCAGACGAAAGCGGTCTCATCCGGGTACTTCCAGGCGTTGTTGTCGAGCATGTCTGCAAGCGTCTGCGGGACTTTCACTACCATGGCGCGTCCTCCCGCTATGCGACCGAAGGGTCGAAGAGCGGCTTCCGTTTTTCCTTAAACGCCGCAACACCCTCCCGGAAATCGTCGCTGGCGAAACACAATGGCTGCGCCGTCGCCTCGAAATCGAGGACTGCTTCCGCATCGTTTCCGTACCGCAACATGCGTTTGGTCAGCGCCGCAGCATGCGACGGCAGGGCTGCAAGCTCGCGGGCGCGTTCCATCGCCGTCGCCTCCACCTCGTCGTCGGCCGCCATAACATCGGCAAGGCCGATGTCAAGCGCGTCGGCGCCTTTGAAATTTCGCGCATAGAGCAAAGCCTGGCGAGCTTTCGCCATGCCAATTCGCTGCGGCAGCGTATGCGCAATGGCGAAATCGGCGGCCAGCCCGACTTTCGGGAAAGGAAAGCCAAGCGTCGCGCTTTCGCCCAGCACAATGGTGTCGCACATCAGCGCCAGACCGGCGCCTGCGCCCATCGCGTATCCGCGCACCTCGGCGATCATCGGCTTGTCGGCCGCCAGAAGGACGCGCGCGAGCCTGTGCGCGGACGCCATGCGCTCGCGGCCTGCTTTCGGATCTGAAAGCGAATCCATTTTTGACAGGTCGCCTCCGACGGAAAAATCCTTTAGGGAAGACGTGACGATTATGACGCGACACGTCCTGTCATGAAAAAGCGATTGGAAGGCTGGCAGCAATTCACCGCGCAACTCTTCCCCCATTCCGTTGCGCGCCTCCGCATGCGCCATGACGAGCCGGACGATCCCGCGCTCATGGCGCTCAATTTCAACATGTGCCACATCTTCCTCCCGCAAAGCATGTTCGACTGGCGGCAGGCTACACCATTAAAAAACCTAACACTAGTTAGAAAATAGATTTTCATATACTTGTTAGATTCCATTTCAACTGGTTGCATCACGGCGTATGATGTTAGAATGCTAGAAAGCGGATACGGAGGGGAATATTAATGAAACTCGCGAAATCAGCGAAATCGCAAAAACGCGTTCTGGACGCCGCGGCCAAGATGTTTCGCGACTACGGCTACGCCGGTACGACGATGCGGGCGATCGCCGACGAAGCCGACCTGAAGGCGGGTAGTATCTACTATCATTACAAATCCAAGGACGAACTCATCACGGCCGTCCTCGATATTGGCATCAATGCAGTCATCAGTTCCGTCGAGGATGCGCTGCAAGCTTTGCCGGAGACCGCGACGGGTCGGGATCGAATCGAGACCGCTGTACGCGCACACCTTTCAGCCATCATAAAGATCGGCGACTATACACTGGCCACCAGGCGCGTCTTCGGTCAGGTCCCGGAAGCAATCCGCTTGAAAAACACCAAGCTCCGCGACACCTACGGCGCCATCTGGCAGAAAATTCTGACGGACGCCCATGCGCGCGGAGAGTTCAAGACCGACGCCAATCTCACGCTGGCCCGCCTTTTCATCCTCGGCGCGCTGAACTGGACGGTCGAATGGTACAAGCCGGGCGGTCGTACGATCGACGACGTCGCTCGCGACTTTACGGCCGTTGTCATCGACGGTATCGCCAACCCCTATGGCGTCATTCACAGCGCCGCCGACGACAACCAGCAGGCGCAGTCCAGGGCCAACTGACGATCCCTACCCGGTCCTATCGGTCGCGTCCGAGAAGGTGATCCGAAATAATCCGCATCTGGATTTCCGACGTCCCCTCAAAGATCTTTGTCAGACGCGCATCGCGCCAGTGACGTTCGACCTGATTAAGCGTGGTGTACCCTCCACCACCCAGAATCTGGAGGCCTTCGCTGGTCACCCGCTCAGACATCTCGGACGCGAACAGCTTGACCATGGAGGCCTCCTTGTCGCAACGGCGGCCCTGGTCGATGGATTGGCAAACCGAATACATCAGCGCCCGCGCGGCTTCGATTTCGGTTGCCATCTCCGCGATCTTGAAGCGTATGGCCTGAAAGCTGGAAATGGCGCTGCCGAACTGGCGCCTTTCCTGCGCATAGGCGATCGCGTCGTCAAGCGACGCCTGGGCCAGACCGATCGACCGCGCGGCGGTGTGAGCGCGGGCGGTCTCCAGACCGGCCGTGGCCAGATAGAAGCCCCTGCCCTCTTCCCCGATCAGGTTCGCCGCCGGTACGCGGCAACCGTCGAAAGCCAGCTCCCAGGTCGTCCAGCCATGGTAGCCGATCTTGGGAATCGTGTTGCCCGACACGCCTTGCGGCAGTTCTCCACGGGGTTTTTCGACCATGAATGCGGATATGCCACGGTGCCGTTTGTCGGGATCGACTTCCGCATCCGTGCGGGCAAAGACCATAATGAAATCCGCTCCATCCGCGAATGTGCACCAGTACTTGTTGCCGGTGATCTCCCATTCGTCTCCGACACGCTTGGCCCGGCACGAAATATTAGCCACGTCGGAGCCTGCGTTTGGTTCCGAAAGCGAAAACGCGCCGAGAAACTCGCCCCGCGCCATGCGCGGTAGATAGTGGCTCTTCTGCTCCGGCGTCATTGCCTTTAGAGAGCCGATCAAGGCATTGCCGCGGGCAATCAGCGACGCAACGCTCATCCAGCCCCGCGCAAGTTCTTCCGCGACGAGACAATATTCGAGCGCGCCCAGGCCCAGACCACCGTATTCTTCCGGGATAAGAATGCCGAAATAGCCGAGCTCGGCCATCTGGTCGATCATTTCACGCGGAATTTCGCCCTTTACCGGGTCGAGCCTGTCGGCCGTCGGTCGAACGACGTCACGGGTAAAATCCCGCGCGGACTCCTGAATCATCCGGTGTTCGTCAGACAACTCAAACATAGGGCGACTCCTCTGGCGGCAATTGACCGTGCCCGAGCGAACGTCCACCGTCGACGACGAGGACGTGACCCGTGATGTAGCGGTTTTCCGGAGATGCGAGGAAGGAGACGGCCCGCGCGATGTCCTCCGGCTGACCGATACGTCCAAGCAATTGGAACGACAACATTTTCTTCTGCATTTCCGGGGTCATGTAGTGAAGCATTTCGGTGTCGACCACGCCGGGCGCAATTGCGTTGACCCGGATATCGCGCGGCGACAGATCGATGGCCATAGCGCGCGTCAGTCCGACAACCGCGGTTTTCGAAGCCACGTAATGGCCCATGTTCGGCGCGCCCGCGAATGAACGCGAGGCGATGTTGACGATGCGTCCGCCATTGCGCATCCGCCGCGCGCCTTCCTGCGCAACCACGAACGTTCCAACAGTGTTGATGTCGAAAGCTTCGCGAAAATGGTCTTCGGTCAATTCGTCGAAACTGTGCGTGTCGGTAATCGCGGCGTTATTGACGATCACGTCGATCGGCGCGTGTTTGTCCATGACCCCGGCTATGGCGTCACGGTCGCGTATGTCGACGATTTCGTGTTCGATATTGCCGCCTGCCGCGCGCAGACTGTCGGCCAGATCCTGGACGGATTCCAACCGGTCCAGTGCGACGACGCGGAAGCCCTCGAACACCAGACGTTCCACAATGCCGCGACCGATGCCCCTCGCCGCCCCGGTGACGATCGCCGTTCCCATCCCATCACTCATACTGCACCTGACAATTCCATGATTTTCGAGATATCTGAACCACCGCCGAAGACAGTCAGGCTGTCGCGCAGATCCGGAGCGCGCGCGCCGAGCAAAGGCTCCACCAACGCATCGAATTTGGCTTCCAGTTTGCGGCCCTGACGCTTGAGATCGCTATCCGCCAGGCCCGCATCGTGCGTGGCCGTGAATTTTCTGCTGTCTGTCGTCGTAATCGTGACATTAGCCTTGGCTTCAGGAAGGCCGTCGACAAATTCGATCTCTGCAAGATCACGCAGTCGCACCAGTTCGAGATCCTGCGTCAGATCGTCGGTGTAGGTGTCAATGGCGGCCGTATCGCGCCCCGCCAGCGCCATCGCAACAGTCAGTCGCAGCGAGAATTTCGCCTCCAGACCCGTCGCTGGCTTTGCTATGTTGCACACCCGGTCGGCGACCGGCGGGACCCGTATTTCGATCGACTGGACAGCATTGGACGACGTCGAACTTTCGGAGCGGATCTTCTGCGCCGCCTCGATGGCGCCATGCGTCAGATAACAGGCGGCGTGATATTTGAAGAGATTGTTGGCGATGTGGTGATCAAGCGCAGCTTCCGTCATCGCGTCTTGCGGATTGAAGTCCGCGCTCTGGGTGGCGGCGAATCCCTGCTCGCATTCCAGCGCGTCCGTCCTGCTGGTAAAGCCTTTGGCGGCAAGCCTTGCCGACAAAAGGCCATTCTGGGCCGCCATGCCTGCGTGCATCGGTTTGCACATCGTTCCGAACATGGATTTGAGACCGGAGGCCTTCGTCACCGCTATGCCATAGGCCGTCGCCGTTGCGGCGGCGTCGAGACCAAGCAGTCGGGCACAGGCTGCGGCGGCGCCGATGCTGCCAACCGTCGCAGTCGCGTGGAATCCATGACCGTAGTGACCGGGGCTCATCAGTGCGCCGGTGCGACAGGCGACGTCGTAACCGGCGACGAATGCCGTCAGCACGTCGTCCTGCGATGCGCCGCTCTGCTCGGCCAACGCCAGGAGACCCGGCAGGATCGCCACCGTCGGATGACCCAGGATCGCCATGTTCACGTCGTCATAGTCGATGGCGTGAGACGCCGCGCCGTTGATCAGGGCGGCGTTCAGGGCAGAGGTTTTCTTTGTCGATCCGGCAAGTGACGCCACCGGCGCGGCGCCATCCGAAAGGATCTCCTCGGACAGGATCTTCACCACCGGCTCCGCAAATCCAGGGATCGTCACGGCGAACCAGTCGAGAATGCACTGACGCGCCACCGTCACGGCCGTGTCCGGAAGGTCATCGAACTGGATCGCGCAGGCGCGTTCTGCAAGCCAGCGCGTGACGGGCGGCCGTGTGGAGGAAACAGTCATCTCAATCCGCCTTTTCGCAGGCGGCGCCGTAGTCCTTGCGCAGCGCCACCTTGTTGATCTTGCCGCTCGGCAGCTTGGGCAGGTCGTCGACGAAAACGATCGATTTCGGTTTCTTGTAGCTGGCTATCTGCGTTTTCGTGTGATCGATCAGTTCCGCTTCCGTCACGGGCTCGTCTTCCTTGAGAACGCAGATCGCGCGCACAGTTTCGCCCCAGTAGTCGTCCTTGACGCCGATGACGGCGACGTCAACCACTGCCGGATGCGTGACTATGGCCTCCTCCACTTCGCGGGAGTAGATGTTCTCGCCACCTGAAACGATCATGTCTTTCTTGCGGTCGACAAGATACAGGAACCCGTTTTCGTCGATATAGCCAACGTCGCCGGTATAGTACCAGCCGTCCTTGAGAGCAGAGATAGTTGCGGGGGAATTGTTCCAGTAGCCGGCCATATGCGTGGCGGTTCGCGTCAGTATCTCACCGGGTTGGCCGACCGGCAGCTCGACACCTTCGTCATCGACGATCCGAATGTCGACATTCGGCGCGGCCTGGCCGATCGAGCCGAGCAGTTTGACTTCCTCGGGCGTTCCGTCTGGCTTGTGCTGACGTTTGTGCAGCGTCGTTCCGCCTCCCTCCGTCATGCCGTAAAGCTGAAGGAAGACGGGACCAAGAAGCTTCAATCCGCGTTTGAGAAGCGGAACGGGCATCGGCGCCGCCGAATAGCAGATTGTGTGCAGGGAGGTCAGATCGCGCTCCTCGACGCCCGGCACGTTCAACACGGACTGGATCATTGTCGGCGCCATGTGCGTCATCGTCACGCGCTCTCGCTCGATCGTATCGATGATCTCCACCGGATCGAATGCGTGATGCAGGATCACCGTGCCGCCCCGAATATGCATTCCGAGCTGCAGGAAGCGCGCGCCTACGTGGAAAATTGGCATCATGAGCTGCAGTCGATCGGAAACGATGAGGCCGAGTTCCGTCGCCATCAGGATAGCGATCGCAATCTCGGCGCGGTGCGTGCGCATCACGCCTTTTGGCCGACCGGTGGTGCCTGAGGTGTAAATGAGATGCATGATCTCGTCGGGAAGCGGCCGGGTCGGCGCGCCGTCCTTGTCGCCGGTCGAAACAAACGTCTCGTAATCCTCCGCCCAGGACGGAACGGGACCGCCGAAGCATATGAACAACTCCACAAATTCGAGCTGTTCGCGGATCTTCTCTATTGTTTCGGCATACTGGGCCTCGAAGATGAGGACGCGTGGAGAAGAGTCGAAGAGGATATAGGCCAGTTCAGGCGGAGCGAGCCGCCAGTTGAGCGTTGCGGCGATAAAGCCGGCCAGTTCGCACGCAGCGTAGCACTCCATGAACTCGATCGTGTTCTGCGACAGAATGGAGATACGATCCTGACGCCGTATCCCCCTCTTCCACAGGGCCGACGCCAGACGGTCGCCACGCTCGAGCATTTGTGCGTAAGTGACCAGCTTGCCGTGGTAGCTGTACGCCAGTTCGTCCGGAAACTTGTATGCGTTGTTGCGCAGAATGTCGCCGACTGTCTCGATCATTTTCTTTCTTCCCGTCCAGTCCTCGTCAGGCTTTGGGCAAACCCATGCGGTTGGCGATATTGTTCTTCTGGATCGCTGTCGACCCGCCGATGATCGGCATCAGCAGCATGTCGCGCACGAAGCGCTCCATGTCGAAGCCGCGCGCGTAGCCGTAGGCGCCGAGCACCTTCTGACAGGTCAGCACGATGTCGAGGCCGGTTTCGCAGACATACATCTTCGCCATCGAGGTTTCGACGGAACATGGAAGGTCATTGTCCGCCAGCCAGCAGCCGCGATAAAGCATCAGTCGGGCTGACGCGAGTTTGGTCTGTGCGTCTGCAAGCATGTGCCGGATCGACTGGTGCGAACAAATTCGCTTTCCGAACTGACTGCGCGTCTGCGAATACTCCCAGGCGTCGTCGACAGCCTGCGCAGCGATGCCGAGCGCCATCGCCGCGACCTCGAGTTTCTCGACCTCAAGCGCCGGACCCGCCAGTTTCGTCCATCCCTGGTTCCAGCCTTCCTCGCCGCCGACGACATCCTCGATCGGGATCTCGACATTGTCGAGAGTGACGTCGTTGGTGTTGAGACCGCGGGCGCCCATTGCCGGAATGTGCGTCAGCGTGACGCCTTCGGCGGTCGGCGGGATCAGAACGAGAGAAAGGTTCTTGTATCGATTGTCCGGTTCTCCGGAGCGTACGAGCGCGTAGATGTAGTCGGCGCTTTCCGCGCCGGAACACCAACGCTTGTAGCCGTTGATGACCACCTTGTCGCCACGGCGTTCGGCGCGCGTTTTGACGCTGGCGAGATCGGATCCCGTGTCCGGCTCAGAAAGTCCGTAGGCGAACAGTATCTCGCCGGCCGCCATTTTCGGCAGCAGCCGTTGCTTCTGCTCCTCGCTTCCGGAGGCCAGGATGTTCATAGCGCCATAGCAGGCGTTCATGAGGTAGAGCGTGCCGATCACCATCGACCGCCGGGACAATTCCTCGACGGTCACCATCGTGGCCAGCACGTCTCGGCCGTAACCTCCGTACTCCTCGGGCACGGTCATGCCGCAAACACCGAGTTCCGATATGGGTCCCATCAGGGAGCGCGGGACCTTGTCCTCTTCATCCCACTTGGCCATCATCTCGCGCGTGGCGTGCCGGTCCAGCATGCGACGGATGCTCTCCCTGAGCATGCCGATGTGATCGGGTTCTCCGAAGTCCATCAATTTCCTCCACTTCCGCGCTGCCGCCTCCCGGGCGGAAGGCTCAAAGTCCGTTGAATTTCGGCTTGCGCTTCTCGCCGAATGCGTTGATCGCCTCCAGATGATCCTGGCTGCGGTTGGTCAGCGCCTCATACGCCATGCACGTATCCATCATCGAGTGAGCAAGCTGCTTCAGGCCGATATTGATCGATGTCTTTGTGTACTTGATCGATTTCATCGCACCCGACCCGATCCGCTTTGCAAAGGCGTCGACGCGTTCGTCAAGTTCGTCGGCGGGAACGGCGTAGTTGATCAGTCCCATCGCCTCAGCGTCCTTCGCAGTCACAAGGTCGCCGGTCATCAGATATTCCTTCGCCTTGGCGTAGCCGATGGCCTGCGGCCAGATCACCGCGCCGCCGTCGCCCGCCGCCAGGCCGACCCGGACGTGCGGATCGCCGAAGCGGGCGTGATCCGCAGCAAAAATGATGTCGCAGAACAGCGCCATTGTCGCGCCAAGACCGACAGCGTCTCCATTGACCTTGGCGATAATTATTTTCTCACAGTCCAGAATACCGAACACAACCTTCTTCGCCTCGTTGATCGAGCGGTCGAAGAGTTCCGTGTCCTCATACATCTGCTTCATGCCGACAATATCGCCGCCGGCGGAAAATGCGCGCCCTGCGCCTGTGAATATGACAACGTCGATCGAGTGATCCATTCCGAGATCGTAGAAGATCCGGGACGATTCCTCGTGCATCTGCCATGTCATTGCATTGAGCTGATCCGGACGATTCATCGTCACCGTCATCGTGCGCCCCTCCTGTTCGAACAGGAAGTATTTGTAACCTGAATAGTCGACGCTCATTGTGTCCTCCTGGCATGATTGCCGGCATAGCCGATTTTTCTAACACTAGTTCAAAAACATACCCGCCGCAAGCTGGAGCCGGGCAGACGAATTCAATCTTCCCGCCTCGGAGCCACCAGCGCATCCAGCGCCACAACGCCCTGTCCCTCTGGCATGGCGATGACCGGATTGAGGTCGATGGTGTCGACGTCATCGGCATGCGCGGCGGCAAATTGTGATATGATAACAAGCAGATCAGCCAAAGCATTCACGTCGCTTGGCGGAGCGCCGCGTACGCCCGAAAGCAGAGCGCGACCGCGAATACCGTCAATCAGCCGAATCGCCTCGTCCCGCCCAAAGGGCGCCAGGCGGAAGGCGACGTCCTTCAGCACCTCGACATGAACGCCTCCAAGGCCAAACATCACAGCCGGACCGAAAACCGGATCGCGAGAGACGCCGATGATCGTCTCGACGCCTTTGCCCGCCATCGGCGCCACCAGCACGCCTTCTATCTTCGCCGTCGGAGCATGCTCCGCCGCGCGTTGCAGGAGCGTTTCAAAACCGGACATGACAGCCGCCCGGTCGGCAACGCCTACAAGCACCCCGCCGATCTCGGTCTTGTGTTCGATATCGGGCGAAACGATCTTGAGGACGACGGGATACCCGATCGCGTCGGCGGCGTCGCCCGCCTGGGACGCATCGGTCGCCATACGCTCGTCGAGAAAGGGCACGCCGCTTGTGCTCAGCAATTCCTTGGCTGCGCGCTCGGACAGGGCGGCCTTGCCGATTGGCGGGGCCTTCCCGGGTCGCGCCACTGCCTCCCTCCGGTTGAAAGAGTCGGAAATTCGACACAGCGCCGCCAACGCGGCCACGGCGCGGGACGCATCCTCGAACACCAGAAAACCGGCCTGCTCGTAATCTCGAACAATGGCCTCTTCGGCTATCATCTCGAGCGCGATTAGACGATCCGGATATTTGGCGCATCCTTCCTCAATCGCCTTGCGCAAGGGTCCGGAGAGTGTTCGCGTGTTCGGAACCGTCGAGAAGAACCCGATCAATGCGTCATATCCGCCCTTGTCGAGGATCATCTCGATATTGCGGGCGATGAGGTTCATGTCATTCAGCGCCTGAGCCGTCGTATCCACGGGGTTCACGACTGTCGCGTACGGCAGAAGTTCCTTCAACGCAGCCTGTGCGTCGCCAGGCATCGGCGCGACGTCGAGTCCATGAAGTTCAGCGGCGTCCGAAATCAGCACGCCGGCGCCGCCGGACAGCGTCACGACGCCGAGTTTGTTGTCCTTCGGGAAAATTCCACGCGCGCAGGCGTAGGCCACATCGATCTGTTCTTCCGTGGTCTGCGCCCGGTGAACGCCATACTGTGCGAACAATCCGTCGTATATGGCGTCAGAACCGGCAAGCGATGCGGTATGGGAGGACGCCGCCTTCGCTCCGATCTCCGAACGCCCGACCTTCATCATCACGATCGGCTTCCGGTTTTCCCGCGCCAGTTCCAGAGCGTTGCGGAACCTTTCGCCGTCACGAACGCCTTCGACATAGGCCATGATGACCTTGATGTCGTCCTGGCAAGCCATCCATTCGAGGCTCTCCGATATGTCGACATCCGCCTCGTTGCCGGTGGTTATCCAGTAGTTGATGCCAATGCCGCGCCGGCGCGCAAGATAGGCGATATGCGATCCGTATGCGCCCGACTGGCTCGCTATTCCGATCGGACCGCCATGCGGCAGTTCCTTGTCCATCGACTGGGTGAACGTTCCGAAGAAACCGAGATTTGGGTTGAACACGCCCAGGCAGTTCGGGCCGAGAAGGCGCAAACCTCCATTTCTCGCCGTCTGCGAAATCCGGCTCTGGATCGCGAGCCCCTCATCACCGCTTTCGGCATAGCCGGCGGAAAAGATCACCGCCGCCTTGACGCCTTTTTCCACGCAATCGGCGACGGCTTTTTCAGTGAGAGCCGCCGGCACGGCAAGAAGCGCCACATCCGGCGCCTCGGGCAATTCTTCCAGCGAAGCATAGGCGGCGATCCCCTGAACGGTCGATCGATTGGGATTGACCGGATAGAGCCCGCCGGAAAAGCCGCCTTCCTTCAGATAGCGCAGCGGTCGGCCGGAGATGCGCGTGGGGTCGTCTGACGCGCCGAGAATGGCTACGGAGCGGGGTCGGAAGAGTGCGTCGAGGCTTGAAGAAGCTGGTGTGTTCATGTCGATCTCAGAAGTTTACGCCATTGGCCAGCATATCGCGCGCGACCGTGCGGCGCTGTATCTCGCTTGTTCCGTCCGGAATGCGCATTGACCGGGTAAAACGGTAACCGGCTTCAAGCCGCAATTCGTTGGTCAATCCCATGCCGCCGTGGACCTGAATGCACCGGTCGAAAACACGGTTCGCCGCTTCCGTGCAATGCAGTTTGACCATGGAGGTCTCGCTCAGCGCCCGTTTTCCGCTCTCCAGCTTTTCTGCGCAATCGATCAGCATGGTTTCGGCGCTGTAGACATCCGCAGCGCTGTCCGCCAGCAGCATCTGAACGGCCTGGTGGTCGCCGATGGGAACGCCGAATGTCTTGCGCACCTTGGCGTACTCCACCGCCTGGACGAGAGCCCAGCGCGCAAGGCCAATGCAGGTTGCAGACAATCCGAGCCTGCCATTGTTGATGCCCTTGAGCGCAACCTTCAGGCCCTGGTCCACCGGTCCGAGACGGTGACTGTCGGGAACCCGCAAGCCGTCGAATGAGAGAATGCCGATCTCGGCGCCGAGATGACCCATGACGGGTATCGTGGACACTGCCTCGAAGCCGGGCCATTCAGTCTCGATGAAGAAGCCGGTGATGCCGCCCCTGCGTTGCGCGGCCAGATCCGGATCCGTGACCGCGAAAATCATCGCGTAGTCCGCATACGGCCCGTTGGTGATCCATTGCTTCGAACCGGTGATGATCCAGTCGTCACCGTCCTTCACGGCGCGGGATTTCATGGCGAATACGTCCGAGCCCGCGTCCGGTTCCGACAATCCGAAGCACAGGGTCTTGTCGCCACTGGCCAGTGGCGGAAGGTAGATTTCGCGCAATTCGGGCGACAGGTTGGTGAGGACCGGCGACAGGCCATTGGTGAATGGCGACGGTATGATGACCGGATGGACAAGGAGCCGGTCGGGACCGGTGTTTTCGGCCAGTATCGCATTGAGGTAGACAGCCGCCAGCGGCCCAAGACCGCCGCCTCCGATCTCCTCGGGTCCAAACATCGTATAAAAGCCCGCCTCGGCGGACTTCATGCGCACCTGGCGCTTCAACGCCTCGACTTCCGGCGTATAGCGGCCATTCTTGTCGAAAATGGTGCGCTCCGAGCCCAGAAGCGCACTGTTGGCCTTTTCGAGCGGCGCGACTTCCTGCTCTATGAAACGGAGAAGGCTTTCGCCGATGCTGACGATTTCTTCCGGAAAATTGTCGCTGTACATTTCAATCCTTGTCGAGCGTGAATTTCGGCAAGGTCAGATCAGGCGCCACATCGTCATAGCGGACGGTCACCCGATCTCCGATCGCCACCTGCTCCACGTCTGGAGTGACAATGTTGGTGAGCATTCGCGGCCCCTCGTCGAGCGCGATCATGGCGATAACATAGGGCACGTCGTCTGCGAAGACCGGACCGGCCGGCTTCCTGGCGACGGTGAAACTGTAGATCTCGCCCTTGCCGCTGACATCAGACCATTCGAGGTCATCCGAATGGCAGTGCGGACACAGTTCGCGTGGATAGAAATGGCTCTGTCCGCAGGATCTGCAGTGCGGAATGGACAGCCGGTGTTCACGCGCCGCATCCCAGAACGGTCTCGTCCCGTCATCGATGACCGGCCGCGGTTTCTCGTAGGTGTCGCTCATCGCCCTCTCCTCAGTTGTTCGCCAGGATGACGGTCGCGCCGGACGACAGCGTGCCGCCGGTGCCGTGGACAAGCGCCGTATTGACACCGCTGACCTGCCGGTCGCCTGCTTCGCCGCGAAGTTGACGAACCGCTTCGATAAGCAGGAACATGCCGTACATTCCGGGATGGCAATATGACAGTCCGCCGCCATTCGTGTTCAGCGGGAACGCGCCGCCAGGCGCCGTGCGTTGTCCGGCAACGAATGCGCCGCCCTCGCCGGGCTTGCAGAAGCCCAGCGCCTCCAGCGTCATCAATACCGTGATCGTGAAAGAATCGTAGCATTCCACGATATCCACCGCGTCATGGCTGATGCCAGCCATTTCGAATGCGTTGCGTGAGGCGATCTCCGCAGCCGTAAGACGCGGCAGATCCGGCATTGCGCCAATCGACCAATGCGTATGCGCCTCGCCATAGCCGCGCAAATGGATAGCCTTGGCCCCGTGCGCCCGGGCATTCTCTGCTGTTGTCATGACGATGGCGCCGGCGCCGTCCGTCACGAGACAGCAATCGAGGCGCTTCAATGGATCCGCGATTGGCGTGGACGTCATCACGTCGTCGATGGTTATCAGATCGCGCATTGTCGCAGCCGGATTGAGGGAAGCCCATGCACGCGTCGCGACCGCGATCTCGGCAAGTTGCTCTTCCGTTGTCCCGAATTCGTGCATATGCCGGCGCGCGGCCATCGCGTAGCCGCCGACCGGCTGCGGGATGCCCCAGACATTCTCAAACTGCATGGTCAGCACGGATGGCCGACCGCCAAGCGTGCGGCTGCGCTCGCTGCGCTGGGTCGATCCGTAGACGATCAGCGCAACATCGCAATATCCCTTTTCGATCGCCATGGCGGCGTGGGCGACATGCGCCTCGAACGCGGAACCGCCGATGTTGGTGGTGTCGGCGAAACGCGGAATGATCCCGAGATATTCTCCAAGCGTCACGGACGGCAGTATGCCCGGCCCGGGAACGCCCCAGAGACCGGCGACAAGAAGCCCGTCCACGTCGCCCATCGAAAGGCGCGCGTCGTCAAGCGCCGCCTTGGCGGCGCGGGCCTGCACCTGCAGGACGGATCCGCCTCCCACGACTTTACCATCTTCGAGCGGGACGTCTCCGGCCCCAACGATTACAGCTTCGCGCGCCATCGTCATTTATTCTCCGCATTTGTCGGTTGATAGGCGTGGCCGGCAAGGATCTGCCGGTCGCCGGCCTTGCAAACGAGGCGAATTCTCGCCACCCGCCGCCCTTCGCGATCGCATATCTCCTCGAGCTCGCCGGTCACATCGACCTGGTCGCCGGCGAAAACCGGTGCAACGAAGGCGATATCGATTTCACCATTCTCGTCGAATGCGCCGCCGGTCCACCGGTTGAGCATCTCCGAGACGTAGGCCAGGGTCATCAGGCCGTGCGCGATCGTCCTGCCGAAGGGTCCGGCGGCCGCGAACTCCGGGTCGACATGAATAGGATTGCGATCTCCGGAAGCCGCCGCGTAGGCGTCGATGACCGATTGCGTCACCTGCCGCGACATGACAGGCAGCGGCGCGGCGAGATCGAATTTTTCAGCATCGCTGCTTCTGGCGCCCGCCCCGGTCGCGACAGTCATTGGTCCTTGCCCCAGATGGAGGTGATACGGCCGCTGGATACGAGTTCGCCATCGGCGGAACGGGCTTCGAAATCGGCCACCACGTATGGCCTCTCCTTGCGGACGTATTTGTCGGTGATGCGCCCCTGTAACGAAAGACATTCGCCTGTCCGGACAGTGCGATGGAAACGGATCGCCTGCTTCGCGTGGATCCCGCCAGGCGGACTGCAACGCGCCTTCAACAGGTCGATCAGATAGACGGAAGCTATCATGGAAGGCGCGCGGTCGCCGTCGCAGACGCCGTAAAGGTCGGCGTCGTTTCCCGTTGCAGCGAGAAAGGCGCCACACACTTGGGAGTCGATCTCGAAGCTCAGCGGCTCCGGGGGAATCAGATCACCGACGGACACATCTTCATAGCGGCGAAACCGGCTCATCAAACCGGTTTCCAGGAAAACACGTCGCGCGACATCTCCAGCGGAATGAAGGATGTCTTCAGTGTGGGCAGCATATGATCGCGCAAGGTCTCGGGCGTCCAGCCTTCCGAACGATGCACCGAGCGCAAAGGACGCGGCTGGCTCATGAGGAACACCTCGTTGCCGCGCACCGCGAATATCTGCCCATTGACGTCGCTGGCGTCGTCGCTTCCAAGGAAAACGGCGACCGGAGCGATCTTGTCCGGCGTCAGCATGCGCAGCCCCTTCAGCCGCTCTTCCTGATCCGGTGTATTCGGGATCGAACCGATCATGCGGCTCCATGCAAATGGCGAGATGCAATTGGAGCGCACGTTGAAACGCGCCATGTCCAGGGCAATCGACTTCGACAGTCCTATGATGCCCATTTTGGCTGCGGAATAGTTGGACTGACCTGGATTTCCAACGAGACCTGAAGTCGACGTCATGTGGACGAAAGCGCCGCTTTCCTGGTTGCGGAAATGCTCGGCGGCGGAACGGCTGACATAGTAGGATCCGTAAAGATGAACCTTGATGACCGCATCCCAGTCGTCGTCGGTCATCTTGTGGAAGATCACGTCGCGAAGAATTCCCGCGTTGTTGACGACGATGTCAATCTTGCCGAACGTTTCGACCGCGCGATTCACCATGTCGCGCGCTGCTTCGCGGTCGGACACGCTGCCAAAATCCGCGACGGCTTCACCGCCTGCAGCCTTGATTTCGCTGACCACTTCGCCGGCGGGGCTTTCGCCCTCGTCCTCGCCGCCAAGTGACATGCCGGGGTCATTGACGACGACCTTCGCGCCGTGCGCGGCCATCATCAAGGCAATCTCACGACCGATACCACGGCCCGCCCCGGTGACGAGCGCCACCTTATTTTCAAGCATCGAAGCCATCTCAACCTTTCAAATCTTACGAGTAGTTACATCTGCGGGTGGACAATTCCGCCCGACGGGTTCAGACCATCCAGCGACCGCCATCCACCACAACTGACTGGCCGGTCATGTAGCGGGCGTCATCGCTCGCCAGGAATGCAGCAACGGCGCCGATGTCCTCCGGTTCGGCGAAATAGCCGAGCGGAATGGAGGCGCGGATCTTTTCGAGAAACTCTTCGGAAATGCGGTCGATCACACGTGTTTTGGTGACGCCCGGGCAGAGCGCGTTCACATTGACCCTGAAGGGTGCAAGTTCGCGCGCCAGAGACCGGGTGAACCCGATCACGCCCATTTTTGCGGCGGCGTATTCGCTGATCCCGATCTCACCCGCCATGCCGGCGTTGGAGGCCACGTTCACGATTTTTCCTCGCCCGGCCTCCCGCATGGAAGGCACGACTTGCCGTGACGCCGTGAGCGTCGAAAAAAGGGTAACATCGATCACGAAACGCCAAACGTCGGAACTCGACTGATAGAACTCCGAAGCGCGCTCGCGAGCGCTCTGTCCGACATTGTTCATGAGAATGTCGACAAAACCGAACTCCGTGTAGATGGCCTTGAATGCGTCGGCGAGGAAATCTTCCTGCGTGCAATCGCCTGCCCGGGTGAAGACCCGGGCTCCGCCCTTGCGCGCCTCTTCGGCGACAGCCTCAAGACCGACCTGCTCCAGATCCATGATGGCGAGATCGGCGCCTTCGGACGCAAACCGCAGGGCGGACGCGCGTCCGATTCCATTGGCTGCGCCGGTGACGACCGCAAGCTTCCCTTCAAGACGACGCATGACGCTACTCCTCCTCGTACTCCCAACAGCCTTTTCAGGCTGACGCAGGCGTTTGCACAGTCGGCAAACGGCTATCCCGTTCCTCGAATTTCAAAAAAACTAACAGTTGTTCGAAAATTGTGCAAGTACCAAAATTGCTTCTCCCTGATCATCTTCGATTTGTCGGTTTTCAATCACGCCGGGGGCGCTGCATCCGGCCTGACCCTTCTGCGCACGGTTGAGATCGCAACGCCCGAAAGCACCAGAATCACGCCCATAATGCTCTGTCGGGTAAGCGTTTCGTCGAGGATCAGCGCGCCGCAAACGACTGCAACGACGGGAACGAGATAATTGTTGTAGGACGTGAACGCAGGCCCTGCGCGCGAGACTGTGGCGTACATGAGAAAGCTTGCCGCGGCGGTGTTCCAGACCGCAAGCACCAGGACGGTCGCAGTGATTCCCGCGGAGGGGAGCATGTGAGGAACACCGTCTACCAGGAGAGCGAAAATCACAGCCCAGAACGCCGCCGCCATGAGCGAGAATGTCGTGATCGCCGCCGAATCATGACGCCGCACCAGTCGGACCGAGAAGAGCGACGCGGAAAATATCAGTGATGCTCCGGCGGCCGCCGCCAGTCCGCGCGCGCTGTCCCCGAAGGTCAGGAATACCTCGGGTCCGAAAAGGACGACGATGCCCGTCAGACCGACTAACACGCCGAATACGCTTCGAACTGATGGATAGACGCCTCCAATCATGCCGTAGAACACGGTCAGCAACGGGACCAGCGCCATCGTCGTCGCCGTGACCGACGAATCAATGTGCTGCACGGATATTGCGATGAGGCAGAGCGGCGCAGCATTGGAAAGAAGGCCAACAAGCAGGAATGCGGCGATGTCGCGCCTCGAGAGACGCGGCAATGCGCCTTTTGCAGACAGATAAACCAGCATCAGCGCCGAGGCGATCAGCGTGCGTACGGCGATCAGGGTGATCGGCGACACCGCCTGCACCGCAATCTTTGTGAACATGTACGAAGTGCCCCAAGCCAGGCTCAATCCGCCCAACAATGCAATTTCGACCAGTCCCGGCGTGGGTCTTTCAAGTTTCCCACGCGCCACGGCATCCGTACTGGACATGACTGCAAATCCTCCTGTAAAAACGAACATCTGTTAGAAAATAGCAATGGTCAAGGCCATATCTGAATCGGAGGAGAGCAAATGACGCGGCGAGTGCTTGTTACAGGGGCAACAGGAACGGTCGGAGGCGAAACGGCGCGCCAGATCATGCCCTATTCGGACGCCGGCAAGGTTTCCCTCCTGGGCGCCGCGCGCAACGAAAAGGGATCCGACAAGCTCCGGGACAAGGGCGTCAATCCGGTTCTGCTGGATTTCGATCGACCCGAAACCCTGCGCCCTGCCCTAGAAGGCGTTGATTCCGTTTTCCTCGTAACCGGATACTCGGTTGACATGCTGGTGCATTCCAAACGTCTTCTCGACGCCGCCAAATCAGCGGGCGTCAGGCATATCGTCCACCTCGGCGCGCTCGCAGCGCCGGACACGCCGCATGCGCATTTCGCATGGCATCAGATGATCGAACGCGTCATCGAGGCAATGGGTTTCGAGTGGACACATCTGCACCCGAATTTCTTTATCGACACTGTGTGGGCCGGATTTCGACATCGCCCGGACCGGCTTGTGCACTTCGTGGGAGACCGCACCGTCTCCTTCATATGCGCGCAGGACATGGGCGCTGTCGCCGCCGCGGCGTTGTGCGATCCTTCAAGCCATATCGGCAAAACCTATCCGCTGGCGGTCGAAGCCATGCCGTTCTCGGAAGTGGCCGGCATCCTCTCGGACGTCACCGGGCGCGCCGTCGAATACCGACCCCGCCCTGCCTCGGGCCTCTTCGAAATCATGACGCGGCAAGGCGCCGAACAGGTTTATGCAAAGAGCCTGGCGGAAGGGATCGCTGACATAGAGCAAGGAACCCTCCCGCTCGCCGACGCCGTCTTCGACACGGTCGAAACCGTCACCGGCCGCAAAGGCGTTGGCTGGCGGCAATACGCGACCGAACGCCTCCACGAGTTGCCTGCTTCGACCGATTAGCGGCGGACGCAGGGCGCCGCATCATGCTTTGAACCAGGTCCGGTTCAAAGCGTGCGGCCAATCAGTTCCTTCATGATTTCGTTCGTGCCGGCGTAGATCCGCTGAACACGCGCGTCGGCGTAGGCGCGGGTGATCGGATATTCCCACATGAAGCCGTAGCCGCCGTGCAGTTGCAGTAGCGCATCGAGCACCTTGCCCTGCATTTCGCTCGTCCAGAGTTTGACCATCGCGGCCGTTGTCGTATCGAGATTGCCTTCCAGGACGAGTTCCAGGCAGCGATCGAGGAAGATGCGGCCGACCTGCACCTCCGTCTTCATCTCGGCCAAGGTAAACCGCGAGTTCTGGAATTCGATGACCGACTTCCCGAACGCCTTCCGGTTGCGTGTATATTCTATGGTCCAGTCCAGCGCGGCCTCGCAGCAGGACACGGCCTGGATGCCGACATGCATACGTTCCCACGCCAGTTCCTGCATCATGTAGGAAAAGCCCTTGCCCTCCTCGCCTATCAGGTTGGAGGCGGGAACCCGGACCTCGTTGAAGAACAGTTCCGACGTATCCTGCGCCTTCGTTCCGAGCTTCTTCAGGCGTCGGCCCCGTTCGAAACCCGGTCTGTCGGCCTCGACCATGATCAGGCTGATGCCCTTTGCGCCCTGACTGCGATCTGTCTTGCAGGCGACGAGGATAAGGTCTGCGGTCTGGCCGTTGGTGATGAAGGTCTTCTGGCCGGAAATGACATATTCATCACCGTCGCGCGTCGCCGTGGTGCGCACCGCTTGCAGGTCGGAGCCGCCGCCGGGCTCCGTCATGGCGATGGCCGCAATGTAATCGCCGGACGACATTTTCGGCAGCCAGCGCCGCTTCTGCTCGGACGTGCCGTAATGGTCGATATAGGGGGCGACGATGTCGGAATGCAAAGCGAAGCCCAACCCGGTCAGGTTCAAACGCGACTGTTCTTCCATCAGAATGATGGAATAGCGACGGTCCGCGCCCACGCCGCCGGATTCTTCCGGTATCGCGACACAGAGGAAGCCGAGTTCGCCGGCCTTTTTCCATGCCCAGCGCGGGACCTCTCCCTTATCCTCCCATTCCTCGTGATGCGGCGCCAGTTCTTCCATGAACCGCCGAACAGATTTCCTGAAGATTTCGTGTTCCTCGGAAAAGAGCGTGCGCGGGATCATTCATTGTCCTCCAGAGTCTCGATGCATGTCGTTCAAGTCAGGCTTTAGCACGGTCCGGTCCAATAATCTAACAATCGTTTGATTTTCATTTGATCTCATTCTAGTGTTTCCGGCGAACAAGGGCTGGAGGACAGGCATGATCATCGAAAAGCGCACATACACGTTTCATCCGGGCACGGTGCAGGAATTTCTCGATCTTTACGAACGCGAGGGCCTGCCCGTCCACACCAGATATCTGCCGCTGGCCGGCTATTTCGTTTCCGAAATTGGAACCCTGAATCAGGTGATCACGATGTGGCGCTATGATTCGATGGCCGATCGCGACGAAAAGCGCGCAGCGCTTTACTCGGATCCGGCCTGGATCGCCTTCGCGCCCAAGACCACGCACATGATCCAGAAGATGGAAACCGAAATTCTTCGGCCTACCCCCTGGTCGCCGATCAGTTAGTCAAGTCGTAACCGCCCCGCCATGGAAGGGCATCAGGCTATGACTCGCCTCGCCTTCAGGTCGGAGATTTCCTCAACGCCAAGTCCGAGTTCGCCCAGCAGACGGTCGGTGTCTTCGCCGGTCAGCGGCGCGCGGCGCGTGACGCCGCCCGGCGTCTCGGTCATCCGGATCGGAGTCGAGGCGATTGTCACGGATTTCGCTGATCCCGGGTTCTCAACCTCGACGAGCATTTCGCGCAACGCAATGTGAGGATCGGCGTAGATGTCCGCCGCCGTATTCACTGGGCCGAACGGCACGCGCAATCCGAGCGCTTCGGAAATTTCCGCCTTGGTGCGCTGACTTGTCCATTCCTCGACGAGAGCCACCGTCTCCTCGCGATGCGCGAGCCTGTCGTTGTTGGTCAGGAATTTCGGGTCGTTTGCCAGTTCCGGCCGGCCCATGATCGCGGTGAGCTCCACCCAGAAGCTGTCGCGCGGACAACCGACGGTGACCTGTCCGTCTTTCGCAGAAAAGACGCCGAAAGGACAGAGGATCGGGTGCTGGTTTCCTTCCGGAGCGGGCGATTTTCCGGAATAGGAGTACTGGTAGACAATGCGCTCGCACAACGCGACCACGGCGTCGTACATGGCGACATCGACGAACTGCCCCTGCCCCGTCCGGGTGGTGTGGTGATACGCTGCAAGGATGCCGAAGGCGCTCATCGCGGCCGGAAAGATATCGCCGACGCCAGGGCCGATCTTGAGCGGCGTTTCTGAGTCCGGCCCGGTGATGCCCATCGCGCCGCCCATCGCCTGGGCGACGACGTCGAAAGCAGGCCGGTCTATGTAAGGGCTTGCTCCTGTTCTGGGATCGCCAAAGCCGCGGATCGCCGCATAGACGAGACGCGGGTTGGCGGCGGACAACGCCTCGTATCCCACGCCCAGCCGGTCCATGACGCCGGCGCGAAAATTCTCGACGAGAATGTCAGCGTCCTTGACCAGCCGGACGAGCAGGTCTTTGCCTTCAGGCGACTTCAGGTCGATCGCGATGCTCAGCTTGTTGCGATTGGTGCTCTGGAAATAACCGCCGTAATAGCGGTGAGCGTCGCCTTCCTGGAATGGACCGAAGGACCGGGTCGGATCGCCCGCCACCGGTTCTATCTTTATGACTTCTGCGCCTTGATCGGCGAGCATCATGGTGCAGTACGGACCTGCGAGCATTTGTGTCAGGTCGATGACCCGGGTGCCGGCGAGCGCTCCACTCATCTCACAGAGCCTTTTCCAGTTCGGGGAGGGCCTGGAAGAGGTCAGCTACGAGGCCGTAGTCGGCGACCTGGAAGATGGGCGCCTCCTCGTCCTTGTTGATGGCGACGATGACCTTGGAGTCCTTCATGCCGGCCAGATGCTGGATCGCG
>BRLC01000024.1 GCA_024343425.1 Rhizobiaceae bacterium MnEN-MB40S
TTCGCCGCATCTTCCGCCGTCCTGAGCGTCAGCGTGATCGCATCGCCCGACAGCCGTTCCTTGAGTTCGGCCGACGCGCCTTCCCCGACAATTCGCCCGTGATCGATGATCAGCAGCCGGTCGGACAGGGCGTCCGCCTCGTCCATGTAGTGGGTCGTGAGAAACACGGTGGTCCCGAACTTGTCGCGCAAGCTGCGGATATGGTTCCACAGATTGGCGCGCGCCTGCGGATCGAGTCCGGTCGAAGGCTCGTCGAGAAAGACGAGTTCCGGCTCGTGGATCAGACCCATGACGATGTCGAGACGGCGGCGCTGTCCACCGGACAGCGAACCGCAAGGACGATCCCATATTCCTTCGAGATCGAGCGCCTTGAGCAACGCCTTTCCCCGTCTTTCGCCCTCCTGTCTGCTCAGACCGTAGAGCTGCGCCTGGGAGACGATCTCGAGGCTGACCTTCGCCTCGCGCATGGTCGTGCCGCCTTGTGCGACATAGCCGATCCGTCTCTTCACGCCTCTCGCATCGCGCCGCAGATCGCATCCGGCGACGATGGCCTCGCCATCTGTCGGCTCCAGCAGCGTGCACAGCATCTTCAGCGTCGTCGTCTTGCCTGCGCCGTTGGGACCCAGAAAGCCGACAATCTCGCCCCTGCCGACAGTCAGGTCGATGCCCTGCACTGCGTCCACGGTTTCGGTGCGGGTCTTGTAGCTTCGTTTCAGGCCGCGGGCGACGATCGCCTGCTCTTTTGCAGCTTCCAGCATCTTGACGATTCCTGATTATCTTGATAGTCATATATCTTATGAATCAAAATACTTTTTCGTCAAGAGATAAAAAGTCCGCCGTCGCGGAAATGGTCGAAGCGTTGCGGGTCAGCCAGAACGCTTCGGACATGATGGACGAAGCATTCTCCACGCTGTTGCGGATCAACAGGACGGATGCACGCTGTCTGGACATCGTTCACCGGCTGGGACGGATCACCGCCGGAGATCTTGCCCGCATGAGCGGATTGACCACCGGAGCCGTGACGACCGTCGTCGACCGGCTGGAACAGGCCGGATATCTGCGCCGCATCCGGGATACGGAGGACCGGCGAAAGGTCTTTCTCGAATCCACGGAACGCGCCAATCAACTGGCCGAAGCGGTCTATGGACAAATCAGCAAGGTCGGCCACCGCAGGATGGGCGAACTCACGATCGAGGATATTCTCCGCGTGACCCGTTTTCTGCAGATCAACGCCCATATCAACAAGTCGCTCTCGGACGCGCTGCGTGAAGTCTGCGCTGCGGAAAGCGTCGAGGATGATCCGCTGAAGATCGCCGAGGTCTTTGCGACGCACATGCAGTCTTACGCCGATATCGTCGACGAGGGCGTCGATGACATCATCCGCGGCAAAAAGCCGGAGTAGCGGAAAAAGCCGACGCTTCATTCTTGTGGCCGGCTGTGACATGGTGTGAGATCATTCGGTTCTTCGACGAGGTCTTCCATGAGTACAAGCCGGTTCCAGCCGGTGTCGGGTTTCGATCTGCCCCGCTTTGCGGGCGTGCCGACATTCATGCGGTTGCCTCACATCACGCTCGACGATCCGGAGATCGCAGACGTCCGGATCGGCCTGATCGGCGCGCCCTGGGACGGCGGAACCACCAATCGGCCCGGTCCCAGACATGGCCCCCGGCAGTTGCGCGACCTTTCGACCATGATACGCGCGCAGAACGGAGCCACCGGCGTGCGTCCTTTCGAGGCGGCGAACTGCGCCGACCTGGGCGACGTCGCGCCCAATCCGGCCGACGTCATGGACAGCCTCGACCGGTTCACGACCTTCTATTCGAGGGTCAGGGACGCCGGCGTGCGGCCGCTGACGGCCGGCGGCGACCATCTGTGCTCACTGCCGATCCTGCGCGGTCTGGCGTCTGACGGTCCTGTCGGCATGATCCACTTCGACAGCCATACCGATCTCTTCCACAGCTATTTCAACGGCTGCATGTACACCCATGGAACGCCGTTTCGCCGCGCCGTCGAGGAAGGACTTCTCGATCCGCAACGCGTCGTGCAGATTGGCATCCGGGGAACGGCCTACGACATGGAAGACCGCGACTTCGCCAAATCCGTCGGCGTCAGGGTCATCGCGATCGAGGAGTTCTTCGAGCGCGGCATTCCCGATGTCATGGCCGAAGCGCGTGAAATCGCCGGATCGGGCCCGACCTACGTCTCCTATGACATCGATTTCGTCGATCCGGCCTTTGCGCCCGGAACCGGCACGCCCGAGGTCGGCGGCCCGAATTCCTTCCAGGCATTGCAGGTCGTTCGCGAACTGGAAGGCGTGAACATCATCGGGGCCGACCTGGTCGAGGTCTCGCCGCCCTTCGATCAGGCGGGCGGAACGGCCTGGCTTGCAGTTTCGATCATGTTCGAACTGCTCTGCGTCATGGTTGGACAGAATTGACATGACGACGTTGCTCCTGAAAAACGCCCGCGTGCTCGTGACAATGGACGCGACGCGACGCGAGATTGAGGATGGCGGCCTCTACGCAGAAGACGGCGTCATCCGGCAGGTCGGTAAGACGGAAGATCTGCCGCAGTCGGCCGACAAGGTCATCGACGCCACTGGCCAGATCGTGCTGCCTGGCTTCGTCAACACCCACCACCATCTCAACCAGACGCTGACGCGCAACCTGCCGGCCGCCCAGAACAACAATCTCTTCGAATGGCTGAAGGTCCATTACCGAATCTGGGCGCGCACCCATCCGGACGCCTCGCGCACCAGCTGCCTGATCGGCATGGCCGAATTGCTGCTCTCCGGCTGCACCACGGTCTTCGATCATTCCTACCTCTTCAAGAGCGGCAATACGATCGACGTCCATATCGAGGCGGCGAAGGATCTCGGCGTGCGCTTCCATGCAAGCCGCGGTTCGATGTCGCTGGGCGAATCCAAAGGCGGCCTGCCGCCGGACGAATGCGTGGAAGACGAAGACGACATCATGCGCGACTGCGTGCGCGTTGTTGATCGCTACCACGACGCATCACACGGCGCGATGACGCGCATCGTGCTTGCGCCCTGCTCCCCCTTCTCGGTTTCGGAAGACCTGCTGAAAGAGACGGCGGTTCTTGCGCGCGACAAGAAGGTGATGCTTCACACCCATCTCTGCGAGACGCTGGACGAGGAGCGCTACACGCTGGAGCGCTTCGGCAAGCGTCCAGTCGACTGGATGGCCGATCTCGACTGGTTGGGCGACGACGTCTGGTTCGCCCATGCGATCCACGTCGATGACGAGGAGATCACCCGCTTCGCCAGCACCGGCTGCGGCGCGGCCCATTGCCCCTGCTCCAACATGCGGCTCGGATCGGGGATCGCGCCGATCAAGAAATACATGGCCGCTGGCGTCCGTGTGGGCATCGGGGTCGATGGGTCGGCCAGCAACGACGCCTCACACATGCTGGCCGAAGTCCGCCAGGCCATGCTGCTTGCTCGCCTGCGCCTCGGCCTGCTTCCGCCAGAGGGGCCGCGCAAGCACTTCCTGCTGTCGCAATCGCACCCGCTGCGCGCCGACGAGTGGATGACCGCCCGCGAGGCGCTGGAACTGGCGACGATAGGCGGCGCCAGCGTTCTGGGCCGCGACGACATCGGGTCTCTGGAGCCCGGGAAATGCGCCGACTTCTTCACGCTGAAGCTCGATGCGATCGGCTATGCGGGCGGCCTGCACGACCCGGTCGCCGCCGTCGTCTTCTGCGCGCCTCAGAACGCCCACACAACGGTGGTCAACGGCCGGGCAGTCGTCGAGGATGGCCGCATCGCCGCAATGGACATGGAGCCGGTCATCGCCGAGCACAACAAGTGGAGCCTGAAGCTGGCGGCAGCGACGTGACAGCCTGTAGGCAATGCCGAAGATCAGCATCCGTAGCTTTGTTTATTTCGGTTGGGAATTAGATAAGATCAAAGAAAAAAGGGATACCAAACAGCGCCGGAGACAAAGAGCAATCCGCCAACCAAGAGGATACCATTTCGAAAGCTCTTTTCTGCTTTGACTTCGTCTGAATTCATCCGAACGGATGACCGCCCCAAGTGCGCTGCGATCCCGATGAGAAACAGCCCAAGCCCCATTATTGCACCTGGTACGTTTCCTGCCATGCTGGAAAGAAATGCGGAGCCCAGGCCAATTACGCCAGCGAGCACCCAGATGGGCTGTTTCTGATATCCTTCCGCCTGTGTTGCTTCTTCCTCAATGGCCAAGTGCATTCCTCCCATGCACAACAATTTTGATCGCGAGGTTACCTGAAGAATGGATACCAGACCGCGCCGGCAATAAAGAGCGCCGCTCCACCGCCCAAAAGCAGAATTCTCATAATCCAGTTTACATTGAGAACCCCTTGCGTCGGATCTATCCGACGAGGGCCTATACCCATCCAAATTCCGATCCCGTACAGGCCCAACCCCATAGTGACACCGGGCCAATTTCCTACCAGGAAGGAAATGAACGCGGAAAAAAACCCGAAACCTGCAGCGATTTCCCACACGTATCTGATATTGATGATGCTCTTTTCCATCGGGTCACCCACGACGAAGTTGTAACGCCTCAGACAATATATGCACCTACCCCGAGCATACAAGCGTCGGGAACGGACGTAGGCCTCTCAACACACCCTCATTGCGGGCTCGATCCGCAATCCAGCAGGCGCCGCGTCCGCGGCGCGAAAAATCACTCGCCTGTCGCTTGGTCAGCAATGCCGACAAAGATACTGTCGAGTTCGGTTGCAAGCGTCTTGAGCGCCTCTCCGCCTTCGTCGAAATAGGGAGTGAAGACGAAGGTCGGCGTCTTGTAACTGAGCGTCGATCCGCCCTCGCCTTCCGTGACGTAGAAACGGATCGGCGTTTCGATGCCGGCGGCGAGGCTTGCTTCCAGCATGCGAACGGCGAAATCATTGCGATAGACGCCGACGACGCGGTTGCCCGGAATTGTGACGCCGCGGCTTTCGGCGCCGCGCGAGGCGCTCGCCTGCGTCACCAGTCCCATTTTCGCATCCTTGATCGCCGCATCCAGCCGACTGTTGAGATCGGCGAAGCTGTAGGACGTGTCCATGATCACCCAGCCTTCGCGCGCCTCGACCGGACCTGCGGATACTGGACCTGCAAATGCTGACGCCAGGACAAGTGCAGAGATGCTCGAAACCAAACGGCGCATGACCGCCTCCCTTGACGGATTTTCCTCACGCCATCCTTCGCCAAAGTTTGAGGACCCGCAATCTACGGACCTCTCAACTCTGATCACGTCTGGTTCAGGGACATGCGCCGGATCGCCGGTCTCGACGGCGGGTGAAAATCAGTCGAGGCTGGCCGAAACGCGCATCTTCAGGAATTTCGTTTCCAGATAGGCTTCCAGTCCTTCCGGTCCGAGTTCGCGGCCAAGGCCGCTCATCTTCCAGCCGCCGAACGGGGCCTGCAGTTCGCTGACATCGTTGACGTTGAGACCGATCCCGCCGAATTCCAGCCGGTCGGCGATGGTCCACATCCGTTCGAGATCCGCGCCGTACATGTAGGCCGCCAGCCCGTATTCGAGGCTGTTCGCCATCTCGATCATTTCGGCGTGGCTGTCGAAGGTCGTCATGGCCGCCAGCGGCCCGAAGGTTTCCTCGGTCATCGCCAGGCTGTCGAGCGGCGCATCGTCGATGACCGTCGGTCGGTAAAAATGGCCGCGGGCGAAGTCTCCGTCCGTCGGCGCGTAGCCGCCGGCAATGACCCGCCCGCCGCGCGTTACGGCGTCATGCCGATGCGCTTCCACCCGGGCGATGACCGAGCGGTTCAGCACCGGTCCGTAAGCGACTCCCGGCTCGACCCCATGGCCAAGTTCCGTCTGATCGGCGAGGTCCGCAAGGATCGCCGCGAATTCATTGTGAACGCGCCTGTCGACAAGGATACGGTTCACCGTGATGCAGATCTGGCCCATATTCGAAAAGGACCGGCGATGCGCCGCGCGCGCCGCAGCCTCGAGATCGGCGTCGGCGAGCACGATGAAGGGCGCGTGACCGCCGAGTTCAAGGCAGACACGTTTCAGGTTCTCTGCGGCATTGCGCATGATCTCCTGGCCCGCTGGGATCGAGGCCGTCGCCGAAATCACCCGGATTTCCGGGTGCCTGGCGATTGCGGCGCCGGCTACGGGTCCGTAGCCCGGCACATCGGCAAGACACCCGTTCGGAAGCCCCGCCTCGTGCAGGCAGTCGACCAGCATCGCGATCGCCAGCGGCGTCTCGTGCGGCGACTTGACGATGATCGGGCAGCCGGCGGCAAGCGCGGGACCGACTTTCCAGCAATAGAGATCGACCGGATAGTTCCACGGCACGATGGCGCCGGCGACGCCGGCCGGATGATAGGAGACGACGTTCTTGACGCCCGGAGCCGATGCAGGCCGGAGCGATCCGAAGATGCGCGTCGCCTCGCCGGCATAGTAGCGCAGCACCGTTGCGCCGAAGAGGATTTCTTTCCGATTGTCTGGTACCGGCTTGCCCTGCTCGCGCGTCAGCAGCAGGGCCATGTCCTCGACCCGTGCTTCGATCAGTTCGGCCGCGCGCACCAGAATGGTCGCGCGTTCGGCCGCGGGCATGGCGGCGAAGCTCTTTTCAACCCTTTTGGCGGCTGCGACCGCCTGCCCGACCACTGCGCCATCGGCGAGCAGCGTCGAACCGACCTTTTCTCCCGTGGCGGGATCGTTGATGACGAAGGTTTCCTTGCCGTCCGGCATAAGCCATTGGCCGTCGATGAAAAATCCGCGATTCATGATCCTGTGCCTCAGCGCATCTTGAGACGGCGCCAGAGCTCCGCGTAGTTGCGGTCGTTCTGGGCGTCGGCGGCCGCCTTCTCGGTGGTGTTGGGGCTGACCATGATGAAAGGCTCGTAGCCCTTATCCATCATCTTCTGCGCGGTCGCCGCGTTGATCGCCTGACCGATCGCGATGGCGATCGAGGTCGACGTGGCGCCGACCCGCCCCTTCAGGCCTTCGATCTCGAGACCGGCGTCACCCTTGGGAACGCCGGTGTCGATCACCACGTCGGCGAGTTCGTAGAGCCGCTTGCCGCAACTGTGCCGCGACGGGGTCGAAGAGGAATGCGGAACGGACGTCACTCCGATGACCTTCATGCCGCGCTCCTTGGCGCCGACTGCAATGTCGAGCGTGACGGCATTGAGCCCGGAATGGGAAAAGATCAGCATCGCGTCGCCCTCCAGCAGCTGATGGGACGACAGGATCGCGTCTCCATACCCTTCCCTGCTGTGGATGAAACGGTACTGACGCGCGCCGCCGTCTCCCAGCACCCGGTGGAACGAGATCATCGTGCTCTCGACGATCGGCCGGAAACCGGTGACCGTGCCGGTGCGCGGAAACATCTCCATGGCAGCAAAGGAGCCGTGGCCGGTGCCGAAGGTGAAGACGAGCTTGTCGTTCATGATCGCTTCGGCGCAGATTTCTGCGGCCGCCTCGATTGCATCGCCTTGCGTGTCGGCGACCGTCTGCAGGCGCCCGATCAGCGTCTCGAAATAGCTTCCGGCAATATCCGTCATGTCAATTTCCTCTTACTTTTCTTGTTGTTGTCGCAGAATGTTCAGGCAATGCCCTTGAGCGCGATGTCGAAGAGCATGTCCTCTCCGGCAGCCAGCGGTTTGACGCCGAGTTTCTGCTGTGTGATGGCGTCAACGGTGCCGAGGCAGAGGCTCGCGCAGGAAACGCCGAGCACCTTCGCCGCCGTCAGCAAGGCGGAGGTTTCCATGTCCGTCGCCATGACCCCGCGATCCGCCAGCATCTGTCGATTGGCGTCGACGCGCTCGCGGCTCGCCTCGTCGAGGGCGAACATGTCCCGGTAGAAGGCATCGAAGGTGGCGTAAAGACCGGTATGGACCGTCTGGCCGAGGCTTTCCGCCGCCGATGTCAATTGTCTGACAAAGGCCGGATCGGCCGGAACCGGATCATCGGTCTTGTCATAAGCCGGCGACGTGCCGTCGAACCCGATGGCGTTTTCGCTCACCAGGAAATCGCCGCCTTGCGCCGGCGGAAAATACATCGCCGTGCCGATCCTCAGGAACTTGTCGACGCCGAGATCGGCGAGTTCATGCAGCACGATCGTCGCGATCGGCGCGCCCATGCCGAAGGAAACGACGGTCACGCCGTAGCCGTCATAGTCGCCGACGACCGTCTTCAGCCCGCGGCTGACCGGCAGGAACCGGGGATTGTCGAGCTTGTTCGCAAGACGGTCGACCCGGTCGGGATCGCCGACCAGAATGGCCCTATTCGCCACCGCATCCTGGCGGTGCCCCAGATACCAGGCCGTCTTCATTCCAGATGTCCCCCTGACCTTTCTACAAGCAATGACCGGACATCCGCGATGCCGCAACGGGCCGCTTCCACCGGATCGTCGACGCCGGAATTCCACGCGCCAAGAAAGCCGCCGGCGAACGTGTCGCCCGCCCCGGTCGCATCAAGCGCCGAGACGGGCTCGACCGCAATTTCGGTTCTCTCGCCGCCGCGTTCGACGACGACGCCTTCCGCGCCTTGGGTTTCGACGATCAGCACGTCATCGCGCGTTTCGGCGATGAGGCCGCGTTCGTGGCGGTTGCAGAAGATGATTTCCGCATCGGCCGACAAGCGGCGGCAGATCTCCGGCGTGTAACAGTTGAGATCGTTCTTCAGCACCCAGGACAATCGGCCATGCGGATTGCGCGCCGCCAGAATGTCCTTCATCAGGTGTCCCGGTCCAACCGTGACGCAAAGGTTTTCGGCTTTCGCGATAACCTCGGCCTGGGCGTCCGTCAGGGTTTCAGCGCCGCCGAAGGCGGGATCGTAGAGACAGATGCAACTGCCGTCGGACTGGTAGATCAGCATGGCCGACGGGGCTCGTTCGCCCTCGATCCTGGCGACGCCGGCTGTGCTGACGCCCTTCTTCTCCAGCGCAGAGACGAAGAGATCGCCCTCGCGATTGGCGCCGGTCCAGCAGACCGGAGAAGCCGTCACACCGTGACTGACGGCAGCTGCTGCGACATAGGCGGGACAACCGCCAAGACGCGGCCAGCCCTCGGCCGACCGCCACTTGATGTGCGTGGTGGCGTTGCCTTCGGCGCGTCCCGACAGGGCGACCGGATAGTCGAGGCTCGCGTAGCCGGTCACCGCAAGCTGCGTCATGCCAGCATCTCCAGGGCTTCGGCCGTGTCGACGACCTTGCCGAGATAGCGGTCGATATCCTCCAGCGACGCCTTGGCGAGATGATCGCGGTTGGAATTGGTCGCGTCGCCGACGACGACCACCTCGAACCCGTGCGCGAAAGCGTCCTGGGAGGTGGCGCGCACGCAGACATTCGTCTTCACGCCGCAGATGACGACGCGTTCTACGCCCTGTTCGTTCAGGAACAGCGCAAGCTCGGTGGCGAAGAAGGCGCTGAAGCGACGCTTGACGATCTCGATTTCGCCGGCCGCGCCCGACGGCCCGAAACCCTCGAAGAATTCAGCGTTGAAGCCGCCGGTCACGCAGTGACGCGGCAATCGCTTGTCCTCGAAATCCTCGAAGCCTTCCCGGTGCCGGTCGGCGACGTGAACGACGACGCGGCCATTCGCATTCGCCTTTTCGATCAGCGCCCGGATATTCGGAACCACGGACTGCGCGTCCGGATACGTATTCTCGCCGTCCGGATGCAGGAACGAGTTCTGCATATCGATCACGATGAGTGCGGTCTTGGTCATGCCAATGCCTTTCTGCGGCTCGCGCGCCATCCGGCTATGCACAGCGCCACCAGAACCATGAGATAGGGAATGGTGCCGATGAGCTTGGGCGGCAGGCCGGCCGTCTGCATGCGGATCTGGGTCGCCTCCAGAAAGCCGAAGAGCAGGCAGACCATGGCGGTCGCCACCGGCCGGTCGCGACCGAAATAGAATGCGGCGAGCGCAATGAAGCCGCGTCCCGCCGTCAGCCCCTCGTTGAAGAGACCGATCGAGGCGAGCGCCAGATGCGCGCCGCCAAGGCCCGAATAGAAGCCGGCGAAGCTGGTCGAAAAATCCTGGATCGACTTCTGCGGCAGACCCATGGAGCGCGCGACCTGCGGGGCGTTGCCCGTCACCCGGACCCAGAGGCCGATCTTCGTGCTCGCCAGCAGGAACGGCAGCACGGCGACCGTCGCCCATGCGAAAACCGTCAGAGGTTCAAGCTCGGCAAGCGCTCGCCCGATGACCGGTATGCCGGAAACGGACTCCGGCAGGAAATGCGGCAGCAGTTGCACGTCGGGAAGTCTCAGCGTGCCGCTGGATCTGTAGACCCAGGTCAGAATGAAGCCGAGGAAGCCGGCGACGAAAACATTGAGGCCGAGGCCGGCGACGATCATGTTCGCATTGGCGCGGGTGATCACCAGCGAGAACAGGAGACCGACGAGGGCGCCTGCCAGCGCCGCCGCGATAACGGCGACAAGCCAGCTTCCGGTCGCCGACGACACGACGACGGCGACGAAGGCGCCGGTGAGCATCTTGGCGTCGAGCGCGATATTGACGATGCCGGCCTGCCGGTTGACGAGGCCGCCCATGGCGGCGAGCAGGATCGGCGTCGTCATGACGATCGAGGCCGCGATGATCTGTTCGATGATCATGGGGCGGCCCTCCGCGTGAGCAAGCGCAGCCGGCCAATCTCGACCACGGCGAAGATCATGACCGTGCCCTGTATGATGTTCACCAGATCGAGCGGGATGTTCGAGAAGAGCTGGATCGTCGTGCCGGCCGAAGCCAGCGCCCCGAACAGGATCGCGCCCAGCACGATGCCGATCGCCGAGTTGCGTCCGAGCAGCGCCACCGCCATTCCCGTAAAGCCGTAGCCGGGGGAAAAGCCGTCGGTGAAACGATGAAGCTGGCCGAGCGCATGCGACGCCCCGCCGAAGCCGGCGACGACGCCCGAGAGCACCATGACGAGGATGATGCTCGCCGGCACCGATATGCCCACCGCGCGGGAGAAGCGCTGGCTGTAACCGACCATGGCGGCTGAAAAACCGGTCGGCGTGCGACGCGTCCAGACGGCGTAAGCGATGACGACCAGGATGCCGACGATGAAGCCGGCGTGCAGCGTCGAGGGCGGCATCAGTCGGGTGAGTTCGGCGGCTTCGTGGACCGGCGGCGTGACATTGTTGCCGGAGACCTCCGAAAGCAGCGGGCCGTTGACCAGATAGCCGGTGACGCCGAAGGCGACGAAATTCAGCATGAGAGTGGAGACCACTTCGTCGACCTGCAGCTTCGCCAGGAGGACGCCCGGTATGTAGAGCCAGATTGCGCCGACAAGGGCGGCGAAGGCGAAGGCGACCGGGATGATGGTAAAGCCCATGCCGGCCGGCAGGCTGAAACCGATGAAGGCCGCAGCGATGCCGCCGACGACGAAGGCGCCTTCCACCCCGACATTGAAGACCCCGGTGCGGAAACAGACGGCGGTCGCGACCGCCGTAAACAGCAACGGCGTTGCGGCGGAGAGCGTCGCGGCGATGCGCCGTTCCGACCCGAAGGATTCCTTCGCCATGAGCGAGAAGATATCGATCGGGTTCTCGCCGATCACCAGCAGGATCACGGCGGCGACGACAAGCGCCACGATGAAGGGGAAGGCAAGGCCGAATCCCTTTTCCAGCCAGATGCTTGGCGACATCGCCGAAGAATGTGATTCAACGGAAGCGTTAACCATCGGCGTGCCCCTGCATGACCATCATCCGGCCGATCTCGGCAATGTCCGTGCCCTCCACCGGCGTCTCGCCCACGATGCGCCCGGCTGCCATGACGACGATCCGGTCGCAAAGATAAAGCAATTCTTCAAGTTCTTCAGAAACCAGTAAAACCGAACCGCCGTCGTCGCGGAATTGCAGCAGCAGCTTGTGGATCGCCGCAATGCCGTTGAGATCGACGCCGCGCGTCGGCTGCGAGACCACCATCACCTTCGGATCGGAGGCGATTTCGCGGGCGAAGACCAGCCGCTGCTGGTTGCCGCCGGAAAGGCTGGAGACGGGATCGCTCAAATGTCCGTAGCGGACATCGACGCTGGCGAGCCGCTCGGTCGCGACCCGCCGCTTCTGCTTCAGGCTCAGGAACATACCTTTCCCGATTGGCGGCCGGTCGTGGCTGCCGGCGACGACATTGTCTTCCACGGGCGCAAGCGTCGCGAGCCCCTCGTGCCTGCGGTCGGCGCTGATATAGGCGATCCCCTTGCGCCGGCGCTCGCCGTTCGTGGCGTGGGTGACATCGCCGCCCAAGAGGTCCACCCTGCCGCTGGATGCCGAACGCAGACCCACCAGGCATTCGACCAGTTCGTCCTGGCCGTTGCCGGATACGGCTGCCAGCCCGACAATTTCACCCTTGCGCACAGACAACGACACGCCGTGCAGCGGGTGGGATTTTTCAAGCGACGGGGCTTCGAGCCCGGCGACGTTCAGTACAACCTCGCCGTCTCCGGCCTTGCCGCGGGACGCGCGCCCGGTTTCGATCAGCGACGTATCGTTTCCGCCGACGATGTAGCGGGCGATCGTGTCGCTATCGGTCTCAGAGACATTGGCGGAATAGGAGACCTCGCCGCGGCGGATCACGGTCACGCGGTCGGCCAGCGCCACAACCTCCTTCAGCTTGTGGCTGATGAAGAGGATGGTCGTCCCCGCATCGCGCAGGTTTCGCAACAGCACGAAAAGGTCTTCCACCTGTTGCGGCGCCAGCACCGCGGTCGGCTCGTCGAGGATCAGAATGCGTGTCCCGCGGCGCAGAAGGCGGATAATCTCGACGGTCTGCTGGATGTGCACGGGCGTTCCGCCGGCCCGGCGGCGCCAATCGACGGCCACGCCCGTCTTTTTCGCCAGTTCCTCGCCGGACTGCAAGGCCTGGGCCCAGTCGATCCGGGAAAGCGGTCCGGCGGCAAATGAAACCGGTTCATCGCCAAGCACCAGGTTTTCAAGCAACGTCAGGTCGGGCGCCAGCATAAACTCCTGGTGGACCATGCCGATCCCCGTTTCGAGCGCCTGCTGGGGCTGCGAGAAACGGACTTCCTGATCATCAACGATGATCGCGCCGCTGTCCGGATGCTCCATGCCCTGCAAAATGCGCATGAGCGTCGACTTGCCGGCGCCGTTTTCACCGACGATCGCGTGGATCTCGCCGGGCGCAACCGAGAGGGAGATATCCCTGTTCGCCCGCACCGGTCCGTAGAATTTGGAGATGTTCCGGGCGCCGAGCCGAACTGTCGCATCGGCGCGGGCCGTCGCCGCTTCCGCCATGGTTTTGCTCTTCGTCAAACAGGATCGGGGCAGTTAAATCCCCGATCGTTCGCCTTCATCGATCTTACTTGAAGAAGTCCGGATAGCCCTGCGCGGAGACGTCCCAGACTTCGATCTTGCCGTCGATGATATCCTGCTTTAAGCCTTCGACCTTCTCCAGATATTCGGCCGGGATGATGTCCTTTGTATACTCCATGTCGGAGAGCGCGACGCCGTTCTGGGCGAGACCGAAATCCATTATTTCACCACCGGGAAACTCGCCGGCCGCATAGCCCTGGATGATTTCGTCCACCGCCACGTCAACCCGCTTGATCATGCTGGTGAGCACGCTTCCAGGCGCCATGCCGTCCTGGTCGGTGTCGACGCCGATTGCGTAGTGGCCGGCGTTCTTCGCAGCTTCGATGACGCCGATGCCGGTGCCGCCGGCGACGTGATAGACGATGTCGGCGCCTTCGTCGAACATGGCGTTGGCCATCTGTTCGCCCTTGGCCGGATCGCCGAAGGATTCCGCATAGGCGACCTTCACTTCGATGTCCGGATTGATGGCCATCGCGCCCTGGATAAAGCCGACCAGAAACTTGTCGATGCCCGGGGATTTCACGGCGGCGATCACGCCGATGATCGGTTCTGCGTTGATGCCCTTGATGGAGGTGTCGGTGGTCACCTGGGCGGCCAGCGCGCCGGCGAGATAGGACCCTTCATGTTCGGCGAAAACGACGGAGGCGATGTTGTCGCCCTTGCGGGTCTGGTTCATGATCACCCAGTCGGTGTCGGGATAATCGACGGCCAGTTTCTCCATCGGCTCGCCGTGGATCCATTCCAGGCTGATCACCAGGCCAAAGCCGGCGTCGGCGGCGCGGCGCATGATCTCTTCGCCTTGCGCGGCGACGTCGTTCGATTCGATCGGGCGGCCTTCGATGCCGGTCGCTTCAAGCCCGGCTTCGAAACCTTCGAAAGCGGTGTCGTTCCAGGATCCGTCGCCCAGACCGCCCTGGGAAATGATAAGCGCGGCCGGCGCGACATCCTGGGCCGTCGCGGGCATGGCCGCGGCGGAAAGCGCCATTGTGGCGCCGATTGCAAGTGCAGACAGTTTCTTCATGTCACAGTTCCCTTCTTCAATTGTCGGAATTGTCGATCCGTGTCTTCAGACTTACGACCTGCCCCGCCGCGGAAGAGGAACGACTGTCCCTGCCCCGGACAAGGCGCATGTCGTAAGTGTAGTAGTCGCCGTGATAGACGGCTTCGACGGCCTCGATGAGCTGGCCGTCGCGATCGAAGCTCTTGCGAAAAACGACCATGACCGCAGCCGGACCCGACAGGCCGAGCAGACGCCGCTCTTCGTCATTGGCGAGCCGCGTGGTGACGCGCTCCTGCGCCTCCTCCGCCGCAAGGCCAATGTTCTCGAACGAACGGTAAAGCGAAAAGCCGGGATCCTTCAGTGCTTCGGGCGCATCGCCGTTGAGCGCCGGGATTCGCATTGCCACCGTCGACGGCACCAGCGAGTGGTGGACCGCGCACGGCACGTCGTCGACATGGCGCAGCCGGATCAGCGACACGGCCGGCTGGCCGCAATCGAATTCCCGGATTTCCTCGGGCGTCGCCGCCCGCATATCGACAAGCTGCTGCGAGGAACGATGGCCACCCCCGGCCGCCGCCTCGGTAAAGCTCAAAAGACCGCCCGCCCGCCTGTGCAGGGAGGGCCGCGCCACAAAGCTTCCCGACCCCTGGTGGCGGTGGACAATGCCCTCGCTCACCAACTGCTCCACGGCCTTGACCACCGTTCCCCGGCTGACGCCGAACTCGACGCACAACTCGGCCTCGCTCGGCAACCGGTCCCCCGGGATCAGGTCGCCATCATGAATGCGGCTTCTGAGAAGCTCGGCCAGAACCTGATAGCGCGGCTTGACGTTCGGTCTTTGCATGCGGGCAGACTAGATATGACCAGTTGACTAGTCAAGTTGAGTCTTGTGGAAACTCACTCACGTTTTCGATCGGTGGACTCGGGCCGAAGCAGCGCATTCAAAGCGACTGGTTATACAGCAAAAAATTTCTTTGCTGTATAACGCGAAATGACTGCTCGCTGAACTTGGCGCTCAAGCGAGCAGGATATTTATCACCCATGCACACCCGTCATTGTAGCGCCCACCCCGGCTTGTCCGGCCCACCCACCGCAGCTAGGCTGACATTCCAATAACAGTTCCGGGCAATCAGGCATGGCAGACCACACCGCTTCCGGCGAGGGCAACGCGTTACAACGCAGGCTGCGGTTGCCGGGGGTCGTGCTGTTCGGCCTGTCCTATATCGCCCCGCTCGGCATGCTCGCCATCTACGGAGAACTCGACCAGTTGTCGCAGGGCACGCCATCCGGAGCCTATCTGCTCGCGACCGTCGCGATGCTGTTCACGGCACTGAGCTACGGGCGCATGGTCACGCTCTATCCGGTCGCCGGTTCCGCCTACACTTATGTCCGCCGCTCGATCGGCAATCATGTCGGATTTCTGGTCGGCTGGATGGCCATGCTCGACTATGTCCTCCTGCCGATGGTCGCCTGGCTGCTTGGCGCCGTCTTCGCGGCGTCCGTCACGCCAGCCATCCCGGTGTCAGCCTGGATCATGATCCTCATTTTGGCGACGACCGCCATAAACATCGGCGGCATCGTTCTCGCCGAACGCATGAACTACGTGCTGATGGCGATTCAGCTTGCGGTCCTCGTCATATTCGCGGCCATGGCGACACGTCATGTCTGGACGACGTCAGGTCCGGCCGCGCTCGTCTCCAGTGATCCCTTTTTCAGAGCGGATGTCCCGCTCGCGATCACGGTCGCTGGCGCCTCCTTCGCCGCCCTTTCCTTCCTCGGCTTCGACGCGATCACGACCCTGTCGGAAGAGACCGTCGGCGCGCGAAAGATCATGCGACGCGCCATCCTGATCGTGGCGCTCGTCTGCGGCGCCCTCTTCATTTCGGTCTCCTATGTCACACAACTTGCGCATCCGGGCACGGCGTTCAGGGATCCGCAATCAGCCGTCGACGAAATCGCCCTGTCGGTCGGCGGCGAGTTCCTGAAAATCCTGTTCATCGCCGGCATCCTGACGACACAGGCGGCGGGCGCAGTGGCAATGCAGACGACCGTCGCCCGCCTTCTCTACGCCATGGGCCGCGACGGCGTGCTGCCCGGTCCTTTCGGATATATTCATCCGAAACTCAAAACGCCGGTCTTCAATCTGGCGCTGGTGGGAACGATCGGACTTCTCGGCGTGGTCATGACAGTTGAAACCGCCACCACCTTCATCAATTTCGGCGCTTTCGTCGCCTTCACATTCGTCAACCTGTCAGTCATCGCGTATGCGCTCAGAAACGCCAGGCGCCGCACGGCGGCCATGACGGCGTTGTGGTTGCTGCCGGCCGCCATCGGTGCGGCGGCGACAGTCTGGCTGCTGCTCAATCTCGGCGTCTACGCCCATATTCTGGGCGGAGTCTGGTGCGTCGTGGGCATCGCCTATCTGGCGTTTATGACGCATGGCTTCAGGCGCCCACCACCCGAACTCGCTGGCGAAGAGCAACGGGCGACCCCGGGGGAAGAGACTTTGATATGACCGGTTATCAGAGTTTCCAACAATTTCAGCTGAAAATATCGCCCATATGAACTTGATTGTCCGTCCATATGATCCTACATTGAACTCAATTGGAGCCACACATGGAAAACGCGGTCATTCAGCGGTCAGCAGGCGATGTCCAGGCCGTCGCGCTCAAGGCCTATGGCAGGATCGCTCAGGCGTGGTCGCTGACGGGTCGGGAGGCCGCGGCCCTGGCCGACATGTCGGAATCGACCTGGAAACGCGCGCGCAAGCCGGGTTTCGCCGGAGACCTGACACGCGACCAGATGCTGCGCCTCAGCGCCCTGACGGGTCTCTACAAGTCGCTGGAACTCTATTTCAATCCGCCGATCGCCCAACGATGGGTGAAGCTTCCGAACCGCGGCCCGGAGTTCGAAGGCCGAACCCCGCTCACCGCCATGATCGATGGCGGCCTGCCCAAAATCCTGCGTGTGCGCGCCTATCTCGACGCCTTGCGGGGCGGCGTTTGAAGATCACCGGCGTCAATGATCGCGGATTGATCCGGCTTATCCCCGAAACCCGTCACAAACCGCCTGTACTGCGCGGCCTCGTCGACACGGACGAGGAAGCCGCCATTCTGGCCGAACTCGAAGGCGAAACCAGCGCGCGCCTCGTCGCCGAGCGCGACGGCGGCCCTGCCCTCGACCGGCGCGAGCTCGTCTTTGCGCGGCGCGCGCATGACCTCAAGGTCTATGGGCAAACCCATATCAACGCGGCCTTCACCTATACGCGCCCGAGCGGCAACCGTTTCAACAGCGGCGACCGGGGCGCCTGGTATTGCAGTTACGATGTGCTGACATCCGCCGAAGAAGTGGGTTTCCATCGCACCAGGGAACTAGCAAATATCGGGATCTACGAGGACGAGGCGCGCTACGTTGAACTTCTGGCGGACTTTATCGGCGACTTTCCAGATCTCGACGGCGCCCCGGAGCATCCGGCGCTCGATCCCGATCCGGAAATCGGTTATCCGGAGGGGCAGATGCTCGCGAAGACGCTTCGCCGGCAGGGATATCGCGGACTGCTCTATCCTTCGGCGCGGCGTCCGGGCGGTCGGTGTTTTGTCGCCTTCGATCCGGGCATCGTCCAGAATGTGCGCCCCGGCGCAAGCTGGAGACTGATCTGGAAAGGCGCGCCCGACTTTTCCATCGAGGGACTTTGAAGCGAAAGCACATGGATCTCAGCCTTCCGAAAATGCTCGCCGTTATGGCGCTGCTGCCTGCGCTGCAAGCTTGCAATCCCGCCTATTACGCCAGTTCCGTTGGCGGCCATATCAAGATCGTGTCGTCCAGCCAGCCGGTGGACAGGCTTCTGGAGCGTCGCGACATCAACCCGGATCTGAAGGAGCGGCTCGCGATATCACGGGAGATACGCGACTACGCGTCGGAGCAATTGGCGCTGCCGGACAACGCCAGTTACCGGCGATATGTCGACACCGGCAGAGAGTATGTGTCGTGGGCTGTGTACTCGTCGCCGGAGTTTTCCGTTGGCCTCAATTCCTGGTGTTTCCCGATCTATGGCTGCGTGCCCTATCGCGGCTATTTTTCCGAAGAAGCCGCGGAGGCGTTCGCCGAAACCCTGCGCGAGCAGGACATGGACGTCTATGTCGGCGGCGTGCCGGCCTACTCATCGCTCGGCTGGTTCGACGATCCGTTGATGAACACGATGGTCATTCGCGGAGACGTCTATCTTGCGGGCGTCGTGTTTCATGAGCTCGCCCACCAACGGGTCTATGTCCAGAACGATTCGAACTTCAATGAGGCCTTCGCCGTCACGGTAGAGGAAAACGGCGTCGAGAAATGGCTGCGCGAGCGCGGCGAGGACGCTGTCTTGAAAGACTATGAAGCGGGTCTGCGACGCTACAAGGATTTCCAGATTCTGGTGACGGAAACACGCCAGGAGCTTGCAAGGATTTACGCGTCGGACATCTCAGTCGAGGAAATGCGCACTGCCAAGGCAAGGGAGATCGAGCGTTTGCGGGCGCGGTATCGACAATTGCGGGACGGAAAATGGAAGGGGTATCGCGGCTTCGATCGCTGGTTCGACGAGCCGATCAACAACGCCAGGCTTGCGACCATATCCGTCTATGGCGATCTCGTGTCCGACTTCAAAAGATTGTTCGATCTTTGCGCCGGCAATCATGAACGGTTCTACGGCGCAGTCGAATATCTGGCGCAATTTGAGAGGAGCGAGCGGGAAGAGGCTTTGAAAACAGCTTCGGCCTGCTTGGCAGGTAGAGTCTAGATAATTCGATCGCTGCTTATTGCGTCTCCCCCGCCCGAACGGAATGTCCGTAGCGGGGGAAACTGGAAGGCTTACTGGCTGCCCGGCGAACCGGCGGTCAATTCTTCCATCACATTGTCGAGCGAGAAGCTGCCCGGCTTCTGGCGCGGCGGGAACTCCTTGAAGCTCTGCAGCCACCGTCCAACATAGGCCGCGGCCGGAGCGATGGCGAACATGTGTTCAAGATACCATCTCTGGAATCCCATTGCATGTTCCTGCTCGGCTCTCTCGAAGGGATCCATCCGAAGATTGGTCAACAGGGGAGCGCGCAGCGTTTCGAAAGGCCGCTGCCAAACTTCCAGACCCTCCGCGTTCTGCTTCATGAAGGTCACCTTCCAGTCATCGTAACGCAGGGCCGCGACGTCGCCGTCGTCGGTCCAGTAGATGAAGTCGTGACGCGGCCAGTCGCCTTCGCCCTTGAAGGCGGGCAACAGATTGTAGCCGTCCAGGTGCACATGGTAGTCGCGGCCGATCGCCTGAACGCCGCCTTCAAGCAACTGTTCCTTGATGTCGGGATTGCCCGCAGCGGCAAGCAGCGTCGGCAACATGTCCTCATGGGCGGCAAGGTCGTTGATCACGGTCCCGGGTTCGATCACGCCCGGCCAGCGGATCATCGTCGGAACGCGGAAGCCGCCTTCCCACTGGGTGTTCTTTTCGCCCTTGAACATGGTCGTTCCGCCATCGGGCCAGGTGAACGTCTCCGCGCCGTTATCGGTGGAGTACATCACGATGGTGTTGTCGGTGATTCCGAGTTCGTCCAGCTTGTCGAGCAACTGGCCGACATCCGTGTCATGCTGCGCCATGCCATCGGCGTAGATGCCGTACCCTGTCTTGCCTTCCCATTCGGGAGACAGATGCGTGAAGATATGCATGCGGGTGGAATTCCACCAGACGAAGAACGGTTTGCCCTGCGCGTGCGCCCGGTCGATGAAATCGAGGGCGGCTGCCGTGGTTTCCTGGTCCACGGTTTCCATACGCTTGCGCGTCAGCGGACCTGTGTCCTCGATGTCCCCGTCGGCGGAGGATTTTATAACGCCGCGCGGGCCAAATTTCTCGCGGAATGCCGGGTCCTTTGGATAATCCGGGTTTTCAGGCTCTTCTTCGGCGTTAAGATGGTAGAGGTTGCCGAAAAACTCATCGAAACCGTGATTGGTCGGCAGCATTTCATCGCGATCGCCGAGATGGTTCTTGCCGAATTGTCCCGTGGCGTATCCCAGAGGCTTCAGGAGGCCGGCGATCGTTGGATCCTCGACCATCATGCCTTCAGGAGCTCCTGGCAGGCCTACCTTGGTCAGACCTGTCCGGATCGGCGACTGGCCGGTAACGAACGCCGCGCGGCCGGCCGTGCAGCTTTGCTGGCCGTACCAGTCGGTGAAAAGAGCGCCTTCCTGTGCGACCCGATCGATATTCGGCGTGCGGAATCCCATCATTCCATGGTTGTAGGCGCTGGTGTTGAATTGGCCGATGTCATCACCCCAGATGATGAGGATATTTGGCTTGTCCTCTTGAGCATTTGCGAGTGTGACGCCCAAGAACAAAGCGCCGATCGTGTACAGCAGTCGCATCTTTTCCTCCCGAATTGAGAAATAAAGGTTAGGGAACGCACTTACCCTATCTTTATTACAGCAATGTTAGAAGACCTGTCGGTAAAAACTGCAATTTCTTGTTGTTCTGTGGAGCGTGCTCGTCTGCTCGTCATAAGACCACTTGCGGTTTTCTGAAAAGACGCCGCCTTTCAGTCTGCCTCGTGAACGAGCTTTTCATAGAGATGCCAGGTCGCGTGCCCGAGGATCGGAAAGATGAAGATCACACCCAGAAGTAGCGGCGCGACGGCCAGCAGGGTCAGCGCGCCGATGATCGCGCCCCAGCCCAGCATGACCATCGGACTTTTATGAACGGTCCTCAAACTCGTGATCATGGCGGTCACGAAGTCCACGTCCTTGTCGAGCAACAGCGGCATGCCGATGACTGTTATCGAATAGAGAACCGTCGCCAGAAAAGCGCCGACAAGCGTTCCGACGATCAGAAAACCGGCGCCTTCGCTTGTCGTCAGCACGACGGACACAAGTTCATTCATGGACGAGACGGACTGCCATTGCAGAAAGATCGCGAACAAAAGCCGCACCTGATAGGCCCAGATCCAGAAGACGAACAGAACGACGAACGCCATCCAGCCGAATTCGCGGCGTTGCTGTTTGAATATCACCAGAAATATGTCCGAAGCCGTAAAGGGTTCCGAACGCGCCAACCGGCGTGACATCTCGTAGAGCCCCGCCGCCAAAAAAGGCGCGACGAGCGGAAAGCCGACGCTGACAAGCACCACGAACCAGATCTGCTGGAATACGAGAAAGCCCGAGAGCAAAACGGCGCCGAGCAGAGCGTAGAACAGCCCGAAAAAGAGACTGAGACCGGGTCGAGCCAGGAAATCCTGCGCACCGGCGCGCAAAGCCAGTTTCACGTCTTCGAAAGTCGCGGTTTTGACCGCCAGCTTTATCGGCTGAGCCGAATAATGTTCCTGTTGACCAGCGTCCATGCTTCCCGGGCCTCCCCACCCCGCGTCAGGCTGCCGCCTCGCGAGGCCACAGTCTAGATCAAGGCGCGTGTAAATAAAACGGCGCCATCAATTCAAACGCCGAGACAAAACAGGAACAAACTGATGCGTGGCGCGCCGAACTGTGCTATAAGGGGAGAAGCCCGCCAGCCGTCTCGGGAGCAGCCGAAACCGAGCCTGATTGTTTGTCATGGGCGAGAAATCCGGATTCCCGAAACAAAGCCAAATTTTCGCCAAGCTCCCGAAACTCATTTATCATGTTGTTTTTATTGTGTTTTTTAATTCCATATCAGAAAAACTCATTTCACCATCATGCAGAAAACAGGTCTTTGAAAATGTTTCAGGCCCGATCCTGTTTGGTGCATTGATGTCTCTGATCTCCGGCAGAGGTCGGATTTCGGGGTCGAAAGACCGATGAACCTGTGAAAGGAAAACAAGGATAACGCCCCGTGTTCTCGCAAAAAGTCGCAGGTCTTCCATCTGGACTGAAAGTTCCGGCTTGCTGCGCTGCTGGTCGAGAATTTGCAGATAATCGACAACGGCCAGCGTTCCGGGCGGCGATAGCTTCAATGTGTCTATGATCAGCGCGGCGCTGATATCGTCGGAGGTGACAATGGTCAGGTTTCGGGAAGAGACATCAGGCGCGAGCGACGCCAAAAGGGCGTCCGCCTCCTGGCGTGTATAGACAAGTGAAAAGAAGGCCGCCATGCGATTTTGCGCCAAAGCTTCGATCAGTATTTCGAGACCAAGCAGGGTTTTGCCCTGTCCCGGACGGGCGCCGAGAAGCACAAGGTCGCCGTCACTCAGCCGTGCGAGAATTGACCTGGCCGGAGAATCTTGCGCCGCTGTTGCAGAAAGCAGGCTCCAGGTCGCGAACCCCTCCCGGCGGGCGACCGTGTCGAGCGCCTTGTTAAGAGCGATGTTCTTTTCGCGAGAAAGCAGTTTGGCCTGGCGTTTCAACCTGTAGATAGGAGCGGAAAATTTCATTCGGAGAACCTCCGTTGCGGGCTTTGGCGCAACCCCTCCTCATGCGCGCCCGAACAGATGGTTCGACAAAGAGACTGCCCCGTATGTCAAATACTTCCCCGGTCGGAGGGAGGGAGGCGCGGGCCAAGCCTGATTCGAAAGGTTACAGGCGGCGCATAACGGTGGCAAGATAAACTGCTTGCTGAAAGCTGTTGCATGTCGGATCAGGAAGGCTCGCCAATACGATAACAGACCCTTTTGGCGCCAGACCTCATATACTTGAGCTTGCCTGCTGTTAAATGGTGGATTTCATAGCGCCAGATAATGTCGGCGCATTCGGCTGGCTTGACCGCTAGTCAAAACTAGAAGGACCCTGCACATGAGCGATAAAAATCGGCCTGCATTTGGCAGCTGTCGATGTGGACACGTCCGCATAGAGGTCTCCGCGCCCCCGGTCATGACAGCGGCATGCCATTGCCGTGGTTGCCAGCGAATGAGCGCAAGCGCCTTTTCCCTGACTGCTATGGTCCCGATGGGGAAATTTTACGTTGCTGAAGGCGATCCGGTGAAGGGCGGCATAATGGGACCGCAACTCGACCACTACTTCTGCCCGGACTGCAAGACCTGGATCTTCACGCGGATCACAGGCATGGATAATGTCGTCAATGTACGGCCGACGATGTTCGACGAACCCGAATGGAGCCGTCCCTTTATCGAGACCATGACGTCCGAGAAGCTTCCATGGGCGGAGACCCCCGCCCTTCACAGCTTCGAGGGTTTCCCGACGCCCGAGGCTTTCCCCGCTCTTCTGGCGGAATTCGCAAACCGCCGGTAGGACGCGGCGTCAGACAGGCGAACTGTAGCGGCTATCGGGTTTTGTCATGAACACGAAAGCCAAAGTCTGGTATCACGAGTGCCATGCTGTTTCTGATCTCGTTCTCCGGCCTTCCGGGCGTCGGAAAATCAACGATCGCCAAAGCTCTGGCGAGGGATATTTCGGCCGTCTACGTTCGGGTGGATTCCATTGAAGCGGCGCTCAAAGTGAGTGTGCTTGGCGTTCCTGATGCGGAAGACGCCGGATACCTGGCGGCGGCCAACATCGCAAAGGACAATCTCGCGCTTGGTCACAACGTGGTCGCCGACACGGTAAATCCGGTGTCGGAAACGCGAGCGCTGTGGGCTCAGGTCGGAGCCGACAGCGGCGCCAGACTGGTAAACGTTGAAATCGTGTGTTCGGACAAGATCGAACATCGCCGCCGCGTGGAAACGCGCAGTAGCGATATCCGGGGACAGGTTTGTCCAAACTGGAGCGAGGTTGAGCAGCGGCTCTATCAGGAATGGACGCAAGACCGGCTGATACTCGATTCAAGCGCATTCCAGGTCAGCGAAAGCACAGCGAAGATCATCGAATATATGAACACAATCGGCTGAACCGTTTGGGGCTTTCGCGAGGATCAATGTTTACGGAGCAACAGCGGCCACCCATACTTGGACGACGAACAGCAAAGAGGCGCCGGATGTCTGGAATTTCTCCGTTGGAGCTCGATCTCACGCAGTTGCGCGAGGCGATAGCGCAAGGCCGGTGGACCGCCCGCAAAGTCGTCGAGGCTTCGTTGTCCAGAATAGAATATGTCGACGGGGATTTGCATGCTTTCTGCACGCTGGACGAATCCGCAATCGCCCAGGCGGAGGACGTCGATCGTCGGATCGCCAACGGTGAGACCGTGGGAAAACTGGCCGGCGTTCCGGTTGCCATCAAGGATCTGATCTGCACCGGCGGATTGCGCACCACCTTCGGATCTCGTCTCTATGAAAACTTCGTTCCCGAGCAGGACGACATCGTCGTCGAACGCCTGAGGGCGGCGGACGCGATTATTCTCGGAAAGACGAACGCTGCCGAATTCGGCTACGGCGCCATGGGCGAAAATCACATATTTCCGACGACTCGCAATCCATGGAACCTGACGCTGACCTCCGGAGGCTCAAGCGCAGGCTCGGCCGCGGCGATCGCGGCCCGGATGGTCCCGCTGGCGCTGGGCAGCGACGGCGGAGGCTCGGTCCGCATTCCTGCGTCCCTGTGTGGCGTTTACGGAATAAAGCCCTCCTGGGGGCGCGTGCCTCTCTATCCCGGTTGCCGCGACGAGAGATTTCCGGGCCAGTCGAGCTGGGAGACGCTCGAACATATCGGACCTTTGACGCGAAACGCGGCTGACGCGGCGCTTGCTTTATCGGTGCTGTGTGGTCCCTCTTCCTATGATCGGCACTCGATCCCCTCGCAGGATGTCGATTGGGAAATCAGCGACATCGAAGCCATGAAAGGGGTTCGGATCGCTGTCACCAAAGACCTCGGCTACGCTCTTGTCGACCCGGACGTCGGCGCGGCCTTCGACAACGCCGTCGACCGGCTGCAGACAGTGGTGGACTGCGTCGAAGGCAAATGCCCGGCGGTGGGCGGCGCTGAAAGTCTCCTCGACACGCTCGTCGCGCTTGAAACCGATCGTGCCGGGCTGAAGGCGATGGCGTCCGATCAGGGCGTTCAACTGGACGGCTGGCTCGGCAGCATCCTCGATCGCGAATGGAGCGCGGACCAGTTTACCGCCGCGCTCATGGAACGTAAGCGCGTGGCCAACGCCATGGCGAAATTCATGAACGAGTTCGATTTTCTGATAACGCCTGCAACGGCGACAGCCGCGTTTCCGGTCGGCTCGTTCGGGCCTTCCGAGATCGCGGGATGGCCTGTGCCCCCGTCCGCCTGGACGACATTTTCTCCGCTTGCCAATTTGACCGGGCTTCCCGCCGCATCGGTTCCCGTCGGATATACGAGCGACGGCCTCCCGGTTGGCTTGCAGATCATGGGCCGCCATCTCGACGATCAAGGCGTGCTTTCACTGTCCGCTCTCGTAGAACACCTGTTCCCGCGTGATCGTTGGCCCGGTCCCGAACTGGAATAAGCATACACAGCAAAAGCGCGTCATGTTGAAACCATGGACAGTTGTGCTAATACCGCCTCTCCCAGACAATTGATCGCACCGGATTACGACGACGGAAGTTCAATGGACGCACAGTCACTCCACACATCGAGGGATCTGCTTGACCTTCCGAGCGCCTACGAGGCGCCGACGAGCGAAACGGAAAAGAAAATCGCTTCGATCTGGCGGTCGGTTTTCGAAATCGACGACATCGGAATCGACGATGATTTCTTCGATCTCGGCGGTGACTCCGTCAAGGCGACGCGCATTACCGAGGAGATCAACCTCTCCCTGGGCGGAAGCTTCAAGGCCGGCCAGATCGTCGAAAATCCGACAATCCGCGACGTCGCGGCGGCAATCGATCGCGACAGCGCCGGAGCCAATGCGGACAAGTTGGCCTCCCATATCCTGACCGTGCGCAAAGGCGGCGATCATCCACCCCTGTTCATCGTGCACGGGCTGGCCGGCTTCTTTTTTCCGAATGCCGAATACATGAGCGCTTTCCGCGACGACCAGCCGATCTACGCCTTTCAGGTTCCGGGCTTCGACGGACAGATGAAGCCCCTCGGCACGGTGGAGGAGATCGCCGAAGAATATGTCAAGGCAGTGCTGGCGGTCGATCCGGACGGCCCCTGGCATCTAGCCGGCATGTGTTCGGGATGCTGGATCACCTTTGAAATGGCGCGCCGGCTCAAGGAGCGGGGCAAGGAGCCGGGCCGCATTATCCTGATCGATCCCTATATCGAACGCGGCAGAATGCGCGAGCAGTTCGAGACAAATCGCCGGGTCGGAGCGTCAAGCCCTGTCGCATTCGCCGCCTCGGCCTTGTCGAGAGCGCGGCTCGCCTATACGCGCCTGAAAAGCAAGATCGGAAATTATCGCGCGACCGGTTTGTGGATCAGCAGCACGGACCCGAAAGCGTTCGATATTCCCGAAGTGCGGCAAAAAATTCTCGAAGATAGCCGGAAAAACCGCAAACAGCCGACCAGGGATGAGGACGTCACCGGCAAAGAGCGTTTCCAGAACGAGGCGCTGATCAACAAGCACCGCTCGGACACCGGCGTCTACGCATCCGAAGTTCTGCGATACGCCTTCTATCGCTACAGCACCGATCATTCGATCGAAAACCATGTCGACATCATCGCCAGCGAGCATCTGAAGAAGAAGCTGAAAAACCCGCATCACCCGGTCTGCAGAGCGATGCCCAATCACGATATCATCGTGGCCGGCCGCAGGCATGACGACACGGTGTCGACGACAACCGCGCTCAACAGCTCCATCATGCAGGACCTGATCGCCAAGCCCATCCCGCAGGCTTGACCGTCAATGGAAGCGCACATCACAGACACGGAGCTTATCGCCCGGGACGATCTCGGACTGGAGAACCCTCACGCGCCGCCGGAAACCGTTGTCGAAGAAAAACTGGCCGGCTTCTGGCGCGAGATCTTCGGCATCGAAGGGATCGGGATCGATGACGACTTCTTCGATCTCGGCGGCGATTCCGTCAAGGCGACCAGGCTGACCGAGACCATAAAACAGGAGCTCGGCAAAAGCTTCATGGCCGGTCAAATCGTCAAGAACCCGACGATTCGCGAAATCGCAGCGGCGCTCGAAGCGGCCGGAAACACGCCATTGCCTTCGCACGTCTTCGCCTTGCAGACAGGCGGAGCGAAAGCGCCCCTGTTTCTCGTACACGGCGCCGCCGGGTTCTTCTTCCCCCATGTCGACTACATGCGGGCCTTTCATGACGAGCAGCCGGTCTACGCCTTCCAGGTGCCGGGTTACGACGGCCAGATGCAGCCCTTCGATACGGTCGCAGACATCGCCGACTGCTATCTCGACGCCATCCTGCAGGTCAGCCCGCACGGCCCGTGGCACCTCGCCGGCATGTGCTCCGGCTCCTGGATCGTCTTCGAAATCGCCCGCCGTCTGGAGGAAAGCGGCAAGAGGCCCGAGAGGATCATTCTCATCGATCCCTTTATCGAAGACGGCCGGATGCGCGATGAATATGAGCGGGCAAGACGCGATCATTCGGGAAGCCTGACAGCGCAGATCGCCTACGCCAATACGCGTTTCAAGTCGTTCACCCGGAGCCTGCGCCAGAAATTCACCTGCTGGAGCGCGACGGGGCACTGGATCGATCCGATCAACGAGAAGGCGCTCGCCATTCCGGTAGTCAGGGAGTGGCTGCTGAAGGAGCGACACGACTTTGTCTCGGCAGACGACATCGACGCGACAAAATCGCATGAGGCTTTCGAAGGCGAGACGCTGATCAACGCCTACCGCTCAGACGAGGCAATTCTCGCCTCCGAAAAACTCAGACGCGCCTTCTACGCCTACAGTTCGGACAACAGCATCGCCAGTCACGTCGACATCATCGCCAGCGAGTTTCTCGACCAGCGACTGAAAAACCCGGTGAACCCGTTGCGGCGGATGATGCCGGACCAGACCGTCATCGTCCAGGGCGCGACCCATATGGACACGGTGTCGACGACGACTTCGGACAACAGCGAAATCATCCAGCGCCTGCTGGACGAGCCAATCCCGGGCCGCTAGGTCAGCCGTTCCTGACAGCGTCCAGATGCCCGGCGAATGACGGGGCGTTCATCAGGGCCTTGCACCGTTCGAAACGACCCACCGAATAGGCCCAGAAATCTTCCGCCGGATTGTCGTCCGCGTGCTGAATCAGGCCCCAGAGCGTCCAGAGCAGGTCGCACATCGCCTTGTAGATGACCACCCTGCCCCGCTGAGCAGCGGTGGGTTCCTGTCCGAAATAGGCGCGCAGCATTTCGTCGTCCTGCGCCTCGTCGAACCCGGCCTCAACGGACACATCCCCGACGTCCCAAAGCGGATCGTTCATGCCTGAATATTCCCAGTCGACAATCCACATGACGGTCCCGTCGTCGAGAAAATTCTCGCAGAGCGGATCGCAGTGACAGGGAGCAAGCGCCACTGGCGCTGCCTCGAGCGCCTGCTTCAAAGGCTCGGCCGCGGCGACGATGTCGTGATATCCGTCCGGCAGCGTGGCGTCCTTGTCAGCCAGAACCTTCAAATAGTCCTCAATCATTGCGAACAGCTCGAAGCGAAATTCGAACGTCTCACCCGAATTGTGAAGCTTGCTCAGCGCCTCGCCCGCGCGGGCCGGCGACCCCGCCCTGGTCTTGAACAGCGCCGGCGACATGGTCTCGATGTCGTCGATCGCCCGGCTGATCATAACGCCGGAATCCGGGTCGCCCCACAGCACTTCGGCCGACACGCCGGCGCGCCAGGCGGCTTTCGCATTGTGGAGTTCAACCTTGCGGTCGATATAGGCCTCGGTTCCGGCGCCTGGAATTCGAACGATGACGGACTGCCCGCCGGTCGCGACAAGGTAGACCTTGTTGGTCATTCCACCCAATCGTTCGATCGCGCAGTCCTGCGCCTCTACAGCCGCGAATCCGGGCGCATTTCGTAGAGCCGCGATCACGGCGTTGGTATCTTCATTCGTCATCGTTCGTTCCCGTGTCGTTATGATTTCAAACGCAGATTGTCCGGATCATAGAGCGGTCCTTCGGCGCGCGTCACCGGGTAACGTTCGCCGAACACTTCCAGCTCGAAACCTCTTTCAGCCTCCAGATCGGCCGGCAGATACGCGTAGATAATCGTCTTTTCGAGCGTAAAACCATAGCCGGCGCTGCAGGCGAGAGAAACGGTCTCGCCATCGAGAAGCAGTGTCTCGCCGCCGGTCAACGGCAGCTTTTCGCTTGTCACGAATGTGTTCAGGCGACGCTCCACGCCTTCCGATTTCTGCTTTTCTAGCGTCTTTCTGCCGATGAAATCGCCCTTCGACTTCAGGTGCACCCGGAAGCCGAGACCGGCTTCGATGGGCGTGTAGTCCGGCGTTATGTCCGCGCTCCAGTAGAGGTACCCCTTTTCGAGTCGCAGAGACTCGATCGCCCGATATCCGACATCAGCGACGCCGTGTGCCAGACCGGCCTGCCATAACGCGTCGTAGACGTGCAACCCGAACTCGGTCGGAACATGCAGTTCCCATCCCAGTTCGCCGACATATCCGATGCGGACCGCGCGCACCGGCGCTGCGCCGATGGTGATGTCGCGCGCCGTTGCAAAGGCAAACGCCTCGTTAGACACATCGTCTTCGCAAACAGCTTGCAGAACATCTCGCGCCTTCGGGCCGCAGATATTGATGACGGCGCGCGCGGATGTGACCTCAATCAGCTGTGCTCCGCCGCCCTTCGGAAGATGTCTGCGGATCCAGTCGGAGTCGTGAACGCCAAACCCGGACCCCGTGACGATGTAGTAGTGATCCTCGCCGAGCCGGGTGATCGTAAGGTCCGCCTCGATCCCGCCCGCCTCGTTGCAAAGCTGTGTGTAGATCACCGAACCCAGCGGTTTGTCGACATTCGACACAGCCATTGCCTGCAAGGCTTGGCAAGCGCCCGGCCCAATCAGTTCGAACTTGGAAAAGCTGGACTGGTCAATAAGCGCGACGCGTTCGCGAACCGCCTGGTGTTCACTCGCTGAGAAGGCCTTCCAGCCCGGATCGAGGAAAGCAAGCTGGTCAACGGGCTTCACGCCTTCCGGCGCGAACCAGAGCGGCCGTTCCCAACCGTTCTTTGATCCGTAGACGGCGCCCTTTTCCTTGAGGCGATGATAGAGAGGGCTCAGTCGCAATTGACGCGCTGTCTCATGTTCCTGTCCCGGATAGCGCATCTTGTAGTGATGCGCGTAGTGTTCCACCGCGCGAGGATACATGAAACTGCGCGCGCCGTGGTGCGGTCCGAAACGCCGGATGTCCAGCGGCCAGAGGTCGAGGCTGGGCCTGCCCTCGACGATCCATTCGGCGATCATTTCTCCGGTGCCGCCGCCGGCGGCTATTCCGTAGAGAAACCCGGTCGCCATCATCAGATTTACGAAGCCCGGCGCCCATCCCATCACGAAATCGCCATCCGCCGAATAGGGAATCGGACCGTTGATGACGGTGCGGACGCCGACCTCGTTGACAATCGGAGTCACCTCGCCCGCTTTCACGGCCAAGGGTTCGAAACGCTCAAGATTCTCAGGCAAGAGCTGGCGTGCGAATTCACCGGGAATTCCCCGGTCCCCGAACGGAACGGTGTCATCCTCATATCCGCCGATCACCAGTCGCCCGCCCGCGTCCGGTTTGTAATAGACGAGGCGTTCAGGATCGCGCAGCGTCGGCAGGTTGTCCGGAAAACCGGGGATCGGCTCCGTGACGATATATTGATGCTCCACCGCGCACGCGGGAATCTTGAGGCCAAGTTTGCGGCCGAGCTCGCGGCTCCACATACCCGCCGCCAGCGTCACGGTCTTTGCCTCGAAGGCGATATCTCCGGCCAGCACCCGATGCACCCGCCCGTCCTTGACCTCGAAATCGCTGACCTTCGTGTTCTGGCGGATCTCGACGCCGAGCTTGCGGGCCGCCGCGGCGATCGCCTGGCACAGGCTCGCCGGATCCACATGTCCGTCCGAAGGAATGAAGGCGGCCCCTTCGAGGCCAGCCGTCTCGATATAGGGAAACAGCTCCTTCGCCTCGGCCGGCGGAATGATATGCATTTCGAGATCGAAGCTGCGCGCCATGGTGGCGAGCCGCTTTGCTTCGAGCAGCCGCTCCTTCGTCGCCGCCAGTCGGAGGCTTCCCACCTTCTTCCAGTCGAAGGCCATGCCTGTCTCGGCTTCAAGCCGGTCGTAGAGCACCACCGACCGTTTGAGCATACGCGTGGTATTTCGGGACGAGCGGAGTTGCCCGACAAGACCGGCCGCATGCCAGGTCGCGCCTTCGGTCAACGCCGATTTTTCAAGAAGGACGATGTCCTTTTCGCCGGCAAGGGCGAGATGATAGGCGATGGAGCAGCCGATTATGCCGCCGCCGATGATCAGATGATTGACCGAAATTGCACTCACGCGCCGTACTCCGCTGGTTTGCCTGGAACACGTTATCCGAGCCAAATGGACATGAATCAACAAATATTGTTGCTTTATGTTGAAAATAATAAGCTGCTATTATCCGGATGTGGACAAGTGGAAGAAGCAGACACATGTCGAAATATGAAACCGCGATACGCGAAGCCGTGACGCTACGCGGCAGCGTTACAGTCGCCGAACTGGCCGACGCCCTTGACGTTTCGGGCCAAACGGTGCGGCGGATCATCAAACCGATGGTCGACAGAGGTGAAGTCAGGAAAGTGCATGGCGCCATCGTCAGCGCAAGAAGCGAGATGGATCCGCCATTTCTTGCGCGTATGCATGAACAGCAGAAAGAGAAAGCGGCGATCGCGGCGATGGTTGCGCAACTGATCGACGATGATGGCATCGTGGCGATCGACACCGGCTCCACGTCAGCCTACGTCGCGCAGGCCTTGCGTGTTCGTCGCAACCTGACCGTGGTCACCAATTCGGCGTTCGTCGCAAGCACGCTGTCGATGATCGAAGGCAATCGGGTGTTCATGGCTGGAAGCCGACTGCGTGATCATGACGGAGCCGCATTCGACCGCGCAGCTTTTGACGTGATCGCCGGCTTCAAGGTGGACTACGCAATCCTCTCGGCCTCCGAGGTCCATCCAGAACGCGGCTTCCTGGTTCAGGAACAATGCGAAAAGGATATCGCCGGGGCGATGATGGAGATCGCTTCCTGCAGCGTCATGGCTGTCGACGGCGCCAAGTTCAGGGATACGGGGCGGCGACCACTGCTAAGCTTACCCAGGATGCTTGATGGAAGCATCATCGTGACCGAAGCTACTCCGGACAGCGGTTTCAACGATCTCCTGAAACCGTACCGTGTCGAGATTGCCGCCGCTCAGGCTGGGTGAGGCAAAAACCCGCGGAGGGCCTTCAACACTTCGTCAGGCTTTTCTCCCGGGAGCATGTGGCCCGCGCCGGAGATCACAATCTCTCTCGCATCCGTCAGGGCCGCCGCCATCTTCCGTCCCTGCTTCAACGGCGTCATCTTGTCATTCTCCGCGAGGATGCAGAGGCACGGACACGTAACGGATCGCGCGGCGTCCTCTCCCCGGTCATAGCTGGCGCATGCAGACAAATCGGCGAACAGGGCGCCAGTTTCGTTGCTCGCCATCAAATGCCTGCCGAAATTCATCTGGTCGAGACCCGGCAGCGTCGCATCGTGAAAATGCCCTTCCCGGCCGTGTCCCCAATCCGTCATTGCGGCAATCGCCTTTTCCTCGCGGTTTTGCGCCATGTCGAGCAGAGCCGGATTGACCGGTATCGCGAGCGCTGTTGCAACCAGCGCCAAAGACGCGACCGTGTCCGGACGAAAGGATGCAAGCTCAAGTCCCACCAAGCCGCCCTGGGAATGGCCGGCGACATGAGCCCGCTTGACGCCAACCTGTTTCAACAGGTCCGCGCACCATTCAGCCATGTCGCGAATGGAAGTTAGGGCCTCCCCGCCGGACAGACCGTGCGCCGGCAGGTCGGGCGTCAACACCTGCCAGCCGCGATTGGCGAGAAACCGGCCCTGGAGCATCCATGTCAGATGGGTCTGCCCACTTCCGTGAAGGAGGAGCAAAACCGTTCCGTTCGGATCAAACTCTCGGCCACCGGTGCTGACAAAAACCGGGGCGCCATCGACATCGATCTTCATTTCGAGCCTCCGACGGATTTGCCGGCGATCTTCAATGCCCTGTCAAAATCCGCCGCGAGATCATCGAAATCCTCGAGCCCGACGGAAATGCGGATCATGTCGTCCGTCAATCCGGCGTTCTCCATCGCCTGCGGCGTCAGATGCGAATGCGTCGTTGATCCCGGATGAATGACCAGCGTTTTGGCGTCTCCGACATTGGCGAGATGCGAAGCGAGTTCCACGGACTCGATGAAGGTTCGTCCCGCCTCGCGTCCGCCCTTGACGCCGCAGGCGATGATCGATCCCGCTCCTTTCGGCATCAGACGCTTCGCCACGTCGTGATCGGGATGATCGTCCAGCGACGGATGTCGGACCCACCCGATCTGTTCATGCGCGGACAGGAACGCGAGCATTTTCTGCGTGTTCGACATGTGCCTCTCCATCCGGAGGCCGAGGGTTTCCAGCCCTTGAAGCAGATGGAAGGCATTGGTCGGCGACAGACACGGACCGACATTGTACATGCCCTCGGAGCGCACGCGCATTGTGAAGGCGAGCGGTCCGAATTCTTCCCACAGATTGACCTGCTGAAAGGCGTAATGCGGGCTCGTCAGGGTCGGGAAACGATCGCTTTGGCCCCAGTCGAAATTGCCGCCATCGATGATTGCGCCGCCCATGGCCACGCCGTGACCGCCAATCCATTTCGTCAGGGAATGGATGACAATATTGGCGCCATGATCGAGGGGTTTGAACAGCCACGGCGTATTGAAGGTCGCGTCGAGGACCAGGGGAACGCCGGCTTGCTCAGCGATGGCTGCGATCTTCGGAACATCCATGATGTCCAGACCCGGATTGCCGATCACCTCTCCAAAAATCATCTTGGTGTTCGGCCGGATCGCAGCGGCAAAGCCATCCGGTTCATTGGGTTTCACGAAGGTCGTCTCGATACCGTAGCGGCTCAGCGTGTGTTCGAAGAGGTTGATGTTCGCCCCGTACATTTGCGACGACGACACGATGTGATCGCCAGCCGAGCACAGGGCCAGAACCGTCAGGAACAGCGCTGACATGCCTGAGGCGACGGCGACGGCTGCGACGCCGCCTTCAAGCGCCGCGAGGCGTTGCTCAAGCACAGCCACCGTGGGGTTACTCAGGCGGGAGTAGATGTGTCCGCCGATTTCCATATTGAAGAGAGCGGCCGCATGTTCGCTGTCCTCGAAGACATAGGATGTGGTCTGGTGAATCGGCACGGCGCGCGAGCCATACCGTTTGTCCGGGCTCTGCCCGGCATGCAATCCGAGCGTATCGAACTTGTAGTCGCCGGCCATGCGCCTTCCTCCCGAAAAATCGCTCTCCCTTAACAGGAACTATCGTCCAAGGCCACCGACGAAAAGCTCCTCCCTGACAAGCCTTTCCGACAGCGCAAAGAGCACTATGCCGGGAAGAGACGCGACGAGCGCGATGCCTGCCGCCGAAGCGTCGAGACTGCCTCCGGAGATTTTTGAGAAAAGAAGCGTCGGCAGCGTCACGATCCGCCCCTGCCCGAGAAAGAAGGTCAGCAGGAAGACATTGGATGACACGAGGAATGTGAAAAGAGCGCCCGCCACGACGCCAGGCATGAGCATTGGCAGCGTTACGCGCAGCAGGATCCGCACTCGACCGGCTCCGAGAATGGCGGCCTGTTCCTCGTAGTCTGGCGCAAGCCCCAGATAGACGGATGTCAGCATGCGCACCATGTAGGGAATGGTCGGAATGAGATGAGCGATGATGACGCCTGTGTAGCTACCCGCCAAGCCGAGACGGATATAGATCATCAGCAACGCCATGCCGATGACGGCTTCCGGCACGATCAACGGCATCGACAGCAGGAATTCGAAAGCCCGTTTGCCCCTGAAACGATCCCGTGCAAGAGCCCGCGCAGCCGGAAGGCAGATCAGAAGACACAGAAGCGTCGCCGCGAAGCCGATGAACAGGGTGTTGATCGTCGCGACCCCGACTTGCGAGTAAGGAGAAAGGACGTAGTCCCAGGCGAGCGGAACCGGTGAATACGTTCTGCGCTCCAGCCACCAGGTTGAAGGCAGCAGATCCGGCCACGCCCAGCGAAACGCAAAGCTCTGGATGACAAGCGGCAGGAACGGGCCGAGGACGAAGGCCACGACGGCCACAATGTAAAAGCGCTGGAATACCGACAGCCTCATTTGTTTGGACGGCGACTGCATTTTCGTCAGTCCCTGCCGATGCGTCGCTCGAAGCGGCGATAGGACCAGAGATAGGCCAGCAGGATGCAGCCTGACAGCAAACCGATCGAAACAACCGCCGCCATGCCCTGCAGTTGCAGGGCGTAATCGGCGTCATTGAAATAGCGCCAGGCAATTACCGGAAGCGTGTCGGGATAACCGCCGCCGAGAATGAAAGGCGCTTCGAAGGCGCCGATGTTGAAGGCAAAACAGATCAGCACTGCGGTGACGACGCCCGGCGCAATCTGCGGCAGCGTCACCCGGAAGAAGATTGTCAGCGGTCCGGCGCCCAGAAGCGACGCGGCTTCCTGTGTCCGCCGACCGATCCCCACAAGCACCGCCGCGATCGCCAACGTCATGAAGGGAAGCTGTTTCCAGACGTAGACAGCGATCACGCCCCAACCGTAATGCGTCTTGAGGATGGACGGAAACCCGGATGGATCATCGATCAAGCCGGCAAAGGCGGCGAGCCTCGACAACATCCCGCCATTTCCGAGCATGAGGATGGCGAGAGCGATGCCAACGGCGTAAGGGATCACCAGCGGAAGCTTGTAGACGAATTTTACGAAGCGGCGCCCCGTGAAGCTCTTCAGCAAAGCAAGGCTGAGGATGAGTGCGAGGACGAGCGCCAAGACGGTCGAGGCGACGGCATAATAGAGCGTGAACCCAAGCGAAATCCAGAAAGCCTCGCCGCTCCACAGCCGAGCGAAGTATGAAAAATCCGGAAAAGTGTTGATCCCGAACCAGGGCGCGAAGCCAAGGCTCTGCAGTATAGCCAGAACGACCGCGCCGCCGAACAGGCCTCCAAGCACCAGAGCAACTGGCGCCAGTTCGAGAATGACGATCAGCCGCGACCGATCGCCCCGCATCATTCCGGCGCGGATTTGCCGACAGCGTCCGCCACAATATCAGCGATCGGCTTGTCGGATCCGCGTTCGATATATTCGAGCCATGTCGCCTCGATGATGTCGACAAGGCTGGCGTTCGTGTCGGCGACGGCGTTGGCGTCGAGGTCCTCGCTTGTGACGCCGTAGTGGCTTGGCGCAGCGATCTTGACGAGTTCACGGTCGTTGGCGGACAGCTGCATGGGGTCTATTCCAACCGGATAGCCGACCGTCTTCAGCTTCGACGCCTGGGCGTCCACGGAGGACATGTAGTCGGCGAAAACAAGCGCGCTGGCGGGGTTCGGGCTGTTCAAAGGAATCGCCAGGTAGTTCTTGTTCTTGATCATAAGTTTTTCCGGAAAGATGAACTCCTGGGCGGCTTCCGGATAGCGGCCGGTAATGAGTCCGCTATTGACCGCATAGATCCCGAACTTGCAGTTAAAATAGACTTCCGCGTTGAGGAACATGCTGTCGAGAGCAGCGGTGTCTTCGGGATAACGCGGCTTGCCGCCGTCAGCCGTCGCCAACAGCGGTTCGATCGATTTCAGATAATCCAGTCCAGGAGCGATCAGACGCGCAAGCTCTTCAGCGCCAAGTTCATCGACCGATTTCTGGAACGGCTCCGCGCCGTTTCCATCGGGATTGTGCGCATAAATTGCTTCCTGCACGAAGGTGTTGCCGACATAGTGGGGCGGCTTCACGTAGGTAAACTTGCCGGGATTGTCCTCCAGATAGGCCTTGAGATCGGCGAATGTCGATGGCGCATCCGCCGCCTGAACGTACTGACCATTCACGGCGCACACATATTGTTCGCCTGACCACGGCACCTCCCTTCCCTTCGTCTCCGTTCCGAAATCGCGGAGATTGGGGCTTGAGAGCGGGCTCGCGGGATCCCAAACGAAATTCTTCGAGTTGGGCAGCCTCTCGGCAAAACTTCCCCACAAAGCGTCCTGCTGGGAGAGCGTGAAAAAATTCTCGCCATTCAACCAGATCACGTCGACGCTGCCCTCGCCCTCCGCCTTGCCTGCGGCGAGCTCGGTCACCACAAGATCCACCGCGTCCTTGGTCGCGGCGATGCGCACGGGATTGAGCTTCACGCCGCGTTCGGCCATGGCTGGCCGCACCACGCTGTCGATCCATACGTTGAGTGTGTCGTCACCGCCCCAATAATAGAAGTTCAGTTCCTTCTCGCCTTTGGCCCGGGCCTCGACCTTGTCCCATGCGATTGCGCCCGCCAGAAAATCCTGACGGAAGGATGCGGCCGGATCCGCCGCGCGCGAAACCGGCGTCGCTCCTGCAAGACCAATGGACGCGGCAAGAAGCGCGGCAACCGCGCGGGACTTTGTCATTCTATGTTCTCCTTTACAGGGCGGAACGCGCTCGCGCCGCCGCGTTCGGACGGAAACAGCCACAGATGCCGGGCTGGAACCGACAGGTGAAGCGCGGCGCCCGGCTCAAGCCGACGCGTCGAATGCTCCTCGACGGTAAATTGCATGTCTCCGGCCTCCACGACATAAGAAACCGTGGCGCCATGAAAATCCACTCGGTTGACGACAACCGGCAGCAGATTGGACTGGGCCGGATGATCGGAAGGAAAAAGAGCGAGCGCCTCGTCCCGTATCATGGCGGTGACGCGTTTTCCGGGTTCGACAGCGATGTCCCTGGAAAGCTCGAGCTCACCCCACGGCATGACCAGTCGTCCTTCGGGACTGATGGTTCCGGCGAATATGTTGGTGGCCTTCAGGAAACGCGCCACTTCGGTATCCGCCGGCCTGTGATACACGGCGTCCGGCGTATCGAACTGTCGCAGTCTGCCCTCAAGCAGGATCGCCACGCGGTCGGCGATCTCCATGGCTTCGTCCTGGTCATGCGTCACGAAAACGGTGGTGATGCGATAACGTTGCTGCAAGGTTCTGACGAACCGGCGCATATCGATACGCAAGGCCGTGTCGAGGCTGGCGAAAGGCTCATCCATCAGGAGAATGCGCGGTTCGGTGACCAGTGTTCTGGCGATGGCGACCCGCTGCATCTGGCCGCCGGAAAGCTGAGCGGGAAACCGGTCGCGAAACGAATCGAGCTGGACGATCTGGAGGATCTCGCGCACCCTCTTTTCGATATCCTCCCGCGCCAGTTTTCGCGCTTTTAGACCGAATGCGATGTTGTCCGCCACGCTCATATGCGGAAACAGGGCGTAGTGTTGCGATACCATGCCGACGCCGCGCTTCCTTACGGCGACGTCCGCCATGTCGCGGCCATCGAAGCTTATGGTTCCGGAACCCGGGGCATCGAGCCCGGCGATAAGCCTGAGCAACGTCGTTTTACCACAACCGGAGGGGCCGAGCAGGGCAACCAGTTCACCGGATCCGATGTCCAGATCAATGTGATCCAGCGCCGTGAAACCGCCGAAACGCTTGCTGACGGCTTCCAGTCCGAGAGCGCTCACGATGCAGTCCCGACGACGGCGCAAGGCCAATTTTGAGGCAACCTTTTTCCAGTCACTGCCGTGTCTAACTGTCTCAAAAACCTGCGCTCCGGAATTCTCGGGTTCGGCGGAAATACTGCTGCTATTACCGCCAAACTGTCCGTTTCACGGCTATATTATTGATTCTGTCGCGTAAAACCACTCACATTGCGCGCTCGAATTCGTGAGCGGCTATCGGCCACGGATGCGTGGATCAAGGGCGTCACGGAAACCGTCGCCGATATAATTGACGCTGAGCACCGTGAGCGAAATGGCGAGTCCGGGCCAGATCACGCGTTCGGGATATTGTTGCAGATAATCGGTCGCGTCGTAGAGAAGCCGGCCCCAGGTCGGGAAGTCCGAGGGAAATCCGAGCCCCAGGAAGGAAAGCGCGGATTCGGTAATGATCGCGTTTGCGATGCCAAGCGTCGCGGAAACAGTGATGGGCGAAAGCACGTTCGGAAGGATGTGGCGCAGGATCATGCGGAACGGCGATGTGCCGATCGATTTCGACGCGATCACGAACTCGCGTTCCTTCAATGCAAGCACGTCCCCGCGCACGATGCGCGCGGTCTGCATCCATGATGTAATGCCGATCACGAAGACGATCAGGAAGAATATCCCCGTCTCCGGGCCAAAGGCCGCTCGCAGCGTATCCCTGAACAGCATGATGATGACCAGCAGCAGCGGCAGGAGCGGCAGCGCCAGGAACAAATCCGTCAAACGCATGAGCGGGCCGTCCAGCATGTGAAAATAGCCCGAAAGCACCCCGATCAAGGCCCCGACCACCAACGCCAGGAGCATGGCGGAAATCCCGACGGCGAGCGACACCTGCCCGCCAGCGAGCAACCGGGCGAGCGTATCGCGACCGAGCTGATCGGTGCCCATCGGGTGGCTCCAGCTCGGACCCTGGCTGCGTACGCGAATGTCGATATACTGAGGATCTATCGACCAGAGATAGGGCCCGACGAAGACTGCAAGCATAATGAAGATGAAAAACGCCATTCCCAACATGGCGCCGCGATGGCGGCGAAACTGATCCCAGACATCGAGCCACTGGGAACGCGGCTCTGTCGTGTCCACGAGGGTCGAATGGACGGCCTCAGTCATAACGAATCCTTGGATCGAGAAGTCCGTAGAGCACATCGGCTATCAGATTGAAGAAGACGATGAGCGCCGCGAAGATGAAGGTCAGGGTCTGGACCGTCGGCACGTCACCGCCCTGAATGGCGATGATGAGCAACTGTCCGAGGCCGTTCACCTTGAAGATCTGCTCGGTGATGATGGCGCCGCCAAAGATCTGCGGCACGCCGAGAGCGATGACGGTCACCACCGGGATCAGCGAGTTCCGCAGGACATGGATCAGCACCACGCTACGCTCGCGCACGCCCTTGGCGCGCGCCGTGCGAACATAATCCTGATTGAGGTTGTCGAGCGCGGAGGCCCGCATGAAACGGCTGATCTGCGCAGCGTTGTAAAGGGCGAGCACACAGACCGGCATGATCATCTGCCGGACCTGGAACAGGAAACTGTCCCAGTCCGTCACCTTGTGCGTCGTGTCGTATATCGACGGAAACCAGCCGAGCCAGACGGAAAAGACAACAATCGCCAGAACGCCGGTGAAGAATGTCGGCACCGAAAACCCGATCATCGAAACGAGGGTTCCGATCTGGTCGAACCAGCTGTACTGGCGGTAGGCGGAATAGATGCCGATCGGCAGAGCGATCAGCACGCCGACAACGTAGGACATGCCGACAACCCACAAAGTCTGCGGTAGACGCTGCACGATCAGGTCCACGACCGGCGAGCGTGTCTGCCAGCTTAACACCCGAAGACGGTCGCCCTGTTCGAGACCCAGCCAGCTTTCGATGACGTTCAGCGGCTCGTTGATGAAGAACTGCTTCAACCACAGCAGAAACCGGATATGGACCGGCTCGTTGAAGCCCAGAGACTCACGAATCTGTTCGCGGACTTCCGGCGGAATGGTCAGAGGCAGATTTGCCGTGGGATCGCTCGGAGCCAGATCCAGCAAAAGGAAGATGATAAGGCTGATGACCAGCAGGGTCGGGATTGCAAGGAGCAATCTTCTTATCGTGTAGTGAAACATTGCGTCGGCATCTCGCGCCTGCAGAAGGGCCGCCCCGGGTTTCCGGGACGGCCATTTTGGTTACTTGACGCGATACCAGTCCGCGACGTTCCACAGTTCGGAGTCCCAGACATTCAGGACAACGCCGCCGAGCGTGTTGGATTTCGCCGAAACACGTCCGCGATCGACGAGAGGAATGATGACATATTCCTGCATCAGCATGTCGTTCATCGCCTTGGCGAGCTTGGCGCGTTCTTCAAGCGCGCCGGTCTTCGCCATTTCGGCGACAAGGGCGTCATACTCTTCGCTGCAATAGCGCGGCATGTTGTTGCCCTGCCACTGTGTTCCGGGCCGCGGCGCCTGCTTGCACTCCCAGTTCGCCATGTAGGATTCCGGATCGGTGCCGTCGAAGTTGTTGGCGAACATTTCGAGATCCGCGTAGAACTTCTGGAACGTGTCGGGGCTTGCCGGGTCGCCACCGAAGAAGACCGACGCGTCGATGTTGCGCAGCTCCGTCTCGACGCCGATCTCAGACCACCACTGCTTGATCAGCGCCTGGAAGTCCTGGCGCACAGCGTTGGTCGAGGTTTGATAAAGAATTGAAAGGCGCTTGCCGTCTTTCTCGCGCACGCCGTCGGAGCCGACTGTCCAGCCAGCCTCGTCGAGCAGTTTCTTGGCGCCTTCGATATCCTGGACCAGACAGCCGTCATTGGCCGTCGACTTGTAGATTTCCGGCGCGGGCAGCACGTTGCAGGTCGGACGACCGGCGCTGCCATAACCGATTTCCACCAGCAGTTCACGATCGATCGCCATCGAAAGCGCCTGTCGCACGGCCCTTTCCGTCAGGAAAGGATGCGGGTGCTTGGCTGTCGAACGCTCGGCGCCAAGCGCCGGATCCGGGTCGGTGAGGTTGACTTCGATACGCTCAACGAGTGTTCCGAAAGCCGATACGGTCTCTCCCTTGCCCGCGGCGGCCATATTCGCGATCACGTCCGGTGCGAGCTGCAGGTTCCAGGCATAGTCGAATTCACCCGTTTCGAGAACGGAACGGCCGGCCGCCATGGCGTCACCGCCGCCCTTGAGGGTCGCCGTTGCGAAAGCAGGCTTGCTTGCGTCGCGGTAGTTTGGATTGGCTTCCAGGGAGATCACGTCGTTGGGACGAAATTCGGTCACGCGGAATGGTCCGGTGCCGATCGGGCCGAAATTGGCGTCGGTGCATTCCGGAGCCTTGGCACCGAGACAATCGGCAAACTGAGCCGCCTGAAGAATCGGGGACTGTGCGCCAACAAACGGGCCGTAGGGGAACGGTTTGGCCACGCCAAAAGTGACCTTGACGGTGCGATCGTCCAGCGCCTCGATTGAAGTGACGTCATTGTACTTTTCACTCTGCGCGCACCCGCCTGCCGGATCCGTGCAGTATTTCCAGGAGAAAATGATGTCCTCGGACGTTACGGGCGTGCCGTCCGCCCACAAGAGGCCTTCCTTGAGCTTCCAGGTGATCGTGGTAAGATCTTCCGAAACACCGCCGTTTCCGACGGTCGGAATGCTCTCGGCAAGCCACGGGACCATATCGCCTGCTTCGTTGTAGCGGGCAAGCGGCTCCAGCACCAGAGAGGCGGCTTCAAGTTCCTTCGTGCCGCCCGACAGATAGGGGTTCATGGTCGATGGCGCCTGCCAGTAGATGATGTTGACATGGCCGTCGGACCCCCTGTCGGCCAGCGCGGCGGGAGCCGAGGCCAATACGGCGAGCGCTCCCAGTAAACACGTGCTTTTCCTCATTCTCACTCTCGTTCGTTAGTGTTGGTTTCGACTGCTGCTGGTTGAAACCGCGGGGTTCCCGAATGCGCGCCTGTGACGCGCAATGAACCCGACAGCTTCGATCTTCCGGGTTTTCAGTTCAGATTTTCCGGTCGATGTACTCCGTGCGCGAACAGCACACTGGAATGGAGAATTGCTCGGGAACCAATTGCGCGACAGCACGTCGCCTGGAGGATGAAATGGAATTGCAACCGTTCGCGACGAGACGTAAAGCGGCGCATCGGGTTGACTGATCAAACGTTCGGATTTGACGTCGCGCGTCGCCTGCCGCAGCGCCTGAAAGACAGCTTTCAGGTTCCTGACATCAAGGACCGACACATCAGTATCGCTCATAAAGCATCACCCAGTTCCCCGAGGGCGTCGATTATTGTTTTTGTCGACGTTCATCCCTCTGGACGGGCACTATGACAAGTTGATTTCATAAATGCAAACACAAGTATCCGGGATTCGAAGTTCCGGTGTTTTTCAAAGACATCGCGATACAGGAACTACAGAACAGGGGTAGTATTTTTGATGCAATATCAATCACAAAGACCCGACCGGATGCGTATTTCCGATCAGGCGCTGGTGTAGGCGGTCTTCACCGTGGTGTAGAATTCGGCGGCGTAGCGGCCCTGTTCGCGCGGGCCATAGCTCGAGCTCTTGCGACCGCCGAAAGGCACATGGAAATCGACCCCGGCTGTCGGCAGGTTGACCATCACCATGCCCGCCTCGGAATTGCGCTTGAAGTCAGTGGCGTATTTCAGGCTCTGCGTACAAATGCCGGCGGACAGGCCGAACGGCGTGTCGTTGGCGACAGCCAGCGCCTCGTCGTAGTCCTTGACGCGAATGGTGCTTGCGACCGGTCCGAATATTTCCTCGCGCGAAATCCGCATATCGTTGGTGCATTCGGTAAACAGCGCCGGCTGCAGGTAGAAACCGGGCGTCGCCCGCTGCAATCGCGCGCCGCCAAAGGCGAGTTTCGCGCCTTCGGATTGGCCGATCTCGATGTAGGACATGTCCTGGTCGAGCTGGCTCTGGTCAACGACCGGGCCGATATGCGCGCCCTCCTTCATCGCGTCGTCGACGACGAGACCCTCAAGACGCTTCGTCAACGCCGCCACGAAGGCGTCATACACGCCCTCCGTCACAATCAGCCGGGAGGACGCCGTGCAGCGCTGGCCGGTCGAGAAAAACGCCCCGTTGGCAGCGCATTCGACGGCCGTCGGAAGATCGGCGTCGTCGAGGACGACGAGCGGGTTCTTGCCGCCCATTTCGAGCTGGAACTTGCGCATGTGCTCCACACTCGCGGCCGCCACCCGCTTGCCAGTCGCGACCGAGCCGGTGAAGGTGATGGCGTTGACATCGGGACTGTCGAGGATCGCCTGTCCGACCACCGATCCGCGCCCCATTACGAGATTGAGAACGCCATTCGGCAATCCCGCGCGATGCAGGATATCGACGATCGCCCAGGAACAGCCCGGAACCAGATCCGCCGGCTTGAAAACGATCGTGTTGCCGTAACACAACGCCGGCGCGATTTTCCAGGCGGGGATTGCGATCGGGAAATTCCAGGGCGTGATCACGCCGACGACGCCAACGGCTTCGCGGGTCATCTCGACGCTGACGCCGGGACGGACGGACGGCACGGTTTCTCCGGACAGGCGCAACGCCTCACCGGCGAAGAAATCAAAAATCTGCGCGGCGCGGATCGTCTCGCCGATCCCTTCGGCAAGCGTCTTGCCTTCCTCGCGCGACAGCAGGCTGCCCAATTCTTCCTTGCGTGCGAGTATTTCAGCCGCCGTCTTTTTCAGAATGTCGTGACGCTGCAACAGTCCCGACCGCGACCAGGCGTGTGACGCCGCCTTCGCCGCGGCGATCGCCTGCGCCGTCTGCCCTGCGTCAGCGCGCGCATATTCCCCGACCACTTCGTCGGTGTTGGAGGGATTGATGTTCGGCGCCTCGGAACCGCCAACCCATTCGCCGTCGATGAGATTTGCATGAATGGTCATGTTCGTCATGTCCTTCTGTCGGATTAGAGCAGATCGCGACGCGCCAGATTTTGCATGAGCGCCCGCGCACCAAAGGTCCAGGGCGGACACTCGGTCGAAAGCTTCACGATATTGATCAGGCTGCCGAGGCCGGAAGCGGAAATTTCCACGATGTCGCCCAGCTTGTGGGTAAAGCCTTCGCCCACGACGTCGCGATCCTGGGTCGGCGCGAAGAGCGTTCCGAGAAACAGCATGAAGCCGTCCGGATACTGGTGGTGAGCGCCGCATGCCTGGTCGACGAGATCCAGCGGATCCCGGCTGATCTCCTTCATGGAGCTGGAGCCTTTCAGGACGAAACCGTCGTCGCCCTCCACCATCAGTTCGAGTTCGGCGTTGCGGACGTCGTCCATGCCGTAGGTTTCGTCGAAGAGACGGATGAACGGCCCGATCGCGCTGGAGGCGTTGTTGTCCTTGGCCTTGCCGAGCAGCAACGCCGAGCGGCCCTCGACATCGCGCAGATTGACGTCATTGCCGAGCGTCGCGCCCTTTACCCTGGCCTTGCTATCCACCGCCAGGACCACTTCAGGCTCAGGGTTGTTCCAGGCCGAGACCGGGTGCAGCCCGACCGCCGCGCCCCAGCTGACAGAGGCCATGGGCTGGCACTTGGTAAAGACCTCTGCGTCCGGACCGATGCCGACTTCCAGGTATTGCGACCAGACCCCTTCCTCGATCAACGCCTTCTTGACCTCGCGCGCTCGCTCCGAACCCGCCTCGAGATTTTTGAGGCTGTCGCCGATGATCTCCATGCAACGGCGGCGAATGGCGTCCGCCTTGGAAGGGTCGCCCGCGGCCCGCTCTTCGATCACGCGCTCAATCATCGAACTGGCGAAGGTCACGCCGCAGGCCTTGACGGCCTGAAGATCGCAAGGAGCGAGCAGATGGACAGCGTCGGCGCCGGCGTGGAAGCTCTGTGTCGCGACCTCCTCAAGCGAACCGATCGACCGGCCGTCCGTCGTATTGGCGTAAGCGACGGCGTCATCGCGTTCGATGAGATCGCGCATCGTGGGTACATCTCTCGACGTGATGTCGAACAGCTCGCCGTCGCGCAGAGCGACGACCGACGGGCCCTGCGCGTCCGGTCGCCACACTCGTCCAACGAACACGCCGCGGTCCGGCATCGACAGGCTTCTCATCGTCGGTATCCCCCTTGGTCACGGCTTATCCGTGTTGTGCCGCTGGTTGTGTCCTAGCGTTTATACCGTAAAAAAATATATTCGAAAGACGAGGCTACGGAGAATCTCCGGGGCCCCGGTTTTGGAATGTCGAACGCCGATGCGCGGCATGGCCGAACGCTGCTTTCAAAGAGAACGAATCCGGACTTGACGCTCACCGCAATCGCCGTTACATGCGGGCGATTGGCGGCCATCCCGAAACGTTTAACGCCGCCGATGACGGAGACGCTCTTGTGGCGTCGCCGGAAATACGGATCGGAGTGTAGCGCAGCCTGGTAGCGCACCTCGTTCGGGACGAGGGGGTCGGAGGTACGAATCCTCTCACTCCGACCATTTTTTTCAATAACTTAGCTTTTGCGCTGAAGGCTTACCCACCCTGATACCCACCCGAAACAGTATCTTACATTGCAAATTCTCAGGTCGCTAGGTCGCGAGTGTTTCTCCGCCCTTTTCTCAGTTCGGGAAGACGAAGACAACGACTGTTCAGCTCCGAGATTTCGAGTCCCGGAGAACGGAAATAATCCTCTATTTGTCACACAACCGGTCGTTAAAGCTGTTGGCGAGACCAATACCTCCTTTACCGGCTTCAGCACCGGTCTTCAGGCAAGAGCGGCACGGACCGAACCGTCCATTTTCTTCCGCGCCAAACTCAGAGTCGGCTTCGTACAAAGTGGAACACGACCGATTTTCCAACAAAAAAACAAAGTCGAGAAACTTTGTTTTACCATTTGGTGTAAGCTGAATCCGCACAGAGAGAATTAGCTCATGCGGTTAGCAGCAACAGTTTCAGATTTTCTTGCTTGGTGGCTTGACGAACTGGCGGGCATGTTTTCTGTGTTTGCAAAGCACTTCCAGAAATCCGCGAGCGCCACGCTTCTGGTTGGTGCGGAAGGCAGCTTGTTTCCGGTAACGCTACAAAAAGTCGATCAGACAGAGGACGTCGCTGCCGGCTCCATAGAAGAGCTGAGCGTCGTTTTCGCAAAGACGTTCGTACGAAAGGGAGAGACTCTGGAAATCAGCGTCGATCCAGGGCGCTTTGTGAAGCGTAAGCTGGCCGACAGGAGACTGCCCGCGAGCCGGACGCAGATGATGGCCGAGGTCGACGTCAGCTCAAATACGCCCTTCAAAATTGAGGACGTGTTTCTGGCTTTTCCGGAAGCCGATCCTGACCGGACAGATACGACGTATTTCATCTTCAGGAAAAATGATTTGCAGCCATTGCTGCAATGTCTTCGACGCGCCGGCCTCAATGTTGCCTCGATCAGCGTCCGCGAGGGAGACGACGGCAGGAGGATGCGTCAACGCCACCTCAAGCGCATCACCGGTTACAGCCTCTCCGACCGATTGGCTCGATGGACGGGATTCGCCATTGTCGCCGTTCTGGCAACTGGTCTTGCCTTAAGCTGGTATCTGGAAGCGCGGAGGCTGAACGACGCAGAGCAACTACTTACCGCCCGGGTCGACGATGCCCGCCGGGAAGCCGGTCGTATACGTGTCCAGTACGATGCACGCATGCAACTGCTCGATCAGATGGCCTCGATCAGAAACGAAAAGAACCTGACCAATTCGGCCGTCTATCTCTGGGAGCAGTTGTCCAGAACTCTTCCAGACGACAGTTGGCTGACCGACATGAAAATTGCAGATGGCACACTGACAGTGTCCGGGTATTCGCAGTCGGCGGCGTCACTTATTTCTCTCATCGAAGACGCCAGCGGCTTTTCCGATCCGGAGTTCAAATCCGCCGTCGTCAAGGCGCCGAATGTGGACGCCGAACGCTTCACTTTGCAGGCTTCTGTCGACGGACAAAGTCAATGATACGCCTGATCAACAGTCCCCTCACCGTTCGGCGAATCGTTGCGCTGCTGGTGCTTTTGACGCTGGTCGGCGTAATAATCATGACCGGTCTCGCCGCATTTCTTTCTGTGGGAAACGCTCACACGGCAATCCATGAACAGCGGATTGCGCTCGGCCGCCTGCAAAGCGCCATATCCCAGATGTCGCACTGGAACGATTCATCCCGTCTCGTCAATTCCGGAGCAAGCTTCGGCTTTCTTGACGGACTGAGCGAGACGATCATTCGCGCCGATCTTCAGAAACGATTCATGGCTGCGGCCGCGGATCATCGGGTGAACGTGATATCCGTCGGAAACGTACCCAACTTCATCAAGAACGCAGTCAACTACGCGGGATTGCAGGCCAATGTCTCCGGAACGATCGGAGAATTGCAACAGCTTTTGATCGAACTGGAAACGACCAGCCCGATCCTGTTCATCACCGAGATGTCCATCCGTGCGCCCAATTCGTCCAGTCGCACCCCCCCTCGAGTCGAGCCTCCGCTCGAAGCCCAGTTACGGGTCTACGGCGCGCTACGCCCTGACAGCGAACAGGAGGCGGAGCAATGAAACTGATGGCATTGACTGTAGCACTGCTCCTGCTTGGAGCCGGGTTCGCTGGTCTTTTCAGGTACATTGTCACGACGCCGATTGACGTTTCACCAATTGCCCCGACTCGTATCGTCAAATCGCCCGCCCTTGACGACGACTGGTCCATCGCAGCGCCCGATACCCTTCTCGGCAACGTCGAAATCTCGGCGACGCTCGCGCGTCCCCTGTTCAGTCCCGATCGCAGAAGGTTCATTCCGCCCATAGAACCGGAATTGCCATCGGAAACTTCCGAAGTCGCAACGGGGCGCAATTCCGAAGCTTCAGACCTTGTGCTCCTTGGCGTCAGTTTGGGCGCGGGGCAGTCCCGTGCCCTGGTTGCAAGCAGGGGCGCCTCCGGCATCTGGGTCAAGCCGGGTGATTCTTTACATTCCTGGACAGTCGAGGAAATTCGACCGAACGCAGTCAACCTGACCAGGGGAAGCCAAACGGCGAAACTGGAGCTTTATCCTCAGAACGGCGAATAGGACACGAAGTGACGATCACGACAGACGAGGACACAGGCAAACAGGGCTTCAGCCTTCTCGTCGTATTGCTGACCATACTTGCGATCGCGGCGATCCTGACGCCGATTGCACTGGGCGCCAAGACGAGGGCAATACATACCGCCTCGCTGCTGCGGTCCGATCAGCTGAACTTCCTGTCCGACGGCGTCGCCACGATTCTGGCTTCGCAGCTCGTTGCCGGTTCCGGCAATGCCGACATCGCGATGAATTCCACCCGGTACCGGTGCAGGACGGACGGCGTGACAATCGACTACGCACTTCAACGACATGACGGGCTGATCAATCTGAATCTGTCCTCAAAGGAACTTCTGGCCACGGGCTTCCAATCACTCGGATTCGGACCGGAAACAGCACAGGATATCGCCGAAACCGTCATCGCCTTCCGTACCTCCGATCAAGATCGGGGCCCGACAACGAGTCTCGGGGTCCGCGGGGGGCTCAAAAAAGCGCCGATTGAGAGTATTGCCGAACTCTTTGATATCCGGCAGCTTGGCCCTATCGAACTGCAAACCTTGACGAGAACATTCACCGTCAATTCCACCTCGCCCTGGATCGCTGTTGATCAGGCGCCCGCGCAGTTGCGGAACCAAATCCTGGACGCCGGAGGCTTCAATTCCCTTCCAGGTCCAAACGTTTCCGATCATTCAGGCGCCATTTCGGTATC
>BRLC01000025.1 GCA_024343425.1 Rhizobiaceae bacterium MnEN-MB40S
TCGGCAGAAGCGGCTGTATCACAGACCACTCGAAATCCGTCAGATCGAAGCGTGCCATCAAGACCTCCATTCATTGAGGTCAGTGAATCAGAACTCCCACTCAAAGGGAACCCTGTTTATGAGTATGTGACCTAGAGCACCGGCATTTTTGCGAAACCCTTTCCAAGGATCGGGCCGGTCGGAAGATTCGCCGTCCGGCTCGAAAGTAATTTCATAGAGCTGATCGGCCGCAGGAGATGGAAGACCTTCCACCTCGAGTACTCCTGAGCGCTCTGTTGGCAGATCGATTCCCAGCAGTTTGCCGACGCCTTCGACTTCCATCGAAGCCTTCACTTCAGCGGTCTTGGCGTCAATTTTGTAGAGGGTCTTGTCACCGGGCAATGCAATCGCCGTCATTCCGCTTCCATTGGCCGGCCAGCGCGATCGTCGCAGTTGCAGTGAAGGCGGTGGTCATAAGAATTTGCATCAGTCGTTTCATGATCGAAGTCCTCTCGAGTTGAGGCCGCAACATCTCGCGGCCATTACCTCGCCCATGACTCCCTGAAAGGTGGATTTGGATGCACGTTGCGCAAAAATTTTTAAACCAGTTGCAAAACAGCTGTTTACTGAACGAAATCAGAAACCTCGACAGAATAGCGGATGCAAATAAATACTGTTTCGATCAGTAAAGGTCTGGAGCGGGTAGCGGGAATCGAACCCGCATATTCAGCTTGGAAGGCTGCTGCTCTACCATTGAGCTATACCCGCGCACCTGGCCCTGCATCGATGGTGGAGGGGGCTGGATTCGAACCAGCGTAGGCATAGCCAACGGATTTACAGTCCGCCCCTTTTAACCGCTCAGGCACCCCTCCATTGCTCGGCGGGGCCAAGTGTTTCGATCTCCGACATAATTTGGCCGACAATGCGGCCGCGGAATCTGCGCGGCGTTATGACCGGCGCATCGGCATCTGTCAACACGCCATTTCTCCAAATCAATCCGCAACGCTCCAAATTGTTGCGGACTCAAACACAGGCTTGTCAAATACGCGCTGCAGGGATAACCACCGCTCATGAAGAAGGACCCGAAATCAAGCGGAAGCGCCAAGGATACGCATTACGCCAAGCTGCGGCGCAGCCACCGCGACGCCAGGCGCGCCTTCGACGCCGACAAGGCCAATGCGGCGCCCGACACGGTGCTGGTGTACGGCCTGCACAGCGTTCGCGCGGCCATCGACAACCAGAACCGCACAATTCATCGGATGCTGGTGACCAGGAACGCGCTCAAGCGGCTGGACATCGCAAGCGCTGAAAGCCTTCCCTTCGAAGTAACGATCGTCGAGCCTTCTGCAATTGACGCTGAGCTGCCGGAAGACGCGGTGCACCAGGGGGCAATGATCGAAGCAGCCCCCCTGCCCCAGCCGACGCTTTCAGATCTGAAGGACAGTCCGCTGCTTCTCGTGCTCGATCAGATTACAGACCCGCATAATGTTGGCGCTATATTGCGCTCGGCCGTGGCTTTTGGAGCCGGCGCGGTGATTACGACGACGCGCAACAGCCCTGGAGAAAGCGGCGCTCTCGCCAAGGCGGCTTCCGGAGCACTCGAAATGATGCCCTATGTGCAGGTGGTCAATCTGGCGGAGGCAATCACAAATCTGCAGAAGGCGGGTTTTCTCACGATCGGACTCGATTCCGAAGGGACCGCTGACCTCGCCGACAGCTTTTCAGGAAATCGCATAGCCCTTGTCCTCGGCGCCGAAGGCAAGGGACTCCGTCAGAAAAGCCGCGAAACTGTGAACGTTCTCGCCAGGCTGGATGTCCCCGGCCGCATCAAATCATTGAACGTGTCAAACGCCGCGGCGGTTTCTCTTTACGCCGCCCGCCTGCATCTGGACCGTTGATTGCTCAGCCGCTCTGAACGTCTGACGCAAACCCGGAACTGTACCGCAGAAAACTGTCCCAGGGCATCTTGGCAAGTTCGTCGTGAATCGACTTCCGGTATTCAGCTTCCGGATCCCCCGCCCGACCTGATTTGTTGCGAAGCGCAGACGCCATCATGAGTTCGGCGCGTTTGCTTGCCTTGCAAGAGCGTATCGCTCGACTGCAAAGCGAAGCGATCCGGTTTTTGTTGTGTGGCGCAGATGCGCGACTGCAATGCACCACGGCGTATAAGAGATCGCCGTCGAACAAATCCCCTGAAACCATCGGGTTGCGTTCCAGCAGCGCAAAGGCAATCGGCAGGAGGTGTTCAAGCCCGATATCCTGACCTATGAGTATCCGCAACTCTTCAACCGAAAGCGCATCGATCGGCTTCCTCAATAGCCTTTGGCAAACTACTGAAAGGTTTACATTGTCCGACGCGAATTTAGGGACTTCATTCTCGATTTGCTGAAGTGAAAGTGACATAATATTGTTCCACCCGTCATAAAATTGATATTTATTTCAAGCGCCTCAAAAACAACTTCATCTTATTACGTCATGTTTTAGATGCAAGCCGCAATAAACGAAGCATGACATCTCTTTTGTGTGATCGGAACCAGCCCTGTGAAAATTGACCAATACGTCAGCTTTTCTGCCTAGCCCACCCCAGGAACAGAGCTGGTGCGTGACTGCAAAATTCAACACTCACGAATATTCAATCGATAAGAAAGTCTAAAATTACATATTTTCCTTTCTGTGCGCTTGCTCACACATTTTCCTTTCTATAGGGCCTATTCATCCGGATGGCAGAACAATTCAGATGTCCTTACCGAACCAACAAAAGATAGAGCGAATATGCATCGGCGTTTTGTCCCGCGACCGGATCAAGATGGTCAGCGCGCTATTACGCTCGCTTGCGGCGCTGGATACGGGACCGGATTTCACCTTCAGCATCGTCCTCGTGGAAAACGGCGATGAGGGAATTCTGCAATCGGTCGCCGATGAATTCAGGCAATACGCCCCCGGCATCGATATCGAATATCTGAAAGAGCCGGTTATCGGTGTCGCCTCAGCGCGCAACTGCGCTTTGAACTATGCGATCGACGCCGGCTTCGACAAGCTGGCTTTCGTCGACGACGATGAAATCGTGCGTCCGAGCTGGATCAGCAATCTTTATCGAAGCATGAAGAGGCGAAACCTCGACCTTGTCGGCGGTCCGGTTATTCCGTTCGCCAAAGACCCGCCAGACGGAATCATCGAAACCGTCATTCTCCGCAATCTGCTGGCGCGGTCTTCGCGTATTCAGCGGGTCTCACGTTATCTGGAGACCAGAGACCGCGATGGCTCGATCATGCTCGCTACGAACAACTGGATGACGGATCTCGACTTCTGCCGCAAAAACAATCTTCGTTTCGATATAATCTACAATCTGACCGGCGGAGAGGATTCCGGTTTCTTCTACGCGGCAAAGCGGGCCGGCGCGAAGACCGGCTGGTGCACTCAGGCTTTCGTCGACGAGGAAGTGCCGGCCGTTCGACTGACCGTCGGCTACCAGTTCCGCAGATCACGCGATCAATCGCTTGTTTCGTTTCGCAGAAAATACAAGAAACGGCCTTATCTCAAATGGCTGATCATACCGATTGGCAGTCTCTACAAGTTTGTCGCAGGACTGCTCCTGCTGATTTTGGCGCCCTTCACGCTGGGAAAAACCCTGCTGTCATCCATCCGGGCTCTCGGACAGGCGCTGGGTCGCATATTCGGCCTGTTCGGATATCACACATTTCACTACGAGAAGACGACCGGCTACTGAAAGCTGACAACCGGATCAGATCCGGTCAACCATCCGTTTCGTGAAGCAGCCGTTGGATGATTTCTGAATTTGCAGCGGTCTCTGTCGACACGGCGTCATCATGATGCTTGCCGAAGACGATGACGTTGCTGTTTGGCATCAGCACATTGATCGGATGCACGGGGTTTGCCAGACGCTCATTGAGAAATTCGCTGGCGATGATGTCCACGCGGTTGGGAATGGGATCATCGGAAACATAGCGATAGAAAGCGAGCATCAGTTTTGATGATGCGTCCTTCGCCTCCGGCGTGCGGCGGACTTCGAGTTCTTCCTCTGACTTGAAGGCGGGCTTTTTCGACTTTTTCTTCTTGCGATTGATGGAATCCTTGTGGCGAGCGCGGACGTCAGGATGGTCGTGGTTCGCCGGATCGCGAGGATCGAGCCATTTTCCGGAAATGCGATAGAAACGATATTTCGCCAGAACGGACTTGTAGTAGAGTTCGAGCTTGGCCGCCTGCAGCCGCGCCAGTGCGAGCAAACCGCTGTTACGTCGTGCGTCCGCCAGATCGAAAGCCTTGCGCATTTCTCCCGGCAGCACGCCGGGATCGAGTATGATGACGCGACCGACTTCCTTGCCGAGCGCATTCAGCCGGCGGGCCATTTCCATAACAATCCAGCTGCCGTTGCAAAATCCCGCGATATGATAAGGGCCATCGGGCCGAACCATGAGCATGCAGCGCAGATATTCGTCAGCGAGTTCCTCGACTGACGACAAGGGTTCCATCGCCCCGTCATATCCCGGAACCTGGAAGGCATAGACCGGCTGATCCGGATCAAAGCCGTTCATGAACTCAATCGAAGGAAAGAGGAAACCGGCGGCGCCATGCACGAAGAACAATGGCGTGCGGTCGCCGCTCGTGCGCAGTTCCACGAGGTGTGCGGGAATCTCAGGCTTATCGACGGTTGAAATCAGCGCCGCGATGCGGCTGATCGTCGAGTGCTCCACCAACTGACCGGATTTGAATCCCGCTCCAAATTCCGCATTCACGGCGTCGGCGATTTCCTGCGCCTGCAGGGACGTTCCGTTCAAATCGAAAAAATCATCTTCCACGCCGAGGCCGTCTATGGAGAACACATTCTCCCAGATGGACAGAATTTTCTCTTCAACCACGCCGGACGGTGCCACAGGGCTATCAGCCAGCTGCATATCATCCCGTGACAATCGCTCAGTCTGTGAATTCATGTTTAGCCAATCCATCGATTTCCTGCGGACATATCGCAAAATCCAAACCTGCGGCAAGGTCGGATTACAGAACCGGGGTTATTTGGAAAAACCTTCAAACAAGCGCCGTATCGCAACCTTGGCCGGCAAGATCGTCCGGGTATCCCGGATTCTCAAGTTTTGCGCCTGCCATACAGTTCCATCCGGTGATGGACGAGTTCGTATCCAAGCTCTCGCGCGATTTCTTCCTGAAGTCTTTCGATCTTGTCAGAGCGGAATTCGACGACCTTTCCCGTATCGATATCGATCAGGTGGTCGTGATGAGGTCTGTTCGATAGTTCGAACCGGGCGCCGCCGCCCTCGAATTCATTCCTCTGGATGGCGCCGCGCCCCTCCAGCACCGACAGGGTGCGGTAGACCGTCGCCAGAGAGACCGATGAATCGAAATCACGGGACCGCTCCAGAAGCTCCTCGGCTGTCGGGTGATCTTTCGAATCCGACAGAGCCGACAGGATTGCAACGCGCTGTCGCGTAATCCTTACGCCTTCGGCGCGCAGTTCGGATTCCAGCTCTTTGACTTCGTTCACGATCAATACCCCCTGCCCCTGACTAGCATGGCGTTCTCATCTGATCAAGCCAGATGAGAATGACTATCAAAAACATTGACACTTGCAAATGCTTCGCATTATTAATATAAGAATTGCAACTCCCACTACGGAAACCGATCAATGAAACCTATATTCAGGGTTCTCGCCGCAACGGCCCTCGCCTGCGCCGTCGCCTCATCCGCTGTCGCAGCAGACAAAATGAAAGTCGTTACAACCTTTACTGTCATCGCCGACATGGCCGCCAATGTTGCTGGTGACGCGGCTGATGTCGTGTCGATCACCAAACCGGGCGCCGAGATTCACGGCTACGAACCCACGCCGCAAGATATCGTGCGGGCCAGCGACGCCGATCTCATCCTGTGGAACGGCATGAATCTCGAACTGTGGTTCGAACAGTTTCTCTCCAACCTCGGCGACGTTCCATCAGCCACATTGACGAACGGCATTGCCCCCATTCCGATCAAGTCGGGATCCTATGAGGGCAAGCCCAATCCGCATGCCTGGATGGGCCTGGACAACGCGCTGGTTTATATTGACAACATCGTGGAAGCTTTCTCCGAGCAGGATCCGGAAAATGCGGCGACCTACGTAACAAACGCCGCTGCCTACAAGGACAAGCTCCGCGCCACGATCGAGCCGCTCCGCAAACAGATTTCGCGAATTCCGGAATCCGAGCGCTGGCTGACGACTTGTGAAGGCGCCTTCAGCTATCTCGCGAGAGACTTCGGAATGAATGAACTCTATCTCTGGCCGATGAACGCCGATCAGGTCGGGACGCCCCAGCAGGTGCGCGCCGTCATTGACGGCGTCAGAGAAAACAATATCCCCGTCGTTTTCTGCGAAAGCACCGTCAATACGGCGCCGGCCGAACAGGTCGCCCGCGAGACCGGCGTGAACTACGGCGGCGTCCTGTATGTCGACTCTCTGAGTGAGGCGGATGGACCTGTTCCGACCTATCTCGATCTATTGCGCGTAACGTCAGAAACCATCGCGCGGGGCCTGACAGGCATGAACTGATCGAAGCTCAGGCAATAGCCGCAGCCTTCGTCGCCGTAATTCTGCGGCGGAGGTTCTACCCGTTCAAGGAACCCGATGTTTGAGAAACGCTGACCTCCCAATGCTCGACAAATCCACCTCGATAGAAAATCGCATCAGCGCCGATGGTCCCGGCGGCGGCATTTATGCAGATGACGTCACGGTAACCTATCGCAACGGCCACACCGCGCTGTTCGATGCGAGTTTCGAAATTCCACGCGGCACCGTGACAGCCCTCGTGGGCGTGAACGGCTCAGGCAAATCCACCCTCTTCAAAGCCATTATGGGATTCATTCCGGCGGCAAAAGGCGACATTCGGCTTCTGGGACGCAACGTCAAAGAAGCCCTGCGCGAGAACCTTGTCGCCTACGTGCCGCAGTCAGAGGAGGTCGACTGGTCCTTTCCGGTGCTGGTAGAGGACGTGGTGATGATGGGACGATACGGACATATGGGGTTCTTCCGCCACGCCTCCGCCGCAGATCGCCAGGCGGTAAAGGACGCACTGACCCGCGTGAACATGCTTGATTATCGACACCGCCAAATCGGCGAATTGTCCGGCGGTCAGCGAAAGCGGGTTTTCCTGGCGCGGGCATTGGCCCAGGATGGTCGGGTTATCCTTCTCGATGAGCCATTCACCGGCGTCGACGTCAAGACAGAGGAGCAGATTGTGTCTCTCCTGCGCGAGTTGCGGGATGAAGGACGGGTGATGCTGGTGTCGACTCACAATCTCGGCTCGGTGCCCGAATTCTGCGACCGGACCGTGCTCGTCAAAGGCACAGTGCTCGCCTATGGCCCAACCGAAACCACGTTCACCCGGCAAAACCTCGAAAAGGCTTTTGGCGGCGTTCTGCGGCACTTCACACTGGGCGGAGAAGATCTGCATGACGACGACGACACGCGCGAGGTTACCATCCTGACCGACGACGAACGCCCGTTCGTCCAGTACGGAGAACAATCCAAAACCAGAAAGGCCCAGCAGTGACTGCTTATCTGTTTGAACCTTTCACCTACAATTACATGACCAACGCGATGTGGGTGTCTGCTCTGGTCGGCGGCGTCTGCGCTTTCCTTTCTGCCTATCTCATGCTCAAGGGCTGGTCACTCATTGGCGACGCCTTATCCCATTCCGTCGTCCCCGGCGTGGCCGGAGCTTATGTTCTCGGACTCCCTTTTGCGCTCGGCGCATTTATCGCCGGAGGCCTGGCGGCCGGCGCCATGCTCTTCCTGTCGGAGCGTTCGGGCCTGAAGATTGACGTGATCATCGGACTGATTTTCACATCCTTCTTCGGTCTCGGTTTGTTCATAGTGTCGGTGAATCCGATGTCGATCAGCATCCAGACGATCATTATGGGCAATATCCTCGCCATAACCCCGCAAGACACGCTGCAACTGGCGCTGATCGGCTTTATTTCATTGGCCATACTGCTGGCGAAGTGGAAGGATCTGATGGTGACCTTCTTTGACGAGAGCCACGCACGATCGATCGGCCTGCGTCCGGATATCCTCAAGGCGGTCTTTTTCGTCCTGCTGTCCGCGTCGGTTGTGGCGGCCATGCAGACGGTCGGAGCCTTTCTCGTTATCGCCATGGTGGTCACGCCGGGCGCCACCGCCTATCTGCTGTGCGACCGGTTCCCCCGGCTGATCCTTACATCCGTCGCGATTGGCGCGATCACGAGCTTCGTCGGCGCCTATGCGAGCTATTTCCTTGATGGCGCGACGGGCGGCGTCATCGTCACGCTGCAGACCATTATCTTCCTCGTTGTCTTCGTGTTCGCGCCGAAGCACGGATTGCTGGCTGCGCGACGCAAGGCTGAGGAAGCCCTCAACAGACCACCGACGGACACAATAGGATCCGCAACCGGCGGAGCGCCAGACCGATGATCGACACGCTTCTCATGCCTTTCGGCTTCGCCTTCATGCAAAAGGCCTTCTATATTTCGATGATCGTGTCGATTCCGACAGCATTGCTTTCCTGCTATCTGGTTCTCAAGGGCTGGGCGCTGATGGGCGACGCCGTCAGCCACGCTGTCCTGCCCGGCATCGTCCTCGCCTACATTCTCGGAATCCCGCTGATCGCCGGCGCCTTTGCGGCCGGCATGACCTGTGCGCTCGCAACCGGTTATCTGTCCCACAATTCGCGGGTCAAACAGGACACCGTCATGGGCGTCGTCTTTTCCGGCATGTTCGGCGTCGGCATCGTGCTTTATGTGTCGATCGACACCAATATACATCTCGACCATGTTCTTTTCGGCAACATCCTGGGTGTGGGACAGAAGGATCTGTGGACGGCCGGCGTTATCTCGTTCGTCGTTTCAGGAGCCATCGCCTTGAAATGGAAGGATCTGCTGTTGCACAGCTTCGATCCGGTGCAGGCCAGAACCTCCGGATTGCGGGTAAACTGGCTGCACTACGGACTGCTGGCGGCGCTCTCTCTGACGATCGTGGCGACTCTTTCTGCCGCCGGGCTGATCCTTGCTATCGGCCTGTTGATCTCCCCCGGCGCCATCGCTTTCCTGCTCGTTCGAAAGTTCAGCACCATGCTTATTGTGGCGATCGCCGTGTGCATGGGCGCAATGCTTGCGGGGACGTATCTCAGCTTCTTCCTCGACAGCGCCTCTGCCCCGACGATTATTCTCATTCTGTCATCCCTGTTCGCCGCGGCTTTCATTCGACGTCAGGTCGGGACGCGCAGGATATCGCAGAAAACAATCAGGCAGCAGTCGTAAGGCGGCATATCGGGATTCTGCGTTAACCGCCTAGCATAACTTCTTCGACATAGTTCCCAAGACAGTCCGTCCGACGCGAACGATAGGCGACGTAGCCATCCGGCCTGAACAGGTAAAGTCCGCCGGACGCCATGCCGTATCGTTCGGCGAGTAGGGATTCCGGATCAAGAAGCACTGAAACGTTCTCCGGGATCACGCCCTGGCGCCGCGGAAGCACAAGATAGACATCCATCCACGAACTGTATTTGTCCGACGCTTCGACGGCTTGAACGCCGGCCACGTCAACGGACGTCTCCTTGCCGGCAAAAACGAGCAGGCAGTGATGTGGGCCACCCAGAAAATCGAACAGATTGCAATTGGCGTCATTATGCAGCAATCCGGAGACATTCCGGGCTTCCAGTCCTGGGCGAACCTCTTGCGGGAGATCTGGAGCATCGTCCATGCTGAGCGGACTTGCGCCGTAGTCGATATCGAGCTCTTCGAAATTGCGACGGAAAGCGACCAGTTCGTCGCCTTCCCTGTGAAAGCCTTTCAGGAAAGCCTCCCGCTCGTTGTCCGTCATGGCGGGATAAATCTCGCCCGGCTCCGTGAACCTCTGCGTGTTTTCGACCACCTGCTTAGCAACGGGACGTCTTTCCACCTCGTAGCTCTGAAGAAGCGCCTCCGACGCGACACCACGGATCGCGAGAGACAATTTCCAGGCAAGATTGCAAGCGTCCTGAATACCGGTGTTCATGCCGTGGCCGGCGAAAGGCGAATGGACATGCGCGGCGTCCCCTGCAAGGAAAACACGGCCGTCGCGGTATCGCTCTGCAACCCGGTAGTTGATCGTAAAATAGGTTAGCCAGCGCGGATCGCTGAGCCGATAGTTTCCTCCGGAGCGCCGATCTACCAGTTCCTGCACTTCGGCCAGATCAGGCTTTTCATCCGCGGAATGGCCGCCCGCAAGCGGACCGATTATCTGGCGCCGGCCGCCATTGAGTATGGCGAATATGAGCGAACCCTCTCGATGCATAAAATAAAACCAGGCGTCGGAAGGTTCATCGTTCTCGGATATGACATCGGCGAGAAAATAAGAGAATTTGCTTTGCGCGCCGGGAAACTCGATTCCCAGCAGGTGGCGCGTGGAACTGTGGGCGCCGTCGCAACCGACCAGATAACCAGCCTGGAAGGATTCCTCGACCCCATCCGCGCGCTTGAGCGTCGCCTGAACGCTGTCGCCGTCCTGTTCGAGACCAACAAGCTCGGTGCTGCGCTCCACCCGCACGCCCAGCTCACGCAGTTTCGCCTCCAGGAGCCCCTCGATCTGCGCCTGCGAGTAGGAAATTCCATAAGGATAGCTGGATTCAACCGGCGGATCCCGTGTCTGCAGGACTTGCCTGCCGTCCATAAACAGACGCATGCCACGCAACGGCTGTCCGTTCTCCCTGATCTCATCCGCAATTCCCAGATTGTCGAGAAGCTCGAGAGAGCGTGAATGCAAGAGCGTCGCGCGCGAAAAGGCGTTGATGCCGGGCGACCCGTCCACGATGCGTACATTGACGCCCTGGCGCGCCAGCCGAACAGCAAGCATAAGGCCGGTGGTTCGACCACCCACCACCAGAACGTCGACGGCCCGTGAACCCTGCGTATTCATCGCCAGCTACAATCTCCCGCGTTCGGGTGCGAGCGTGAAGCGGTCAAGTCCCGACACCTTTATTTCCGCCTCGCCAGCCCATCGGCAACGCCATATTTGCATGCCGTGCAACAAACCACCATCTCGGACGGGCACACGTGATATGCCAAATAAAGTTGCGTTTATTGATTGCCGTCAGCAAACATCGCAGGAAACCTGTGGATTTCGCGTAAGTGGCTCCCCGGGCCGGATTCGAACCAGCGACCAATTGATTAACAGTCAACTGCTCTACCACTGAGCTACCGGGGAACATGGCGTCTGTGACGGTGCCGACGCGTATAGAAAAGAATCATTGGGTTGCCAAGCCTTTTTTCCAAAAAATGCCCCATGTATGCCCAATGGTTTCGACAATCCTCACGAGAGCTGCGGAGCGTTGAATTGAAAATGACAAGGCGGAATGGAAAAGGATGAAGGAACAGGCTGGTTCCGCGCACGCAGACAAACGCTCGCGTCCGCATGTCAAGCTCGGCAACCGGAAGCTCGGACTTCCGCGCTCGCGCCTGTTCAGGGTGGGCTTTGGATCTTTGCTCGTCGCTGGCGGAATTCTGGGCTTTTTGCCGATACTCGGTTTCTGGATGATTCCACTTGGCTTGCTCGTGTTGTCACACGACTTGCCGATGGTGCGCCGCTGGCGCCGTCGTCTGGCCGTCAGGTTCGGGCGCAAGGTCAAAAACGGCGGCAATTCAGGATCGTAAGCGGTTGCCGAATGCTCGTGACAACCCAAATCGACATACGCGTTGGAGCGAACAGGATTTTTAGAGGATTGACCTTGCACTGGTGCTGATTTCATTCTAAGTGCGTTCGGCCGATTGGCATACCGAGGCCTCGTGGCGGAATGGTTACGCAGAGGACTGCAAATCCTTCTATCCCGGTTCGATTCCGGGCGAGGCCTCCAGTTCCCGACAAATTCAAATAGTAAACTGCGCGTTGATCTGCAGAGCCTCGAGAAAACCTGCAGCCTCGACATCTCCGCGCTCTGGGCGCTTTGCAAATTGTGATAATCCGCTACAGGCGCACCAGATTGCCCGTCGCCAGCACAGCGCCAATCGCCTGCCCGGAAGACGAGCCGCCGGCCGGCTCATCGCTGATCGCGAGGACGGCGTTGTCCATGCGCGCGGCCAAGCCGTCCGGAACCGTAATTTCGGAAATACGGTCTCTTGCGAGCAGGCCCAGGGAGGCGGGCGGGTTCCCGACGGAGATCAGCCAAAGTTCAAAATCTCGCCCCTGCCCGGGCCCACCTTGCGTCCGGTTGATCTTCAACACGGATCGCGCCGGATCATAGGCGACGAGAAGCTGCACGATATCCGGATTTCCGGCGACGCGGCCGACGAATACAGGAGAAAATCGATCCGTCCCCCGTTGCAGCGCCAAAAGGGATGCCCCAAGCAACAACACTGCTGCGAGGCACACGGCGCTTGCGGCCTGCCACACGGCGAGGCTGGACCACCAGGCCGCCGGTTGTTCAGGCGCTTTGTAGAGTGCCTGTTCGGTGTTTTGGTTCGCGGCGCGCTGAGCTTCGTCCGTCGTGATCTCATCACTCGACGGCAGCAGGCGAGCCTCCCAGCGTCGCACAGCCATTGCAAGAGAAGGATCGATGCGCAGACGATTTATGAACACGGCGCGCTGGTCGTGCGACAACGTTCCCAGCACGAATTCAGCGACCTGATTGTCGTCGAATTCCTGGTATCGGTCTTCGCCACTTATCGTTCCAGGCGCTCTCACAGCTTCGCAAGGCTCGTTCCAATCATTTGCGTATCTATTGATCCGCACATCCCGTCGATCTGCAAGCGCCTGACAGGTGAAACATTCCACTTATGCACCACGAATGGAACAGGCGCGCCTGGCTTGGGGTTCTTCCAGGCGGCAATCGACTTGGCGGGCGTCAAACAGGAAGTAGGAACAAGCGCGCCGGCCGAGGATATCGAACCCACGCCCGGGCAATTTCCGCGGCCAAACTGTCTCTCCAGTTCGCTTGACCCTGAAAAAAGCATCTCGGCGGGAAGACAAAAGCCGCAGGATGACGATATAAAAAGCGCGCTGGCAAGAGCAGGAACAATAGATAAGCCCGCCGGTCCAGACAGAACATAAGCCGGCGCACATATCCGCGCTAGTACAAGCAGGGAGAAGCCTTTGTCGGAAAACGAAATTGACGGATCCGGCTCCATGTCAACAACTGGACAATCTCAAGAACACCTTCCCCAACACAAAATACCGGTCGGCGCGCGCGCAATGTTGCGCATGCTTGCGGATCTGAAACGGGGTTCGCTATCCATCCAGTTTCCCGACGGGAACTCGCATTCGATCAGCGGCGACGAACCGGGCCCGGACGCAACGCTTATCCTGCACAACTGGAAGCTCATCCCCGCCGCGATCCGTCGCGGCACGATCGGCGTCGCGGAGACCTATATCGACGGTGATTGGGACAGCCCCGACGTGCCGACGTTTCTGGAACTGTTTGTCGTCAACGCCGATATGCGCAGCCACATGGCCGGCATCGCGCGTTTGCTTTCCCTGGTCGTCGAGAATTTGCGTCACTTCCTGCGCAGCAACACCAAGAGCCAGGCGAAGAAGAATATCGCCTCGCACTACGACCTCGGCAACTCCTTCTACGAGCAGTGGCTCGACCCCGGCATGACCTATTCGTCCGCTTTGTATCAGACCGGCGCCAACGATCTGGAAAGCGCGCAAAAAGCCAAATACGCCGCGCTCGCCGACGCTATCGGCGCGAAGCCCGGGGACCATATCCTGGAGATCGGCTGCGGATGGGGCGCGTTCGCCGAATATCTGGCGAAGGACAGGGGCGTCAAAGTCACAGGCTTGACGATAAGCCAGAGCCAGCTCGACTACGCCAGAGACAGGATAGAAAAGGCCGGTTTGACCGATCTCGTGGAGTTGCGTTTCCAGGACTATCGGGAGGAAAAAGGACAGTATGACCACATAGTCTCGGTGGAGATGTTCGAGGCTGTCGGCGAAAAATACTGGAATGTCTATTTTGAGAAGTTGAGTGAGTGCCTCAAACCCGGTGGTTCGGCCGGAGTGCAGGTGATCACGATTCACGAAAAGGAATATGCGCAGTACCGTCGGAGTCCCGACTTCATCCAGAAATACGTGTTTCCGGGAGGCATGTTGCCGACGCGGGAAATCATGGCAAACCTGGGGAAGGAAGCCGGACTGTCGCTGACGTCGGAACGCGCCTTTGCGCATGACTATGCGCGCACGCTCTCTGAATGGTATAAACGCTTCACCACCGCCTGGCCGACCATACAGCCACTTGGTTATGATGGCCGTTTCAAAAGACTCTGGGAATTCTATCTCAATTATTGCGAGGCCGGTTTTCGTGCAGAAAACATCAATGTTCGGCAGCTTGTCTATGAAAAGGCGTGACGGTCACGGCGTGTCGCAAATAATAATTTGAAATCCCGTCGGCAACGGAAAATCGGCTATCGCAAGGGCGCATCACGGGCGAATGACATTCCTTGTTTACGCGCCGCCGAGAGACTATCCATTGGCCAACGACTGCCTTGTCTGCAGGCGACAAACTGTTATGAAGATCGCGCCGTGTCGCGTCAAACGGGAGGCGAAACGCCATGAATTTTGAAGAATCGGTGCTGGGCGGCATAGGCGATACGCCGCTGATCAAGCTGAAGAAGGCCTCCGAGCTTACCGGCTGCACGATCCTCGGCAAAGCCGAGTTCCTGAACCCTGGCCAATCGGTGAAGGACCGGGCGGCGCTCTACATCGTGCGCGACGCCGAGAAGAAAGGCTTGCTGCGCCCTGGCGGCGTCATCGTCGAGGGCACGGCCGGAAACACCGGCATTGGCCTGGCCATGGTCGCCAAGACGCTCGGATACCGCACCGTTATTGTCATTCCCGAAACACAGAGCCAGGAAAAGAAGGATGCGCTGCGCCTCCTTGGAGCTGAGCTCGTGCAGGTGCCGGCTGCGCCCTATCGCAATCCCAACAACTACGTTCGCTTGTCGAGCCGTCTGGCCGAACAGATTGCGGCTGAAGAAGAATACGGCGCTATCTGGGCAAACCAGTTCGACAACGCCATCAATCGACAGGCGCATGTCGAGACCACCGCGCCGGAAATCTGGCGGGATACGGACGGCAAGGTAGACGGCTTCATTTGCGCCGTCGGCTCGGGCGGCACTCTCGCCGGGGTCAGCCTTGGCCTCAAGGAGCGCAATCCGAACGTAAAAATTGGACTTGCCGATCCGAAAGGCGCTGCTCTCTACGAATATTACGTCAATGGCGAGTTCAAATCCGAAGGAAATTCCATCACAGAGGGCATCGGTCAGGGACGCATCACGGCCAACCTTGAAGGCTTCACCCCGGATTTCGCCTATTCGATCCCGGATTCGGAAGCGCTGCCGATCATTTTCGATCTCATCCAGGATGAGGGAATGTGCCTTGGCGGTTCCTCGGGCATCAACGTAGCTGGCGCAATCCGCATGGCGCAGGAGATGGGTCCGGGGCATACGATCGTGACCGTGCTGTGCGATTACGGAAACCGTTACCTGTCAAAGCTCTTCAATCCTGAATTCCTGAAATCAAAGGATCTGCCCTACCCTGACTGGATGGAAAGGGAATCGGCGATCGACATACCCTTCGTCGAGGATTGACCGTGCCGGACACTAAACCGCTTTTCATCGAAGACAGCTATCTGACGACTTCCGAAGCCACGGTCGTCGCGATAAATGATCGAGGCGGCATAGTGCTCGACCGCACATGCTTCTACGCAACCTCAGGCGGCCAGCCGGGCGACACCGGTTTTTTTGAGCGCGAGGATGGATCCCGGATCGACATCGCCGCGACGATTACGGGCGAAAGCAAGGCCGAGATCATCCACGTGCCTGCGAACAATCAACCGGTTCCGGGCGTCGGTGAAAAGCTGGTCCTCCACATCGACTGGGAGCGACGCTACAAGCTGATGCGCATGCATACCGCCTGCCATCTGCTGACGGTTATTTGCCCCTACGGCATTACCGGCGCCTCGGTTGGCGAGAACGAGAGCCGGGTCGATTTCGACATGAGCGAGATCGTCGACAAGAAGGATGTCACCGAAAAGCTGATGAAACTCGTGGAAGGCAACCATCCGATCTTTACGCAATGGATCACCGAAGCCGAACTGGAATCCAATCCGGATCTTGTGAAATCGAAGAATGTCCGCCCTCCGAAAGGCAGCGGCCGCGTACGGCTTGTCTGTATCGGCGAAGGCTCGTCGATCGACAGCCAGCCATGCGGAGGCACCCATGTTTCCGAGACCAAGGAAGTCGGCGAAATTCATATCGGAAAGATCGAGAAAAAGGGTCGAGAAAACAGACGATTCCGAATACGGTTCGGCGCGTTACCGGAATAGGATCATTCGCTCATGTCTGTGAAAAGCCCCTTTGTCGTTTCTGCCGACTGGCTGGAGTCGCGCCTCTCGCAACCAGATCTGAAAATCGTGGACGCATCGTGGTATCTGCCCGTACACAACCGAAACCAGCGAGAGGAATACGAAGTTGGTCATATTCCGGGAGCCGTGTTCTTCGATCAGGACGCGGTCGTAGAGCCGGGAGCCGCCCTGCCTCACACGCTTCCCTCTCCTGCGGTTTTCGAAGCACATGCGTCCAAGCTGGGATTGTCGAACGACGATACGATCATCGTCTATGACGGTCCGGGTATTTTCACTGCGCCGCGCGTATGGTGGATGCTCCGCGTCATGGGCGCGAAGAAAGTCCACGTTCTTGATGGCGGATTCGACAACTGGAAAAAGGACGGCAGACCCGTCACCAGCAATATGACGGTGGTGACGCCGGCGGAATTCATCGCAGATTTCGATGACAGCCGCGTCGCCCCCTTCTCGCTGGTCCAAACGATCGTCTCGGAAGGCGGCGCGCAGATCGCCGATGCGCGCAGTCCCGGAAGATTTTCCGGCAGCGAGCCGGAACCGCGCGAGGGCATGCGTTCGGGACATATGCCCGGCGCCTACAACTTACCGGTCATGACCCTGTCGGAGAACGGCTATCTGAAAGATCTCGAAGCGCTCAGATCCGTTTTCAACGAAGCAGGAATGGATTTGGACAAGCCTGTAGTGACGAGCTGTGGCTCCGGCGTTACGGCGGCGGCGATTATTCTTGCCCTGGAGTCTCTCGGTCACCAGGACAACAGGCTCTATGACGGCTCCTGGTCTGAATGGGGCTCGCGCGACGACACCCCGATAGACACGGGAAACAGTTGATGATCAGAAAAACACCGCGAAAAGCCGTCGTCACCTATCTCGAACAGAAAGAGCGCCCCAAACTGACCGCGCCCATGCCGGTCAACCTGCACGTCGCACTGATGCGCCAGGATCAGATGCCGCTTCATTTCTATCGTTATCTCCAGTATCGCATTGGTCGCCGCTGGCACTGGGTGGCCCGGCTTCGGCTCGATGACGTGGCCCTTGCCGCTCTCGTTCATTCGCCAGAGACGACGATCGACGTGCTTTATCTGGACGGCGCGCCAACGGGACTTTTCGAATTGCGCGCGCAGCAGGATGATTCTGTAAACATCGAATATTTCGGGTTGATGGACCACGCCCATGGCATGGGACTGGGCCGCTGGTTCCTGAAACAGGCGATCGACGCCGCATGGGAGCTCAATCCCAACAAGGTCACGATCAACACCTGTACGCTGGACCACCCGGCGGCCCTCCCGCTTTACCAGAAATTCGGCTTCGAACCGATCGGCCAGAGCGACACGTTCATCCATCCGCTGACGGACGATGACTTGCTCAAGATCATGAAACGGGACTGATCAGGCAAATCCGGGTGATAAAAAACCAGCCCCGTTGGTGCGGCGGGGCTGGCTTGACGTGATCGCTTGAGGGAGAAACGTCAAGCGACCTTGAGAAAGCTTTCCGGCTCGGCAAGTTCATATCCGAGAGCGCTGGCGACGGCTTCGTTCGTAATACGTCCCCTGTGAACGTTGAGGCCGGCGCGCAAGTGCCGGTTTTCCGCAATGGCCTTCAATCCCTTGTCCGCAAGCTGCAGCCCGTATTGCAGCGTGGCGTTGTTGAGCGCATGCGCCGAGGTGACGGGAACTGCGCCCGGCATATTGGCGACGCAATAATGGATAACGCCATCGACCTCGAACGTCGGGTTGGAATGCGTCGTCGCGTGAGAGGTTTCGAAACATCCGCCCTGGTCGATGGCGACATCGACAATGACCGCGCCCTTTTTCATGCCCGAAAGCATTTCTCTTGTGACGAGCTTCGGGGCGGCCGCGCCAGGTATCAGAACGGCGCCGATTACGACATCGGCTGAAAAAACCTCTTCTTCGACGGCTTCAATGGTCGAATACCGTGTGTGGATACGTCCGCTGAAAATGTCGTCCAGCTCGCGCAAGCGTCCGAGCGAACGGTCGACGATGGTGACGTCAGCGCCCAGGCCCACAGCCATCTTGGCTGCATTGAGCCCGACCACGCCGCCACCGATAATGGTGACCTTGCCCGGCAATACGCCCGGCACGCCGCCGAGCAGGAGACCGCGGCCGCCATTGATCTTTTCAAGCGCCGTGGCGCCCGCCTGTATCGAGAGCCGCCCGGCGACTTCGGACATCGGAGCAAGAAGCGGCAGTCCGCCATGGGCGTCGGTGACGGTTTCGTAGGCGATCGCCGTACAGCCGGATTCCACCAGACCTTTCGTCTGTTCCGGATCCGGAGCCAGATGCAGATAGGTGTAGAGCAACTGGCCTTCTCTGAGCATCGCCCATTCCGCCGGCTGTGGCTCCTTGACCTTTACGATCATATCCGCCTGTTCGAAAACATCTTTCGCCGTTTCGACGATCTTTGCTCCCGCGGCGCGATAGGCTCCGTCGTCTGCGTCGATGCCGAGACCCGCCCCGGTTTCCATGATCACTTCGTGACCGTGAGCGACATATTCACGGACAGAGCCTGGCGTAAGGCCGACCCGATATTCGTTGTTCTTGATTTCCTTTGGGCAACCCACGCGCATTTCTGATGTCTCCTCATCGCAGCGGCGTCTGGTCGCCGCAGTCACAATGGCGAACATTTCATCGCAAAACCCGCGAAATGTCCTTGCAAACTGGGATTGATAGGCATGCTCGTTTTGAATAATATTCGAAAAAATTATAATAATTCGAAGGATATTCGAATGAACAAGCTTGATGCAATTGATATCGCCATTGCGCGAACACTGCAGCAGGATGGCCGCATCTCCAACGCAAACCTGGCGGACAAGGTCGGGCTTTCCCCGTCGGCATGTTCGCGCCGCCTCGATATTCTGGAAAAATCCGGAGTCATACGGGGCTACTATGCGCGCATTTCAAACAATGCGCTCAACCATGGCATGACCGTAATCGTACAGATTTCGCTGTCGGGACAATTCGGCAAGACGCTTAGCGAATTCGAAGCTGCGGTCAAGCGCTGTCCGAATGTGCTGGTTTGCTATCTCATGTCGGGAGAATACGATTACGTGTTGCGGGTTGCCGCCCGCGACCTGCCGGACTACGAAAGAATCCACAAGGAATGGCTTTCGGCATTGCCGCATGTGGTCAAGATCAACTCGTCCTTCGCGTTGCGCGAGGTGGTCGATCGACCGAACATCGACATTGATATGCACGATTCCTGAACGGGAGGACAAACCGAATGAAGAGAAAAAAGCGTTCCAGGTTACGGGTACTATTTTACTCCGCAGCCATTGTGATCGCGGCGCTGGCGATCATTTATCTCGCCGGCCCACGCATTCAGCCCGACACGGCCCTACGCTTCGACCCGGCGGCGATCGGCGACGACATAGACGCCTATGTCGCTGAAAGGGAATCGCGCTTCAACGACATCCGCGAAAACAACAACAAGCAACTCGTTTGGGCTTACCCCAATTCAAAGGCGAAGACGCCGATCTCGATCGTCTACATCCACGGTTTTTCCGCTTCGCCCGCCGAAATCAGGCCTGTGCCCGATCTTGTAGCAGAAAGGCTTGGCGCCAATCTCTTCTATACGCGCCTGGCAGGACATGGCCGAACACCCGAAGCCATGGGCGAAGCAACTTACAACAAATGGATAAACGACACCGCTGAAGCTGTGGAGATCGGCCGCAGGATCGGCGAACATGTTGTTGTCATGGCCACCTCCACCGGCGGTACGCTGGCGACATGGCTGACGGCTCGGCAAAACCCGTTGCCGGATGTGGCAGGACTGGTGATGATCTCTCCCAATTACAGAATGCAGGCCGCCGGATCGGACCTGCTGGCTGGTCCCTGGGCGCGGCAGATCCTTGATCTGACCGTTGGAGAATGGCGCAGTTTCGAGCCTGAGAACGAGGGTCAGAGAGAGAATTGGACAACCCGCTATCCGTCATCCGTGCTGCTGCCGATGGCGGAGCTCGTCAGGGACACGCGCAAATCCGACATCGAGGCAATCACGGTTCCTGCTCTATTTCTGATCTCAGAAAATGATCAGGTGGTCAGCCCGGAAGAAACACGGAAAATGGCCGAACGATGGGGCGGCGACGCGAAAATCGTGGTGATCGAAAATGTGGACAGCGCATCGCAGCACGTGCTTGCGGGCGACATCGTATCTCCCGGCACGACACAGGAAGCAGCGGATATCATCACCAAGTGGATAGAGGGACTTGGCCTCTAGCCCTTTGGGCGCGATCACGCTGCGTATCTACCCGGCTTTTTCGCGCGGCGGCTTGTCCTGCGAAAACAGATAGATCACAAGCGCTATGAGCATGAGGCCGGCATAGGTTGCAAACACCAGAGAAAAGGCGCGCTCCGGGGCGGCCGGATCAAAAGTGCTGTCGGCAATACGTCCGGTCAGGAACTGAATCAACCCCACGCCTCCGATCGAAAAGAAATTCAGCAGCGTGACCCCGCGCCCAACCAGATTGGGCGGGCAGAAGGCGCGACCATGCGCCATGATCAATCCATAGCTGGCGCCGAACAGGCCGATGACGATCATCAAGAGACTTGCCTGCAGCACCGGAAGGACTGGCCATACAAACAACGCCAGCAGAGCCAGGGTCAGGACGACGTTTCCGAAGAACCCGACCCATTTGCGGGTATTCAACAGCGTATCCATCGGCCCATATATGAACGCGCCTATGATCATGGAAACCGCCATGAATAACGCCACATTGCCCAGGGCGTCGGGTGAAAGCCCGTAAACATCCGAAAGATAAGGCCCTATCCACAGGCCTCGTATACCGGCGGCGGGCGCATAGCTGACCGCCATAAGCGGGCCAATCAGCCACATCGCCGGCATCTTCAACAGTTGCAGATACCCGCCGAAGCTGGACCCGTCACTTTTTTGTCTCGGGGGATCCTCTACGATCAAAAAAACCGCGACTGCCACAGCAATTGATATGAACGCAAGCGTGAGCATGGTCGTTCTCCAGCCCGCCATTTCTATTGCAAGCACCAGAGGCCGGGCGCCAATAACATTGCCCGCTGTGCCAAGCGCCATAAGCCATGATGAAAGCACTGCGAAACGCGCCGCAGCGAACCGGTGGGCGAAAATGAAGAGCGACGCCATCAGAACTGGAGAACAGCCAATGCCGATCATACCCATCGCAATCGTGATGGTGGAAGGCGTATTGGCGCTGGCAAACAGCAAAGCGCCGCCTCCAGAACCGAAGGCAAAAAGAACCGCTGCGGTGCGCCTTGGCCCGAACCGGTCAAGCGACACGCCCACGATGAACTGCATGAGCGCGAATGTAAGGAACCATATGCCGGAGGCCTGGGACAAGTCCGCCTTGGTTGCGCCAAGCTCCTCGGACAGCACCGGCGTAAGCACAGCCAGAAACGACCTGTAAAACTGCGAAAAGATATAGGCAGCCGCAAGGGCCACGATACCGGCCATTATCTGAATCCTCCTCCCGCTCCGCCCGGCGGGGTCTAATCCCAAACCGATTTCATCAGCGATTGCAAGTTGTCAGATTATCAGACTGGACAGGATGTCGTTTTCAGTGATGTCCTGGTAGCGCAGGCCCGACTCAGTGAACTTCTGCGTCAAATCGGCGAAGTTGCTCGAATGCTTTGTTTCGATCCCGATCAGCACTGACCCGAAGTTGCGCGCCGACTTCTTCAGATATTCAAAGCGGGAAATATCATCTTCCGGACCGAGCATATTGAGAAAGTCGCGCAGAGCTCCCGGTCTCTGAGCCAGCCGAATGACGAAGTACTTCTTCAGCCCCGAATAGCGCATCGCCCTTTCCTTGACGTCGGGCAGCCGCTCGAAATCGAAATTGCCGCCCGAGACGATCACAATCACTGTTTTGCCCTTCAGCATATCCGGATCGACTTTTTCGAGCGCTGCAATTGGCAGCGCACCTGCCGGTTCCAGAACCACCCCCTCGACGTTCAGGAACTCCGTCATGGTTGCACAGATCGCGTTTTCGTCGATCGTGACCGCTTGTTCAGGTGAAAACCCCTTGAGACGCTCGAAATTTTCAACCCCAATTTCAGCGACAGCAGCGCCATCCACGAAATTGTCCACCTGAGCGAGCCTGACGCGACTGGCCGCGGCCAACGATTCCTTGAGGCTCGGCGCGCCGGCTGGTTCGCAAAAAATGAAACTATCCCTGGCGACGACGCCATCGAGATACCCTGTCATCCCGGACGCAAGCCCGCCGCCGCCTACCGGCACAAGCACGAGATCAATCCCCTCGCCTTCGGGCATCTGCGTCGCAATTTCGACAGCTACGGTCGCCTGTCCTTCGATGATGTCGGAATGATCGAACGGCGGCACCATGACGGCGTCGTTCTGCAGTCCATAGTCAACCGCCGCGCGATAGCAGTCGTCAAATATGTCGCCGAACAGCCGGATATCGATATATTCGCCGCCGAAAGCTCTCGTCTTGTCGATCTTCTGCTGCGGCGTCGTAACGGGCATGTAGACCACGCCGTGACGCGCAAAATGGCGGCAGGCGAACGCAAAGCCCTGGCTGTGATTGCCGGCCGACGCGCAGACAAAACGATTGGCGTCTGCATCATTTTCGATCGCCTTTCGCAGAAAATTGAAGGCGCCGCGAATTTTGAACGAACGCACCGGCGAGAGATCTTCACGTTTGAGAAAAATCCGGGCGTCGTAACGATTGCTCAGAAATTCGTTCAGCTGCAGCGGCGTTTCGGGGAAGATGCTGCGCAGGGCAGTAGCGGCGTTTTCAACGGCGATTTTCATTCGGGTTTTGAACTCATCATTTTGCTTCGACCCGCTATAAATGATTGGTTTCGGAGCGCAAAATCCGACATGAAAACTCCGACTGGCGCTTGGCGCGCGCCATCAACCAGCGACATTTGCGATAGTCGAAAACAGGATTTGGAGCGCCACCTTGCCACGCCGGTCAGGCCGCGCGATCCCTTCTATCAAACTTGACGTCCAATAGGCAAAAATATTACCTGCTCAAACAGAATTTGTTATACTATAACACATGAATTTCGCTCGACAACGACAAGGAAACCGCTTTGTCCAAAAATACGGTCGGCAGAGGCAAAATCCCGGTTTTTCTTCTGACAGGGTTCCTTGGCGCAGGAAAATCCACGCTCCTGAACCATGTGCTGCAGCAGCCTGCTTTTGGCGACACCGCTGTCATTATCAACGAATTCGGCGACGTTGCACTGGATCATGACCTTGTTCGGGTGGGCGAAAGCCGGATCACGCGCGCCACGACAGGATGTCTGTGCTGCACATTGGGAAGCGACGTACGTTCAACTCTGTACGAATTGCAGACGATGGTTGACGCGGGAGAAGTCGCATTCAGTCGCGTCGTCATTGAAACCACGGGACTTGCTGACCCTGCCCCGGTCGTCAACCAGTTGTTGCCGGGCGGCGCCGCGGCATTCGGCCTTGCCGATCATATCGTGGCGCGCAACTTCGAACTCGCCGGAATTGTCACCCTTGTGGACATTCTTACAGCCGAACTTGCCATTGAAAACCAGTTTGAAGCTTCCAAGCAGATTGCATTTGCGGATCGCCTTGTTCTCACCAAAACCGATCTCGCCCGCGATCCAGCGACAAAGACAGATATCGAAAGACTGCGCGCCCAACTCTCCATTCTCAACCCATCTGCTCCGATCATAGATTGGCGCAAAAGTGATTTCGACGCTGCGGAACTGTTCCTGCCGCGTCGTTACCGGCCAACGGATCTCGGAGACGATGTGACATTATGGCTCGCGTTGGAAGGCGCGATCGCCTCTGATAACAAAATCCAGGCCAAACAGGATGACGACAAGGCGCGTCTTACACGCCACGGCGCGCGGATCCGAACATTCGCCATCCTCCGGGACGAACCGGTTGAAGCCGCAGCATTCCAACAATTTCTCGAGCTTCTCAGCAAGTCAGCCGGCCCGAGCCTTCTCAGGGTCAAGGGAATTATCAGCGTTGAGGGAGACCCGGATAGACCACGCATCGTCCATGCCGTTCAACATGTTGTCTATCCGCACACCGTCCTCGAACGTTGGCCGGACGAGGACCGTCGAACACGTCTCGTATTCATCACGGATGGCATCGAACCCGATCCGGTGAAGCAGTTGTTCGAGGCGTCGCTGAATAGCCGGCCAGCTATCATCCAACGGGCGTTGACCGGGATCAGGAAAGATACAATGAAGGTTTTTCGATTTGTAGCCATCCAGGGGGCTCGTGTCTGGAAGTTATCCGCGACAAACAGGCAAGGAAGTCATCATGGTTGATATCACCCGCCCCAGATCGACAATCAAGGCTCTCGCGAATCCCCTCGCCCCGCGACGCGGCGTTCCTGACAAGACACGGCGGATCAAGGAATGGACAAGAGAGGTTCTCAAACTCGAACCAGACGTGGCTGTCTCCGTAACCGAACTTGCCTGCCGCGATGAGGGCTGCCCCGATGTTGAGACGGTTGTAGGTGTGATGCGGCCGGGCAAGCCGATTGAAACAATGCGCGTCCACTTGCCGATTTCCGATATTACCAAAGACGATCTCAACGAAATTGCTGCGGTACACGGCGAACGTGGCGCTGCCTGAAAAAACTTGCAATCCGCCTCCGGATACTTACCAGTAGCGGCGCGTGCCCCCTTGGCGAAATTGGTATACGCAACAGACTTAAAATCTGTGGCCCTTTCGGGCGTGCCGGTTCAAGTCCGGCAGGGGGCACCAAAAGCGACAAAACCCGATTTTCGAGCTACAAACCCCTCAGAAACATTAAATTTCGGTAATTTTGGTGAATTGACGCGACCGAATCGCAACTAGCGACTATCAATTATGGTTAATATTAAGTATAAACACTGTTTATTAACCATAACAGGAAGCCTCACTCCAAATGAAACACGATGCAGTCGCCTCAGCCTACAACGCCCCCGCCGGACTGGCCATGTTCGACGTGGCGTTCTTCGACACGGATGACAACCCGATCGGAGAATGCAAGGTCGCAGCACAGGATTATTTCGACGCCTACGACGTCGCGCAGCGCATACGACCTGAAGCCGCCGATATCGTCATTTGCGACGTGTAATACTGCGGACACTCCGTTTTCGTTACGCCTTCACCGGACGCACACACGTCAGCGAGAGCGTTTTGACGCTCTGACTGGCGGAAGTTGTTCGCCTGCATTGCAGGCCTGACTGTTATCCTGGACTATTCTGTCCTATATTTCCGATAACAGAATTTGCGGAGATAAGGCGATGAAAACGCTTCTTCTTGCCGCCATCATAAGCATGGTTGCCGCGTCTGCCGTCGCGATGAGCACGTATAACACGCGCGGAATGACCTGCGCGCAGGTACAATCAGCGCTCAAGCGTGATGGGATCGCTCAACTGCACTATGCGTCACCTCGAAATCCGGGGATACCTCTTTATGACGCGTTTGTGGCGTCAAGCAGGGATTGCCGTTCATCGAACATGTCAAAGCCCGCATATGTGACAGCGCGCGACACCAAGAAATGTCAGGTGCGCCAGTGCGTTCGTAAGGCCAGACGCTAGCGGCGCGCCCATCCTCGTCGACACACTCTATTCTTCCGCGACGAACTTCAGAACGGCGTCGGACACCTGGGAACGCAGGTCGAGTTGCCCGTCGTGATCATGCAGCGCATCGCCAAACAGCAGCGAGAAAGTAACTTTGTTGGAAACATTAAAGAAACTCAGCGCGGAAATGAGCCAGTGAATGGCAAGCGGCGAACAGCCTTTTCGAAACACGCCCTGCTCGAGACCCTTGTCATAGATCGCTTCGATCCGCGAAATCGCCTCCTGGTTCAAGCCGCGTATCAGGTCTGAATGTTTGAGATATTCGCCGTGATGAATGTTCTCGATCATCACGATGCGGATGAAATCCGGGTTTTTGCTGTGATGATCGAAAGTGAATTCCGTTAGACGGCGCAGCGCCTCTTTCGGCGCGAGATGATCGAGCATGAGCTCTTTCTCGCCAGTGCGCACCTCGCGATAGGTCTGTTCCAGAACCTTTCGGTAGAGGCCGTCCTTGTCGCCGAAATAGTAGTAAATCATCCGCTTCGACGTCCGCGTCTTGGCGGCGATCTCATCCATGCGTGCGCCGGACAAACCACGGTCAGCGAATTCTTTAAGGGCGACCTCGAGAATGTTCGCACGAACGCCCTCCGGATCCTGTTTCCAGCCCTGACGCTGAATTGTTTTCCCGGTTTCGGCTTGCCGCTGTGATTCCATATCCCCTCTTCTACAGACCTTTGTCGCGCTACGCCAATTGTTTGTTTTAACTGTTTAGTACAAAATCGTTGACAATTTAACGAAACAGTACATAACTGGCCCCGTTGCGAGGATGGGAGGAGAATGCTTGGTCATCGAGGATGCCAGGATCAATCAGGACATGACTGGCGAGACGCCCAACCGCCGATCGGTGCTGGTCGGGCTCGTTGGCCGAGGCATTCAACTATCGCGAACGCCCGTCATGCATGAGACGGAAGGTTTCGGCCAGAATCTCAACTACCTTTATCAACTGCTGGACGTCGCCGAGATGGCAGACAATCCCGGCATCGAGAGCATCGTCACGGCCGCTGAGCTTTGCGGTTTTGCGGGTCTGAATGTAACTTACCCGTACAAAGTGGAAGTCATCGACTGTTTGAACGGGCTGTCCGACGCAGCATCCGCCGTCGGCGCGGTCAATACGGTGGTTTTCCGGGATGGCGGGCGTTTCGGACACAATACAGATCTCTGGGGCTTTTCCGAGAATTTCCGCCGCAACATGGGGGATGTTCGGCGCAGCGCAGTGCTTTTACTCGGCGCCGGCGGCGCGGGAGCCGCAGTGGCGCATGCCCTGGCGGACTGCCATGTAGAAAAACTGATGATTGCCGATACGGACGCCTCCAAAGCCGCGGCTTTGGCGGAAGCGCTCAACCATCGTTATGGCTCCGGACGGGCGTTCGCAGTGGATGATACCGGACAAGCAGCCAGCGCTGCGGACGGGATTGTGAACGCTACTCCCGTCGGCATGGCGAACCTGCCCGGCCTCCCACTCCCCGAAGCGTTCATTCGTCCGGAAATGTGGGTCGCGGACATTGTGTATTTTCCGCTCGAGACCGAGTTGCTGCGCGTCGCCAGGCTGCGTGGTTGCAGAACGCTCTCGGGCGCAGGGATGGCCGTGTTCCAGGCTGTCCGGGCTTTTGAATTATTCACCGGGCTGACGCCCGATGTTGCAAGGATGGAAGCTGCGTTCGCAGCTTTCGAGGAGGCAGCGCCGCAATAACGGCGTTGTGAGATTTCCGGCGCGGATCACCTGCGACCGGTCAGGAAGTAAAATTTGGCGCGGCGAGGTCGCGCCGAAGCGCAGAAAGGGAGGTATCCATGCGCACATTCATGAAAACTCTTGCGGGCGGCTCAGCATTGGCGGCGCTTTGCCTTACTGCATCCGTGGCGCTGGCCCAGGAAAAGGTGGAGCTGATCTATTCTGATACGGTTCCCGAAAGCGACATTCGCACCACCACGTTGCGAAAGGAGTTCGGCGAGTGCCTGGGCGACGGGTTCGACTTCAAATCCTATCATGGCGCAACGCTCTTCAAGCAGGGCACTGAACTGACGGCCATGCAGCGCGGCAATCTCGACATGGGCAACCTTGCTGTCTTCGACTTCTACAACCAGGTGCCGGCGACGACGATTCTTGGAACCGCCTACCTCTATCGCGACTACGATCACATGAGAGCCGTCATGGACGGCGATGTGCTGTCGGATCTCTACGCTGAGATCGAGGACAAGGCGAAGGTGAAAATCCTCGCAAATCCGTACATTGGAACGCGCCACGTCAACATAAAAGGCGACAAGAAAGTCATGACGCCGGCTGATCTGGATGGCGTGAAGCTGAGAATGCCGGGCGGCGAAGGCTGGCAGTTCGTCGGCGAAGCCCTTGGCGCAAACCCGACGCCGCTTGCCTTCACCGAAGTCTACACGGCTCTCCAGACGGGAGCGATCGACGGTCAGGACAATCCGCTTCCGGCCGACAAGGCCATGAAGTTCTATGAAGTGACCGATCAGATCATTCTGACAGGACACCTGATCGCCAATAACCAGTTCACGATCTCCCTGTCGAAGTGGAACAGCATGAACGGGGAACAGCAAGCCAAGGTCAAGGAATGCGCGATGAATTTCCAGAACGCGCTGGACAAGATCACGCTTGATCAGGAGGCCGAACTGGTCACTTTCTTCGAGGGTGAAGGCTTGTCGATATACGAACCGGACAAGGAAGCGTTCCGCAACCATGTTCTGGATGTCTACAAGAACTCGAAATATTCGAATGACTGGCCTGAAGGTCTCATCGACAAGATCAACGCTCTTTGACGAGCTCAGGTCCGGTGAGTTCGTCACCGGACCGCCATACAAGACAGTAGCGGAACAATGGAAAAACTACCGGCAATATGGGACTGGCTGGGTCGTCGCGCGGAGGAAATCCTCGCGCTGATCCTTGCAAGTCTCTTCGTCACCTTTCTGATACAGATCGTGTTCCGCTACTTCCTCAACCTGCCGCTCGGCTGGACGATCGAATATGTTTCAATCGCCTGGCTGTGGGGCATCCTGTTCGGATACGCCTTCGTGATCAGGGACAGCGAGATCATTCGACTCGACATCGTCTACGGCGCAGTTCCGTTGATAGTCCAGCGCGCCATGGATACTTTCACCGGACTTACCTGCGCGGCGATCTTCCTGTGGTCCCTGCCCTATGTCTGGGACTATGTGACATTCATGGCGATTGAAAAGACCGCCTACATGCGCATCCGGTTCGACTACGTCTTCGCGATCTACGTGCCCTTCGCCATATCCATCGTCATCCGCTCGCTGATCGATGTTTGGCGCGCAATCCGCGGAACGCACCCCAGATACAGCGCGGGCGCGGGCGCCGAGGGTCACGACTATGACTGATCCCTTCACAGTATCGCTAATCCTGATCGTTGCATTGTCACTGTCCGGGCTTTCCATCGGGATCGCCATGATCTGCGGCTCGACCGTCTATCTCGCGATGAAAGGCTTCGATCCATCCATCGCGTCCGAGACGCTGCTCCAGGGGCTGTTCAACAGCTATACGCTGCTGGCCATTCCATTGTTTATCCTTGCGGCCGACATCATGAATATCGGCAGTCTGGCGGATCGGCTTCTGCGCTTCTGCCGGGCGCTGGTCGGTCGTTTCCACGGCGGTCTGGGTCACGTCAACGTCGTCTCTTCGCTGATCTTCTCCGGCATGTCGGGGTCGGCTGTCGCGGACGCCGTCGGCATGGGCCGCATCATCATCAACATGATGACCAAGGACGGCCAGTATACGAAAAGCTACGCCGCTGCGATCACCGCCGCGACCGCGACCATCGGACCTATCATCCCTCCGTCCATTCCAATGGTGCTCTACGCCCTCGTCTCCGATCAGTCAGTCGGCTATCTGTTCGCCGCCGGCATGGCGCCAGGCCTTCTCATGGCCCTGATGATGGGCGTCACCAACTCGATCGTCGCCCGACGCAGAAAATTTCCCGTCGACGACAGCGTGCCCTTGAAGGAAATTCCGAAAGTCACCTTCCAGGCATTCCCCGCCCTGATGCTGCCGGTCATTCTGCTTGGCGGCATCTACAGCGGCATAGTCACCCCAACGGAGGCGGCCGCAGTCGCAGCCTTCTACGCGCTGGCGATTTCGGTGGTTCTGTACCAATCGGTCTCCATGCCGCAACTCTACAGCACGCTGGCGAACAGTTCGCGCTCGACTGCAACGGTCGGCATCCTGATCGCCGGCGCGCTGACCTTCAACTATGTCATCACCCGCGAAAACGTGCCCAATTCCTTGGCGGATTTCCTCGCACAGTTCGAATTGACGAAATGGGGATTCCTTGTCGCAATCAACATCCTGATCCTCGCGCTCGGCTGTATATTGGAAGGCGGCGCAATTCTGCTGATCATCGTGCCGATCTTCATCCCGACGGCGCAGGCTCTGGGAGTGGACATGATCCATTTCGGCGTTGTTGTGGTGGTCAACGCGATGCTTGGACTGGTGACGCCGCCCTACGGACTCCTGCTGTTCATCGTCGCCAATATCACGCGACAACCCATCGGCCGGATTGTGCGCGACCTGCTGCCGTTTCTGGCTGCGCTGTTCGCCGCGCTGATTTTCATCACTTTCGTCCCCGGCTTTACGCTCTTTCTGCCTCGCCTGCTGGGATACCAGGGGTAGTTTACAAAAGGAATTCCTCATGATCGATCCGGAACTGCAACCATTCCTGGAAGTCTGGAACGATAGCTGGAAGGTGCTTCCAGCAACGGCCACGCCCCGCGAACGTCGCATCCTGTTCGACTATATCGCCGACGACATGAGGCTCCCGCGACCGGATTGCGTGCGCACGTCGGCGCGCTTCGTGCCCAGCGGCGACCGCCTCGTGACTGTGCGCATAGACCGCTATGAGCAGGACGGCGCTCAACCCTGTCTTGTGTATATGCATGGCGGCGCGTGGATGCAGGGAAATCCCAGGACGCATGCGGACATCACCATGCGGATCGCCGCCGCAAATCGCCAGACCGTGGTAAGCATCGACTACGCGCTGGCGCCCGAAAATCCGTTCCCGCAAGCAGTCCACGAGTGCCGGGACACGGTCGTCTGGCTCCACGAAAACGCAGATGAGTTGTCCATCGACGCGACGCGCATCGCCGTCGGCGGCGACAGCGCGGGCGGAAACCTGGCTGCGGCGATAAGCATCGCATTGCGGGGCGGCCCGCACGCGCCACTGGCCCAGTTGCTGATCTACCCCGCCATCGATTTCGAGATGGACAAACCGTCTTATGTCGAAAACGCGGACGCGCCTTTGCTTAACGTACACGGCATGCCCGCCGTCAACGCCATGTACATTCCCGACGAGAGCCAGAGGCGGAACCCGCTGGCGGCGCCGATTTTCGCCGATAGCCACGAAGGGCTGCCGCAAGCGTTCATAGCCGTTGCGCAAAACGACCCTCTGCGCGACGACGGATACGCCTACGCCGACACCTTGCGCGCGGCAGGAGTTCCGGTGGAGTTCGACAAGGGTGAAGGCCTGATCCACGGTTATCTGAGAGCAATGGAATACTGTGCGGCGTCTCGCGAGCGGCTCGACAAAATGTGTCGCTGGCTCGCCGGATGCTACGCCGCCGGTCAATGAACCATGGATGCGCCCCTCCCCGCAACGCCAGGACTGGAGTTCGCATTTCTCATTCGCGCGGAGATCGGCGAAGCACTGAACGCCGGGCCATCTCCTTCGGGTGAACGATTGCACATCCCCATAACAGGTGGAACGGTTACAGGCCCAATGCTGAATGGTCGGATCATCCCGGGCGGCTCAGACTGGCCGTTGATCCGCCAGGACGGCGCTTCGCAGATCAGCGCACGATACACGATCATCGCCGACGACGGCGCGCCCATCTATGTGCGCAACGACGGCTTGCGGGTTTCCTCACCGGAAATTCTGACGAGATTGCGCGCCGGCGAAGCCGTCGATCCCGCTGATTATTACTTTCGTTCAACGCCATGCTTCGAGGCGCCGGTCGGCCCGCATGGTTGGCTGAACCAGACGATCTTCATTGCTAGCCTCGGCCGAACCGAAGCAGGCGTCCTCATCAGCGTCTACCGGGTCACGTAGGGAGACCGGACAATGAAAACAGCGATCGCGACTGTCTCGATTGCCGGCGACCTCCGTGAAAAACTGGCGGCAATCGCCACGGCCGGGTTTGACGGGGTCGAGATTTTCGAGAACGACTTCCTCGCCTTCGATGGAGGTCCCGCCGAAGCCGGGCGCATGGTGCGCGATCACGGGCTTGAAATATCGCTGTTCCAACCTTTCCGGGATTTCGAAGGCATGCCCGAACCGCAGCGCAGCCGGGCTTTCGATAGAGCAGAACGCAAGTTCGACCTGATGCACGAATTGGGCGCAGATCTCGTTCTCGTTTGCTCAAACGTATCGCCCTTGGCGCTTGGTGGCATTGACCGCGCGGCCGAGGATTTCAGAGAACTGGGAGAACGGGCGGCCGGGCGCGGTATTCGCATCGGATACGAAGCGTTGGCGTGGGGCCGGCATATCAACGATCACAGGGACGCCTGGGAAATCGTGAGACGCGCCGATCATCCCAATGTGGGCCTGATCCTGGACTCGTTTCACACATTGGCGAGAAAGATCGATCCGCAGACAATCCGGTCTATTCCCGGCGACCGGATCTTTTTCATACAGCTTGCCGATGCTCCGCAGATCGAGATGGACCTGCTTTACTGGAGCAGGCATTTTAGAAACATGCCCGGCGAAGGCGATTTGGACGTGGTCGGCTTCATGCGTTCCGTTGCGGCGACGGGCTATGATGGCCCCTTGTCCCTTGAGATCTTCAATGACCAGTTCCGCGGCGGCTCCCCGAAATCGATCTCGATCGACGGACACCGCTCACTGCTGTATCTCATGGATCAGGTGCGGCGACTTGAACCGAACATCAACCTCGACGTTCCGACGATGCCAGACAGGATTCGCGTCAATGGCGTGGAGTTCGTGGAGTTCGCAGCCGATGAAACCGAGACCGAAGAACTCGGCGCCATTTTGCACACGCTTGGATTCCAGCGCACCGGCCAGCACGTCAGCAAGGATGTCGCGTTGTGGCGGCAGAACGAAATCAACATCATCATCAATACGGAGCGGGAGGGATTCGCGCATTCATCCTATGTCGTACATGGCACGAATGTCTGTGATATTGGTCTGCGAGTCGATAATGCAGAGGCGACAGTCGAACGAGCGCGAATGCTCGGGGCGGATCTATTCGATCAACCGGTCGGACCGGGAGAACTGAAGATACCTGCGATACGCGGCGTTGGAGGCAGCGTCATGCACTTCATCGACGGGACAAGCGATCTTTCGCGTGTCTGGGACATCGAGTTTTCCGCCACGACCGACAACACGGCTGCGATTGACGCAGGCCTCACCCGTATCGATCACATCGCCCAGACCATGAACTACGAGGAAATGCTCACCTGGGTTCTGTTCTACACCTCCATTTTCAACACCGGAAAGACGTCTATGTTCGACGTCGTGGATCCGGCCGGGTTGGTGCGCAGCCGTGCGATCGAAAATGAAGAACGGAGCCTAAGGGTCACCCTGAATGGCGCCGAAAACCGACGGACGCTCGCCGGCTATTTCATCGCAGAGAGCTTTGGCTCCGCGGTGCAGCACCTGGCTTTCGAGACGAACGATATTTTCGCCACGACCGAGGCGCTTTCCGCCAACGGATTTCGACCTCTTGTGATCTCTCCCAACTATTATGACGATCTCGACGCCCGATTTGGACTGGAGCAGGCGTTTCTGGATCGCCTTCGACAGTCCGGCATCCTTTACGACCGCAATGATGAGGGCGGCGAGTATTTTCAACTCTACAGCCCGAACTATGGCGAGGGTTTCTTTTTCGAAATCGTGGAACGTCGAGGCGGTTACGACGGCTACGGCGCGGCGAACGCCCAGTTCCGGATCGCCGCTCAGAAGCGTCACTTGCGTCCGAAAGGCGTTCCGAAGATCTGACAGCTTCGATGTTTCTTCCTGCATTCCGTTCGAAGTGCTACTCTTGGACGAATCTGGTCATTCGGGGGATTAGTGATGAAGAACTGGATGCTTTGGCTGATTGTTGGCGTTATCTCTATTGTCGGGGGCCTTGTCGCCCTTCTCAACCCGTTGGCGGCGACCTTTGCGGCCGAAAGGCTGATCGGCTGGATTTTCATTATCGTTGGCGTGTTGCAGGTTATTTCTGCGTTTCGCGAACAAGGCCGCGGCGCCTCGCTATGGGCCGGACTGATCGGCGTGCTGGCGTTATTGGCCGGGGTTTCCCTTCTCAGCAATCCATTTTCAGGCGTGATCTCCCTGACGCTGGTTCTCAGTGTCCTGATCGCAGCGGCGGGCGTCTCCAAATTGATCACTGCCTATAAGATCAGGCGGGCGCGCTACTTCCCCCTGGTTCTGATTTCCGGTCTTGTTTCGATTGTGCTGGCGATTCTGATTTTCACGAATTTCCAGGAAGCGGCGACGGTTCTACTGGGCGTAATGCTGGCGATCGAACTCATCTCAAACGGCGTCAGTCTGATTGCGCTCAGCCTGTTCCGCAAACCGGCGACCTGACCGAGCCACACAGTTTCCGGAACGAAACATCCGCCTTGCAGGTTATGTCATCATGACCTCAGGGAAACATATCGCTTTGTGTTGACGGCCATCATTGTGTTGGCATCGTCAGCAGCCGCCATGGCTCAATCGCTGACCGAATGCAGCGTCGATCCGAACAATATCGAGGAGACAACAGACGACAAGGTTTCCCTGGCAGAAACCATGGAGCATTGCGACGGCGTTCTCAAGCCTGATCTGTCGAGCGACCTGGAGATTGTAGAACCGGCGCCGGACGTAGGCGAAACGCCTTGTCATTTCACCTGAAGACATTCCGACACAGTCCACTAAAGATTAGTGTTCAGGACTATTCGAAACGGAACGAAACCTCAGGCCACACGTTTTGATCAATGGATTTCGCCGACACATCGTTTTTCACGGAAACATGGCTGCCCCTTACGGTCATAGCCGTCAGGCTCGCGCTTGCGACTTTTTTCGGAGCTCTGGTCGGCTTCGAGAGAGAGTGGCGCAACAGGCCGGCAGGATTGAGAACCCATATTCTTGTCTGTCTGGCGGCATGCTCTGTAGCCCTGCTAACAATCGAGATTACGCATCATTCCGTTTTCGATCAGGACTCTATCCGCATTGACCCGATCAGGCTGATTGAGGCTGTCACCAGCGGCGTGGCGTTCCTGGCGGCCGGCGTCATCATATTTGCACGCGGCGAGATTCACGGACTGACAACTGGCGCAGGGTTATGGCTCGCTGGCGCCATAGGACTTGCAACGGGCTTGGGTTACGTGACGATCGCAGTAATCGCCACGCTGTTTGCCCTTTTCGTTCTGGCGTTGCTGCGGATCGTCGAACATCGCATCATTCCCAATAACGGGAATGAGAAATCAGATGGCGAACGAACCAATTGATAAAAAATCACCCATCCGCCCGGTTGGGCGGATCTAACATGCAATCCATGCAGCTTGTTGACATCGACGACTTGTCAGTCAGTCTGAGTTGGCGTGTCCGGCGATGCGCGCTCCACGCTTCCGGTTGACATGTCGTCAGAGCCGAGGCTTTGCTTGTCGGTGAGTTCCTCGAGCTGCTCGGTGTCGCCCTTCAGTGCATATCCATAAATTTCCACGCCAACCCAAACGACGGCGGCGGCCGCCAAACCGAATAATAGGGCCTTGGCGAGACTGGGGCTTTTGTCACCCTGTTTTGCTTCTCGTCCGGTCAATTTCTCCGACATGACATATCCTTATGTTTAATTTCTCTTGTAAAACGCCAGGAAGGCTCTGAAGTTCCGCAAAAGAACGAATGCCCGCCCGCTTGATCCGGCAATCAATTTCACTCGATGACGCCGTCGCTTGCTCGCCTTATCTCCCCAGTGGTAAACTCGATGTCGTTCATGGAACCCTTCTCAAGGTCACGCGTTACCCCACTGTAAAACAGTGATGGAGGATGTTTTGAGCGATGTAAGCGATGTCTCGGAAGCGGAAGCTGAAAACGACCTGAAACAGACCCAGGAAACCAGTCTTCCAAACGCGTTGCCGAACACCGCCCACAGTCCGCATCCCGGTCCCAATTACTGGAGGACAGTGGGCATAGCCGGCGCAATCATTGTCGTCTTGCTGATACTTCTCATATACGGTTTGGCGTAGGCGAGACGATCACGTCAAGTTACTGATCCCGGGAAGACTCCCCAAATCCCTCTCCTACCCCAACTTCCCGGTCTTCGCCCCGTTGCATATCGCAGCGGGGCTTATTTTTTGAGGCGCTTCCGAAGGTCTTTCACTCCGCAAAATGCTGAAACACGCCTTCAAAATGTGTGACTTGATCAGGCTTGCTGTGGAACGGAACACGCTGCGAACGCGTTTACAAACCGGACGCATCAGACGCCAGCGTCTTATGTAAACACTCATCCAAGAAAGGAAATTGGATATGAACTGGAACCAGATCGAAGGCAATTGGGAACAGGTCAAGGGCAAGGTCCAGAAGGAATGGGGCAAGCTCACCGATAGTGACATCGACTACATCTCCGGCAGCCGCAAAGAGCTTCAGGGCAAGCTGCAGGAGCGTTATGGCAAGTCGGTTGACGAGATCGATCGTGAGATCGAAACCTGGCTCACACGCGCCTGACCGAACTTTGTAAGCATCAATAATACAGCGCTGCTCCAACGAGCGGCGCTGTTTTTATTTCTGGCTACTCACAGGGAATGTTATTTCGTATTCGACTGAGTTTTCACCGGCATCGTAAGACGCCGTACCGTTCAGGGAGGCGGGAACGATCTTCTCCAACAGCATTCGTTCGAACTCCATCAGATCCGATGGCTGCTCGTTCACCATACCGAGGTGAGGAATGCTCAGGTAATTCTCACGCCAGACGAGATGGGCCTGCGGCGCTGCCTCTGCGGTTTTGCTCGGACTACGCTCCAGGTTCACGGCTATATTCTGCGCGCCATTCGAGATGAAGCGGCGAGTGGCGGCTTGAACAATAAGTTCATGCAACGCCAATCCGAGATACAGAGAAGCGCTTGGCGGCAGCAATAAATTCTCGCCTGTGAACACAATTGCCTTATCGTCATCGGGAAAGTAACTCTGCGCCTGGTTATGAATAAGATCCTTCAGCAATGCGCCTTTCCAGTCTGAATCCGTAATCAAATCCTGAGCACGCGCCAGCGAATACAGCCGGCCACGAAACCGGCGCAGATATGTATCGAGCGTATCGCTGTGTCTGGCCGTTTGGGTGGCTATGCTCTGAATGATCGCCAGCAGATTCTTTGACCTGTGGCTGACTTCGCGAAGCAAGGACACCGTTATGCGTTCCGTCGACTTTTTTAGCGAAATGTCGCGAATAATCGTCTGCAGATAAGTTGAACTGTCACCGGCGACAAATGGCTTGATCTCGAACTCGTAGGCGAGATCTCCCTCAAGCATCATCTCTAGCTTTTTTGTTTCTCCACCTTGCAACGCCTCAGCCTTCACCTTGGCCAACCGAGCGGCGAATTCCGCGCCGAAAATCGAGACGTCGTCCGGTTCTCGGTCGGGAGCCGCTTTCCAGCGGCTCGGCATATTCATTATTTGAAGGTATTGAAGGTCCTGGTTCTGAATGGCGATGCATAGCCCCGACTCTTCCATAGCCGCGACAAGATAGCCCTGAACGGTGCTGTCTTCCTGGTTTGTTTTACGCCAGCGGGTCAATGGCTCGTCCATCCGGATGCTACACTACGTTCGGTCCGTCAGCACAACTGACAGGATCCGTCATGATCGGGCTCTCGAGCGATAGAATTCGCGGAGAAACCGTAACTACGCCCGGCAAACTGGTGAACAACTCATCGCTTTCCGATTGACGCACATCTTGCACGTTAAACCGTGGCGACAAGGAATGGTTCCAACCATTGCATCACTGTTTGATCACGCTACGGTTTCTGCTCTTTCATCGAAGAAAAGCGCCTGGCTGATAAGCGCCTTTACCATGGAAGGACTGAACGGTTTGGTTACAACGAATGCAGGTTCCGGGCGCTCGCCGGTCAACAAGCGTTCCGGGAACGCCGTAATGAATATGACCGGTATGCTCTCGTCCGCCAGAATTTCGTTGACTGCGTCGATACCCGAACTCCCGTCCGCAAGCTGAATATCTGCAAGCACAAGCTTCGGCTTGCTTCTGTGATAAAGGCTCATCGCCTCGTCCTTGGTCCGGGCGATTCCTGTTACGGAATGTCCGAGTTCGAGGACAATCTGTTCGATATCGACGGCAATAAGAGGCTCGTCCTCGATGATCATCACATCGGTTGCAATCTGCCGTGAGATGTCCCCTGACGCTTCGTCGAGATACTTTTCAATTCCCGCCTCGTCCGTGTCCATGATTTCCGCGGCTTCGCTTTCGCTAAATCCCTCTACCGCCACGAGAAGGAACGCCTGCCGGGCAAGTGGCTGCACCGCTGCGAGGTTGGCCGCCGCACGCCGTTCCCATCCAAATGGCGATGCTTTGGGCTCCAATTGCACATCGAGGGAACCAAAGGCCTGACAGAAAAGTTTATAAAGCGATACGCGATCGCTCGAAGCGTCCGGAAAAACGGAAATGTCCGTAATGAGCGTTTCCAGCGTTGCTTCCACGTAGGCATCGCCAGACGTCTGCGAGCCGGTAAACGCCCGCGCGAAGCGGCGCAGCAACGGCAAGTGGGGAGCGATGCGGGTGGACAATGACATGTTTGACTCTCCTGATGAAGGGTAATTGGTCTTTACGATGAGTATCAACGAGGAAAGCAAAAAAAAGTTCCCGGGTAAGGAACAAATTTCCGGGTACGGCGTTACCAATCGATTCGAAACCGGGGTTTTTGCGGGTTACGCAGCGCAGGAGAGACGCAGATTGATGAGTAAAAACAGACCATCTGGAGATGCACGGAGTCGAGGTTCTGGAGAAATCGATCCGAACAGCGAAATTGCACGGCAATTGCGCACGATCTATCGCGAGGTCGAAACGGAAACGATTCCGGACCGTTTTCTTGATCTCCTCGAGAAACTCGACGCTGCAGAAGCATCGCAAAAAGATGGAAATCGCAAGTGAGCACAACTGAAGATCTTGATTACAGTTTCAAGAGGGAAATGTTGTCTGCTCTGCCCAGCCTTCGCGCATTCGCCATGTCCCTCATCGGAGATGCGAGCAGCGCGGACGACCTTGTACAGGACACGATCCTGAAGGCCTGGGCGAAACAGGACTCCTTCGAGCCCGGCACAAACATGAAAGCCTGGCTGTTTACAATTTTGCGTAACGCTTTTTATAGCCAGATGCGGAAAAGCGGACGCGAGGTGGAAGATCGTGACGGCATCTTGACGGAACGCCTGGCGGTCCATCCGGAACAATATGGTTCGCTGGATCTGCAAGATTTTCGAAAGGCTCTGGAAAAGCTGCCCGATGACCAGCGTGAAGCCATTATTCTTGTTGGCGCGTCAGGATTTTCCTACGAAGAAGCTGCGAATATCTGTGAATGCGCCATTGGCACCATCAAAAGCCGAGTGAGTCGGGCTCGAAGCAGCCTCCTGGTCGCCCTTAGCATAGACGATGAAAGCGCTTACGGTCCGGATGCGAATTCCATGGCGACGACCAATCGCGCCTTCGCCAAGAGCTGATCGCCTGTCGGAGATACTGAGCGAGATGACAGGTAAGACCAGCGGCAAGCTCAAGACGGCCTGGACGCCATGCACTCGGTGCCCTCTGAAAAAGTTCGAGCTATTCCGTAATTTTAACGACAAGGAACTGGACTTCGTCGAGCGTTTCAAAACCGGAGAGTTGATCTCCGACAGGGGCTCGACCGTACTCGTTGAGGGGTCTCACAGCGCCCATCTCTATACCCTCCTCAGCGGCTGGGGTTTTCGCTACAAAATGCTCGACGACGGACGCCGTCAAATCTTGAACTATGTCCTGCCTGGCGACATGATCGGTCTGCAGGGAACTCTCATGGGAGAGATGCAGCACTCCATCGAGGCGCTCACCCCAATGATCATGTGTGTCTTTGAGCGGGAGCGCCTGTCCGAGTTGTTCCAGTCATTTCCTTCACTCAGTTACGATCTGACGTGGATAGCAGCGCGCGAAGAGTCGATCCTCGACGAACATCTGTTAAGCGTCGGGCAACGCAACGCGCTCGAGCGGGCCGCCTATCTTCTTCTGTTTTTGCACAAACGGGCCAAGGCTGTTCGGACGCTCGTATCGTCGAACACGGCCATCCCTATCACCCAGCAGCATGTCGCCGATACGCTTGGCCTGTCTGTCGTTCACACGAACAAGACGCTTCGAAAGCTTGTGTCGCGCGACCTCATTGAATGGACAGGCGGGCAGTGCAAGGTGCGGGACGAAAACGGACTCTCGACGATCGCCAACTGGACGCCTTCGTCGACGACTGACAGACCATACATCTGAATTCAGCTCAATCTGACAGGTGACCCATGAAATTGGCGGCTATACTCAACAGTGGAAGCGGTACGCTGAAGACACTGGAACCGGGCGAAATACTCGAAGTCATCGAAACCCAATTCTCCCAAGCAGGATACGGCGTGACCGGATGCGTGACGTCCGGCGAAGATTTTCAGAATAAGCTTGATGAGGCCGTGAAATCCGACGCTGATGTGGTGCTGGTTGGAGGCGGTGACGGCTCTATTTCATCTGCCGCCGCTCGATGTTGGGAGAACGGCAAGACCCTGGCGGTGCTGCCGGCGGGAACAATGAATCTCTTTGCGCGGGGATTGCGCATACCACTGGATCTCAACGAGGCCATCGAGGCCCTTGCCGGCGGGCGCCCCATCGCTTGCGATCTGGCGACAGCCAACGGTAGACCCTTCATTCACCAATATTCGATCGGCATGCATCCGCAGCTCGTCGAGGAGCGTAATCAATATAATTTTGATTCCAGGCTGGCGAAAATATTCGCGAGTTTCCGAGCCTTTACCTCTCAGGTCGCCAACCCGCCGACGGTTCGGACAATAATCAAAACCATACGTGGTGAGCGTGATGAATTGTTGAGCAACTTGTCCGTATCCAACAACCCCTACGGCGACGGACACCTGCCTTATTTCGACGACCCCAGCAGCGGCAAACTCGGCATCTATACGGCGGGCGTGCTGGACGTCGCCAGCTACCTGTCTCTCGCGGCCGATCTCGCCGCCGGCTCCTGGCGATCGAATTCGGATATACGGGAGGAAATAGCAGACAAGGTCGAACTGGAGTTCCCCGAGGCAGAGGACAGCGGCGTCGCCCTCATCGACGGAGAACTTCTTGATCTGGAAGTCCACGTAACGATTGAATCCCATCCCGGCGCGTTGACAGTTCTGGCGCCGCAGGAAACCGCCGATCTCTGCGACGACGGCGGCCTGCTTGTGTCCCGATGAAGTCTTTCATCTTCAAATATCCGGTCGTCGTGCTCTTCACGATTCCCGCCATCATCGCTTTTTCGATAGGCGCACTGGCGCCAATTCTTGTTGTGATCGAGAGTCGGTTTGATCTTGGCGTGTCCGGATACTTCATCCTGAAATTCAACGATGAAAGCGCCCGAAGCGTCCTTTCGGCGATTGCCGGCGCTGCGATCACGACGCTCAGTCTGACCTATTCCCTTGTGCTCGTCGTATTTACGCTGGCCGCAGGCAATATCGGGCCACGGCTGCTGAAACGCTTCAGCACCGAGACGGTGAACCAGGTGACGGCCGGTCTGTTCGGCGGGACGTTTCTCTATGCGCTTGTCGCCCTGGCCTTTGTACATCCGAACTTCGTTCCCCGCATAACCGTCGGCGGAGCCGTGCTGCTTTCTATGCTATGCGTTTTCCAGCTCATCTTTTTTGTTCGTCATGTCTCGGAGAGTGTGTCGATAGATGATGAGATAGCCAAGATTACCATGCGGTTGGGTGAAGCCCTGACGAAACACATGAACAGGGTGGACGAGGCCGGAGACTCGCCTGACATCGATTGCGAAGAGGGGCTTGACGCGGGTTCGGCCGGTTATATCGGCGCAATAGCAGAAGACGATCTCGTCGCCCTTGCAAATAGGGAAGACATCGTCGTGCGCGTGGTCATGTCACCCGGCGGTTTTGTCCTCAGCGACGAAACACTTTTGGCGCTTTCAAAACAGGTCGGCGACGATGTCGCCGATGAAATACGAAAGCTTGTTCACATTGAGCCCTCTCGCTCGCAAAGCCGCCCGATCGAATTCAATATCCATCTCTTGGTCGAAATCGCGCTTCGTGCGCTCTCTCCCGGCGTCAACGACGCCTACACCGCAATCGCCGCGATCGACAGCCTCTCCAGCGCCCTGGCCCGAATTGCCGATCGAACAACCCGCCCCCTTTTCCTCTGCGACGAAAAGAGCAAGGTTCGCGTCGTTCTTCCGGAATTGTCATTTGGCGACTTGCTCGGTCAGGCCTTTCACCCGTTGCGGCGGGCCTCAGCGGACAATCTGCCGGTCGCCCAGGCGCTTGCCAGAGCACTGGCGAGATTGTACGGCCTTGGAAACAAGGAAAATGACGAAGTCCTCACCGAGCACGCGCAACTGCTGATCATGGAGTTGAAGCGATCGGGCCATTTCGACCATGATATCGACAGCGTCCGCTCCAACCTGCCTGCGAGTGTGCGGGAAATCGACTTGGATGAAGAAAAAGCGCCGACCGGGAAAAACTGATCTCCTGCGGCCGACGCCAGCGTGTTTCGATCTCTATCAGAACTGTTTCGTTCCGATTTCAAAGTGTGGCTGCGCCTGTCTCGTGCGTGCTTTCGGCGTCCGGATCTATGCTCTCGATCGCCTCTTCAACGAGTTTCAGTTCCGCTCCAAGGTCATTGTCGTCGACCATCGGGCTCTCGGTGGCCGCCCGCATTTCGGCTCTGACCTCTTGCCGCATTTTCTCGAGAAGCTTCAACTGTTCTTCCGGCGATTTGGTGCGGTCTGTGACTATTTCCTGAATCTGAGCTTTTGTCGTGCCTTTGTCCATCTCTCTGCCTTCGGTGTAGAAATGTGTCTAACGACGCGTCGATAACCCGACGCTTGTGGTAAACGCACACAAAGCCCACCCGTTCCATCTGCCCTGTCCTCGCAGGCGCCCCGGGAACCGAATGGCTGGACGCTGGTTTTAGACTTGCGATATCACGGACAGAAAGGCGCGTTTTGTTGTACTGGCTGATCTTCATTCTGGCGGCATTGTGTCTGCTGGCTGCGCTCATTCCGGTTCTTCCCCTATCTCACGGATTGGTGCGGATTTTCGACTTCCCGAGGACACAACTGCTCACGCTGACCCTGGCTGTCGCCGTCGCAATGCTGCTATTGCTTCCGCTGAACGCCACAATCGCCCTCCCGGGAGCGATGTTGCTGGTGGCGATGGTGATACAGCTTATCCACATTGCCCGGTTTACGGCGGTCTGGCCAAGGACCGTCAAGACGTTCAGAGGCGCCCCGTCCGACGCCCAAACCTTCAAGGTGCTTGTCTCCAATGTGAAGCAAAGCAACCGCGACTATGATCGACTGGTCAGGGAAATCCGCGAATACGATCCCGATCTGGCGCTGTTCATGGAGGTGGATGAAGATTGGCTTGCCGCGCTGAAAGACGCCTTGAGCCAATTTGCCGACTCTGTTGAATGTCCGCTGGACAATTCCTACGGCATGGCGCTGTTTTCGAAGCTTGAATTGCGGAAAAAATCTGTACGCTTTCTGCTCAACGAGAAAATTCCAAGTTTCGATTGCACCGTCTCGCTGCCAAACGGCGAAACATGTCGCCTCATTACGGTGCATCCAGAGCCCCCCGTCCCCACCGATGACACGATCGGACGCGACGCGGAAATTTCCCTTGTCGGCCTTGATGTGCGCGGCACGGACATTCCGGTTATCGTTACGGGGGATCTAAACGATGTCGCCTGGTCGCGAACGACCAGGCGATTTCTGAGATTGTCGGGATTGCTGGATCCGCGCGAAGGGCGCGGCCAGTTCAATTCATTCGATGCGCGGTGGTTTTTTCTGCGATGGCCGCTCGACCATATTTTCCATTCGGCGCATTTTCAAATGGTTCGAATGAAGCGGCTCGCTTTCGTTGGCTCGGACCACTTTCCAATGTTCTACGAATTGGCCCTCCTGCGCCGAAGCGCAGATCTCAAATCCGAGAGCGAGGACGCGACCGGGGACGATATGGAGGAAGCCAGGGAGCTTATTGACACCGAAAAGAAACGGGATCGCAAGCCGATCGGAGAAGATTGGGAAGACGGTTAGGCGATCAAGCCAGTCCGAGGAAGGACAGGATCGCAATAACAACCACTACAACGCCGATGATATAGAAGATATTGTGCATGGGACACCTCTTTGTCGTTTTCTCTGTTCGGAAACGTCCCGCTACAAATTTTGTTCCGGTAAATTGTCAGCCACCGAAGCGCCGCGATCCAATCTGGGCTTTGAGACAGCCGTTACCGCAGTAGGCGCTGCGCGTGGCGATAATGAGCACGTAGACGCCACGTACGAACGAGGTTGGCAGATATGATGTGTCCCGGCTGGGGAGCACGATTGGGGAGGATGCCGTATGCTACTCAAGCAACAAGCAACAGTCGCGAGACGTCATAACGACTAAATGCGCGCCGCCGATGCAAGGCCAGAAAAATCGACCTAAGAAAAAGACGAGCAGACGACCTCGCAAATGTGCCTCCAGCCGACCCAGGTCATCTGGGTCGGCTGGACTTCCTGTAAACCGGACTATGATCAGGTCGTTAAAAGGCGGACTACGCCTGATCCGTTTTCTCGGTTTCCATGGCCTTGGTCGAAGCTGCGGGTTTTGCGGTCGGCGCCTTCTTGTAGGCGGGACCGTTTTTCAGCGGCTTGGCCGAAGTCTTGACGGAAGCCGCTTTCAAACCCTTTGCGGATTTGGTCACAGGCTCCTTCCTCGGAGTGCTTTTTGTGGCCTGGGATTCAGCAGCCTTCTGGAAATTTTCGAACCGCTCGCGGCCCTTTGGTTCATCGTGACCTTCTCGCTCTCGCGCTGCGTGATGAAGCTTGCGACTGGCCTCGACACTTGCTGAAGGTTTTCGCGCCGTGAATATCGAGGCCGCGGCGGCTCCCACCGCCAGCGCGACGAGCCCTGCCGAAACAGGGTTTTCACGCACCCATTCTGCGGCGGAATCGGCGCGATGACGGGTCGCCCGCGCCTGTTTGCTCGCAAACTGTCCTGCAGAATCGACGCCGGAGCGCACGGAGTCGGCGACGTTGCGGCCGATTTCACGAGCCTGATCCGGCGCGTCTCCGAGCGCGCGCGTCGCGGAGTTGGCGTATTCGACTACGCGATCACTGGCTTGACGAACGCGTTCGCTGGCGTTGCGCACGGATTCGCGAGCCGCGTCGCTGCCCTTGCTGGCGGCCGCATTGAACTCTTCTACGCTCTGTGCGACGCTGTCGCGCAGTTCGTTCAGTTCGTTGCGGATACTCTCGGCGTTCTGCGCGATGCGCTCGGCCGGATCCGTCGACTTCGGTTGCACAATCGACTCAGCTGCAATGTCTGCCGTCTCGTCATTGGCGCTTTTTGCGTTCTGCGACCGGGAAGCAAGATACAGTCCCGCAAAGCCTGCTCCAATCAGCAGTGCGGACACAGGGTTTTCCTTCGCTTTCCTGACCATCGCATTGCCGAGATCCGCAACCTGTTCGTTACCGTCGCCAAGCGCGGCGTTCAGGAAGCTTGAAGGCGAAAATTTGTTTTCAAGATCGTTCATTTTCATATCGATACGAGCCCTTGTGTTTCTGATTTCTTCTTCAATTCGTTCAGCATCGCTGGTCATGATGATCTGCCCTCCTTCATTTTCTCGGCGTTTTCACGGACTGAGCGTATCGTCCGCTTCGGCGCGAGGTTTTCAGGCTTGAGTTGATTGGCGCCGTTCATCACAAGAACAAACGCGATGAGCGCGAGCACTACCCCCACGATCAGCGCGGCGAGCGCCGGCGGCATGATGTTGCCAAGAGCAACGACCAGCGCCTGAACCAGCACAAGCAACGCCGTGAGCGCTATCAGCAGACCGACAGCTACGGCTGCGACGCCCGCCTGGATCTGCCCGAGTTTCTCGGCCGCCTCGGCCTTCGCGAGATCTATCTCCTGACGCACCAGCAATGTCGCGTCAGCGATCAATTCCCGAATTGTCTGGATTATGTTATTGTTGTTGTTCATTCTATGCATTCCTTCCGTTCATCGCGTTCGCAGCCAGTCAGTCTTCCGATTTTCTCATCGAAGCCTTCACCACTGTAGCGAGGGTGAAGCCCGCGAGCGCAAAAAGACCAACTGTCTGGAACGGGCGCTCTCTGACAAAGGTTTCGACGCGGTGCGCGACGTTGGCGGAGTCGAGGCCGTCGATCTCATCGGCGGCGGATTCAAGGCCTTTGCCTGTGGCGCGGGCATAGCTGGCGGTAGACGCCATGCCATCGCTTTCGAGGCTACGGCTTCCAGCCTCGAAGGCGCGACTGAGAGACAGCAGAAGGTCCTGGGTGAAGGACTTGCCTTTCTCGACAGTCCTTTCTGTTCCTTCTGCGACCTTCTTCAGGGCTTCATGCTGCGTTTTTTCGGCGCGTTGCGCCACCGTGTCGCCAATTTCCGACGCCGCCTCTGAAATCGTGTCCTTGACGTCAGAAGCCATTGCCCCTGCACGATCGGCGGTCTGCTTTACGAAATCGGCCGCTTGAGAGCTCGCTTTCGCCGGTTTGGCGGTTGTGGCTCCTTGCCCTATCGTTTCGCTATTATGCTGTTTTTCCATCTTCGCTCTCCCGCAAAGCGTCTGTTTTCAGTCTCGATCAGATAACCGAACAAATCTTGATTTGTTCCCAAAATCTGTGGTTGACAGGTTTCGACCCAGTACCTGCGGCAACCAGCGTACTCCGAAGCCCGACCCCTGGCTAACGATTTGCCGCGTGCTTCTCGGCGGCGCCATCTTCCGCTTCATCCGGCGGCAATTGCTCTCCGGACAAAAACTCGCCGATATGACGAAGCCTTTCGATCCGTTCGCAAATTCCCTTGAAGATAATCAGCAGCGGAACCGCGACCAGCACTCCGATAGGCCCCCAGATGAAGCCGAAAAATGCAATCGAGATCAAAATCGCGACGGTATTCATGGAGAAACGGCGACCGAGAACCATCGGAGTCACGAACTGTCCTTCTATCGTGGTGAAGACGAAATAGGTCAAAGCTGGCACGAGCGCGTGGGGGATCGTATCGAAGGTCAACAGAGATACACCGAACGCCAGCAGAACGCCTGTGAGCGCGCCGATATAGGGCAGGAAGTTCAAAAGGGCGGCAAGCACTGCCCACAGGTGCGGGGTCGGAACTCCCAGAATATAAAATGAGATCCCGACACATATTCCAAGGCAGCCATTTATGACTGCGACGGTAAGCAGATAGTGAGAGACGTCATGCTCGATATCGGTAATCAGGGTGAAAATGCGCTTCTTGTCGCTGAGGCGCGGGAAAATGCGGATGGCTTTCTTCAGAAACATGTCCCTCGAAATCAGAAGGAAAAAGCTCAGGACAAGCGTCAGAACGACCGTCGCCGAAACGATCATGATATCGTCCGCCGCCCGGGTCATCAGCCCGGGCCCCTTGACGACGACTTCATTCGCGGTCGAGTCATCTCCCGATCCTGCAAGTTTTTCCACTTCTTCTCCGACAGAGTTGATCGATTCCACCGGCTCCCGAATACTCTGCAGTTTATCCTTCAATTCGGCTCCGATCCTGGGAGCGTCTGCGATGAAATCGGCCAGGGGAGCGGCCAGAGTAACAGCCCCTGCGAGAATTCCGGCACCGCAAAGAAACAGGAGCAGCGCCGCCGTCAGGGGTGACGGAATATGAAGCCGCCGCGCCGTGTAAACCAAAGGCCCCAGTGTCAGTGCAATGATAACCGCAAGAGTTATTGGCAACAGGAAACTCTTGCCGAAGTAGAGCGCAGCGCATCCAGCTATTATGGCGATTAGTCGAGTGGAGAGCCCACCGGAAGCGACCAATACCGACTTCGAGTCTGGTTCATTTTGTTTTACCGTATCCGACACCGTCTTTTCCCGTCGCAATGGAATTACCTGCCCCCCGTTTGGGCCCAGTCCATGGCCTGATTAACGTGAATCCTGCCCTTTGGTTGCAAACCAAAGAAAAACAGACCGCGCGAGGCGGCCTGTTCCTGGATTTGAAGCAGTTCGAAGCAATTAGCTGCGATATGCAGGCTGACCTTCGAGAGCTTCCTCGGTCGAGTCGATATAGACGCGCACCGATCCATTCGGATCGCGCAGGATCTGCAATTCGTCCATGGTCACACCGACCGGATGTTCACCGAGGCCGAGAAAACCACCAACGTCGATGACGACCGTCTGGATCTGTCCATCTTCACTGAGCACAAGGCGATCAATCTCGCCGACGTCTTCGTCGTTGAGGCCGTACACGCGAGCGCCTTCCAACTGCTCAGCCGTGAGCTCTTCGTAACGCGCTTCGTTGAAGCCATCACGTGTCATCTGGGGGCGCGTAAGCATATCGCGTTCAGCCCAAGCAGCTCTGTCGTCAGAAACACTGCCCGTGGTCATTTCGTCCTTGCGAGTCATGGACGAGTCAGCCGTTTCCGAGGTCACGACACGGTCGGTTTTCTCTGCTTCCGCCATATCTGCGGACTGCTTTTCGGTTACCGGCTCCCCGGTATCCGTAGCCACAACGTCGGCGTCCGATTCGGCGCCTAATTCAGCCGTCATGTCGGCGGTATTATCCATAGGCTCCGTCTTGGCTGCGGCCGTATCCCTGTCTTCAGCACGCTGGAACGGCTCGGCGTTGGTCAAGGTTTCCTTGTTGGTGCTGACGACGAGGAAGTAGTCTTCGCCCTCGCCTTCATACACGGTTTTGATCTGATCCATTGGAACGGCGATATCCTTTTCGCCAATTCCGATGAAGCCGCCGACACCAAGTATGACCGCCTTGACCTGACCGTCTTCACCGAAGATGACGTCGTCCACCTCGCCGATGTCGTCCCATTCGGCGTTTGCGCCTGGCTCTACACGGGCGCCGTCATTCCAGGAACTCCACTCATTTTCAGCAGAGTAAATGCGCATGCCGATGAACTCGGAGGCGAAAACGTCGCCGGGCTGTTCGGCAGCATAGGTGTTGAGCATGGTGTTGGCGGACGTGTTGGCGTCGCTCGCAAAGGCGGACGTGCCAAGCATCAAGGCAACTGCAGTTGTTGCGATAATCCGTTTCATTGTTATACTCCTTTTCGTCTGGCAGTTTTGAGAACAGCCGATCAAGCATCCGACTGCCTCGGCGTTCGTAAACAAAACGACCAAACGGCAAATGGGTTCCATTCAGATTGATCTTTCTGCGGAGCCCATTTGCATGGACGAAAACTTCCTTCAAATACATAAAAACAATCGGCTTTTTGCCGAGCAAAAAGCCGATTGCGCGAAATACCAATTGATATTTTCCAGATCATCCGGGGCGTCTGCGACAATTGCAAAAGCCCTTCAAGATGTTCCTATTCGGACTTTACTGCGCTCAGCATCCAGATTGCTTTTTCGTGAAACTCTATGCGCCTCGTCAACATGTCGGCAGATACGACGTCGTCGGCCTCTTCGGCGCGAGAAATGCACTCGCGGAACCGCCGCGCCAGGATTCCGTGGTCTCTGACAAGATTGTCGATCATCTCTTCTGCGGTCGGATTCTCGGTATCTTCTTCGATAGCGCTCAGAGCAATCATCTCCGTAAAGCTGGAGGGTGACGGATATCCAAGCGCCCTGATGCGCTCAGCCAATTCGTCGATGGCTTGAAAAAGATTGTTGTAGTGGTCTTCGGTCAGAAGATGAATGGACCGAAACAATGGACCAACGACGTTCCAGTGATAACCCTGCGTCTTGACCATCAACAGATAGCTGTCTGACAAACAGGACGCCATATTGGCTGCGACTTTTTTCCGGTTGTCTATGCCGGTTTCCGGATCTTGGATGTCAGCGCGCACCTTGAGTATTTGGCTTTGCATAAATAGGAGTCCTTCCGTTTCAAACTGAATAGCAGTGTCTAAACACGCACTCTCACTTTGAACGCAAAAGCATGACTTCCGTTCCATCAGCAACGATCGGGAAAAGTGTACTTTTATGAAATGTTTTTCGTTTCGCAACTGAAACAGCACCAGGTTCTTCGAGTGCACTGACAAGAAAATGCAACCAATACGAAAATGAAAACAGGTCGAATTAAAAAAACTGCTCGATCTGTACTCCAAATTGCATTTTTTAGTTATAACTGTCGTAAATATAATGTATAAGCAAAACCTGTTCGTTATTGGCCTAGCCAAACGAGCTGACGCATTTCTCATAGTCGCCCTGAGAGAATGCGTTTCGGACCGGTGACTTCGCCATTAGTCACCGGTCCACGATTTTCCTTCAAAACTTCTTGCACTTCAAGTTAAACCGCAACATTGTTGCATGGTGCAAGAACGTTCGGTAAGGCCAACCAGATCCTTGACCGCGTATGGCTACGAACTAAAATGCTCGACATTCGTATCTCGGAATTCATTTGATAGGCGCCGGAACACTGGAAACAGTGCGACGGCGGACATATTTAAATCCGGAACGGGTTGTATTGACCTCAAAGTGAGCAGGGTTTGAGACAAGAACGGATTGGAGAGCGAAAAGGTAGAAATCGATGCCTGGACAAAAGATAGCAACCATATTCTTCCCGTCGAACAAGGACGGCCACCTGACCACCCGTATCAGAAATCTCGGAGAAGATTTGTGGCGGGAAATAGAAAGTCGTGGACTAGGCGACGTCGGAGGACTGAAAACCGTCGACAAAGCGATCGATACGCTCGTGGTGCGCGCGGAAAACGCCCAACTTGTCGGGCAGGTCAAGAAGCGGATCGAAAACCTTCTGAAGGTCCATCTTCTGCATAAACTCGCTGCAGTCACCTACAAATGATCCAGCCGCTATGAGCGGCTGAAACGCGCTCACGACCGTCCTCGGCAGGTTGCCGAAGACAAACGGTTCAGCACGGGCGTTGACGAACATCCAGACATTTTTCGAAAGTCCCCCCGGCGCTTGCAGCCCGATGGCGCACGCGTTACGTATTCGCAATTGAAATACGAGGAGACTGCATGTCGAATGCGATAGTTACAGCTGCAATGGTCGCAATCGGCGACGAATTGCTGTCGGGGCGCACAAAAGACAAGAATATCGGCCATCTCGCCGACATGCTGACGGCGGTAGGCATCGATCTTGAAGAGGTTCGCATCATTGGCGACGACGAAGGCGCGATAGTCAGGGCCGTCAACGAGCTTCGAAGCGTCTATACCTACGTTTTCACCTCCGGCGGCATAGGCCCGACCCATGACGACATTACCGCCGATGCAATTTCCAAGGCCTTTGGCGTTCCGTGCGAGCACGACGAAAAGGCGCTGGAATTGATGGGGGCGGTCTATCGCAGCCGCGACATTGAATTCACCGAATCGCGCAAACGCATGGCCCGAATGCCGAAAGGCGCCGAACATATCGTCAATCCTGTATCCGTCGCGCCGGGTTTCACGATAGGCAATGTCCACGTGATGGCGGGCGTCCCATCGGTCTTTCAGGCGATGTTGGACAGTCTGCTTCCGACCTTAAAAACCGGAGCGAAGATCCAGTCCGTCGCAGTGCATTGTCCGTTCGGCGAGGGCACGATCGGAGATCCCTTGGCGGCGATACAGAACGAGAACCGCGAAACGGTGATTGGTTCCTATCCGCAGTTTGACGGAACGGCTTTTTCCACGCAAATTGTCATCAGAGGCCGCGACGCCGCCGCTATCGAGGCGGCGGCGGCGCAGGTCCGGCAAATGCTGACCCTATTGCAGTCGAAACGGGAAAAGACAGCGCGTTGACGCTGACTTGTATTGATCCCGGTCAAGGCGCAAGCGGTTACGATAATATTGAATTAACGGCGCCATTGGAAAACAGACCAATGCGATGAACATTCTAGGGAGCCGACTATGAGCTACAAGACTATCGTCGCCGTGTTGCGGAGTGAGAGCGATTGCGAACCAGTTTTGAACGCCTCAATTTCTCTGTGCAGCCAGAACGACGCCCATCTTATCGGAATTCATGCGGAGCCGACGATGCGCGTAGCCTACACTGCTCCAATGGAAATTCCCGATCCCACGATCTACCAGCAGGACGAGGAAGAAATACAGAAACGTTCCTCTCTCGTGGAGAAAAAATTCAGGGATCGCTGCAATGCCGAGGGCGTGTCCTTCGAGTGGCGTTCGGTAAGGTCCCCGACAGGTGATGGCGCGGTTTCCGCAGTATCCAGCGCGCATTGCGCGGACATCGTTGTGCTGCAGCAGCGCAACCCGGACAACACCAACGATTACGCCGATCTCGAATCGCTCGTTTTCGAGAGCGGCCGGCCCGTTCTGTTTGTTCCCTACACCGGACATTCGGGCAAGCCCGTCAAGTCTGTGCTGGTCGCCTGGAACGCAACCCGGGAATCCACCCGCGCCGTCTTCGACGCATTGCCGCTTCTCATGGCGGCGGAAAAGGTCGAGATTTTCATCGTCGATCCGAAAGACACGCAGGAACAAAGCGCCTCCATGGCAGGCGCGGAGATCGCAGCGACGCTCAGCCGTCACGGGATCAATGTCACGGTCAATTCACAGTCCTCTGGCGGCGTGCCGGCGGCGTCGATCATCGAGAACCGCATGTCGGACACCCAGGCCGATCTGCTGGTTATGGGCGCGTACAGTCATTCCAGGATCAAGGAGTTCCTGTTCGGCGGCGTAACCCACACGCTTCTCGATTCGATGACGAATCCGACGCTGATGTCGCGCTGAAGACTTCGTTCCTGTGGCCATCCGCCGGCGACGGGTTGCGCAATAGTTTCCTTCGGCACTAAGACAGTCCATTCACGATTAACGCCGGCTCTGCAAACACCGAGCCGGCCATGAGGATGGACATGTCGCTACCGGATAAATCTTTTCCCGTATCCTGGGATCAATTTCATCGCGATGCGCGGGCTCTCGCCTGGCGCATCGCGGGGCTGAATCTTGAGCTCGACGGAATCGTCTGCATCACACGGGGCGGTCTGGTGCCGGCGGCGATTGTTGCGCGGGAACTGAATATCCGGAAAATCGAATCCGTCTGCGTGGCGTCTTATCACGACTACAAGAACCAGGGCGACATGCTGGTTCTCAAACCGATCAACGACGAGATGCTGGCGACCGAAGGTGAGCGCATCCTGATCGTCGACGACTTGACAGACACCGGCAAGACGGCGCGCATTGTCCGGGACATGCTGCCCAAGGCGCATTTCGCAACCGTCTACGCCAAGCCGACCGGTCGTCCGATGGTTGATACGTACATTACGGAAGTCAGCCAGGACACCTGGATCTATTTTCCGTGGGATATGGGCTTCACCTATCAGGAGCCGATCGCCAGGGATAGCTGAGAAAGCTAATGGTCCACCTTCACCCCGGTGACGCAGATCGCGTGTGTTGGCTCCATCGGCAATTCGTGGCTGGAGACTTCCGCAAAGCCGGCTTTTTCCATTGCACAGCTCATGTTCCGGGCGGCTTTCAGCGCTGTCTCGCGCGTCGCCCCCTGGTTGCGGGGCTGCAGGGTTGTGGCGCACAGGCCACCAGGCTTCAGTCGATTGTGCAAAAGCGCGAATACCAGGTCCATATCGCCCAAAAACTGGATAACGTTTATCGAGAAAATTCGGTCGTAAACATCAGTTTCATCAGCTAGAATCTCGAGACCACCATTCCGAAGTTCGAGGCGCCCAGACTTGACATCAGAATGAAGACGGCGCCTGGCTTGGCGGATCATCAGTTCCGAATGGTCGATACCCACAATTCGGCTTGTCGAAAGCTTCGCGAGACAATTCTCGAGAGCAAGCCCCGGACCGCAGCCGATTTCCAGAATAACCTGCCCCTCCTGCAATTTAAGCAGATCGACAGTCCAGCGGCTTCGCTCGGCGCCCGATGGCCGGTTCGCCAATATGTATCCGACAATTCTACCCAGTGGCCCGCGGGGATTCCCGAACTGCTCAACAATAACGCTACGCAAGGTCATCCTGTACTCCTCGTGGCGGTCAATACCTCTCAGATGTGAATTGACAATAGTGTTGTCAATATCTGTAGATTGACAGCACTGGCGGCAGCGGCTTGATTGGTCCCGGTCAATGGCGGGAGGATATTTTGGCTGACAGTCAGATTTTGAGAACACCCGACGAGCGATTTACGGATCTTCCTGATTACGCATTTCGCCCGAATTACCTCGACATACGCGATGAAGCGCTCGGACACGTGCGGATGCACTATCTGGACGAGGGACCGTCCGATGGTCCCGTTGTGCTGCTACTGCATGGAGAACCGACATGGTCCTACCTCTATCGGAAAATGATTCCTGTTCTCGCCGCAGATGGATTTCGCGTTCTTGCACCTGATTTCATCGGTTTCGGCAAGTCCGACAAACCGACGGATCGCGCGGCCTACAGCTATGGCGGGCACGTCGGCTGGATGAAACAATGGCTTTCGGCTGTCGCGCCCGGCGCCATGACGCTTTTCGGACAGGACTGGGGTGGACTGATCGGCCTGCGTCTGGTTGCAGAAATGCCTACCTCCTTCGACAGGGTGATGATCGGCAATACGGCGCTGCCGACCGGCGATCATCATCCGGGGCAGGCCTTTCTCGACTGGCGGGAGTACAGCCAGTCCTCGCCAACCTTCAGGATTGGCGGCGTGGTGGCGCGCGGGACCGTGAGCGGTCTGAGCGACGCGGAAGTCGCTGCCTATGACGCCCCCTACCCCGACGAGAGTTTCAAGGCAGGCGCACGCGCCTTTCCTTCTCTCGTTCCGATTTCGCCGGACGATCCTGCGGCGTCATCTCAAAAAGACGCCTGGGCCAGCCTGAGGCGATTCGACAAGCCTTTTCTCACCTGCTTCTCCGACAAGGATCCAATCATGAAAGGCGGAGAGGAAGTCTTCAAGAAGCTGGTTCCGGGAGCAGCGGGACAGGATCATTTCATTACGCGGGACGCGGGCCATTTCCTGCAGGAAGACGCCGGTCCGTTCCTGGCCGAAAAGATGATTGAATTCATCCGCTCGACTTGAGCAACCGGCTGGTTCTGATTCGCGAAAAATAACGCCTGAAACATCTTGACGCCGGTCGACTCACGACGAGCGCGATATGTTCACGGAGAAAACCGGAAAAATTCGGAGCAGGCTATTTTCGGGGTTGACGAAGCGGCAAGTGCGGGAATTTCAAGGCCTTCGCTTTCCCCATTTTCCACAATGATGACACACAATATCTAGTGTTCATAAATCTGTCTTGAACAAGCCCTTGACGGTCCAAAACGAGTCGCGTTGTACTGTGCGAACGTTGTGGTGACAGAGCGGCCTGGGCGTTCTTCAATCAGGCCTATATCAGTTGTTTGTGCGGTGTTCTTGCAGGTTGTGGCGACTGGAATACAGTTTTTGCAGCCGGGGTTTTTGCTCGCTTTTTTTTCGGCAATCCGACAAAAAAAGTGATTGGTAAAAAGAAGCTGTTAATACTATCTTTAGTGTTTGCGGCCGAGAATGACACAAGATATAGCGCTTGTGGTGAGGAAGTACTCAACACCGAAACGCTAATCGAGACACGTAGCCATACCTCTCGGAATGGTTGCGTAAGTGGGGTATTGCCTGTTGGCGACGGCGCGTCGGCGGGGTTTTCAAACAAACGAGGGAAAGAATGCGCATCGAGCGAAAATTCACGAAAGAAGGACACTCTCCCTATGCGGAAATCGAATTCCGCAAGGCCACGAGCGAGATCAGGAATCCCGACGGCTCCATCGTGTTCCGTCTGGAAAACATCGATGTCCCTGCGCAGTTTTCCCAGGTTGCGAGCGACATTCTTGCGCAGAAATATTTCCGCAAGGCTGGCGTTCCCGCGCGCCTGAAGAAGGTCGAAGAGAATTCCGTTCCCTCCTGGCTTTGGCGTTCCGAAGCCGATGCGAAGGCTCTGAAGAACTTGCCTGAGGATGAGCGCTACGGTTCCGAAACCGATGCGCGCCAGGTGTTCTCGCGGCTGGCCGGCACCTGGACCTACTGGGGCTGGAAAGGCGGCTATTTCGACAGCGAGGAAGACGCCCGCGCCTTCCACGATGAAATCGCCTACATGCTGGCGACACAGCGCGTCGCGCCCAACAGCCCGCAATGGTTCAACACCGGTCTGCACTGGGCCTATGGCATCGACGGTCCTGGCCAGGGCCATTTCTATGTCGACCCGTTCACCGGCAAACTCACCCGCTCGAAATCCTCCTACGAGCATCCGCAGCCGCACGCCTGCTTCATCCAGTCGGTCGGAGACGATCTCGTCAACGAGAACGGCATCATGGACCTGTGGGTGCGCGAGGCCCGGCTGTTCAAATACGGATCGGGCACCGGCTCCAACTTCTCGTATCTGCGCGGCGAAGGCGAAAAGCTCTCCGGCGGCGGCAAGTCGTCGGGCCTCATGTCCTTCCTGAAGATTGGCGACCGCGCCGCCGGCGCCATCAAGTCGGGCGGCACCACGCGCCGCGCCGCCAAGATGGTGGTCGTCGACATCGACCATCCGGATATCGAGGACTACATCAACTGGAAGGTCAAGGAAGAGCAGAAGGTCGCCGCCCTCGTCACCGGTTCGAAGACGGTTTCGCAGCACCTGAAAGCGATCCTCAAGGCCTGCGTTAACTGCGAGGGACCGGACGGCGACTGCTTTGATCCCGCCAAGAACCCGGCGCTGAAACGCGAGATCCGCGCGGCGAAGAAGGCTTTCGTTCCGGAAAACTACGTCAAGCGCGTGATCCAGTTCGCCCGCCAGGGCTACAAGGATATCACGTTCCCGACCTTCAACACGGACTGGGATTCGGAAGCCTATCTGACGGTGTCCGGCCAGAACTCGAACAACTCGGTCTCGATCCGCGACGACTTCCTGAACGCTGTCGAGACCGACGGCGACTGGAACCTGACCGGGCGCATCGACGGCAAGGTCATGAAGACGATCAAGGCGCGCAAGCTGTGGGACGACATCGGCCACGCCGCCTGGGCGTCCGCCGATCCGGGCCTGCACTTCAACACGACCATGAACGACTGGCACACCTGCCCGGCCGCCGGCCCGATCCGCGCGTCCAATCCGTGCTCGGAATACATGTTCCTGGACGACACGGCCTGCAATCTCGCCTCGCTGAACCTGCTGCAGTTCATGGAAGGCAAGGTCAACAAGTTCCGTATCGGCGAGTTCGAACACGCCGTGCGCCTGTGGACCATGGTGCTGGAAATCTCGGTGATGATGGCGCAGTTCCCGTCCAAGCAGATCGCGGAGCTGTCCTACAAGTACCGCACGCTCGGGCTCGGCTACGCCAATATCGGCGGCATGCTGATGACCTCGGGCATCCCGTACGACTCCGACGCCGGCCGCGCGATCTGCGGGGCGATCACCGCGATCATGACCGGCGTCGCCTACGCCACGTCGGCGGAGATGTCGGGCGAACTCGGTCCCTTCCCCGGTTTCGAGCCGAACCGCGACAACATGCTGCGCGTGATGCGCAACCACCGGCAGGCCGCCTATGGAGAGACGGCCGGTTACGAGGACCTGTCCACCCTGCCCGTCGCGCTCGTCCATGACGACTGCCCGGACCAGGACCTGGTCGACCACGCCAAGGCCGCCTGGGACCGGGCCGTCGAACTCGGCGAAAAGCACGGCTACCGAAACGCGCAGTCGACGGTGATCGCGCCGACCGGAACGATCGGCCTGGTGATGGACTGCGACACGACCGGCATCGAGCCGGACTTCGCGCTCGTCAAGTTCAAGAAGCTGGCCGGCGGCGGCTACTTCAAGATCATCAACCGCGCGGTGCCGGCGGCGCTTCGCACGCTCGGCTATTCGGAAAGCGCGATCGCCGAGATCGAGGCCTACGCGGTCGGCCACGGCAACATGAACCAGGCGCCGGCGATCAACCCCGGCGCGCTGAAGGCCAAGGGCTTCACCGACGAGAAGATCGAGGCGCTGAACGCGGCGCTCAGCTCCGCCTTCGACATGAAGTTCGTCTTCAACCAGTGGACGCTCGGCGCCGACTTCTGCCGAGACGCGCTGGGCGTCAGTGAGGAGCAACTGAACGACCTCGAGTTCAACATGCTGGAGCATCTCGGCTTCTCGAAGAAGGACATCGAGGCGGCCAACATCCATGTCTGCGGATCGATGACGCTGGAAGGCGCGCCGGGCCTGCGCGACGAGCACCTTCCGGTGTTCGACTGCGCGAACCCGTGCGGCAAGATCGGCAAGCGGTATCTGTCGACCGAGAGCCACATCCGGATGATGGCGGCCGCCCAGCCGTTCATTTCCGGCGCGATCTCCAAGACGATCAACATGCCGAACGACGCGAGCATCGAGGACTGCAAGTCGGCCTACATGCTGTCGTGGAAGCTGGCGCTGAAGGCCAACGCCCTCTACCGCGACGGTTCGAAACTGTCGCAGCCCCTCAACGCCTCGCTGATCGAGGACGAGGACGACGAGGACGACGTCGTCGAGGAACTGATCGAGGCGCCGACGGCCGCCCGCGCGGTGACGGTGACCGAGAAGATCGTCGAGCGGGTGATCGAGAAGGTGGTCCGGGACCGCGAGAAGCTGCCGAACCGCCGCAAGGGCTACACCCAGAAGGCCGTCGTCGGCGGACACAAGGTGTATTTGAGAACCGGCGAGTTCGACGACGGACGCCTCGGCGAAATCTTCATCGACATGCACAAGGAAGGCGCGGCCTTCCGCGCGATGATGAACAACTTCGCCATCGCCATCTCGCTCGGCCTGCAGTACGGCGTGCCGCTGGAGGAATATGTGGAGGCCTTCACCTTCACCAAGTTCGAGCCGGCCGGCATCGTGACGGGCAACGACGCGATCAAGAACGCGACGTCGATCCTTGACTACGTGTTCCGCGAGCTTGCTGTCTCCTATCTGGAGCGCCACGACCTGTCGCATGTCGACACGTCGGACTTCTCCAACACGGCGCTCGGCAAGGGCATCAAGGAAGGCAAGACGATGCCGGTCTCCAAGGGCTGGACCCGCGGCCACAAGCTGGAGCTCGTCGCCCCCGGCGGCCAGCCGATGGGCGCGAAGCCCAAGGGCGGCGGCGTCTCCCACAATGTGACGACGATCGCCGGCGGCGCGGCTGTCGCCCGCTCGGTTCCAGCCATCGACCCGGAAGAGGCCCAGGCCTTCAAGCGCGACTACGAGGAGCGCGCCCGGGAGCTGAGCGAGGAAATCGAAGTCGAGGAAGCGGCGACGGACACGCTGTTCGACACCGCCGAAGCAAAGATCGAGGCGCAAGAGGAGAAGATCGAGGCGAGCCGCCGCGCCAAGGCGATCATGCAGGGCTATACGGGCGACGCCTGCTCGGAATGCTCGAACTTCACCATGGTGCGCAATGGAACCTGCCTGAAGTGCGACACCTGCGGATCGACCAGCGGCTGCAGCTGACCGATCTCACGACCGGCTGACATCAAGCCTCCGGACGCGCAAGCGCCCGGAGGTTTTTTTACGGGTTGATGGCGGAGATCTTCACGCCGTCCGGCCCGCCGGTGAACCAGACCTCGCCGTCGCCGATCATCGCGCCCTGGTCGCGAATGAAGAGCAAACCGTAGGTCGCCTTTTCGATGGCCGCCAGCACCGCCGGCGTAAACACCCTGGCGAAATCGGCCTGCAGGGCCGCCGCGTCGTCGTAGGTCTTCACCAGCTTGCCGGTCTCGTAGAGGCTGAACGGGTAGCGGACCATGGCGACGAGCTTCGCCTTGTCGTCGGTCTTCGCCGCCTGCTTCAGGTCGGCAAGAAACGCCCGGGCCTCGGCCGGCGAGCCGATCTCCGCCATGTCGAGCCGCTCGTCGACGCCGTCGCAGGGCCCGGCCGGATCGCCGCAATCGGCCCATGCCGGACTGCTTGCGAACAACAGCGCCGCGAGAACCAAAAGAAATGAAAAGCGCATTCTATACTTTCCTCCGTCAGTCAATGACATCACGCCTACTACTATCATTCTGTACAGACCTGACAAATTGCTGATACGTTTCGGCCGAGATCAAGGAGGACTTCGGACATGGACCAGACATCACCCGCATCGAAACTGGACGAACCCGGCCGCGGCCGGGTGTATGACGGCGCGCCCGAGACGATCGGCAACACGCCGCTGGTCCGGATAAAAAAGCTGACGGCGGACGCCGGCTGCAAGGCGGACGTGCTCGCCAAGCTCGAATTCTTCAACCCCCTGTCGAGCGTCAAGGACCGCATCGGCGTCGCCATGGTGGAGGCGATGGAGGCCGACGGCACGCTGAAGCCCGGCGGGACGGTGGTGGAGCCGACCTCCGGCAACACCGGCATTGCGCTCGCCTTCGTGTGCGCGGCCAAGGGCTATCGCTGTATCCTCACCATGCCCGACAGCTTCTCGATCGAACGGCGCAAGCTGATGAAATTCCTGGGCGCGGAGCTGGTGCTGACGCCGAAGGAAAAGGGCATCAAGGGCGCGATCGACAAGGCGCAGGAGATCATTGATGCGACGCCGGGCGCGGCCATGCCCTGGCAGTTCGGCAACCCGGCGAACCCGGAGATCCACCGCCGGACCACGGCCGAGGAAATCTGGCGCGACACCGACGGCAAGGTGGACGCGGTGGTGCTGGGCGTCGGCACGGGCGGAACGCTGACCGGGGTCGGCGAGGTCCTGAAGGCCCGCAAGCCGGAGCTGAAGATGGTCGCGGTGGAGCCGGAAAACAGCCCCGTTCTTTCGGGCGGAACCCACTCGCCGCACATGATCCAGGGCATTGGCGCGGGCTTCGTTCCGCCGATCCTCAACACCGACATCATCGACGAGGTGATGCTGGTGAGCAACGAGGAGGCGATGACCACCGCGCGCAAGCTGGCGGCCGAAGAAGGCATCGCCGGCGGCATCTCTTCGGGCGCGGCGCTGGCCTGCGCGATGCGTCTCGCCGCCCGCGACGACATGGCCGGCAAGACGGTGGTGACGGTGCTCGCCAGCAGTTCGGAACGGTATATCTCCACGGCTCTCTTTGATGGGTATGGAGAAGAATAGGCAATCATTACGGCTCATTAGCACGACAACTTAAACGATTCTCGCAACAGGATTCAGCTCTGCGTCGCATCTGGGTTCGTTTCGGGAATCGGGGTTTCGGGCGTTCGCTGCTTCATCTTCCGCCACGCAGACGCGTGGCCGCTGGATGCCGGATCACGTCCGGCAGGAGGGGTGGTGGTGGGGGTGTTTCATAATCTGGCTTTGTTTCGGGAATTCGCTGTTTCGCGTGTTTGGCTTTGTTTCGGGAATCGGGGTTTTGGGCGTTTGCTGCTTCATCTTCCGCCACGCAGACACGTCGCTGCTGGATGCCGGATCAAGTCCGGCAGGAGGGTTGGTGGTGGGGCTTGTTTCATAATTTGGCTTTGTTTCGGGAAATGGCCTTTTGGCGTGTTTGGGTTTGTTTCGGGAATCCGGGTTTCGAGGCTTTGGCTTTGTTTCGGGAATCTGGAATCTGCGCCATCTGGGTTTGTTTCGGGAATTCGCTTTTTCACGTCTCAGACGCCCGGTTGCGCGGATTTCGCGGCTCTTCTTATAGCACAGAATGCCCTGGAACGCAGTATAAATGTTCGCGTTATGTTCTTGCGCCCTTACCCTCAGGAAATGATGTCACGCCACGCAGTGGCGTGTCCGCATAAATAGCGGAGGTGCGGCCGCTGTGAGCGGTGGTGGGGCGGGTTCAAAAAGGCCAGCGTAGCTGATTTTGCTGGCGCCGGTCTTTCCATTCTTCATCCACGTCTACAGGAAGTTCACCTTGCCGGTGGAGATCTCGTAGACGGCGGCGACGGAGCTGATTTTTCCGGCGGCGTGCATCTCCGAGAGGATCGGGTCGGCCTCGGCGGCCTTTTGCGCGTTGAGCTGGGCGTTACGGGCGGTGGCGGCTTCGAGCAGGTTGTCCGGGTTGTCCGCCATCACGTCGTAGACGGCGGGGCGGATGGCGTTGACGAGGCTCGGCAGATGACCGGGCGGCAGCACCCTGTCCTTGATGGAGTCGATGGTGGCGACGACCGCGCCGCAGCTGCCGTGGCCGAGGACCACGATGGTCTTTACGCCAAGCACGGCGGCGCCGAACTCCAGGCTCGCGAGGCCGTATTCGCTGATGAAATTGCCGGCCACCCGCACGATGAAGAGATCGCCCGGCCCCTGATCGAACACGAGTTCGGGCACCACCCGGGAATCGGCGCAGGCGACGATCGCGGCGAAGGGCGCCTGCCCTTCCGCCCGGCTAAGCCGGCCGGCGGTGTGGTCTGTATAGCGCGGCGTGTTCGCCACGTAGCGCGCATTGCCGTCTTTCAGGCGCTGCAGCGCCTCTTCGGGCGTGGCCGGCGGCGCTTCACTGGTCTGGGCCACGGCCGGAGACGCGGCGACCGCCGTCGCGGCCATGGAAAGAGCAAGCCCGCCGCCCAGCAGACCACGGCGGCTTATAGTTTCACTGTTGTGATCCTGGCACATGTTCACCTCTCCCGAATGCGGCCGGCGACGGGCGACTTGACGTCAGGCGCCCCGGTTTGCAGGCCGGCTTTACGTTTGATCGTAAAGCAACGGCTTTCAAGCAGAGAGATTATAGGCTTCGCAATTCTGGCGCGCTATCGCTATTTGCTTCAACCCGGCAGACAATTAACCAGCTAAACCTGGAAAGAACCGGCCTCAGCCCCACCACTTTTCAGGCGTGAAGCGGCCGGCGGCCTGTTCGATGACGTGGCCCGTGCGGAACAGGGTTTCCTCGTCGAAGGGCCTGCCGATGAGCTGAAGGCCGAGCGGAAGGCCCTGCACGTCGAGCCCGGCGGGCACTGCGATGCCCGGCAGGCCGGCCATGTTGACGGTGACGGTGAAGATATCGTTGAGATACATCTTGACCGGATCGGCGGCCATGTCCTGATCCGCCACGCCAAAGGCGGCAGACGGGGTGGCGGGCGTCAGGATCGCGTCGACGCCTTCGTGAAATACGGTCTCGAAATCGCGCTTGATGAGGGTGCGCACCTTCTGGGCGCGCAGGTAATAGGCGTCGTAATAGCCGGCCGACAGCACATAGGTGCCGATCATCACGCGGCGCTTGACCTCCGTTCCGAAGCCGGCGGCGCGGGTCTTTTCATACATCTCGATGATGTTTTTGCCCTCTTCGCGCAGGCCGTAGCGCACGCCGTCATAGCGCGCGAGGTTGGACGAGGCTTCCGCCGGCGCGACGATGTAATAGGCCGGCAGCGCATATTTCGTGTGCGGCAGGGTGATGTCGACGATCTCGGCGCCGGCGTCGCGCAGCCATTCCACGCCCTTGTGCCAGAGATCCTCGATCTCCTGCGGCATGCCTTCGACGCGATATTCCTTCGGGATGCCGATCTTCATGCCCTTGAGCGACTGGCCGATGCTGGCCTCGTAATCCGGCACCGGGATATCGGCCGAGGTGGTGTCCTTCGCGTCGACCGAGGCCATGGACTTCAGCATGATGGCGGCGTCGCGCACGTCGCGCGTGATCGGGCCCGCCTGGTCGAGCGAGGAGGCAAACGCCACGACGCCCCAGCGCGAGCAGCGGCCATAGGTGGGCTTGATGCCGACGGTGCCGGTGAAAGCCGCCGGCTGGCGGATGGAGCCGCCGGTGTCCGTGGCCGTGGCGCCCGCGCACAGGTGTGCGGCGACGGAAGCGGCCGAGCCGCCGGACGAGCCGCCCGGCACCAGCGCCTTGTTGTCGCCCTTGCGCCGCCAGGGGTTTGTCACCGGCCCGTACCAGGACGTCTCGTTGGACGAGCCCATGGCGAACTCGTCCATGTTGAGCTTGCCGAGCATGACGGCGCCGTCGGCGAAGAGGTTCGCCGTGACGGTGGATTCATAGCGCGGCTGGAAGCCGTCGAGGATATGGCTGCAGGCCTGGGTGTGGACGCCTTCGGTGCCGAACAGATCCTTGATGCCAAGCGGGATGCCTTCCAGCGCCCCGCCCTCACGTTTCGCCAACCGCTCGTCTGACGCGGCCGCCTGCTTGCGCGCGATCTCCGGCGTGACGGCCACATAGGCGTTGAGCTGATCGTTGGCCGCTTCAATGGCCGCGAGATAGGCGTCTGTGAGCTCTGTTGACGTGATGTCGCGGCTGCGCAGCTTTTCGCGCGCTTCGGCGATGGTGAGGCTTGTGAGTTCGGTCATTTTATTATCGTTTGTCGGTGTGAGCGGGAGCGGAACGGCGGGCTGCTATTCGACGACCTTGGGCACAAGGAAGAAATTCTCGTCGCTGAGCGGCGCGTTGGCGACGATATCGGCGGCCTTGTCGCCGTCGGTCACCACATCCTGGCGCTTTTTCATCTGCATGGGCGTGACCGAGGTCATCGGCTCGACGCCGTCGACATTAACCTCGTTGAGCTGCTCCACGAAGCCGAGAATCGCATTGAGCTCGCCTTCCATTTTCGCCGCCTCCTCATCGGTGACGGCAATGCGGGCGAGATGGGCGACACGCTTTACGGTGGCAAGATCGACGGACATCGGGATAGGCTCCGGGTGATCGGTGATTGATGCTGCTGGCTATAGCGGCCGGGATGCGCGAGGGCAAGTGTGGTGGTGTTGGTGGGGATGGCGATCAAGAAGCTACCAAGAGCCCTTTAGGGAATTAGTGATTTACCCCGGAATGTGAAAACTTTGCCAAGGGCAGGCTTCAGAAAAAACGAATATCCAATCCGACAAAAACCGGTTGGCACAACAGCAGCGCACTTGCATGCAATCTTTTTCGGAAGTCGAAATTAGTTGAAATGCCTTGATAGTAATAGTGGCTACTAGTCGAATTGGTTGCAACCCAGATGCGAAATAGAATACAACGTGATGTAGTACAACAATATAAATTCCGGGTTGATTCTACACCCCAGCCAGTAAGCGAGTAAGGATGAACAAAATAGATTTCAATAAAGAAATCAGCCAAGGTCAGCTTTTCGAAGTTCTAGAGAACCAGACGACCCTGGATGCATTGAGGACTTTCTTAAGGGAAAAGAAGCTGCCTCATTCCGCGACTAGCTGGGCGAAAATGATCGCGGATAGAGTCGAACCTGCTCTTTCGAGCGGGTCAATAACTTGGGAGGAATTGATCGGCCTGATCCGAGATGCCGAAGAGCATGGCAATAAGCACGTTCGACTTTATTATTTCGACGACAACCACCTTGATGAATTGAGAGACTCTATTAAATCAAAGGTAGTTGCGGCTTGGGCCAAAGACAAAGGCTTTCCCGGGAGTGGTGAGTATGTATTTGCAGCCTATCCTCCCGATCCAATCGTAATAGAGGTCAGAACGGGCGATGGCGAGGATACGGACGCCCTCATACTAAAAATTGCACGTACTGAACATCGCAGAAAAAGGGGTATCTTGACAGAGATAGATGGGGAGGAGGTATATCTCGCCCCTCGAGTACCGTTCAGGGCTGTAGATGTTTTAAAGATTCATACGAACGGGCTAATTGAGATTCGACTTGATCCTCGCACCGAGCCACCCATCTCGTATTCTGGCACCGCCAACGCGGTGCTAAGCCAGGTTAGTGGCCTGGTGAACGTGACGCGGATTGCCGAGCTAAGCTTGGGTATCGCAAAAAATTCTTTCTCGGACCAGCAGAAAAAACAGCAAGCTGTTGAAAACTTTGAACTATATGAAACTCAACACAAGAACGACCGAGGTGATAGGATCCAATCCAGTTCACAAGCTGATCAAGGCGGCATACTGACATCAGATGTCATGACAAAGGTCATTAAACAGTTCACTGTAGGAGATCCGGAGGCGTATTGCGAGAAGGTTCGAGTTTCCTATAATTTCGGGAAGGTAAAGAAGATCAATGCGATCCTATCAGAGGACTCGAATGAGATAATATTCACAGCCGGACTGTCGAGAGAAGAATACGACGAAGTGCTGAATGCTATTCTTGAGGTGAACAGCGAGAAATGACCTTCCAAAATCGTCGCAGTGCAAAATGGGAAGCCCGCCTTGATTACGAGGTCGGCAAGCTTCGTAATGCCCAGACGTATCGCGAACTCACTCTCAACCGCCTCAAAGACCTCGTAGGGGCACCAAACGAGGCGGAGCTTCTCCGAGCTTTGGCAAAAAGGGTATCGGAGGGAGACTTACAGGTCGTCTATCGAGTTGTGTCACCATGGACACAGGCGTCATTGGCCACTTACAAGAGCCCATTGGATGTACCCGATACTATGCTTGACGACAGTACAGGCGAGACAATCGACATAGATCGCTATCGCAACGTTGAGCCCGTCTACGTTTCAGAGGTGGTTGGTGTCCAGTGAAACGAAGCGACAAGCCTGGTACGCACAAGCTGAGCAAATTTATGAAGAAGCCCGCATACTAACAGGACTCGAGCAATCAGAGCATTTTAGGACAAAACTAGACAACATACAAAACCCAAACGACCGGTCTGCCATTGAAATGATGGTTTGGTATTGGATACGTGAAGGCAAAGAGGAGACTGTACCGCAGTCAAAAGAACTGCTGTCACCCGACACCATTCTCGTTGCAACGTTCTTGATTATGTTCCTTGTTGGTTGGTTTGAGCTCCGCATGTCCTTGATTTGGTCTGGTTTTCTAGCATTATTTACGACTTTCGTTCTTCGATTTGCATTTCGGATGTTTGATCGTGGCTTCCTGTTCAGACGCCTTTTCATCACCTGCGTTGGCTCAGGCCTTTTCCTTATTGCACCAGCTCAGTTTCAATTTAATTTCGAAACGCCCTATGGCCCAATCTCATGGGGAGGAGCACCAGAAGGTGCTCTTGTTATGATTTGGGTAATATGCACGTTGTTGACTTTTGCAGTCGCGGTTTGGGAGCATATGGCTTCCGGGCGGACTTAGTCGATCCAAACAAAAGGTGATAAACACCAATATCGCTCATACGCCAAGAGCAATACTCTAAAGGGGAATGGCGTATTGACATACAACTTTTCTGCGCTGTCCTATGCTGACTTCGAGGATCTGTCGCGTGATCTGATCGGCACAGAAATTGGCGTTCGATTTGAGTCGTTTGCATCGGGCCCCGACGGCGGAATGGATGGCCGTCATGCACCTGGCACCTTCAAGACAATACTCCAATGTAAGCACTATGCCGGCACCCGCTGGAGCGGACTTAAAAAAACGATGATAAGGGAACGCCCATCCATCGACCGCCTTGCAGCGGAACGTTACATTCTGACCACATCCCTCCCACTATCGCCGAAGAACAAAGCCGAACTTATTCAAATTATCGGGCCGTCATTAAAGTGCGAAAGCGATATATTTGGCCCAGGTGACCTAAATGGGCTACTTCGCAAATATCCAAACATTGTAAAATCACACATCAAGCTTTGGTTATCGGATACGCCGGTTCTCGAACGCGTATTACATGCTGCTCAGCACAACTTTAACGATCTCACAAAGGATGAGATATTAGAGAAAGTGAGAGTTTACGCGCCGAACCCAAGTTTCAACGCAGCTCAGAGTATCTTGGAAAATCAACATATTCTGATTATCTCGGGACCGCCGGGCGTTGGCAAAACAACTCTAGCCGAGATGCTTTGCTATGCACATCTTGGTGAGATGTGGGGACTTCATCCCATCAGGAATTTAGACGATGGCTTGATCGCAATCTCTGATAAGAAGAAGCAATTATTCTATTTCGATGATTTTCTCGGTCGGGTCGCGCTCGACAAAAATGCGCTTTCGAAAATGGATTCTGACCTTGCACGCTTTATCAAGCGCGTTCGCAAAGCACCGAATGCGCGATTTATTCTTACCACGCGCGCACCCATATTCGAAGAAGCTAAACGCCACTCTGAGCATCTGGCAGACACACAGCTCAATATCAGCCGTTACTTACTCGATGTCGGCTTGTATACTCGTCGTATCAGGGCGCACATTCTATACAATCATTTATTGGTGAGCGGCGCGCCACAAACCCATATCAATTTTCTGATTGATAGCGGTAAGATCGCTGAGATCGTCGATCACAGGAACTATTCACCCCGCTTGATCGCTCTTATGACAGAAGGCGATCGCGTTAGTGAATTCTCTGCTGATGACTACCCAACCTCCTTCCTGACGACCCTCACTAATCCCACCCAGCTATGGGACATCCCGTTTCGTAAGCATATTCCAAGAACCTGTCAGCACTTGCTGATGACTTTATTTTTCTGCGATGAATTCGGAGTGCAGATTGAAGATCTGCGTGTCAATTACGGTTCCTATCATCGTGCACTGTCAGATCACTATGGAGCATCGCAAGACCCGAAAGATTTTGAGGAGTCACTCAAAATACTCGAGGGCGGCTTTATTAAAATCATCGGCACAAGAGTACACTTCGTTAACCCTTCTGTACGCGATTACCTTCAGGCTTATCTTAACGACCTCACGCTACTGATTATAGGCGCAAAGGCAGCGGTCAAAAGTTCCTGGGCTCAAAAGGTCTGGGAGCACGGAAAGCGATTGGCGAAGAGCTCTAACGAGATAATGCCTGTGGAACAGGCAATGCTTGCCTGTGCATTCCTGCCGATCGCCCAAGAGTTTATAAATTTGCCTGTATCAGTCAAAATCAAAGGCACTTCCGGATACACGCAATACAAATCAACAGGTCTGTCTAATTCAGAACGCATAGAGCTCATGATCGAGTGGTGGTATGCTAGCCATGATAGTCGTCTTATATCTCTTATAATTGAGCTGGCTCGCAACCCGGTTGACGGTTGGGACGTTTATCGAGATGGAGAAACATTGATCGCGCTCATAGGCAAGCTTAGAGGAAACGGTTATTTCGATGATATGCCACGTGCAACAGACATAGCCGACATTTTGGAGGACGGCGCAGTAAATACGATCGAAAAAACTTGGATAGAACCTGAACTTCTAGAAGATATTTCTGACGTATATGAAGAGTGGGAAAATTATTTCAGTTCCGAATCCGAAGTTAAGGAAGCTATAAATGCAAATGTTCAACGCGAATTCGAGGGGTTAGATGAGACTCTAAGTGAGATGGAATCTGAATCGACTGTGGATGAGCACCTAGAAATTCTTCAGAAACTAGGCAAGCGCAGCGGCATACCTGACCATATGATTAAAAGCGCCAGCAAAATGGCCGATGAGCGAAAATGGGAGATTGAGGAAGAAAGCTCTACGGCTCCTTCGCTGTCACTTAAAAATAAGGACTCACTCACCGGCGACGACTTCGATGACATAGCGCTTCAAATGCTATTTGCACCCCTAAAGCGTGAATGAAAACAAAACTGCTTCCGATCCGGTCCGCGACAGAAAGATGGTAAAGCTTCCCCGATCTCGCGCGATACTCCACTTTTGAAAGTACCTCATATGTGAGGAACTTGAGTTTGTAGTCTCACCCTTCTCCCGACTCACCCATTGATCTATGAAATAATAGCGGTAGGAGGCTGCTGAGCGGCTCGGAGAACTGACACTGCTTGGAAAGATGCACCTTGTCCACGCTTAGAACCGATTGTTGCGATTACGGTAAGAGTTCAGGTGAGGCCAGAGGCACCATCGATTAGGCCTTTGATCGCCACCCATGCTAGGCTTCCGTTCGCGCCCGCCCCCTGCCCGGCGCGCATTCGACAAAGCGAGGTCTGGTCATGCCGCCCGTCGTTTTCATCCACGGCACGAACGCCGGCCCCTGGACGATGCGGAACTTTCGCGCGCATTTCGAAGCAGCGGGGTTTGCCTGCCACAGCCCCGCCTATCGCCATCATGACCCGACGCCATCGAGAACCGAGCCGGACGCGCTGGTGGGCCTCGGCATCGCCGATTACGTGGAGGACATCGCCGATGCGATCTCGGGACTGGCCGAGCGGCCGATCCTGATCGGCCACAGCCTTGGCGGCGTGGTGGCGCAGAAGCTCGCCGCCCGCGACATGGTCAGCGCCTGTGTGCTGCTCAACAGCAGCGTCGTTAACGGCGTGCTGCCCACGACGCGCGAGGAACGCAGCCTCGGCAAGGCGTTCATGGGCGCCGGCGCCTTCTGGGAGACGACGATGCTGCCGGATTTCGAGACGATGGCGACATTCGGCCTGAACAAGCTGCCGGAACGCGAGCAGCACGCGATGTTCGACCAGTTGGGGCCGGAATCCGGGCGGGTGCTGTTCGAGTTGTTCTTCTGGATGTTCGACGAGAACCAGACGACCCGCATCGACTTTGACGCGATCGACTGTCCCGTTCTCTTCATTTCGGGAAGCGAGGACCTCGCCATTCCGCCCTCGACCGCGCGCGTGACGGCGTCGCGGCACAGACACGCCGATTGTCACGAGGCGGAGGGCTTCGGGCACTATCTCATGCTGGAGCCGAACTGGCGGGAGATCGCTGCGCTTGCCGAGGCATGGATCCGGGACAAGGTTTCCTGACGCGGGGGCGGATCAGGGCGTTGTAGCGGGCAGTTTGCGCCGCCTCTCCTCCTTGCGCGCCGCCGACGCGGCGCTGCTGGATTGCGGGCCGAGCCCGCAATAAGGGATTGGCGCGCGGCATCGAACAGGTTGCGGGTCGCGCCGGCGATGCGGGATCACGGCGGGGATGAGGAAAGTGGGCGCGCGGCGGTTGTGACGACGCTTCAGGCTTTCAACCTGTCGAGACATGCGGGTCGAATCGGGTAGTGTGCCGGAGCGTTGATCTTGTCCAGTTGCAGGGAGCTTCCATGAAATCTGACACCGACGACCGGCCGGTTGCGATCATTACCGGCGCGAGCGGCGGCCTGTGCTCTGCGACCGCCAGAGCGTTGGCGGCCCGAGACTATCGGCTGGTGTTGATGTCGCGCAGCGGATGCGCGGAGATCGCGGCTGAAACCGGGGGCGTTGGCGTCGCCGGGTCGGTGCTCAACGATGAGGACGTGGGCCTTGCCGTGGAGACCGCGATTGACAGGTTCGGCAGGCTGGACGCCGCGATTTTCGGAACCGGTCGGCACAGCGACGTCCTGAAAAATTACGCCATGCCCGAGCCTCCGGGCGTGACGCGCGACAGCCTCGCCTATGACCCCGATTACCGGCGCGAGATTTTCGACATCCCCTGGCCGGCCTGGCATGACGACTACGAGATGATGGTGGTGGCGCCGATGCGGCTCGCAAGAGCGGCGTTGCCGCATCTTCTGAAATCGGGACGCGGCGCCTTCGTCGCGATTTCCGGGATTGAGGCCGGGCAACCCAGGGCGCCGTTTCCGCTTGGGCCGACGCGGCTCGCCCTGCAGGGTTTCATCAAGCTTCTGGCGGATCGCTACGGGCGTAACGGCGTGCGCTTCAACGCCATTGCGCCGGGCCTGATGGAGAGCGGGGCCAACGAGTTTCACCCGGACTGGGCGAGCGATATCCCGCTTGGCCGCATTGGCCGGAGCGCCGAGATCGGCGAGGCGATCGCCTTTCTGGTATCAGACGCGGCCAGCTACATTACCGGCCAGTGCCTGACGGTCGACGGCGGCCTCAACCGATCGCTTGGGCTGTGATCGGGGCGGGCCGTCACCTCAGATCAGATCGTCATGCGCGCCGGTGATCCAGCCGATATGGCGCTTTGCCGAGGCGCGCACCGCGGCGTCCGCGCCCTCCTCCACCGCCGTCGCGACATTGGAATAGAGCCGATCATAGGCGAAGCGGTCGATCCGATGCAGGATCGTCTCCACCGCCTTCGCCGACAGCGGAATGCGGTTGGGATAGCTGCGCATGAAGGCGACGGTCGCCCCGTCCGGATTGGCGCTGATGGAATCGCTGGCAAGCAGCACGCCCTTTCCCCCGGCGCCCGACGCGACATGCACAACCGCGCTGCCCGGAAAGTGCCCGCCAACGCGGATGAGCGTGACGCCCGGCAGGAGTTCGACGTCGTCCTGCCAGAACTCGACCACCGGATCGGGCCGCGCCAGCCATGCGCGGTCGAGACTTGCGACCAGCACGGTCGCGTCGCCGAGAGCGCGGCTCCAGGCGACCTGCGCGCCGAACATGTGCGGATGGCTTGCCGCAATGTAGCGCACGCCGCCGAGCGCCTGAATACGGCTGACCGCCGCCGCGTCGAGGAAGCCGAGGGGATCCCACAGGAGATTGCCTTCGGGGGTTGCGACCAGAAAGGCGCGGTGGCCGATGGCGATGGCGGGCGCGGTGGTGATTTCGAACAGGTTTTCCTCGACCTCGCGGATCTGCGTCTGCACGCCTTCTGCTGCAAGCTGGGCCAGCGTCGCCCAGGCCTGGCCGCTTCGCGGCACGAATTGCCGCTCGTCCAGGCAGATGTCGCAGACGACGGCGCCGGGCGGATGCTCGACGCCGCAGGCGCGGCAGATCTTGAAATCGTCAGGCATGAAAGGGCTCCTGTTTGGGTGGGGCTTGTAGCAGATTTGGGCGGCGACGCTGCGCCAATTATTCCAGAAACGCCTTCAGCTTCGCCTCCAGGGCGGCGCGTTTGCCCTTGGGGGTTTCGCATTCCCAGACGGCGAGCACGCGCCAGCCGGCGTCGGCGAGCGCCTGCGCGTTGCGGGCGTCGCGGGCTGTGTTGCGGGCGATCTTGGCGCGCCAGTAGTCGGCGTTGGTCTTGGGCGCGCGGGCGCCGCGCGGGCAATCGTGGCCGTGCCAGAAGCAGCCATGCACGAAGACCACCTTGCGGCGGCCGGGAAAGACGAGATCCGGCGCGCCGGGCAGATCGCGCCGGTGCAGGCGGTAGCGATAACCCAGCGCATGGACGAGCCGGCGCACGACCATTTCCGGCGCGGTGTCGCGGGACTTGACGGCGCGCATGACGGCGCTGCGCGCGGGGTCCGTGGTCTGCGCCGTTTTCACGCGGCTTCAACGGCGCCGGGCAAGCGCCGCTTCAGGATCGGCTCGAAGAGATGCTGCGCCAGGTGCCGCACGACGGGGGCCGCGACGCCGTCGCCGGTCAGGTGATAGGCCGCGTTGTAGCTTTGCGGCAGCTGGTAGGCCTCGTCGAGCCCCATGAGGCGCGCGGTCTCGCGCGCGGAAATCAGCCGCGAGCGGATGCGGTCGCCATCGACGATCAGAATGAGCTGGCGCGACGAACCGCCGGCCGGCGTGCGCAGGCAGCCCGCCAGATCGTCGAAGCGCACTTCCGCGCGCTGGCGCTTTTCGCCGTTTTCGACGCGGGTGCGCCGGTAGACCGCGCCGACCATGCGCCGCCCTGCCCGCCGCGCGGCGTCCACCTTGGCGCGGTTCGACGGCGACATCTGGTCGAGGATCTTCGTCGTTTCGGACGGGTCGTGCCAGCGCACGCCTTGCGGCGCGTCCTCGACGAGATCGGCGAAGACGGTGTTGCGGCGCGGCGGCAAAGGCAGGCTCCACCACAGCCAGTTGGTCCGGGCAGTCGCGCTGATACGGGCGTGCGCCGCCTGCAGGGCGCGGGTGTGGAACGGCTCGACGGGGCTTGCCGAGAGCGATGTCGGCTCCAGCGGGATATCATCGCGAACGCCGATGACGAACAGGCGCGGTCGAGACTGCGGCACGAACAGGGCGGCGTCGATCACGAGCGCGCCGTAGCGATAGCCGTTTTCGGCGAAGGCCCGGCAAATGGCGTCGAAATCCGCGCCGCCATGGCTGGTGAGCGCGCCGGTGACGTTTTCCAAGGCCACGATGCGCGGCGCGCGGCCTTCCGCCGCCAGGGCTTTCATGATGGACCAGAACGGGTGGAACGCGCCGGAGCGCGCGCCGTCGAGCCCGGCGCCGCCGCCGGCGAGCGACAGGTCCTGGCAGGGAAAGGACGCCCAGGCGAGATCGGCGACGCCCGGCAGATCGCGTGCGTCTACCGCGCGAATATCGCCACATGTGAGCACGGAAGGCGCGGCGCGATCCCAGTTGGCCCTGTAGGCGGCGGCCTTTCCGGCGTCGAAATCATTAGCGAAGAGGCAGCGCCAGCCATCGCCCAGGCCTGCGCGAACCATGCCGCCGCCGGCGAAAAACTCGTAGAAGGTGGGCCTTTCGGCGTCGATCACTCCGGTGCTCCCTGCCCCGCTGGATATGCCAAAGTTGCGGATTCGCCCGCAGCCTAGCATTGTTGCGCCGGATTGACAGCGGCGCGCGAAACGTTGGAAGTGCGCTGTGAACAGGGAAACGGACATGATGCGTCTTTTCGCGCTCGCCGCAACGCTTCTGACCCTCGCAGCATCGGCGCTCGCCGGCGAGGTGAAACCGAAATTCGTGGAGAAGACCTACGCGGTGTCGGGCGCGACCGGCATTGCGCTTTACCAGTCCATGGGCTCGAACGGGCCGCTGTTGCGCGGCGGCGCGTCGAGCGCCATCGCCAAGACCGATTTCGATCTCAAATGGGGCCGCGACTATGTGCGCGACGGAAACGACTGCGTGCTCCAGGCCGCGCGATCCTTCCTGACGATCACATACACGCTGCCGAAGCCGTCGCAGACACTGCCGGCGGACGTGGCTGCGCGCTGGCGCGTCTTCATCGACGGCATTCGCGCGCACGAGGCCGTGCACGGCCAATACGTGGCCGAAATGGCGCAGGAAATCTACGACACGACCGTCGGCTTCCGGCAGCCGAACGACCCGAACTGCAAGGCGATCCGTCAGGCGATCCAGACGCCGCTGAAAGCGGCTTTCGTCCGCTACAAGACGCGCAACCGCGCCTTCGAGGAGGCGGAGATGGCCAATGGCGGCAACATCCAGCAGCTCATCCTGGCGCTCGTCAACGGGCCTTGACGCAAACGCCTACCCCCGCTTGCGGGCGTGGGTGGCGAAGAAGCAGAAATTCATCAGCCAGGCCTGTTCGCTGTCGAGCAGGCGATCGACCTCGTCGCCGTCGGCCTGCGACAGGAAACCCATCGCGACGAGATCATCCATGATGAGGGCGAAGGTGCGGCGGTAGAGCTCGACGGCGGGACCGTCGCCCTTGCCTGAAAACAGCGCTGTCTCGCCGCGCGAAGACACGATGTCGAGACCGGCGGCGGCCAGCTGATGCGGCAGGCGGCGGCCGGTGAAGAGGTCGATATCGTGCTGCTCGCCCCATTGCCGAAACGCCTCGAAGGCGCGCCGCCAGACGGGATGGAAATCCGCGCAAGTTATCGTCCACGGTTCGGGCCTCCTCCGGTTATGCGTGACGGGACGGACTGTGCGCCACGCCCGCCGGCCATGCAACGCGACGATGCGATGCGCCGGGCAAGCGCGGCTTCATCGCTCTTCGAGGAATGCCCGGATGCGGCCGGCGACTTCCGCCGTCGCGGGTGTGTAGACCATCATGTTCAGATCCGGCCGGCCCTCGACGGCGAAGGTGGAGAATTCGAGCTCTATCGGGCCGAGGTCCGGATGGTGGAGGCGCTTGACGCCCTCGCCGTGGCCGGCGACCTCGTTGTCGTTCCACAGTGCGGCGAATTCCGGGCTCATCTGCGACAGCTCGTCGACAAGCTGCCTGATCTCCTCGCCGGCGCCCGCGCGCGCCGCATCGGCCCGGAAGGCGCCGACGACGAAGCGCGCCACGCGCTGCCAGTCCTCCTGGGCGGCCTTGACGCGGGAATCGGAGAATATGAGCCGCAGGATGTTGCGCTGCTCCGGGGCAAGCTCCGCATAATCCGTCAGGATCATCGCGGCGGCCCGGTTCCAGGCGATCACGTTCCAGGTCGCGGTCCTGATCATGGCCGGGCAGTGGGGCATGGCGTCGAGCACATTTTGCAGCCGCGGTGTCATCATGCTCTCCGGCTCCCGGTAGCGCGCTTCCGGCGGGTGGCCGAAGGCCAGGATATGCAGGTGCTCGCGTTCGGGCTCCGTCAGCATCAGCCCGGCGGCGATGCGCTCCAGCACGTCGGCAGACGGCGCGCCGCCGCGCCCCTGCTCCAGCCAGGTATACCAGGTCGGACTGATATTGGCGCGCTGAGCCACCTCCTCGCGGCGCAGGCCCGGTGTGCGCCGCCGCCCGGGCGCGAAGCCGAAGGTCGCCGGATCGAGGCGCATGCGGCGATCGCGCAGGAAGGTGCCGAGCGGATTGTCATCTCTGGAGGAGAAGTCGATCATGTTGGTTCTTATACCATGATAATGTCACTACTTTACCATGAAAAACCATATGCCATGGTGCGGCTCCGAACAACTACGGAGAATGACAATGCGTGTGTTCCTGACAGGCGCCACCGGCTTCATCGGCTCGAAGATCCTGCCCGAGCTGCTCGCCGCCGGACACGCGGTGACGGGCATGACGCGGTCGGACAAAGGGGCGAGAACCCTCGTCGCCGCCGGCGCTACCCCCCACCGCGCCACACTCGAGGATCCGGCGGGTATCATGGCCGGGGCGGAAAGCGCCGACGCCGTGATCCACACGGCGTTCGACCACGATTTTGCGAATTTCGTGGCGAATTGCGAAAAGGACCGGCGGGTGATCGCAGCGCTCGGATTGGTGCTCAAGGGTTCAAACCGGCCGCTTATGATCACGTCCGGCACCGGCATGGGCGATGCCGAAGACGGCAAGCCTGCCTCGGAGGACGTGTTCAATCCGCACCATGGCAATCCCCGCATCGCGTCGGAGCTTGCCGTGCAGACGCTGCTGGACGACGGCGTGAACGTGTCGGTGATGCGGCTGCCGCAGGTCCACGACACGGTGCGGCAGGGGCTGATCTCGCCCTATATCCAGATCGCCATTCAGAAGGGCTCGGTCGCCTGGGTCGGGGACGGCGCCAATCGCTGGCCGGCCGCGCACGTGCTCGACGTCGCCAGGCTCTATGCGCTCGCCTTCGACCGGGGCGAGCCGGGCGCGCGCTACCACGCCGTCGCCGAGGAAGGCGTGAGCGCCCTCCGCATCGCCGAGGTGGTGAGCGCCGGCCTCGACCTGCCGGCCGTGTCGATTTCTCCGGAGGAGACGGCGGAACATTTCGGCTGGTTTGCGGCCTTCGCAAGCCTCGACATGCCGGCGAGCAGCGCGCTAACGCGGGCGAAACTCGGCTGGGAACCGACCGGGCCGGACCTCCTCACGGACCTTCAGAACATGGACTATGCCGCGTTGCGGGTGAGCTAGGGTTCTTACCCAGACTTTCGGGCGTGGACGGCGAAGAAGCAGAAATTCATCAGCCAGGCCTGTTCGCTGTCGAGCAGGCGATCGACCTCGTCGCCGTCGGCCTGCGACAGGAAGCCCATCGCGACGAGATCATCCATGATGAGGGCGAAGGTGCGGCGGTAGAGCTCGGCGGCGGGACCGACGCCCTTGCCTGAAAACAGCGCCGTCTCGCCGCGCGAAGACACGATGTCGAGACCGGCGGCGGCCAGCTGATGCGGCAGGCGGCGGCCGGTGAAGAGGTCGATATCGTGCTGCTCGCCCCATTGCCGAAACGCCTCGAAGGCGCGCTGCCAGACGGGATGGAAATCCGCCATGGCCGGATGCAGATCCGGCTCGACATAGAGGATGTGGCCGCCGGGCTTGACCATCTCGACGAGATTGCGCATCGCCGCCAGCCTGTCGGGAATGTGGTGATGCACGTTGCGCGCGACGGCGAGATCGAAGGCGCCGTGGCGCTGCGGTTCCTGCAGGATGTCGAGCCGCTCCACGCGGATGCGCGGATGGTCGACATCCTGGAGAAACTTCGTCTGCAGATCGGTGCAGACGACCTCGCCTTCGCCGCCGACCTTGTCTGCAAGCCAGGTCGAGACGGTGCCGAGGCCCGCGCCGATTTCCAGACAGCGCCAGCCAGGCTCGACGCCGATCGCCTCCAGCTGGTAGCAGGTGTACGGGTCGGTGAGTTCAGCCAGCAGGCGAAGGCGCGTTCGCTCTTCCTCGCTGTCATTGGCGATGACGTAGCGCACGGTTAGAGGTCTAGAATGTCGCCGACCGCCGGCGTCTTGACCTTGTCCGCGTCGTCTTCCATCGCCGCAAGAAACTTCCCTGCGTTCTGGTCGAGGATCGGGAACGTGCCGTAATGGCATGGAATGATGGTGGAAAAGTCGAAATGGCGCCGGCAGGCGAGCGCCGCCACCGCCCCGCCCATGGTGAACCGGTCGCCGATCGGCACGATGCCGATTTCAGGCTGGTGCAGCTCGTTGATGAGCGCCATGTCGGAGAACATGTCCGTGTCGCCCATGTGATAGAGCGTCGGCGCGTCGTCGAAATGCATGACGACGCCGTTGGGATTGCCGAGCGCATGGGAGACGCCGTCTTCGGTGATCATCGCGGACGAGTGCAGCGCGTTGACATAGGTGACGGTGAAACCGTCATGGTGGACCGTGCCGCCGGTGTTGGTCGGGTCGATCTTCTCAAGCCCGTGATGCTTGGCGAGCCACATGCACAGATCGTAGTTGGCGATCACGGTCGCGCCGGTTTCCCGTGCGATCGACGGCGTATCGCCGATATGGTCGCCGTGGCCGTGGGTCAGCACGATATGGGTGACGCCTTCGGCGGCGGCCGCCGCGCTCTGTCCCTCGAAGGAGGGATTGCCGGTGAAGAACGGATCGATGAGGATCGTCGCGCCGCCGGTTTCGATGCGAAACGCGGAATGTCCGAACCATTGCAGTTTCATGTCTGTCGCCTCCCGTAGGGTTTTGGTCGCATTATTCTGCGAAGCAGCTTATGGATTGTCCCGCGTCCTGAAAAGGACCGTTTGCAAAAGTTTTTGATCGGCGCGGACATGCCCGTAGTAACACTGGAAGAACTGGCCGCAGGTCTTGAAAAAGGCAAGGTGCTCGCCGGGCTCGACCTCGGAACGAAGACGATTGGCGTGGCGATCAGCGACCTCGGCCTGACGCTGGCGACGCCGCGCGACGTGCTGCGGCGCAAGAAGTTCACCATAGACGCCGGCGCGCTGATGGAGCGGCTGACAAGGGAAAAGGTCGGCGGCTGCGTGATCGGCCTGCCGGTCAATATGGATGGTTCGGAAGGACCGCGCGCCCAGGCGACCCGCGCCTTCGTGCGCAACATGGACGGCGTGACCGACACGCCGTTCGCCTTCTGGGATGAGCGGCTGTCGACAGTCGCCGCCGAACGCGCGCTTATCGAGATGGATGTGTCGCGGCGAAAACGCAGCGAGCGGATCGATTCCGCCGCGGCCGCCTTCATCCTTCAGGGCGCGCTGGACAGGCTTTCTTCCGCCTCGCGCGGCTGAGCGGCCCAGGCGGCGCGGCGCGCGCGAACCCAGGCGATGATTTTCCTGCGATAGCGAAACGCGACGATCGCCATGACGATCATCGAATCGACGATCAGCGCGCGCAACAGGAGCGGCGGAATGTCTGTGGGCGGAATGCCGAGTATATCGCCATAGATCTTGAAAACGAGGTCATGCACGTCCCGCGTCAACATGAACACGCCAAAATTCAGATCGTAATAGGATAATCCATACCAGGCCGAAATCAGCGACACTGGCACAAACCACAATATAAGAAACCACTTCATCGCAATCGCCGGTCCGCACCCTTCCCCAGTCTCGTCACAGGCAACCTCGGAATTTTCGGCGGCGAAAGCAATGTAAACCATTTGTTAAGGTTAATATCCACATGGCCGCGCCGTGGATTTCAACTCTGCGAACGCGTCCGCTTGCCGCCGGTTCACCGAAGGTCTATCACCAAAACGTCTTCAAACTGACGGTCCGTAATGGTCGCGATTTTCGAAAGCAGCCTGCCCATATTCCTGCTGATCGTCCTCGGCATCGTGCTGAAGCGCACGCCGCTGGTCGATCGCGGCGTGTGGCATGGCCTTGAGGAAATCGGCTATTTCGTGCTGTTTCCCTGTCTGCTGTTCCTGACGCTCTATCGCGCCGACTTCAGCGGCATGGAGCTAACGAAGGTAGCCATCGGCGCGCTGTCTTGCATAACCGTGATGTTTGCACTGGCCTATGCGCTGTGGCCGGCGCTGCGGATCAGGGGCGTGTCGGCAGCAAAATATACGGCGATCTTCCAGACCACAACGCGGTGGAACAGCTTTGTGGCTCTCGCCATTTCAGACAAGCTGTTCGGCCAGGAAGGACTGGCGCTGACAGCGCTGGTGATGGCGTTGATCATCCTGCCGATCAACTGCGTCAACGTTGCGACGCTTGTCTGGTTCAACGCGTCGAACCGCAATTTTGCGACATTTCTTCGCCGACTGATCACCAATCCGCTGATTATCGCGGCCCTTGCCGGGGTAACATTGCAATATATCGGGTTGCGCATTTACGAGCCGGTGGAAAAGTCCCTGGAAATGGTCTCCGCATCCGCGCTCGGCATGGGCCTGATCCTGGTCGGCGCGGCGCTGCGCATCCGCGACACGGTGCGGCCACGGCCAATGACGCTGATTGCGGTAGCGGCCAAGCTTCTTGTTTATCCGCTGGTGATGATCGCAACATGCCTTGCGGCCGGGTTGCGCGGCAACGAGCTGATTTTGCTGGCGCTGATAGGCAGCGTGCCGACGGCGATGAACGGCTATCTGCTCGCCAAGCAGATGGGCAGCGACGCCCGCCTTTACGCGACAATCGCAACGCTGCAGACTGTGGCGTCTTTTCTGACGATCCCGCTTGTTCTTTATATCGCGACCTATATCGCCTCAGGATAGAGAAGCGACACGATCTGCGCGGAATCGAAACGCGAATCGAGCATGCCATAGGTCGACCGCCATGCGCCGGCGAGCCGGGATTCGGCGAAGGCGTCGGCTATGCGGCCGGCGCCCATATTGTAGAGTTCGGCGGCGGCGGCCGACAGGGCCAGCTGCTCGACCAGCAGGCGCGCGGCGCCCTCGTCGCGCTGGACCAGAGCCGTCGCGGCCGTCAGCACATCGACCGTGCGCTTGGAAAATCCACCAAGATCCTTGGCGACCATGCCGACAACGGTTTCGAATTTCGACGGATCCTGACCGATGGCGCGCATCAGATCGAGCGCCATGACGTTTCCGGAGCCTTCCCAGATCGCGTTGATCGGCGCTTCGCGATAGTGGCGGGCCATTGGCCGCTCCTCCACATAGCCGCTGCCGCCGAGACACTCCATGGCCTCGTAGATCAGCGACGGCGCCATCTTGCAGATCCAGTATTTGATGACCGGCGTCATGATGCGCACGTAGGCGGCCTCTTTCGGATCGGAGTCCGCCAGATCGAAGGCGCGGGCAAGGCGGATGGCGAGCGCCGTCGCCGCCGCGACATCCAGCGCCATGTCCGCGATCACCCGCGTCATCAGCGGCTGCTCAAGCAGGTGCTTGCCGAACACCTTGCGCTGTCGGCAATGATGCACGGCCTCGGCCACGGCCGCGCGCATGATGCCGGCGGAGGCCAGCGCGCAGTCAAGGCGGGTCAAGGTGACCATTTCGAGGATGGTGCGCACGCCCCTGCCCGACTCGCCCAGAAGGAACCCGTAGGAATTGACGAACTCGACTTCACTTGAGGCGTTAGACCGGTTGCCGATCTTGTCTTTCAGGCGCTGGAAGCGCAATCCGTTGGGATTGCCGTCCTCCAGATAGCGCGGCACGAGGAAGCAACTCAGACCTTCCGTCGTCTGCGCGAGCATGAGAAAGGCGTCGCTCATCGGCGCCGACATGAACCACTTGTGGCCCGTCAGGCGATAAACCCCCTCGCCCGCGCGCTCGGCCGAACTGGTGTTGGCGCGCACATCGGTTCCGCCCTGCTTCTCGGTCATGCCCATGCCGATGGTCGCGCTCTTCTTGCTGACGACCGGCTTGTTGGCGGCGTCATAGCTGCGCGAGAGAACCTTGGGCGCCCACATCTTGTAGACGGCGGGCGTGGCGCTGATCGACGCCAGCGACGCGTTCGTCATGGTGATCGGGCAAAGATGGCCGCATTCCAGACCGGCGGTCAGGAAGAAGCGGACAGCGCGGGCGCGATGGGCGATTCCCTTTTCCTCCGGGCGGTTTTCCCAGACAGAGGAATGCAGCCCGATGCTGAAAGACCGGCGCATCAGCGCATGGTAGGCCGGGTGGAATTCCACGATGTCGACCCGGTTGCCGCGCGCGTCATAGGGCTTCAGCTCAGGCGTCGACTGATTGGCGATGCGCGCCAGCTCCTGCGCCTCCGGCGTGGTTGCGAATCGTCCGATCTGCGAGAACTCGTCGCGAAACGCCTTCGGCATGTCCGCCGCGATCTCGCACAGCATCGGATCGGCCGTGTAGGCGTTGATCCCGCTATAGAGCGACGGCTGATTCGTCACTTCATGGGTGGAGCCAAATGGCATGGATTTCGTCATATCGGGCTTATACCTGTTGTCGCGGCGCACGAGCAAGCGCGCGTTCGAGAAATGCATGGGGATGACCGGCGCATACCGGGCGCCCGTTCTTGCCCGGCGGTTTCATCGCGCCTATAGAGACGCCAATTGTCAAAATTCGCGGGTTTTGTCCATGGCTTTCTCCCATCGCCATCTGCTTGGCATCAACGGGTTGACCGAGATGGACATTCATTTCCTTCTCGACCGGTCCGACGAAGCGGTCCAACTGAGCAGACAGCGGGAGAAAAAGACCTCCACGCTGCGCGGGCTCACCCAGATCAATCTTTTCTTCGAGGCCTCGACGCGAACCCAGGCTTCGTTCGAACTCGCCGGCAAACGGCTGGGCGCCGATGTGATGAACATGTCCGTCGGCAACTCCTCCGTAAAGAAAGGCGAAACGCTGATCGACACCGCGATGACGCTGAACGCCATGCATCCGGATATCCTGATCGTGCGACACGGCTCTGCGGGCGCCGCCGCCCTGCTTGCCCAGAAGGTGGGCTGCTCCGTCGTCAACGCCGGCGACGGCGCGCACGAGCATCCAACGCAGGCGCTGCTGGATGCGCTCACCATTCGCCGCGCCAAGGGCCGGATCGCAGGACTGACGGTGGCGATCTGCGGCGACGTGCTGCACAGCCGCGTGGCGCGCTCGAACATCATTCTCCTGAACGCGCTCGGGGCGCGGGTGCGCGCCGTTGCGCCTTCCACCCTGCTGCCTGCGGGCGCCGAACGCATGGGCGTGGAAGTGTTCCACACCATGGAGGAAGGCTTGAAGGACGCCGACGTGGTGATGATGCTGCGCCTGCAGCGCGAGCGCATGGCGGGGCTTTTCGTGCCCTCCGTGCGGGAATATTTCCACTATTTCGGCCTCGACGCGCGCAAGCTGGCCCTTGCCCGGGACGACGCGCTCGTCATGCACCCGGGCCCCATGAACCGCGGCGTGGAGATCGCCTCCGAAATCGCCGACGGTCCGCAAAGCGTCATCGACACGCAGGTCGAAATGGGCGTGGCGGTGCGCATGGCGGTGATGGAGACCCTGATGCAATACACAGACAGGGAGGCGCATTCGTGAGCCGCACCGCACTCGTCAACGGGCGCATCGTCGACCCTTCGCAGGATATGGACGCAATCGGCGCCGTCCTGATCGAGAACGACCGGATCGCCGCCATCGGACCGGGGATCGCCGTCCCCGATGACGCCGAAACGGTCGACTGTACGGCGCGCGCGATCACGCCCGGCCTGGTGGACGCGCGGGTGTTCGTCGGCGAGCCGGGCGCCGAACATCGCGAAACGATCGCGTCGGCAAGCGCTGCGGCCGCGGCCGGCGGCGTGACTTCTCTCATCATGATGCCGGACACCAGCCCGGTGATTGACGACGTGGCGCTGGTGGAGTTCGTTCTGCGCACGGCGCGGGAACAGTCGATGGTGCGCATCTATCCGTCCGCCGCGCTGACGAAGGGACTGGACGGAAAGGAGCTGACCGAATTCGGTCTCCTGAAGAAGGCCGGCGCCGTGGTGCTGACCAATGGCAGACGCATGGTGTCGAACGCGCTCGTCATGCGCCGGGCGATGACATACGCCAGGGATTTCGATCTCGTGGTGGCGCTGGAGACCCAGGACGAGGATCTGGCGGCCGACGGCGTGATGAACGAGGGGCTGTTTGCGAGCTGGCTCGGCCTGCCCGGCATTCCGCGCGAGGCCGAGATCATCACGCTGGAGCGCGACCTGAGAATCGCCGGTCTTACCGGCGCGCGCTACCACGCCGCCAAGATCTCGACGCCGGATTCCATCGAGGCGATCCGCCAGGCCAGGCGCCGCGGCGCAAAGATCACCTGCGGGGTTTCGATCAACCATCTTTCGCTGAACGAAAACGACATCGGCGAATACCGCACATTCTTCAAACTCTCCCCCCCTTTGCGCGACGAGGACGACCGGCGCGCGATGGTGCAGGCGCTGGCAGACGGCGATATCGACATTATCGTTTCTTCCCACGACCCGCAGGACGTCGACACCAAGCGCCTGCCCTTCTCGGACGCGGCGGAGGGCGCGGCGGGACTCGAAACACTGCTGCCGGCGGCGCTTCGGCTTCATCACAATGGCGACGTGCCGCTGACGCGGCTGATCGATGCGCTGTCGACCCGGCCGGCGCAGATCTTCGGTCTGCCGGGCGGCTCGCTGGAGCCCGGCCGGAAGGCGGATATCGCGGTGATCGACCTGGACGCGCCCTGGGTGCTGGCGAAGGACGATTTGCGCTCCCGCTCGAAGAACACGCCGTTCGAGGACGCGCGCTTTCAGGGGCGCGTCACGGCGACGATGGTTTCGGGAAAGTTTGTGTTCCGGGGGTGATTACCTCCCCCGCGCCGGCACGGCGCGCGTTCTGCGCCTGCGCTGACTTTTGACGGGAGACGACACAGTGCCTGACACCGCCGTTATGGACACGACGACAGCCTGACGAAGCTGTTTCAGGAGCGCCAAGGCCTGCCGACCCTGCGGGGCAGTTTGGCGGCCTTGCCGCCCATCCGGCCGGCTGATCGCAGGCTTGAACGATCTTTTCTTGCAGAAAGGCGCGTAAGGCAGGAAGAGATGAAGTCGGCGAGGCGCTGAAAGTCGCGCCTCGCCGCCGTTTCAGTTTTCGATGAACTCCAGAAGGTCGGCGTTCAGTACGTCGGCGTTCACGGTGAGCATTCCGTGCGAGAAACCGGGATAGGTTTTCAGCGTTCCGTTTTGCAACAGCTTTACGGACTTCATGGCCGAGGCGGCGATCGGAACAATCTGATCGTCCTCGCCGTGCAACACCAGCGTCGGAACGGTGATCGCCTTGAGATCCTCCGTCTGGTCGGTTTCGGAGAAGGCGGCAATCCCGTCATAGTGCGCCTTGGCGCCGCCCATCATGCCTTGCCGCCACCAGTTCTGGATCACTCCTTCATGAACCGTCGCTCCGTCACGGTTGAAACCGTAGAACGGACCGGCCGGAACGTCGCGGAAAAACTGCGCGCGGTTGTCGGCGAGCGCCTTTCGAAAGCCGTCGAAGACCTCCAGCGGCGTGCCTTCGGGATTGTCATCCGTCTCGAGCATCAGCGGGGGAACGGCGGCCACCAGAATGGCCCTGGACACGCGGCCGGCGGGTTCGCCGAACTTGGCTACATAGCGCGCCACCTCCCCGCCGCCGGTGGAATGGCCGATATGGACCGCATTTTTCAGATCCAGCGCCTCGGCGACGGCGAAGGCGTCAGCGGCGTAGTGGTCCATGTCGTGTCCGTCAGCGACCTGATCCGAACGTCCGTGGCCGCGCCGATCATGCGCGACGACCCGGTAGCCCTTCGACAGGAAGAACAGCATCTGAGCGTCCCAGTCATCGGCGCTGAGCGGCCAGCCATGGTGGAAGACAATTGGTTGGGCGTCCTTCGGACCCCAGTCCTTGTAGTAGATCTGCACGCCATCTTTGGTTGTAACATAACCCATGTCGTTGACTCCTTTCGGACTATCGCGAAAGCAATTCCCGCGGGAAGCGCCATCGTCAGAGGGAGGTAAAACCCGGACGAAGGCGGGTTTGAAATTAGGATATGTGGTTCCGACGCCGGATGCGCTAGTCTTCGAAATCGCTATTCTCTGTCGCGCAATCAGGAACGCCCAATGGACATCGAAGAACTGGAAACATTCGTGACGGTCGCCGATACGGGCGGCGTTACCGCGGCCGCGCGCCGGCTCGGCGTTTCGAAGTCGATCGTCAGCCGGCGGCTTTTCCGGCTTGAAGCAGAACTTGGCGTCCAGCTAATTGCGCGCACGACCCGCGGCGCGGCGCTCACGGAAGCTGGCGCCACATTCCGGGACCATGCGGTGCGAGCGAGCGCAGAAATCGACACAGCCAGGGAAACGATCCTGCCCGCAGGCGAGCTGCGGGGCCGGCTGAGGATCACCGCGCCGCTGACCTTTGGTCCGACGCACTTTGCGCCCGTTCTCGCGGAAATGGCGAAGCGTCACCCTCAACTGCATATCCATACCTCCTACAGCGACCGCTATGTCGATCTCATCGCGGAAGGGTTCGATTGCGCGATCCGGGTCGGCTATCTTCAGGACTCCAATCTGATGGCGAAACGCGTCGGACCGATTCACGGCAAATTCGTCGCGAGCCCGGATTACATTCGCAAGCATGGCGCTCCCGAGACGCCGGAAGAACTCGTTACCCACCAAGCCGTCATGCAAGGCACGGAAAGCTGGCGGATGATGGACGGCGACAAGATCGTCGCCGTTCAGCCGCAAGGGCGCTTCAAGGCCGACAACGCGATTGCGCTCGCGGCGGCGGCAGTGGCCGGCCTCGGCATCGGCTGGCTGCCGGATTGCATCACCCACGACCATATCGTGGCCGGGGCGCTGGTTCCCGTCATGACGCGTTACCCGCCACCTCCGGGCGGCGCCTATGTCATTCGTCCACCGGGTCGCCATCCCGCTCGCAAGATTCGGGTGCTCACCGATTTGCTGATCGAGAACTTCGAACAGAACCCGAAACTTTGGGGCATCAGGCAGTGAGATATTGCCTCTGCGTTCCATTTTGAGCGACACGGTTATACGTTTTATGCGGCTAGCGTTCCGGTGCCCGGGCGCGTAGACAACATCCTGTGACCACGTTCAACGGAACCGATCAGGGCGCGATCGCCCGCAAGCACATGAAAGGACCACAGGCATGAGCTGGAACCCGACGCTCGAACCCGGCTGTCCCGATACGGTGGACGCGGACGCGATCGAAACCCTTATCATTCCGCGCGCCCGCGACATTGGCGGTTTCGAGGTCAGGCGCGCTCTGCCGGCGCCGAAGCGGCAGATGGTCGGACCTTTCATCTTCTTCGACCAGGCGGGACCGGCCGAACTGCTGACCGGACAGGGCGTCGACGTTCGACCGCACCCGCATATCGGCCTCGGCACCGTGACTTACCTGTTTCAGGGCGACTTCCACCACCGCGACAGCACTGGCGCCGACCAGATCATCCGTCCCGGCGCATTGAACTGGATGGTCGCCGGGCGCGGCGTCACGCATTCGGAACGCACGAGCGCCGAGGCACGAACCGGCCCGAACAGCCTGTTCGGCATCCAGACCTGGCTCGCCCTGCCCGACAGCCACGAGGACATGGCGCCGCTGTTCGAGCATCACGGCAAGGACAGCCTGCCCGTGATCGAGGACGAGGGCGTGTCCGTCCGTCTCATTCTCGGAAACGCCTATGGCGAGACCGCCCCGGCCAGGATGTATTCCGAGACGTTCTACGCGGACGTCAAGCTCGACGCGGGAAGCCTTTTACCATTACCGGACGATCACGAGGACCGCGGAATATACATCGTCGACGGCGCGATCTCGATCGCCGGCCATGACTATGAAGCCGGCCAGATGATGGTGTTCCGCCCGGGCGACCGGATCACGGTCGCCGCCGGCGACAAAGGCGCGCGACTGATGATCCTGGGCGGCGCGACGATGTCGGGTCCGCGCTACATATGGTGGAATTTCGTCGCCTCCTCGAAGGAGCGCATCGAAGCCGCCAAGGCCGAATGGCGCGCCGAGAACTGGGGCGCGGGACGTTTCGATCTGCCGGCGGGCGACCGCGACGAACACACGCCGCTTCCGGGGTGACGGCGCGGCGGCGCTATCCCGCCGTGTCCCCGGACTTCGCTTCTTCCGAGTGACTTTCTACAACACACATGCCTGCCGAACGGGAAACTATGACATGAGCGACACCTGGCCTTCCCTCGACTACCTCAGCTGGCGCGAGACGTGTTCCGCCCTGCATCTCTATCTTCAAATTGTCGGCAAGTACCGGCTGGCGCACAGCCCGTGGCTCAATCACTCCTGGCACGCGACGTTCTATGTCACGCCGCGCGGGATGACGACCTCGCCGATTCCGGATGGCCCGGGCATCGAGGTTCAGTTCGATTTCCAAGAACACCTGGTTGTGGGCGTGTGCGGCAACGGACGCACGGCTTCGTTTGCGCTCGAGCCGATGACGGTCGCTGAATTCCACGCCCGTTTCGTCCGGCTGGTTTCCGATCTCGGCGGCGCGCCGACTTTCAACGGCAGTCCCAACGAAGTGCCGAACCCTGTCCCCTTTGTCGAGGATCACCGCGACCGGCCCTATGACCGCGACGCTGTCCAGCGTTTTCACAAGGCGCTCGTCGCAATCGACAGGGTCTTCAGCCGTTTCCGCTCATCCTTCCTGGGAAAGTCCAGCCCTGTTCACCTGTTCTGGGGCAGTTTCGACCTGGCTGTCACCCGGTTTTCGGGTCACCGCGCGCCGCTGCATCCAGGCGGCGTTCCCGCCCTGCCCGACGACGTGGCGCAGGAAGCCTATGACCGCGAGGTTTCCTCGGCCGGATTCTGGCCAGGCGGCGGCGTCGACTATCCGGCTTTCTACGCCTACGCCTACCCGGAACCGAACGGGTTCCGCAGCGCCTCTGTGCGACCGGACGCCGCGTTCTGGAGCGAAGGGCTGTCCGAGTTCCTCCTTCCTTACGACGCTGTGCAGGCAGCCGATGATCCGGATGCGGCCTTGATGGCGTTTCTTGTCTCGACATACGAGGCGGCCGCCGATCTGGCCGGATGGGACCGCGAACTGCTGGAATGCGCGCCGGGCGAGCCGCGCAAGGCGCGGCGACCGGACGCCAGGCTGCAAACGGCTACGCCTGCATTGGCCGACACCGAGGTCGAGCGAGAGGACGGCCCGTCCAAGGGGCGTTACAGGATTGTTGTCGATGGCCACGAGGCCGAGATGACCTACAGCCGGGCCGGCGACGCTCTGATCATTATCGACCATACGGAGGTTCCCGCCGCCCTGCGCGGCCGCAAAGTCGGCGAGAAACTGGTGCAGCGCGCCGTCGAGGACGCCCGACGCGACGGCGTCTCGATCATTCCGTTGTGTCCGTTTGCGAAGGCGCAGATCGACCGCCGTCCCGAATGGCAGGATGTGCTGCGTCGATGACACAAAGACCGGGCTGCGGCGGCTCTACTCCGGCAGGATGCCGCCGCCGTCCGTCTTCTTAATGCGTTTCGCGCTGAGTGCGCGCGCAAGCTCGATGAACGCCTTGAAGGCGGCGCAGTGTGGATTGCCCGTGAGCGTGAGTTGCCTGGACTTCGAGAATCTTCCACTGGCCGTCCAAGTCGCCTGTGCGGGATGAATGGCTGAAATGGGGTCGGGAGGGAACTGTCTGGTTACGGCTGAAGATCGGGCTATACGGACATTCGCACTCGCCGGACGCTTTGGCGCTTTCGGCCCTCTCCGGACGTTCGCTGGGTTGGCTATTGCTGCGGTGCAGCTTCCCCGAACCGGTCATCCATTACATCGTGCAGCATGATCTGGCACGCTAAGGTCGGGAGCGAGGACAGAGTCGCCGTCCAAGCATTTTGTCCGTGGCTGAACGCCGTGCGGACGCAGGATATGAACCCTACGGCGCTTGCCAAGGCGCTCGGGGTAGCGCGTTCAAGTGTTTACCGATATCTTGAAGATGCGTCCTGTTTCATGAGGCAATGAGTTTTGCGTCACTTGGTTCCCTGAAGTGATCCCTCAAATCTTGAGCCTAATGCTACTTTGAGAGGCAAATGAGGTAGTAGTGCGCCAAACGACAGACACACAGGCCCCATCAAGGCGTTCAACCTGAGAACTCGATGCAAGCAGATATTGACAGGCGATTTCGACCACGAGCACGACTACTTCAGCATTTGGGTGATCAGTTAATCGGCACCCCGAGGCTTGCCGTGTTCGAGCTAGTTAAGAACGCTTACGACGCGGATGCTTCAAAGGTTGAGGTGGAAATAGCAGGGATTGGCACCAAAACGCCCACGATCCGCGTGACGGACGACGGGACCGGCATGTCGCTTGAAACTGTGAGGGACATTTGGCTCGTGATCGCCCACGACCACAAAGAACGGCAGTTGGAAAAGAAAAAGCGAACTGCAAAAGGGCGCTTGCCACTTGGGTCTAAAGGACTGGGTCGACTATCTGTCCACAAGCTCGGAAACCAAATTCGCATGGTGACGAGGGCTAAAAATTCGCAAGAAGTTGTTGTCGATATCGACTGGAACAAGATGATAGCGCATGAGTTCCTGTCGGACGCCGAAGTCGACATCGAGGTGCGTGACCCTGAGGTTTTCACCGGGGGGCAAACGGGAACTCAGCTGCAAATCTCAGAACTACGTGAGAAACGGTGGACCCGCGGAGAAGTACGCCGTTTATTTCGTCAGATCACATCAATTTCTTCGCCGTTCGGACAAGTTGAGCGTGATGACTTCCAAGCAACCCTTCAAGTCCCTGATGTGCCGCAGTGGATCGAGCGACTGCCTGACCCTTCAGAGCTTCTGAAACGGGCACCTTGGAAATATACGTTTGATTTTGACGGGAAAGACTTCAGTTATCACTACAGCTTCCGGGGTATTCCCGGAATCCAACGAAAGGCCAGAGACCTTGAAGAAAACGAGGTTTCACTCTTGGTGCCGCCGTTGGAGGTTGATGACGACGACCCGCTCTTCAGCGGAAAATCTCAGCCCTCTACAATGCGAAAGGTCATTGCGGACTTTCAGTCGATCGAGGGAATTGGTCCGATTTCCGGGGAGTTCTATGTCTTTGACCTGACGCCACGGATCGCGAAGCAAATGGGCGAGACGAAGCTCATTAAAGACTTCCTGGATGAGAACGGCGGAATTCGAGTCTATCGAGATGGCATCCGGGTCTACGACTACGGCGAGCGGAGTAACGATTGGCTTGGGCTAGACCTGAAGCGCGTCAACAATCCGACGCGGGGATTGAGCCGCAACATCGTTGTTGGCCATGTATCTCTTGATCAGGATAGCAGCCCCGGATTGGTCGAGAAATCAAACCGGGAAGGCTTCATTGAGAATGAGGCTTACGAAAGGTTCCGACAGCTCGTGTTGGGTGCAATTGACCCACTCCAGCGAGAGCGCGAAGTCGACCGGAAAGCTATCAGGGAACTCCTTGGAGAAGTCCAGGATCCGGAAGTCCAGAGCATCATGGAGCCGGTCTCGAAAATCCGCGTTATCGCGAGCAAGAACAACCTTTCGGGGAAAATTGATCCGCTTCTGGACCGGATTGAACACGAGTATGTCGAAATGAAAAATCGGCTTCTCGCAACGGGAATATCAGGCACCAGTCTTGCTGTCGTTTTTCACGAAATTGAGCAGGGAGTTAGGTCGCTCTATAAAAACATGGAGAGCCATCCGGAGTTAGAGACTGTCACATCTCAAGTAGAAGAGATGATGAAACTCTTGGATGGGTTCTCCGACTTGCTGCGTAAGAAGGATCGCAAACCTGTCGATCTTCGAAAGCTCATTCGAAGAGCGCGCGACTTAAACCGGATACGTTTCAGACATCACAATGTAAAATTGGAGTGTCCTGCGGTGGAAGAAGATGCGCCTGAAGTCACTGTGTCCTGTTCCTTCGGACTGACGCTGGGTGCGATAACCAACATTATCGACAACGCGATCTATTGGATGCGAGCCAAGTGGCCTAAAGAGGAGGACTCTGGACGGGCAATCTACATCGGAATTGACGAAGACTTTGACGGCGGTCCGGCCATCATCATCGCCGATACCGGCCCAGGCTTCCGTGACGCACCGTCTGAACTGGTTCGCCCTTTCTATACGAGAAGACCAGAAGGGATGGGCATGGGCCTCTACTATGCAAATATGGTGATGGAGCTGAATGACGGTGCGCTCTTATTTCCGGATCATTCACAGGTCGATGTTCCAGACGATTTTGAAGGTGCGGTGATTGCGCTTCAGTTTGCTGAATTGAAGGTCTGATTGATGTTTTTGCATTCGAGATTTGTTGTCATAGATGACAAAGAGCACCATCTAAAAGGGATAAAGCAAACGCTGGATACTCTCCGACTGGACTGTCACTCGAAACTCTACGATGACGAGACCGTTGGCGATTGGCAGCCCTTGCCTGGGACGCGTATTCTCTTTCTCGATCAGAATCTAGTGACCGGAGCCACGTTCGGAACGGCTGAAAACAAGGTAGCGTTCACAGCAATTCAAGAAGTGATAACGCGGGTCATTTGCCCGGACAGTGGTCCATATGGACTCGTGCTCTGGGCTGAAGAACCCGATCTGGATGCCTTGAAAGCCAACCTCTTTGAGCGCTTCACCGGGGAAGATGCCCGCTACCTGCCGGTCTTCTTCGCAGCGCTTCAAAAGGGCGACTACATTGACACCAACGACGGAACGATAAAGGAGCCCGAGAAACTTCAGGCAGATATCCAAGATCGGATGTCGCGAAACCCACAGATGAAAGCGCTTCTTAGTTGGGAGACTGATGTTGCCGTCGCAGCTGGTGCGGTACTTCGATCGATAGTTGATCTTGTGCCCTTCGAAAAGCGTTCAACTGACGATTTTGGAACGGAGCTCGGGAATGTGCTTTTTAGGCTAGCCCAAGCCGGAGCCGGAATTGATCGTGCTCAGGAGAACCCGCGAGAAGCAATAAATCATGTGCTAGTTCCCATCCTCGCAGACAGAGTTACAGAGCATGATCCACAAGGCGACGCGGGAGACTCGTGGAAATCCGCTCTCGTATCCCACAAGGACAAATTTGCGACAGTTCCGGTTCAAGCAGCAATCAACACCGCAATACATGTTTCACGGGCATCGTCTGCAAGCAGCGCGCCTATTTTACCCACTGACTTGGGGGCTGTAGTCGCTTTTCCTTTTGAGAAAGAAACTCAAGCCTTACAAGATCTATTTGACCTTAATGTTGAAAAACTCTGCCTCGACTCTGTGTTTGGGATGAACAAAGAGGATTGGTCGAAATGCTCGCTTAGGCTGATACAGATTGGAGCCTCTTGCGACCAGGCTCAACCCAAAGATGGGCCACTCCTTTACCTTCTAGGTCTCGAATGGCCGTTCGACAATGTTGATGGTTCAAAGGCAAACAACGCAAAGCTACATTATAGAAAGAGTTCTAAGTCAGGGCTAGAGTGGAAGACGCCAGCAATACTTGTTGGCGCAAATTTGGTTCCTGGAAAGTTATCTGTTTTCTTGAATTGCACATTCAGTGCGACGCGCGCCCAAGTAGCAAACTGGAAGACTGCCTATCGGCTAAGAGAAGAGTTGACGTCAAAGCTCACTCAGGAGTTTGCTCGGCACATTTCGAGACCCGGAATTCTCACCATGAGTCCAGACGACTAGGAGGCGACTACGAGCAAGCGCAGATCGCCCATGAAGCTCTCAAGGGTCTGAATGTCCGCCCGGATGCTGGCAGGGAATTTGCCGATAAGCGGTTCAGGCACCACAAGATGCACGTTTGCCTGTGTCATTTCGCGGAACTGCGCCTCGGAAACGCCCTCCTGCAAGGTCAGGAGGTGTTTCAACGGTATCCGGTCTGCCTCGTTCAGCACCTGCCGCCAGCGGTCGCGGCAGGTTGTCTTTGTTGCGAGCATCCGCAGCCGGGCGGCGGGGAAACTCGGGTCACGATAGGCAGCCTGCGAGGGGAACAGGAAATCGGGCCTCTTGCCCGGTTCTGATTGCGGCCCGTGCTCAAAATCTGCGCCTTCCAAGAACCGCTCCTCGATCAGGATTTCCCGAGTGTGCAGTTCAAGAGAGCGCCCCGAGCGCGCCTTGCGCCGTTGAAGGACTGTCTGCGCCCGCGCAATGAAATCGTCCAAGGTGGTGAAGCCCGCCTTGATCGCGGGAAGCTCTATCGCCTCCTCCACGCTGCGGAAGATTTCAAACTCGCACTCCCGGCGGCGCAAAAGCCGCTTGTCGGGCGGGGCGCCATGCTCGGGGCGAAGCTCCACCGTCTTGCGCACGATCTCGGCTCCGGTCGGGAACTGCGCCAGCCATGCAGGCGGAATCTCGGCCGGTTCAAGCCAGCAACTCGCACGCCCGGCGGCATAGGGCGGAAACAGCCCGGGTTGCTCGGGGGACCACATGACGAAGCGCCCCGGCTCAATCGGCCCGAACCGCTCCTCGGCAATATCCTCCTCGGTCTCGTGGCGGCACACCCAGACATGGCAGCTTGTCGCGGCGCCGTTCTCGTCCAGCGGGAAGGCGAAGACGGCAAGCGCGCCTGTGCTTTCCGGGTCCAGAAGCGCCGAGGCACCGCCCCCGAAATTGGTCAACCGGGTTTCGTCGCGGCCGTTCGGCTTCCCCTCGTGGCGCTTCGAGTTGTAATAGATCACGCGCACTTCCCGGGCATCCATGTGGGAGTCGACGGCCAGTTCAAAGCGGTGATCGGGGTTCTTCTCGTCCGTCCGGTTGATCATCGGAAAGATGCGAAACAGGAAGTCTTTCGGGATATACGGGCCTGCCTGATGCGCGCAGTTGGCGAGCGTGTCATTGCCCGAAAGGCGCTTCACGAAAAGGGCCACCCCGGGCGCGCATAAAACCCCGAGCCAATCCGTGAAATCAGAAACTGCCATTCGCCCCTCCCGCAATTGTTTCTTCTATCGGGCCATTGGCCAGCCAATCGGCTGCCCGGTCAAGCACCTCGTCCACAGGCAGCCGCTCCCGCCCCTTGAGGGCACATTCCCAGATCGTCAGTACCCTCCAGCCATCGGCCAAAAGGGCGGTCTCGGCTACCTCGTCCCGGGCGCGGTTGCCCTCTATTTTCGCCTCCCAGAACTCGCGCCTTGTGGCGGGCAGCCGGAACAGGTGACAGCCGTGCCCGTGCCAGAAGCAACCGTGAATGAAGATCACTGCGCGGCGCCCGGGGAACACCAGATCGGGAGAGCCGGGCAATCGGCGGTCGTGCAGCCTGTAGCGGAAGCCCCCGGCATGGAGCCCCCGCCGCAGGATCAATTCGGGCCGCGTGTCCTTGCCCCGGATTCCCGCCATCATCCGGGAGCGGGTCGCAGCGTCCACCACGTCAGCCAACGAGAGGCAACCGCCTTTGCAGGTGCTCTTGATCCTGCACCGCCTCGGCGGCGATATAGGGCAGCATGTGCTGCGCTACCGCTTCGATCACCGGCACGGCCACCGAGTTGCCGAACTGCTTGTAAGCCTGCGTGTCGGAAACCGGGATGATGAACTTGGACTCGCCGGGCTTGTCAAAGCCCATCAAGCGGGCGCACTCCCGGGGGGTCAGGCGGCGCGGGTTCTTCCCCTCGCCCCGGTCAATCAGGATTTCCGAGCCGTCCTTGTAGTAGCGGGCCGAGAGGGTGCGCGCCGCGTCTCCCCGGCCCACGAGCCCGAAGCCGAACCCGTTTCCTGCTGCCCGGTGCTTGGCCGCATAATCTTGCAGGTATTGCCAGAGGTGATCGGTCAAAGTGTATTTGTCGCTCACCCGCCCGGTGGCCTCCGTATAGTGCTTGTCCGGCCCCTTCTCGGAGCCGTCTTCGGGGTGCAGGATCGTCCCGAGCTTCGGCCCGTTGAGCGGCGAAGGCACGTCCAGATCGTCAAACGAGAAATCGCACTCCTCTCGGAACCCGGCAATCAGGATGCGTTCACGGTGCTGGGGGACGTATCCCTTGGCGTTGATCACGCGCGGCGTGGGCACATAATAGCCGAGGTCGCGCAGGGTCCGCATGATCACCTCGAACGTGCGCCCCTTGTCGTGGTTCACAAGGTTCTTCACATTCTCAAGCAGGAACGCTTTCGGCCGGTGCTCGGAAATGATCCGGGCCACATCGAAGAAAAGCGTCCCTTGCGTCTCGTCCGCGAAGCCGTGGGCACGGCCCAGCGCGTTCTTCTTGCTCACGCCCGCGATACTGAACGGCTGGCACGGGAAGCCCGCAAGCAGAAGGTCATGCGCGGGAATGTCTTTCGCCGGGGTCTTGGTAATGTCTCCCGAAATCTCGTGATCGTCATGGGGGAAGTTCGCCGCGTAGGTCGTCTTGGCGAACCGATCCCATTCGGAGGTGAAGACGCATTTGCCGCCCAAGGGCTCGAACCCACGGCGAATCCCGCCAATCCCCGCGAAAAGGTCAATGAACCGGAAGGCGGGCTTCTCAGGTTCGGTCGAGCCGCGCTTGTTCACGAGGTCTTCCAGCACCACGAGGGCCGCTTGCCGGGGCATGGCCTCGCCCCGTTCCCAACGGTAGAGGGTTGCCGGGGAATAACCCGTGAGCGGTGCCAAGGCCTCTACGGATAGGCCTGCGCGCTCGCGCAGACGGGAGAAGTCGGAACGGGGTTCATCAAACATGGCGCGGTCTCTGGGTCGATTTTTCTCATTTTTGTCACATTCGACACGCAAGAACAAGAACAAAAGGGGAAATCTTTGGTTGGAGTGCTTGGTTGAGGTAACCGGTAATTTGACACGCTTCCGGGCGTCGGAAACAAACCACCGACACGGAGTTAGCTTTTTTAGTCAACAATTCGAGTGGAACGACCCTGCCACGTATGGCAGCTTTTCAGATCTCCCAAGTAAGTTACGCATTCGCAGCGAACGTCTGCTCCCCGCCCCTTCTCGACTTTCGACTAGACTTGGCCAATCACCGCTTTCGGGATATCCAATTTAGAACGCGAATGACCGACTTGGCTCGCAAAGCGGTCAATTCGTCCGGGCCGCGAGGATCAGCAAAGGCTGACCGCGGCGGTTGCATTTTTTGAAGCGGGCACTATATACGGGTTATGTCGGGTTCAATTGAACCCGAGCCAGAAAGGTGCCTGTCCCGTTGGCGCTTTGACGGCCTTACATGTTTTTATAGCATTCTTGCCAACCCCACACTCTCGGCAAATGAACGGGAAGTTGCTGAGGAACAATACTCACGATCGTGAGAGGTTCCTCGGTAATTGAAGCCCGAGCCTCTCCGATCGCCAAAGGAGGGCTCATGGAACCTCAAGACAAATTCCGGTTCAAAGTACCGGGCATCGAAATTTCAGCCGATGGCAAGTTCGCCATCGCTGCTTCCGTCGTCATCGTTCTCGTTCTGCTGGCAACGAAGGTTGCCGGGCTGTGGTGATCAACTGATCGGCATGATCGCTCCCCGGCGTAGTTCGCTGGGGAGCGGTCCTTTCGCGTGATTTTTCTGGCAGTCACAAGGCGACGGCGGCACGCTGAAGCGGCGCGGCTTCTGCCCCATATGCGGTTCATCCGTCTACATGGCATTTCCCGACATGCCCGATGTCTTCATCGTGACGCCGGCAAGCCTCGACGATCCGAGCCGTTACAAACCGCAGCTGGCGACCTGGACCGCAGCCGGATATGACTGGGACCACCTTGCCCCTTCCCTGCAGAAATTCGACAGGATGCCCCCGGCCGGATAGCGAGCCTGCCGCCTTTGTCGCCTGGCGCTTGAAGGTTCGACTGCAGTTAGTTTCGCGAACCCTCCCTCGACCCAAATCGGGATTGCCGGAACCGCTATCGTCCCGGATCGCCAGATAACGGGCGGCTCTGCACACTCTCGATGCGTTTCGCGCTCAGCTCGCGCGCGAGCTCGATGAACGCCTTGAAGGCGGCGGCCGGGTTGCGCCGGCCGGGATAATAGAGGCAAAGCCCTGGAAACGGAGGAGTCCAGTCCTCCAGCACGCGAACGAGCCTTCCTGCTTCGATATCCGCCTCCACATCCTGCTCCATGAAGAAGCCGAGACCGATGCCTTCCAGCGCGGCGATGCGCGCGATGCTGGTCTCGCCCAGGGTGATCCGGCCAGTGACCTCGATCTGGGCGCTTTGACCGCCCTTTTCGAATTGCCATCGATAAAGCGCGCCGTTGGGAAGCCTGACGCGAATGCACGGATGATTGAGAATATCCGGCGGGACGAGCGGCCTCCCGTATTTCCCGATATGCTCCGGCGAACCGACAACCGCATAACGTTGCTTGCGGCCAAGCGACACCGCGATCATGTCGCTTGGGACCAGGCCTGCAAACCGCACGCCGAGATCAAAGCCTTCCGCAACGATATCGACCAGCCGGTCTTCCGTCGCCAGAACGACATGCGTCTGCGGATAGCGATCGAGAAACTCGAGGATCAGCGGTGAGATGATCGCTCTCGCCGCCGTTCCGAAGGCATTGATCCGGATCGTTCCCGACGGGGTGGTCTGCCGCGAACGCGCGGCCTCGATTGCGCCGTGGATGTCCTGCAACGGAGCGCCGATCTGATCGACGAAAGCCTGCCCGGCGTCCGTCAGCGAAACGCTTCGGGTCGTGCGATTGAAAAGACGGACGCCAAGGTTCGTTTCGAGTTTGCCGACGGCGTTGCTGAGCGCGGTCGTCGACATGCCGAGATCGAGCGCGGCGGCGCGGAAGGATCCCCGGCGCACGATGGCGATAACAGCGTCGAGATCGTTCAGTCCTGGCTTATACATTGTCCTGCTTTTCGAAATGTAACGTCCAATATTATCCTGCTTATCGGGACGCATGTACAAGCCTATTTTTGCCTCCGACAACAACAATCCGAACACAAGGAGCAGCGATATGAATCTGCCAATTCCGGTTCAGGCGTTTTTTGACGCCGACAAGCAAAACAACGGCGAGACGCCGATCCGAAACTTCCTGTCCGACGCCACGGTCATGGACGAGGGACGCACCCATTCCGGCCAGGCCGACATCGAAAAGTGGTGGCGCGTCTCCAAGGAGAAGTATCACCACGTGGCCGAACCGCTGGAATATCGCGAGGAAGACGGCCTCTCCAAGGTTCGCGCCCGAGTGACGGGCGAGTTTCTGGGCAGTCCCGCAATACTGACCTTCGCCTTCCGGCTGAAAGACGACCGGATCAGGAGCCTGGAGATTTGCGCATGAACGCGTTTCTCTCCCTCCAGGGCAAAAGGGCGCTCGTCACCTCCGGCACCCGCGGCGCGGGCGCAGCGACGGTGCGCCTCTTCCGCGAACTCGGCGCGCAGGTTCTGACGACCGCCAGGTCGAAGCCGGAAGACATGCCGGACGAAGAGTTCGTGGCGGCCGATCTCACCACCGCGGAGGGCTGTGTCGGCGTTGCGCAGGCGGTTCGCGAGCGGCTGGGCGGAGTGGACATCATCGTTTACATGCTTGGCGGCTCGTCCGCGCCCGCAGGCGGCTTCGAAGCCCTGTCCGACGATGAGTGGCGAACGGAGCTGGACCTCAACCTGTTCCCCGCCGTCCGCCTCGACAGGCTGTTGGCGCCGGACATGGTCGCCGCGGGCAGCGGGGTGATCATCCATGTGTCGTCCATACAGCGGCTCATGCCCCTGCCCGACGCCACGACCGCCTATGCGGCCGCGAAGGCCGCCCTTTCGACGTACAGCAAGTGTCTGTCAAAGGAGATCTCGCCCAAGGGCGTCCGGGTAACGCGGGTATCGCCGGGCTGGATCGACACGGAAGCATCCGTCGACCTGGCGGCGCGGCTCGCCAGGCAGGCAGGCACGACTATCGACGGCGGCCGGAAAATCATCATGGATTCACTCGGCGGCATTCCCATCGGTCGTCCATCGAACCCGGTCGAAGTCGCCAGTCTGATCGCCTTTCTGGCGTCCGATCGCGCCGCCACCATCACCGGCTCGGAGCACCTGATCGACGGCGGCACAGTACCGACTGTGTGACCCGTCAATAGGCTGGAGGATCGTATTCCGAGAATATTGGAAGCGAGGCCTCCGCCGCCCAAAGAAGGAGAACCAGCATGAAGAAGAGCATTTTGGCCGCATCCGTTGCGGCAAGTCTTGTATCCGCGACGCCTGCGCATTCCGCCGACGATACGATGGTCCGAAACGTCGTCCTGGTGCACGGCGCCTTTGTCGACGGCTCGGGCTGGCGCAAGGTCTATGAAGAACTGACGGAACGCGGATACAGGGTCAGCATCGTTCAGAACCCGCTGACGTCGCTGGCCGACGACGTCGCCGCGACGAGGCGTGTGCTGGATCGGCAACAGGGACAAACCATACTCGTCGGCCACTCATGGGGCGGAACCGTCATCACCGAGGCGGGCGTCCATCCGAACGTGGCGGGTCTCGTTTACGTGTCCGCGCTGTCGCCGGACGCCGGCGAGACGACCGCGCAACTTTATGCAGGGTTCACCGGTCCGCCGGAGTTCGTGCTCGACATTGGCGAAGACGGCTACGGATTTGTAAAGGCAGAGAATTTCAAGTCCGGATTCGCCGCCGACGCCAGCGACGCTGACGCCGCGTTTCTCAAGGATTCGCAAGTCGCAATCAACATGTCCGCCTTTGAAACCGTGCTGGAAAGCGCCGCCTGGCGGGTGAAGCCAAGCTGGGCGGTCGTGGCCACGGACGACAAGGCGTTCGACATGAAGATGCTCTACTGGATGGCGGAGCGCATCGGCGCCAACGTCACCGAGGTAAAGGCCAGCCATGCGGTCTTCATGACGCAACCGAAATCGGTCACCGACGTCATCGTTCAGGCGGCGCAAACGGTCAATGCGGCTGCGCGTTGAATACTGGTGACACGCGTGCCGAGCCTGGTCTCGGTATGCGCATTTCAGGGTTCGCAGCAAAACTCTCGGCGGCGCCAAACCTTGGGGACATGATCAGGATCGCCTAGCCCATGCGATCAATCACGCCCTTGGCCCAGCGACCGGAAGCGGCGCCGAAGCAATCATGCAGGGAATCGACCGCTACGACGCTGCCAAGCGCAAGACGCCCCAGCAGGCAGAGCCCCGGCGCCTTCTCACCGTTCTTGTCGATCAGGCTTCCGTCGGCGCTGGTGCGTGCGCCAAAACCCTCGGCGAATTGCGTAAGCCAGCCGTCATCCTGAAGGCCGGACAGCAATGGCGAGCGGACTGCGCCGAGATCGGGATTAGGCATCACGGAATCGATCATGACCGTCGCCTCCACGGCATTGTCCGCCTTCTTCAGCGTCCAGCCGGAAGGGGTCAACGAAATCTCGGGATCGGCAGCGAAATCCAGGGTGACGACGCCAGCCTCGATCAAAGCGACAAGTTCGCGGCTGGACGCGATCGGCGGGCCATAGGAATAGCGCTTCAAACCTTCATCGAAGCCGATGAGGATTTCCGCCGTTTCTGGCGGCGTTCCGGCGGGGTTGAAGCCGCTCCGGAGTTCATTCTGCCACTTTCGCCAGACCTGACCGGCGGCGAACCCGACTGTGGGCGCGCTGGCGCCCTCGGCCATGGCGATCCCGTGTTGCAGTGTCTCCAGAGAACCGCCCGTTTCCTGCGATCCCGGATCTTCCCATTCCTGACCGAGCCAGTCGGAAATGCGTTGCGAGCCGGCGTCAACGCCGAAGGTCTGCAGGATCCGCCCGACAACAGGGATCAGGGAAGCGTCGACGAGGTCTCGCGCCTGCTGTGGATCGGCGATTGCAGCTTTCGCGATAGAGACGGAAAACCTTTCGGTTTCCTGCGTCATTGGCGAGAACCGCGCATCCAGCGCTTCGGTTTCCGGCTTTGGAAACGGCGGCTTGCCGTCGAATGAAAACGGCGCGATGCGCGCAGGCTCACGCCCCGAGGGATGATAACGCCCGCCATCGAACCGACCTCCCTGCCCCAGTGTCAGAACCCGCAGAATATCGAAGGCAGACAATGCAAATCCACGTATAGCGACGGTTTTACCCGCCCAATCTGCCGCACGAACCTGCAGTTGTTTCGTAGGATAGGCCTCTGCAAGCGTTGCGGAAGACGTGTCCGCGTGGCGCCGCCATTCGGCAAGCTGGTCATCCGGCGAAGTTTCCGGCTGACCAAGCGCCAGCAGCACTTCAGCGTAGGGACCGCGCCACACATGGCCTGACAGAAGATACCAGCCATTTTCGTCGCGCCTCGCCCGCTCGACGCGCTGCATCTGATGACTGATCGCGAGAACGCCATTCGACCATACATCCGAATATCGCGTCTCCAGGTAGCGCCCCATTTTCACGCGCGACGGAAAATCATCCGGATCCGGCGCCTCGGCGACCCACTCGACAAAACGTCTGCAGCGGGAGAATGCCGGCGGATCAATCTCGATATCGCGCATCGGAATGTTGAGCCGACAGACTTCGCTTTCGTGCGGATCGAAGTTCGGGCCTGCGCCGGGCGCGGGACAGGCGTCGAAGACGATCACGGATACGGGAGGACCTTCGCGCGGCAAGGCCGCGGCAAGCGCTTCGAGCGCTCCAAGTCCCCGCGGTCCGAGGCCCACGATCGCAATGCGCTCAGCCGAATTCCTGTCCATTCCTGCCCTGCCCGTGCTGTTTTCTCACGACAGCAATAAACGCAGGCCGACCCGGCGGCAATTCGTCGAGACGGCAATATCCAGGCCGTGTTAACAAAAGAGGGCGACCAGATAATCGCGGCGGCATGACATGGGAAGCCGAGGAAGGGTCGGCGGATTTGGTTCAGGAGAACAACGTGGCCCCGATCAGAAAGATCCCCCTGCCGGAGAACGCATCGCTCGCATCATACGCCCAACGCGCCGGCTCTTACGCCGATTGCTACACAGTGGACGTGAACGGCAAAATAGAATTGAGCGCCTATACAGAGTGCTTCTTCAACACCTGGCTGATGAGACTGGAACGCAAGTTGATCGGCTGGGGCTCAAAACCATCGAATGACGCCGACGTGCGATCACTCGCGAATGGCAGCTGCGACTCTCTGGCATGGTGGCGCGTCGAGAAGAGAGACCCGGATCAATTGCTTTTGTCCGTGTCAGACATTGCCACGCGCACATGGCTGATGGTTTCGAAGCTGCCAGGGGCCACGCCGGGAACCCGTCTTTATTTTGGGTCCGCAGTGTTGAAGCAAAGTCGTCTGAGCAAGGCTCTCCTGCCATTTCACAAGGCATACTCGCGGCTGCTGTTGCGATCCGCTTCAAGAACTTGCGGACGCATGTCGCTATAAGATCGGCGCGTGTTGCGCCAGTCAGGCCGGGCGTTTCGGTTTGCGGCCCTTGTGTTTCCGCGTCTGGCTGCGATCCGCCGCCGGGCCCTTGCGTTTGCGGACTGGCTTCCCGCCCTCCTTGAATTTTCGTTTCGCTTGCTTCGGCTTCCCGCGCACTTCACCGGCCGGCGCGATGATGACGCCTTTCTCAAGCGAGCCAGGCCGCTTGAGTTGCTCCGCATAGCTGGCGGCCTTGTCGGAGGAAATCTCGAAACGGGTTTCGACATCGTCGATCCTGATCGCGCCGACATCGCGCCGTGTCACGCCGCCGGCGTTACAGATCATCGGCAGCAGGAATTTCGGGTCGGCGCGCTGCTTTCGCCCTATCGAAATTGTGAACCAGACGCCGCCCTGCATATCCGGGCCGCGCGGCTCGCGGGTCGGCGCGCGTCCCTCTGCGGACTGGCGGTCACGCCTGGAAGGCCTGTTCTTCAAGGCCTCGGCGGGGAGTGGCGAAAGGTCCTCGGGAACGGGGTGGGCGGCCAGTTGCTGGCGAAGGAACGCCGCTGCGATGCGCCGCGGTCCCGCCTGATCCAGCAACTCGGACACGAAATCCGCCTCCAGTTCGTCAGGCTCCGCGGCCGATACGGCGGCGTCGCGTATCCGCCGGCGGTAGCGCGCCTCGATCTCCGCAATGCCGGGCGCGGCGCGCACGGTCGCTGTCAGCTTCGCCGATGCGAGCACGCGTTGCGCCGCGCCACGCCTGTGTTCCGGCACGATGAGCACGCAGACGCCCTTTCGACCGGCGCGGCCGGTCCGGCCGGAACGATGCAGCAGGGTCTCCGGGTTGCTCGGCACGTCAGCGTGGACCACAAGGTCCAGGTTCGGAAGGTCGATGCCACGCGCCGCGACGTCGGTCGCCACGCAGACGCGCGATCGCCCGTCGCGCATGGATTGCAGCGCATTTGAACGCTCCGATTGCGCCATCTCGCCAGAAAGCGAAACCACCGAGAAGCCGCGATTGGCGAGGCGCGCCGTGAGATGGCGAACCGCTTCACGCGTGTGACAGAACACCAGAGCGCTGGTGCTGTCGGAATCCAGCAGCGTGTTGATGATGGCGTGTTCCCGCTCGTCGCGCCGCACCAGCATCAGCTGATAATCGATGTCCGCATGCTGTTCGGCAGAGGCGGTTGTCGCAATGCGCACCGCATTTGTCTGCACGGTCTTGGCCAGTTCGGCGATACCGCGCCCTACAGTCGCCGAAAACAGCAGCGTACGGCGGTCTCGCGGCGCCGCGCCGAGGATGAATTCCAGGTCGTCGCGAAAGCCAAGGTCCAGCATCTCGTCGGCTTCATCGAGCACCACCGCGCGAATGGCGCTCAGGTCCAGCGCTCCCCGCGTGATGTGGTCGCGCAGTCGCCCGGGCGTGCCCACGACCAGATGCGCGCCGCGTTCGAGCGCACGGCGTTCGTTGCGCATGTCCATCCCGCCGACGCAGGTTGCGATCCTGATCTGCGCCGCCGCGTAGAGCCAATCGAGTTCCCGCTGGACCTGAATGGCGAGTTCGCGCGTCGGCGCGATGATCAGGCCCAATGGCGCGGCCGCCGCGTCAAAGCGTTCACCGCTTCCAAGCAGCGTCGGCGCAACTGCAATGCCGAAGGCGACCGTTTTTCCCGAGCCGGTCTGCGCCGAGACCAGCAAATCGGATTCGCGATGCTCCTCATTCGACATCGCCAATTGAACCGGAGTGAGCTGGGTGTAGCCTTTCGCCTCGAGGGCGGATGCAAGGGCCGGATGTATGCCGGTGATCGGGGATGTGCTGTTTGTGTCGTTATTGAGCGTCATGGTCACCATCTCTGCGGTTCGCTGAATATCATCTTGTGCGCGCTTCGGGCAGCGATTGTATGCCGGGATCATGCCGTCGTTCGTCATGGCGAAGATGTTCAGGGGATTTGAGCCGACCTGTAGAGTTCGACGCCTAAACTGTCAAAGGAGGTTTACGCGTAAATTGCAATCACGCGACCTGCCGAAAATGAAAAACCGGCTTGCAAGGGCGCGTTTTGCAAGCCGGTTTCTGGTATGCGGTTCCGACTCCCAGGCGAACCCAGGCGTCGAATGCTCCGCATTCATATGACTGCGCCTGCCATTGATCTTCACAAAAGACGATGATTTTGCACGATCAACTGTCTGACAGGTCTTTTTCCTCCCTGTCCGAAATTCCCAACAAGCCCAGACAACGAATTTCTAATTTAGAATTATTTTAAATAAGCCCGGGTTGCAAGCGGAAACACGCAATTCGTGCGCAAATAACCACGTTGCTTTTCAGCCTCCAGGTCAGGCGCGTATCTCTGATCTGCAAAACACGCAACTGACCAGGATCAGGCCTTTGCTGAACACAATCAAGTTACTACGCGCATCGGCACAGTAAATGACGGGTGGAACGCAAGTGGATTTCAGGTTAAAATGGACGTTATGCACTACGATCCGGGAGGGATCGTCGGAGGGGTATCACAGACGTGCAGTGTAGGCGCTGCACAGGTATGCAGCGCTCCGTTTTGTGTTTGCGTAGGGAGAGGCAAACCTGAAACCGACAGATACAAGCGACCCGGAATATTTCCACAAGGTCGTCGACTGCCAGTATGCGTGTCCGGCGCATACGCCAGTCCCCGCCTATATCCGATTGATTGCCCAGAAGCGCTACACCGACGCCTATCTCATCAATTGGGAAAGCAATGTTTTTCCCGGCGTGCTCGGGCGAACGTGCGACAGGCCTTGCGAACCCGCCTGCCGCCGCGGACGGGTCGAGGAAGAACCCGTGGCGATCTGCCGTCTGAAACGCGTGGCCGCGGACTTCAAGGACGACGTCGCCGGCAGTCTGCCGAAGGCTGGACCCGCCAACGGAAAGAAGATCGCCCTCATCGGAGCGGGGCCGGCCTCGCTGACGGTCGCGCGCGATCTGGCGCCGCTTGGTTACGAATTGCATCTCTATGATGGACAGTCCAAGGGCGGCGGCTTCATGCGCTCGCAAATTCCGTCCTTCAGGCTGCCGGAATCGGTGCTCGACGAGGAAATCGGTTATATTCTCGATATGGGCGTCGTCACGAAATTCGACACCTATATCGACAGCATGGCGGAATTGCTCGGCAAGGGTTACGACGCCGTCTTCGTCGGCAGCGGCGCGCCGCGCGGCAGGGACCTGCCCAAACTGCCGAACCGCAAGGAAGCAGACGCCAACATTCATATCGGCATCAACTGGCTTTCGAGCGTCGCGTTCGAGCACACCAGGAAAATCGGCAAGCGGGTGATCGTTCTTGGCGGCGGCAATACGGCGATGGATTGCTGCCGCACGTCCCGCCGTCTCGGCGGCGAGGACGTCAAGGTGATCGTGCGCAGCCCGTTCGCCGACATGAAAGCGAGCCCATGGGAAAAAGAAGACGCGATGCACGAGGGCATCCCGATCATCGAAAACCACGTGCCGCTTGAATTTGTCGTCGAAAACGGAAAGCTGGCCGGCATGACCTTCGACAAGGTCAAGGCCGTCTATAACAATGACGGCCGTCGCGAGCTGGTCTCCACCGGAGAAGAACCGGAGTTTTTCCCGTGCGACGACGTCCTGATCGCCATCGGCCAGGAAAACGCGTTTCCCTGGATCGAGAAAGACACCGGCATTCGCTTCACCAGCTGGGGCACGCCGATCATCAATGACGACGAGACATTCCAGTCCACCCGCAAGGAGGTCTTTTTCGGCGGGGACGCCGCATTCGGACCAGCCAATATCATCACCGCCGTGGCCCACGGCCACAAGGCGGCTGTGTCCATCGACCTTTACTGTCAGGGCAAGAACCTGGCGAAGCGGCCGCCGCCGCATGTCAACCTGATGAGCCAGAAGATGGGCATCCACGAATGGAGCTACGATTCCATTCCCATCAACGACAAACGCAAGATCGTGCCCCTGGTCGACCTCAAGAAAGCGCTCAAGGACCGATCGGTCGAGGTCGAGCTCGGTTTTTCCGAAGATACAGCCTTTGTAGAAGCCGAGCGCTGCCTGAATTGCGACGCACAGACGGTCTTTTCGGCGGGCGACTGTATCGAGTGCGACGCGTGCACGGATATCTGCCCGACCAGTTGCATCAGTTTCGTGCAGAACGGGCCGGAGGACGAGTTGCGCCAGCGGCTGCTGGTTCCGGCTGAAAACCGCGAGCAGGATCTTTACGTCTCCGGCGCGCTGGAGACCGGAAAGGTGATGGTCAAGGATGAGGATCTGTGCCTGCACTGCGGACTGTGCGCGGAACGCTGCCCGACCGCGGCGTGGGACATGCAGATGTTTTTCTACAATGTCGCCAAGGCGACGCCGAACATGGTTTGCACGCGATGAAACAGATCGAGGGCATCAACGACTTCGTCGTCAAGTTCGCCAATGTGAACGGCAGCGGTTCCGCCTCGGCCAATCACCTCTTCGCCAAGGCGATCTTCCGGATGGGCATTCCGGTCAGTCCGCGCAATATCTTTCCGTCGAACATTCAAGGGTTGCCGACCTGGTACGAGGTTCGGGTGAGCTCCAAGGGGTATCTTGGCCGACGCGGCGGCGTGGACCTGATGGTCTGCGTCAATCCGCAAACGATGGAGCAGGATATCGCCGACATCGAGCCCGGCGGCTACTTCGTCTATGACAACACCAAACCCCTGTCGCCGCACCTGAAGCGGGACGACATAACATATTTCGGCATCCCGCTGACGGAGATGTGCATGCGGGAGTTCAAGGTCCCTCGCCTGCAGCAACTCCTGAAGAACGTCGTTTATGTCGGCGCAATGGCCGCGCTTCTGGATATCCGTTTCTCCATCCTGAAAGACCTGCTGAACGACCAGTTCAAGGGAAAGGAAAAGCTGATCCATCCGAATGTGAGAGCCCTGGAAATGGGCTTTCAATACGCCACCGAAAACTTCTCGTGCCCCCTGCCAATCCGGCTGGAAATGGGCGGCAACGACGCGCCGCACATCAAGGAAAGCAATCACATCCTGATGAACGGCAACACCGCGGCGGCGCTGGGCGCCATCTATGGCGGCGCAACGGTAGCGGCATGGTATCCGATCACGCCGTCGACATCGGTCATCGACGCCTTTTCCAAATACGCGCAACGGATGCGGATCGATCCGGGAACGGGCAAGAAGAACTTCGCCATTTTGCAGGCGGAAGACGAAATCGCCGCCATGGGCATCGTCGTCGGCGCCGGCTGGAACGGCGCCCGCGCCTTCACCGCCACGTCCGGCCCCGGCCTGTCGCTGATGAGCGAATTTCTCGGCCTCGCCTATTTCGCCGAGGTGCCGGTTGTCCTCATCGACGTTCAGCGCTCCGGCCCGTCGACCGGCATGCCCACCCGAAGCCAGCAATCCGACATCCTGGCCGCGGCCTATGCAAGCCACGGCGACACCAAGCACATGCTGCTGTTTCCCGCGACGCCGCGCGAGTGTTTCGACATGACCGTTCAGGCCTTCGATCTCGCGGAGCGGTTTCAGACGCCGATCATCATCATGTCCGATCTGGATCTCGGCATGAACGACGTCATGTCGCCGCCTCTCGAGTGGGACGACGATTACGAGATGGACCGCGGCAAGGTTCTGGACGCAGAAGCCCTGGACACAGTCGAAAAGTTCGGTCGATATCTCGACGTCGACGGCGACGGGATCTGCTATCGCACCCTGCCCGGCACGCATCCGGACAAGGGCGCTTTCTTTACCCGCGGTTCGTCCAAGAACGAAATGGCGATCTACTCGGAGCGCGGTGAGGATTACGTGCAGAACGTCGACCGCCTGCTGCGCAAATTCGAAACCGCAAAATCCTACGTGCCGGAGCCCAAGACGCATCCGCCGATCGAGGTGAAGAAACCGAAGACGCGCAAGAAACTCGGCGCGCTGTTCTTTGGCACATCGGCTTCGCCCGCCTACGAAGCCGTCGAGACGCTGGCCGAGGAAGGCTATCCGATCGACACGATGCGCATTCGCGCCTTTCCCTTCCACAAAAGCCTCGACGATTTCATCCACGAGCACGACGTCGTTTTCGTGATCGAACAGAACAGGGACGGTCAGATGAGACAGCTCATCATGAACGAATGCCACGTCTCGCCCGACAAATTGACGTCGGTGCTGAACTATTCCGGCATTCCGATCACCGCGCGCACAATCGCCAGCCAGATCCGGCAGGCGCTGAACCTGGAAAGCGCCAATGTCGTCAAACTGCATCCGGAGAGTGTCTGATGTCTTATTTCAAGCCGAAATTTCGCCATCCGCGCCTCCCCGTCAATGCGCTGGGCTACACGGCCGCAGACTATGACGGCGCGATCTCGACCCTGTGCGCGGGCTGCGGCCATGACAGTATCTCCACGGCGATCCGCAACGCCTGTTTCCTGTCGTCGATCCCGCCGCACCGGATCGCCAAGCTGTCCGGGATCGGCTGCTCATCCAAGACGCCCACCTATTTTCTGGGCCGCAGCCACGGCTTCAACTCCGTGCACGGCCGAATGCCGTCCGTTGCGACCGGGGCAAGCGTCGCCAACCGGGATCTGATCTATATCGGCGTGTCAGGCGATGGCGACACCGCCTCAATCGGAATGGGCCAGTTCATCCATCTGATACGCCGCAACGTAAACATGACATATATTGTCGCCAACAACGGCTGCTATGGCCTGACCAAGGGTCAGGACAGCGCCACGGCCGATCTTGGTTCAATCAGCAAATACGGATCCCCAACCCCGTTTGAGGGGATCGATCTGGCGAGCCTCGCGCTGCTTCAGGGCGCGAGTTTCGTCGCCCGAAGCTTCTCCGGCGACAAGGAACAACTCGAGCCGCTCCTGCGGGCCGCCATGGCGCATGAGGGATTTGCCTTCATCGACATCGTGTCGCCCTGCGTCACCTTCGCCAACCACGTCGGGTCAACCAAAAGCTACGCCGCGACCCGGGCGCATCTCGAAGCCATGCCGCTCGATTTCGTGCCGATGCGCGAAGAGATACGCACGCAATATGACCCCGGAACGACCCAGGCGATCACATTGCATGACGGCTCCGTCATCCATCTGCACAAGGCCAGCGACACTTACCAGACCGACGACCGCAACAAGGCGCTGATGTCGATGCAGACCGCGCGGGCGGAGAACAAGATCCTGACCGGGCTTCTCTATCTCGACCCGAACACACAGGATCTCAATCACACCATCGAGCTTGCAACCCGGCCCTTGAACAGCCTGGGAAAGGACGAGCTTTGTCCTGGCAGCCGTGTGCTGAACAGCATCAATGAAGGGCTGCGATAAACCGCATACAATTGTCGGTGAAAGATGACGCTTCGGCGTCTCCGTGCCCATAGCCGTGTTGCGATGTCTTCACGATCCGGCTAGGACTCTTTCCCGGCGCATGCTTTCAAACAAGGTGAGCCCAGTGAAAATAACAATGGGTGGCTGCGACCATGCCTGATCCGATGAGCTGGCAACTGAGCCTGCCTCTTTTCCTTGGAGCCCTGGCCTTCGGCTATCTTCTCGGCTCCATTCCCTTCGGGCTGCTTCTGACCCGCATGGCGGGTCTGGGCGATATCCGGTCTATCGGCTCCGGCAACATTGGCGCGACCAACGTTCTGCGCACAGGCAACAAGGGGCTGGCGGCGGCGACCCTGATACTCGATGCGCTGAAGGGCGTGGCGGCCGTGCTGATTGCGAAGACCTACGGACTCGATGCGGCGATCATCGCCGGCTTGGGCGCCTTCGTCGGTCACTGTTTCCCGCTCTGGCTGAAGTTTAAAGGCGGAAAAGGCATTTCCACCTATCTGGGCGTGCTGCTGGCGCTGCTGCCTCTCGGCTGCGCCATCTTCGCCGTCGTGTGGCTCGCGACGGCCTTTTTAAGCCGTTACTCGTCTCTTGCGGCGCTGGTGGCGGTCATCGTCGTGCCGGTCGCCGTCTTTCTGCTCGGTTACGCCCATATCGCGCAATTGCTCACACTCATGAGCGCAATCGCCATTTTCAAGCACAGAGCCAATATTGCACGGCTCGTTTCCGGTGAGGAAAGCAGGATCGGAGACAAGGGATAAGGAATGTTATTGATATATATTGAACGGGCCGCGCCATCTGACCCGGACAAGAGCAGGATGCTCTGATGGCCAAGATCGCGGCGGGCGGCCTGCGATCCCTTGGAGAAAACGAACTGATCGACAGAATAAGGCTGATCCGCAGCCCGAATGTCGGTCCCGTGACGTTCCACAAGCTGATCATGCGTTTCGGCGACGCCGGAGCAGCCCTCGACGCGTTGCCGGACCTTGCGCGACGCGGCGGTCTCGCGCGGCCTTTCCGGATCGCCGGCCGGCATGTCGCCGAACGCGAAGTCGAGACGGCCGATCGCGCAGGCTGCCGGTTGATCGCTTCGTGCGAGCCCGACTATCCGTCCGCGCTGCGCACAATCGATTCCGCGCCGCCGATTATCACGATCAAAGGCAACGCCAGCCTCTTCGCAAGGCCGTCGGCGGCGATTGTGGGATCGCGCAACGCCTCGATCGCCGGATGCAAGATCGCCGGGATGCTGGCCCGCGGCATCGGCGAAGCAGGTTTCTCGGTGACGTCAGGGCTCGCGCGCGGCATAGACGCCGCGGCGCACGAGGCGTCTGTGCCGACCGGAACCATCGCCGTGCTCGCCGGCGGACTGGACAGGCCCTACCCGCCGCAAAACATTCCGCTGATGAACAGGATTGCCGAAACCGGCGTCGTGTTGAGCGAAACGCCGTTCGGACACGAGCCCCGCGCGCGGGATTTCCCGAGACGCAACCGGATCATCGCCGGGATCAGTCTCGGCCTTGTCGTTGTGGAAGCCGCCAAGCGGTCGGGCTCTCTGATCTCGGCGCGGCTTGCCGGCGACTACGGGCGTCTGGTCTTCGCGGTGCCCGGATCGCCGCTCGATCCGCGCGCCAAGGGAACCAACGACCTGATCCGCGACGGCGCCATTCTCGCCGCCGAACCCGGCCATATCGTCTCCGCGATCGATCCGCTCGTCGCCGTTCCGGAGGAATTCGATTTTCAGTCGGACGACCAGCTCGGCGAACCGGCGGCCGCCCCGCCCCCGGCCGACGCCGATCGCGAACGCATCGCCGGATTGATGGGCCCGACGCCGATCGCGATCGACGACATTATTCGTCACGTCGACGTCGCCGCATCGCAGGTTCAGATGGTCTTGCTGGAGCTTGATCTGGCCGGCCGCATCGAGCGTCACGCCGGCGGAATGGTGTCGCTCGCAACGCCCTATTCGTCGGACTGAGGCAGGGCGCAAACGCCGGGCGCGGGTTGCAAAACCGCCTTAAAAGACACCATATGCGAGGGCGGTTACGCCCAAAAATGTCGCTCTGCCCTCTTGACCATTCGTCGCCGGATGTTCATTTGCTGAGCCTCGATTCACCGCTTGCGCCGGTTTTGCAAGCCCCAAAGACACCACCTCCAGAGTTTCTCATGAATGTTGTAGTTGTCGAGTCTCCCGCCAAAGCCAAGACGATAAACAAGTACCTTGGCTCCGGGTACAAGGTCCTTGCATCCTTCGGGCACGTTCGCGATCTGCCCGCCAAGGACGGCTCGGTGCGGCCGGACGAAGACTTCGAAATGAGCTGGCAGGTCGACACGGCGTCCAACAAGCGGCTGAAGGAAATATCCGAGGCGGTGAAGAAATCCGACGGCCTGATTCTGGCGACCGACCCCGATCGCGAAGGCGAAGCGATTTCCTGGCACGTTCTGCAGGTGTTGAGCAAGAAGCGCGGCGTCCTCGGCGACAAGCCGGTCAAGCGCGTGGTCTTCAACGCCATCACCAAGCGCGCTGTTCTCGACGCCATGGCCAATCCGCGCGACATCGACGCTTCGCTCGTCGACGCCTATCTGGCGCGGCGCGCGCTCGACTACCTTGTGGGCTTCAACCTGTCGCCGGTCCTCTGGCGCAACCTGCCGGGCGCACGCTCCGCCGGCCGCGTGCAGTCGGTTGCGCTTAGACTCGTCTGCGACCGCGAGGCTGAAATCGAGCGTTTTATATCCGAGGAATACTGGCAGATCGTCGCGCACCTGCAGACGCCGCGCAACGAAGGCTTCGAGGCCCGGCTGGTTTCGGCCGACGGCAAGAAGCTGCAGAAGATGTCGGTGACGAACGCCGACGAAGCCAACCGCCTGAAGACAATGCTCGACGGCGCGACCTTCGTCGCCGAAAGCGTCGAGGCAAAGCCGACAAAGCGCAATCCGGCGCCGCCCTTCACCACTTCGACGCTGCAGCAGGCGGCCTCCTCGAAGCTCGGCTTCAATGCGTCGCGCACCATGCAGGTGGCGCAGCGCCTGTATGAAGGCATCGACATCGGCGGAGAAACCGTTGGCCTCATTACGTATATGAGAACCGACGGGGTGCAGATGGCCGGCGAAGCGATCGACGCCGCAAGACAGGCGATCGGCGAGCAGTTCGGCGACCGGTACCGTCCGGAAAAGCCGCGCTTCTATGCAACCAAGGCGAAGAACGCCCAGGAGGCCCACGAGGCGATCCGCCCGACCGACTTTTCGCGCACGCCCGACCAGATGAAACGGTTCCTCGATTCCGACCAGCTGCGTCTGTACGACCTTGTCTGGAAGCGCGCGATCGCCAGCCAGATGGCCTCGGCCGAGATCGAGCGGACGACGGTGGAGATCAGCGCCGTCAATGGCGACAGCCGCGCCGGCCTGAGGGCCACCGGATCGGTCATCCGCTTCGACGGCTTCATCGCCGCCTATACCGACCAGAAGGAAGACAACGAACCGACGGACGACGGCGACGACAAGCGGCTGCCGCGGATCGATGCGAAGGATCAGCTCGAACGCGAGAAAATCGATGCTTCACAGCACTTCACCGAGCCGCCGCCGCGCTACTCCGAGGCGAGCCTCATCAAGAAGATGGAAGAGCTCGGCATCGGCCGGCCTTCAACCTATGCGGCGACGCTCGCCACCCTGCGCGACCGCGAATACGTGACCATCGACAAGCGCAAGCTCATTCCCGAAGCCAAGGGACGCCTGGTCACCGCGTTTCTCGAGAATTTCTTCGAGCGCTATGTCGAATATGATTTCACCGCGGCTCTGGAAGAGAAGCTCGACAAGATTTCGGCCGGCGACCTCGCCTGGAAAGACGTGCTGAAGGATTTCTGGACGGAATTCCTGACCCACATCGAAAACACCAAGGAACTACGGGTTTCCAATGTCCTGGACGCACTGAACGAGGAGCTGGCGCCGCTGGTCTTCCCGGAACGCGAGGACGGCTCCAATCCCCGGATCTGCCCGAAATGCGGAACCGGCAACCTGTCGCTGAAACTGTCGCGCTACGGCGCCTTCGTTGGCTGCTCCAACTACCCGGATTGCGGCTATACGCGGCAACTGGGCGCGAACGCCGCCGACGCGGAGGCCTCGGGATCGGACGAGCCGGCGGAACTCGGCAATGATCCGCATACCGGCGAACCGATCACGCTTCGAACCGGCCGTTTCGGCCCCTATGTCCAGCGCGGCGAAGGCAAGGACGCAAAGCGATCCAGCCTGCCGAAGGGATGGAAGCCAGAAGATATCGACCACGAAAAGGCGCTCGCCCTCCTCTCGCTACCGCGCGATGTCGGCATGCACCCCGAAACCGGCAAGATGATATCGGCCGGGCTTGGTCGCTACGGTCCATTCGTGCACAGCGAGGGCGTCTACGCCAATCTCGACAACATAGAGGACGTCTTCTCCGTGGGCCTGAACCGCGCCGTCACCCTGATTGCCGAAAAGAAGGCCAATGGCGGCGGGCGCCGCGCCAAGGCCGCTGCGCTCAAGGAACTCGGAGATCATCCCGACGGCGGCGCGATTACTGTTCGCGACGGGCGCTATGGTCCCTACGTCAACTGGGGCAAGATCAATGCGACGCTGCCAAAAGACATGAAGCCTGACGCAGTGACAATGGAACAGGCGCTCGAACTGATCGCGTCGAAAGCCGCCAAGGGCGGCGGCAAGGCGACGACGCGCAAGAAGGCGCCGGCCAAGCGCAAGAAACCCGCCGCGAAGACCGAGAGCTGAATTTGACGAAGAAGCAGATCAGGAAAGGGGATGCAAAAGGCGCCATTCCGGATCGCGAAACCGTGTTGCGATTCATCGCGGAGAATCCGAACCGCGCGTCGAAGCGCGACATCGCAAAGGCTTTTTCCCTCAAAGGGCAGGACCGCATAGACCTCAAACTGCTGTTGAAGGATCTCGAGAACGACGGACTGCTTGAGAAACGGCGCAAAACACTTGTTCGTCCCGGCTCGCTTCCGCCTGTGACGGTTCTGGAAATCGTCGCGCGCGAAGATGATGGGAGCCTGATGGCGCGGCCGTCCGAATGGCCGCACGACGGGTCAGTGGCGCCGGCTGTGCGCATTCGCGCCGAACGCCCTGCGAAAAATCGCAAGCGAGGACCGGCGCCCGGCGTCGGCGACCAGGTGCTCGCCCGCATCGCCCAGAACGACGACCCGGCGGACGCGCCTTTTACCGGACGCATCATGAAGGTGCTCGAACGGTCGAAAGGCTTTACGCTCGGCGTTTTCCGGTCGACGCCCGGCGGCGGCGGCCGCATCGAGCCGGTTGAACGGCGCGACAAGGAAATCCTCATTGCTCCGGACGACGTCGGCAAGGCGAAGGACGGCGATCTCGTCGAGGTGCAGTCTGCGCGGTCCGGACGTCACGGGCTCAACCGCGGAAAGATCCAGGACGTCGTCGGATCGGTCGCCAGCGAACGGGCCATATCCACCATCGCCCTCCATGCCCACGGCATTCCGCACGTGTTCCCGCCAGCCGTATTGGACGAAGCGACGAAAGCCGATCACGCGACGATGAAAAATCGCGAGGACTGGCGCAAGATCCCGCTCGTCACCATTGATCCGGCCGACGCCAAGGACCACGACGACGCCGTTTTCGCGGAAGCAGACGACAATCCCGAAAACAAGGGCGGCGTCATCGTCTATGTCGCGATCGCCGACGTCGCCTGGTATGTCCGTCCGGACACCGCCCTGGACAGGGAGGCCTTCAAGCGCGGCAACTCGGTCTATTTCCCGGACAGGGTCGTGCCGATGCTGCCGGAACGCATTTCCAACGATCTGTGTTCTCTGAAGGAAGGCGTGGACCGCCCTGCCCTCGCCGTGCGCATGATTTTCAATCACGACGGCAGAAAGATTGGACACACATTTCACCGCGTCATGATGAAGAGCGCGGCGCGCCTCGCCTACGCCCAGGCGCAGCAGGCGATCGACGGCCATCCGGACGACAAGACCGGAACGCTTCTTGACGGCGTTCTGAAGCCGCTCTGGCTTGCCTATGGCGTGCTGAAGAGAGGGCGCGACCGGCGACAACCGCTCGATCTCGACCTGCCGGAACGCAAGATCCGGCTGAACGACGACGGCAGCGTCGCCGATGTGATCGTTCCGGACCGACTGGATGCGCACCGTCTGATCGAGGAATTCATGATCCAGGCGAATGTCGCTGCGGCCGAAAGCCTCGAGCGCAAACGCCAGCCGCTGATCTACCGCATCCACGACGAGCCCTCGCTCGCCAAGCAGGAAGCGCTGCGCGAGTTCCTGAAAACGCTGAACATGTCCCTGTCGAAGGGCAACCTGCGGTCCAACAGTTTCAACGGCATTCTGGCCGGCGCGCGCGACGAGCCCTACGAGACGATGGTCAGCGAAATGGTGCTGCGATCGCAAAGCCAGGCCGTCTACAGCCCTGACAATATCGGCCATTTCGGCCTGAACCTGAGGAAATACGCGCATTTCACCTCGCCGATCCGCCGCTACGCCGATCTGATCGTCCATCGCGCGCTGATTGCAGCTTACGGGCTTGGTGAGGGCGGCGTCACGGCCAGGGAAGAAGAGAACCTGGAGGAGATCGCGGCGGAGATATCCGCCTTCGAACGCCGGGCCATGGCCGCCGAACGCGACACGGTCGACCGTCTGATCGCCCACCACCTGGCGGATCGGGTGGGCGAGATTTTCAACGGCCAGATTTCCGGCGTCACCAGATCGGGTCTGTTTGTCAGCCTGCCTCAATTTGGCGCAGACGGCTTTGTGCCCGTTTCCACGCTCGGCCTGGACTACTATATCTACGACGAATCGCATCAGGCGATGGTTGGAGAAAAGTCCGGCATGGGATATCGGTTGGGCGACCGCGTGGAGGTGCGGCTTGCCGAGGCCATTCCCCTGGCGGGCGCGCTACGTTTTGAAATGCTGAGTGAGGGTCGCAAGTTGCCGACGGCGACGCGCTCCTTTCACAAGGCGAACAGCAGTTCCCGCAAGCAACGCGGCCCGGTTCGCCGTGGCCGGCGAAGGGGGTGAATGGAATGTCGATTGAGATCAGATACGGCGATGAAGCGTCGCCGAAGAAACGCGACCTTTGGGGCGCAATGAAAAGAGGCTGGCTCGGACGTTGTCCGCATTGCGGCGAAGGGCGGTTGTTTGGTTCATTTCTCAAGCCGGTGCATAGCTGCGAATGCTGCGGCGAGGAGATGCATCACCAGCGCGCCGACGACCTGCCGCCCTACCTGGTGATCTTCATAACCGGCCACATCATCGTCGCCGCCTTCATGATCTTCGAGGAACTTGTCATTCTCAACACCTGGCAGCACCTGGCGATCTGGGCGCCGATGACGATCGTCATGGCGCTTGCGCTGATGCAGCCCGTAAAAGGCGCTGTCATAGGCATGCAATGGGCCAACTATATGCATGGATTCGGCGGGGAAACGGATGAGGTCGCCGACGCCGATTTGGACAGGTACGAATAATACGCCTGTGACGGGGCATGGCCTGAATATGGATACACCAGAATTTCCCAATCGTTTCGCAAACAAGGTGGACATGGACGCCGACGCCAGCAAGCGGATCGGCGATTACCCGCTGCTGCGCCCGACCGACGCCGCGACGCTGATTGTCATTGACCGGTCCGGCGACGAGCCGGCGGTTCTGATGGGCAAGCGCCATGTCGCGCACGCCTTCATGCCCGATCTCTATGTGTTTCCCGGCGGTCGCCGCGATCCGCATGACGGGCGCGTGCCGGTAGCAAACCATCTCGAGGAGACGGTGACGGCCAAGCTTTTGCAGAAGATGCCGAGCCCCGCTTCTCCGGTCCGCGCCCAGGCCCTGGCGACGACCGCCATACGCGAAACCTACGAGGAGGTCGGCCTTCTGATCGCCGCCGAGGGACGCACGATCAATCGCGGCGTCTGGAAGGATTTCGCCGACAGGGGCCTTGCTCCGATGCAGTCCAAATTGCGCTATATCGCCCGGGCCATTACGCCGCCCAGGCAGAAGCGGCGGTTCGATACGCGCTTTTTCGCCTGTTTTCGGGACGAAATCGGCTATGCGAGGCCAGAGGCGAGCAACGAACTCGTCGACTTGCGCTGGGTGCGGTTTTCCGAGATGGAAGAGGTGAGCATGCCGCGCATTACGCTTGCGGTCATCGAGGATCTGCGACAGGCGATGCTGCGGGACGCCGCCCTGCCCTATGGCGGACCGGTTCCCTTCTATCAGTCACGCTATGGCCGGCGCAGCCGCGAAATTCTTTAGAGCCTCGTCATGGACTCGCGAGCCCACGACACCGTCTCCATCGCCGAAGCCGAAGCGCCAATAGCCTGGTTGCCGATCAGCGCAGCAATCGCGTCAATCAGCGCTGTCGGAATCGCGCTCGGGCTCGGGCTTCCGCTATTGAGTTTCATTCTGGAGAAAGAAGGCGTCTCGGCGTCGCTTATCGGGCTGAATTCAGCAGTCGCCGGTATAGCCTCGCTCGCAATTGCTCCATTCTGCACGCCGATCGCCATGCGCTTCGGCGTCGCCGACACCATGCTCGCCGGCGTCGTCATTGCGGCCCTTTCGGCGATCGGCTTCTACCTCGCCCCGAATTTCTGGATGTGGTTTCCGCTGCGCGTCACCTTTCACGGCGCCATAACCCTGCTGTTCGTGCTCTCCGAATTCTGGATCAACACAGCGGCGCCGCCATCCAGGCGCGGCTTCATTCTCGGGCTCTACGCCACCGTGCTGTCGCTTGGTTTCGCCCTTGGGCCAATGCTGTTTTCGATTCTCGGCAGTGAAGGCATTGTGCCTTTTCTGGTGGGTTCGGCGATTATTCTCGCCTCGGCCATTCCGGTGATGATGGCGCGCAATGACAGCCCGCGGCTGGAGAGCCGCTCCATCGGACCGTTTTTCAGATATGTCTATCTGGTGCCTACCGCGACGGCGGCCGTTTTTGTGTTCGGCGCCGTCGAATCCGGCGGATTTGCGCTGTTTCCGGTCTACTCGCTGCGGATCGGGTTTACCGAGGGCGACGGCGCCCTGCTGCTCACGATGATCGGTCTCGGCAATGTCCTGTTCCAGATCCCGATCGGCATTCTGTCCGACCGCGTCCGTGATCGGCGGTCCCTTTTGACGCTCTTTGCCGCTGTCGGCCTGGCGGGCGCCTTGTTTCTGCCGGTGCTGTCCGTGAACTGGTGGCTGCTCGCCGCAGTGCTGTTCGTCTGGGGCGCTGTGGTCGCAGGCCTTTACACGGTTGGCCTCGCCCATCTTGGAGCGCGGCTGCACGGCGGCGAGCTGGCTTCGGCCAACGCCGCTTTCATCTTTTGCTATTCCATCGGCATGATGATCGGGCCGCAAGTTCTGGGCTCTTCGATCAGCGCAATGGGCCCGCACGGCTTCGCCTACGGCCTTGCTTTCTTCTTCCTGATCTACATCGCGCTTTCGATGGGACGTATTCTAATCCGACCCGCGCAGTGAATAGAGCTTGACTTTTCGTCAGGCATTTGTAGTTATCCCGCCAGATTTCAGCCGCGGAGCGTTACGCTGCCTGCGGCTTCGTTTTTAGAAAGCGGACAGAACAATGGCCAAAGCCACCACAATCAAGATCAAGTTGGTATCGACTGCCGACACCGGCTACTTCTACGTTGCAAAGAAGAACAGCCGTACGATGACCGAAAAAATGGTCAAGACGAAGTATGATCCGGTCGTCAAGAAGCACGTCGAATTCAAAGAAGCCAAAATCAAGTAGCGGCATCGCCACGCGTCGATAAAAAAAGCCGCTTCAGAAATTCAGAAGCGGCTTTTTATATGGGGGCCGGTCGGCGCCGGCAGCGGTACGAGGAGGCCACAAACCGGACACCGACCAGCCGACCCCACGACCCAGGAGATGCGGCGGACCTGAGCACCATGGGGTAACTTAATTGTTCAGCAGTCTGCTGCTTGCGGGGCAGTCGTAGACTGCAATGGCCTCAACTCTTGCTCAACACGGCAAAAAAATCAACGATTTCTTAACTGATTCGCTTCGGCATGCGTAAAAATGGTAAATTTACGGATGCGGCGATGCGAATATCGGCCTGTGCGTGTCGTCAAAACTCAAGACATCCGGAACAATAGGCGCAGTTCCTGAAAGTTCCATGACATGCGCGGCGCCATTCAACTCATCTTGGAAATCACCAGGTTGCGGCCCGCCCGCTTCGCCGCCAGGAGCGCCGTGTCGGCCCGCTTGATCAGGCTCGCGGCGCTGTCGCCCTCGACAAGCCCCGATACGCCGAATGAAGCCGTGAGATTGAGGCCTGGCGCCTCTTTGCCGATCCGGAACGGCGCATTTTCGACCGCCTGTCTCAGACGCTCGGCGATCATGCGCGCATCGTTGGCGGATGTATCGGGAAGCACGATCACGAACTCTTCCCCGCCAATCCGGCAGGATAGATCGATGCCGCGAATGACGCCGCGTATGCGCGTCGCGAATTCCGTAAGCACTGCATCACCGGCGTCGTGACCATGCTCGTCATTGACGAGCTTGAACCGGTCGACATCCAGCATGATGATCGACAACGCCCTGCCCCGTTCCTGAGCCCTTTTGATGAGCGTCACCAGATGACTGTCGAGGTAGCGACGATTATAGAGCCCGGTCAGCGGATCCGTGACCGAGAGCGTGATCGAATTCTGCACGCTGGATCGCAGATGATCATTGAAGCGTTTGCGCTTGAACTGTGTCCTGCAACGCGCAATCAACTCATTTGGATCGACCGGAGCAAGAATGTAGTCGTTCACGCCAAGGTCTAGCGCCCTGTGAACAAGACCTTCATCGCCTTCCTGACAGATCAGCAGCAGCGGAATGAAACGCGTCGCTTCATTGGAGCGCAACTGGGAGCACAGCCGCAGCGGATCGTGTGAAGCCAGCCTTGCGTCGACAATCACCAGTTCGAAATCCGCGCCCGTTGCGATCGACAGCGCTTCACCCGGATCGGCGACTTCAGTGACATCCGCGAATTTGCGCAGCGCGGCCTTGAGCCTGGTTCGCGACAGACCGCGTTCCGATACAAGTAAGGTCAGGCCTTTTCGCGAATCCAGTTCCGCATTGGAGTTGATGAACTTCTCGATGCCGAGATTCATCGCAGTCTGGGCGCGCACCCGGAGTTCGTCGGTCATTGTCTTCAAGCGGACGAGGCTTTTGACGCGGGCGACGAGTTGCGTTTCGTTGACCGGTTTGCTCAGAAAATCATCGGCTCCCGCCTGGAGCCCCTTCACACGATCCTGCAGCTGATCCAGCGCCGTAATCATGATGACGGGAATATGCATGGTCCGGGGATCCGATTTGATGAACCGGCAGACCTCATAGCCGTCGAGACCGGGCATCATGATGTCAAGCAGCACCAGATCGACCGCCGTCGTTGTGCATATGTCGATCGCCTGCCTGCCGTCAGCCGCTGTCTCCACCTCAAAATATTCGGCCTGGAGTCGGGTGGCCAGCATTTTGCGATTGGCAGCTATATCGTCGACAACAAGTATTCGCGCCGTCATGGCAATATTCCCGTTCCATCCGGCGACGTGGCGGTTTCGTCAATAATCGCCGAGATAGTTCTTAATTGTTTCCAAAAACTTGGGTACTGAAATCGGTTTCGACATGTAGGCCTCGCAACCGCCTTGTCTTATGCGCTCTTCATCTCCTTTCATAGCGAACGCCGTTACCGCAATAACCGGTATCGTGTGCAACTCAGCGTCGTCTTTGAGCCACTTCGTCACTTCGAGCCCCGATACCTCCGGAAGTTGTATATCCATAAGAATAAGATCTGGTTTATGCCGGCGCGCCAGGTCCAACACGTCCAGCCCGTTGCGCGTCTGTATTGTCTCGTATCCGGAAGCCTCGATCAGGTCGCGAAAGAGCTTCATATTGAGCTCATTGTCCTCGACAATCATGACTCGCTTGGGCATAAAACGCTCCGTATTCTCTATTACGCATCAGGGCATGATCCTACAGGATTTGCTCTCCCGGGACTAATTTCTGCTCGAAACGTCAAAGTTTTGAAAATTAAGGTTGAGGAAATGCAAATTCGCCCACTTGTCGACACAGTGCATGGGTAACGAACAGACAATGGCGCTCTGCGCGGATATCCTCACCTGGATTTCCGCGGATGAGGAGATGATGTCCCGGTTTTGGGCATTGTCCGGTTTGACACCGGAAACGTTGCGCGACGCTGCCGCCCAGCCGGGCTTTGCCGCAGGTGTATTCGATTTTCTGGCAAATCATGAACCGACGCTTCTCGCCTATTGCGAGGATCGTCAAATTTCCCCTCAAACAATTGTAAATGCATGGTATTCGGAAAATGGCGGCGCTCCTCCGGGGGCAAATCCGTGACAAGGCGACAAAACCCAAAAATCGACATTCCACTCCTGGATGGAGAACGTCCTCTCATCGTCAGCGATGTTGACGAAGTCGCGCTGAACTTCCTCGATCCGTTCAATGCCTTTCTGCAGCAGAACGGCTACGAACTGATTCCGCGCTCTTTCAAGCTGACAGGCAACGTCGTATCGATTGCGGGAGGCAATGCGGCCCCGTCAAGGACGGTGTCGACGCTGATGGACGCTTTCTTCGCCGCACAGCAGAAATGGCAGACGCCGACCGTCGGCGTTGTCGAATCGCTGGCAAGGCTCTCCACCGTCGCAGACATCGTTTTTCTGTCGGCGATGCCGCCCAAATACTTCGCTGCGCGCAGGGCCCTGCTGGATGAATTCGGCCTGCATTATCCACTCGTCGCAAGCGAATCCTCAAAGGGCGAATTGATCAGGCAAATACACGCGGATAGCGAGCATCCCGTCATCCTGATCGACGACATGATCTACAATCTGCATTCCGTGAAGAAACACATCCCGCATTCCATGGCGATCAACTTTATGGCGAACGACACGTTTCGCGCGATGGCGCCGGATCCCGGCGAAGACGTGCACCTCGCCTCGGACTGGACCCAGGTCACGCGGCTGATCCTGCGCCACATTTCCGCTTGATGCCCGCAGGCTTAAGGCCTACAACCATGATGTTCAATATTTGTTCCGCCCGATCATCGCCATGGAACATGCGCCACACAATCCCGCAACCGGCTTTTGCCGCGACTGTCTTGCATATCAGGGACAGCCGTCGCGGCGCTGCCGAAAATGCGGCAGTCCGCGGATCGTCCGACACGATGAGCTTTATGATCTGACAGTCGCGCATATCGATTGCGACGCCTTCTACGCCGCGGTCGAAAAACGCGACAATCCGGAACTGGCCGACAAACCGCTCATCATCGGCGGCGGACGCCGCGGCGTGGTCTCCACAGCCTGCTACCTTGCGCGCATCAAGGGCGTGCGATCGGCGATGCCGATGTTCAAGGCGCTCGAAGCCTGCCCAGAAGCCGTCGTCGTCAAGCCGGACATGGAAAAGTACAGCCGCGTCGGACGCGAAGTCCGCAGCATGATGGAAGAACTGACGCCGCTGGTTCAGCCGATATCGATCGACGAGGCGTTTCTGGATCTTTCTGGCACGCAGACGCTGCACCGCAATCCGCCCGCAAGAACCCTCGCCGCCCTGGCGCGTCGCATCGAGTCAGAAATCGGCATTACCGTGTCGGTCGGGCTGTCCTACTGCAAGTTCCTCGCCAAGGTCGCCTCCGATCTCGAGAAGCCGCGCGGTTTTTCCGTGATCGGCAGGGCGGAAGCCATCGAATTCCTGAGAGAGCGGCCGGTGACGACGATATGGGGCGTCGGCAAAGCCTTCGAAGCGACCTTGAAGAAGGACGGCATCACGACGATCGGTCAGTTGCAGACCATGGAGGAAAGTGACCTGATGCGGCGTTACGGCCTCATCGGCCAGCGTCTCTTCCATCTCTCGCGGGGTCAGGATTCCAGGCAGGTCCACACCCGTGACAGCGCCAAGAGCGTGTCTTCGGAGACGACCTTCAACCATGACTACGCGGACGCCGAAACCCTGGTCCCGATTCTGCGAAGCCTGTCGGAAAAGGTTTCCCGTCGTCTGAAGAAGAACGACATCGCCGGCCAGACCGTTGTGCTGAAACTGAAATCGGCAGACTTTCGCACCCGCACCCGCAATCGCCGCCTGGACGATCCAACCTGTCTGGCGGACCGCATTTTCAGAACCGGACTGTCATTGCTGTCGCCCGAACTGGACGGCACGAAATACCGTCTCATCGGGATCGGCGTGTCCGATCTGACACGGTCAGACCTCGCGGATCCGCCCGACCTCGTCGACGAGGCGGCCCAACGCCGCGCCATCGCCGAACGCGCCATCGACCGGATTCACAATCGTTTCGGCGACAATGCGGTGGAAACGGGCTACACGTTCGGCAAGGGCCGCAACGCCCGGCCCCAGCGCGATAATGACGCAACCGACTAGTCCAAAGTCACAGCCAGCGACTTACGGCGTGAGAATCGTGCATCCCGTGGTCTGGCGCCCTTCAAGCGCCGTGTGGGCGGAGGCCGCGTCTGCAAGGTCGAAGGTCTGGTTGATGTTGATCCTGACCGAGCCGGAGCCGATCTGCTCGAACAGCGCCGCCGAGGCCTTGTCGAGCCAGCCGGGCAAGCCGACGAAATGGAACAGCGTCGGTCGCGTCGCGTGGAAGGAACCGGCCGCGAGCTCGCTGATGTTGAAATCCGTGATGGCGCCGGACGACTGACCGAAGCTGACGAAAGTTCCGTGCAGTTTCAGGCACTTCAACGATCCTCGCCAGGTGGTCTTGCCAACGGCGTCATAAACGGCTTCGACGCCGTCAGGCGCGAGTTCCTTTACCTTCTCCACAAATTCGTCCTTGCGGTAGTCGATGACCTCCGAATAGCCGTGATCCAGCGCAAGGGCGCATTTTTCAGGACCGCCGGCTGTGCCGATCGCGCGAACGCCCTTTGCCGCTAGCCACTGACCGACGATCAGGCCAACGCCACCGGCGGCAGCGTGGAAGAGCACCGCATCGCCCTCTTTCACCGCGAAGCTGCCATGCAGCAGATAGTAGGCGGTCAGGCCTTTAAGAAACGAGGCGGCGGCGATTTCGTCGCTTATTCCGTCAGGTATTTTCACGAGGGTTTTTGCGTCTATCACGCGGTGGCTGGCATAGGCGCCATTCGGAGCGGTGTAGACGACCCGATCGCCTGGCGACACGTTGCTGACGGACGATCCGACAGCTTCCACCACGCCGGCGGCTTCCGACCCGAGCACCAGATCGGATTCGACCGACCACGGGTATAATCCGGAGCGGAAATAGGCGTCGAGGAAATTGACGCCGATGGCCGTGTGGCGCACCAGCGCCTCGCCGGGCCCCGGTTGCGGGACTTCTGTTTCCTTTTTCTGCAGGACTTCCGGTCCGCCCGGCTTTGTCGCTACGATCGAATACGCCACGTTATTTTCTCCCTGAAACAATTCCGGTTCTGTTTCGAAAGGTAATCCATGTTGCAGAAGGAATGAAGCGCCGATCAGACGAGTTCGACGTCGACGACGCCGTTTGCCGATTTGAGAGCCGCGGCGACCTGCGGGGATATCCTGTATCGTTCGGGCAGTTCGACCTCGATCTCGCGCTTGCCGTCATCCTTGATGACCACGAAGGACACCTGGCCGTCGCCCTTCGTATTGAGATGACCGGCGATCTGCCGCAAGGGACCGCTGTCTCGCACAAAGATGCGCAGGGCCTTCTGTTCCTGCACCGCCCTTTCCTCGAGCGACTGTACGGTCTGTATCCGCAGGCTGATGCCTTCCGGCCGCTCTTCGGCGTCGACAGTGATGACCAATGAGCTTCCGGGTTCAAGTTGAGCGCGATAGAGCGCCAGCGCTTCGGAAAACAGCACGGCTTCATACTGTCCGGAGGAGTCCGAGAACTCGACGATGCCCATCTTGTTGCCGGTGCGCGTCTTGCGCTCCTGTTTCGAGGTGACGGTTCCGGCGAGCCGTCCGGCGGTGGCGCCTTTTTTCACGGCCAGCGAGAATTCCGCGAAGGTCTGAACCCGCATCCGGTCGAGCAGTTCGGCATAGGAATCCAGCGGATGCGCGGAAAGATAGAAGCCCAGCGCCTGGAACTCCCGATGCAGTTTTTCCGAAGCAACCCAAGGCGTTACGGCGGGAAATTGAATCACCTCCGGACCTGTGGCCGCGCCTGCGCCAAACATGTCGCTCTGTCCGCTGACCCGATCCTCGAACGCCTTCTGCGAAAATCCGAGCAATCGGTCTATCCCGGCGACGAGTTCCGCCCGGTCGCGACCGAAACAGTCGAAAGCGCCGGCGCAAATGAGGCTTTCCAGGACCCTGCGATTGATGACCTTCGGGTCAATGCGCAGGCAGAAATCCTCGATGCTCGCAAACTGCTTGTCGCCGCGAACCTCGGCAATGTGGTCCACGGCGGCCTCGCCGACGCCTTTGATGGCGGCCAGAGAATAGTAGATCCGGTTTTCTCCTGTCTTGAAAATCCGGAATGAGGTCTGAACCGAAGGCGGAATCACCTCAATGCCCAGGCGCTTGGCGTCCTGCCGAAAATCCGAAAGCTTGTCGGTGTTCGACATGTCGAGCGTCATGGAGGCGGCGAGGAATTCGACCGGGTAATGCGCCTTCAGATAGGCGGTCTGGTAGGACACGAGACCATAGGCGGCGGCGTGCGACTTGTTGAAGCCGTAGTTGGCGAATTTGGCGAGAAGATCGAAAATGAAATCGGCCTGCTGTCTGGACACGCCGTTTTCCACGGCGCCGCTGACGAAACGGTCCCGCTGCTTGTCCATCTCCGCCTGGATCTTCTTGCCCATGGCGCGGCGCAGAAGGTCGGCTTCCCCGAGCGAGTAGCCGGAAAGCACCTGCGCGATCTGCATCACCTGTTCCTGGTAGACGATCACGCCCTGGGTTTCTTCAAGCAGATAGTCGATCTTCGGATGAACCGAGGAGAGCTCCTCCTCCCCGTGCTTGCGCGCATTGTAGACCGGGATGTTTTCCATCGGCCCCGGCCGATAGAGGGCGACCAGCGCGATGATATCCTCGATACGGTCCGGCTGCATGCCGATCAGGGCCTTGCGCATGCCCGCGCTTTCAACCTGAAACACGCCGACGGTCTCGCCGCGCGACAGCATCTTGTAAGTCTCTTCGTCGTCGAGCGGGAGGGCTTCGAGAAGAATGTCGACGCCGCGTTCCTTCAGGAATCTCACCGCCGTCTGCAGCACGGTCAGCGTCTTGAGGCCAAGAAAGTCGAATTTGACGAGGCCCGCCTTCTCCACCCATTTCATGTTGAACTGGGTGACGGGCATGTCCGAGCGCGGATCGCGATACATCGGAACAAGTTGCGACAGGGGGCGGTCGCCAATCACGATGCCGGCGGCGTGGGTCGAGGCGTGCCGGTAAAGACCTTCGAGTTTCTGGGCGATGTCGAGCAGCTGGCCGACCACCGGTTCGGCCGCGGCCTCTTCCCGCAGCTTTGGTTCTTCCTCGATCGCCTTGTGCAGCGGAGTCGGATTGGCCGGATTGTTGGGCACCAGCTTGCAGATCCGGTCCACCTGCCCGTAGGGCATCTCCAGAACGCGGCCAACGTCGCGCAGCGCCGCGCGCGCCTGCAGCGATCCAAATGTGATGATCTGGGCGACCTGATCGCGCCCGTATTTCTGCTGAACGTAACGGATGACCTCGTCGCGGCGATCCTGGCAGAAGTCGATATCGAAGTCCGGCATCGAGACGCGTTCCGGATTGAGGAAGCGTTCGAACAGGAGCGAGAAGCGCAACGGGTCAATGTCGGTGACGGTGAGCGCATAGGCGACAAGCGAACCGGCGCCGGAACCGCGGCCGGGTCCGACAGGGATGTCATGCGCCTTGGCCCATTTGATGAAGTCGGCGACGATGAGAAAGTATCCGGGGAACCGCATGCGCTCGATGATGCCGAGTTCCGTCTCCAGGCGTTCGCGGTAATCGTCCACGGTAAATCCCGGCGCGCATCCGAGCGCGTCGATACGGGCCGTGAGCCCCTCCTCCGCCTGTCGACGCAGTTCCTGAGCCTCGGCGTGCTCGGCCGCTTCCGGATCGTCGGAGGAGCCTCCGGTAAAGCGCGGCAGGATCGGATCGCGGGTCTCCAGGATGTAGGAGCAGCGCCGCGCAATCTCGACGGTGTTTTCAGTGGCTTCGGGAAGATCCTTGAAAAGCGAGAGCATCGCTTCCCGGGACTTCAGGAAATTGTCGGGCGTGACCCGGACGCGATTATCGTCCGAGACGACGGCGTTGTGCGCCACCGCCATGAGCGCGTCATGCGCGTCGAATTCTTCCGGCCCCGGGAAGAACGCCTCGTTGGTGGCGACGATCGGCAACTTGTTGCGATAGGCCATGTCGAGCATGGCGTTCTCGTGTTGGCGGCTGTAATCCGTGGGGCGCTGGATTTCGACATAAAGGCGATCGCCAAAGAGCGCCGCCAGCGTATCAAGTCGGGATTGGGCCAGCGCGGCGTCGCCGGCGGCAAGCGCAGCGTCGATCGGCCCTCCGGATGCGCCGGTAAGACAGATCAGCCCATCGACGCCCTCCTGCAACCACTCGAGCATGACATGCGCCGTATCGTTGCTTTCGCCATCGAGATAGGCGCGGCTGACCAGATCGACAAGCCGGCTGTAGCCTTCCGCCGTCGCCGCGATCAGGACAAGCGACGGCCGCCGGGCGATGCGGTTGCGGGAACCACCGGACGCGGACGGGTCCCCGTCGCCCATCTCGATGTCAAGCTGGCAGCCGATGATCGGCTGCACGCCCGCATCGCCGGCGCTGGCCGCGAACTCAAGCGCGCCGAACAGATTGTTGGTGTCGGCGATGCCGATTGCCGGCTGGAGGTCCGCCGCGGCGGCCGCAACGATTTTCTTGAGAGGCAACGCGCCTTCGAGCAGCGAATAGGCCGAATGCACGCGCAAATGCACGAAGCCGGGCCCTTTGGAATGCGCTGATTGTGCAGACTCGCTGTCGGTCATGGTGCTCCGCCGTCTCTTTTGGAATCGGGTCGATTTTCACCCGGCGGAGCTTCCATGTCCATGGGCTGGCGACACCTCGCCTGCGTTGTCTTCAGTTTTCTGGATGCGCCTGACCGCGCTGCAAAAACCCGGTCAGGAAAGGGGTAATCAGAGCGCCATCATGACGATGGTAATGCTGGAAACGAAGAGGACCATCGAGGCGAAGGCGGCGCAGTCTTTAGCAAGATCGAACATATGTTCCTCCTTATACTGGATATGTTTCCAGTTTGTTCTTTTTATGTTCGACAGTCAAGCGATTACCGTACCGTGGTTAATATCCGGTTTACAGTCTGGATAAAATTGTGGCGAAGGCCCGTTTTCCGGGGTCAGGCCTGCTCTGCGACCATCTCCACGACCTGGCCGTCCTGCAGGGTGATTCGACGATCCATAAGCGCCGCGATCTCATGATTGTGCGTGGCGATCAGCGCCGCCAGGCCCGATTGGCGCACGAGCGCCTCAAGCGCTTCGAACACGTAGCCGGCGGTCGCCGGATCGAGATTGCCAGTCGGCTCGTCGGCCATCAGGACAAGCGGCGCATTGGCGACCGACCGTGCGATAGCGACACGCTGCTGCTCGCCGCCGGAGAGCTCCGACGGGCGATGATCCGCCCTAGCGCCGATACGCATGTAGTCGAGCAGCTGGCGCGCGCGCACAGCCGCCTCCTCGCGCGACAAGCCGGCGATCATCTGCGGCATCATGATGTTTTCGAGCGCCGTGAATTCAGGCAGCAGGTGGTGGAACTGATAGACAAAGCCGATATCCGAACGCCGCATCGCCGTGCGCTGTTCGTCCGACAGGGAACCGCTCGCGCGGCCGTTTACATAGACCTCGCCGCTGTCCGGCTTTTCCAGAAGCCCGGCGATATGCAGCAGCGTCGACTTTCCGGCGCCGGAGGGCGCGACCAGCGCAACGGTCTCGCCCGGCCGCAGGGCGAGGTTCGCGCCGCCAAGAACCGAGAGAATGTTTTCTCCCTGTTTGTAATGGCGCTCGACATTGTCGAGTTGCAATACGTAGGCGGCGCTGTTCATGAAATTACTCGTAACGAAGGGCGTCCACCGGATCGAGACGCGACGCGCGCCAGGCCGGGAACAGGGTTGCAAGGAAGGAAAGGCCGAGCGCCATCGCGACGACGGCGATCGTTTCGCCCGGATCCATGTCGGCCGGCAACTGGCTCAGATAGTAGAGTTCCGGGTCGAAGATTGTGGTTCCGGACACCCACGAAAAGAACTGCCGGAACGACTCGATGTTGAGGCAGATGAAGACGCCAAGAAGCACGCCGGCCAGAGTGCCCACCATGCCGATCGCCGCGCCCGTCATGAAGAAGATGCGCATGATCGAGCCGGATGACGCGCCCATGGTCCTGAGGATCGCGATGTCGTGCCCCTTGTCCTTCACCAGCATGATGAGGCCGGAAATGATGTTGAGAGCGGCGACGAGGACGATCAGCGTGAGGATCATGAACATCACGTTGCGCTCGACCTGCAGGGCGGAAAAAAACGTCCTGTTCTGCTGCCGCCAGTCCGTGATGAACACCTGCTGCCCCATCGCCTCCTCGACGATCGGACGCATGACGTCGATGGCGTCGGGATCATCAAGCACCACCTCGATGGACTGCACGAGACCGTCCGTATTGAAATAGAGCTGGGCTTCCGCGAGCGGCATGAAGATGATCGACGAATCGATTTCGGACATGCCGACTTCGAAAATGGCTGAAACCGGATAGGCCTTGGTGCGCGGCATCACGCCGAGCGGCGTGATATCGCCTTCCGGCGTGGTCAGCGTCACCGTATCGCCGACAAGAACGCCGAGACTGGACGCCATGCGGGCGCCGATTGCGATCGCCTCTCCGGATGCGAACCCGACGAGATCTCCGGTCTGGATGTGATCTGCGACGCCTTCCAGTTCGGCGAGATCATCGGCTCCGATGCCGCGAACGAGGGCGCCTGTTCCCGCGCCCTGGAAACCGGTTGCGAGCACCTGGCCATCGACCAGGGGAATTGCGGATTTCACGCCATCGAGCGCGTCGAGCCTGGCTGCAATGCCGGTGTAATCCGTCAGAGGCTGATCCATCGGCTGGATGATCATGTGACCATTCACGCCGAGAATACGGTCGATCAACTGGGCGCGGAAACCGTTCATCACGGCCATGACCACAATCAGCGTTGCGACGCCAAGCATGATGCCGGCGAATGAAAACCCGGCGATGACGGAGATAAACGCCTCGCGTCGACGGGAGCGCAGGTAGCGCCATGCGATCATGCGCTCGAAGGTCGAGAAAGGACGGACCGGGCGCGCAGGCTTCGGCGCATCGTCCGCCGCCATTGTGTTGTCCGCAGCCTCTCCAGTCATCGATTATTCCTGTCTGCCGGAGGTCAGCCGGTTGACGGCTTCCTCGACCGTGACGGTCACACGCTCGCCAGTCTTGCGATCCTTGATTTCGACCTCGCCGTTGGCCGCGGAGCGCGGACCGACGATCACCTGGGTCGGCACGCCGATAAGGTCGGCGGTCGCGAACTTGACCCCTGCCCTTTCGTCGCGGTCATCATACAGCGGATCCAGCCCGGCCTTCTGCGTTGCGTCGTAGAGCGTCTGGCAATAGTCGTCGCAAACCCCGTCGCCGGCCTTCATGTTGATGATGCAAAGGTCGAAGGGGGACACGCTTTCCGGCCAAATGATTCCATTGTCGTCATGGAAGGCCTCAATGATGGCGGGAACAAGACGCGACGGACCGATGCCGTACGATCCGCCGTGGATAGCATGTTCCTTGCCGTCGGGTCCCGTTACGGTCGCGCCCATCGGCTCGGAGTATTTCGTGCCGAAATAGAAGATGTGCCCGACCTCGATGCCGCGCGCCGAAACCTGCTGGCTTTCAGGGATGCTCTCGAAGACGGAAGCCTCGTGCATGTCAGATGTTGCTGCATAGAGCGACGTCCATTTGTCGACGATGGCTTCCAGACCGGACACATCGTCGAAATCAACGCTTTCGTCCGGAATGTCGAAATCGAGAAAGTCCTTGTGGCAGAAGACTTCGGATTCGCCGGTCTTCGCCAGGATGATGAATTCGTGGCTGAGATCGCCGCCGATCGGGCCTGTCTCCGCCCGCATGGGGATCGCTTTGAGGCCAAGCCGCGCGAAGGTTCTCAGATATGCGACGAACATCTTGTTGTAGGAGTGCCGCGCAGCTTCCCGGTCGATATCGAAGGAATACGCGTCTTTCATGAGAAACTCGCGCGAGCGCATGGTGCCGAAACGCGGACGGATCTCGTCCCTGAACTTCCACTGGATATGATACAGATTGATCGGAAGATCCTTGTAGGATCGCACATAGCCGCGGAAGATATCGGTGATCATCTCCTCATTGGTGGGACCATAGAGCATCGCGCGCTTCTGGCGGTCCTCGATCCGCAGCATCTCCTTGCCATAGTCGTCGTAGCGACCGCTCTCCTGCCACAGTTCCGCAGACTGGATGGTTGGCATCATGACTTCCATCGCGCCGGTTCGGTTCTGCTCTTCCCGGATAATCGTGTTGACCTTTTCCAGGACGCGCTTTCCAAGCGGCAACCAGGAATAGATGCCGGCCGACTGCTGGCGGATCATGCCTGCGCGCAGCATCAGCCGGTGCGAAACGATTTCCGCTTCCTTGGGGTTTTCCTTGAGGATGGGGAGAAAATAGCGGGATAAACGCATGGCCTGGTCCGTTGCCGACGGAGCGCCGCATCGGAATCAGGCACGCCGTCTCTGTGAAAATCAGCCGCTTTCATAAACACTTCCAATGCGGATGAAAAGACGCGCAAAACGGGCATGAGATCCTGTGTTTCGACACTGCTTGTCCAGACCATCTGGCGGCGGTGAACACAAAACAGGAATATTTCCCTGATGATTCGGAATTTGCCCGCAAAAAAATCTGGACAGCGACATTATTGTCACTTTTCAGGTGACATCAGCTTCGCAATCCGTTAGTTTGCCGATCCAATGAGGCAGGGAGAAAAGATCCCCGCCCGTTTCGCGGTCAAAGTCTTGGGAGGATGGATCTAAGGCGCGAATTGACTCGCAGCCACCGGAGCAGTCCGGTCACTAGATCACGCGATAAATTTACAAGGCTCAATGCCTTGTTTTTTTTTGCGTCATACCTTTACAGCGTTTTCCAAGACTGCCGACAATGCAACAGCGCCATTGTCTACTTCATTCATAGGGGAAAACAGCTATCGGCGCCGTACCAAACGAAGCCGGTGTTCCGGTGATACGGGCAATTTGGTGGGCGCGGCCATCTTCACCGGATCACGCCCAGTGAAGATGTTCGGCGGTGGCTGGTCGATATCGGCGCCCGATGGAGGCTACCTGTTCAGTCTTTCAAATCATCCAGCGATGCGGGTTAGACAGCCGAAGCCTCTATCGATGATCTCTGCCGCTTTGCTGTTCTGGCGCTTGCCACCATAGGGATTCTCGGAGATTTCGTAGTAGTTTCTCCGAGTGAATGGGCCATGAGTTCGACCAGTCGCGACAAGTCGTCCTCGGTATGATCAGCCATGACTTGGACACGGAAGCGGGCGTCACCTCGAGGAACGGCCGGATATTCGACCAGATTAACGATTGCACCGATTTCGGAGAGTCTTCGAGCGGACAACCGTGCGCGATCTTCTCTCCCGATATAGACAGGGACGATAGGCGACGGGTCACCTAGCGGCTCAAGACCCACCGTACACATCATTGCCCGCAGTCGCAGGATGTTTCTCATGAGTTGCTTTCTCCGTCGAGCGCCTTCATCAGAGGTGACGATTTCCAGGGCCTTCAGAACGACCGCCGCCTGGACGGGCGAAAGCGCGTTGGAGAATGTCTGCGTTGCGCTATAGTATTTGAGATATTCCGCCGCCGACCTGGGTTTCACTGCGATAAAGCCCCCGTTTGAAGCGAATGTCTTCGAGAAGCTACCAATAATAATGTCGGCCCCGCCAAGCATCTGTTGATCCCCCAGATGTCCTAGACCGTCACGTCCCATGCAACCAAAATCGTGAGCGCAGTCGACGAGAAGATTAGCGTCATACGCGTCGCAAACTGATCGCAGCGCCCTCAGATCAGGTACATCCGAGTGCATCGAAAAGAGACTTTCCGTGACTACTAAAATTGCGTTCTTGGCGTCGTTAGACCGAATTCGCCGTAGACGTCTTTCAACGCCCTGCACATTGAGATGGCCGTAGTAATGAATATTCGAAGTCGCGGCCCTAGCACCTTCCTGTAGACAGGAATGCGCGAGCACGTCCATCACTACATGATCGTCCGACCGGATGAATCCCTGAACCGATGCGAAACCCGCTGACCAACCCGTGGGATACAGGACGATCTGACAGTCGTCTAAATGAGAAGAAAGCGCGCGCTCAAGTGAAAGTGAATACCGAGTGTTTCCCAGCAGAGCTGCCGAGCCTGCGCTGTGAACCCCGAAATCCCTGACTGCGGCGACCGCCGCCTCTTTGATATCGGAATGCGATGCAAGGCTAAGATAGTCCTGTGATGCAAAGTTCACGCCCGCAATGAGGTCTCCACTATCCGAAAGCGCTGTACAAGCCGTCAGTGGCGCGGAGGTCGTTGATTTAGCATAAGGCCATAGACCACTTATTCTTCGGTTATTCTGCCAATCAAAGAATGGCTGCACTCTATTTGTAAGGTTTTTTCCTAGCGGATTTCGATAATCCTTCAGGCTTCCACTTAATGACGAAGATTCAATTTCATTGTAATTCATGGAAAGTCCCCTTCAGTTAATCATCCGGGGAAACATAAACACTAGGTTACATAATAAAATGGATTCAAATATCATTATTATAGGATTCTTCTATAATAACTATGCTCGCATTCTCTATTATACATAAACAAATAGTTGTATTTTTGTATAACGTGGATAAATAAAATCTCAGCATCGCATCAAATTACCAACCTATTATATTGAATAGTATATAAAAACTGAAGAGGCAGGTCCATCAAGCGCTCATAATTCTTCAATCTTTACTCGAAATAAATATCTTGAATATACTATATTAATATACCCATTAGTTTTAAGTAAAATATTGAACTCATGTACATAAATACTGCACTGGCAGTAAAACACAAAGTTCAAAGTACGTTTGCCCTGCCGTACAGCCAGTTCGACGCAGCGAAATGAGACGCTTCGGGGATGAACAAAACGCCGGTTCGGCAGACTAGCGGATCACCGGGACTCCACGCCGCACCAGTCGGCCAGAAAAAGCGTCATGGCCTTTGTGACGCTGAGCAGAGAATCAAGACTGACACGCTCGTCGAAGCCGTGGATCAGTTCTGCGGTCGGCCCGTAGACGAGCGCCGGCGTATCCGCGTACAGACCAAAGAAACGGGCGTCGGTTGTCGCGGTGCACGCCATTTCCTCAAGCGCCTCTCCAAACACTCTCTTGTGAGACCTTGCGAGCATTCCGACCGGCTCTTCGGCGTTTTTGAGGATATAGCCCTCTGCTTCGAAACCATTGTAGACGATCTGCGGCGGATTGTTCTGCAGGAAGGCGTTCCGGCGCGAAGCGAGCCGGATCGTCTCCTCGATTTCGCGCTTCGCCTCGGCGATATCCTGACCCGGATAGATCGCCACACGGACATCGAACGTGCACCACGCCGGCACGCTGGACGCCCAGTCGCCGCCTTCGATGCGGCCGACATTCAGATTGATCGGATGATCCACCGTCTCATAGGGCGGATACTGATCCTTGCGGCTGTTCCATTCGTGCTCCAGTTCATGCAGCGCCTGCATGACCGTATAGGCCGCCTCGATGGCGTTCGCGCCCGCTCCCGCATCGGCGACGTGAACCGGAATTCCGCGCACATTGACCTGGAACCAGATGACCCCGATCTGCGCCCGGATCATGGTCTGGTTTTGAGGTTCGGGAATGAGCGCCGCATCGGCCTTGTAGCCTCGGGCAAGGCAGGCGAGCGCGCCATTGCCGGTGCATTCCTCCTCAATGACGCTCTGGACGAACACATCCGCTGTCAAACCGAAGCCCGCCCGTTCGACCGCATCCATCGCGGCCAGGCAGGCGATCAGGCCGGCTTTCATGTCGCCTGCGCCACGACCGTACATCCAGCCGTTTTCGATCCGCGGCTCGAATGGCGGAGTGCTCCACATATCGAGCGGCCCCGCCGGCACGACGTCGACATGTCCATTGAGAATGAGCGACCTGCCCTTCGGATTTTCGACGCGCCCCGACCCGACGACGTTCCAGGCGTTGTCGTAGTTGACATGAACAGGCGAGAATCCGGGCCAGTGCCTGATCTCGTCGATATCGACCTTGAACCGGTCGACATCGAGACCGCGTTCGCGCATTTGCCGGGCCATATAGTCCTGGGCGGGCGCCTCGGCGCCGCGCGTAGATGGAAAGCGCACCAGATCCGCTGTTTGCGAAACTTGTTCCTCGAACCCCGCCTCCACTGCGTCCATCAGCGCGTTCGCCGTTTTGTCATCCGGCATTCTTGTTCCTCCATGTCGTCAGCGAACGGTTGAGAAATTCGAGTATCTCTTTCTGGACTGCCCGGTCCACGGACAGCCAGTGCTTGCCGGCCAGATAGCCAGGCTTTTCATAAACGATCGATCGCGAGCCATTGTCTTCGTTCATGAAGGCGCCGCAGTCGCCGCCAAAGACCTGTGATTTGAACCAGGGATCGTCCCTGCCGAGAAGCGACAGCACAGGCTGATCCGGCTCGCTGTTGAGGCCGTGATACTCCGGCCAGCCGGCATGACACGTCCAGCCTTCGATAATGCGGGCAGCCGCCGGGACATCTTCTATCGTGGCGACGGTGATCGCTCCCTGTGAGTGCCCCATAATCACCACCGGCAATTCATTGAAGGACCAGAGAAGCGAAGCCTGCACGACTGCATTACGAATCTCGTCTTGGCGCCAGCCGAGAACAGCGCGATGCAATCCGCCCCGGTGCGTCGCCGGATCGCAGCTTTTCGGCTTGTCGATCCGCGCGAAACTGTCGGGAGCTATGACTGCGTAACCCGACTGCGCCAGAAACCGTCCGGTCGCATCGGTTATCCGGCTTAAGCCGCTGCAGCCATGCGCATAGACGATCAACGCGGTGGGTGGAGACTCTGGGTCAAGCCGATCGCCGATGTCTCCGACGCCCGCCTCGACGAAACCCGCCGACGTCGCGGCCGGCAGATAGACCCGCGCCGCGTCCCAGGTTCGTTGCAGATCCGCCTCATCGGCGCGGGTGATCGGAGCCGACGCCAGTATGGTGAGAACCAGAGCGACCGCTGTGCGGCAATGGGCAAAGCATCTGCGCATCACGCCAGACTGCTCATAAGCATTTGACTGTAGGGATGGTCGGGCGTTTCGTAGAACCGCTCTGACGGCGCGTCCTCGACAATCTCGCCCCGATACATGACCGCGATGCGGTGGCTGACATAGCGCGTCGCCGCCAGATCATGCGAGATGAAGAGCGCGCCGAACCCGTATTTGTGCTGAAGGTCCATGATGAGGTTCAGCACCTGAGCCTGAACCGACACGTCGAGCGCGCTGACGGCCTCGTCGAAGACAATGAAGCGCGGCTCCGTCACCAGCGCACGCGCGATGGCGACGCGCTGGCGCTGACCTCCCGACAATTGCCCCGGATAGCGGTCGACATATCCGTCGCCGAGGCCGACGCTGTCGAAAATGGCCGCCACGCGCCGCTTGCGCTCGTCCGATTTGACGCCGAGTATGATCAGCGGTTCTTCCACCGATGCGCCGCAACGCAGCCGCGGATTAAGCGCCCATTCGGAATGTTGCAAGACGACGGAAAGTTGACCGCGACGCTGCCGCAGCGTGCCGAACGGAGCACCGGCGAAGCGCATGACTCCTTGCGTCGGCGCAAGAAGACCCAGGCAGACACGACCAAGGGTCGTCTTGCCCGAACCGGACTCTCCGACAAGCCCGAGGGTCTCGCCCTCGCTGATCGACAGATTCACCTTGCGAACAGCGTCAAAGGCCTCGCCGCCGAGAAATCCGGCGCGATAGGTTACGACGATATCCTGCAATTCGACGACGGTCCGGCTCATTCTGTTCGCGCCTCCCCAACATCGCTCGCCGCTTGAGCCACCTCTTCTGCGAAGTGGCAGCAAACGGTGCGCGCCGCGACGAGACGCGCCTCAGGCCGGCTGTTTGCGCATTCTGCTCGGGCAAGTCCGCAACGCGGTTCATAGGCGCACTTCCGGCTTGGCCCTCTGAGAACGGGTGGCGCGCCAAGTATGGGCTCCAGCCGCTGGCCGGGTTTCTCGTTACCGGCGGCGGCGGCGATGAGCGCGCGCGTATAGGGATGGGCTGGCCGTTCCAGCACGGTTGCGCATTCTCCAATCTCTACGACGCGACCACCGTACATGACCGCGACACGGTCTGCATGGCGGGAGATAAGCCGCAAGTCATGGGACAGGATAACCATGCTCGCGCCATTCTCCTCGCGCAATCGCCCGAGCGTATCCATGACTTTTTCCCGGATCGAGGCGTCCAGCGATGCGGTCGGCTCATCCGCGATGATCAGTTTCGGAGACCGTGCGATCGCCATGGCGATGATCACGCGCTGCGCCATTCCGCCGGAGAGTTCGTGCGGAAACGAGCGCATCACCCGGTCCGGATCGTCGAGTTCCGCTCGGCGAAGCAGTGCGGCGATGGCGTCGCGCGACGGTTTCCCGCCGATCGCCCGGACCATTTGACGTTCGATGCGCATCGTCGGATCGAGCGCCGTCATCGGGTTCTGGAAAACAAAGCCGAGGCGGTCGCGACGAAGCTGGCGCAACGCTTCGGAGTCGGCGTCGACAACGGAGACGCCGTCGACCGTTACCGTTCCGCTTTCGATCCGTGCTTCCGGAGGAAGCAGACGCCCGATCGACATTCCGATCGTGGTCTTTCCGGAACCGCTCTCGCCGACGATCGCCAGCGTTTCTCCACGGGCGACGGAAAGCTCTGCGCTGTCGAGACCACGGGTCGTTGCGCCTGCGCCGTCGTAGGCGATGACCAGTTCGCGGATTTCAACAAGCGCGCTCATGTCAGCGTCCTGCCCTTCAGCGGCTCGATGGCGTCACGGATCGCATCGCCGACTAGGTTGACGGACATAATGGCGAGTGACAGGACAATGCCGGCGGACAGAACAAGCCATGGCGCAATGGTGAGATAGGCGCTGCCCTCGCGAAGCAGCGATCCGAGCGAGGCCTGCGGCGGCTGAACGCCGAGGCCGAGATAGCTGAGCGTGCTCTCGATGATCATGCCGATCGACATGGCGTAGGTGAGCTGGACGATGACCGCTCCGAGAATGTTGGGCAGGATATGAACGATCATCACCCGCCACGGCGTTGCGCCCGCAACCTCTGACGCGGTCACGAAACCGCGGCCGGCGACGCTCAGCGTCACAGAGCGAACCACGCGGATAAACAGCGGTATCGTCGCAATGGAAATGACCGCCACCGCGGAAATCTGGCCCGGCCCCATCATGGCCGCGACCAGAAGGCCGACGATAATGGCCGGAAAGGCAAACAGGATATCGGCGCCGCGAGCGACGAGATGATCGGTCACCCCGCGAAAATAGCCTGCCAGCATGCCGAAGAAGGAGCCGATAACGGCGGTTATGGATACCGCGACAATGGAGAGCAGAAACGTGGCGCGAATGCCCTCCACAACGCGCGGCAGATAGGAGCGTCCGAGTTCGTCGGTGCCGAAGGGAAAGGCCCAGGAGGGCGGACCGAGCCGCGGACCTGCGGCGATCCTTGTCGGGTCGCCCAATGGCAGCCAGGGCCCGAAGAGCCCGACGAGCACCAGCAATACGAGTATAACAAGGCCGAGAAAAGACAGCTTGTCTTCACGCATCAGACGGCCGAGCGCCGCCCCGGTCGATCGCAACGCGCTCATCGCCTGTTCCCCGTTCCGACACGCGGGTCAATCGCCGCGTACAGAATATCGGACACCATGTTGATCGAAATGAAGACCAGAGCCGCAATCAGAACGCCGGCCTGCACGATTGCGTAATCACGGTTAAGAAGGCCGTTGAATGTGTAAAGCCCGATGCCAGGGATAGAGAACAAGACTTCGACCACGACCGCGCCGCTGAGCAGGAACCCGAAATAGGTCGTCACGACCGTGACGACCGGAATAGCCGCGTTGCGCAAGACATGTAGCCGGATGATGTCGCGCGGGCGTTCGCCGCGCGCAACGGCGGTGGTGATGTGGCCCTCCGTCATTACCTGCATCACCGCATCGCGCGTGGTGCGCAGAATAAGCGCGACGCCGAAGACCGAGAGCGTAAGGCCCGGCAACAGCATGACCCGCATATTCTCGACCGGGGCTTCGCTGAAGGGAACATAGCCGCCGACCCTGAACCAGAGCGACCATACGGAAAACACGAAGATCAGGGCGCTGCCCAGCACGACATCAGGCACGCTGGCGCCAACCGCGCCGATGACGCGGCCGAAGCCGCCGCGCGCGCGGCCGGCGACACCGGAAGCGATGCCAAGAGGAACACCGAAGGCGAGCGCGACGAACAGGGCGATCATCGCAAGTTCAAGCGTAACCGGCGCGCGTCGCAGGAACTCGTCGATCACCGGCTTCTGGGTGACCATCGACACGCCGAAATCGCCCTGCAGCAGCGACCAAAGCCAGTGAGCGAACTGGAAGACGACCGGCTGGTCAAGCCCATAGCGCTGAGCGATCGCGGCGCGGGCTTCGGGTGTCACGAACGGTCCGAGCAGAATGTCCGCATACCCGCCCGGAATGAAGCGCAGGGCCAGAAAGACGAGGATCGAGACGCCGAGCGTGGTTATGAGCGCTATCGCAATCCGGGGCAAAAGGTAGCCGATCAGGCGCATCCACCAAACTTTCCGTTTTCAGGACAGGGCGATTTCAGACAAGAATGAAGCAATGGCTGCAGGAGACGGGATCGCAACAATCCCGCCCCCACACGCGCCCAGATCAATCGAGGGGTTTGAATTCCTCAATATACTGGAAAGTGTCGGACGATCCGGACTTCTCCGGGACCTTCACTTCGATCTTGTCGTCACGGTAGACGACATAATCGGTCTTGGAGACCAGCGCCAGCAGATTGGCGCTCTCGTCGATCATGCCGCAGATTTCAGCGAGCTTGGCGTCGCGCTCGGGGCTGTCCTGCATGGTCTTGACTTCGTCGAGAGCGGCCGAAAGTTCCGGCACGCTTTCCTGGAAGACCTGGTTCCAGATAGCGAATTCCGGGTTCCACCAGGCGATGACCATGGTCGGATCCGTGTAGCCTGCGAGCCAAGAGACCGAGAAGTCAAAGTCGCCGTCCGTGAACACGCGCTGGAGATATTCCGCCGTCGGGATCGATTCGATCGTGACGTTGAAACCGGCCTCTCCAAGGCTTTGCTGCGCGACCTGCGCAATGCGTCCAAGGACGGGGTTGGAAGACGCCGCGATCAATCCAACTTCCGGATTTTCGTTGCCGGCTTCCTTGAGCAACGCCTTGGCCTTTTCGATACGCTCTTCACGAGGCAGAGCGTAGGCGTCCAGCGAACGACAGGCGTCTTTTCCGAACGCCCCCGGAACCGGATAATCGACCTCGGACGTGCCGGCGAACACGAAATCGTCGATTGCCTGGCGGTCCAGCGCCAGGTTCATGGCCTGCCGCACCTTCCTGTCATGAAACGCCGAGTCTTCGCTAAGCGCATTGACGTCCACGCGGTAGTAGTTGGTCGTCTGCTGCGGGCTGGACTTTATGTTGTTGTCCTTTGCCAGCATTTGCGGCGAGTCGGGATCGGCGAACGTGGTGAAGTCGACGCGACCATTGCGGAGCGCCGCGATGCGGGCCGATTGATCGGGAATGATCGGCACTTCCAGGAGATCTGCGAGCGGATACCCCTCGCGCCAGTAGTGGGGATTGCGCGCGAGCGTCCAGGATTCGTCCTGTTTGTGTTCCTCGACCATGAAAGGACCGGAGCCGAGCATCTGCGACGTAGGATCGAAACTGCCCTCCTTCAGTTCCTTGATCGGAAGGATCGCCGCCGTGATGTGAGCGAGCGCCGGCAGAAAGGCGGGATGCGGCTCTGCCAGTTCGACCGTGACAGTGCGGTCATCGACCGCTTCCATCTTTGAGATGTCGCCGAGCTGCGCCGACCAATAGGACGCCGTTTCAGGATTCTTGATGCGCTCGAGACTTCCGATAACGTCGTCGGCTGTCACCGAGCGTCCGTTCGAGAAGGTCGCGCCATCGCGTATCGTGAAGGTGTAGCTTGTCGGAGACGTTTGCTCCCAACTCTCGGCCAGCGCACCTTTCAGTGCAAGCGATTCGTCGGCCTCGAGCAGGGTCTCGTAAATCATCTGGTACATTTCCCAGGATGCGACGGTGCCCGCCACATGGGCGTCAAATCCGGTGATTTCGGCCGGCTTACCCCAAGTGATCGTCTTTTCCTGCGCCAGAGACGGCAGCGAAGCCATGGCTGCGACGCCCAGTCCGAGCGCGACGGTTGCGGATGCCCTGCTGATCGATGGTCGAAACTTCATGATTGTGATCTCACTTCTGTTGCTGTTCACCCTGCTGCTCCATCTCTTCTTACTCGGGAGCAAAAACTAACTGTTGACGATCGTGTTATAAGTATCACATAAAGTCAATAGATGTTATCTTATTAATATACGGAGAGATAAATGGCCGGCTTCAGCGACTATCGCGACCATGACGGTCTGGGTCTGGCGGACCTCGTGCGCAAGGGCGAGATCAGCCAGCATGAACTCCTGGAAGCAGCCATCGAACGGGCGGAGCACGTCAATCCGGCGATCAACGCGCTGTCCCAAAAACTGTATGCATTGGGCGAAAGCATGGCTGACGACCTGCCGGCCGACGCCCCCTTCGCGGGTGTGCCGTTTCTCCTCAAGGACGCTTCGGCAATGTTGTCCGGGACCGTGACGACTCAGGGCTCCAAATTGTTCGCGGACAACATGGCGAAGGCCGACACCACGCTCGTTGAGCGCTACAAGCGCGCCGGCGTGGTCATCTTCGGCAAGACAACAACTCCGGAAATGGCGCTCGCTGCTTCCACGGAGAGCACCTTCTGCGGGACGACCCGCAATCCATGGGGACTCGACCGAACCGCGGGCGGTTCGTCGGGTGGCGCGGCCGCCGCCGTCGCTGCGGGCATCGTACCGATCGCCCATGCAAGCGACGGCGGCGGTTCCATTCGTATTCCCGCCTCGTGCTGCGGGCTCTTCGGCCTCAAGCCCAGTCGCGCGCGAACACCGAACGGTCCGCTGGCAGGCGAAGGTTGGGGAAGCCTTTCCGCGTCTCACGTCGTCACGCGCTCCGTCAGGGATTCAGCCGCCATGCTCGACGCCACGCACGGCCCGGCGCCTGGCGATCCCTATTGCGCACCGCACTACGGAGGACGTTTCCTCGACGAGGTGACCACGAAGCCTGGCCGCCTCAAGATAGCCTTTCAGCGCGCGCCGCTTTCGGGAGCAGCGGTCGATCCCGAGTGCGCCCGGGCCGCCGAGGACGCCGCAAGCCTGCTCGAACAGCTGGGTCACATCGTGATCGACGAACAGCCGCCGGGAGACTGGGAAGAACTTGGCCATGCGCTCTGGGTGCTGGTCGCTTCCAATGTCTCTCGCGCCGTCAGAAACAGGTCGGCCGAGCTCGGCCGCGAGATCAAACCTGAAGACGTCGACCGGACGACATGGAGCGCCGTTGAGTATTCCAGCACGCTTCCGGTCGAGGCCTATCCGGAGGCGCTGGCCCGCATCCACATGCAGGGACGACGGATGGCCGAATTCCATGCGCGCCATGACGTCGTCATGAGCCCAACGCTTGCCCGTCCGCCCGTGCCGCTCGGGGTGCAGCATACAAACAATCCGGATCAGGCCGCCTATGTCGCCGATCTGCAAGCCTTTACGCCGTTTACCCAGCTTTTCAATCTGACCGGCCAGCCCAGCATGTCTATGCCGTTGCACTGGACGTCCGATGGGCTGCCCGTCGGCGTGATGTTTTCTGCGGCGTTCGGAGACGAAGCCATGCTCCTGCGACTGGCGGGGCAACTGGAGGAAGCCAAACCGTGGTTTGGCAAAACACCGGGAGCGGTTTCATGAGCACTCCCCTGGCGGACCGTCTGAAGGTCGATTTCGCCAAGCTGACGAAATCGGAAAAAGCGATCGCGAGCTATATGCTCGCCAACATGAATTCGCTGCCCTATGAGACCGCAGCGTCCATCGCCAAACAGGTCGGGGTCAGTCAGATGACGGTCGGACGCTTTCTGCGATCGCTCGGATATCAGCGGCTGAGCGATCTCAAAGCCGAGATGCGCACCGATATAGACGCGACGCCGCTGCTGATTTCCGACCGCGTGGACCGGATCCGACGGAATGCTGCGGCAGGCAGCCGTCTCTGGGAAAATTTCGACCTGGAGATGGCCGCGATCCTCGGCGTCTACGAGATGCGCGAAACCGCGCCCTGGCAACAGGCAATCGAGGCGCTCGCCACGTCTTCGCGTGTTTTCGTCACCGGCTTCCAGACCATCGCCGGCATTGCTTCTGATTTTGCAGGACGGCTGGACTATGTGCGGCCGGAGGTGCGCTATCTGGACGGTCGCAACGGCACTTTCAGCGAGATGCTCGCCGAAGACTGCAGCAACACCTGTCTCGTTCTCTACGAAATGCGCCGCTACACGCGGTTCAGCTATCAACTCGCCCAGATCGCCAGTGAAAAGGGGCTGTCAGTCGTCATTATATGCGACAACCACTGCTACTGGGCGCGCGACTATACGGACACGGTTCTGAGCGTGAGCACGGATTCGCACTTGTTCTGGGATCTGCAAACGCCGTTTCTCAGCCTCAACGGGCTTCTGCTCGACGATCTCATTGCGCGTCTGGGAGACGATGTCGCGGAACGGATCGGGGTCATGCGCGAGTTGCAGGACCGCTTCGAATCTTTCCGCGACTGATCAACCGCGTCCCGAAAAATCCGGAACGATCCTTGGAATGGAGTCCACTGACAGCTCAAAGACGACGATAAGAATAAAATAAACAAGGAAGATCGCAGCAGAGACCAGACTTGTCAGGATCAGTTTGAAACCCATCCTGTGCCGATGCGGCGCGCTTTCGGTCGTGCCGAGCGTTATTTCGTCTTCATCGGCCTGGGTTTTCACGCCGATCGGCAGGATGGCGAATAGCGTGATCCACCATATGACGACATAGATCGCGATACCCGTGACAGGCGACATCGGTCAGACCTCTTCGAGCTCGACCAATGTGCCGCAGAAATCCTTCGGATGCAGGAAGAGCACGGGCTTGCCATGGGCGCCGGTTTTCGGCTCCCCGTCGCCCAGCACCCGGGCGCCGCCCGCAGCGAGACCGTCGCGCGCGGCGATGATGTCATCGACCTCGTAGCAGATATGGTGCATGCCGCCCGCCGGGTTGCTTTCAAGAAACTTCGCGATCGGAGACTCCTCGCCCAGCGGTTCCAGCAACTCCACTTTCGTGTTGGGCAGTTCTATGAAGACAACGGTCACGCCATGTTCGGGCAACGGCTGCGGTTGCGAGACGTGGGCGCCCAGCGTGTCGCGATATGTCTTCGCCGCGGCGTCCAGATCCGGGACAGCGATCGCGACATGGTTCAGTCTGCCAATCATCGATTTTCCTCCTAGCGGATCCGCGTGACGAAGACGGTCATGACCGGCTTCTTGCCCCAGGCGTTGCGCGCCGCGGCGCGCACGGCCCGACGCACCGATTCCTGCACAAGTTCGAGATCGCGGCGACGCACGCGCGGAATGCTTTCCACAGCTTCTATCGCCGCATCGCGAAGCGTTTCCTCGATATAGGCACCGGTGTCGTCGATCTCCGGCACGCCGCGACAAACGATATCCGGATCGTCAATGAGCACATTCTTTGCGTCGACCAGCACATTGACCGCGATATGGCCGACATATGACAATTTGCGCCGCTCGCCGATCGCCATTTCATCGAAATCGCCGATCAGGTCGCCATCCTTGAAGAGCCGCCCGTGCGGCGCCTCGTCGATCACCTGCGCCTCGCCCGGCGCCAATCGCACGACATCGCCGTTGCGGACATGCGGCACGACCTTGAGGCCGGATTGTTCGCCGAGCTCCGCCTGGGCGGTGAGATGGGCTGCCTCTCCATGGACGGGTATGAGGAATTCCGGCCGCACCCATTGATACATCTGCTGCAGTTCGTTGCGGCGCGGATGCCCGGAGACGTGGACCAGCGCCTCGCTGTCGGTGACGATGTGAACGCCCTGATCGATCAACCCGTTCATGATGTCGAGCACCGCCTTTTCGTTGCCCGGTATCGTGCGCGAGGAAAACACAACGGTGTCTCCCTTCGACAGGGAAATATTGCGCATCTCGTCGCGGGAGAGTTTTGCAAGCGCCGCCCGCGATTCGCCCTGGCTGCCGGTCAGAATGATCACGATGCGATCGCGCGGGGTCGAGGCAAACTCGTCTTCGCTGATGAATTCGGACAAGCCTTCCATATAGCCGAGATCGCCGGCGACATTGACGACGCGCTTGATGGAGCTGCCGAGCAGCAAAACCTTGCGGCCCGCCTCTTCGGCCGCCTTCGCAACGGAGCGGATACGCCCGACATTGGACGAAAAGGTGGTGATCGCGACGCGGCCTTCCGCCGCCTCGATAATCTTTTCCAGACTGTCGCTGACTTCCTGTTCCGAAGGCGACTCGCCGTCGCGCATCGCATTGGTGGAATCGCAAATCAGCGCGAGAACGCCCTTGTCGCCGATTTCGCGGAACCGTTTTTCGTCGGTGAGCGGCCCCATGGACGGCGCATGATCGATCTTCCAGTCGCCGGTGTGGACGACCACGCCCAATGGCGTCGTGATCGCCAGGGAAAAGGGTTCGGGGATCGAGTGGTTGACGGGAACGGCCTCGATCTTGAACGGTCCGATCTCGAAAACGTCGCCGGCCTTGAACAGGTTGACCGGCACGGCTTCGGAGTCGCCCTCGTAGGCGCGCTTCGATTCCAGCATGCCTGCGGTGAAGGGCGAGACATAGACCGGCGCCTTGAGGATCGGCCAGAGATCAGCGATCGCGCCATAATGATCCTCGTGCGAATGCGTGATCACGATCGCCTTCAGATTGATCTTTTCCGACTCGATGAAGCGGATGTCGGGCAGAACGAGGTCGACGCCAGGCAGATCAGGCCCGGGAAAGGTGACGCCGCAATCGACCATGATCCATTCCCGCTTGTCCGGCTTGCCGTAACCGTAAAGCGCGAGATTCATGCCGATCTCGCCAACGCCGCCGAGCGGAAGAAATATTAGTTCGTCTTTTTCTGTCATTCTATTCCAGCCATGTCTTGCAACAGGAGATAGCGCTTGCCCTACAGGAAAAAAAGATCGCCCGCGGCGATCGACTGCAGGGAACCGTCGGGCTTCTCCAGTATCAGACAACCTGTATCGTCGATATCCCTGAATACTCCTTCAATCGAGGCGTTCGGCATATTGACTGTGATTTGTTTTCCTACGCCCGTGGCCCAACGCAGCCACAATTCGCGTGTTTCCGACATGTTGGTTCCCTCCCCCCATCTCGCCAGTTCCCGGGCCATGGATTGACAGAGGTAGGCGAACAACTCCTCCGCCGAAACAGCGGCGCCCGCATCGCGCAGCGTCGCCGTGGCGTACATGGCCTCTTGCGGCGCATGCGCCACATTGACGCCGCAGCCGATAACCACGGCGCGCCGCCCGTCCGGCACTATGGACGACTCGAGAAGAATGCCGGATATCTTTCCGCCATTCAGCAGCACGTCGTTCGGCCATTTTATCTTCAGCGATGCGTCCGGATCCGGCAGCGCGCGGGCGATCGCCCCGTGTACGGCAAGTGCTGCGACAAGCGGCAGGGAAGCAAGCGCCTGAACCGGCGCAGGATCGATCAGCAGCAGCGACGCATAGAGATTGCCGGCTTCGGACACCCATGGCCGACCACGCCGACCGCGCCCGCCAAGCTGACGCCGCGCCGTGATCCAAAGATTGCCCGGATCCCCTGCCTGCGCTTTCTCCAGACATTCGGTATTGGTCGATTGAACGTCATCCAGCGCGATATGACGGTAGTCTTCGGCTTTGATCACAATCAGAAAAACGACTTTGCTGCTATCTCGGCCGCCCGCATGACCGGCCCGCCGATGAAGGCGTAGAGCAGGACGAAAACGCCGGAGACGAGCATCACCAGCCGCAGTTCGCCGCCCATCGGCACGAAGCCTTCGGCCGCCTCGTCGAACCACATGATCTTGACGATCCGCAGATAGTAATAGGCGCCGACAACGGAGGTAAGAACGCCGATGACGGCGAGAATGTAAAGACCGGCCTCGATCGCCGCCAGAAACACGAAATACTTGGCGAAGAAGCCCGCCAGAAACGGTATTCCCGCAAGCGAGAACATAAAGATCGTCAGCATGGTCGCCATAACCGGATTGGTGGAGGCGAGGCCCGACAGATCGTCGATCTGCTCCACATTGCCTTCTTCCTTGCGGCGCATGGCGAGGATGCAGGCGAATGTTCCAAGCGTGGTGACCATGTAGATCAGCATGTAAAGCGACACGCTCTGTACGCCGATCATCGACCCGGCCGAGAGACCGACAAGCGCAAAGCCCATATGGCTGATCGAGGAATAGGCCATCAGCCGCTTGATGTTTCGCTGACCGATGGCCGCGAAGGCGCCGAGCGCCATGGACGCAACGGCGAGGAAGACGATGATCTGGCGCCAGTCCGCAACAATCGGATCAAAGGCTTCGATGACGATGCGGATGAGCATCGCCATGGCGGCGACCTTCGGAGCGGCCGCGAAGAAAGCCGTGACCGGTGTCGGAGCGCCCTCATAAACGTCCGGCGTCCACATGTGGAAGGGCACGGCCGATATCTTGAAAGCGACGCCCACGAGCAGAAAGACCAGTCCGAACACGATGCCGAGCGTCCGGTCGCCGCTTGCCAGCGCTTCGGAAATCCCCTCAAAGCCGAGATGTCCCGTAAAGCCGTAAATCAGCGACGCGCCATAGAGCAGCATGCCGGAGGACAGCGCGCCAAGCACAAAATACTTCAGGCCGGCTTCCGTCGAACGCACGCTGTCGCGGTTGATCGCCGCCACCACGTAGAGCGCCAGCGACTGCAGCTCAAGACCGAGATACATCGTGATCAGGTCATTGGCCGAAATCATCAGCATCATGCCGAGCGTCGCGAGCACGACCAGCACCGGAAACTCGAACCGGTCCATCTGTTCTTCCAGGGTCGAGCCGACAGCCATGACAAGGGCGCTGATCGATCCGATCAGCGTCAGCACCTTCATGAACTTGGCGAAGGAGTCGTCACGGAAAGCGCCGCCGAACGCTTCGCCCTCGCCGGACAGCGTGACCAGCCACAGGCCGGCGACGATCAGCAATGCTACGGCGAGCCCGGTCACCAGCGACGCTGACCGGCCGCGCGAGAAGACGCCGATCATCAGGAGCACCATCGAGCCCACGGCCAGAATGATTTCCGGTATCGAGAGTTCCAGGCTTGCCGTGATTTGGTCTGCGGTCATGGAGTCAATCCCGGTCGATCAGTTCGCCAGCGCAAGGCCGTTTCTGGCCTCGATCGCAGCATTATAGTTGTTGAGCAGGGCGTCCACCGACGCGGCGGTGATATCGAACACCGGCATCGGATACACGCCGAAGAAGATAATCAACGCGACCATCGGGTAGAGAATGATCTTCTCCCGGGTGGACAGGTCGAGCATGGATTTCAGGTTTTCCTTCTCCAGCGCGCCGAAAATGACGCGCCGATAGAGCCACAGGGCATAGGCGGCCGAGAGGATGACGCCAGTGGTCGCGAAGATCGCGATATAGCTGTTGACCTGGAAAACGCCGACCAGCACGAGGAATTCCCCGATAAAGCCGGACGTGCCCGGCAGGCCCACATTGGCCATGGTGAAGACCATGAACACTGCGGCGTATTTCGGCATGTTGTTGACCAGTCCGCCATAGGCGGCGATCTCGCGCGTATGCAGCCTGTCATAGATCACGCCGACGCACAGGAATAGAGCGCCTGACACCAGACCATGCGACAGCATGGTGAAGAGCGCGCCCTGAAGGCCCTGCTCGTTGGCCGAAAAGATGCCCATCTTGACGTAGCCCATATGGGCGACGGAGGAATAGGCGATCAGCTTCTTCACGTCGTCCTGCATGAGCGCAACGAGCGAGCCGTAAACGACGGCGATGACCGAGAGCGTGAAGATCAGCGGATAAAGATCGACGGAGGCGAGCGGGAACATCGCCAGCGAAAAGCGGATGAACCCGTAACCGCCGAGTTTCAGCAGGATGCCTGCGAGCACCACGGAGCCTGCGGTGGGAGCCTCGACGTGCGCGTCCGGAAGCCAGGTATGAACCGGCCAGAGCGGCAACTTCACCGCAAAGGACGCGAAGAAGGCCAGCCATAGCCAGGTTTGCGCCTCCGGCGGGAAATCATGCGCCAGCATTTCCGGGATCGCCGTGGTGCCGGCGTTCCAGTACATATACATGATGGCCACGAGCATCAGCACCGATCCGGCCAGCGTGTACAGGAAGAACTTGAAGCTCGCATAGATCCGTCGCGGGCCGCCCCAGACGCCGATGATGATGAACATCGGGATCAGGCCACCTTCAAAGAAGACGTAGAACAGGATGATGTCGAGGGCGCAGAAGGCGCCGATGACCAGTGTCTCCAAAAGCAGGAAAGCGACCATATACGCCTTGACGCGAACATTGATCGTCTTCCAGCTCGCCAGAACACACAGCGGCATCAGGAAGGTCGTGAGGATGACGAACAGCATCGAGATGCCGTCGACGCCCATGTAATAGGAGATTCCGGTGCCAAGCCATGGCGTCTTCTCGACGAGCTGGAAATCGGCGCTGCTGCTGTCGAACGAGCCCCAGACGAAAATCACCGAGAAGACGAAGGTGAAGACCGTCGTCACAAGCGCGACGTTGCGTATGTTGCGTCGACCGAAGTCGGAATCTTCCGGCGTCAGCAGAATGATGATCGCGCCGACGAGCGGCAGGAAAGTGGTGATGGAAAGAATTGGCCAGTCGGTCAACATCACGCTGCTCCTCCGAGCATCATCCAGGTTAACAGCGCGGCCACGCCGAGCAGCATGGCGAAGGCGTAGTGGTAGACATAACCGGTCTGCAGACGGACGGTTCGCCGTGTGATGTCCTGAACGCGGGCGGCGATGCCGTCCGGCCCGAAGCCGTCAATCAGCCAGCCGTCGCCCTTCTTCCAGAGGAAATATCCGAGGTTCTTGATCGAGCGGACAAAGAGGAAATCGTAGATTTCGTCGAAGTACCACTTGTTGAGCAGGAACTTGTAGAGAATCTCGAACTGCGAAGCGAGTTGCTTCGGCGTCTCCGGCGAACGGATGTAGAAATACCAGGCGATGACGAAGCCGATCGCCATGGCCAGGAACGGGCTGAACTTCACCCAGCCCGGAACGTGGTGGAATTCCTCGAGGATGTGGTTTTCCGGCAGGGTGAACAACGCCCCCTTCCAGAATTCATCATAGTGATGGCCGAAGAAATCGCCCTGGAAGACCACGCCGGCGAACAAGGCGCCAAGTGCGAGAAGGAACAGCGGCGCGAGCATGACCATCGGCGACTCGTGCACATGGTGCATGACGTCGGCCGACGCGCGCGGTTTGCCGTGGAACGTCAGGAAGATCAGCCGCCAGGAGTAGAAGCTCGTGAAGAGCGCCGCGACGACGACCATGATGAACGCGAATCCGGCGGCCGGATTGGTTCCGACATAGGCGGTCTCGATGATGATGTCCTTGGATATGAAGCCCGATGTGCCGATTGGCGTGAACGGAATGCCGAAGCCGGTCAGCGCGAGCGTACCAATGATCATCATCCAGTAGGTGATCGGAATGTGCTTGCGCAGGCCGCCCATGCGGCGCATGTCCTGCTCGTCCGACACGGCGTGGATAACCGAACCCGCGCAGAGGAACAGCAGCGCCTTGAAGAAGGCGTGGGTGAACAGGTGGAAGATGCCGGCGCCGAATGCGCCCATTCCAAGCGCGACGAACATGTAGCCGAGCTGCGAACAGGTTGAATAGGCTATGACGCGCTTGATGTCATTCTGCACGAGGCCGATGGTCGCCGCAAAACAGGCGGTGATCGCGCCGATGATGGTGACGAATGTGAGGGCCGTGACGGAAAGCTCGAAGATCGGCGACATGCGCGCCACCATGAACACGCCCGCGGTCACCATGGTCGCGGCGTGGATGAGCGCTGAAACCGGCGTCGGGCCCTCCATCGCGTCCGGCAACCAGGTATGGAGCAGGAACTGCGCCGATTTGCCCATCGCGCCGACAAAGAGAAGCAGACATACGACCGTCAGCGCCGAGCCGCGGTCCCAACCCGTGCCGAGGAATTCTAAAACGATCTGATCGGTGTCGCTCGCTTCGCCCGGCAGGAACTGCGCCGCTCCGGCGAAGATCGTATCGAACGAAATCGACCCGAAGATCACGAAGACGCCGAAGATGCCAAGCGCAAAGCCGAAGTCGCCCACGCGGTTGACGATGAAGGCTTTCATGGCGGCGGCGTTGGCGGACGGTTTCTTGAACCAGAAGCCGATCAGCAGGTAGGACGCCAGTCCCACGCCTTCCCAGCCGAAGAACATCTGCAGCAGATTGTCGGACGTCACCAGCATGAGCATGGCGAAGGTGAACAGCGAGAGGTAGGAGAAGAAGCGCGGCCGGTGCGGATCGTGGTGCATGTAGCCGATCGAATAGATATGCACCAGGCACGACACCGAATTGACGACCACAAGCATGACGGCGGTGAGCGTGTCGATGCGCAGCGCCCAGTCGACGGACAGGGTTCCCGAGCGGATCCATTGCAGCACATCGATCTGAATCATCTCTCCATGACCGAGCGCGACCTGGAAGAATGCGATCCAGGACAGGAACGCCACCAGGATCATGATGCCGCAGGTTATGTATTCCGAAGCCTTGGCGCCAATGGATCGCCCGAACAATCCGGCAATGATCGCACCAACAAGAGGCAGGAAAACGATGGCGTGATACATTAGGGGTCAGCCCTTCATCATGTTGACGTCTTCCACGGCGATGGAACCCCGGTTCCTGTAGAAGACGACGAGTATGGCGAGCCCGATGGCCGCTTCAGCAGCCGCGACCGTCAGGACGAACAGGGCGAAGACCTGCCCCATCAGATCGTTGAGATAGGCGGAAAACGCCACGAAATTAATATTGACGGCGAGCAGGATGAGTTCGATCGACATCAGGATGATGATGACGTTCCGGCGATTGAGAAAGATGCCGAAAATGCCGATCGTGAACATGACCGCCGCAACCGTCAGATAATGGGAAAGTCCGATTTCCATGCTGCCTCGTTCCCTCCCCTAGACGCCCTGTCCGGGCTTGACGTCAATGACTTCGACCGCGGTTTCCGGAGAACGCGCGACCTGCGCGGCGATATCCTGCCGCTTGATGCCTTCCTTGTGCCGCAACGTCAGCACGATGGCGCCGATCATGGCGACGAGCAGAACCATGCCCGCGATCTGAAACAGGTGCACGTAGTCGGTGTAGAGGACGTCGCCCAGCGCCTGGGTGTTCGACACCGCATTCAGATCTGGAATGGGTTGCACGGGATTTGATTCCGGCTCCACCTTGAAGGCGTTGCCGGCCAGCACGAATATGAGCTCGGCCGACAGCACGACGCCGATCAGGGTTCCGACCGGGGCGTAGCGCATGACGCCCGAGCGCAACTCCGTGAAGTCGATATCGAGCATCATGACCACGAACAGGAACAGCACGGCCACCGCGCCAACATAGACCACGACCAGGATCAGCGCGAGAAACTCCGCGCCGGTCAACAGGAACAGCGCGGCCGCGTTGAAGAACGTCAGGATCAGAAACAGCACGGAATGCACCGGGTTGCGTGAAAACACCACCATCAATGCGGCCGCTATCATGATCGCAGAGAACAGATAGAAAAACAGAGCCTGTAGACCCATGAGCCGTGCCTTTTTTTCTTTCCCCCGGAGTGCACGGCGCATGATGCGCCGGATCCCCGAATTCGCCGGTTCCCGCCGGCCTCAGAATTGTCGTTTCGGACAGCCGCGACGCGGACAGTCCATGTGCAGACGCTTACCGGTACGGCGCGTCCATGGCGATGTTCTGCGCAATCTCGCGCTCCCAACGGTCGCCGTTCGCAAGAAGCCTCTCCTTGTCGTAGTAGAGTTCCTCGCGTGTTTCGGTCGCAAACTCGAAATTCGGCCCCTCGACGATGGCGTCCACCGGACAGGCCTCCTGGCAGAAGCCGCAATAGATGCACTTCACCATGTCGATGTCGTAGCGCACCGTGCGGCGGGTGCCGTCGTTGCGGCGCGGACCGGCCTCGATGGTGATGGCCTGCGCCGGACAGATGGCCTCGCACAGTTTGCAGGCAATACACCGTTCTTCGCCGTTCGGATAGCGGCGCAGCGCATGTTCGCCGCGAAAACGCGGGCTGACCGGCCCCTTCTCGAACGGGTAGTTCAACGTCGACTTCGGCGCGAAGAAATACCGCATCGACAGGAAGAACGCTTCTACGAACTCCTTCAGGAACAGGGACTTGGCGGCTTGAGCGAGTGACATTTTTCAATTCTCCCGATTCAGGCCGACCAGCCGGTGAGTTTGAGAACCGCGGCGACGATCACGACCATGGCCAGCGATATGGGAAGGAAGACCTTCCAGCCGAGGCGCATGAGCTGGTCGTACCGGTACCGCGGAACGAACGCCTTGACCATGGCGAACATGAAGAACACCAGGCACACCTTGAGGACAAACCAGAAGACGCCCGGGATCCAGTTGATCAGCCAGAAATCGACGGGAGGCAGCCATCCGCCAAGGAACAGGATCGTCGTCAGCGCGCACATCAGAACGATTGCGGCGTATTCGCCGAGCATGAACATCATGTATGGCGTCGAGCCGTACTCGACCATGAAACCTGCGACCAGTTCGGATTCGGCTTCCGGCAGGTCGAACGGCGGACGATTGGTTTCCGCCAGCGCCGAAATGAAGAACACGATGAACATCGGGAACAGCGCGAGCCAGTGCCAGTCGAGGAATGTATTGGGCAGACCCAGCATCGTGCCGAGACCATCTTGCTGCGACAGCACGATGTCGGTCAGGTTCAGGGAACCGACGCACAGGAGCACGGTGATGATCACAAAGCCGATCGAGACTTCATAGGAGACCATTTGAGCCGCGGAGCGCAGCGCGCCGAGGAACGGATATTTCGAGTTCGACGCCCATCCGCCCATGATCACGCCGTAGACTTCGAGCGACGAGATCGCAAAGACATAGAGGATGCCGACATTGATCGAGGCGATCGCCCAGCCTTCGGCGACCGGAATGACCGCCCAGGCGGCGAGCGCCAGCGTCACCGACACCAGCGGCGCAAGCAAAAACACGCCCTTGTTGGCGCCGGCCGGGATGACAGGCTCCTTGAAGACGAACTTCAACAGGTCGGCGAAGGACTGGAGCAGTCCGAACGGGCCAACGACATTGGGGCCGCGCCGCATCTGCACCGCCGCCCAGATCTTGCGGTCTGCATAGAGCACATAGGCGATGAATACGAGAAGGACGACAAGCAGCAACAGCGACTGACCGATCATGATCAGAGCTGGAACAACGTAATTTGTCAGAAACGATTCCATTGTTCTGTTCTTGTCCTATTCCGCCGCCACGGCGCTTTCACTTCGGGCAAGCGCCGAACATTCCGCCATTACGGCGGACGCCCTGGCGATCGGATTGGTCAGATAAAAATCCGCTATGGGCGATTCGAAGCCGGCCGTCCCGAATTCACCCGACGTAGAGGCGAGCGCGGCGATATCGTCGTGCGATCCCGGTTCGACGGCGTCCTCAACAGCCAGATGCGGATGCGCCGCATAAAGCTGGAGCCGCAACTCACCAAGCGAATTGAAAGGCAGCGTCTTGCCCAGCACTTCCGACAGCGCGCGCAGGATCGCCCAGTCTTCCTTTGCCTCGCCCGGCGCAAATCCGGCGCGAACGCCCATCTGCACGCGGCCTTCCGTATTCACATAGGTGCCGGCTTTTTCCGTGTAGGTCGCCGCCGGCAGAATGACATCGGCGTGATGCGCGCCAACATCGCCGTGGCTGCCGATATAGACGGTGAAGCCGGACTGCCGTTTCGTCATGTCCATTTCGTCTGCGCCAAGCAGGAAGAGCACGTCCATTTCCGAGAGCATGTCCGCCGCGCCGACGCCGCCTTCGCCCGGCACAAAACCGAGATCGAGGCCGCCGACGCGCGACGCCGCAGTGTGCAGGACTGCAAAACCGTTCCAGTCTTCCGTCACCGCGCCGACATCGACGGCGAGCTTTGCGGCGTGTTCGAGGACAACCATCCCGTCAGCCCGGGTCAAAGCGCCCTGCCCGACTATGATGATCGGCCGTTCAGCGTTCTTCAGAATCTTTGCGAAATCCGTTGTTCCGGCGACGAGATCGCCCAGCGTCTTGGGGCCAGCGCCGAGATACTCGTATTCGTATCGCATCTCCGTCTGCTCGCCGATCACGCCGATCGGGAAGTCGCCCAGGCGCCAGCGCTTGCGGATACGGGCGTTGAGCACCGTAGCCTCGAAACGCGGGTTAGCCCCGATGATCAGCAGCGCGTCGGCGTCCTCAATGCCCGTAATGGTGGGATTGAAGATGTAGCTTGCCCGTCCCTTCGACGGATCGAGCTTCGCACCGTCCTGGCGGCAATCGATATTGGCGGATCCCAGCGACTGCATGAGTTGCTTCAGGGCGAACATTTCCTCGCAGGCAGCAAGATCGCCGGCAATCGCGCCGATCTTCTCCGGCGCCGCGGCGTCCACCGCCTGCTTGATTGCGGTGAAAGCTTCCGGCCAACTGGCGGCCTTCAGCTTGCCGTCCACGCGTACGAAGGGTCGGTCGAGACGCTGCGTGCGCAGACCGTCGGCGACATATCTCGTCTTGTCTGAAATCCATTCTTCATTGATGGCTTCGTTGATCCGCGGCAGGATGCGCATGACCTCGCGGCCGCGCGTGTCGACGCGGATGGCCGATCCGCAGGCGTCCATCACGTCGATCGTCTCGGTTTTCGTCAGTTCCCAGGGACGCGCCATGAAGGCGTAGGGCTTGGACGTCAGAGCGCCAACCGGGCAAAGATCGACGACATTGCCCTGCATTTCCGACGTCATGGCGTGCTCGAGATAGGTCGTGATTTCGGCGTCCTCGCCGCGACCGATCAGTCCGAGTTCGGAAATGCCCGCAACTTCCGTCGTGAAGCGAACGCAGCGCGTGCAGTGGATGCACCGGTTCATGATCGTCTTGACCAGCGGACCGATATATTTGTCTTCCACGGCGCGTTTGTTTTCGTGGAATCGCGAGGAATCCACGCCGAAGGCCATCGCCTGGTCCTGCAGGTCGCATTCGCCGCCCTGATCGCAGATCGGGCAGTCCAGCGGATGATTGATGAGCAGGAACTCCATCACCCCTTCACGGGCCTTCTTGACCATAGGGGTGTTGGTGAAGACTTCCGGCGGCTGTCCTTCCGGACCCGGACGCAGATCGCGCACGCCCATCGCGCAGGACGCCGCAGGCTTTGGCGGACCGCCCTTTACCTCGACGAGGCACATACGGCAGTTGCCCGCAATCGAAAGTCGCTCATGGAAGCAGAAACGCGGCACCTGCGAGCCCGCCTCCTCACACGCCTGAAGAAGCGTGTAGTGGTCCGGCACCTCTATTTCGTTTCCGTCGACCTTGATCTTTGCCATCTCAAGTCCAGTTCCGCGGTGTCCCGCCCTGTCTTACCTATTCCGCCGCTTCAAGCACCGGCGTCCCGCCGGCGTTGCGCGTAAATTCGTCGATGCGTCTTTCCATCTCCGGCCTGTAATGCCGGATCAGCCCCTGAATGGGCCACGCCGCGGCGTCGCCGAGCGCGCAGATGGTATGCCCCTCGACCTGCTTGGTGACCTGCAGCAGCATGTCGATTTCTTCCTTGCGAGCGTTGCCAACGACCATGCGCTCCATCACACGCCACATCCAGCCGGTTCCCTCACGACAGGGCGTGCACTGTCCGCAGCTTTCGTGCTTGTAGAAGTGCGACAGCCGGGCGATCGCCTTCACGATGTCGGTCGACTTGTCCATCACGATGACCGCAGCCGTTCCGAGACCCGATTTGAGGTCGCGAAGGCTGTCGAAATCCATCGGACAGTCGATGATCTCCTCGGCGGGCACCACCGGAACCGACGAGCCGCCCGGAATGACCGCCAGAAGATTGTCCCACCCGCCGCGAATGCCGCCGCAATGCTTGTCGATCAGTTCACGGAACGGGACCGACATTTCCTCCTCGAAGGTCGCCGGTTCATTGACGTGTCCGGATACGCAGAAAAGCTTGGTGCCGGCGTTGTTCGGTCGCCCGAACCCGGCGAACCAGGCGCCGCCGCGCCGCAGGATCGTCGGCGCCACAGCGATCGATTCGACGTTGTTGACGGTGGTCGGGCAGCCGTAGAGGCCGACATTCGCCGGAAATGGCGGCTTGAGGCGCGGCTGGCCCTTCTTGCCTTCCAGGCTCTCGAGAAGCGCTGTTTCCTCACCGCAGATATAGGCGCCTGCGCCGTGATGGACGAAAACGTCCATGTCCCAGCCGCATTTGTTGTTCTTGCCGAGAATTCCGGCGTCGTAGCACTCGTCGATCGCCTTCTGCAGCGCCTCACGTTCGCGCATGTACTCGCCGCGGATGTAGATGTAGGCCGTGTGCGCGCTCATTGCGAAACTGGCGATCACGCAGCCCTCGATCAATGTATGCGGATCGTTGCGCATGATTTCCCGGTCCTTGCAGGTGCCGGGTTCGGATTCGTCAGCGTTGACGACCAGATAATGCGGCCGCCCGTCTGTTTCCTTCGGCATGAAGGACCATTTGAGGCCTGTCGGGAAGCCGGCGCCGCCGCGACCGCGCAGGCCCGAGGTCTTCATCTCGGCGATGATCCAGTCGCGGCCCTTTTCGATGAGGCCCTTGGTGTCGTCCCAGTGGCCGCGCGCCATCGCGCCCTTCAGGCTCTTGTCCTTCAGGCCGTAGATATTGGTAAAGATGCGGTCTTTATCCTTGAGCATGACTCATTCCCTACCCGGCCCTATCTCGGCTTCTTTCCGAAGACGCGTTCATATTCCTCGGCGCCGCCCTTGGCGAGCGCTTCAGCCTGCTTGACCCAGTCTTCGCGTTCGATGCGCCCCTTGAACTTCAGATATCCGTCGACCCAGTCGCGCTCTTCCTTCGTCCATTTGGTGATCTGCTCCCACTTGTAGATTCCAAGGGAGTGCAGAAGACCTTCGATTTTCGGCCCGACGCCGGAGATCAGTCTCAGATTGTCGACGTCTTCCGGCTTTTCGATGCCTTGAGGCCTGTTAGCGTCGTCCTGGACCGGCGCTTCCTTGGCGGCGGACGCAGGCTTGGACGCCGGCGCCTTTGCCTTTTTCGGAGCCGGAGACTTTTCGGCTGCGACCGGCTTGTCTTCGTCCAGAAGCGTCTTCAGGCCGCTGATCGGGGCCGAGAGATGCCGGCCGTTCTGCGGTCCGGGCGTCACGCTGTCGCCCTCTCCGGCTTCGAACTTGTCGATGATGTCGGCGAGCTGTTGCGGCGTCAGATCCTCATAGGCGTCCTTGAAGATCATGACCATCGGCGCGTTCACGCAGGCGCCCTGGCACTCGACCTCTTCCCAGGAGAGCGTGCCGGCCTCGTTTGGCTCGAATGGCCTTGCGTTGATCTTGTTGCGGCAGACCCTGATGAGCTCTTCGGAGCCGCGCAGCATGCAGGGCGTGGTGCCGCAGACCTGTATATGGGCCTTCGTGCCGACCGGCTTCAATTGGAACTGGGTGTAGAAGGTAGCGACTTCAAGAGCCCGGATATAAGGCATTTCCAGCATATCCGCGATGGACTCGATCGCCGCCTTGGTGACCCAGCCTTCCTGCTCCTGGGCGCGCATCAACAGCGGGATGATGGCGGATTGCTGACGCCCCTGCGGATACTTGCCGATGGTCTGCTGCGCCCAGGCGGCGTTTTCCTCGTTGAAGCGGAAAGCGGCAGGCTGGACATCATCTTCTGCAAGACGGCGAACGGACATACTCAATTGGCCTCATTATTGATGGCGCCGCAACGCGACACGGTGAGCGTCACGAACTCGCAGGCGTAGGCTTCCCGCTCCCGCTGCAGGAATACAACAAACTTGTCGCCGTTCGGAGCGGCGGCCTTTATATCGAATCCACTCTGTATAAGGGTCTTCATGTTGGTGACCGCGCCGCCGGAATCCTGCGCGCGCGCCGGCGAAACCGCCGCCAGCGCGACCGTCATCAAAACCAGCATCGGCATGGCGAACCGTAGCATCAGCGATCAACTTCCCCGAACACGATGTCTAGCGAACCGAGAACAGCGGAGACGTCCGCCAGCATGTGCCCCCTGCAGAGGAAATCCATCGCCTGGAGATGCGCGTAGCCGGGCGCCTTGATCTTGCAGCGATAGGGTTTGTTGCCGCCGTCGGACACAAGGTAGACGCCGAATTCGCCTTTCGGCGCCTCGACGCAGGCGTACACTTCGCCTTCCGGCACGTGATAGCCCTCGGTGTAGAGTTTGAAATGATGAATCAGCGCTTCCATGGAGCGTTTCATCTGGCCGCGTTTCGGCGGCACGATCTTGCCGTCTGTTGAGGACACGGGCCCTGTCCGCTCGGTGCTGAACAGCCGTTCGACGCACTGCTTCATGATCTTGACCGACTGGCGCATCTCTTCCATGCGGATGAGATAGCGGTCGTAGCAGTCGCCGTTCTTGCCGATCGGAATTTCGAATTCCATGTCGTTGTAGCACTCGTAAGGCTGCGCGCGGCGCAGGTCCCATGCCGCGCCGGAACCGCGCACCATGACGCCGGAGAAGCCCCACGCCCATGCGTCCTCGAGCTTGACCACGCCGATGTCGACATTGCGCTGCTTGAAGATGCGGTTATCGGTGAGCAGACCCTCGATATCATCGCAAACCTTGAGGAACGGATCGCACCATTTGCCGATGTCCTCGACGAGGTCCGCAGGCAGATCCTGGTGAACGCCGCCCGGCCGGAAATAGGCCGAATGCATGCGCGCGCCGCAGGCCCGCTCGTAAAAGACCATCAGCTTTTCGCGCTCCTCGAACCCCCAGAGCGGCGGCGTCAGCGCGCCGACGTCCATGGCCTGGGTCGTCACGTTGAGCAGGTGCGAAAGAATGCGCCCGATCTCGCTGTAGAGCACCCGGATCAGTTGCCCGCGAATCGGCACTTCGACGCCGATGAGGCGCTCGACGGCAAGCGCGAAGGCATGTTCCTGATTCATCGGCGCGACATAGTCGAGCCTGTCGAAATAGGGCACGGCCTGCAGATAGGTTTTCGATTCGATCAGCTTTTCGGTGCCGCGGTGCAGGAGGCCGATATGGGGATCGACGCGCTCCACGACCTCGCCGTCGAGCTCGAGGACAAGACGCAAAACGCCATGCGCCGCAGGATGTTGCGGGCCGAAATTGATGTTGAAGTTGCGTACATTATGCTCGTTCATCTACGCGCCTTCCTGTTCTTTCATGAAGGCCGCGATCACTTCCGCGCCTGTCATCTTCTCAATGTCGCCGGCAAATGCGTAACCATCGGGTTTCTCGTCCACGAAGATTTCCGAAGTCAGTGTAAAGGCGCCCGCGTCATCGAAGGCCTGTGTCGATACGTGGCACTCGGGACGCCCCTGCATCTTCCAGATAAGCGACGTTCCGCAATTCCTGCAGAAACCGCGCTCGCCCCATTCCGACGACGGATAAAACGTCAAACCATCGTCGGAATCATAACGCACGGTGTCGCCGCAATCGACCGCCAGAAACGGACCGGCGGACCAGCGACGGCACATGACGCAGTGACAGGCGTTCATATCCCGCGACTGCGGAGTCGCCGTGAACTGCACGGAGCCGCAAAGGCACCGCCCCTTCAGGCTTTGCTGTGCGCCGATGTCCTGTGTTTCGCTCATGATCGATCAGAAGCTCTTATTCACTGGCCTTTTCATCGCCCGGCAGAATGTATTCGGCATTCTCCCAGGGCGACAGAAAATCAAAGTTCCGGAATTCCTGTCGCAACTGCACCGGTTCGTAGACAACGCGCTTGACCTCTTCGTCGTACCGAACCTCCACGAAACCGGTCGTCGGAAAATCCTTGCGCAGCGGATGTCCGTCAAATCCGTAGTCCGTCAGGATGCGACGCAGGTCCGGGTGTCCGGTAAACAGGATGCCGTAGAGGTCATAGGCTTCGCGCTCGAACCAGTCTGCGCCCGGAAAGACCCCGGTGGCGGAAGGAATGGTCTCGTCTTCTCCGACCGGGACCTTGACGCGAATGCGCATGTTCTGGCGCGGCGACATCAGATGGTAGACAACATCGAACCGCTTCTCGCGACCCGGCCAGTCGACGCCGCAAATGTCAGTGAAATTGATGAACTGACACTGGGAATCATCGCGAAGAAAGGTCAGCAGCCGGATGATGTGCATCGTGTCTGTAACAAGCGTCAACTCGCCGAAGCGGACCTCATGCGAGGTAACCGCACCGTCCTTGCGTTCGGTGATGTAGGCGGCAAGTTCTTGCAACGCTTCACTCATGCAACAGCCTTTCTCGGGCCCCTAGCGTTCTATCGTTCCGGTGCGTCGAATCTTCTTCTGCAGAAGCAGCACACCGTAGAGCAGCGCTTCGGCAGTCGGTGGGCATCCGGGCACATAGATATCTATCGGCACGACGCGATCACAGCCGCGAACGACGGAATAGGAATAATGGTAGTAACCGCCGCCATTGGCGCACGACCCCATGGAAATGACATATCGCGGCTCCGGCATCTGGTCGTAGACCTTGCGGAGCGCCGGCGCCATCTTGTTGGTCAGCGTGCCGGCGACGATCATGACATCGGACTGGCGCGGAGACGCGCGCGGCGCAAAACCGAAGCGTTCGCCATCATAGCGCGGCATCGACATCTGCATCATTTCGACCGCGCAGCAGGCAAGACCAAAGGTCATCCACATCAGCGATCCCGTGCGGGACCATTTGATCAATTCGTCAGCAGAGGTGACGAGAAAGCCCTTGTCGGCGAGTTCGTTGTTGATTTCACCGTAGAACGGATCATCTGCGCCGACCGGCTTGCCCGTGGATGGGTCGATAACGCCTTTTGGTTGCGGCGCAACAAGCGTCGACATTGTGTCGCCTACTCCCATTCCAGCGCTCCCTTTTTCCACTCATAGGCGAATCCGATCGTCAGGATGCCGAGGAAGATCATCATCGACCAGAAACCGAACCAGCCGATTCCATCGAAAGAGACCGCCCAGGGAAACAGGAATGCAACTTCGAGATCGAAGATGATGAACAGGATCGCCACGAGGTAAAATCTGATATCAAACTTCATCCGCGCATCGTCGAAGGCGTTGAATCCGCATTCATAGGCCGAAAGCTTTTCCGAGTCGGGCGCCTTGAAGGCGATGATGAATGGAGCGACGAGCAAAGCGGCTCCAATGACCAGGCTAATTCCAATGAATACAACAATCGGCAGATATGAGCTGAGAAGTTCGGTCATCATATTTCCTAACACTTTCGCGAGCCGCCATTTCGCGAATGGTTCTAAGGTGTCGGTTTACACAATCAGTCAGTCCAGTCAACGCATCAGTCCGTTTGCACTGCAAAATACTACGACCTGCGGACGCGTTCCACAACGCACAATCCTGAACGACGGTGAGGCGTCGAGGACGACGTCGCCTGCGGCGAAACACACGAACCGCGCGCGACCCGGACAAATATGAGAGCAGGTCCCGTTTTCAATGGCGTCGTGGCTTCGAGCCGGCCGCGACCGCCCTCTCCCGACTGTCAATATATATCCGTGCGAGCGCGTAGAGGACGACCGCATTGAGAATATGCCACATGAAATGCGTGCCCATCGCCACGGTCTCGCAGAGCGGCAGATCAATCATCCGGAAGCCAATCGAGGCGCAGAACACAGCGGCTGTGACAAATAGTCCATTGCTCACCGGACCGTCTTTGCCGCGCACAAGCACAGCCACGACGACCATCGCGATCAAGGCGGTCATGTAGCCTGCTGAGGAACCGGCAATGGGCGTCAGGAGCGGTGTAGCGACAACGGAAGCCACAATGTAGAAAACGACCATCGCCAGGGAGATCCACGCCTTAAGCCCGAGATAGTCGCGCATCGCCAGATAGACGTAAACAAGAATGAAGATGAGAATCGGCAGACTGTCGGCGGCGAGCGCCCAGCGCGTTGCAAATGTGTGGAACAGGAAAGATCCGACGCCGATCACCCCGATCCAGAGAGACAGCAACAACGCCGGCGCAGACCGGGATGCGCCTTGCCGCCAGGCGTATAGCGCCAGCAGGCAGGCGACGATGAATGCGACGTTGGTGATCGCGTTCAGCGGCTCGGACCAGAAGCCCGCATCCAGCCTCTCACAGTAATTGTCGACTGTCTCATTCATCGAATTGTCCTAGCGCGCCTTCCGACGCCATGCCGTGGCGACCATGACAGCTTTTCAGCTTTTTTTCGATGATTTTCCCGGCGAGTACGCGACTGTAGATCCTCTGGATGAGTGGTCGGCTTCGATGCGTCCATCGGCCGGCACAAGCGCTGAAACGCGCGGCTTTCACGACGCGCCTGCGGCGGACCTACAGCGTAGCAGGACACATCGACGATCCGATCCTGCTCTCCGAGGAGATAGAGCGCCTCGACAGTTTCTTTCATGAGACAGACAATTCGTTTCAGGGGAAACGAGCCGCCAGGCTTTCTATTCCCCGTCGTCCTTCCCTGCCCGGGTCAGCAGGTAGCTGTCCATGATCCAACCATGTTCTTCCCGGGCGTTATCCCTTAGCCGCTCGATTTCGTCGCCAACATCGCGCACTTTGCCCGACAAAAGGATTTCCTCATCCATTCCGACGTAAGCGCCCCAGTGAATATCCAGGTCTCCGTCGACTGTCTTGAAAGCGTTCGCCGCATCCAGCATGACGACCACGCTGTCGACATCGTCGGGAAAACCCTCAGCCAGTTTACGGCCTGTCGTGATCATGATCGACGCACCGATTCCGTGCAAGGGAACCCTGTGTCGCGCGGCGAGCGCCTGCACGCTGCTGATTCCCGGAATCACTTCGTACTCTAGTTCAAGGGCGCCTTTCGCGCGGATCTTCTCCAGTATGCGCAACGTCCCATCGTAAATCGAGGGATCGCCCCAGACAAGGAACGCGCCGCAGTCATCATCGCCGAGTTCCTCCGTCAACAGTCGCTGATAGACGTCCTCGACCTGTTCGCGCCAGATATTGATGTCCTGGCGGTAGTCCGGCGTAGACCGTTTTCTCGGCGGGGTGGCGAAATCCACCATCCGATAGTCATCGTTGCGAATGAAGCGCTCACAGATTTGCCTGCGCAATTGCGCCAGATCCGTCTTCTCCGTTCCCTTGTCGGGAATGAACAGGACGGAAACCCTGTTCAGCGCGTCAACCGCCTGCATCGTAACGTGATCCGGATTGCCGGCGCCGATCCCGATGACAATGACCTTGCGTTTCATAACTTTCCACCCACGGTCTGGTCAGTGCCGGTCAAGGGCGTCCGTCTCTGGGACATGCTGTATTGCTCCTGTAGTCGCCGGCTGCAAGCAAGCATCGATCATAGAGACCAGAACGGGAAACGAAAGCTTCCACGGTCAAACGAATAGCGGAATTCACACGTTCGCAAAAATGCGAAACAGGCCAGTAGCAAAACATCCAACAGGAACAAGAAATGCCCAAACGTTGGAATACCGGCCAGAATTCCAACTTTTCCAGATTTTGCAACTTGCCAAGTCATTGAAAAAGTGGCGCGAGTGACGGGGCTCGAACCCGCGACCTCCGGCGTGACAGGCCGGCACTCTAACCAGCTGAGCTACACCCGCGCTTTTGTCTCGCGTCTCTGCGAAACGTGAGCGGTCAATTAAGCCGTTCCCCCCAAGCTGTCAAGCGCGTTCGGGAGGAATTGCGACGTTCTCGTAACAATAATCCACTTGGTCTGCGGCCGTCGATTTTTCAGCACAAAAGCCACGCGGACAACGATTTTTTCTTGCACTTGTCCACCGAAGCGCATAAACGGTGCGGAGTTTTCTTCAGGGGCGGTTAGCTCAGCTGGTAGAGCGCTTCGTTTACACCGAAGATGTCGGGAGTTCGAGCCTCTCACCGCCCACCATCATTCCTCCGGTATACCAGCAGTATGGAGGACAGCCCTTAAAAGCAATGTTGCACAGTTACTGTGCGATGGCGGCGCAGATTGCGTCGGCGCCTCATCTCGCTTAGGCTTCGTCGAGGCGTCGTTTCGGGGGATAACTGCCATGGTCGGCCGGTATAGATGGTTCGTCGTGTTTCTGCTCTTTGCAGTCACTGTGGTCAACTATATCGACCGCTCGGCAATTTCCTTTGCAGTGCATCGAATCCAGTCCGAATTTGATCTCGACTCCAGCCAGATCGGTCTGATTCTGGGCGCATTCGGCATCGGCTACATTATCAGCACCCTGTTCGGGGGCATGGCGGTGGACAGATTCGGCGCCAAACGCGCCTATTTCGTCGCTGTTCTCGCGTGGGCGGTCAGCATTGGCTGGACGGGCGCCGCGACAGGGTTCCTGATGCTCTACGCGGCGCGCACCGCGCTGGGACTGGCCGAAGGACCGAGTTTTCCGACGACGACGAGCGCCATAACGCGGTGGCTGCCGCCGCAGGAACGGGCGACGGCTCTCGGCGGGGCGCTTGTCGCGGTTCCGATCGCGCTCGCCATAGGCGCTCCGCTCGTCACCTTGCTGATCGGCATGTTCGACTGGCGCGCGATGTTTTTCATCCTGGCCGTCGCGAGTCTGATCTGGCTTCCCTTCTGGCTCGTCTTCTATGCAAATGATCCATCAGAATCAGATCGAATAGGATCGGAGGAAGCAGAACACATCGCGCGCTCGGGCCGTGACGAGCCGTCCGCGACCCAATCGCCGCCCAGAGCGCACATTTGGAGAGCCCTCCTCACGACGCCTACCCTTTGGGCCAACTACTGGGCCTATTTCGTCTTCGGCTACTACCTGTTTTTCTTCATGACATGGCTGCCGGAATATTTGCGCAAGAGCTACAATCTTGACCTTTCCAGCGTGGGACTCGTCAGCTTTCTGCCATGGGCGACAGCTGCGGTGTTGCTGGTCGCCTTTGGCCGCTGGTCCGATGCGATTCTCAAACGAACTTCGAGCCTGAGGATCGCGCGCAGCTACCAGATTGCAGGCACGCAACTTGTCGCGGCGCTGGCGATCATTCCGGTAGCCCTTTCCAGCAACATTGTGATCGCCGTCGCCGGAATCACGGTCGCCGTCGCCGCCTCCATGGCTGCGAACGCCGCCTACTACGCCGTTATCGCCGATCTCGTTCCGCGAATCGCAGGCACGGCGATGGGTATAATGACCATCTTCTTCGCCGCCTCGGGCTTTCTGGCGCCTGTCATCACCGGCTATGCGCTGGAAATAACCGGAGACTTCCGACCGGCGTTCTGGCTGATCGCGGCGCTTGCCGCTTCCTCCGTCATCGGAATTCTGGTGTTCCATCACCCGGACCGGGACGCCAAACGTCTCGGTCCGGAATTGAAGTAGCTCCGGTCAGCCTTCGACGAGACCGAGGCGACGGCGCGCGGCGAAGCGCCAGTTCATCAGCGAGGCTGCGAGCACCAGTCCACTGGCGAGGCCCCACCAGACGCCCTCCGCCCCATACCCCATCACGAAGCCGAACAGGTATCCGAGCGGAAGGCCAACGATCCAGTAACTGGTCACGGCAATGAACATCGGTATCTTGGTGTCGTTGAGACCGCGCAAAAGGCCGCTTCCGACAGCCTGCAGACCATCCGCCACCTGAAACGTTGCGGCAATCGCCAGAAGCGGCGCTCCCTGACGCAGAACCGCGGCGGCGTCCGGATTGTCCTTGTCAAGATACCAGCCGATCAGCGTATCCGGGAATAACCAGAACAGGGAGGCAGACGTCAGCGTAACGACGATCGACAGGCCAACCGCCACCCGCCCCGCCTGGCCAAGGCCGGCCCAGTCCTTGCGGCCATAAGCCTGACCGATACGAACCGTGGCGGCGTTGGAGAGCCCCAGCGGGACCATGAAGGCAATGCCGGCGAGCTGAAGCGCGATGCCGTGGGCTGCGAGCTCCACCGCGCCCAGCCATCCCACCATGACCGCAGCGGCAGCGAACAAACCAACTTCTGCAATGATCGTGGCGCTGATCGGCCAGCCAAGACGCAGCAATTCGAAGAAGGCGCGCCAGTCCGGCCGCCAGAAACGGACCATCAGCTCATATCGCTCCAGTTCCTTTTTCTTCACGCAATAGATGAGAAGCGCGACAAAGGTTATGGCCGTTGTTCCGAGCGAAGCCACGGCTGCGCCGACAATTTCCAGACGCGGCGCGCCGAGATTACCGAATATGAACATGTAGTTGAGCAGAGCGTTCGCCAAGGCGCCGAGCACAGTCGCCCACAAGACCACATGGGCTTTCTCAAGAGCGCTGAGATAAGATCGGAGCACCGTGATCAGAAGCGCTGGAAACAGCGACCATTGCGCAACGCGCACATAGTCCTGCGCCATCTCGGCAACATGGGACTCCTGTCCCAGCGCGACGAGCACGCCGCCCGTGAACCAGAGCGGCATCATCGATATCGCGCCAAGCAGCAGAATGACCCACATGCCCATGCGGATCGCCCGGCGAAGACCGCGCACATCGTCGCGCCCATGGGCCTGAGCGGCAAGCGGCATGGCCGCCAGCCCGAACCCGGTGCCCAGTATGAAGAAGAGGAAAAACGCCTGTGTGCCGAGCACGCCGGCCGCCAGTTCTTCCGCGCCCAGCCAGCCGATCATGACGGTGTCGGTGACGTGGATGGCCATATGGGCGAGTTGGGCGCCTATCAGAGGCAGGCCAAGGGCAAGCGTCGCCCGGATCTGGCTCCACAACGAAAGCGCAACAGGGGCAGCGGTGCCCGAATGATCGGTCGCGGTTTTCATGGTTCACCGGAATGTCGAAAAGATTAGTCGCTCTACAAAGGCGGCAAGCCATACAGAAATGACAGGCATAAGTAAATCCGCCGTAGAAGGATTCAACCGCCTGTGTTGTCAGCCCCCTTCACGGCGCGACTGGATTGCGGCGCTCCGGCGAGGAGACGCCCATCAGGATCGGATAGACCACAAAGGCGACGATGAAGCCGACAAACCAGGAATAATCATAGATCGTTTGCAAATAATCCGGACAATCCGGCCACAGACCCACGGCGTGCAGAAACCCCGGAAAACAGGGAGCCACGCCAATGACGAGGGCCGCAACGCCGCTCAGGTTCCATCCGTTCCGATAGCGATAGCATCCGTCCTTCAGGAACAGATCGTCCGCTGCGATCCTGCCCCGCCGAACCAGATAGAAATCCGCAATCATAACGCCCGCTATGGGACCGAGAAGCGCTCCGTATGCGATAAGCCAGACGAAAATATAAGCGTTGGCGCTTTCCATCAGCTTCCAGGGAAACATCAGGACGCCAATGACCACCGTGATGTATCCGCCCATCTTGAAGGAGATGCGACCCGGCGCCAGATTGGAGAAATCATTGGACGGCGACACGACGTTGGCCGCGATGTTGGTTGTGATCGTGGCGATGATCAGAAAGAACAGCAGGACAACCGTCAGCCCGCCTTCGAGTTCACCGGCCAGCGTAACGGGGTTCCAGATGACCTTGCCAAGCGCCAGATAGGAAGCGGACGTCACCACGACCCCGATGAAAGCCAGGAGCATGGCCGGCAGCGGCAATCCCAGCGCCTGACCAATAACCTGGTCCCTGCCGCTCCTGGCGAAACGCGTGAAGTCCGGAATGTTGAGCGCCAGAGTGGCCCATCCCCCGACAACGGCCGTGACGGCGGTCCCGAAAACCATCCAGAACGCATGTTCGCCCGGTTTGATCAATTGTTGCGACGTTTCGAGGATCTTTCCGAAACTGCCGAACGAGACATAGACCCACGCCAGCGCCGCCAGCCCGCCTGTGAGGAGCAATGGACCGGCGATAGTTTCCAGCCAGCGTATCGATTCGACGCCCTTGGCGATGAAGAACACGTGCAGGCCCCAGAATGCGAGAAACGAGCCGAATGCGATGGGGTCCAGACCGATCACCGGAATAATCGTTGTGGAGAGCGGATCGACAACGGAGGGAAACAGGATCTTTGCAATGGCGTAGATCGCCGAGCCTCCAATCCAGGTCTGGATGCCGAACCACCCGCAGGCGACGACCGCGCGCAGCATGGCTGGCAGCCTGGCGCCGATCGTGCCGAAGGAGGAGCGCAACAACACCGGGAACGGGACGCGATACAGAACTCCCATACGGCCGATCAGCACGAGCGGCGCAACAAGAATGGAATTGCCAACCAGCACGGCCAGTATCGCCTGCCACCAGGTCAAACCCTGGGCCATCAGGCTGGAGGCTGTCATATAGGCCGCGATGTTGACGACCAGGCCAACCCAGAGCCAAGCGAAGCTCAGCCATGTCCAGGTGCGTTCTTCAGGTCTCGTTGGAGCGAAATCGGGGTTCCAGAGACCTTCGTCGTAATCGGACGGGCAAGAGATCATCTCAGAACGCGCACTCACTGCACTTTTCCCGTCATCCACCCGCCTCCAGACAAAACAAAGCCCGGCGCAATGGCCGGGCCTAAAAAGCACTGTTTAAGTGCAGGGGCAACTAGCTGTTGACAGCGTCCTTCAGCCCTTTGCCAGCCGAGAACTTCGGTACGTTGCGCGCCGGAATATCGACTTCTGCGCCGGTCATCGGATTGCGGCCCTTCGAAGCGTCGCGATGCGTGACCGAGAAGTTTCCGAATCCCACCAGACGAACATCACCGCCAGATTTCAGTTCGGACGTGATCGTGTCGAACACGGACTCGACCGCCGATCCGGCGTCCGCTTTGCTCAAACCTGCTTTTTCAGCAACGGCAGCAACCAGTTCGTTCTTGTTCATTTTTCCAACCCTTTCGATATGTCAGACGACTCATTTCAAGTCAGGCAGGATTGTACGTAATGACGCTAAAATCACAATGATTGCGCGCTGGAAAACAAGCAAAAACGCCGGTTTTCCGGTAGTTTTTGCAATTTTGAGGCCCTGAAAACAGTAGAGACGGGCCTTCGCCCGTCTCTCAACGCTTGAATTCGGAAAATCCGAAAAGAATCAATGGGCAACAGAAGCGCCTGATTCTTTGCTTCCTTCATCGCCGACGATCGGCGTTTCAGGCGACTCGTTCCATTCGATCGCCTCCGGCTTCATCGTCAGAGCGTGTTCAAGAACCTCGCTCATCTGCGAGACCGGAATGATCTCCATTTCGTTCTTCACATTGTCCGGAATATCCGCCAGGTCCTTGGCGTTTTCTTCCGGAATGAGAACGGTTTTGATCCCGCCTCGCAGCGCCGCAAGCAGCTTCTCTTTAAGGCCGCCAATCGGCAGGACCCGACCACGCAATGTGATCTCGCCAGTCATTGCGACATCCTTGCGCACGGTAATGCCGGTCATGATCGACACGATCGCCGTCGCCATGGCGACGCCGGCTGACGGGCCGTCCTTCGGCGTTGCGCCTTCCGGCACATGGACGTGGATGTCGCGCTTGTCGAACATCGGCGGCTCGATGCCGAAATCGACAGCGCGCGAGCGCACGTAGGAGGCGGCGGCTGAGATCGACTCCTTCATCACGTCGCGCAGGTTGCCGGTGACGGTCATCTTGCCCTTGCCGGGCATCATGACGCCTTCGATGGTCAGCAACTCGCCGCCCACCTCGGTCCAGGCGAGACCCGTCACGACACCGATCTGGTTGTCCAGTTCGGCTTCGCCGTAGCGGAAGCGCGGAACGCCGAGGTAATCGGACAGGTTATCCGCCGTCACGTCGACCGACTTGACGCCGTCCTTGAGGATCTTCGTCACGACCTTGCGGGCGAGAGACTTCAATTCCCGTTCGAAGTTGCGAACGCCCGCTTCACGCGTGTAGCGGCGAATGATCTGCCGCAGCGCATCGTCGGTGACCGAGAACTCGTTCTTCTGCAACGCGTGATCGCGCACCGCCTTCGGCAACAGGTGCCGCTTGGCGATCTCGAGCTTTTCGTCTTCGGTGTAGCCGGCGATCCGGATGATCTCCATGCGGTCCATCAGCGGCGCCGGGATATTCAGCGTGTTCGCCGTCGTGATGAACATGACGTTGGACAGATCGTATTCAACCTCGAGATAGTGGTCCATGAAGGTCGAGTTCTGTTCCGGATCGAGCACTTCGAGCAACGCAGAGGACGGATCGCCGCGGAAATCAGCGCCCATCTTGTCGATCTCGTCGAACAGGAACAGCGGATTGGCCTTCTTCGCCTTCTTCATCGACTGGATGACCTTGCCGGGCATCGAACCAATGTAGGTGCGCCGGTGACCGCGGATTTCGGCTTCGTCGCGAACGCCGCCGAGCGCCATGCGCACATATTCGCGGCCGGTCGCCTTGGCGATCGACTTGGCGAGCGACGTCTTGCCGACGCCGGGCGGTCCGACGAGGCACAGGATCGGGCCCTTGATCTTGTTCGAACGGCTCTGCACGGCGAGATACTCAAGGATGCGTTCCTTGACCTTCTCCAGCCCGTAGTGATCCGTTTCGAGAATGTCGTCGGCCTTGTTCAGATCGACCTTGATCCGCGATTTCTTGCCCCACGGAATACCGAGCAGCCAGTCGAGATAGTTGCGCACGACGGTTGCTTCCGCCGACATCGGGCTCATCTGCTTGAGCTTTTTCAGTTCGGCGTCGGCCTTCTCGCGTGCTTCCTTCGACAGCTTGGTCTTGGAGATGCGCTCTTCCAGTTCGGACATCTCGTCGCGGCCGTCTTCGCCGTCGCCAAGCTCCTTCTGGATCGCCTTCATCTGTTCGTTGAGGTAATATTCGCGCTGGGTCTTCTCCATCTGGCGCTTGACGCGCGAGCGGATGCGCTTTTCGACCTGCAGAACGGAAATCTCCCCTTCCATGAAGCCGAGCGCGCGCTCAAGACGTTCCTTGACGCTGACAGTCGCCAGCATCTCCTGCTTTTCAGGTATCTTGATCGACAGGTGCGAAGCGACCGTATCGGCGAGTTTCGAGTAATCGTCGATCTGGCTGGCGGCGCCCACCACTTCCGGTGAAATTTTCTTGTTGAGCTTGACGTAGTTTTCGAACTCGGAGACGACCGAACGCGAAAGCGCCTCGTTCTCGACCGGATCTTCTTCCGGTTCGAACATCACCTCGGCTGCAGCCTCGTAGAACTCTTCGGTGCGGGTATAGGCCGTGACTTTCGCGCGGTCCTTGCCTTCGACGAGAACCTTCACCGTTCCGTCCGGCAGCTTGAGAAGCTGCAGTACATTGGCGATTGTGCCGACCTCGTAGATTTCCTCGGCCTTCGGATCATCGTCGCCGGCGTTGATCTGGGTAGCAAGCAGGATCTGCTTGTCTGCGCCCATCACTTCTTCCAGGGCGCGAATGGATTTTTCCCTGCCGACAAAAAGCGGAACGATCATGTGCGGGAAGACGACGATATCGCGCAACGGCAATACCGGATAGGTCGTCGTCTCGCCGTGCTGAGTGGTCATTTCATTCATCTTGTTTCCTTTCGACCGCGATAGTTGCGCCCGCCCGGATGAGCCCGGCGCATTCGACGCGTCACTTGCCTGCTAATTGGAGTTTTCGGCAGGAGGTTTCAAGCCTGAAACAGGGCAATAGCCGAATAGCTGCAATGCATCCACAGGACGAATCGTCCCAGTGTATCATGTATATGGGGAGCCGGTGTCCCGGTCGTAAGGCGTATACTCAGGATTCATAGCTATTGTGATCGCCGCGCAAATTCATTCAGATGCCAGGCAAGAGCGCTGTTGCTGCTGAAAACGTCGATCCCTGTGCGTTTCCGGGCTTCTTCCAGAATGTCGATTGTCGGCAGATTGGTGCAGGACACGAAGACGGCGTCCGCTTTGGCTTCCTGCGCCAGCGCTTCTACGGCCGCAAGGACGGACGCTTGCGAAATTCTTACAACGGCGCTCTCCCGCTCCTCGTAAAATGAACCGGAAGCGACGATTTCAAATCCTTCCCCGGTCAGCTTTTCGGCCATGGCGCGGGTAAGTTCGGGAATATAGGGCGTCAAAAGGCATATTTTGCGCGCATCTATGGATCGCAACCGGGCGATGGTCGCGGTTATCGGATCGGTGACCGGGACATCGGGGATGACCGTATTGACTGCTTCAGCGACCTTTTCGGCGCCGATGGTCGTCGCTCCGGACGTGCAGGCATAGGCGACGGCGTCGTAAATTGCGTCTTCCGGCAGCATTGAGGCGGATTGCGGAATGCGGGCTTCCATGAGACGCAGCGTGTCAGGCGTCACCAGCGCTTCGCTTTCGACGCGGCTGTAGTGGACGACACTGTCGTGGTCCAGCAGAACGCCAAACTCCTTCTCGAGCGTTTCGTCCGTCTTCAGGACAATGATCCCGTAAGTCGCGAGCCGGTCGCGTTCGGGATCAAGCTCGTAGTCGAATCTCAGCATTGCGTTCATCCAATCACAGGCATTCGTTGCGGCGCCCGCCGGGTCAGCAGCAACGGACCCTCGTCCCGAACGACGAGATTTTCCTCGTGCACCAGCATGCGTCCGTCGCCAAGTTCGATCGACGGCTCCAGCGTCATGACCATGCCCGGTTGCAACACTGTAGGATCGCTGGCGGTGATCGACGGAAACTCCGTCAACTGCATGCCGAGACCGTGTCCCATGCGCCCGACGCCTGCGGAGGCTGCTCCGGGCAGAAACGCCGCCATGGCGTCGAACAGGTCCGAACAGCAGGCGCCGGGCTTTGCGGCCTCGATCCCTGCTTCCGTCGCATCCCACAGCCTCCTGTGCGCATCGTGGACGTCCTGCGCCACCTCGCCAATGGCGAAGTTTCGGTCGAAATCGCAAAAATAACCGTCCCAGACGCATCCCGTGTCAAACATCAGCACATCGCCGGCGGTGAGCCGCCTTGTCGACGGAGGCGAAATGATGTCCCGATATCCGCCGCGGCCGGCGCCGCCAACCAGGTAGGAGACGTCGTCGACCCCTTCCTCAAGGCACAGGATCTTGAACGCCTGAAAAGCCTCCCGTTCGCTCATGCCGGCATGGATTGCCTCTGGCGCGCGATCGAAAGCCCGGCCGGCCGACAGGCAAGCATGGGCGACCTTTTCGATCTCGGCCGCGGATTTGACCATGCGCAGCTTCAGCAAAAGCGCCGTCATATCCGAGAACCGGGCGCCTGACAGGCGCTTCGTCAGCGTCTCGAAATCCGCAAGCGGCATGCGCAGGGCGGTTTCCCGCCCTTTCGGCAGACCAACCGAAGCGCCCTCGCCCGCCAGTTCGACGATGGTCTCGCAGAGCAGGTCCAGACCCAGATCATCGGCGGCCGGAGAATCCCAGGTGCGGATATCCTCGACGCCGGCGCGGCGCATGCATTCCGCGCCGATTTCGGGAATGACGGCGACCGGTTTTCCGGATTGGGGCGCCAGTAAAAACCAGGGCCGGGTCGGGCTTTGCCAGAACTGCGTGAAAAAGCCGGTGAAATACCGGATTTCGGCCTCCGTGGTGAAGAACGCCAAATCAATGTCTTGCGCCTGCATGCCCTGCTGCAGCCGCAATAGCCGGTTTTCGAATTCCTGTGCGACAAAGCCGCGTTGGGGCGCATCTTCGGACATGATCCATCCTGATATTGCGCCTGTGTGCAGGTCAAGCCGCAGCATTGCAGCAGATATGTCAAAAAAACCCGCCACGAGGGCGGGTTTCGAAATTTCGAATCAAGCGGAAGCGGCTACGCGGTGGCGTTGCCCTTTTCCTCGTCGCGCTCCGAGTAGATGTAGAGCGGCCGGGCCGATCCGTTGACCACCTCGTCGGAGATGACGACTTCCTGGACACCTTCGAGAGAGGGAAGCTCGAACATGGTGTCGAGCAGGATCTTCTCCATGATGGAGCGCAAGCCGCGCGCGCCGGTCTTGCGGGCGATCGCCTTTTTGGCGATGCCGCGCAGCGCGTCCTCGTGGAATGTCAGTTCGACACTCTCCATTTCGAAGAGACGCTGATACTGCTTGACGAGCGCGTTCTTCGGTTCCGAAAGGATCGAGATCAGCGCGTCTTCATCAAGGTCTTCCAATGTCGCGATGACCGGCAGACGACCGATGAACTCGGGAATGAGGCCAAACTTGACCATGTCCTCGGGCTCGAGTTCGCGCAGGATCTCGCCCACGCGGCGCTCGTCCTGCGCCTTGACTGCTGCGCCGAAACCGATCGAGGTCTTTTCGCCGCGCGCCGAGATGATCTTGTCGAGACCGGCGAAGGCACCGCCGCAGATGAACAGGATATTGGTCGTATCGACCTGCAGGAATTCCTGCTGCGGATGCTTGCGCCCACCCTGCGGCGGAACCGAAGCGACAGTTCCTTCCATGATTTTCAGAAGCGCCTGCTGAACACCCTCGCCCGATACGTCCCGGGTGATCGAGGGATTGTCCGACTTGCGCGAGATCTTATCGACTTCGTCGATGTAAACAATGCCCCTCTGCGCGCGCTCGACATTGTAGTCGGCTGCCTGCAACAGCTTCAGAATGATGTTTTCGACGTCTTCGCCGACGTAACCGGCTTCGGTCAGCGTCGTGGCGTCCGCCATGGTGAACGGCACGTCGATAATTCTCGCCAGGGTCTGGGCGAGATAGGTCTTGCCGCAGCCGGTCGGTCCCACAAGCAGGATGTTCGACTTGGCGAGTTCGATATCGTTGCTCTTGCTCGAATGGGCGAGGCGCTTGTAGTGATTGTGCACGGCCACCGACAGCACGCGCTTGGCCTGCTGCTGACCGATCACATATTCATCAAGCGTATCGATGATTTCCTTCGGAGTCGGCACGCCGTCGCTGGATTTCACCATCGAGGATTTGTTTTCCTCGCGAATGATGTCCATGCAGAGTTCGACGCATTCGTCGCAGATGAAGACCGTCGGTCCCGCAATCAGCTTGCGTACTTCGTGCTGGCTCTTGCCGCAAAACGAACAATAGAGGGTGTTCTTCGATTCGCCACCGCTTCCACCGCTAACCTTGCTCATATTCCATTCCTTCTTATGACCCGACTCTGCGCCGGATCAGTATTTGTCCGGATTTTGCGGCCGGTCTGCGCGACGGCGCCAGTCATGCTCGTCAACAAATGCACTCAGCGCAACATCGATAGCAATAGTCTAAAACCGGAGGCTATTCGCATATCCTTGAACATACCCTTAACACCTCATATTAATGCGCTACACCTGCCGCACCAGTCCTTAATGCGAAATTTTGTTGTAGAATTGTCGCATTTCCATCAAATCCGCAAAGTGCGTCAGGCCTTCGCTTCGCCTTCAACAGCTTCTCGGCTCGAAATCACACGATCGATCAGACCGAAATCCTTCGCCTCATCCGACGTCATGAAATGATCGCGATCAAGTGTGTTCTCGATGGTTTCGTAATCCTGACCGGTATGTTGCACGTATATCTCGTTCAACCGACGCTTCAATTTAATGATGTCCTGAGCGTGGCGCTCGATATCGGACGCCTGGCCCTGGAAGCCGCCGGAGGGCTGATGCACCATGATGCGGGCGTTTGGCGTGGCGAACCGCATATCCTTGTGGCCTGCGCATAAAAGAAGCGATCCCATCGACGCGGCCTGGCCGATGCAGAGTGTCGAGACGGCCGGCTTGATGAACTGCATCGTGTCGTAAATCGCCATGCCCGACGTCACAACGCCGCCGGGCGAGTTGATGTAGAGCGCGATTTCCTTTTTGGGATTTTCCGCCTCCAGGAAGAGAAGCTGGGCGCAAACGAGCGCCGCCATCCCATCCTCGACCGGTCCGGTGATGAAGATAATTCTCTCCTTCAGCAGCCGGGAGAAAATATCGAAAGCGCGTTCGCCACGATTCGTCTGCTCGACCACCATCGGCACAAGATTGAGTGAAGTCTCGACCGGATTTGACATGAATTTGCCTTTTCTGCTGCTCCGCAGGGGAACCATGGCGGAGAATCACTGAATGTCTTTCCTGGCTTACATAGGACGCCATGCCATGCAGGTTCAAGAGATGGCGCTTCCGGGAATTGATGCGCGGCGACCGGAGCCGCCGCGCATCTTCCGATCAAACGGCCGCCAGCGCCTGCTTGAGGTCGCCGATGATATCCGGAGCATCCTCGATGCCGATCGACAGACGCACGACGTCCGGTCCCGCGCCGGCCGCGACCTGCTGCTCAGGCGAAAGCTGACGATGGGTCGTCGACGCCGGATGGATGACCAGCGACCGCGTGTCGCCGATATTGGCGAGATGCGAGAACACTTCCAGTGATTCGACAAAGGTGACGCCTGCGTCAAAGCCGCCCTTCAGGCCGAAGGTGAAGACGGCGCCCGCCCCCTTGGGAGAGTATTTCTTCATCAGGGCGTGGTTCGGGTCATCCTCAAGTCCCGAATACGAGACCCAGGACACCTTGTCGTGGCCTTTTAGCCACTTGGCGACTTCCAGTGCATTGTCGCAATGTTTCTGCATGCGCAAGGGAAGCGTCTCAACACCGGTAAGCAGCATGAAGGCGTTGAACGGCGACAGCGCCGGACCAAGGTCGCGCAAGCCAAGAACCCGACAGGCGATAGCGAATCCGAAATTGCCGAATGTTTCGTGCAGAACCATGCCGCCATATTCCGGCCGCGGCTCCGAAAGCATCGGATAGTTGCCCGATTCGGACCAGTTGAAAGTGCCGCCATCGACAATGACGCCGCCCATGGAGTTGCCATGGCCGCCGATGAACTTGGTCATGGAATGCACAACGATATCGGCGCCGTGTTCGATGGGACGCAGAAGGTAGGGGCTCGCCATCGTGTTGTCGACGATCAGCGGCAGGCCGTGCTTGTGCGCGATATCGGCGATCGCCTTGATGTCGACAAACGTTCCGCCGGGATTGGCCAGGCTCTCGATGAAGATGGCGCGGGTCCTGTCGTCGATCTGCTGCTCGATGTCGTCAGGATTGGCCGGATCGACCCAGCGGACATGCCAGTCGAAATTCTTGAAGGCGTGGCCGAACTGGTTGATCGAGCCGCCATAAAGCTTGTTGGCGGCGATGAAATTGTCGCCTGGCTGCATGATCGTGTGGAACACGATGAGCTGCGCCGCATGGCCCGACGCGATCGCCAGCGCGGCGGTTCCGCCTTCCAGCGCAGCAATACGCTCCTCGAGAACCGCCTGGGTCGGGTTCATGATGCGGGTGTAGATATTGCCGAAGGCTTTCAATCCGAACAGGGAAGCGGCGTGTTCGGCGTCTTCAAAGACGAAGCTGGTCGTCTGATAGATCGGAGTCGCGCGCGCTCCCGTGGTTGGATCGGGCTGTGCGCCGGCGTGAATCGCGAGCGTGCCGAAACCGGGTTCATTGCTGGGCATGAATTCCTCCTACTTGTTGGTGGTTCTGGTTTCCAGTTATCGAACGAGACTTGCCTGCGTCTCAATCGCCCTGCGCGCGATCACGCTGCGGGCGAATGCCGAGAGCCTGGTAGCCTTTCTGCATTACGGGCTTTTTCGATGAAATCATCCGACTATTGACGCCATTCCATTTGATCTCGCCGGAATGCCGGCCATATTCGATTTTCGGACAGCGATCCATTACGACCTTGATGCCCGCCGCCTCGGCCTTGCGAGCCGCCTCGTCGTTGCGCACGGTCAATTGGGTCCAAAGCACATTCGGCCTATCGTCCAGCGCAAGGATTTCATCGACGATACCCGGCACGGCGTCGGATCCGCGAAACACATCCACCATATCGATATGAACTGGAATGTCCGCGAGCGAGCCATAGACCTCGCGGCCCATTACCTGCTTTCCCGCCAGACCGGGATTGACCGGATAAACGTCATAACCCTTCGCGAGCAGATATTTCATGACGATGTTGCTGGGTCGCACATCGCGGCCTGACGCGCCGATCATGGCGATCGTCTTTACGGAACGCAGTATCCGGGAAATATAGGATTCCGGATAGGTATCGTGATCCATTTCAAACTCTCGGGTAACGTATACTTGACTTTTGGCGGAGCGCTGCAACCTAACTTCGTGTGGCGCACTGCCTTAACAGCATATATTGTAGCGCTCAACAGGCGATGTGTTGCAGTTGTTTCAGCCTGGCGTCGTTGACTATCGACCGACGCCGGTTCAAACGGTCTGAAAGAGGAGAGCCAAGGTGAGGAAATTGACAGCCATTGCAATGTGCGCGGTGTTTTACGCCATGCCCGCCAATGCTATCAACAACTACAACACAACGAACCTGACCTGCGCGCGGACCCAGGCGATACTGCAACAGGAAGGCGCCGCGGTGCTGCATTACAGAGATCCGCGCAAACCCTCGATACCGCTCTATGACGTCTACGCCAAGAATTCGGGTTATTGCGGTTACGGCCAATACGCGAAACCCTATTTCGTGCCGACCAAGGACAACCCGAAATGCCGCGCGCGGATCTGCAAGGATCAGTCAATCTCCCGTTGAGACGCTTCAGGCAAGCAGATAGATAACAAGTTGTCTTTTCATGCTTCAACACGTACGGTTAGAAGGTGCGCATTCCGACGCGCTGAGGGTCCATTATCGTGAGAAAAGTTGCAGTCCTGACATTGATGGTTTTCGCCACGACCTTACCTGCGAACGCAATCAGCCGTTACGACGCCACCTCCCACACCTGCGTCAAAATTCAGGCGATAGTGAAACTGGAAGGCTCTGTCGTGCTGCGCTATCCTTCGCCGCGGGACTACAAACTGACGCTCTACGAAACCTACGCCGCGGATTCGGGGCAATGCGAATACGGCCAGTTTGCAAAGCCGTCCTGGGTTCCCTCGCAGGACAAGAAACGCTGTCGCGTAAGAGTTTGCGCCGATCAAGCCTCGGACTACTGAAATTCACGATCTTCGGCGACCGCGCGATGCGCCGGACCGTGTGGTGAAACCCACATTCCCGGACCAAGCTGCACGCTAGTGTCCCGACGCTGACGCTTGCACACCTTGCCGGATGACAAGAGCAAGCGCTGGCGATGATTGGCGCACGAGGCAGATATTTGTTTATAGTTTACCTTGCAACGGTGTTTGCTGTTTGCGATCAACAAGTACTGCTGTGCAGTTGATATAGGAGATTGGCGTTGAAAAGAACTGTCGTATTGGCCATTTGCGCCGCCACTATTGCAATGCCGGCTCATGCGCTCAGCCGCTACGATGCCACGAGATTGAGTTGCGCTCGTATTCAGGAAATACTGAAATCCGAGGGCGCGGCGGTGTTGCGCTATCCCTCGCCGCGCATTCCGGCCCTGACGCTGTACGACACCTATGCGTTCCACTCCGGATATTGCGGTTACGATCAGTACGCCAAGCCGTCCTACGTGCCATCGCAGGATCGCAAACGCTGCCCGGTCCGCGTATGCACCGACAACAGCAGGACCGGCGACTTCTAATCGCCACAGTTGTGTTTCATCGAGGCGTGAGCCGACCCGTTGACGGGTCGGCGTCCGAACCAACAAACATACCGCGCGACGCTCTTGATTACCCGCAGAACATTTCTGAAAGGCATCGGGGCCTTCGTCCTCGGCGGCATGACCCTCGGCGCATACGCCGTAGCGGGAGAGCCGTCGCGGCTGCTCACCCGCTCCTACCGGATCAGCCCACCGCGATGGCCTGACGGGCTACGCTTGAGAATCGCCGTGCTCGCCGATATCCACGCCTGCCGCCCGTGGATGACGCCGGAGCGCATCCGTTCGATTTGCGAGCAAACCAACGGGCTTTCGCCGGACATAACATTGCTGCTTGGCGACTATTGTACCGGCCAGAAGGGCATTTCAGGCGTGGTTTCCACTGAAGAATGGTCTGACGCCTTGTCAGGACTTTCCGCTCCGCTCGGCGTCCACGCCATTCTAGGCAATCACGACTGGTGGGAAGACGAAGCTGCGCAGCAGAGAGGCCACGGGCCGATTGTCAGTCAGACAGCGCTCGAAAACGTCGGCGTTCAGGTCTACGAGAATTACGCTGTGCGCATCGAAAAGGACGGACAGGCTTTCTGGCTCGCCGGACTGGGCGATCAGGTGGCGCTCATGCCGCGTTACGGGCGCTCGCGCTGGAGCGGAGTCGACGATCTCAGCGCAACCCTGGCCATGGTGACGGATGACGCGCCTGTCATCCTGATGGCGCACGAACCGGATATCTTTCCGCAGGTTCCGGAACGCGTTGCGCTGACAATGTCCGGCCACACCCATGGCGGCCAGGTCCGCCTGTTTGGTTATTCACCCTATGTCCCGTCCAGATACCATAACCGGTACGCCTACGGGCACATCGTTGAATCAAGACCTGGCGTAAGCGACATACGACCGGCGACGCCCCGAGACCTGATCGTCTCCGGCGGGCTCGGCTGCTCTATTCTGCCTGTACGCTTCGGCATGCCGCCGGAGATCGTGATGGTGGAGATCGGCTGACGCAGCCCGTGCGCCTTAACGGCCAGTCCATTCAGGATCGCGCTTTTCCAGAAACGCGTTGATGCCTTCCTCCGCGTCCCGGGCAAGCATGTTTTCAGTCATCACCCAGGCGGTGTAATCGTAGGCCTCGGCAAGGGGCCGATCCATCTGCTGATAAAAGGCGCCCTTGCCGATTTTCAGGGTCAACGGCGATTTCGAGGCGATCGCTGACGCGTATTTGTCGGAAACTGTGCGCAGATACTCTTTGGGCACGACCCGGTTCACCAGTCCGTATTCCTTGGCGGCGGAGGCGTCGACGGGCTCGCCGGTGAGCAGCATTTCCATGGCTTGCTTGCGGTGCGCGGCGCGCGAAATGGCGACCATCGGCGTCGAACAGAAGAGACCGATGTTAACGCCGGGCGTGCAGAAGGTGGACGTGTCGGTGCATATGGCGAGATCGCAGGTCGCGACAAGCTGACAGCCGGCGGCCGTCGCCAGTCCGTCGACTTCCGCGATAACCGGCTTCGGCAGATTTGTGATCTGCAGCATCAGGTCGGAACACATGCGCATGGTTTGCTCGAAGAACGCCCTGCCCCGGTCCGCGTCCTCGCGATGTCCCGTCATCTCCTTGAGGTCATGCCCCGCGGAAAACAGCTTGCCACTGGCGGCGATCACCACGACGCGGACCTTGCGGTTTTCTTCCGCCGCCGCGAGTTCATCACGCAGCGCCTGCATGAGAGCGATCGAAAGAGCGTTGGCCGGCGGATTGTTCAATGTGAGCCTGAGGATGCCGTTGGCAAGCTGGCTGATGACAAGCGCTGTGTCATTGTCATTGATTTCTGCTGCGGCCTGCGCCATGGCGTCCTCCTGTCATTCGCTGGTACTGGTTGTGTCTCTGACGCCCTTATAGCGCAATTGCGCTGTCGTGACAGCAGGAAGACCCGGTTTTCAGGCCGCCGCTTTCAAGGCTTGGCAGACGCGTCTTTTGTTTTTACGTTTACGTCCACGTTAGGGAGGAATGAATGAGCAAGGTCCTGTTCGAAAAGGACGGGCGCGTGGGACGCATCACGCTGAACCGTCCTGAAGTGATGAACGCGATCGACGACGAACTGCCCGCAGAGCTCGAGCGCGCGGTGGAACAGGCGAATTTCGATCCGGACGTTCATGTGATCGTTCTGTCGGGCGCAGGCAAGGCTTTCTGCGCCGGCTACGATCTTGCCTATTATGCGCAGGCGACTGGCGGTTCGGGCCACGAAGCGACCCAACAAATGCCGTGGGACCCTATGAAGGACTACGCCTTCATGATGCGCAACACGCAGCATTTCATGTCCCTGTGGCGTTCGCACAAGCCGGTGATCGCCAAGGTGCACGGCTATGCGGTGGCCGGCGGTTCCGATATCGCGCTGTGCTGCGACATGATCGTGATGGCGGACAACGCCCAGATCGGATACATGCCGACCCGGGTCTGGGGATGCCCGACGACCGCCATGTGGGTCTACCGGCTTGGACCGGAGAAGGCCAAGCGCATGCTGTTTACGGGCGACAAGATCGATGGCGGGGAGGCGCAGGATCTGGGGCTGATCCTGAAATCCGTGCCCGAAGACGAACTCGATGACGCAGTTGACGCCCTTGCAGATCGCATTTCGGGCGTGCCGGTCAACCAGCTCATGATGCAGAAGCTGGTGGTCAACCAGGCGATCGAAGCGATGGGGCTCCACCAGACGCAAATGTTCGCCACGCTGTTTGACGGCGTCACGCGGCATTCGCCGGAAGGGCTGAACTTCAAGGCGCGCGCCGAGGAATTCGGCTGGAAACAGGCGGCGAGAGAACGCGACCTCGGCACTTTCGACTGGACGCAGAACCGACCGATCAACCCAGGCAAATAGGCGACGATCGCAATGAATGCAATTACGTACGAACCAGTGATGACGGCCGCGGAAGTCAACGAATTTCTGAAGCAGGCCTATCCGGAACTCAACGGAAAAGACGCGGACTATCAGGCAGTCGACGTCTTTCCCGGCGGATGCGCTGTGCGTCTCAACGCGGGGAGCCGGCATATCCGGCCAGGCGGCACGGTCTCGGGACCTTCGCTTTTCACGCTCGCCGACATCGGCGGATATGTGTGCGTGTTGACCCACGCCGGCGCCGACGCCCTGTCGGTGACGACCAACATCACCATCAACTTCATGCGCAAGGCCGAACCCGGCCCCATCGACGGCGTCTGCCGCATTCTGAAGCTCGGCAAGTCGCTCATGGTCTTTGACATCGACATCCGCAACGGCTCCGACGGTCTGACCGTCGCGCATGCGACCGGCACCTATTCGATCCCGCCAAAACGGACAAAAACGCCCGGATAACAGACCACTCCCATGCGGTAATATAATACCCATTTTTTAAGATGTTGATTTCACTGCATGAATTACGAAAAATCTGGAACCTTTCTGCTTGACGACGTCTATGCGACGGCCTATAAGCCTCGCTCAATGTCGGTCCTTCGCGGGGCCGACATGTTTTTTGTCGGCGCAAGCCGGCCCCAAGCAACAAGAAACGCCTTTGGCGACAAAGGTTCAGGAAAGAGAAACCCGAATGAAAACCTTCTCACAAAAGCCCGCCGAGGTGGAGAAGAAGTGGATACTGATCGACGCTGAAGGTCTCGTCGTCGGCCGCCTCGCTTCCATCGTGGCCATGCGCCTGCGCGGCAAGCACAAAGCCTCCTACACTCCTCACGTGGACGATGGCGACAATGTCGTGATCATCAACGCCGGCAAAGCCGTTTTCACTGGCAAGAAGTACACCGACAAGAAATATTACTGGCACACCGGTTATCCCGGCGGCATCAAGGAGCGCACCGCTCGCCAGATTTTCGAGGGCCGCTTCCCGGAGCGCGTGATCGAAAAGGCCATTGAACGGATGATACCACGCGGCCCGCTCGGCCGTCGCCAGATGAAGAACCTGCGCGTCTATCCGAGCGCAGAACATCCGCATGAAGCACAGCAGCCGGTCAAGCTCGACGTCGGCGCTATGAATTCCAAGAATGTAAGGACCGCCTGATCATGGCTGAACTCAATTCCCTCGAAGAACTGGGCTCCGCGGCCGAAACCGCAGAAATCCAGGCTCCCGTGCATGTCCAGAAGCTGGACGAATTCGGCCGCTCCTATGCGACCGGCAAGCGCAAGGACGCCGTCGCACGCGTCTGGATCAAGCCCGGCACCGGCAAGATCACGGTTAACAAGAAAGACTTCACGGAGTATTTCGCGCGCCCGGTTCTGCAGATGATCCTGCAGCAGCCGATCCTGGCTGCGGCCCGTGACGGCCAGTTCGATGTGGTCGCGACGGTCGCCGGCGGCGGCTTGTCCGGACAGGCAGGCGCCGTGCGTCACGGCATCTCCAAGGCGCTGACCCTCTATGAGCCCGGCCTTCGCTCGGTTCTGAAGAAGGGCGGCTTCCTGACCCGCGACAGCCGCGTTGTGGAACGCAAGAAGTACGGCCGGGCAAAGGCTCGCCGCTCCTTCCAGTTCTCCAAGCGCTGATCGACAGCCTTTTTACCGACGTTCGAACGCCCGCAGCGATGCGGGCGTTTTTGTTTGTCGGCACTGATCCCGGATAGTATCGGTTTATGCGTCATCGTGATGACGCGGCAGGGCCAAGGAGATCTGGACGGGCATCATGATTATTCTCGCTAAAATCGTCGTGACGTCGCTGATGGCCCTCGGGTTTTCATGGCTAAGGGAGCGCGTAAGCCGGCGAATTGCTGGCGTATTCGCAGGTCTTCCGCTCGGCATCGCCGTCAGTCTATCTTGCGGTCATCGCGTTGGTCGTCTTGAAACAAACGTACAGGCAGGCCGTTGCATAGCGTCTGCTCTTCCGATTCCCAAAGCCGGATCGGTTGACACTCATGTTCGACCACGGAAGACACGCTGTCCGATATTCCCGCTCAGGAGACACCATGAACGTTTCAGAAGCCCTTGCGACGCGTATCAGCTGCCGCGCCTTCAGACCGGACCCTGTCGACAGCGAGACGGTGCGCGCCATCATCGACGGCGCCCGCTTCGCTCCGTCGGGCGGCAATCTGCAGCCCTGGAGTCTCTTCGCCGTCTCGGGAGCTCCCCTCGCCCGTATTTTCGATGATGTTCGGGCGAAGATGTCCGATACGCCACGCGGTGAAACGCCCGAATACAACGTCTATCCGCCTGACCTGAAGGAGCCGTATGCAGCCCGACGGTTCAAATGCGGCGAGGATCTCTACGCCTCGATCGGGATCAAACGAGACGACAAGCCCGGACGCATCCGCCAGTTTCGGCGCAATTTCGAAATGTTCGGAGCGCCCGTCGGGCTCTTCGTCTACATCGACCGGACGATGGGACCGCCGCAATGGTCGGACGTCGGCATGTTCCTGCAAAGCGTCATGTTGCTGGCCCGAGAGCATGGCCTTCACACATGCGCGCAGGAAGCCTGGGCGCAATGGCATACGACGATCGACGAACATCTGAAACCGCCAGCCGAATGGATGCTGTTTTGTGGCATCGCGCTCGGCTACATGGACGAAGATCATCCGATCAACACGCTGCGAACCGAGCGTGAGCCGGTCGAAGAGATCGTCACATTTCTGAGTTGATGAGAGAATGCTCTATTCATTCAGCAAGTGTTCGAAGCGCGCATCGGTAAGCGTCTTCAGGAATGCGACGAGGGCATCGATATCCTCTTCTGACAGCGGCAGGCCCGTTTCAAGCTCCGCGCGTGACAGGCTGTGCGTAAATTCCGGCTCGCCCCAGGCCACGCCGGTTTCCGGATTGATCTGGTAGGCCGGATCGTCGGTGAGATAGCGGTTATAGAACAGCACGGTGGTTCTAAGATCGTTTAACACGCCATTGTGCATATAGGGCCCGGTCACCGCCACATTGCGCAGCGTCGGAACCTTGATCTTTCCGGCTTCCGCGGGATCATCAACGCCTGCGTTGGCGAGCAGGCCGAGATCCGCCCTGACATCGCCGCCGCCGTTGGCCTTGCGCACAGCTTTGTTCACCGGCGCGCCGACATTGTGGTATTCGTAATTGGAGAAAGTCTCTTCCAGCTCTGCCGGCCCGTTGCGCAACCGGTGACAGAGCGCGCAATTGGTCAATCCTTCGGCGAAGAACAGCACCCGCCCCCTCTCCTCCTCCGGCGTGAGCGTCGCTTCGCCAGCCAGGAACCGGTCGTAGCGGGAATCGAACGGGCGAAAAAAGTCAGAACGCTCGAAAGCTGCGATGCTTGCGACCAGGGCGTCGTAGGCCGTGTCGGTATCCTCGAAGACGGCCTCTCCGTAATGTTTTCGGAACGCCGCGACATAACCCTGGTTTTCCCGGACTCTTTCAACGACCGCGCGCTTTTCGAGCATTCCCATCTCGGCCGGATTGAGCAAGGGCGTCACCGCCTGTTCCTCCAGTGTGGCGGCGCGCCCATCCAGAAAGAAACCGCCCCTGTAGCGTCCCGTCTCGGCTTTGTGAAAAGCGGGAATGAAGCCGACATAGCCTATGGACGGCGCATTTCTGTCGCCCAGCGATAACCCGTCGTCGCCCAGAGAGACAGCGCGTGAAACGCCGGCGCCCGCCCCATTGTCGCGCATATCGACAAAGCCGTGATCCGGCGCGTGACAGGTGGCGCAGGATTGTGTGCGGTTCATCGAGAGATTGCGGTCGTGATACAGCAGTGCGCCCAGTTCCTCGACCGTGTCATGGGACGGTTCGATGGCGCCGGCCGGCAGACAGAAGGCAATCAGAAACGTTCCGCAAGCCAGGATATTTCCGATCAGATTCACAAACACGATTTGGCCGCGCATCCCGTTGGACATGGTTTACAAGCTATACTATATAGCGCGGCGGAACTTTGACACTGCGCATTGCGCATTAACCGGATACCAGGGACATGAAACCGAAGATATTCATCGATGGCGAACACGGAACGACCGGCTTGCAGATCCGCACGCGCCTGGCCGACCGTCGCGACATCGATGTCCTGTCCATTCCGGTTGAAGAGCGGCGTAACGAACAGATGCGGACAGATCTGCTCAACGAAGCGGACATCGCCATTCTGTGCCTTCCCGACGTCGCTTCGCGGCAGGCAGTCGACATGCTTGAAGGCAACAATTCAACGCGGGTGATCGATTCCAGCACCGCCTACAGGATCGATCCCGACTGGGCCTACGGCTTCGCTGAAATGGCGAAAGGCCAGGCCGAAAAAATCGGGAGCGCGCGGTTCGTCGCCAATCCGGGATGCTATCCGACAGGCGCGATCGCCTTGATCCGTCCGTTGCGGGAGGCCGGCGTTCTACCCGGCGACTATCCCGTTACCGTCAACGCGGTCTCCGGTTATACGGGCGGCGGCAAGGCGCTGATCGCACAGATGGAAGACGAAACGGCCGATGATCATATCGCCGCGCCCCTTTTCGCCTACGGTCTTGGTCTGAACCACAAGCATGTGCCCGAGATCACGGAACACGGCCTGCTCGACGCCGCGCCGATCTTTTCGCCGAGCGTCGGTCGTTTTCCGCAGGGAATGCTGGTGCAATTGCCCCTGTTCCTCGACCGGCTGAAGGGCGCGCCGAAGCTCAGCGAAATCCATGCGCTTCTCGCCGATCACTACGCCGGACAGTCGATTGTCGAGCTTGTCCCGATGGAAGACGCTGCAAATCTCAAGCGCATCGAGGCGACGGAGCTCGCAGGCAAGAACACGATGAAGCTTTTCGTCTGCGGCAACGAAGCCACAGGACAGGTCAATCTCATCGCAATCCTGGACAATCTCGGCAAAGGCGCCTCCGGCGCCGCTGTCCAGAACATGAACCTGATGCTCGCGGCCTGATCAATCAGGCCGCGGCCAGCGCATTTTTCGGATACCTGTAACTGCCGTAAAAGCCACGCCAGTGCGCGACGGCGAAGCCGAGCACCAGCAGCGCCACGGCCTGATGCGTCAGCGCCAGATACATGGGCACGACCAGCAGCAGCGTCGCGATGCCGATGATCGCCTGGATAGTCACCAATGCGAAGAGGACAACGCTCCGCCTGGCGTGGGTGGTGTCGGGCGCAGCGCGCAATGACGCAATCATGTGCCAGCCCGCCAACACCCACAACAGATAGGCGACCATGCGATGGTCGAACTGTACGGTGAGCGCATTCTCGAACAGATTGATGAACCAGGGCTTCATGATGAACAGGCCGGACGGAATGACCTGGCCATCCATCAGCGGCCAGGTGTTGCTGGCGAGCCCGGCTTTCAAACCGGCGACCAGCCCCCCGAGATAAATCTGCACAAGCACGAGACAGGCGATTATTCCGGCGAAAGCGGATGAGGATGGCGCTGGCGTCTCATCATTGGAGTGCCGCCCAATGCCCCGCCAGACCCATACGATGGCGGCGAAGATGAAGCAGGCGAGAGTGAGATGCGTGGCGAGACGGTATTGACTGACGTCGATCCGGTCGACGAGGCCGGACGCCACCATCCACCAGCCGACGAAACCCTGCAAACCTCCGAGCGCCAGAATGCCGAGAAGCGGAAGTTTCAGCCTGTCCTCGACCCGCCCGGTCAGCCAGAAGAACGCAAGAGGCGCGGCAAAGAGAATTCCGACGCTGCGCGCAAGCAACCGGTGCGCCCACTCCCACCAGAAGATGAACTTGAACTCGTCCAGGCTCATCCCCTTGTTCACCTGTTCATACTCCGGGATCGCCTTGTAAAGCTCCAGTTCCTCCTGCCACTCGGCCTCGTTCAAGGGCGGGATAACGCCATGAATCGGTTTCCACTGGGTAATGGAAAGCCCGGAATCCGTCATCCGCGTGGCTCCGCCTACGATCACGAGAGCGGTGATCGCCAGAAGGACGATGAACAGCCACCAGCGAAGCAGCCTGCGATTGTTGGGGAGAGTTCTTTCGGACATATGGTCAGCAGTTGGTTGATCCAGGGCCCATTTGGCGCACTGTTCCAGCTAAAGCAAGGTGCAAACTGTCTCACCTGACCGTACGTACAGAAATGGCTTGCAGGTTTCGCCAAAACCGTTACTCCGTGCCGCAGCAACAGGACAGCCTATGCCTATTCGTCTGAAAAAACTGATCGGAAGCCTGCTGATCGTCGCGCTGGCGATCATCTACGCGCTCGTAGCGACCACGATCGCAACCTACAGGCTTGCTGAATCGCCCTGGTGGATCCACCTGATCTACTTCCTGGTAAGCGGCCTCATTTGGATAATCCCCGCAATGTTCCTGATCCGGTGGATGCAGGGACGGCCGGAAGGAAACGAAAAGTCGTAAGGGCTTTCTCGGGCCGACAGGCTCTATTTACTCCTTGCCGCTAGAATGGTTTCCAAGAGCCGACAATGGCCAATGGAACCATGACCAATACGCTGAGCATTACGCAGACAGATGATATCGCGCCGCTTGAAAAGGAGTGGCGCGAACTGGAGACCCTGCCCCAGTGCAGCGTTCACCAGAGCTATCGTTGGTGCCGCGCATGGTCCGGGCGCGACAGACGGCCGCTCATCATTGTCGGGCGGTTTGCATCCGGAGAGTTTGAAGAACGAATTGCATTCGTCCTGCCGCTTTCGATCAGGAAAGCGGGTCCGCTGCGTATTGCGGGCTATGCAGGCGGCACGTTCAACAATCTGAACTTCGGCCTGTTTCATCCAGATTTCATCGCCCATGCAACGCCTGACATGATGCAAGACGTTGTGGCGCAAATCCGCAAGATCGTGGACGGCGTCGATCTGCTGTTGCTGGAAAGACATCCGGAAACCTGGCGTGGACTTGCGCACCCCTTTGCCAACCTGCCGCGCTTCGAGAACCAGAACAGATCGTTCCAGGTTTCGCTGAACGGCGATTTCGAGATAGTGGTCAGACGCGGGAATGCGAAACGACGGCGCAAGAAATTCCGCACTTCGGCAAAGCGCCTGGAAGTCCTTGGCGGCTACGACTACGTTCAGGCGGCGACACCGGAGGAAGCTCGCGCGCTTCTTGACTGTTTCTATGAACAAAAAGCTGCCCGTTTCGAGACAAAAGGCATTCCGGATGTCTTCGCATCGCGGAGCGTTCAGGAGTTGTTCAAGGACCTCGCCGCCGGTTCGTTCGAAGAGGCGCGAAAGCCGCTCGAAATGCACGCCATACGTCTCAGGGCCGACGGCAGACCGATCGCCATCGCCGGTCTCTCAGTGAAAGACGGACACGTGATCTGCCAGTTCAGTTCGTTCGAAAGCGGCGAAACAGAGAATGCGAGTCCCGGAGACCTGCTCTTCTATCACATGATCGAAAACGCGTGCGAAAGCGGCAATGAACTCTTTGATTTCGGTGTCGGCGACGAACAGTTCAAGCGCAACTGGTGCGACGGCGAAACGCAACTCTACGACTGTGTTGTCGCGTTGACTGCAAAGGGGCGCGCAGGCGCCGTCGCTGTCGCCGGATTGACGCATGCGAAACGCATCATCAAAGCCAATCCGCGCCTGTTCACTCTGGCGCGCAAGGCGAGAATGGCGCTGAAACGCAAGGCAGACTGAGGGTATTCAGGCAGCGCTGCGATCAGGCCTCTCGGGCGGCGCGCCGACGCCCGGGCTCATGACAACGAAATTGTCAAAGCCGTGAGAATGGAAATCGGTCAGAATTTCCGTCATCAAGTCCTCGTCGGGATGGACCACGGACATGATCAGCTCGATGTTCTCGTCTCCGAGCAGCCGTCGCACGCCCCGCGAGTCGGTCGGGCCGCATTCGATGACCACGATATCATAGACCTGAGACAGGGCTTCAACGATGTGCGGCAACTGACTGGAATGACTCATCGCCTGCACCGGATCGGCGGTGCCTTGCGGCATGATGTGCGCGGCAGAAAGGCGATCGCCATGGACGGCCTCCGACAGCGAACATTCTCCGACGAGCACATTGGTCACGCCTTGCAGATCGTTCTGCATCGTCATCATGCGCGTCGGACAGGCCGAACCGGTCATATCCACAAGCAGCGCCTGTTGACCATCGTTGGCGAGCATGCGCGCCAACATAACGGAGGTGGTGGATCCCCTGTCTCCCTCGGGCGAGATAATGACGGCGATCGGGGCTCCGGTTCTTCTCAGATGGCCCGCGACGCCGCTGACGCTGTATCCGCCGTTGCGCTTTTCCATGTCCGCCTTTTCAAGCTGACCGCCGGCGTCCACCGGAGCCGCAGTCGCGATGACTGGCTGCGGCTCTGGCGCCGGCATCGTTTCCGGCCAGGAATTGCGGACTGAGAGGGTCTTGGTTTCAAAAGTCCGGTCCTCTTCCGGCTCATTCACTATGGCATCAGGCGTTGCTCGCCGCTCTTCGGCGACCGCGTCTTCTGCATGTTCGGTCAAATCCACGTCGGTTACAGGCCCGTCAACGACTGTTTCCCGGCTCTCAGATTCGTCCTGCTCTTCTTCTCTCAGAGGTCTTATGCTGGATTCGCCGCGCAGGCCGTCGCCGGCAAACAGTTCACGCAGCATGATGACCATCGAGGCCAGCATGAGCGTCGCCAGGCCCGCCATGATCACTGTTGCAACGGTTTTCGGGAAATAGGGTTCCGACGGAACCAGCGCGCGGGAGATAATCCGCGCATCGGCCGGCAAGCTCGCCGGATTCATCCGAGAATTCGCCTCGCGATATCGGCTGAGATAGGATTCCAGCAATTGACGCTGGGCCGCGGCTTCCCGCTCCAGCGCTCGCAGTTCGACCTCCCTGTCGCCTGCCTGCGCGGAAGTCTGTTTCAAGTCGTCCAGTTGACTGACGAGTTCCCGTTCCCTGACGCGGGCGACTTCCGCCTCGTTTTCGAGACTGCTGAGCACGCGCGTCGTTTCACTGCGGATCTGACGATCGATATCCTCGAGTTGGGAGCGCAGGGCCCGCATGCGCGGATGACGGTCGAGCAAGGTTGTCGACAGATCCGCAAGATCCGACTGGACCGAAGCCCGACGGTCCTGCAGGCGCTGGATCTGCTCGGATTCGATCACATTGCTGAATGCGTCGGTCGACTGGCCTCGCTCGATCGCATTGCGCACCGTTTCCGCCCGCGCCTGCGCATTCGCTCTTTCCGCCCGAACCGCTGCAAGCTCGCTGGTGATATCGCTGAGTTGCTGGGTCACCAGGGTTTCATTGCCGTCGACCAGGAGCAGATCAGCGTCGGCGCGGTAGCGGGCGACCTTCGCCTCGGCCTCGCGCACCCTGTCGCCGAGTTGCTGGATTTCCGGCTCCAGCCAGGCGCTTGCGTCCGCGTTGGAGACCTGCTTGGCGCCGCTCTGGATCTCCAGATAGGCGTCGGCGATCGCGTTGGCCACCTGCGCCGACAGCTCCCGATCAACCGACCAGAACTGGATCACGATGACGCGGGAACTTGCAACCTGGTAGATCTTCAGATGCTCGCGGAAGAGTTCGACCAGCCGCTCGCCGGGCGGCGCGTCGGATGGATCGGGCTCGAGCCCGACAATGATCATGACGCGGGCTATCAACGATGGGCGGGCCGCCGCGCTGAATTCGGGATGGGACGTAAGGTCGAGCCTCTCGGCCACCGCCCTGATCAGATCGGTCGAGCGCATGATCTCGACCTGGCTCGCAACCCCCTCCTGGTCCAGATACTGGTTTTCGACGCCATCCAGCGGCGCGGACCGCACGGCGATCGTGTCGCGCGTCTCGATCAGGATGCGCGTTTCCGCGCGGTAACGCGACGGAATCATCGACAGCACCGAAAGCGTGATGACACAGACCAGAACGACAAGCGAAATCACGGCGGCGCGCCGGCGCCAGACAGCGGCGATCAAACGCGCTATGTCGATTTCCACATCACCGTTGCCTTCGCCATTCCGGCTCATACGTCAGACTCCTGCCCTGCCCATCGCAATCCGCCAAGGCTTATTTACGCGCGGGTTTGACTATATACCCTTCCGCGAAGCGTAAACGATCATGGTAACCTAACCGTTAAACAGCATCCAGCGCGCGGGGCCGCCCGCCGGAGACAGCTCAAATTAAGCCGGGGCGTTTTACCGGACATTAACCTTAACCGTTCGATAAAGGAGGCCGGATGGAGCACTCTTGCCACCAGGTATCACAGTTATGGCGTTTCGGAGTTTCAGATATGCGATAGTGGCGTCACTAGCCGTATTGGCTATAGCGCCATATGGCTGTAGCGGCTATCGCCCTGCTCCCGACGCGTTCCACGAAGCGGTGATCGAGCCCTACCGCCTTGGCGCGGGCGACGTTCTGCGCATCACCGTTTACGGCCAGGATGATCTCTCGAACACCTACACGGTCGATCAGGCTGGTTATATTGCCTTTCCCCTCGTTGGCGCCGTAAGCGCGCGCGGCCAGACGGCGCAGTCGCTCGAAGGCAAGATCGCCAGCGGCCTGCGCCAGGGCTTCCTGCGCGATCCCGACGTGACGGTGCAGGTGGACCGGCATCGCTCGATCTTCGTGATGGGCGAAGTCAACGCCGCCGGCCAATACACCTATGTCCCGGGAATGACCGTGCAGAATGCTATCGCAATCGCAGGCGGATATACCGTGCGGGCCAACCAGGCCAACGCCGATGTCACCCGGCAGGTCAATGGCGAAGTCATGACCGGTCGCGTGCCGATATCCGACCCGATCATCGGCGGCGATACGATCTATATTCGCGAAAGACTGTTTTAAACGCCCATGAATGGCGTCGACCGCCCCCTGAGGATCATTCACTGCTTTCGATCTCCGGTCGGCGGCATCTTCCGGCATGTCAGGGATCTCGCTCGCCATCACAGCGCCGCCGGCCACGAAGTCGGCATCGTCTGCGACAGCATTACGGGCGGGGCCCACGAGGACGCTCTCTTCGACACTATCAGGCCCATGCTGAAACTGGGGGTGACGCGCCTGCCGATGAGGCGCGCGATTACCCCGATAGACCTGTTCACCCTGTACCGATACGGCCAGGTAATCGGCAACCTTCGACCGGACATTCTTCATGGACATGGGGCCAAGGGCGGCGCAGTGGCGCGCGTCATCGGCTCACGATTACGGGCGCAAGGGTCTCGCGTAGCCCGTCTTTATTCTCCGCATGGCGGGTCTTTGCACTATTCGCCGAAGACCCTGCATGGCCGCGCCTTCTTCGCGATCGAACGCATGCTCGAACGTCGCACCGATCAGCTCATATTCGTGAGCCGCTACGAGCAAGAGACCTATTCCGAGAAAATCGGACCACCGCAGGCGCAGTGGCATGTGGTGCATAACGGAGTCTGCGAGGAAGAATTCGAACCCGTTTTTCCGGACAGCGACGCGGCTGATTTCCTGTTTATCGGCATGATGCGGAAACTGAAGGGACCGGACCGGTTCATCGACGCCTTCGGCATGGCGGAGCGCCTTGTGGGCCGACCGCTGCGGGCCAGAATGGTGGGCGACGGTGAATCGTCCGACGCGTACAAGAAGACGATCATCCAGCGCGGATACGGCGCTCGGATCGCAATGTCGCCGGCCATGCCCGCAAGAAGCGCATTTCGCAAGGGACGCATCGTGGTGGTTCCCTCGCGCGCTGAATCCATGCCCTATATCGTTCTTGAAGCGCTCGCCGCCGGACGCCCCGTCATCGCCTCGCGAGTCGGCGGTATTCCGGAAGTCTTCGGCGCGGAGAGCCCGGCGCTGGTTCCGACCGACAGTATCGACCTGCTGGCGACGGCAATGTCAGAAGGGGTGAAAAACCCGGACCGCCTTGCCGCCGAAATGCCGGAAACCGAGGAATTTCGGACACGTTTCTCTTCCGCTGCAATGGCGGACCGGATATTGAATATTTACCAAGTCTGCAGTCTTTGACAGACGTTTGCCGCTAGCAGGCCCGCCCTCAACAAAAATTAAGGGCTCCCGTTTAATTTGAACGTACTTACCTGCTATCTGTGGTCGGTATCGATCACAGAAGGGAAACTACGCTGAATGCGCGGCGCGTCCGCCTTCCTGGAATTGCTTGAGACATGAATACCGATAGAATCCACGCTCAGGACGACGCGAAAGCGCCGGAACCGGTCATTGCTCCACTTGGCGAAGCGGACAAGGAGAAGGTGAAACGACTGGCTGCGCAGCTTTCGGCGCAACTTGGCGATGAAGGCGTTTCACCCGTCATCATGACGGGCTTGATACGTCTTGTGGATTTCTGCCTGCTGGCGCTCTCGGGACTTGCCATACAACTGATCTACGTCCTGCCGCGGTCCGGCTTCTCCTTCGGTTATCTGTTTACGATCCTTATGGGATCGGCGCTCGCCGTCCTCGCCTTTCAAATCGCGGACACCTATCAGATCCAGTCGCTGCGTTCTCCTCTGCGCAATGTACCGCGCATCATCGTCGGCTGGCTGATCGCGTTTTCCGCCATGGCGGTTCTGGCCTTCTTCCTGAAAATCGGCGCCAGTTTTTCCCGTGTCTGGTTCGGATCATGGTTTATTACCGGAATGGCCACGCTCGTCATCTGGCGCCATTTCGTGGCTTTCAGCATCCGCAGATGGGTGCGAGACGGCACGATGGAACGCAGGGCCATTATCGTCGGCGGCGGCCAACCGGCGGAAAAGCTTATCCGCTCACTGGAGAAACAGCCGGAAAACGACGTCCGGATCTGCGGCATTTTCGATGACCGCGACAACAGGCGTTCGCCGCCTATCGTCGCCGGATATCCGAAACTGGGCAACATCAGCGAACTGGTCGAATTCGCCAGGCTGGTGCGCATCGACATGCTGATCCTGACATTGCCGCTGACGGCGGAAAAACGGGTCGCCCAGTTGCTCAAGAAGCTCTGGGTCCTGCCCGTCGACATACGCCTGGCCGCGCATTCCAGCGAATTGCGCTTTCGTCCCCGCGCCTACTCGTCCATCGGCACGGTGCAGTTGCTCGACCTTCTCGACCGGCCGATCACCGACTGGGATTCCGTCGCGAAACGGGCATTCGATATCTTTTTCAGCCTGCTGGGCATCCTGCTTTTGTGGCCGGTCATGCTGGGCGCCGCCATCGCCGTGAAGGCCACATCGCGCGGCCCCGTCATCTTCACGCAGAAACGCCATGGCTTCAACAACGAGACCATCAACGTTCACAAATTCCGGTCCATGTATGTCGATCAGACGGACCCGACGGCGATCAGGCCGGTCACCAAGGATGATCCGCGTGTGACGCCCGTCGGCCGTTTTTTAAGACGCACCTCGATCGACGAACTGCCGCAGTTCTTCAACGTGCTGAAGGGCGATCTTTCTCTCGTCGGACCCCGCCCGCACGCCGTGCACGCCCGATCGCACGACCGGATATTCAACGAGATCGTCGAGGAATATTTCGGGCGTCACAAGGTGAAGCCGGGCGTGACCGGCTGGGCCCAGATCAACGGCTGGCGGGGTGAGATAGACAGTGACGAGAAAATCCGCCAGCGCACGGCGTTCGATCTCTACTACATCGAAAACTGGTCGCTGCTTTTCGACCTCAAGATTCTCTTCCTGACGCCCATCAATCTGATCAAGGGGGTCAACGCCTATTGACGGCGGCTGCTTCCATACCAGCCCGACGTTTCGTCCTCAGGATAAATCCGGCGAAGGCGTTTATCGGACTGGGCGCGTTCCTGTCCGGCTTCGTCATCAACGAACCGGCGCCCTACGAACTCTACATGTCGGCGCTGATCGGCGTCTGGTTCATCCTTGGACTGAGGATCACCGCCAACGCGGCGTCGCTGCTGGCTCTCCTTGTGTTTTTCAATGTAGGCGGCCTGCTCTCGCTGACTACAATGGCGGAGCTTGATTTCGACGCCGCCCTGTACATGGCCGTATCGTTGTTTCTGGCGCTGTCGGCGGTCTTCTTCGCCGCCATCATCGAACAGGACGAAAGCCGGCTTGCAACCATCTTCTACGCCTATCTCGCCGGCGCGCTGGTTACTGCGACCATTGGCATCGCCGCCTATTTCTATCTGATCCCGGGCAGCGAAGCCTTCATTCTCTACGATCGCGCCAAGGGCACGTTTCAGGACCCCAATGTGTTCGGGCCGTTTCTGATCCTGCCAATCGTCTTCCTCCTGCACTCGATCCTGTCCGGGCCGCTCTTGGCAGCGCCTTTGCGGATAGCCGCCTTTCTTGTTCTGAGTTTCGGCGTCTTCCTCTCGTTTTCACGCGCGGCATGGGGCCTCTACTTCCTGTCCGTCGCCCTGTTGATCCTGTTGATGCTCCTCAAGGAAAACGCCCCCGCCTTCAGAATGAAAATCATCGGGCTGAGCGTCGCCGGACTGGGCCTCGTCGTCGTGGCGCTCGTCATCGCACTCCAGTTCGAACAGGTCTCGAGCCTGTTCGCCGACCGCGCGCAACTGGTGCAATCCTATGACACCGCCGTTTACGGACGCTTTGCCCGGCACGGCATCGGATTTTACATGGCCATGGAGCATCCGCTCGGCATCGGGCCGGTGGTCTTCGGCACGATCTATGGGGAAGACACCCACAACATCTGGCTGAAAGCGTTGCTGGACTATGGCTGGATCGGTTTCGCCTCCTATTTCACGCTGATCGCCCTAACCCTCGCCGTCGGGTTCAAATGCCTGTTGCGGGACCGGACCTGGCAGCCCTTCCTGCTGTGCGCCTATGTCGTTTTTGTTGGGCATGTCCTGATCGGCACGGTCATCGATACGGACCACTGGCGTCACTTCTACCTGATCCTCGGACTGATCTGGGGTTGCTTCGGGCTGGAACGGCGTTATCAGCGTGAACGCTCAGAAAGCGCTCCCGAATAACTTATTGTTTTTATTATTTTTTATAAAATTCCATGCCAATTTCATGCGAAAACGAGATCTGGCTTTGTTTCGGGATTTGGGATTCATCGCCAATTCTGGCTTTGTTTCGGGAAACAGGTTCAAGGCGTTCGGGTTTGTTTTGGGAATTGGCGTTCGAGACCTTTGGCTTCGTTTCGGGAATCCGGATTTTACGCAGTCTGGCTTTGTTTCGGTAAATCTGGCTTTGTTTCGGGAATCCGCGTTTTCAGGCATCAAGCGCATGGCGGCAGGCAAATTCCAACGCCCTTCTTGTAGCACAGACGAGCGGGAAATGCAGCAACAATGTTCTTCTTCCGTTCTTCCGCGGGCGCATTGGTCAAAACTGATTATGAAATCTAACCGGCGTCTTCAGCAGGCTCCCGGATCAGTTCGAAACGGTCGACGTCGAACATGCCGCGGTCGGTGATCTTCAGGTGCGGAATGACCGGCAGCGGCAGGAAGGCGACCTGGAGGAACGGCTCCTCAAGCACCGTGCCGAGCGCGTACGCGGCCTCTCTCAGTTTTTTCAGACTGTCATAGACCGTCTCGTAGGGCTCAAGGCTCATCAGACCGGCAACGGGAAGACTGATCTCGGCTTTGACTTCGCCGTCTTCGACCACCGCGAAACCGCCCTCGATCTCGCCCAGCCGATTGGCCGCGACAGCCATGTCGCGCTCGTTGGTTCCGACGATGCACAGATTGTGGCTGTCGTGACCCAGGGTTGACGCGATCGCCCCTTTCTTGAGGCCGAAGCCATGCACGAAGCCGACGCTGATATTGCTGTTTTTTCCGTGCCGCTCGATGACCGCGACCTTGAGCGCATCCTGTTCGAAATCAATCTGCGGCCTGCTGTCTTCGACAGGCAGGTCCATTTCCAGATGCTCGGTAATGATCTTGCCAGGAATGACGCCGATGACCGGCGTGGTTCCGTTCGTCTGATGAGCCTTCAGATCTTCCGCTGAGACAGGCTTAATGTGAACGCTGTTGCGCCCCACCGGCGGAACGAGCTTGCGGGCCGCAAACAGCGCCTCATCGACCAGTCGGCCGGCGCAGACGACTTGATCGACATCGCAGGTCTCCAGATCGTTGAGGATCACGATATCCGCCCGCCAGCCAGGAGCGATCAGTCCGCGATCCCGCAGCGTATGGGCCTGGGCGCCCGACAGGCTGGCGGCGCGATAGATCGCCAGCGGCTCGACGCCGGCCGCGATCGCCGTGCGGATCATGTAATCGATATGTCCGTGTTCGCCGATGTCGAGCGGATTGCGATCGTCCGTGCACAGGGCGATGAACGGTGAATTGCGCTCCGTAATGATCGGCATCAGCGCAGCGAGATCCTTCGAAACCGACCCCTCGCGCACGAAGACACGCATGCCCTTCTGCAACTTTTCAAGCGCCTCTTCCGCCGTCGTCACCTCGTGATCGGTGCGAATGCCGGCGGACAAATATCCGTTGAGGTCGAGTCCGCGCAATTGCGGGGCGTGGCCGTCGATTGGAGCGTCCGAGAACGCCGCCAGTTTTTCCAGGCAGACCGGATCCTTTGCGAGCACGCCCGGATAATTCATCATTTCGGCGAGCCCGAGCACCTTCGGGTGGTTTCTCAGCGCTTCCAGGTCATGAACGTCGAGCGATGCGCCGGAGGTCTCGAAAGCGGTCGCCGGAACGCAACTGCTGAGCTGGATGCGGATATCCATGATCGTGTTTTCGGCGCAGGCCTGAAAATAGCGGATACCCTCGGCGCCGATGACGTTGGCGATCTCATGCGGATCACAGACCGCCGTTGTGACGCCGCGCGGCAGCACGCAGCGGTCGAACTCGAACGGCGTTACGGCCGACGATTCAATATGCAAATGTGTATCCACGAATCCCGGAACGACGGTTTTGCCGGTGATGTCGATTTCCGTCACGCCGGCATAATCGCCGCATGTGCCGACGATCACATCGCCGCAAATCGCGATATCTGTGTGAATGAACGCGCCGGTGACAAGGTCGAATATCGCGCCGCCCTTCAGAACCAGATCGGCCTTTTCAACCCCTCTGCCCTGGTCAATACGACGCGCAAGCGTATCCATCATGTCCCCACACCCAATCAATCGGCGATGCCTGCTCCGGCCCGTCTACTTGTAATCCCGCTCATAGAAAATGCCGGCCTTTGTGTTGCCGTCGATCCCGGCTTCCCCGCGCAGCTTGAGATGATCCGTCAGTTCGACATCGATGCGCACGCGCCCCGAGTCCCCTGTCAGCCCCTTCTCGACATTGAGATAGGTCCTGTCGTTCAGATAGCGTCCGATGCCGACGGTCGTCTCACCGTCGGCTCCCCCGGACTGAATATCGATATCATCCAGTCCGGTAAAATTGCGCAGGCTTCCAAACAGGCCGCCGCCACCGCCGGCTCCGCTGATTTCGGCGATCGCTCCGGCCAGCTGCGCGATCTGGATCGCGGACAGATTGGAAACGCCCTTGCCGAAGAACAACTGGGCGAGCACTTCGTCCTGAGGCATCTCCGGGCTCGACGAGAACGTAATCTGCGGCGACGAAGCAGTTCCATCGACATTGACCGAGAAGGTGACGCCGCCCTGGGTCGTTGCGGTCTCGAAATCAAGCGTGGGATCGAGTGGGCCTGTGAAGATGATCTTGCCATGATCGAAGTCGAAACGCTTTGTCAGGACGTTGATGCGGCCGCGCACCATTTCAAAATCACCCGTGGCGCGCGGATTGCCGACCGAGCCGACCACCTCGATATTGCCGCGAAACTCCGCATCCATGCCGCGCCCACGCAGGAATATCCGTCCCGGAGCGTTGACCGTCAGATCAAGCTGCAAACCGCCCGTATCGTCGCTGCTCGAACTCGAACTGCCGCCGCCGGTGATTTCCTGTGTCTGCCGGGCGACAGCCGCAGGCGGATTGATGTGTTTGACGTCGACCAGCGGAATGGATGACGGCAGCGTGTCGGGCACGGTGATGTCCATGCGCCTGATATCGACGGTCCCGTCCAGCGCTCCAGTGGTGGCGACCGGCCCGTTTATGTGCATCTTCGCATCAAACTCGGCCGTGACGATCTCCCCGTCGGAATAGACACCGTCGTCAAGCGACACCTGAATGTCGGCTGGAAAGCCTGCGCCGGCGTCCAGATCGACATAGCCCGAACCGGATATCTTGCCGTTCTGGCCCAGCCGTCCGGACAGGCTGCTGATCGTCGCTCGAGCCGCGGTGAAATCAATCGTGGTCGCTATGTCACGGATTACGAGTTGGGCGGTGTCCTCGATAAACGTCGCTCCGCTTGTCGATATCTGGCCGCTGAGGTTGGGATTGGCCGCCGAACCCGACACGGACAACGATACGTTGGCGACGCCATTCAACTGTACGCCGGACGACGCCAGCGCCAGTCCGGCGAATGCAAACGGGGCGGCGCCCTGCAGGCTGATATCGAGCTGAGGCGAGTCGCCACTGAGATTGACGCTGCCATTGGCGTTCAGTTCAAGCCCGCCCCCAAAGGCGCGGCTGGTCGTGTTCAAAACCATGCCAGCGAATGTGCCGGAGGAATCGATAGAAAGCGCGGGCGCCTGTATGGAACGGGTGATTTCGGTAGAGAGGCTTTCGACATTTACCTGATAATCCACCGTCGGATCGGACGAAGCGCCGGTGATCTTCGCAGTGGCGCTGAGCGTTCCCTGAGGCCCCATGCCGGTTGCCGCGACATTGTCGATGATCGACAACGGCAGCCGCTCGATCTTGACGTCCACTGCCAGTTGATCGCCGGCCGTGCCGCTGATAGTCGCTGTGCCTTGTCCGATCTGCAGCGCGATCTCCGGCAGTTGCGTCGTCTCGCCGGTGATGCGGATCTCGATCGGCTGGGTCAGGTTCAGTGGAATGTTCGAATAGGTTCCTTTCGCTTCATCGAGCGCAATCGTCGTCACGTTGTCGACCATCGAGACCCAGCCCGAAACACGCACGGGAGAATCCGCCACATTGGCGCTGATGCTCAGCGGCATCTTGTCGAGATCGCCGGAAGCCTTGATCACAGCGTCGGTGATTTTCTGGCCTTGCGCGTCAATCTGCCCGGCCCGGACGTCGGCCAGCATGCCAAGTCCGTCCGGCAGAACCGAGACATTGAGATCGGCCGTCATGCTCTGGACGACAACGCCGGCTGCGTCGAGCCTGTCGGTGCTGAATTTGGCGTTGACGGTCTGGCGGGAATCATTGTCGGCAAAAACGACTTTGCCTGTCAGCTTGCCTGCGAGATCGTCGCGCAGCATCAACGGCGCGAGTTCTTCAAGCGAAGTGACGTCGACATCGAGTTCGCCGGTCACCACGCCATCCGCGTTCGGCTGCAAGCCGCCGCTGGCCGTCACACCCGGAATGTCCACTTTCAGATTGCTGATCAGCGGTATCGGTCCGGAGCCGCGACTGACATCGGCGACGATGGACAAAGGCTGTTCGTTGTAACGGCCATCGAGCTTGATATCGGCGGCAAGATCCGAAACCGCGTTCCTGCCCTGCGCCGTGAGAACGAGATTTTCGAGCGCATTTTCCAGAACAACGACATCGCGCCCGCGGGCCGTGATCTCGAATGACGGATCTTCCGGAGAGCCGCTCAGACGGACGTCGGCCTGCACCGAACCGGCGACATCGGCATTGAGAGCCGAAAGGTCCCGCAGCGCGACGTCTCCGTCAAATTCGAGAGCTGATGAGGAAAGCTGACCCTTGCCGCCAAGCATCAGATTGCCGCTCTTGACGTCCAGATTGCTGAAACTCAGCAGCCCTTCGCCGTTGCGCGCCAGATTTCCCGATATGTCCAGCGCCTGACCGCCGAACAACTGGCGGGCAAGCCCCTCCTTCTGCGCGGGAACATTGGCCCTGAGAGCAAGCGAAAGCGAGAGGTCCGCCAGATCGACGTCGCCCTTGAGAGCGCCCCTGACCTGGTTGAGCGCGAACTGAATATCCTGAAGGTCCAGCCTGTCGCCATTCAGGTTCGCCTGGAGCGTCATGCTGGCGGGACCATCCACGAGATCCGCGACGTCCGCCTGCCCCGAATTGAGAGAACCGATATCGAGTTTGACAACGGCGGAACCCGAACGCGCATTCACATTGATGTCCGTCGAACTTCCCGTAATGCGCAGATCGGTCAGCGACCGGGCGTCGTCGGAAAGCGATGCGACCGCGGCTTCAAGCCGCCATTGCGCGTCGTCCATTGACCCCTTGAGCGCCGTGGTCATCTGCACATGCCCGACGGTGACGGACGCATTGTCGTCGAGCTGGAACATCACATCCGAACCCGGCATGCCGAATTCGAGACTGGCCTGCATGTCGACCGCGTTGCTGTCCGGCAGCACATGACCGGCGGCGCTGAGCGAGGCGAGCTGCGACTTGACGCTCAGCGTATCGATGCGAAGCGTGTTGTCGCTCGCCCGGGTCACATCCACCTTGATGTCCGTTTCGCCGGCGAGCACCGGTTTGAATTGCTGCGGCGCCAGTCGCGCCAGTTGTCCAGCCAGGGCGCCTGAAACCTGCTGGCGCTCCTGCGTCCAGGAAAGCGCCACCGAACCCGAAACCGTTTCTTCGCCGTCGAGGCTCACCGAAATCTGGGATTGCCAGTTGTCGAGCGGCCCGTCGCCTTTGATCCGCGCATCGACCGACGGCAGGCCGTAAATATCCAGAGTGCGCGCAAGGAGCCCGTCGCGAGGTTCGCTGACGGACAGATCCAGCTTCAGCTCGTTGGTGTCCGGCGCCAGTTTCCAGTCGGCCTTGATGTCGCCCTGCGCGCCATCGGTGCGCAGGAGCTCGAGATTGCCGGCGATATTGACCGGAGCGTCGTCAAGCATGGCGGCGCCGGTCAGTTGCAGCGTGGCGGCCTCGCCGATGACCGGCTCCCCGAGCCTGATTTCGCGAACGAAAATATTCTGAATGTCGGCGCGGATGGCAGGCAGCGAGAAACCGCCGCCATCGCTTGGCGCGGGTTCGGCCTCCGGATTGCCCTGCGGCAGTCTTGCCAGGTCGATCATGTCGGCTGAAAGCCCGGCCGCCTGGATATTCACCGTCAGGAGCGGCAGGAGCGCGAGTTCCGCCTGAACATCCGCAACGGTCAGCCAAACGCCTTCACGGTCGGCTATCGTTACCTTTTCCACCGAAGGCCTGCCGGAGAGAACGCCGTCGATACCGGTTATCTCGATTGTCTGATCATCGTTGCTGGCGACGGAGTTGACGACCGAGGCGACAAGATCGAGACCCGGACGCGTCCCGAGCAGCCCGAACACCGCCGCGACCAGCACGATGATCACGATGCAGAGGCCAAGCAGAATGCGCGTAAGAATCTTCATCATGCCTACCTTGTAAGGCTCAATAGCGGCGACACTATATCGATTCACTCAATCAATGGTAACGATCAGAACGCCTGACCCAATCCGAGATAGATCCCGTAGGAGGGTTCGTCCCTGATCTGTTCCAGCGGGATGGCGAAATCCATGCGCAACGGACCGACCGGCGTATTGTAGCGCACGCCGGCGCCGACGCCGGTGTACCATTGGCCGCCATCGCCCGGGGTCGACGACGAGAAAGCGCCGCCGGTGTCAACGAAAAAGGCAAGGCCAAAATTCTCGGTCAGTCCGACGCGGGCTTCAACCGACGCCTCGATCAGCGACAAGCCGCCGATCAGTTCGTTATCGCTGTCGCGCGGGCTCGCCGCCTGATAGGCGTAACCGCGGATCGAACCGCCGCCGCCGGCAAAGAACAGCCGGTCGGGAGGCACCTCGGATATGCCAGCGCCGACGATCGTGCCGGCGGCAAGGCGGCCTGCGAGGACGAATGTCCGGGCCTCGTTCAGCGCCTGATACGCGCTGAAGACTGCCTTTGTCTTGAAGAAGGACGCGGAATCTTCGAAATCGAAGGCCGGCTCTCCATAGAGCACGAAACGCATGCCCTTTGTAGGATTGAGCTTGTCGTCCCTGGTGTCCCAGGTCAGTTCCAGCGGCGTCGAAACGATCAGCGATCGCGACGGATAGACGGTTTCCGTAAAGTCCGCATATTCGATATCCAGCGCGGCCTTGCCGGAAACCGTGTCGGTGAATTCCCGTTCGAGCGCGAAGTTGGCGGAAACGGATTTTTTCAAATAGGCGTCGTTGTCGAGAAGCTCGGCCTCGAGTTTCGTGCTGAATGTCGTCAGCGGTCCGAAGACACCGGGCTTCGAGAAAATCATCGCGGCGCGATAATCCAGATCGGTTTCGAGATTGTCGCGGCCGACGCCCTGCATGGAGGCTTCAAACCGCAGAGACTCCGCGCGGCCGAACAGGTTCCTGTTCACCCAGAACGCCTCACCGCCAAGGCCATCCTGCGTGGCGGCGGTCAGACCGATGCCGAAGCCCTTCGGATCGCGCTCACTCACCGTGATCGTGATCGGGACGGATCCGTCGGGATCGGGAGCGCTCGCTTCCTCTACGACGACGCTGGAGAACACGCCCAGCGCGCGAAGCCGCTTGCTGGCGTCGGCAAGGTCTTTCGGACTGAAGATCGCGCCGCGCTTGATATTCGCCTGCTGGATGATGAAATCCGGCTCTATGTCGACGGCGCCCACCACTTTCACGTCACCGAAAACCGCCTTTATGCCCGTATCGAGACGCAATTTGACTTCCAGCAGATCGTTGTTGTGGTTAGCGACAAGTTCCTGGTCCGAAATCTTCGCAAAGGCGTAGCCCTTGTCGCGCCAGGCGCTCACAACCCTCGATGCGGCCTGGGCTACCCGACCGGATTTAGCGACCTCGCCCGGGACCACGCCATACTCCGAAAGGTCCACCGTCTCGCCGTCCGAGGCGACGACATCCGCCGGGGCAAAATGGAACAAAGGCCCGGTCTTGACATGGATCACGACATTGACGGTTCCAGCCCTGTCCAGGCCGGCGTCGATCGGGACGATTTCATACGGACGACCGTTTACGAGGATCGAAGCCGTGCCGCCGTAATAGCCCAGCGAATACAATGTTGCGACGAGCCGCCTCTGGTCATTGTGCGCGCGGGTCAGAAGCCCGATCGTGCCGGAGGGCGGCTTGGTTTCTTCCGCGAGCAGAAGCGACGAAGATTCGAGATCCGATTTGATCTCCTCGTTGTCGACGCTGAGTTCAACCTTGTAGGTGACAGGATCGGGGACGGGTTCGACTTCTTCGACCGCCTCCTGTTTCTTGCCCCACAGATGGATCCCGAAAAGCTCGAACGCAAACGCCGCCTGAGGAACAGGAATCAAGCCGGCGCAAAGCATCGCGGCGAGACAATGTCTGCCCCTGGAATGCGCCCGTTCAGACATGGTTCGGCGGCCCGTCATCGATTTATCAGTGCGGCTTGGAGCAAGTATTCCTGAAGTCTGGAAACAAACCCGTGCTGACCCTTCCCTGTACGCGATACGTCGCCCATTCGCTCTCGCAAACGGTGTTTTTTCAATCATTAACCGGGAAGTCGGCTTTCGGCCAGTACCCGGAACGCAATACTCATCCGGCGCAAACAACAATTGTGTCTGCCATATTCGGTGATTGAACAACAATAGAATTAAGAAATCACCAATTCCTAACCATAGTTCTTTTCAGAAAAATGACTATGAATCTCGCTGATTTCTCAATCGGATACTGTATTCAGGGTTACAGCGAAGCCTTGATTTCGTCCTTCCAGTTGTCCCACTGGCTTTCATCGCCCTTCAACATCAGGATGCCTTCCTTGACCTTCACAAGGCCGAAGCCCCAGGCCTGATTAATCTCGATGTGCGGCGGCATGGCGAACTCGCCGGACGTGACGATCGCATCGATGATGAAGGGTTTGTCGGACGCTGCGGCCTTTTCGATGGCGGGAATGACCTGATCAGCGTCTTCAACACGAACGCCGTCTCCGCCGCAGATCTTCGCGTATTCGGCAAAGTCCGGATTCTGCAGGTGCGTGGCGTTCCTGTTGTAGGCGTAGCCCGCGACCTCCATCTCCATTTTGACGAAACCCAGTTCGGAATTGTTGAAGATGATCACCTTGAGCGGCCAGTCATAGCGCACGGCGGTCACGAAATCCTGCATGGCCATACCAAAACCGCCATCGCCGCACAGCGACCACACCTGACGTTTGGGATTGAGCGCAATCGCGCCGAGCGCGGACGGCAGGCCGGAACCGAGGGAGCCGTGATTGAAGGCGCTGACCATGCGGCGCTCGCCCTTCAAACGCATCTGACGCGCCAGCCAAACGGTGCATTCGCCGACATCGGCCGCGAAAACCGCATCGTCGTCCGCGATGTCCGACACGGCCTTGGCGAACAGTTGAGGATGCAATGGCTTGGAGGTGCGTTCCGGCGATCCCTGCTCCTCCATTGCTTTCAACCATTTCGACGAGCGCTTTTTCTGCTTGTCGAAGAAATCGGCGTCCGACTTGTCCTTTACCAGCGGCGCGAGCAGCGCGACCGTTTCCTTGATCGTGCCGATCAGCCCCACCGTCACATTTGTCCGCCTGCCGACATTTTCGGCGCGGCAATCCACCTGGACGACCTCGATGCCGCCGGGAATGAACCACTCATAGGGAAAGTCGGTTCCCAGCATCACCAGGACGTCGCAGTCCCGCACGCTGTGATAGCCGCCCGGATTGCCCAGGAGGCCCGTCATGCCGACCACGGGACCGTCATCATAGTCGAAGACTTCCTTGCCCTTGAGAGTATGGGTGATCGGCGCGTGAATGCGTTTGGCGAGCTCCACGATTTCGTCTCGCGCGCCGTGGCAGCCGTGACCGCAGAAGAACGCCACTTTTTTGCCCTGATTGATCAGGTCGGCGGCGCGTTCGATTTCCTCCTGCGGCGGGATGATCGCCGAAGGTTTCGTCACGAAATGGAAGTCCTTGCGGATTTCAGGCACTTTCTGTTCGGTGACGTCGATGGGCAATTCGATGCGCACGACCTCGCGCTCGATCAGCGCTTTCTGGATCGCCATCTGCATCAACCGCGGCGCCGCCTCGGCCGTGTGAATAATCGCCTGAAAGCCGCAGACGTCGTCGAACATCTTCTCCAGGTTCACTTCCTGGTGGTAGTTCGTGCTGCGCTCCTTGTGGGCGACCTGACCGGTGATCGCAACAACGCCCGCCCGTTCCTTCTTCGCGTTATAGAGACCGTTTATCAGGTGCAAAGCGCCCGGGCCGACCGTGCCTGCGCACACGCCTATTCCGCCGCTCAGCGCCGCCTGGCTGTAGGCCGCATAGGCGGCGTTCTCTTCATGGCGCACGCCGAACCACTCGAAGCGCCCGTCTCCGCGGATCGCCTCGAGGAACGGATTGAGCGCATCGCCGGTAACGCCGAAAATGTGGCGGGCTCCGGCATGAGCGAGGTTATCCAGCAGAACTTCACAAACATTCTTCGACGCCATTTTCATTCCTCCAGTTTGATTTGTTAGCAACCTATTGATGAAGAGTTACCGAATTATCCATCTTGCCGGACACTATAGACCAATTGCGCCGACACGAAATTGCGAGACATTGCAACCATACTCGTTCTTGACGGAACAGGCGCGCCCCTTCATGTGTATCTCACCGCCAACCAAGCATGAACGAGGACTATCGGGATGAGTGAACCGGCCTATGACGATCAGAACATCTTCGCGAAGATTCTTCGTGGCGAACTGCCCTGCCACAAGGTTTTCGAGGACGACGACACACTGGTTTTCATGGACATCATGCCTCGCGGACCCGGACATTGCCTGGTCATTCCGAAGAACCCGGCGCGCAATATTCTCGATATCGCGCCTGAGGACTACGCCAGCGTAGGAAAAACCGTCCAGCGGATGGCGCGGGCCTGCAAGAAGGCGTTCGCGGCCGACGGCGTGACCATCCAGCAATTCAACGAATCAGCCGGCGGACAAGTGGTGTTCCACCTGCATGTCCACGTTATTCCGCGTTTCGAGGGCGTCGCCCTCCTCCCGCCCGCCTCGCAGCAGGGCGACGCGGACGAACTCAAGGCCAACGCGGCAAAGATCGCCGCCGCAGTCGATTAACTGGCGATATAGGCCTTGATTTCCTCGGCTTCGCGCTCGACCTGTTCGATGCGCAGGCGCACGACGTCGCCGATCGAGACGAGGCCTCCCAGTTTTCCGTCGACCTCGACCGGCAGGTGACGGAACCGTCCCTGCGTCATCATCTCCATCAACTGATTGACCGAATGGGTCTCGCTGCAGACCTTTACATTCGCTGTCATGGCGGATGAGACCGGTCCGGACATCGCGTCAACCCCCTTGGCGGCCAGCGCGCGCACAATATCGCGTTCCGACAGGATTCCGCAGATCCTGTTGGACTTGTCGACGACGACGACGGCGCCGATCTTGTATTCCGCCAGCCTGGCGTTGGCTTCCGACAGTGAGATTTCAGGCGTGACCGTGATCACTTCACGGCCTTTCTGATCGAGTATTGCCTTGACTGTCATGGGTGTCTCCTCACTCACATTCGTTACGGCGGCATCCTTTCCCGGCCGCTGTATCGGCGCATCAGTCATCATATCGTGCGCGCAGCCGCGGCGAATTGCAAGCAAATGGTAACGTGCGAGCCAATCTCGAATTCTTCGTGAAACGAAATGAAATGTGAGACTTAAACCATTCCGCCAAAGGTTCAGGCGGCAGGTTTGAAATGCGGCCCGACGTCAAAGAACCGAAATACGAAGAAGCCGAAGAGAAAGCCGCCGACATGCGCTTCCCAGGCGATCTGGGCATCAGGGCCCGGTCCGCCCAGCAGGCCGAAGGCGGCAATCGCGTTGATTGCAAACCATATCACCACGTAAGTGATCACCGTGCGGTTCGCGAGGGTTTCCTGCAGCGTCTGATAAGGCAGCCTGTGCGCATTGAGGCGATTGAAGCCGCCGTGCCTGGGGAAGGCGAAACGCGCCGCAGCGCCCATGAGAGCCGAGATCACGCCGGAGGCGCCGATCATCGGCGCGCCGCTCTCCTTGTGAAACAGGAAATACAGCCCCGCCGACGCCATAGCCGACAGAATCCAGAATATGACGAATCGCTGCGTTCCTATTCGACGCGCGACAACCGCGCCGAAGGCGATGAGCCAGAGCGTGTTGACGATCAAGTGCGCGAAATTCGCGTGAAGCAATGAATAGGTGACCGGCGTCCAGAAAGCAGCCGGATCGGTAAACAGCGACACGGATTCATAGCGTATCGGAATAAAGGCGCCATGAATGAGAACGAAAATATTCTGATCCTGCGTAAGGACATAGGCCCTGGCGACATGGATGAACCACATCGCGAATGTCGCCCAGGTGACGACTGCGGGCAGATTGAAAATCGGCTGTCGCGGCGGTCGCCCGCTCGACCAGTCGCCTGCAGGACCGTTGTTTTCCAGATCCGGCTGTCTCTCCGCCATGATACGCGCCTTTCACACTCAATCGGACTTAGCTAGTATTCCGTTCGGCGCAAAAAAAGAAGCGGCTCGACAAAACGCGTACAGGCAGCCGGCTGGACGGCAAACGCGCGCCAATAAATTGTTAACCAAGATGAATAATACCAGTTTGCAACCATTGATATTTTACCTGATGGACTTCTATTTATAATTGTATCGTTTCCATCGATAACATCTATTACCGGTTGTTAACGGTTGAGCATAGATATATAGTACAACGGTGGCTGGGTCCCACCCTTTCAAGGATCAGTATTCCATGCAAACGACGAGGCCAACATTGGAGCGCATTATCACGCCTGATCCCGAGGGAAATGGATACAAGGTAGTCGCCCTCGACCTCGGCGGGCGGCTCATGTGTGCGGATTTCAATGAATATCAATGCGTTGCGGTAGAAATGTCTCCCTTCGAGGCCTATTTTCGCTGTGCGGCCAGGCCACAAAACCAGGAGAGAATTATCGCCTATATCGACCATATTGGACGGGTCGAAGGCAAGGTCTCCGCGCTGACCGAAGACGGCTTCCGAATCAAGATCAAGGCGACCGAAAGAAAGCGGCAAAAACTCGCGGCGCAGTTGAACTGGTTCGCAAACCGCAACGAAATGGGCGTAGCCGAAGATCGGCGGCATGAGCGGATTGTTCCGCGCGATCCGAATGCGGAAATCAAACTCGCCGACGGCGACACCTATCCCTGTCGTATCGTGGACCTTTCGATGTCCGGCGCCGCAATCGAGATCGAGGCCAGGCCTGCGCTCGGTTCGCATGTCATTCTCGGAAACATGCGCGGCCGCGTCGTGCGCCATTTCGATGACGGCATCGCCATCGAATTCGCCACCATCCAGCCGCCGGAAGCGCTGGAAAATTACATCTGACCTCTGCGTCGGGCGCGCAATTCAGGAAGCAACGACAACAAGATCGACGGGCGTCTCGAGACTCCGCAGAGCCGATTGCAGTGATTTTCTGTAATTCTCGATATCACCGGTCGTAGCGTCAGACGCGGTATCGATCGCGACTTCGACAAACAGCCTGTCGCCTCCCCGTCGCGTTCGAAATCCGATCAGCGCGCGTTCGGGAACAGAGGCCTCCACCGCCGCGCGCACCGCCTCCATCCTGTCAGGATCGGCCGGCTGGTCGAACAGGCTCGAAAGACCGGCGCTGATCATCCGCAGGCCCCGGCGCAGCATGAGAAAGACAACAAGCAGCGCTCCGAACGAATCGAGCAGAAGAACGACCCCTGGATCCTTGGCGAACACGGCCAAAGTCAGTGTCACCTGAAGAATGCCGGTGCCAACGACGGCTCCCCGCCGGGCGCTGAGTTCGGCGCCAAGAACGCCGCCCGTTTCTTCTCTGGCCGCGGCGCGCATGCCGCGCCAGCTGAGCCAGTTGATGCAGAAGTTGAGAGCATTGAAGATCGCGGCGACCGAGAGCCCGAGCGGACTGGCTGCGGGACCGTCGCCATCCAGGGCCCGGAATACGCTCTGTCCGACCCATAATGCGCCAAGGACCATGCCAAGTCCGACGACAACCCAGGCGAACTGCTCGATCTTTCCCGTGCCGAATTGAAATCCCTTCAACATGTTTCGGTGCACGGCGCGCAACAGCCACAACGAATAGTATCCAATGCCAAGGGTGAGCGCTCCGCGCGTCGCCTCGCCCAGCATCGTCAGCGATCCGCTGGCGAGGGCTGCGGCGATCAACAGGACGACAATGGCCGTGTCGGCGACTTCCGTGATGATCAGAGTTCGCTCTCTTTCGAGCTCGATCGGGGTCGGCGTGCGGCGCCCGCTGGCGATCATAGCCGCAAACGCGCCTTCAGCACGTCAAACAGGCCGACGCCCGGAAACCGCACATAGGCGGATTGGCCAATCGGACACCGGTCCGGTCCCATCCCTTCCCTGTCGAGCGAAAGCAACGCCTGCGCGACGCCTGCAGTGCGCCCCTTTGCAACCGCCGCCAGATCCTTGCGGCCGATCGGAGACGCCGATCCCCGCGTCAGAAGAACCGTCGCGTCACGGACCGAGGATTCTCCTTCCATGACCACCTCCGCGCGATCGCCTTTCCTGATCAGCGGAATCTCGGCGTCAGGCACCGGCACGTCCACCAGCAGCGCCTCGCAATTGATCCATTCGACAATGGGTTGACCAGCGGTGACTGCGGCGTCCGGCGCGGCGAGGACGCTGAAGATCTGCGAGCCGCCCGGCGCAGTCACATTTGCAGCGGAAAGTTCCGCCAGCGCCGTCGTCGCCAATGCGAGTCCACGTTTTGCGTCGTCGACGCGGGCATTCGCGCGGTCGAGTTCATGGCGCAATTTCTGTTGCTGCAACTGCAGCTCCAACTCGCCGTAGCGGAGCCAGTCGGGCGTGCTGCCATCGGCGGCGATGAACACGCCGGATTCGGCCGCCTTGTCCCGCAATAGCGCAAAAGCAAGTTCGGCGTTGAGCTCGGCCGCCCGCGCGTTGGCGTCGGATAGCCGGAGGGCGGCTTCGTCAAGATCGGCGTTCGATCCAACGCCGCGCTCCGTCAAGGTCTGGCTGCGATCCACGATCCGCTGCAGCACGTCGATCCGCTTTGCATTGACCGCAATCTGCCGCCTGAGCGTCTGGATTTCCGTCTCAAGGGTTTCGTGAAAAACCTCCGCCGACTGATCGCGTTGACTCACTCTTCGCCGTTCCAAACTTTCAATGTCGTCAAGCTGATCAGTGGCTTCGGCGGCATTGCTTTGCGCGGTGGCGACCTGCTGACGCATGTCGTCCACCGATCGTTTTTCATCAAACAGCAGCGGATTTTCGATCGTTGCCACGAGGCCGTCGCTCCCCACGATCGAACCGGCGAGCGGCAGCTCGGTTACGATACGGCCTTCAATGGGCGCAACAGCCATCCGCGACCAGGTTGTGATGGCGGAGTCGCGAACCAGCGTGGATCGGATATACGGCCCGATCATCCAGAGGCAATAGGCTCCGAACACCAAGATTGTCAGTAACAGAACTTTCCTGCCGCGCATCGATACCCCCGTTTCATTCCCGGAAATGTGATTACATGATCGTCTGGGTCGTCACGTTTCCTGTTCATCGGCCTGGTGTTCGGAAAGAACCGCGAGTTCGATCCGCATCGCGCCGTCCTGCAGGCGATCCAGTATGTCCTGGCGCCACCGTGACAAAGCCGAGGCCGGCATATCCGGCGGCGTCGTCACGAAGACTTCCGCCTGGACACCCTCCATGATCGGCCGCGCCCTGAACCGGGCGACCTGGGCGGGGGCGACAACCGCCTCGGCCGCCTCGCGCACAGCCTTGCAGACGTCCTCGTCCGGCCTTGAATCCAGGATCTGAGGCGCCGAGCGCAAAAGCATCGAAACACCGCGCAACACCATAATCGTTGCAACGAAAGCGGCGCCAAGCGCATCCATCAGCAGCGCCACGACGGGATCGATCGCCAAAGCGGCGATCGTCAGCGTGATCTGGAGAAAGACCGAAGACGCCATCATGATGAACCGCGCGTTGAGCTGGGCCCTGAAGACATCGGACGGCTCTTCCGGCTCGGCCTTCTTCATCCCCCACCAACCGAGAATATTCACGACGCCATTGACGGCGTTCACCACCGCCCCCACGGCCAGCCCCAGCGGCGATGCAGTCGGCTCGCCTCCGACGATGGTCGAAACCACGCTCTGGGCAACCCACAGGCCGCTTGCAAGAAGCCCGCCCCCTACGACAAGTCCGACGAAGCTCTCAATCTTGTCCAGCCCGTATTCGTAGTGATCGAAGCGGCCGCGATGCTTGGCGCGCAGCACAATATAGGCATAGGTCGACGCAGCCAGCATCAGGAAGCTCCGAATGCCTTCGCTGATCAGCGTCAACGAACCGGACATGAAGCCGGCGAGCAGCAGCATTGTATTCGTCACATTATCCGCCAGAAACGGATCGCGCATGGAATGCTCGATCCTGAGCTCCGCTTTGGTTGGCTGCCGCATTAGCGATGACTCCCCATTCGGGCACCTTAGTTCGGTATACGGCCGATAGAAAGCGCCTAGTAAAGCCATCCGCGCAATTGCGTTTTCGGTTTCCCGCCGCTTACCCGGTTCGATAGAATTTTAACTGCATTTATTCTGAATTAGCCTTTGTTTTTATTGCGATAATTTCCGGTATCTAAAATCTGGCGTGAGATAGTTCCCTCAAGATGGAGAGGGACGCATCATGAAATCCACACTGTGCATCGGCGGCATTTTCATGCTCGCCATGGTCTGGCTGACAGGGCCGGCGCTCGGCTTCTCGCCCAACATGCAGACGCTCGGAGGCACGAGTCAGCCGATCGGCCACTATAATTTTTGCAAGGTTCATCCGTCCGAGTGCAACTACAGGACGCCCGACAGCGCGCCCATGAGGCTGAACAAGGACGCCTGGAACCGGATGGTCAGCATCAATGCAAGGGTCAACCGCGACATCATCCCGATGACCGATCAGGATGTTTTCGGCGTCGAAGAGTACTGGGCCTACCCCAAGGCTGTCGGCGACTGCGAGGACTATGTGCTATTGAAGCAGAAGCTGCTCATGCAGATGGGCTTTCGCGCTTCCGACCTGCTGATCACCATTGTCAGGCAAACCGACGGATCGGGACACGCCGTGCTCACGGTCAGAACCGACCATGGCGACTTCATCCTCGACAACATGCACGATGAAGTCCTGCTGTGGTCACAAACGGATTACACCTTTTTAAAGCGTCAATCCTCGGTCAACACCGGCCGATGGACCAAGCTGCAGGACAGCCGCGCCACATTTGTCGGAAGCATCCGCAAATAGAACGGCGCACAACAGGAATTCAGGCCTCGGTCGGTCCCCACCCTTCCCGTCTCAGACCAGGCCTGTGAGCCGTCCCGCCCCAGGGACGGCTCTTTTTTGTTCTCAGGAGATTCTTTCGAGACCAGCTGCAAACCGACGCGCATTTTCAATGTAGTGGCGCGCGGACCCTTGCAGCATGGCGACCGCCTTGTCGTCGAGTTCACGAACCGGCTTTGCCGGCGACCCCATGACCAGGCTGTTGTCCGGTATTTCCTTCCCCTCCGTCACGAGAGCTCCTGCCCCTATAAGGCAATTATCGCCGATCCTGGCTCCATTGAGCACGATCGCGCCCATGCCGATCAGGCTGTTGTTGCCGATCGTGCAGCCATGCAGCATCGCCTTGTGACCGATCGTGCAGCCTTCGCCAATGACGAGCGGAAATCCGATATCGGTGTGCATGACGCAATTTTCCTGGACATTCGTGCCCTTGCCAAGGGTTATCGGCTCGTTGTCCCCGCGCAGAACCGAACCGAACCAAATTCCGACATCCAAGCCGATATTCACCTTGCCGATTACAGACGCGCTATCCGCAACCCAGAAAAAACCATCAGGCAGGTTGGGGCTTTCGTCGTCGAGCTTGTACATCGCCATATCAAATCCTCCAGGTATCTGCGCAATCCCGTCCTCGCATAGCAGCTACCGAAAAAATCACAATGCGCCGGCAAGCCGGAATTACGCCGGTTTACGAGGTCTTAACTACAATTGGCGAAAATCGCATCCAAAATAACCTGATCCACAGATGCGGGCGTTGCTCGCATGGGAATTCCATTTGATGGCCTCCTCGCAATCGGCAAATCCGGCGATCGACCCGCGCCCCCTGATATCGCAGGCGTTCATCTGGAAAACCGCCGCAGTTGCTGCATCCCTGATGCTGCTCACAGTTCTGCTGAACATCGCCGGACACTGGTATGGCGACACAATCGTCACCAGCGGTTTCAGCGCGGATCCGACCGTCCGGACCATCACGATTGGCGATAATGCGCTGCGCATCCCGGACAACATGATCCGCTTCGAAGAGCAGCGAAACGACGGCGCTGCAAACCGGGTTGACCTCTACGTGCTCTGGCCAAGCCTTGAGGGATACAGCGAAGAGACCAAGGATCTTTTCAATGGCATCGACAGTTCACAGGATATCGTTTTCATCACGCTCAGCAGGCAGGAGATGCCGCTCGACATGTCGGAGCGGTTTGCGCCCGTATACAGCCGACTGGTCGATCATCGCGGTCAGTCGCTGAGTTACGGACTGACCCGGTTTACCTTTGACGAAACCAGCCGCTACGCCGGTGAATATCTCTATGTAGAGACGAACGCAGCCCATCCCTTTGTCGCCAGATGCATCGATTCTTCGGATCTGCCGAATGAGTCGCGCACCTGCATGCGCGACATTCATACAGGACAGGGCCTGAGCTTGATGTACCGCTTCAGCGAAGACCTGCTGCCACAATGGAAAGCCCTGGATCAGGCCATGAATTTCTACGTTTCCTCGGCAATCGTAAGCGCCCGCCCTCCCCGCAAGCAGCGCCTGACCCGGTAGTCTCGGGTCTTAGTGATCGTCCAGATCGATCTCGAGAATAGCCATCGTAAAATTGTAGGAAAGATCGTCTTCGTCGTCATCGTCGCGGAACAGCACGCCGAGAAATTCATCTCCGATATAGACTTCCGCCGAATCGTTCTTGTTGGGGCGCTTTCGAACCGCCATCTGGGCGTTGAATGTGCGTTTGAAATAGGAATCCAGTTTGCGCAGTTCTTCCGGCTTCAAGACAATCTCCGTCAATTGACCTGTCGGCGACACGGGTCGCCCGGCGTTTCAGGTTAGCGGCGCTTCTCGCACGTCAGAAGCAGCGATGTAAAGAGCGACCGGCCGCCTGGACTATTTCGATCTACAGCAAAACCCACTGCAACCACCGGCAATCCCGTGTCGTCAAACGAAACAGCCCGCACCTCGGGATGCGGGCCTGGAACGCGAGATTTCTGTTGTCTCAGCTTTCGCCGACGATCTGGTCCATGGACCGCGACGGCTCCACGCAGCCGGCCTTGCCGACGACCCGCGCCGGAACTCCTGCAACCGTTGACGCTTCCGGAACAGCGGAAAGCACCACCGAACCGGAGGCGATGCGCGAACATCTTCCTATTTCCAGATTGCCGAGAATCTTGGCGCCGGCGCCGATCAGAACGCCTTGACGAACTTTCGGGTGCCGGTTGCCCGGCTCCTTGCCGGTTCCTCCCAGCGTTACGCCATGCAGAATGGAAACGTCGTCCTCGATGATCGCGGTGCCGCCGACCACAAGACCGGTCGCATGATCGAGGAAGATGCCCTTGCCCATGCGCGCCGCCGGATGAATATCCGTCTGGAAAACTTCAGAAGACCGGCTTTGCAGGTAAAGGGCGTAATCACGGCGACCGTTTTCCCACAGCCAGTGTGCAAGACGATGCGCCTGGATTGCATGGAATCCCTTGAAATAAAGCACCGGCTCAATAAAGCGGTCGCATGCCGGATCACGGTCGTAAACTGCCTGAATATCAACCCGCAGGATCGCGCTCCATTCCGGCCAGTCGTCGAGCATCTCGTCGAATGTCTGGCGCAGCAGGTTGGTCGGCATGTCCGCATGATCGAGACGCTCGCATACGCGATGAATGACGGCTTCTTCGAGCGTCCGGAAATTCAGGATGGTCGAATAATGGTAGGTTGCGAGAACCGGATCATTGTCGGCGGCCTGCTGGGCCTCCATGCGGATGGCGTCCCAAATCGGATCCATCGCCTTGATCTGTTCCGCCCTTAGCGCCTTCGGTGCTGGCATCGTGGCGTCTCCCTCGATATTTTTGCGTCACGACCGGGGCCGCATTTGCTTCGGAACCTATCGCGCCTTGGTAAACTTGCGATAAAAATAGGGCGAATCCGCGATTATTCAAATCGAAAACTTTTCAACGACGGTGTCAAAGAAATTGAACAATCAATCTTCGAAATCGCTTGCCGACGGCCAGATCGTTCTAAGCTGGTCCGATTCCATAGTCACGATTGCCCTCAATCGACCGGACAAGAAGAACGCGATCACGCACCAGATGTGGCGCGAAATCGTCCATGCATTCGAACTGATAGACCAGGCTGACGACATTCGATGCGTGCTGATGAAGGGCGGTGGGGAAAGCGACTTTTCCGCAGGCGCCGACATCGGAGAATTCGATTCAGCAAGACGCGATCCGCACACCGCCGAACGATACGAGCAGTCGAATTCCGACGCGTTTAGGGCTGTGCGCGAATGTCCCGTACCGGTTCTCGCCGTTATCAGAGGCATCTGTTTCGGCGGGGCGTTTGGCCTTGCGGCCGCCGCCGATCTGCGCATAGCCAGCCACACCGCTTCTTTCAGCGTGCCTGCAGGCAAGCTTGGCCTGTCCTATCCGGCGGATGCAATGATTGACATCGTCGAGGCAGCGGGTCCGCAATTCGCCCGCTACATGCTCTATTCGGCCCGACGGATCGACGCTGCGACGGCGCTCGACGCCGGCTTTCTTCTCTCGCTGCACAACGACCGGGACCTGGAGGAAAACGCGCTGCAACTGGCTGCGGAGATCTGCGCGAACGCGCCCCTCAGCAACCGCGCGTCAAAGGCGGCCATACGCGCCGCGCTCAGCCATAGCGCCGACGATTTCCAGAAAGCCTCTGCTCTCGGAGCATCGACGTTTTCAAGCAGGGATTACGAGGAAGGCAGACTGGCGTTCCGCGAAAGGCGCAAACCCGTTTTCAACGGAAGCTGAGGTCAAACCAGGACGTCCCGCTCTTCCTGAGCGCCGACGCCGAAGACCTTCTTGTAGCGTTCGATCTCTTGCGGCGGCCCCATGGCCTTGCGGGGATTGTCCGACAGCTTGACGGTCGGCCGGCCATCGGCGGAAACGGCCTTGCAGACGAGCGAGAACGGCGCAAGTCGATCCCCGTCGACGAGGCCCCGGAAATCGTTCGTCAGCAGCGTGCCCCATCCAAAGCTGACGCGCGTGCGTCCATGGAAGCGGTTGTAGATGTCAATGATCTTGTCCGTATCCAGACCATCGGAGAAGATCAGCAGCTTCTTTTGCGGATCCTCCCCGCGCGACCGCCACCAGCGTATCGCCGTCTCGGCGGCGACGACCGGATCTCCGCTGTCAATGCGAATGCCCGTCCAGTCGGCCAACCAGTCCGGCGCGCGGTCCAGGAACCCTTCCGTGCCGTAGGTGTCCGGCAGGATGATCAGCAGGTTGCCGTCATGCTCCTCCTGCCAGTTCTCCAGCACCCTGTAGGGCGCCGACGCCAGCTCCGCGTCACTATTGGCCAGCGCCGCATAGACCATCGGCAATTCATGCGCGTTGGTCCCGATCGCCTCGACGTCGCGCCGCATCGCAATCAGGCAGTTCGACGTGCCGATGAACTTGTCGCCCAGACCTTCGAGCATGGCCTGCACGCACCAGTCCTGCCACAGGAAGGAATGCCTGCGGCGCGTTCCGAAATCGGCGATCTTGAGCGCGTCCAGACGGCGAAGGTCTCCGACTTTCTCCCAGATCCTCGTCATTGCGCGCGCATAGAGGACCTGAAGTTCGAAACGACCCATGTCTCTCAGAACTGCGCGGGAACGCAACTCCATCAGGACAGCAAGCGCCGGTATCTCCCACAGCATGACGGCGGGCCATGGGCCTTCGAACGTCAATTCATACTGATCGCCGCGACGCTCCAGATGGTAGGGCGGCAATCGCAAATTCTCGAACCACTCCATGAAGTCCGGTCGAAACATGTAGCGCTTGCCGTAAAACATGTTGCCGCGCAGCCATGTGCTCTCGCCTGGAGTGAGCCTGAGATCGCGTATGTGGTCCAGCTGGTCGCGCAGTTCCTTCTCGTCGATCAGCTGCGCCAGAGGCACTTCTTTCGTCCGGTTGATGATGCTGAACGTGACCTGGGTGTCCGGATTGTTTCCGAAAACCGACTGCGCCATCAACAATTTGTAGAAGTCCGTATCGATCAGGGACCGGACGATCGGATCGATCTTCCAGTTGTGATCGTAAACTCGCGAAGCGATATCCATTTTACGCCTATTCAAACAGAACCGTCGTTCGTGAAGCCGACATGCGTCACATCCGCTGCACGCGCGACTGACAGATCATACTGTCCGCGCTGCGTCAACAAATGCGCATGCAGCTACGGCGTGGCGTCGCCTTTGCGCAATTCACCGAGGAAATCGAGTATGGCAGCCTGAAACAGGTCATTGCGATCGCCGGCGACCATGTGCCCGGCGCCTGAAACATCCGCAAGCCTGGCGTGCGGCGCTATCTCGAGAAACTCCTCGGTGTGCTCCTCCTGGACAAGCTCCGATTGTCGCCCGCGAACCAGCATCGTGGGAATGGTCAGCGCGCGGGCGGCCTCGACCCGCTTTTCTTCCGTGGTGAATTGACCGGGCTCGATCGGATGCGGCCCTGAGATGAAAGCCGGATCCCAGTGCCATCGATAGCGGCCGTCCTCTCCCCGCCTCAGGTTCTTGGAAAGTCCCGACAGCGATTTGGGTCGATTTCGATTTGGCAGGTAGGCGCTGATCGTGTCAGCCGCCTCCTCCAGGGAGGCAAAGCCTTCATGGGCCCTTGCTCCCATGAAACCCAGGATCTTTTCGACGCCGTCCCGCCTCATCCGGGGCGTCACATCGACCAGAACAAGCCCGGCAAGAAGATCCTGGCCGGACAGGTCCTGTGCGATCAGCGAGGATATTCCGCCGAGCGAAGCGCCGACGGCCACCGGCTGCTCCCCGTACTCCTCACCGATCGTCTGGAAAAGGCGGAGCGCGTCTTTGGCGAAGTCGTCAAAATTGTAGTGCGCGCCGTCAATCCAGTCGCTATCGCCGTGACCACGCAGATCGACGGAAATCGCCGTCCAGCCGGCGCTGGCGACCGTTCTCGCCGTCGCCTGCCATGCGTGGCGGGTCTGCCCGCCGCCATGCAGGAAAACCACAGGCGGCCCGCCTGCCCCGAAGACCGTCGCAACCAGGCAGTTTTGATGGGTTCCGGTAAACTTGCGGACCTGCTCGACCGGACGGGTCGCGTCGACTGTCTGGCCGCTCATCCGGAAACCCGGCTTCCCGAGCCGCTGGCCAGGAACTCCAGCACGGCCGCCTTGTAGGTCTTGTCGCCGACGGCGAGCATGTGGTCTTTGCCTTCGATGTGAAACACCGCGCCATGCGCCAGCGCCTCAGCGAAGGGCTCCGGCGGCCCCGCAATGTCGTCCTTCGTTCCGGTTGCGACAAGCGCGCGGTGTTCGATCGTTGCGAGTTCCTGCTCCGTGAAAAAAGTGCGAATGGACTGAATACAGGCGGCGAGCGCCAGTCGATCCGACCCCGTCTGGTCGGCGAAGAGACGAAACCGCCGCGCCGGCTCGCCGGTAACGTCATCGGCCGACGGCGCCCGGAGGCCGTCTGCGATCGACTTCCAGTCGAGGTTCGGCTCCAGGATGGCCGATCCACGACCGCCGAAAATGAGCGACGCCGCCCTGTCGGGATCATCGAGCGCAAGTCGCACCGTTATCGACGCGCCCATTGAGTACCCCATGACATTGGCTTGTCGAACAGACAGATGATCCAGCAGCGCCACGGAATCGCTCTTCATCTCCGCCAATGTATAGCGGTCTGGATCATGCGGCTTGTCGCTGACGCCATGACCGCGATTATCGAGAGCAATCACCCGGTGTCCGGCGTCAGTCAGGGTTTTGACCCAACCGGTGTTCACCCAGTTGATGTGAGCGGTGGAGGCGAAACCGTGAATCAGCAGGATTGGAAACGCATCGCGCGGGCCTGCATCGAGATAGGCGATCCGCAGATCGCCATTCATGAAATGCTGCATCGGCAGCGCCTCTATAACCATATCGTCCAGACCCGAAGCATGACACACCGCAAGGCGATCCGTTCGACATGCGGACCGCTCGCGTTTCTGTTTTCAAACCCAGCGGGCTTCGAAAATCAAGAGAGAGATCACCTGGCGCGCATGAATGGGGTTGATCACAAAAATTTGGACTTGAAGACGCGTCCGAATTTTGCGATCAGCAGGCGGGGCGATGGAAAGCAGAAATGCTTGCTTGAAAAATTTGTTCTTACGGAGAATTCCATGGCCGGACATACGATTCCTCACTTCCACAATGACGCAGGTCACACCACGATCGAGGTTGGAACGAAGGAATTCATGTGTGTCGGCGCCAATCCCCCCTTCGATCATCCGCATGAATTTCTCGATATGGGCGACGACACGGAAATCGTTTGCCCCTATTGTTCGACTCACTATCGCTACAACCCGCTCCTCAGCGTGACGAAAACGCTTCCGGACAACTGCCTCTTCACTGCTGCAGTTCTTTAAGGCGGGGCTGTCAGGGACGCGTCGGCCCTGAACGCAAATCAGACACGACGTCTGTCCGAACGAAATGTACGGATACCCGTGAAGAATACAAAGCATATCGATATCGTCGGCGCCGGAATTGCTGGACTGACGACGGCGCTCGCCATGGCCGAAAGAGGCCATACTGTGCGGATATTCGAACAATCTCCGGCGCTTGAGGAAATCGGCGCCGGATTGCAGCTTTCGCCGAATGCGACCAGAGTTTTCGACACGCTCGGCCTGAGGGATGACCTCGCCGACGTCTGGTATGAACCCGATCACCTGCAGCTGGTTTCCGGTCTTTCACTGCGAACGCTTGCCCGACTGCCCGTCAGAACCATGTCAAGGGATCGCTGGAAGGCGCCCTACGCCGTCATCCACCGGGCCAGGCTGCAGGATGTTCTTATGAAAGCCTGCCGGCGCTTCAGTTCAATCGAGTTCGAGTTTGGAAAGCGGATCGAGACGCCGATGCGCGGCGACGCCGATGTGACCGTCGGCGCAGACGGCGTCTGGTCGAGCCTGCGGCGCACGGTTCGCGGGTCTGCGGAGCCTCGCTTCTCGGGTTACGCCGCGTGGCGTGCGACAATGCCGATTGCGGAGCTTCCAGCTTCATTTTCCCGCACCGACGTGACGGCCCTGCTCGGCCCCGGCGCGCATCTCGTGATCTACCGAATCGGTTCCGAGACGATAAACCTCGTTGCAACGATCCCCGAACATCGCAGCGAGAAAGGCTGGAATCTCAAGAGCGACGCCGGCCGTCTGCTGTCAGCATTCAAAAGGTGGCACGCATCGATCGGAATTGTCCTGGCGAAAGCCGAATGGCGCCACTGGCCGATCTACGAAGTCGCCGACGCATCCTGGCGAGGCGGCGACAACACCATACTCATCGGCGACGCCGCCCACGCGATGGCTCCGCACGCTGCTCAAGGGGCGGCGATGGCGATAGAGGATTCTTATGAACTCGCGTCCTGGCTGGATCGGACCGACATCGAAACGGCGACCGCCCTCATGCGCTTCGAGGCGCATCGCAGGCCCCGCATCCGACGCGTTGGCCAGCGCGGCTTGCTCAACAAGTTCGCCTACCAAGCCATCGGCCCCTTCAGGCTGGGCCGCGACATCGTCTTCACACTGCGCGGCGGGCAATCGCTGCTGGCCGACCTCGACTGGCTCTACGGCTACGAGGCCGGCTGAAGCAACAGTTTCGCCGGATCAGTGAAGGATCTGGCTGAGGAACAGCTTCGTTCGCTCGTGCTGCGGATTGTCGAAGAATTCGTCCGGCGCATTCTGTTCGACGATCTGGCCCTGGTCCATGAAGATCACACGGTTTGCGACCTGACGGGCAAATCCCATCTCGTGGGTCACGCACAGCATCGTCATGCCCTCTTCGGCGAGACCGACCATGGTGTCGAGCACTTCCTTGATCATTTCCGGGTCGAGAGCCGAAGTCGGTTCGTCGAACAGCATGATGCGCGGGTTCATGCACAGCGAACGGGCGATCGCCACACGCTGCTGCTGACCGCCGGACAGCTGGCCGGGGTATTTGTGCGCCTGTTCCGGGATCTTGACCCGGGTCAGGAAATGCATCGCCGTTTCCTCGGCTTGCTTCTTCGGCATCTTGCGCACCCAGATCGGCGCCAGCGTGCAGTTCTCCAGGATCGTCAGATGCGGGAACAGATTGAAATGCTGGAACACCATGCCGACTTCACGACGCACTTCGTCGATCTTCTTCAGGTCGTTGGTCAGTTCGATGCCGTCAACAATGATCGTGCCCTGCTGATGCTCCTCAAGCCGGTTGATGCAACGGATCATGGTCGATTTGCCCGAGCCGGACGGGCCGGCGATGACGATTCTCTCGCCACGCATGACCTTCAGATTGATGTCGCGCAGGACGTGAAAATCGCCGTACCACTTGTTCATGCCGATGATTTCAACCGCGACCTCCGTGTCGGACACGGTCATTTTGGAACGGTCGACTTCCTCGATGGCTGGTTCTGACATTGTTCTTATTCCCCTGTCTTATCTATGTCCGGTGTCAAGCCGGCGTTCCATAAAGGCTGAGTAGCGCGACATGCTGAAGCAGAAGCAGAAATAGACGGCTGCAGCGAATATGTACGCCGTCATCGACTGCAAGGGCGTCGCCCATGTCGGATCGGTGAAGCTGGACTGGATCATGCCGAGAAAATCGAAAAGGCCGATGATCAACACCAGCGTCGTGTCCTTGAAAAGGCCGATGAAGGTATTGACGATCCCCGGGATCACCAGTTTCAGCGCCTGCGGCAGGATGATCATCCGCATCATCTGCGAGTAGCCCAGGCCAAGCGCCATCGCGCCTTCATACTGCCCCTTCGGAATGGCCTGCAGACCGCCGCGGATCACTTCCGCCATATAGGCGGCCGAGAACATGGCGACCCCGATCAGGGCGCGCAGCAACTTATCGAAGGTCACGCCTTCCGGCAGGAACAGCGGCAGCATCACCGAGGACATGAAGAGGACAGTGATCAGCGGCACGCCGCGCCAGAATTCGATGAAGATCACCGAAATCAGGCGGACGATCGGCATTTTCGAGCGCCGGCCGAGTGCGAGCACGATGCCGATCGGCAGCGAGGCCACAATGCCGGTCACCGCGATAACCAGCGTCACCAGCAGGCCTCCCCAACGGTCCGTCGGAACTTCCTCCAGACCGAAGTTTACAGCACATACGATGAAGACCAACGCGAGGCCGCCCATTGCGATGAGAATTCCCCGCACGATGGGTCGGGGATTGGAATCCGTGCCTCGCGCAATGGCGACGCCGATCCCGACGATTATCGCGGTCAGGATGATGTAATCGACCCAGAACTTCGCCGCAGAGGGCTCCATGATGAAGTCAGGCAGCAGGAAACCGCTATATTCAAAGTGACCGCCCGTCAGCAGGATGAACGCCGCCACCGGGAAGATGATCAACAGAAACGCGATGTTTTCCCGCTTGTAGGGCACCGACGGCATCAGCAGCGGGATCAGGCCGATCGCGAACATCGCGAAGACCAGATTGACCCTCCACAGATCGGCGCTGGGATACCGACCGTAGATGAACTGCCCCATATAGGCGCCGACATAAGCCCAGCAGCCGCCGACCCATCCGTCCGGCTGGACGCCGCCCTGGGCGATCGTCGTGCACTGCTCTCTGCCCTCGGCGGTCCAAACGCCATTGATGAACACGAATTCGATGAAAGGCGGCACGAGGAGAACGATGATGACGATAGCAAGCAGCGTCAGGATCGCGTTGTACCAGGGATAGAGCAGATTTGCCCTGATCCAGGCGACAATGCCTGTCGACGTGCCCGGCGGCGTCTGCTCGCCGAGCATTTCGGTTCTGACATACGCGGTGGATTTCGTTGACGTCGCCATGACCCTACCTCTCCACCAGCGCCATTCGCGCGTTGTACCAGTTCATGAAGGCCGATGTGAGCAGCGATATGCCCAGATAGGTCAGCATGGTCATCAACAGGATCTCGACGGCCTGGCCGGTCTGGTTGAGCGCCGTTCCGCCGAACACCGACACGAGGTCCGGATAGGCGATTGCGACGGCCAGGGACGAGTTTTTCGTCAGATTGAGATACTGGCTGGTCAGCGGCGGGATGATCACCCGCATGGCCTGCGGAATGATCACGAGACGCAACGTCGGACCATTGCGAAGTCCCAGCGCATGCGCCGCTTCCGTCTGCCCCTTGTTGATCGCCAGAATACCGGCGCGCACGATTTCAGCGATGAAGGCGGCCGTGTAGGAGGTCAACGCCAGCAACAACGCGATGAATTCCGGGATGATGGTGAAACCGCCGCTTGGCCGGAAGCCGCCCGCGACCGGCATGTCGAAGGTCAATGGCAGGCCCGTGACAATGAAGACCAGCAAAGGAAAACCGATAATCAGGGCAAGGCCGGTCTGGAAGACCGGAAACTGCTGACCCGTCGCCATCTGCCGCTTTCTGGACCAGTTCGAAATGATGAAGGTCGCGACCAACCCGATGACGAAGGCGATTGACGTGAGGAAGAACAGATCGTCGGTGATCGGCAATGGCGCGAACCATCCGCGATTGTTCAGGAGGCCGAGAAAACCCAGATCCGCGCTTTCCCGCGGATGCGGCAAAAGCCTCAATACGCCGAAATACCAGATGAAAATGTGCAAAAGCAGGGGAATATTTCGGAAAACCTCGACATAGACCGTCGCAACGCCCCTGAGCACGAAGTTCGGGGACAGGCGCGCAACGCCGATAATGAACCCGAGAATCGTCGCCAGAAAGATCCCGGTCACCGCGACGGCGAGCGTATTTATCAGACCGACAAGATAAACCTGTCCGTAAGTCGACTCTGCCTGACTGTAATCTATGAAAGTCTGGCTTATGGCGAAACCGGCGGTGCGCCCGAGAAATCCAAAGCCTGATGCGATATTCTGCGCCGCAAGGTTTGCGAACATATTCTGTATGCCGACAAAGGCAAAGTACACGATCGCGACAAGAAGAACGGTCTGGTAAACCCAGCCCCTGATTTTCGGATCGTTGAATATTGCAACCTTTGGCTGACTGACGTCGTGTGAAACGCCCTGCAGAGCCATAGTGTTATCTCCTGCCCGAATCCCGCGATTATTCCTGCGGCCACCGGGTTATGTAGTCCCCTCGCCCGCCTTCAAGGCGGATCGTTAACGTCTTTTTGAAACCGCCCGGCGGAGATGCTCCACCGGGCGGCTTCGTGTTGATTAGCGGATCGGAGGTCCGTACTGCAGACCGCCATTGGTCCACAGCGCGTTCACGCCGCGCGAGATCGCAAGCGGCGTATCCGGACCGACATTGCGGTCGAAGGTTTCGCCGTAGTTTCCGACTTCCTTGATGATGTTGTAGGCCCAGTCGTTCGGGATGCCGATCGGCGCGCCGAATTCACCTTCGGTGCCGAGCAGACGCTTGATCGCCGGGTTGGCGCTCTCTTTCATGCTGTCGACATTCTCGGAGGTTACCCCGAGTTCTTCAGCATTGAGCATGGCGAAGTGGGTCCACTTGATGATGTTGAGCCACTCGTCGTCACCCTGACGGACGACCGGTCCCAGCGGTTCCTTGGAAATGATTTCCGGCAGAACGACGTGGGCGTTCGGATCCGTCAGCTTGAGGCGCTGCGCGTACAGTCCGGAAGCGTCCGTGGTGTAGACGTCGCAACGTCCGGCATCGTAGGCGGCGACAACTTCGTCGGCCTTTTCGAATGCGACCAGTTCGTATTCCATGTCGTTGGCGCGGAAATAGTCGGCCACATTCAGCTCGGTCGTCGTGCCGGTGTTCGTGCAGATCGACGCGCCTGAAAGTTGCAGGGCGGAGTTGATGTTCATGTCCTTGCGGATCATGAAGCCCTGTCCGTCATAGTAGTTCACGACGGAGAAATTCAGGCCGAGCGTGGTGTCGCGGGTCATCGTCCAGGTGGTGTTTCTCGACAGCACGTCAACTTCCCCTGACTGAAGCGCTGTGAAACGTTCCTTTGCCGAAAGCGGCGTAAAGTCGACCTTCGTTGCATCGCCAAAGATGGCGGCGGCCACTGCGCGGCAGAAATCGACGTCCAGACCGGACCAGTTGCCACTGTCGTCCGGGTTGGAGAAGCCGGGAAGACCCTGACTCACGCCGCATTGCAACGATCCTTTTGCCTTGACGTCTTCAAGGGTGGTGGCTGACGCGTAACCCGCCGTCAGGCCCAAGACCGCTGTGCCGACGATTGTCGACAGAATCTGTTTTTTCATTTTATACAACCTTTTCTGTTGCCCTGTTTGTCACTCCCAATAGGCCGCGTGACAATGATGTATCGCCCCGAGGACAACCTCACGTCACATAACAGCCTTTGACATAGTCATCACATTCCACAATCCCCCCTCTGGTCAAGCCCTTTAGCTCAAAAACCGACTTTTCCCTGAATAATTGACCAACAACCGCGAGGATCTTGGACTTTAGGCGCATCTTGCGCCCTGCCCCGGAGCATGGCAGAGCACTCGGTGCAAACAAAACAGGATCAGCGCTTCCATGTCAGACAAGAACCGGGCTTCACAAAAAAGCATCAACACGGTCATCACCCACGCCGGCAACAATCCGCGGGATTTTTACGGCTTCGTCAATCCGCCCGTGGTGCATGCTTCAACGGTGCTGTTTCCCGATTCGGCGACGCTCGCTTCACGCAACCAGAAGTATACATACGGCACACGCGGTACGCCGACGTCCGACGCGCTCGCCGACGCGATCACGGAGATCGAAGGCGCGGCGGGCACAATCGTGGTTCCGTCCGGGCTCGCCGCGATCACAGTTCCGCTGCTTGGGTTCGTCAAAGCGGGAGATCACATCCTGGTTGTCGATTCCGTCTACAGCCCGACCCGCAGGTTCTGCGACACGATTCTGGCCAAGCTGGGAGTGGAAACCACCTATTACGACCCGGAGATCGGCGCGAACATTGAAACCCTGTTCAAGCCGAACACAAGCATTGTCTTTACAGAGACGCCGGGTTCGAACACCTACGAGATCCAGGACATCCCGGCGATTGTCGAGGTCGCCCATCGGCATGACGCCATCGTCATGCTCGACAACACCTGGGCGACCGCCGTCTTCTACAAGGCGATGAGTTTCGGCGTCGACATCGTCGTGCATGCCGGAACGAAATACCCGTCAGGCCATTCGGACGTGCTGCTGGGCATGGTGTCCGCGAACGAGAAGTACTGGGACAAACTTTACGAGACATACGTCACCTTCGGCGTGTGCGCCGGACCCGACGACATCTATCTGGTGCTGCGCGGACTTCGCTCCATGGCGGTCAGGCTCGCCCACCACGAAAAAAGCGCGCTCAGCATTGCGGAAAGACTGCAAAACGTTGAAGGCGTCGCAAGGGTTTTGCATCCGGCGCTGCCGGAATTCCCGGGACACGACTTGTGGAAACGCGATTTCAGCGGCTCGAGCGGACTGTTTTCCATTGTGCTCGACGGCGGCGGCGAATCGACGTCGCGATGGAAAAAGAAAGCGGACGCCTTCCTGGACGCGCTGGATATCTTCGGACTCGGCTATTCATGGGGCGGCTACGAAAGCCTGGCGGTGCCGGTCTTTCTGGGCGACAGGACCGTGGCGAAGGCGCCGACCGAAGGGCCTGTCATCCGGCTGCAGATCGGTCTCGAGGATACGGAAGACCTGCTGGCGGACATCATGCAGGGGCTTGCGGCGGCAAACGCGGTTTCCTGAGATTTCACTCAGTCGTGCAGAACCGCGTTGCGAAAGCCGCGCTGAAGGACGGGCAGCCGGCCGACCGCCGCCGTCAAGACGCGAAACAGGATTGCGTTGACGCCGGATTGCGACATCACGAATTTCCTGGCGCCTTCGCTGGCCTTGATAACGTGTCTGCCGCGCGCATGGCGGCTTGCGCTGTAGCCGTCGAGCGTTCCGTCAACAAGCCTTCCGGCGAATTCCGCCGCGTCGTCGATACCCAGATTCATGCCGCGCCCACCGACCGGTGAATGGCAGTGAGCAGCGTCGCCCGCAAGATAAACAGCGCCGACATTGTATCGGTCAACCTGACGGACAGAGATCCTGAATTCGCCCTCGCGATGAATCTTGGTGACATCCAGCTTCATCGGCAACGCTGCGAGGGCGTCTTCAGTATTCGAGACGACCCTGTATCGCGTGGCCTCGAGCGGCACGACTACAGCCATTTTGCCATGACCCAGCCTGAAGGCGACGAAGCTCTTGTCAAAGGGCCAGCCATTTGCGTCGACGTCTGCGATCGACCAGGTCTCGGGCAAATCGATTCCATCGTAGTCGACGCCAAGCGCCTCCCGAACGCGGCTATGGACGCCGTCGGCCCCGACCAGATAGTCGCAAGACTCCGTTGCGCCGTCCGCAAAGACTGCTTCAACGCGATCGCCATCCTGCCGAACATCGGTCAGTTCGCGAGCCCATTCCACGGAGACCCCGTATTTTGAGAGACAGTCGCGCAGGACCGATTCGGTTCGGTCCTGGGCAAGCGCAAGAATGAAATCGCGGTCCTCGCCATGCGAATGCAGGGATACGGTCAGCACTTCCTGCTTTCCCTGAAAAATACGGGCGCTCTCGATCCTGACGCCTTCATCCAGCAGTTGCGCGCTCGCGCCCGATGCTTCAAGCAGATCCAGGCTTTTCGGCAAGATGCCGACAGCCCGAGAGAAGCCGGAACCTTCGTTGCGTTTGTCGACGATGCGGACATCCACGCCGCGCCTTGCAAGTTCGACGGCGGCTGTCAGTCCGGTCGGTCCCGCGCCGATGACCATCACATTCATCACGGACCCCTCCGATTTCGCGCCAGGCCTGTACATACCGCAGAATTACAAGCGGCAGAATGGCCAGACTGCATGTTCCGCCAGGCCCAGGGGATTCACAGGCTGCCTAGCCTTTCAACACGCCTCCGGCTTCGGTCACCGCCTCCCGCGTATCCACATCTATGAGCGCGGCGTCACCGATATCGACGTCAATGACATCGAGACCACTGGAGGCGACGATGCTCCTGGCCCCGATATCGCCTTCCAACTGGCCGATGGCGGCGAATGTGCTTTTCGGCAAAATCAACGGATTGCCGCGCTTTTTCCCGCTGGCGGCGCGGACGATCGACTGGCCGCCGGCGTCACCGAAAGCCTTTGCAAGACGGCGAAGATCATTCGCCCTGACAAATGGCATATCGGCCAGCATGACAAGCATTCCGGAGGTCTTGTCCGACAACGCGGCAAGCCCGGAGCGCAGCGAAGACGCCATACCGTCCTGATAATCCAGGCAATGGACATCGTTGACGTCCAGCCCTGTCAGAGCCGCCGCAATCTCCGTAGCGCGATATCCGGTCACAACATGAACTTTGCCGAGGCCGGCCGCCAACGCCGTTTCGACCGTTCGGCGGATCAGGGGAACGCCGTCAAACTCGGCGAGCAGCTTGTGTGGGGCATCACCGGACGCGCCCTCTTGCATGCGGCTCGATCTGCCGGCGGCGAGGATGACCGTCTCCAAGACGGGCTTGAGGCTCCCGAGCGTTTCGCCCGCCTGGCGTGGCGAAGGCCTGCTCGGTATTTCCGCCAGCAAACCGCCGACACCCATTCCGGCGATGACATCCGACGTGGGCGCTTCACCGGCGAGGATGCGGGCAAGCACCCAGTCGAAGCCGTTTTCCTTCGGGCTGCGCGCGCAACCGGGCGCGCCGATGACCGGAATCTTGCCAAGGCGTCCGAGCACAAGAAGATTGCCCGGATCGACAGGCATGCCGACGCGTTCGACTGCGCCTCCGGCAATCTCGATCGCCGCCGGTATCACGTCTTGTTCATCCACCACCGCCGAGGCGCCGAAGACGACGATCAACTCGCAGTTCTCCGCCGACACGCGAATAGCCTCCGCGACCGCTTTCGCGTCGTGGGGCACGCGACGTTCCGACTTGATCTGGCTGCCGGAAGCCGTGAGCCGCTGGGCGAGCAGACGCGCGGTCTTGTCCATGACCGACGTTTTCAGTGACGGCAGTTCTGTGGCGACCAGACCGACGGCGCGCGGCTCGAAAGGTTTGACGCGCAGGACCGCATCCCCTTCGAGAAGGGCAAGCGCTTCGGACAATCGACTTTCGGCAACGGCGAGCGGAATGATCTTGACGGTCGCCGCCATTTCACCCGCCAGAAGGGTCGTGTAATCGGGCACGGTGGCGAGCGTGATCGCGGTGTCGATCCGGTTGAATGCGTCGACCCGATCCCGATCGACCCGGAACAGGCCGTTCCAGCGCGCAAGCAGATTGACTCTTCCGGTCGACGCCGGCTCGGCGGTCAAACCGGGTTCGACCATGGCTTCGCCAAGCCTGGTTGCAGCGGCGTCTTCTCCGACGTCACCGGCTTCGAGCCTGGCTGCGATGACTTCACTTACGCCGGCGTCGCCGAGGAACGCGATTTCCTCCTCGCCAAGGACCGTGCCCTTTCTCAGCCGTCGCGCACCCGCCTTGACGGAGTGCGCAAGCACTGCGCCTCGTGCGTCATCGAGCCCGACGGGACCAAATTTCACGGGGCGACCGCCTTTCGCTTTCTCAGCGCCTGGATGATGTCCGCAAGTATGGCGACTGCGATTTCGGACGGGCTCGCCGCGCCGATATCAAGGCCGATGGGCGCGGAAATACGCCCGATCTCCGCCTCGGACTTGCCTGCCTCGACAAGCCGCGCCACGCGGGACGCATGGGTCTTCCGGCTGCCGAGCGCGCCCACATAGAAGCATTGCGCATCGATTGCCGCCTGCAACGGGTAATCGTCGATCTTCGGATCGTGGGTCAGCGCCGCAAGCGCGGTGTAGGCGTCGAGCGGATGGGCCTTGAGCGCTTCATCAGGCCATTCCGCCGCCAGATCGACATCGGCGAACCGCGCTTCCGTGGCGAAAGCCGTGCGCGGGTCGATGATGCGCACATCGAAACCGGCAAGTTTCGCCATGGGCGCAAGCGCCTGGCTGATGTGGACGGCGCCGATGACGACGATGCGCGCCGGAGGAACGTAGACATTGAGGAACTGTCTGCGCCCGGCAATCTCGACCATTGACGATTTGCCCGAATTGAAAGCTCTGACGACCGCCTCTCCCAGTTCTCCTGAAATATCATCCTGCTCCAGGACGAGTTGTTCATCGTCGTCGTCCACGCCCGTGACGTGGATGACAGCGCGCCGCGCCGCCCGCTCCGCATTGAGTTTTTTGAGGAGTTGAAAATCCACCGTCTAAACCAGCCTTTCGACATAGACGGATATCTTTCCGCCACAGGAGAGCCCTACCCGCCAGGCCGTCTCATCGGCGACGCCGAATTCCAGCATCTTCGGTTTGCCGGCGCCGATAACGTCCAGCGCTTCGCTCACCACCGCGCCTTCGACACAGCCGCCCGATACGGACCCCTGGAAGTTGCCGTCGCCATCGATCACGAGATGGCTGCCTACGGGTCGCGGCGCCGATCCCCAGGTCTGAACGACGGTGGCGATCGCAACGTCCCGTCCCTCCTGCTTCCATTTCTCCGCGATGGAGAGCGGGTCCTGAATAGTTTCAGCTTCACTCATGAGAAATCTCCCTCGGGTCAAACCGCCTAAAGGAACCGCCGTGGATCCACATCGGCCTTGCCGTCTCCGTCCAGTGCTGCGACCAGATCGGATATGGCGTTAAGATTGTGCACGGCGCGGAACTCGTCAACATGCGGGAGCATCTTTCTCACGCCGCCCGCCCGCGCCTCGAACCCGTCAAACCGCAGCAACGGATTGAGCCAGATGAGCCGGCGGCAGGATTTGTGCAGCCTCTCGATCTGCGCTTCAAGATCGTTGTCGACCTCCCTTTCAAGACCGTCGGTGATGAGCAGCACAATCGCGCCCTGCGACAGCACGCGTCGCGACCACAAGCGATTGAACTCTTCCAGCGTCTCGGCGATACGCGTGCCGCCTGACCAGTCCTCCACGGCCGCCGAACATTCCTCGACCGCGACGTCGGGATCCTTGAAACGCATCTGCCGGGTGACGTTCGTCAATCGCGTGCCGAAGAGAAAGGTGTGCACCTTGCGGCGCTTCTCGGTGAGGAGATGCAGGAAATGCAGGAAAATGCGCGTGTACTGGTTCATGGATCCGGAAATATCGGCCAGAACGACCAGCGGCGGATGAATCTCCCTGCGTTTTCGAAATTCTGGCAATATGATCGAGCCGCCACGTCTCAGCGCGGTTCGCATGGTGGCGCGTGGATCGATCTGCCGACCGTTCGAGGCGCGTCGATAGCGGCGCGTTCGAACCATATCCACGGGCAGCACCATTCGACCGAGAGCCCGCTTCGCCTCTTCCATCTCGGAGGCGGTCATCTGCGCAAAATCAAGCGATCTGAGGACTTCCGTCCCTGAACTCGACTGCCGCGCATCCACCTCGATCTCCGGCGGCGCGTCGCGCGACGGCGGATTGCGGCGATTTTCGGCAAGCGCGTCGTTGATGCGCGTTTCGCCGGCGCGGGGCTTATCGCGCGGCCGATTGGGCGGCGCCACCGGCGAAAACAACTCCAGCATCTTTTCGACAAGGTCACGCGATCGCCAGAACAACCGAAACGCCTCGTCGAACAGGACATGATCCTCGCGGCGATTGACGAGAACGGCGTGCAGCGTCCAGTAGAAATCCTCGCGAGAGCCGATGCCGCCGGCGCGAACCGCTTCGATCGCGTCGCGAACGGCCGCCGGTCCGATCCGCATGCCCGCCTTCCGCAGGGTTCGCGCGAAAAATACGATATTGTCGGCCAGCCGGCCGGTCTCCACTGCCTTGTCGGTTGTGGTCATCTCACTCTACTGCGCCGCGGAAAGGTCGGATTTGACCTCTTCGAGGATTTTGCGACCTTCGCTGCCCTCGATCCGGGCGATGTCGTCCTGGTATTTCAGGAGCGTTCCCAACGTGTCTGACACGGTTTCGGGGTCAAGCGCCAGCTTGTCGAGTTCGGTCAAGGCCGTCGCCCAGTCGATCGTTTCGGCGACGCCCGGGTTCTTGAAAAGCTCAATCTCGCGCAACTTCTGAACGTAAGCCACGATCTCGGCCGACAGATCCTCGTTGCAGCCCGGAACCTTGCGTCTGATGATCTCGAGCTCCGTCGCCGCGTCCGGATAATCCACCCAATGATAGAGGCAACGCCGCTTCAAGGCGTCGTGGATCTCGCGCGTCCGGTTGGTCGTGATGACCACGATCGGGGGCTCCGCCGCCTTGATCGTGCCGATTTCGGGGATCGTCACCTGGTTGTCGGAAAGAATTTCGAGGAGAAAAGCCTCGAAAGCCTCGTCTGTGCGATCGAGTTCGTCGATCAGGAAGACGGGCGCTTCGCCCTCCGGGGCCGACACCGCCTGCAAAACGGGACGCTTGATCAGGTAGCGTTCGGAAAAGATGCCTTCTTCTATGCTTTCGCGACTGGTTTCACCGGTGGCTTCAGCCATGCGGATCTCGAGCATTTGCGCCGGATAGTTCCATTCATAGACTGCCGACGAAATATCGAGACCCTCGTAGCACTGCAGCCTGATCAGCGGCCGGCCCAGCGCCTGGGAAAGCACCTTGGCGATCTCTGTCTTGCCGACGCCCGCCTCTCCTTCGAGGAAGATCGGGCGGCGCATCTTGAGCCCCAGATACAATACGGTGGAAAGCGCGCGGCTTGCGACATAGTCCTGACCTTCGAGAAGCGCCTGCGTTTCATCGATTGTCGCGGGAAAGGCTTTGATTTCGTTTTTCGACATCTGACTACAAGGTTCTCCAGGTGCGCTCCAGAAACATTAGCGCCTGCTGACTTTCGGTTTCACGCAGGCCGACCACTTCCCCGAAGAGGATCATGTGGGTCGCGACGATCTTGTGCTCGATCAGCCGGCAATCAAAAACCGCCGTGGCGTCCATCAAGGTCGGGCATCCGGTGACGAGCGTGTCCCACCGAGCCATCGCGAACCGCTCCTCGGCGGTCTTGTTGTCGAATCCGGCGAAGGCCGCAGCCATTTCCTGATGCTGAACCGCCAGCGTATTGAGCGCAAAATATCCCCTGTCGAGAAATATTCCATTGCTCGCATTGGAACGGTTCAGGCAGACCAGAACCGTGGGAGGATTATCGGAAACCGAGCACGCAGCCGTCACGGTCACCCCGCGTCGAACGCCCTCATGCTCCGTGGTGACGAGTTGCACATGCCCGGCGTAATGCGCCATGGCGTCCCGATAATCCTGTGCGTTGACTGTTTTGCTGTCCAACAATTGCATACTCCGACGCCGCCGCGCCGTCCGCGACGTATCGTCCTACATAAATGGATTGGCTTTGAATGAAAGCACCACCGATGATTTTTTCTTGCGGCTTGAGTAATGGCAAGCCCGGTTTGCGGTGAAGCCAACTGTTCGATTTTTCAACCCCTCACATTGACGAACGCCATCTGCTCGTGTCCAAATCATGCCGGTGGACCAGCGCTGGCGACGGCATCCTTTCAGGCTGCTTTCGTCAGCGTCAAAATGTGCTGATCCTTCAGATGGGTTCGCCGAACGAACAGAAATGCACTCCGAAAGCCTACGACACATGGTAAAATTCAGGTCCAACAGGCTGCTGGCTGCGCTGTTTCTCGCCATGTTGATGGACCCAGCCGGAATGGCGCATGCGCAGTCGCGCCCACAGGGCCTGCGTATCGGCATATTCGCGCCGTCTGAAGGCAATTTTTCCATTCTCGGCGAACAGGTCGACCAAGGGGTCAGGATTTTCGCCGACACGGCCCCCGGATCTATCGTCGACATTGTCGACGAACCGGACAATTGCGACGCCGAAAGCGGCGCGGACGCCGCCAGCGCGTTCGTCGAGGCCGGCGTGGACGTCGTCATAGGCTTCCTGTGCATGGAGAGCCTGGCGTCCGCCCTGCCGATCCTTTCCTCTTCCGATATTCCCGCTATCACGCTCGGCGTGCGTTCCGAACTCGTTTCAGAAGACGCCGACCGTTTCGGCTGGGAGTTCTACCGATTGGCCCCCAGCGTGGCGGACGAATCAGAAAAGATTGCCGAGGTGATAGCCAAGCAGTGGTCGGGCAAGCCGCTGGCGCTGATCGACGACGGCACGGTCTATGGTCGCGAACTCGCCGAGTCCGTGCGTCTGGCGCTCGAAACCACCGGCATCAAGCCGGTGTTTGTCGACAATTACCGCCCGTCGCAGGAAAAGCAGTTTCCGCTTGTGCGGCGGCTGGAGAAATCCGGGGCAACGCATATTTTCCTCGGCGGAGACCGCCCTGACGCGGCGATAATCGCACGGGACGCTGAGGAAGCCGGGCTGGAGTTGACCTTCATGGGCGGCGATGCGCTGAATGCGCCGGACGCAGATCCGCCGCTCGCCAATGGCGTTTACGCGGTCATGTTGCCCAACGCAGAAACGCTTGACACGGCGGCCGCCGCCCGCGCCGTTTTCGAGAGAGCCGAGACGCTTCCGAACGGGTACCGCATACCGGCATTCGCCGCAGCCCAGATTGCGCTCGCAGCCAAACGGTCGGCGGAAATGGCCGACACCAGCGTAGCGCGGGAAATGTCCAAAGGCGCGTTCCGAACGGCGCTTGGTCCGATCTCCTTTGCAGCCGACGGCGACCGGCGAGACAATCCCATGCGCCTTATGGTCTGGCGTGACGTCGAATTCGTCCCGGCTGACAGCCAGTGACCTTTCCGATCAGAGGTATTGCGTGAAACCCGGACCCTTCAATCTCATTACCGACGTCGACGGCCTGCTTGTAGGCAACGCCTCCGACAATGCATTGAAATCGGGCGTGACCGCCCTTGTCTGCCCGAAACCGGCGACAGCGGCCGTACAGGTTCTCGGCGGCGCGCCGGGCACCCGCGAGACCGATCTCCTTGAACCGCACAACGCCGTCGAACATATCGACGCCATCGCGATTTCCGGTGGTTCGGCTTTCGGCCTCGACGCCGCGTCGGGGGTTCAGGCCGCCCTGCGCGAACAGGGCGTCGGCTTCCAGACTGGCGATTTCCGGATTCCCATTGTGCCTTCTGCCATTATCTTCGACCTCACCAACGGCGGAGACAAGGACTGGGGGCGGTATTCTCCCTATCGCGAACTGGGATACGCAGCCGCACAAAAAGCGGGGAAGGCCTTCGACGTCGGCACAGCCGGCGCCGGCTACGGCGCGCTGACGGCGATCGTCAAGGGCGGCCTGGGCTCCGCGTCCTGCGGCGTTGCTGACAGCTTCACCCTCGGCGCGCTTGTCGCGGTCAATCCGGTGGGATCGGTTCTGGTAGGCGAAGGACCGCATTTCTGGGCCGCGCCTTTTGAAATCGACGGCGAATTCGGCGGCCTGGGCCTGCCGGGAGAATTCGGCAAGACTGCAACCGACCTGCGCATCAAGTTCCGCGAGATGCAGCGCGGTCGGAGCCCGCAATACGGAACCAATACGACGATCGGCGTCATCGCGACCGACGCGGTTTTGACCAAGGCGGAAGCCAAGCGGCTCGCCATATCCGCGCATGACGGTTTCGCCCGCGCCATCTGGCCGACCCACACGGCCCATGACGGCGATCTGGTCTTCGCGCTCGCCACCGGCGCAAGCGGACAGCGTCCGGATCCGGACCAGATGCTCGAGATGTGCGCCGCCGCAGGCGCGGTCATGGCGCGCGCAATCGCTCGCGGGGTGTATGAGGCCGTACCGGCGCCGGGCGACGTCATGCCCGCATGGCAGAGCCTGTTTGGCGATTCACAGGGCTGAATGGCGGTTTGTAACCGGACGGCCGAGGTGCTAGAGGCTGGGTCAAACACCAACAACGACCGAGCCAACCAATGAAACGCCCCGTCAAGATCGCCCCGTCCATCCTCGCATCCGACTTTTCCAGGCTTGGCCAGGAAGTGCGCGACGTCGTCGCGGCCGGCGCGGACTGGGTGCATCTGGATGTCATGGACGGGCATTTCGTGCCGAATATCTCCTATGGCCCCGACGTCATCAAAGCGCTGCGCCCACACACGCAAGTCACGTTCGACTGCCACCTGATGATCGCGCCTTGCGACCCCTACCTGGAAGCCTTCGCGGACGCCGGCTGCGACATCATAACAGTGCATGCGGAGGCCGGACCGCATCTTCACCGATCCGTCCAGGCAATCCGCGCTCTCGGGAAGAAAGCAGGCGTATCGCTCAATCCCGCCACTCCGGAGCATGCGCTGGAGGCGGTCATCGACATGATCGATCTGGTGTTGGTGATGAGCGTCAATCCGGGCTTCGGCGGCCAGAAATTCATCAGCGGCGTTCTCGACAAGGCGCGCCGTATAGACGCGATGATCGGCGACCGCCCGATCGACCTTGAAATCGACGGCGGCGTCACGCCAGAAACCGCACCCCTCGCCGCCGCGGCGGGCGTCAATGTTTTCGTCGCGGGATCCGCTGTCTTCAAGGGCGGAACTGAACAGCACTACAGGAAAAACATCGATGCGATCCGCGCCGCCGCGACGGAGTGCGGCTGACCTCGTGGATCAACGCCGCAGGCAGCCATCGATCGGCGCGTTAGCCATCGGCTCACTGCTGTGGGGAACGGCGATGGCGGCGACCGTGCTGGTTGATCTGCGCTTCTGGCTGGACGGTCATACGCTCAACGCCAAGGCCCTGGTCGCGCTCTATTTTGCAGGCGGGCTCGCCGGCTTTTCGCCGGCTTGGCTCGTTGCCCGGCGCATCGCCGCCGAAAAACCGTTCACCGCCCGTGTTTCAGCATCATTTCTGTGCCTCGTGATCCTGACGATCGCGGCGACGGCGATTGTCTTCGCCGTCAGCTTTCAGTATTCGAACGGATACTACCATCCGAGCGTTATCGGATGGTTCTGGCCGTTCTATATCGCCGCGTCGGGAATTGCCGCTACTTTACAGTTCCTTGTTATGGGCAGCCGTTACTTCGTGCCTTTGGGCGTCCCCTTGCTTGCTCTTGCGAGCTACGCGATGGCGAAAGCTTTGCGTTGAGATCGCAGACGATATCTGCTAGCAGGCGGGCCGTCCCCTCCAACAACTGCAAGAACCCATGATTCCCAGATATTCCCGCCCTGAAATGACGACCATCTGGTCCCCGGAATCCAAGTTCCGAATCTGGTTCGAGATTGAGGCGCACGCCTGCGACGCTCTTGCCGAACTTGGCGTCATTCCGAAAAGCTCCGCCGAAACCATCTGGGAAAAAGGCAACGCCGCCGAGTTCAACGTCGACCGGATCGACGAAATCGAGCGGGAAACCAAGCACGACGTCATCGCCTTCCTGACCCACCTGGCAGAGATTGTCGGGCCGGACGCCCGTTTCGTCCATCAGGGCATGACCTCGTCGGACGTACTCGACACCTGCTTCAACGTGCAACTGGTCAAGGCCAGCGACATCCTGCTTACCGACATGGACAAGTTGCTGGAAGCACTGAAAAAGCGCGCCCTGGAGCATAAAGACACGGTCACCATCGGCCGAAGTCACGGCATTCACGCGGAGCCGACCACCTTCGGCGTCAAGATGGCCTACGCTTACGCCGAGTTCGAACGGTGCCGGTCACGTCTGGCGGCCGCCCGCGAGGAAATCGCAACCTGCGCGATCTCGGGCGCCGTCGGCACCTTCGCCAATATCGATCCGCGCGTCGAGGAGCATGTGGCGAGCGCGATGGGCCTCAAAGCCGAACCGGTGTCCACCCAGGTTATACCGCGAGACCGGCACGCCATGTTCTTCGCGACGCTCGGCGTCATCGCCTCGTCGGTCGAGAGGCTGTCGGTCGAGATCCGCCACCTGCAACGCACGGAGGTTCTGGAAGCCGAGGAATATTTCTCGCCCGGCCAGAAGGGCTCGTCCGCAATGCCGCACAAGCGCAATCCGGTGCTGACGGAGAACCTGACGGGCCTCGCCCGCATGGTGCGCTCCTATGCGATGCCTGCGATGGAGAACGTCGCGCTGTGGCACGAGCGCGACATTTCGCATTCCTCGGTCGAACGCATGATCGGTCCGGACGCCACCGTAACGCTAGATTTCGCCCTGGCGCGCCTCACTGGCGTCATTGAAAAGCTGGTCGTCTATCCTGAAACCATGCTGGCCAACCTTAACAAGTTCAAGGGGCTGGTGCATTCGCAGCGCGTGCTGCTTGCTTTGACCCAGGCCGGCGTCAGCCGCGAGGACGCCTACCGGCTGGTCCAGCGCAACGCGATGAAGGTCTGGGAGGATGGAAAGGATTTTCTGACGGAACTGCTGGCGGACACGGACGTGCGCGCCGCTCTTTCCGAAGAGGACCTTCGCGAGAAATTCGATCTCGGCTACCACACGAAGCAGGTCGATGCGATCTTCAAGAGGGTCTTCGGCTGAGAACATCCGATCAGAGACTATGAAAGCCTCCGAAGCAGATATCCTCATCGTACCCGGCTACAAGAACTCGGGTCCTCAGCACTGGCAGTCGCGCTGGGAGGCCAAGCTGTCGACCGCGCGGCGCGTTGAACAGGAAGCCTGGTCCAAGCCGGTCTGCGAGGACTGGATGGAGAACATCCGCAAGGCGGTGGTGGAAGCCACAAAACCGGTCGTCATCGTCGCGCATTCGCTCGGCGTCGCGGCGACGATCAAGACCGTTCCGCAAATCGGCCATCTGGTCTCCGGCGCGCTGCTTGTCGCGCCTCCGGACGTCGCCAATCCAAAAATCCGGCCGCGGCATCTTCAGACCTTCGGCCCCTACTCCCGCGATCCCCTGCCATTCCCGTCGGTTGTCATCGCCAGTCGCGACGATCCGTTCTGCAGCTATGACGTCGCAGACGAAATCGCGGCCGCCTGGGGATCGCTGATGATGGACGCCGGTGAGGCCGGACACATCAACGACGAGGCCGGCTTCGGTCCCTGGCCCGAAGGTCTGATGGTGTTTGCGCGGTTCCTTGGGCGGTTGCCAGGCTAGGAAACCTGATCCCTTGCGGCCTTCATGACGCTGGTGACGCCCGCCTGGAGCAACACAAAATCGGACGCGCAGGTGATTAGACGATAGCCCAGCGAGTGATAAAAACCGATATCTTTCGTCTCGGTGACGTAGATGCCGGCGATCTTGCCCGCAGCGGAGATTTTTTCCGCGATCATTGCGATCACGTTCTGCAGTTCTTCCGTGGTGGGCTCCATCAGGGCGCCGCCGGTCCAGCTTATGGACAGGTCGGCGGGACCGACGAATATGCCGTCGACGCCTTCGACCGCGAGTATCTCGTCGATATTCCCGACCGCCTCGCGCGTTTCCACCATCGCCAGAGCAAGCGTCTGGCCATTGCGCGATGTGAAGTAGCTCTTTGGATCCGGGGATTGCGACAACACCAGGTCGCGAACGGGACCCCATGACCGCTCGCCCAGCGGCGGATATTTGCAGGCCCCGGCGAAAGCGCTCGCCTGCGCCGCGGAATTGATCATCGGGGCAATCACCCCGTCGGCGCCGAAATCGAGGACCCGGCTTGCAAGATCCGGACGATCCACGGGAACCCGAACGAGAACCGGCTTTTCCGCCGCCTTGCAGACGCCAATCGAATCGACCAGATCCGATTCGCCATAGGCGCCGTGCTGGGCGTCGAGGACAATGGAATCCACGCTGCTGCGCGCAAACAATTCGAGCGGCTGCTGTGCATGCAGAAATGACCACAGGGTGAGGTTCGTTTCACCCCGTCTCAAGGCATCGGCTAAGGGCATCGTGACAGCGTCCGTTGCTGGCGCCGGTGATTCGATATTACTCGGAAATCACCTGCTGTTTTGCGACCTGCATCAACTCGTCCATCGTGCGCCGGATCTGGTGATCGGACTGCTCCACGCCGGCCGCGTCGAAATCGCCGCGAATCTTGCGGAACACGTCGGCGTCCCCGGCTTCTTCGAAATCGGCGAGCACAACCTCTTTGGCGTAGGCCTCAGCTTCATCTCCCGCTTTTCCGAGGTGTTCGGCCGCCCACAGTCCCAACAGCTTGTTGCGGCGGGCTTCCGCCTTGAACCGCAATTCCTCGTCGTGAGCGAACTTGTTCTCATAGGCGTCGCTGCGATCGTCCATACCGCTCATATTCAGATCTCCAGAAGTCTTCCAATTGGCCGTGGCATCAAGGTTGCCGGGTTTCGGTCCGACCTCATAACCGAATACCGGAACAAAGATCAATCACCGTATCGAGACATCCGCCGGTTCGGTGGCTGTAATCCTTTCTATTCGATATTATATGCCGATTGTGAAATCTTCGCATTTCAGCTACAGCAAGGCGAGATTTCTCCATCCAAATGCAGCGGATCAAAGCAATCCGCGGAAACCAGAGTTTACAATGAGTCGTCGACGCCGCATCTACGAGGGCAAGGCCAAGGTCCTCTACGAAGGACCTGAACCCGGCACCCTCATCCAGTTCTTCAAGGATGACGCCACCGCCTTCAACGCCAAAAAACATGATGTCATCGAAGGCAAGGGCGTCCTGAACAACAGGATTTCCGAGTTTATCTTCGAGCATCTGAACCGCATCGGCATTCCCACCCATTTCATCCGCCGCGTCAATATGCGCGAGCAGTTGATCAAGGAAGTGGAAATCATTCCGCTCGAGATCGTCGTGCGCAATGTCGCAGCCGGCTCTCTCGCAAAGCGGCTCGGCATCGACGAAGGCACGATGCTGCCCCGTTCGATCATCGAATTCTACTACAAGTCGGATGAACTCGACGATCCGATGGTCTCGGAAGAACACATCACCGCGTTCGGATGGGCCAATCCGCAGGAAATCGACGACATCATGGCGCTCGCCATCCGCGTCAACGACTTCCTCTCCGGCCTGTTCATGGGCGTGGGCATCCAGCTCGTCGATTTCAAGATCGAGTGCGGCCGGCTCTACGAGGGCGACATGATGCGAATCGTCGTCGCCGACGAGATTTCGCCGGACAATTGCCGCCTCTGGGATATCGAGACCCAGGACAAGCTGGACAAGGATCGCTACCGGCGCGATATGGGCGGCCTGGTCGACGCCTACCAGGAAGTCGCCAGACGGCTCGGCATCGTCAATGGCAATGAACCCCCGCGCAGCGGACCGGTTCTGGTCAAATAACCGGACAAGAAAACGGGAAACAGGATCGTGATACAGGCGCGTGTAACCGTCACCCTGAAGAATGGCGTTCTCGACCCCCAGGGCAAGGCCATCGAGGGCGCTCTGGGAACGCTGGGTTTCGACGGCGTTGGCCAGGTCCGCCAGGGCAAGGTCTTCGACGTGGAAATGGACAGCGCGGACAAGGAAGCCGCTCGCAAGAAACTGTCCGACATGTGCGAAAAGCTGCTGGCCAATACGGTGATCGAAGACTACGCGGTCGACATTCTGTAGCTGCGAAGCCCTGGGCGACGGCTCAAAGCCGGGTTCTGATTTCCCACAGTTCCGGAAAGAAACTCTTCTCCAGCGCGGTTTTCAGGAAGCCGACGCCGGACGATCCGCCGGTTCCGGTCTTGTGGCCTATGATGCGCTCCACTGTTTTCATGTGCCGGAACCGCCATTGCTGGAAGTGGTCCTCCACGTCGACCAGTTCTTCCGCCAGTTCGTAGAGCTCGAAATGCTTCTGCGGCGCCCGGTAGATCGCCAGCCAGATTTCGCTCAGCGCTTCGCTTGAGGGACGGCCGCGCGAGAAATCGCGGTCCAGCAAATCGCGCGGAACATCGAAGCCTGCCCTTGCGACCACGGCGATCGCCTCGTCATAGATGCTCGGCGCATGAAACGCCGTCTCCAGCCTTTCATAGATCTCCGGCCGATGCTTGTGGGGCCCGAGCATGCGCTGATCGCGGGCGCCCAGCAATATTTCGACGAGCCGGTACTGATAGGACTGGAAACCTGACGACTGACCAAGCTGGTTGCGAAAGGTCAGATAGTCGGACGGCGTCATCGTCGACAGCACGTCCCAGGCCGAGATCAGTTGCTCCTGCACCCGCGATATGCGGGCGAGCGCCTTGAAGGCGATCCCGGTCTCGTCGCTACGCAGTTTTGCAATCGCCAGTTCCAGCTCGTGCACGATGAGGTTGAGCCAGAGCTCCTGGACCTGGTGAATGACGATGAAAAGGGTTTCGTCGTGGCTTTTGGTGAGCGGCTCTTGCGCCGCGAGCAGCGTATCCAGCTTCAGATAGTCGCCATAGGACATGCGATCCCTGAAATCGAGGGATATGCCTTTCTCGACCCGTGTTTCGTCTTCGCTCATCACACGCTCCCGACCGGCGGAATATTTTATGCCTAAAACAATCTATGCCTCAGTTCCGCGGGGAAAGAAAGCTGCGAACTATCGCAATTGACCGCCACATACGCTAAGGAACGGACATCCGACACCCTCGTTTGCACAGATTCGATTCATGAAGTCCGCAGTTCTCCTCCTCCCCGGCCTCAACCGCGACCGGGACATGATTGCCGCGCTGACGAAGATCTCGGGCGCGCCGCCCGTGACTGTGTGGCAGACCGAGACCGAAATTCCGGATGTCGACCTGATCGTCGTTCCGGGCGGTTTCTCCTACGGAGATTATTTGCGCTGCGGGGCCATCGCCGCCCGCATGCCGGTGATGGAGGCGGTTCGCGAAAAGGCCGCCGCCGGCGTGCGCGTTCTGGGCGTCTGCAACGGCTTCCAGATTCTGCTGGAGGCGGGCCTGCTGCCCGGCGCTCTGATGCGCAACGCCTCGCTGAAATTCGTCTGCAAGGAAGTCTCGCTCGAGGTCGCAAACGCGCAGACCTGCTTCACCAGCCAGTATGAGGCCGGCCAGGTGATACGCTGCCCCGTCGCTCATCACGACGGCAATTATTACTCCGATGCGGAAACGCTGGCGCGTCTCGAGGATTCCGGACGCGTGGTCTTCCGCTATGCAAATGGAAGCAACCCGAACGGATCGATGAACGACATCGCCGGAATCATCAACGAGAGCGGCAATGTGCTGGGCATGATGCCCCACCCGGAAGATCTGATCGAGCCGGCCCATGGCGGCGAGGACGGCGCCGGCCTGTTTCGGGCGGCGCTCGACATCGCGGCGTAAACAAGCAAGGCGAACCCGGATGATCAAAAACGCACCGACGCTGGCCCTGACGCTTTCAGCCCTAGCCGGGTTGGCGGGTTGTCAGTCCACCGGTCCGGGCAACAGCGCCTTCAAGACGAACAAGAAGGCGCTGCCCGCCATGGAACAGGTGGCGCTGGCTGCGCGGGAATGCTGGTTCCGTTCGAATGACGCCGACTTCCGGCCGTATCGGATGGCGCCGGAACTCAATTCCTTCAGTGGACGCCCACGCATTCTCGTCGTGCCGAAACGGGACCCGAACGGCAAGCCGCTGGCGGTTATCGAGGCGCATGGCGATCCGGCGACCGTCGACGCCTACGGACCGCTGATGGAACAGTCCATCGGCGCACGAATCAATACGGACTTGAAGCGCTGGACAGGCGATTCCTCGTCCTGCGCCTGAAAACGAACAATGACATACTCCTGGTCGACATGAACATTCCCAACGATATCGCGATTACCCCGGAGATGGTGGAAGCCCACGGGCTCAAGGAAGATGAATATCAGAGGATCATCGATCTGATTGGCCGGGAACCGAGCTTCACCGAACTCGGCATCTTTTCGGCCATGTGGAACGAGCACTGTTCCTACAAATCCTCCAAGAAATGGCTGCGAACGCTGCCCACCGACGGCCCGCAGGTGATCCAGGGCCCGGGCGAGAACGCCGGCGTCGTCGATATCGGCGATGGCGATTGCGTGGTCTTCAAGATGGAGAGCCACAATCACCCGTCCTATATCGAACCCTATCAGGGAGCGGCGACCGGCGTCGGCGGCATTCTGCGCGACGTCTTCACAATGGGCGCGCGACCGATCGCCGCCATGAACGCGCTGCGCTTCGGTGAGCCGGAGCACCCGAAGACCCGCCATCTCGTTTCCGGCGTGGTCGCCGGCGTTGGCGGATACGGAAACGCCTTCGGCGTGCCGACGGTCGGCGGCGAGGTGCAGTTCGACGCGCGCTACAACGGCAATTGCCTGGTCAACGCCTTTGCGGCGGGACTCGCGAAAACGGATGCGATTTTCTATTCCAAGGCGGAAGGCGTCGGCCTGCCGGTCGTGTATCTCGGCGCCAAGACCGGGCGCGACGGCGTCGGCGGCGCGACCATGGCGTCCGCCGAATTCGACGAATCCATCGAGGAAAAGCGCCCGACCGTTCAGGTCGGCGACCCGTTCACCGAAAAATGCCTGCTTGAAGCCTGCCTGGAACTGATGGCGTCCGGCGCCGTCATCGCCATTCAGGATATGGGAGCCGCCGGCCTCACCTGTTCCGCCGTGGAAATGGGCGCCAAGGGCGGGCTCGGCATCGAACTCGATCTCGACAAGGTGCCGGTGCGCGAAGACCGGATGAGCGCCTATGAAATGATGCTTTCGGAAAGCCAGGAGCGCATGCTGATGGTGCTTCGCCCGGAACTCGAAGCAGACGCCGAGGCGATCTTCCGCAAATGGGGGCTGGATTTCGCAATCGTCGGCAAGACCACGGACGACCTTCGCTTCAGGGTTTTCCACCAGAAGGACGAAGTCGCCAATCTGCCGATTCGCGAACTCGGCGACGAAGCGCCGGAATATGACAGGCCGTGGCGCGAGACGGGACTCTATTCTCCCCTGCCCGCAGACCAGATCGCCGAGCCGGAAGACTATGGCGAGGCGTTGCTTAAGGTTCTGGGATCTCCCAACAACGCGTCAAAGCGCTGGGTGTACGAGCAGTATGACACGCTGATTCAGGCCAACACACTGCAGATTCCCGGAGGAGACGCAGGCGTTGTGCGGGTGGACGGCCATCCCGCCAAGGCGCTCGCCTTTTCCTCCGACGTCACGCCGCGCTACTGCGAGGCGGATCCCTATGAAGGCGGCAAACAGGCCGTCGCCGAGTGCTGGCGCAACCTGACCGCGACCGGCGCTTTGCCGCTGGCGGCAACAGACAATCTGAATTTCGGCAATCCCGAACGCCCGGAGATCATGGGGCAATTCGTCAAGGCGATCGAGGGCATTGGCGAAGCATGCAGCGCGCTCGGCTTCCCGATCGTCTCAGGCAATGTGTCGCTCTACAACGAAACCAACGGCGAGGCGATCCTGCCTACCCCGACGATCGCCGGCGTGGGTCTCATCGCCGACTGGGCGAACATGGCGCGCATCGGCGGCGCAAAGGACGGCGACGTGGTGGTTCTGTTTGGCGGCGACGGCGCGCATCTCGGCCAGTCCGCATACATGCGTGACTGTCTCGATCAAACTGACGGCCCGCCGCCGCCGGTGGATCTCGCCATCGAGCGGCGCAATGGCGATTTCATTCGGTCCGCGATCGGCAATGGCCAGTTTTCCTCCTGTCATGACATTTCCGACGGCGGCCTGGCGATTTGCCTCGCCGAGATGGCGATTGCCTCCGACAAGGGAATGAACATCGACATTTCCGAGTATGACGGCCCGCTGCACGCCCAACTCTTCGGTGAGGATCAGGCGCGCTACGTAGCGACGGTTCCAGCGGATCTCGCCAATTTCGTGTGCCTGAATGCAGAAGGCGCCGGCATTCCCTTCCGCAGGATCGGAACCGTGACCGGTCAGGAACTGAAAGTGGGAGATTTGCTGAGCCTCCCCGTATCCCAATTGCGCACGGTGCATGAATCGTGGTTTCCTTCCTATATGGAAGGCTGATGGTTCGAATGAGCGGATCGAACCACTGAAGCAAGGAGACGGATGCAGCCTGAACGGCTGCAATCCGCAGTACAGGAGACCGAAGATGCCGATGAACGCCGGAGACATTGAAACAATGATCAAGACGGCCATTCCCGACGCGCAGGTGACCATCAGGGATCTGGCGGGCGATGGCGATCACTATGCGGCCGAAGTGGTTTCGGAAAGCTTCCGCGGCAAATCCAGAGTGCAACAGCACCAGATGGTCTACAACGCGCTGCAGGGAAATATGGGCGGCGTGCTGCACGCGCTTGCGCTGCAGACAAGCGCGCCAGACTGATTCCGGAAGCCGTTGCGAAAGAAATTCTCCACATGAACGGCGTGTGAACCGGACGTTCGAACAGCGTTCAGTTGCAGAAGTCTATCTCTGTTCCTGCATCCAACGGGGATGTAATTTAACGGAGAGAACTTATGAAAACGATTGTCACCACCCTCGCTTCGCTCGCTGTCCTGGCCACCATGTCCACGACCGTTATTACGCCAGCAAGCGCCGACACCATTCGCGAAGTCCGCTGCTCTGACGGCACGGTCGTCAAGGCCAGCGGCACAGAATCGAACAAACAGGCGTGCCTGCAGGCGAAGTTCGCAGCGCCGACTCGCAAAGGCGCACAGTCCGCCAAGCCCATGAAGGTTTTCAAGGCGCCGGGCCACTCCCCGGTTGCGAAGCCCTTTGACAACACAGCCTACGCCTGGACGGCAGGTTGCTATGCGGAGTTTGGCCCCAACGCCAAGTATCCGGACGCGGCTCTTCTGGAGAAATGCCTGAATTTCTGATCCAGGCCTCATACATTATCAGGACAAGCCGTGGCCCACGTCGCGGCTTTTCTGGTTCCACACTCGACATCCCCCACAAGGGGCTGGAAATCTGACGGGTACGGAGTTATTTACGGGACCATACCGAAACCTCCGGGCCTTCTACCCGGCAGCGAAAAGGAATGTTCCATGACCGCGATCAACGAATTCATCGACAACGAAGTCAAGAACAGCGACGTCGTGCTGTTCATGAAAGGCACGCCTACTTTCCCGCAATGCGGTTTTTCCGGACAGGTCGTTCAGATTCTCGACTATCTCGGCGTTGACTACAAGGGCGTCAATGTTCTTGAAAGCGACGACCTCCGCCAGGGAATCAAGGAATATTCCAACTGGCCGACCATCCCGCAGCTCTATGTGAAGGGCGAATTCGTCGGCGGTTGCGACATCATTCGCGAAATGTTCCAGGCCAGCGAACTGCAGAACCACTTCACCGAAAAGGGAATCACGGTCAAGGGCGCAGCCTGATGACGTGGAACGTCTACCTCTCCGGCGAAATCCACACGGACTGGAGAGAACGGATCGAAGAAAGGGCAGGCCAGGCCGGCCTGCCGGTGACGTTCAGCGCGCCTGTAACCCATCACGAAGCGTCAGACGATTGCGGCGTTCAGATCCTGGGCGCAGAGCAAAACAAGTTCTGGCACGACCACAAGGGCGCGCAGGTCAACGCCATCCGAACTCGAACGCTGATCGGCAAGGCCGATGTGGTGGTGGTGCGCTTCGGTGAGAAGTACAAGCAGTGGAACGCCGCCTTTGACGCCGGATATGCGGCGGCGCTTGGAAAACCCCTGATCATCATCCATGGCCCCGACCACCAGCATGCGCTGAAGGAAGTCGACGCGGCCGCCCTGGCTGTAGCGGAGACTCCGGAACAGACGGTTGAAATCCTTGATTATGTGATCAACGGACGCCTTGCCGGATACAACGCCTGATTGGCGGGACCGAACCATCGGCCCCGCGATAGCACCCTGACGGTTCCGAAGGTCGCGCACCGGAGCTGGAAAAAGATCTTTGAAGAAGACCGGAGGGCTCTGCATCCAGGCTCCTGGCCGTCACTCGGAAGGAGTTTCCATGTCGTCTGGATCCGGGGTCCAGCCAAGTTCGGCTCCGCGCCGAACCGGCTCGGTGACAAAGGCAGGCACCGGCTTTGTCGAGTTCATTATCCTCGTCGCCCTGCTCAATTCCGTCGTGGCGCTGGCCATCGACATCATGCTGCCGGCCCTGCCCCAGATTGGCGAAGGGCTGGGCGTCGGCGATCACAATGACCGGCAAATGGTTGTTGTGGTCTTTGGCCTCGGATTTGGCCTCTCGCAGATTGTTTTCGGCCCGTTTTCCGACCGGTTCGGCCGCCGCACGGTCCTGATTCCTGCAATGGCCTTCTACACCGTGTTTTCGCTCGCCGCCATCTGGACAGAGAGTTACGCGGCCCTGCTGGCAATGCGCGCCGCCCAGGGCGCATGCGCCGCCGCCGTGCGGGTTGTCACGACCGCGATCGTGCGGGATTGTTTCACCGGACGGGAAATGTCGCGCGTCATGTCCTATTCCTATTCGATTTTCATGGTGGTTCCGATCGTCGCGCCCGGCATCGGCCAGGCGATCCTGGTCGTCGCTCCCTGGCAATGGATCTTCGCCTTTCTCGGCGTGTTTGGCGCGGCTCTCGGTCTTTGGACATTCCTGCGTCTCAAGGAGACCCTCCCCGAGGACGAGCGCAGGCCGATATCCTATGCCGCCGTGAGCCAGGCCTTCGGCGAGATCGCCTCCAACCGCATCAGCGTCGGCTACACCGTCGCGGCCATGCTGTGTTTCGGAGGACTTTACGCCTATATCGTCAGTTCCCAGCAGGTCTTCGATGTTGTCTTCGACAAAGCGGCGTGGTTCGCCACCGCCTTCGGCGCCACCGCATGCCTCATGGCGATTTTCAGCCTGCTCAACGGCCAGCTGGTGCGCCGGAACGGCATGAGAATGATCTCTCACTGGGCGTTGATCGCCTATGCCGTCGCTGCAACCTTGCTGGTGGCGATCAGCTTGCAGGACAACACGCCCTTCTGGCCGTCGTTTCTGCTCATGGCCATGATCATGGGCGCGTTCGGCGTGGTTTCAGCCAATTTCAACGCGATCGCCATGGAGCCGATGGGCCGCATCGCCGGCTCGGCGTCGTCGCTGATCGGCGTCGTCACCTTTACCGGCGGCGCCGCGCTGGGCGCGGTGGTTGGTCGCTTTTTTGACGGAACATTGGTTCCGCTCGCGCTGGGTTTCGCGACCTTCGGCTATCTTTCGATCCTGGTGGTGGTCTGGACCGACAGAGGCCGGCTGTTCAGACGATCCGCTGACGACTGATTTTTCAATCGCCGATAATTTCCGAGCGGATCAACCGCCAGGTTTCCCGGTCGGGCGCAGTGATCAATCCGCCATCGGTCATGCCTGGCAGATAGGGCGAGCCGTCGAGCCGGGCGGAATAGCCGCCCGCCTCCTGATGGATAAGAACGCCGGCCAGATGATCCCATGGCATGAGCTGTTGTCCGCCGATGAAATGCGCCTTGCCGGTGGCGACAACCCGGTATTCCCAGGCCGAGCATCTGAGCTGAAAGGTCATCGCGATTTTCGCCATGTTGGCGGCGACCCGCGAGCGGCGCGGTTCCTCCATATAGCTCCAAAAAATGTTTCCGATCATATCCGAAAGCGGGACAGGTTCGGCCACTCTTGCGGGACGGGAAACCAGATGCTCGTCGACGAGCCTGCTGCCTGCGCCCCTGAGGCCCATCAGGCTTTCTCCGGAGACCGGATAGTGGATGACGCCGGCGACGCATTCGCCCTTGACCACAACGGCTAGCATGACGCCGAACAGCGGCATGTCGGACGCGAAATTGAAAGTGCCGTCGATCGGGTCGATGACGAAGGCCAGTTCAGCGCCATGCAGCGCGCCGATGATTGCGGGATCTTTCGCCGCGGCTTCCTCTCCGACAACGATCGCTTCGGGATAGGCTTCGCGCAACGCCGCTTCGATTGCGTGCTCCGCGGCGACATCAGCCTCGGTGACGAGATCGAGGGCCGACTTCTTTTCCTGGACCTGATTGTCCTCCAACCGGCGGAATCGCGGCGCAATCTGTTCCTCCGCCGCCCGCCGCAGGATGCCGTCGAGCGCGTCGATGTCTTTGTCCAAAAATGTCATACCTACTCCGGTGTCGCGTCGGCTCTGAGAGAAAGATCAGTAAAGTCGAACAGTTTCGTATCAAGAAGATGTGACGGTCGTGTATTGGCGAGCGCTCGGATCATCGTGTCCTTGCGTCCCGGCATGCGGCGCTCGATATCGGCGATCATCGTCTTCATGGCGTTGCGCTGCAGCCCGTCCTGCGACCCACAGAGATCGCAGGGAATGATTGGAAAGCGCAAGGCTTCGGCGAACTTCGCCAGATCGTCCTCGGCGCAGAGCGCCAGCGGACGCAGGACAAAAAGGTCGCCTTCGTCGTTGACGAGTTTCGGCGGCATGGCCTCCAGCCGTCCGCCGTGGAACAGGTTCATGAAGAATGTCTCGAGGATGTCCTCGCGGTGGTGGCCGAGCACCAGCGCCTCGCAACCCTCCTCGCGGGCGATACGGTAGAGATGTCCGCGTCTGAGGCGCGAGCAGAGTGAGCAGTAGGTGCTCGTCTCGGGCAGCTTGTCGGTGACGATGGAATAGGTGTCGCGATATTCGATCCGGTGCGCGACGCCGTTGGCCTTCAGGAATTCAGGCAAAATGTGTTTCGGGAAATTCGGCTGACCCTGATCCAGATTGCAGGCCAGCAGATCGACGGGCAGCAACCCGCGCCATTGCAGATCGAGCAAAAGCGCCAGCATGCCGTAGGAATCCTTGCCGCCCGACAGCGCGACGAGCCAGCGCGGACGCCGCTGCGCGTCCGCGTCCACCATGCCGTAGGCGTCAATGGCTTCCCGCGTCTGCCGCAGCAGGCGCTTTCTGAGCTTCTTGAAGTTGACCGACCCCGGCGCGTCCCTGAACATCGGATGATACGACATTTCAGAGCCAGGCATATCCACGACAGGCTCGGTCCGAGCCTTGACTGCGGTTTCGGCGGTGGTCATGAGACGTTCCGGTTCGGTTTGAATCGCGCTGGATCGCGAAGGCAAGGATTAAAACAAAAAAGCCGCCGGAGCAAACCGGCGGCTTCGAATGTCGACTGTCGAAAACCGATCAGCGCGAATAGAACTCGACCACGAGGTTCGGTTCCATCTGCACCGGATACGGCACATCGGCCAGACCCGGAACGCGCACGAAAGTGGCGACCATCTTGTTGTGGTCGGCTTCGACGTAGTCCGGCACGTCACGCTCGGCGAGTTGCACCGATTCCAGAACCAGAACCATCTGCTTGGACTTTTCGCGAACTTCGATCACGTCGCCCGGCTTGCAGCGGTAGGACGGGATGTTGGTGCGAACGCCATTGACCGTGACGTGGCCGTGGTTGACGAACTGGCGCGCGGCAAAGACCGTCGGGACGAATTTCGCGCGGTAGACGACGGCGTCCAGACGCGATTCCAGAAGACCGATCAGGTTTTCCGGCGTATCGCCCTTCCGGCGGTTGGCTTCGTCGTAGATCTTGCGGAACTGCTTTTCACGGATATCGCCGTAGTAGCCCTTCAGCTTCTGCTTGGCGCGAAGCTGTACGCCGAAGTCGGACAGCTTGCCCTTGCGGCGCTGACCGTGCTGGCCGGGACCATATTCACGACGGTTGACCGGAGACTTCGGACGTCCCCAGATGTTTTCGCCCATACGGCGATCGAGTTTGTATTTGGATGGTTCGCGCTTGCTCACCGCATTCCCTTTCATACAGTTGCACCGGCTTGTCGCCAAACCGGTTGAAGGAAACGCGCCCTCCTCTGCCGGCTGTTTTTGCCGACTGACAGAACATCCGCAGCACTCATGCGAAAACGGACATTCACGGGACACGTAATGAAAAAACGGGCCGCGAGGCCCGAATTCCGGGGTTGATTAGGAGAAACCCGGAGCAAAGTCAACGAAAATCATGACGCGACCGAAAGTCCGAATCCGCCCATCAGCCTGCGTATCGCGAAATCAGGCGCTCCCGACGTGAAAACCGCGATATCGGGCTCGTCGGAGACGGCGCGAACATCGGGCAGCAGCGACAACGCGCGCCGGGCGATCGCCTCGGCCGGATCCAGCCAGTCCACTGGCCAGGGCGCGAGACGGCGAAAGACGTTGGCGAGGAACGGATAATGGGTGCAGGCGAGCACCACGATATCCGTGCGCTTGCCGTCGTGTTCGACGAAACAGGGCTCGATCTCCGCCAGGACGGCTGCCGGATCGTTGTGCACGCCGCGAATGTGCTTTTCAGCAAGAGACGCCAGATTTTCCGAGCCGACCAGCCGCACGTGGCACTGCGCGGCGAAGGACTGGATGAGATCGCGCGTATAGGCGCGTCTGACCGTGCCGGGGGTCGCGAGCACGGAAACCAGGCCGGAGCGCGTGCGCTCGGCCGCCGGCTTGACCGCCGGCACGGTGCCGACGAAGGGCATGCCGGCGAAGGCCTTGCGCAGACTGCCTAGCACCAGCGTCGAAGCGGTGTTGCAGGCGATGACGCAAAGCTGCGGCTGGTGCTCCTCAATAAGCCGGCCGAACAAATCGACGATATGGCGATCAAGTTCGCCCTCCTCCCATCCTCCGTAGGGAAAGGCGGCGTCGTCGACAATGTAGACGAAGCGCCTGTCGGGCATCAGCACCCGCGCCTCGCGCAGGACCGTCAGTCCGCCGATGCCGGAATCGAAAACGAGGATCGGTCCGTTACTCACCGGAATGCGTCGCCTCGTCATTCGCGTCCATGTCCGGCGCTCCACTGCCTTTCGGCTTTTTGCGGCTGAACCGGTCGAGCGACCGGATAACGCCTCTCAAGAGATTGATTTCCGGCAGGAAGAAGCCCTGCCGGCTGAGTACGGCGCGCAGGTTCTCCACCATTTTCGGTTTTTTCGAGGCGGGCCTGAAATAACCGCGCGCCTCCAGCGCCTCCTCCAGATGGTCGAACAGGCCCTGCATGTCGGCCTTGGTGGCCGGCTCCATCTCCGCTTGCCTGACATCGGGCGGCAGGTCGCTCTCCATGCCCGATTTCATCCATTCATAGGCCATGAGGAGCACGGCCTGTGCGATGTTCAGCGATGCGAAGGCGGGATTGACCGGAAAGGTGACGATCTCGTCGGAGAGCGTGATCTCGTGGTTCTTCAGCCCCCAGCGTTCACGGCCGAAAAGGACGCCGGCGCGCCCATCGCCTTCCTCAACGCGGCGCAGCTTGCCGGTCGCTTCGACCGGCCCGCAGACGGGCTTGAAGCCGTCGCGTTCCCGCGCGGTGGTGGCGACGACGAAATTCAGATCGGCGATCGCCTCCGCCAGGGTCTCGAAAACCTGTGTCGCGTCGATCACGTGATCGGCCTTGCTGGCGGCCGACCGGGCCTTTTCGTTCGGCCAGCCGTCGCGCGGATTGACGAGCCGCAGGTCCGACAGCCCGAAATTCGCCATGGCGCGCGCCACCATGCCGATATTCTCGCCGAGTTGCGGCTCGACGAGAATGATCGCCGGGCCGCCTGTCATGAGTTTCTTGTGCCGGTCTGTTCCCGCCATGCTCTACGCTCGCCCGGAGACGATGCCCTTCCTGTCAAGCCAATCGAAAACCGTGTCGGAAACCTCTTGCGGCCTTTCATGCAGGAGCCAGTGTCCGGTTCCCTTCATACGATGGATCTCCAGATCCGGCGCGAATTTCTCAAGACCGTCCAGGCAGACATCCTTGAGGGCGGCGTCGTCGACGCCCCAGACAACGAGATGCGGGACCCGAACCGTGACATGCTCGGCAGGAATATCCAGAAGACGTCCCGCTTCGCGTTCGATTTCGGCTGCGTCCGCATCGGACGCCGGCACCACCAGGGGCGACGCGCGATACCAGTTCACCATCGCTTCCATCGCGCCCGGCTGGCTCCACGCCTCGCGATATCCCCGTTTCACATCGTCGCTCAGCCAGTCGGAGGAGGAAAAGCCGCCGATCATGTTGAACGTGCGGGCATAGTCGTCCTCCTCGAGCGCCGCCTCGACTCCGGGCTTGCGCAGCCTCGGGATATAGTAACTCGCTTCGCGTTGACCTTTGTCGTACAGCAGCGCGCGCTGGAACGTGACCGGATGGATGCCGTTGGCGATGATCAGGCCGGAAAGTCTTTCCGGATGGCGGAAGGCATAGGCGTAGGCGACGGAAGCGCCCCAATCGTGCCCGAACAGCAGGACTGGCCGGCCCGGCGACACGTGATTGATAAAGCGGGCGATGTCGCCGGCAAGATGTCGCGCGGCGTAGGCGTCGACGCCTTTCGGCTTGAACGACAGATTGTAGCCGCGCTGATCCGGCGCGTAGACGCGGAAACGCTCGGCAAGAAGCGGCATGATATCGCGGAAACCGGCCCAGTATTCCGGAAAGCCGTGCAGGCAGACCAGCGCCGGCGCATCGGAACGTCCGAGCGCAGCATAGTGAAGCCGCACATCGCCTTCCTCGAAAACATGAAATTCGGTTTGCATGATTCGTCCTGTATTCACGTCGCCCTGCCGCTCCGGCGCTCACATAAGACGAAATCAGCAGGAACACCACCTTTGCCTTCACGGCGCACAGTGTTATAGGAGCGCGGACTTCACGATAGCTCAGCGGGCGCAAGGCCCGAAAACACAAAGACGAGGCTTTCTTCATGGCAAAAATCAAGGTCGAAAATCCGGTTGTCGAACTCGACGGCGACGAGATGACCCGGATCATCTGGCAGTTCATCAAGGACAAGTTGATACATCCCTATCTGGACATCGACCTTGAATATTACGACCTCGGCATGGAAAGCCGCGACGCGACGGACGACCAGATCACCATCGACGCGGCCAACGCCATCAAGAAGCACGGCGTCGGCGTCAAATGCGCAACCATCACGCCTGACGAGGCGCGCGTCGAGGAATTCGGCCTGAAGAAGATGTGGCGCTCGCCGAACGGCACCATCCGCAACATTCTCGGCGGCGTGATCTTCCGCGAACCGATCATCTGCAACAACGTGCCGCGTCTCGTTCCGGGCTGGACGAAGCCGGTGATTGTCGGCCGTCACGCCTTCGGCGACCAGTATCGCGCGACCGACTTCAAGTTTCCGGGCAAAGGCAAGTTGACGATGAAATTCGTCGGCGAGGACGGCTACGAGGAAGAATTCGAGGTTTTCGACGCGCCGGGCGCCGGCATCGCCATGGGCATGTACAACCTCGACGCCTCGATCACCGATTTCGCCCGCGCCTCGCTGAACTACGGCCTGCAGCGGAAGGTTCCGGTCTACCTGTCGACAAAGAACACGATCCTCAAGGTCTATGACGGCCGCTTCAAGGACATCTTCCAGGAAATCTACGAGACGGAATTCCAGGACGCCTTCAAGGAAGCCGGCATAACCTACGAGCACCGTCTGATCGACGACATGGTGGCGGCCAACCTCAAGTGGTCCGGCGGCTATGTCTGGGCCTGCAAGAACTACGACGGCGACGTGCAGTCGGACACGGTGGCCCAGGGCTTCGGCTCGCTCGGCCTGATGACGTCCGTTCTGATGACGCCGGACGGCAAGACGGTCGAAGCGGAAGCCGCCCACGGCACCGTGACGCGCCACTACCGCCAGCACCAGAAGGGCGAGGAAACCTCGACCAACTCGATCGCCTCCATCTTCGCGTGGACGCGCGGTCTCGCCCACCGGGCGAAGCTCGACAACAACGAGGCGCTGGCCAAATTCGCCGACACGCTCGAAAAAGTCTGCGTGGACACCGTGGAAAGCGGTCACATGACCAAGGACCTGGCCCTGCTGATCGGTCCCGACCAGCCCTGGCTTTCCACCACCGGCTTCCTCGACAAGGTGGACGAGAACCTGCAGAAGGCGATGGCCTGAGGCTGATTGCTCAATACCGACGAATGATCGACCCCGCCTCGCCGGCGGGGTTCTTGTTTGAGAAATCAGTGATTGGCTTCGATCGTCAGCCCGAGCAGTTGCGGCAGGGTCTGCGGCGACGTCATGAAGCCGGCCGCAATCTGGGCGACCGGCAAGGGATTTGCGGGTTTCAGCATGACGCGAAACGATTTCGGATCCTCTAAGAAGTCTGATAGTTCAGCTTCCACCTCAGAGAGGAATTCCTTGCTTGCGAACGGAGTGAGCGCTTCCAGTAACTGTAGAAGAATTGCTGTTTTAGCCTCATTCTCGCTGGTGCCGTCGTTGCGCGCCCGCGCGGCGAGGAGCGCCTCAACCACGCCAGCGTTCTCGAAATCCAATTCCAGCGATTTCAGGTTGGCGGTGACCATCAAGGCTTCCGGATTTTCAGGGTTTTCCAGAACGAAGCGCGGCACGCCACCGATCTGCATGCGCCCGCTTGCCTTACCAAACCGCCCAAGATCAAGGACGAGGCGATCGATGGTGACGTCGCCCGTGGATTCGTCCCAGTCGATATGGATATCCTGATTGAAGGCAATCTTTTCGATGCCAAGCCCACCTAAAACGGCGTCTGCATCAGGATCGTCTATAAGATCGGTTGACAATTCGAAATTATCGACCGTCATCTCGATCAAGGTCAGGATGGGAGGGACTGCGGATTCCAGTTTAGTGAAAAATCCATCAAGGACCATTTCGTCATCTGTGCCGGCAAATTGAAGGGATAATTTCCCGAGACCCGCCGTGAGAGCAGTTGGCGTGAAAGCGCGCCCCAGAAGAAGTGGGTCAACATCTTCCAAAATTTCTGGACTATCGATCACTTGTCTCATCCAGGAAACGGACGGAAAGTCGACATCCTTTATGAAGACCTTCTCGAGATTCATGTCAAAGACGTTTTCGACACCGAAATCGAGATCGGTCATCGAAAACTCGCCAAGACCTTCCGAACCCAGATCCGAGAGCAAGAATTCACTCAGATTCAAGTCGATCTGGTTTCCATCCTGCTCGACATCGAAGGAGATTCCGCGGAGACCAGCACGGGCGAGTGAAAAGCTCCGCAGAGTTTCCAAATACATGCGTTCGAATTGCGTATCGTCGACTTCGCTGCCGGTGATCAGGGAGTCCGCGTAGCCAAGAACATCGAAATCCGGGCGTTTCATCGTAAGTCCCTCGATCAACACTTCATCGATCGAAGTCCGCTGTCCGGACACATTACTTGTATACCCCCGCTGGATCATCGATCCCAGGACCACGATTTCTTCGATGGATCCCGGCTGCAGCAAGTCAACTGAACCAAACATATTGTAGTCACGAAATTGCAGTTCTCTGGTGGACGCAACCTGGGTCGTCATTTTTCCGCTTTCATCAGGATACGTATATTCCTCGCGCGCCTCTCCGCTGTCATAGGCGCCAATAACTCCGTTCTCCCACCCGGAAAGCGCAATATCACGCCGCGTGAACTTTCCTGAAACGACCCCTCCCCCGGCATCGGACAAGTCTGTATCGATCTCGCCGTAAAGAAGCCCCATCCCGGCTCGGTCGACCCGTATTTCCTGCAAGGCCTGGATCAGGGGTACAAATCGGCTGACCGGCCGGTCCGGATCGTCGGCGATTTCAGGCAGAGCAGGAAAGAAGAATCCTTCGACGCTGTATTCCTCGACACCGCCTTTAACAGAGATTCGGCCTCGATCCGATGCGAGCGACAGCAGGTAGTGCATGTCCTCGGGATAGCTAATCTTGCTTGCCTCAACACCGTCACTCCGGAAATCGAGACCATGAAGAACCGCTTCCGGAATCTCTAGGCTGAAGTCCAATACCCAAGTTCCGTACACGCCATTGACATGGACGCCCAATTCGCTGTCGAGAGTTACCTGATATTCGAGTTTGATGTCCTCGATTACAGTTTGATCGTCTCGCTCTTCTATTGCGCCGTGGGTTAAAGAAAGCCCTGGGACATCATTGACGTTGAGCCACGTTTCCAGCGCGCCTCGAACATCCTCTTGCGCATTAACCTGAGTGGTTGCTGTAAAAACAAACAGGACTGCGGCGGCCGAAATTGCTTTCATTGAATAACTCCCGAATATGTCGGGGGAAATACTACAGGTTTCATGACCAAAGGCTACAACCCGCGGCCAATTCGTCGTGTAAAGTTTCCGAAATTTCGCCTTCGATCTTGCTGCTGCCGCGGGCCTTTTCTGGATGTCGGGTCAAACCCGACATGAGGGTGGATTTATCTTTAAGTTATTGTTTTTATTTTTCTAAATACTGTTTTACATAAACCAATAAAATCTGGCTTTGTTTCGGGAATTGGCTCTCGTGAGCCAAACCGCCTCGTTTGGCTTTGTTTCGGGAATCCGCAAAACGCCGTCCGCGCCGCCCCGATTCCCGATCTGGCTTTGTTTCGGGAATTTCGGTTTTCAGCGGTTGCGTCAGGCTGCAATGGCCTCGGCCACCGCCTCGACGGCGGCGTCCGCCTTGCTGGCGTCCGGGCCTCCGGCCTGGGCGAGATCGGGCCGGCCGCCGCCGCCCTTGCCGCCAAGCGTGGCGGAGGCGACGCGCACCAGATCGACGGCGCTGAACCGGTCCGTCAGGTCTGAGGTTACGCCGACCACGACGCTCGCCTTGCCATCGTCGGACACGCCGACAAGCACCACGACGCCGGAGCCGAGCGAGGCCTTGGCTTCATCGACAAGCCCCTTCAGATCGCGCGGCGCGACGCCGGCGAGCGCCTTGCCGAGATATTTGACGCCCTTGAGATCCCGGGTCTCGTCGGAAGCCTGAGCCGGACCGCCCATGGCGACTTTCTTTTTCAGGTCAGCCACTTCCTTTTCGAGCTTGCGACGCTCCTCGACGAGGGTTTCGACGCGCGCGACGAGTTCGGACGGCTGGACGCGCAGTTTCGACGCCAGTTCGCGCACGCGCTTTTCCTGCTCGGCGAGATAATCCCGCGCGGCCTCTCCCGTCAGCGCCTCGATGCGCCGCACGCCTGCGCCGACGGCGCTCTCGCCGATAATGTGAACCAGGCCGATATCGCCGGTGGCCTTTACATGGGTGCCGCCGCAAAGCTCGGTCGAATAGGTCTTGCCCTTCTTGTCGCCGCGCAGCGCGGAGCCCATGGAGACAACGCGCACCTCGTCTCCGTATTTCTCTCCGAACAGCGCCATGGCGCCCTCGGCGATGGCGTCGTCGACAGCCATCAGCCGCGTGGTGACCGGACTGTTCTGGAGCACGATCTCGTTGGCCATGCCTTCCACGATTTCCAGCTCCTCCGCCTCCACGGGCTTCGGGTGGGAGATATCGAAGCGCAGCCTGTCCGGGGCCACAAGCGAGCCCTTCTGCGCAACGTGGGCGCCCAGCACCTCGCGCAGCGCCTCGTGGATGAGATGGGTGGCGGAATGGTTGGCGCGCAATTTCGAGCGGCGTCGGTGATCGACGTCGAGCACGACCTCCATGCCCTTGCGCAGGACGCCCTCCTCGACGCTTGCGTGGTGGACGAACAGGCCATCGGCCTTCTTCTGCGTGTCGGTGACGACCAGGCGCAGCCCGTCAGCGCTGATCACGCCTGTGTCGCCCATCTGGCCGCCGGACTCGCCGTAAAACGGCGTCTGGTTGACGATGACCTGAATGTCGTCGCCGGCCTTGGCCTCATCCGTTTCCTTGCCGTCACGAACGACCGCCGTGATCACGCCCTCGGCGCGCTCCGTATCGTAGCCGAGAAAATCCGTGGCGCCGAGTTTGTCTTTCAACTCGAACCATACTGTCTCCGTCGCAGCCTCACCGGAGCCCGCCCAATTCTTGCGGGCTTCGGCCTTCTGGCGCTCCATGGCGGCCTTGAAACCGTCGTCATCCACGGAAATGCCGCGCTGGCGCAGGGCGTCCTGAGTAAGATCCAGCGGGAATCCGTATGTGTCGTAAAGCTTGAAGGCCGTCTCGCCATCAAGCACGTCGCCTTCCTTCATGTCGACGGAAGCATCGGTGAGCAGCGACAAGCCGCGCTCGAGCGTCCGCCCGAAGCGGGTCTCCTCCAGCTTCAGCGTCTCGGAAATCAGCGCTTCGGCGCGGACCAGCTCCGGATAGGCGCGGCCCATTTCGGCGACCAGCGCTGGAAGCAGGCGCCACATCAGCGGTTCGCTGGCGCCAAGCAGCTGGGCGTGGCGCATGGCGCGCCGCATGATCCGGCGCAGCACGTAACCACGGCCCTCGTTCGACGGCAGAACACCGTCGGCGATCAGGAAAGCGGAGGACCGCAGGTGATCGGCGATCACCCGGTGGCTCGCCCGCGCCTTGCCCTCGGCCGGAACGCCCGTCAGTTCGACCGACGCGCCGATCAGCGTCTTGAAGAGGTCTATGTCGTAATTGTCGTGTTCGCCCTGCAGGACGGCGGCGATGCGCTCAAGCCCCATGCCCGTGTCGATCGACGGCTTCGGCAGACTGACGCGCTCTTCGGCCGTCAACTGCTCGTACTGCATGAAGACGAGGTTCCATATTTCTATGAACCGGTCGCCGTCTTCCTCGGCTGAACCGGGAGGTCCGCCCCAGATATGTTCGCCGTGATCATAGAAGATTTCCGAACAGGGACCGCACGGGCCGGTATCGCCCATAGCCCAGAAGTTGTCGCTGGTGGGAATACGGATGATCCGCTCGTCCGGAAGGCCGGCGATCTTCTTCCACAGGTCGAAGGCTTCGTCGTCCGTATGATAGACGGTGACCAGAAGCCTGTCCTTGTCGAGCCCGAATTCCTTCGTGATCAGGTTCCAGGCGAGCTCGATGGCGAGATCCTTGAAATAATCTCCGAAGGAGAAATTGCCGAGCATCTCGAAGAAGGTGTGGTGGCGCGCCGTATAGCCGACATTGTCCAGGTCGTTGTGCTTGCCGCCGGCGCGCACGCATTTCTGCGAGGTCGTGGCGCGATTGTAGGGACGGTGCTCGAGCCCCGTGAAGACGTTCTTGAACTGCACCATTCCGGCGTTCGTGAACATCAGCGTCGGGTCGTTGCGCGGCACAAGCGGGCCGGATTCGACAATCTCGTGACCGTTACGGCCGAAATAGTCGAGAAACGCCGTCCGAATATCGTTTACGCTGCTGCTCATTGCCAGCCCTTTTACATTACGCCTTGCGGCGACCCTGATGCGGTCACCTTGATCCATGCGGCTTTTATCCATCTCGCCGCGGACTGTCCAGATACACTGGAGGGGCCTTGTCCGGGTGCGCGGACGCCAGCATTCACCTGCCGCAAATACGGACGAAACCGGCGGCGTCACGAGGACGCCGCCGGTTCCTGGGAACGCTGACAAATATCAGCGGGGGTGGATCATGCTTCGGCCGCGTCGTCCTCTTCCGGACCCGTGTCGTCGAGCATCTGCTCGGCGATAAGGCCCGCATTCTGGCGCAGGGCCAATTCAATCTCGGCCGCTATCTCGGGATTGTCCTTGAGGAACTGCTTGGCGTTCTCGCGTCCCTGTCCAAGCCGCTGGCTGTTATAGGAGAACCATGCGCCGGATTTCTCGACGATGCCCGCCTTGACGCCGAGGTCGACAAGTTCGCCGGTCTTCGACACGCCTTCGCCGTACATGATGTCGAATTCGACCTGCTTGAAGGGCGGCGCCATCTTGTTCTTGACGACCTTGATGCGTGTCTGGTTGCCGACGACCTCGTCGCGATCCTTGACGGCGCCGATGCGGCGAATGTCGAGACGCACGGAGGCGTAGAATTTCAGCGCATTGCCGCCGGTGGTCGTCTCGGGCGAACCGAACATGACGCCGATCTTCATGCGGATCTGGTTGATGAAGATGACCATGCAGTTGGAGCGCGAGATCGAGCCCGTCAGCTTGCGCAGCGCCTGGCTCATCAGCCGGGCCTGCAGGCCGGGCAGCGAATCGCCCATCTCGCCCTCGATTTCGGCGCGCGGCGTCAGCGCCGCGACGGAGTCGATGACCAGCACGTCGATCGCGCCGGAACGCACGAGCGTATCGGCGATTTCCAGCGCCTGCTCTCCGGTGTCCGGCTGCGAGATCAGGAGGTTTTCAAGGTCAACGCCCAGTTTGCGCGCATAGACAGGGTCAAGCGCATGCTCGGCGTCGATGAAGCCGCAAATGCCGCCCTTCTTCTGAGCCTCGGCGACGGTATGCAGCGCCATGGTCGTCTTGCCGGAGCTTTCCGGGCCGTAAATCTCGATGATGCGCCCCTTCGGCAGACCGCCGACGCCGAGCGCGATGTCCAGTCCGAGCGAACCGGTGGAGACCGTCTCGATCTCGACGACGTTCTCGTTCGAGCCGAGCTTCATGATCGAGCCCTTGCCGAATGCCCGCTCGATCTGCGAGAGCGCCGCATCAAGTGCCTTGCTTTTGTCCACCGAATTTTCCTCTACGAGCCGCAATGAATTCTGAGCCATTCAATCCACCTTTAGGTTATCTGGGCATGACAGGCAATGAGCGCCGCACACGCTCATTTGTACCCTATTTGTTCCAGTTTCGCAAGAGGCGGTTAAATAATTGTAAACATGCGATAAACGGGATAATGTTCTATTTTTGTCCTAGAAATAAATACGTTGCTGACAGCCTGCTTCGCCTCAAGAACCTTGAGTCTCAGAGATAATGCCTGATTCGGTCTTTCGTCTGACTGAACATTTACAGCAACGCGGCAAGAGGTCCTGATCACGCTCCCGCATTTGTAAACAGATCACACCGCCTCAAACCGAATACGCTTGCGGTCGGCGTGATAAGGCAAGCGTTTACGGGAGGCGGCGACGCGGTCGACGTGGAGTTTCGCGGCGATGACTTCCTCGTCCCGTCCGGCGCGCGCGAGATCGCGGCCGTCCGGCCCGACGATGCAACTGTGCCCGAGAAAGCGCAGGTCGCCTTCCTCTCCGCAATGGTTGGCGTAGGCTATGTAAACGCCGTTCTCGAAAGCGCGTGTGGGAATGAGATTGCGGGCAACGACGTCCCACTGGCTCGACAGCGCCGTCGGCACGATGACCAGATCGGCGCCGGTCTCGCAGACATGTCGAAAGGTCTCGGGAAACTCCGCGTCATAGCAGATGAGCGGGGCGATGCGAAAACCGTTCATTTCGAACAGGACGCAACCGGCGCCGGAGACGAAATGGTCTTCCTCGAAACCCGGCGGTATGACCAGTTTGCGATGCCTGCTGGCGAGCGCGCCGTCGGCGGTGAATGTTTGCGAGGAACTGTAAAGCCCGCCATCGGCGCGTTCCGCGTAACCATAGTGGATGGCGACGCAAAACCGGCGCGCCATGTCCGCGACGCGTCGGCTGGAAGGCCCGTCAGCGGGCTCGCCCCTCTCCTTCAGTTTGCGCCCGACATTGTAGCCGGAAAGAAAAAGCTCGGGTAGCGCGACGATATCATAGGCGCCGGAGCCGTGCCGCATCAGCGTCTGCTCCAGCCAGTTGAGCCGCTCTTCGGGCTCGCCCAGGGAACCGGGGCTCTGCAGGACGGCGATGTTGAGTTCAGCATCCATGCGGCGTCCCTCCTTGAGCCCGGTTCATTGAAACCGCTTTTTCCGATCGCGCCATTCCTGCGCCATTGTTATAGTGCTGGAAGTTTGCGAATGAGACAATCAAACTGATTCAGATCCTTAACGCTTATCGACAAGCGACGGAATTCGACGGAAAAACCCAATCCCGATGGCACGTATCTTCGTCCTTGGCGGCGCCCATCTCGACCGGCGCGCCCGCATTTCCACCCGGACCATACCGGGCGCGAGCAATCCGGGACGCTGGCGCGAGGAACCGGGCGGCGGCGGTTTCAACGCGGCGCGCAATCTGGCGCAACTGGGCAATGCGGTGATCATGGTTTCAGTCGGCGGCGGCGACGCGGCGGCGGAAGCCGTGGAGCGGCGCGCGGCGGACGCCGGCGTCGATTTCCGGCAGCAAATCTTTCTCGATCGGACGACGCCCAGCTATTCGGCCATTCTGGAACAGGACGGCAATCTGGTGATCGCCGTCGCCGACATGGAGCTCTATGACCGGTTCGGACCGCGACAGTTTTCCCGCAGACACATTCGGGAAGCGGTGGAATCATCCGAATGGATCCTGTGCGACGCCAATTACCAGACGGCTTCGCTTGCGGCGCTCGTCTCCGCTGCGGCGCGGAACGGAAAACCGGTGGCGGCGATCGCAATTTCGCCGGCCAAGGTCGTGCGCTTCGAACCGCTTCTCGACCAACTCTCGGTGCTTTTCCTGAACGAAGCGGAAGCACGGGAACTGTGCGGCCCCGACAGCGACGCCGACGCCTGGCCCGGCGCCCTTCGCGCCAAGGGGCTGAAATGTGCAGTCATCACACGCGGCGCGCGCCCGGTGATCGCCTTTGATGGCGAGGCTGTGTTGAGCATCGCGACGCGCGAGACCGACGGGCTCGCCGACGTCACCGGCGCCGGCGACGCGCTTGCCGCTGCGACCATCGACGGCCTCGCGGGCGGGCTCGACCTTGCGGAAGCCGTGCGCCGCGGCGTGGCGGCCGCCTGGATTACCGTGCGTTCGGCCGACGCGGTTTCACGCGCGCTCGACACACCCGCTCTCGACGCAGCGGCGGCGGAGATCGCCCCAGCAACCATCTTCAATAGACAGACAACCGGAAACACAGCGTGACCCCTGCCCCTGACATCGCCTATTCCACTGACGTTCGCGCGGCGCTCGACGCCGGCCAACCGGTGGTGGCTCTCGAATCCACGATCATCACCCATGGCATGCCCTGGCCCCGCAACCTTGAAATGGCGAAAAGCGTTGAGGCGATCATTCGCGACGGCGGCGCGACGCCCGCGACGATCGCCGTGATCGAGGGCCGGCTGCATGTCGGCCTCGAAGACGCGGAACTAGACAAGCTTGCGCAGACGGAAGACGCGCTCAAAGTCTCGCGCGCCGACCTCGCCTTCGCCATTGCAACGGGTCGCACCGGGGCGACAACGGTCGCCGCCACCATGATCGGCGCCCATCTTGCCGGGATCGGCGTGTTTGCGACCGGCGGCATCGGCGGGGTGCATCGCGGCGCGGAGACGAGTTTCGACATCTCAGCCGATCTCGAGGAACTGGCGCGCACGCCGGTGACCGTCGTCTGCGCCGGGGCAAAGGCGATCCTCGACATCCCGAAGACGCTTGAAGTGCTGGAAACCAAGGGCGTGCCGGTGGTAACCTTCGGCAGCGACGCCTTTCCGGCCTTCTGGTCGCGCAATTCAGGACTGGCGTCGCCCTTGCGGCTGAACACGGCCGGAGAGATCGCTGCCTTTCAGCGGGCGCGAACGCAATATGGTGTGACCGGCGGGATGCTGGTCGCCAATCCCGTGCCGGAGGCCGACGAGATTCCGCGTGAAGAGATGGAAGAGCATATCGCCGCCGCCCTGCGGATGGCGGAAGAGCGCGGCGTCAGCGGCAAGGACGTGACGCCGTTCCTGCTCGCGGCGATCTTCGACATTACGCAAGGCCGCAGCCTCCAGACAAACATCGCCCTCGTCGCCAGCAATGCGCGTCTGGCGGCGGATATCGCGGTCGCCTCGGTCAAAGATTAAGCAAGCAGTCCATCCGCCCGCACTGACGCGCGGGCGGTCAGACAATCAGCCTGTGTCAGCTCAGCGGCGCAATCTGGATTTCGACGCGGCGGTTCTGCGCGCGGCCTTCTGCTGTCGCGTTGCTTGCAACCGGACGATCCTGTCCGAAGCCGGTGACATACATGCGCTGGCGGTTGACGCCCTGACCGCCGAGATAGCTTGCGACCGACTGGGCGCGGCGCTGCGAAAGCTCAAGATTGTACTGCGCCGAACCGGTTGAATCAGTAAATCCGTAAACGTCGACAAGCGTCTGATTGTACTTGTTCAATACGATCGCGACGGAGTTCAGCGTCGGATAGAAGCCGGTGTCGATATTCGCCTGGTCGGTCGCGAAGGTGATGTTGGACGGCATGTTGAGCACGAGATTGTTGCCGACGCGGGTCACCGAAATTCCGGTGCCCTGCAGCTGCGCCCTCAGTTCGGCTTCCTGACGGTCCATATAGGCGCCGATCGCGCCGCCGGCGAGCAGGCCGATGCCGGCGCCGACCAGCGCGTTGCGCCGGTCGTTGCCGCCAGCGAGAAGCCCGAGGCCAGCGCCTGCCGCCGCGCCCAACGCCGCGCCTGTCGCCGTATTGCCGACCTTCTGTTGACCGGTGTACGGATCGGTGGTGCACGCGGTCAGAAACAGCGCGCCTGCGATCAACGCAGCCAGTTGCTTATACATTGGAATATTCCCTCTCGTGAATGTAACGCCGGAGTCGGCTTCAATACCAACATTGCGGCACGATTGTGGATAAAATGGAAGGTCAGTCGTCGAGCACCTCGCGAACCGCGGTCGCGAGCTGTTTGAGCGAGAACGGCTTCGGAAGGAAGCCGAAATTGGCGTCCTCGGGAAGGTTCTTGGCGAAGGCTTCCTCGGCGTATCCGGAGACGAAGATGAACTTGAGATCCGGATAATCCTTCCGCAATTCGCGCAGCAATGTGGGTCCGTCCATTTCCGGCATGACGACGTCGGACACCACGATATCGATCGCGCCTTCGAGTTCCCGGACGATCTCCAGCGCTTCCACGCCCGAACTCGCCTCGTGAACGGAGTAACCCCTTGTCTCCAGCATGCGCTTGCCGCCACGGCGCACGGCCTCCTCGTCCTCGACAAGCAGAACGGTGGCGGCGCCGGTGAGGTCACGCGTTTCGGACTCGGCCGGTTTCTTGTCGGCTGCAGCGGTCTTTGTCTCGCCGGAGGCAGGCTCGGGCGCCCTGGCGCCCGTATCGGCCTTCGAGGCTGCTGCCTCCTCCACGACCTCGACATGGCGCGGCAGGAATATGCGGAACGTCGTGCCTTTGCCCACCTCGGAGACGGGGTAAATGTAACCGCCCGACTGCTTGATGATTCCATAGACCATGGACAGGCCAAGTCCGGTTCCCTTGCCGATATCCTTGGTGGTGAAGAAGGGCTCGAAGATCTTGTCCATGAGTTCGGGCGCAATGCCGGTTCCCTCGTCCTGCACCTCGACCAGCACGTAGTCGGCCGGGTCGAGCCCGCGGTAGTTGAGATCGCCAGCCTCTTCACCGGTGACGTTGGAGGTTCTGATAGTCAGCACGCCGCCTTCGGGCATCGCGTCGCGAGCGTTGACGGCGAGATTGATGATCACCTGCTCGAACTGACCGAGATCGGTCTTAACCAGCCACAGATCTCGAGCATACTCGATTTCGAGCTTGACGTCGGCGCCGGTCAGCCGGTCGACCAGCATTCTCAGATCGCCGATCACATCGGTCATCGACAGAACCGTCGGCCGCATCGTCTGCTTGCGCGAGAAGGCGAGCAACTGCCGCACGAGCACGGCCGCGCGATTGGCGTTGCGCTTTATCTCCATCAGATCGGCGAAGCTTGTGTCGGAGGGGCGCAGCGAGAGAAGCAGATGATCGGCGGACAGAAGGATCGCGGTCAGCACATTGTTGAAATCATGCGCGATGCCGCCGGCGAGCGTGCCGACGGCGTTCATCTTCTGGTTTTCGGCCATCTGGGCCTCGAGCGCCTTCTGCTCGGTGGTCTCCACGGCGTAGATGATGGCCGCTTCCTCGCCGGCGGGACTGTCGATCACGGCGGTGACGTAGAAGCGGAAATGCCGCTCGCCGTTGGCGGCGTGGCAGGTGTCGACGGGCGCGATGTCGGCGATGCCGCGCGCCGCATCGGCGATCGCCATTTGCAGCCCGGCGCGGTCGGGCTCCTGGACGACCTGCGTGAACGGCGCCTTGCGTTCCAGATCGTCGCGGGAAACCGCGCCCGAGAACATTTTCAGGAAAGGCGCATTGGTCCGCAGAATGCGGCCGTCGCTATCGACCGAGGCGATCGCCATCGGCGTGTTGTTGAAGAAGCGGGTAAAGCGCATTTCGGCGGACGCCGCGGTGTCGCTGTCGCCATCCTTGCCGCTGCGCTGCAGAACGATGGTGCGGCTTTCGCCGGGCGCGCCGTCGCGCGTCGCCGTCGCGTTGTGGACGAGGCGCACAGGCAGGCTGCGGCCGTCGCGCGCCAGCATGTCGAGGTCGAGGCTGGCTGTCTTGTTGAGGCCGGGTGCGGCCTGCACGGAATCGATCAGCGCCATGCCGTCGCCCGCGATGATGTCGCCGAGCCGGATCGACCCAGGCGTGAAGGATGTCAGGTCAAGCCCTATCCATTCGGCGAGCGTCGCGTTGATATAGACGATCTCCCGATCCTCGCCGACCGACAGGAAGCCGGCGGGCGCGTGGTCGAGATAGTCGATCGCGTGCTGCAGCTGCTTGAAGACGCCTTCCTGCTCCTCGCGCTCGGCCGTGATGTCGGACAGCTGCCAGACGGAGAGAGGCTCGCGGACTGTCTCCATACGCAGCGAACGCGCCTTGAGACGATACCAGCAGGGAGAGGCTTCGTCGGTCTCGACGCCGTCCAGCCGTTCGATCAGCCGGAACTCCTCCTGTCCTTCGGCGCCGTCGCGCACCTTGTTGGCGAGCCGGTAGAGCGCTTCGGAAGCCATATTGTCGCGCGACAGAAGCGCCTCGATCGACTGCACTGCTTCGGCCGTCGTCGCTCCGGTCAGTTTCGCGTAGGCCTGATTGGCGTAGACCACCCTGCCCCGGCCGTCGGTGACGATCACGCCTTCCGGATGACTGTCGAGAAACAGGCGCGAGAGTTCGTCGCCGCCGCCTTTCGGCAGGACCTGCAGGAACCCGATGAAATGCAAAAGCAGATAGAGGACGCCGAGCATCGACAGCACGAAGAGCAGCCCGAGGCCGAAGCTTGAGCTGAAACGCCCCTCGACCAGGATGATCCCGCCGGCCGCCGCGATGAGGGCTATGCCCAAAATGACGAGGCGGACCACCGTTCCCGGTTTTGCATTCCGGTCAATAATCGGTGTCGGATAGCTCCCCGCCGGTTTCTTTTGCGCCATTCGGCCTCGCAGAAGAAGGTGATTCCGTAAATCGTTCCCGTTTGAATCACATTCCAGCGGGCATGGGAAGGGATCGGCTCCTGAAAGCCACAACAAGCTGTCTTCTTGCCGGGCTGGAGGCCATTCGACAGGCATTTACCGCGTTAAATCATGCGTTTTTAAATATTTCGGCGCGCGTTAACTCCCTGCAACCCTCCTGTGGTACAATCGAATTGACGACGCAGTGTGCGGGATGTAAGCCTCGCGCTTCACGTGTCCGGAGGGTTGTGACGCGCGCGCCGCCGGCGTGCGCTCGGGAAGATTGCGGAATGAAGATCATGATCGAATCATTGTTCGGGGAAAGCGGCCTCACGCCGGCCGGCATCGCCATTATCGCCGCTGCAGTGGTTGTGGTTCTGCTGCTGATCTACTGGATTGTGAAGCGCCGCGGTCCGATGACCTTTCTGCGGGGCGGCGCCAACCGCCAGCCCCGTCTCGCCGTGATCGACGCAGCGCCGGTCGACTCCCGCCGCCGTCTTGTTCTGGTGCGGCGCGACAATGTCGAACATCTTGTGATGATTGGCGGCCCCTCCGACATCGTGGTTGAAAGCCGGATCGTCCGCGCCGACAATACGCGCGTTGCGAAAAAGCCGGCGCAGCCGGCCCGCGCCGCTCCGGTCCAGGACCGCAAACCAGCGCCGGTTCCCGTGCCGGCGCCGGTTCCTGCTCCGCAACCGCCGGCTCCAACGGCGGCGCCAGCGCCAGAAGCCGCGCCGGAAAAGACGACGCGTCCCGCAACCGCCGCCAACGATCAAAAGCCGGCGCCGCAGCCGCCCCAACCTGTGCAAGAGGCGAAACCGGCCGCGCCGCCGAAGGCGATTGAACCTGTTCCGGCGCCAGCACAGGAGCCCCGCCGCGCGCGCGCATCGGTTGTTACGCCGACCACAAGAAAGCAGACCGCCGGGAAAACCAACGCAACGACCGAGCCTGCAGGGGCGACCAAACCGTCAAAATCACCGACGCAGGACCTCGTTCAGCCGGTTCCGGGCCCAAGCAAGCCGGATATCGAGAAACCTGCTTCGGCCGCGCAGGCGCCGCCCGCGCCGAGCGCAGTCGTCATTCCCGTAGCGGCCGAGGCCAAGGCGGAAAAAAAACTAGCCGTAGATCAGCCGAAGGATCAGAAACCGGAAGCGCCCGCCGTCGAACCGGCCGGCGACAAGCAGGAGGCGAGCGCCGCCAACCAGGACAAGGCTCCCGGGTCTGATGTGGAAAGCATCGACGCCGCAGGGCCGTCGAAGGCCAGGGAACTGATCGGCGAATTCGACGAAATGCTGGAATCAGAACTGATCAAGGACGAGCCGATAACCGTCGAGCCTCCGGTCGTCGTCGACGCCGGCGGCAAGAGCGCGTCCAATCCGAACGTCTCCCTTGAAGACGAGATGAAGAAATTGCTTGGCGACCTGTCCACCAAGCGTTGATCCTGAAAGGCCGCCTTTCGAGGCAGCCTCTATTCGTCCCGGTAAACCTTCTCGCGTCTTTCGTGACGCTCCTGCGCCTCGATCGAAAGCGTGGCGATGGGACGGGCGTCGAGGCGCTTGAGGCTGATCGGTTCGCCTGTTTCCTCGCAATAGCCGTAGGTGCCGTCCTCGATGCGCTGCAAGGCGGCGTCGATCTTTGAAATCAGCTTGCGCTGCCGGTCACGAGCGCGCAACTCGATGGCGCGGTCGGTCTCGGAGGAGGCGCGGTCGGCGATGTCGGGATGGTTTGCGCTGTCTTCCTGCAGGTTGCCCAGCGTTTCGCGGGCTTCCCTCAGTATCTCGTTCTTCCAGGTGTTCAGCTTGGCGCGGAAGTAAGTCCGCTGCTTTTCGTTCATGAACTCCTCGTCATCCGACGGGACATATGAATCGATTTCTGCAGTATCATTCATTACGAATCCCCAACTGGTGACTTTTTGGCCCGTGTATATCCACACAGCCCTGATCAGACAAGCAGGAAAAGTAATCGGCATTCAGTTTTTCGTGAAACGGGGAAATCAGGATAACTAGCTGCAATCATTAATCATTTTGTCACGAAATTATCATATTTTCGAACAGATAACGATGTTAATTATCTGGCTTTTGGACATCACGGCCCGCTCTCGCGCAGTTGGTTGCCTCCCAGGCCGCCTCTGAACGTCGTGCTCAAGGCGTCGCGCCGCAATTGTGCAGGGCACAAGGACCAATTGGCGCACCGTCGGAGAACGGAGCCCGGCAATTGTTGTTTCGCGCCGAGTTTGTCAATACAGTCGCTTCTGATCCGCGAACCAGCCGTGCCGAATATCCATGAACGACGCAATCCGCTTCCCGAAGACAGTCTATCTTCTGCGCCACGCCCACGCAGCCTGGGCGCGGCCGGGACTTCGCGATTTCGACCGGCCGCTGGACCAACGCGGCGAAGCCGACGCTTCGGCGATCGCTTCCGTCATCCGCGATCGCGGCATCGCGCCGGAACTGGTGCTGTGTTCCAGCGCCGTTCGCTGCAACCAGACCTGCGACATCATATCCTCCGCCCTGCCGCCGGACACCGACATTCGACTGCTGGAAAGCCTCTACAGCGACGATTACCATCACTACGTCAAGCAGATTGCAGACAGCCGGGCGCAGAGCGTCATGATCATCGGCCACAATCCGATGATCGAGGACACGGCGATCGCCCTCGCATTCACTGCGGATGAAAAAGCGGCGCGCCGCTTGCAAAAGGGCTTCCCCACCGCCGGTCTCGCCATTTTCGAAACGAACCGGTCGGAAGCGAACGCGGAAAAAGGCGGGTATCTGAGCGAACTGCTGTCTCCGAAGAAAGCCTCGAAGCTGACCAACCACTGACGTCCAGCCAGAACGGTCAAGCCTGCGCGCGACGCAGCGCGTTTTCCCGCAGGCAAAAGCTTCAATCCAATCAAGACAGTATCTATATGGGAGACAACCGAGACGGAGCCTTGCATTGGCGTCTATGCTTTCCCGCTTCACCGACGAAGCCCAGATATCCTTCGACAACATTGTCGACCGCGCCGGAACCATGATGCGTCCGACCGTGCGCCTCGGGGTGACCGGGTTGTCGCGGGCCGGCAAGACGGTGTTCATCACGGCGCTGGTGCATAACCTGCTGCATGGCGGACGCCTTCCGATGTTCAAGGCGTACAGGTCCGGCCGCATTTCCTCGGCGCGGCTCGAACCGCAGCCCGACGACGCCGTGCCCCGTTTCCAGTACGAGGATCACGCCGAAGCGCTGATCAAGGAGCGGATCTGGCCGCAATCAACCCGCGCGATCTCTGAAATGCGGCTGACCATCAATTATGAATCGGCCAGCGGCTGGAACCGCCTTTTCTCCGCTGGCAAGCTGTCTGTCGACATTATCGACTATCCGGGAGAGTGGTTGCTGGACCTGCCGCTGCTCGAACAGGACTATCGGACCTTCAGCGAGAACGCAGTCAGGCTCGCCGCGTCTCCGGCGCGCTCGGACCTTGCCGAAGCCTGGATTTCAAGATCCCGCGCCATCGACGTGAAACAGGCGGCCGACGAGACCCTCGCCCGGGAACTGTCCGAGCTGTTTGCGCAATATCTCAAGGCCTGCAAGAGCGACGAACGCGCGCTCTCAACGCTCCCGCCGGGTCGTCTCCTCATGCCAGGCGATCTGGAAGGTTCGCCGGCGCTGACCTTCGCTCCCCTGCCCGATCTGCCCGTCGGCAGTGCGCCCGCCGGCAGTCTGTGGCACATGATGGAACACCGTTACGAGGCCTACAAGCGGATCGTGGTGCGGCCATTTTTCCGCGATCACTTCGCCCGGCTCGATCGCCAGATCCTGCTGATCGACGCATTGCAGGCGATGAACGCCGGACCGGAGGCGGTGCAGGATCTCGAACGCGCTCTGACCGACATCCTCGCCTGTTTTCGCCACGGCTCGTCGAACATCCTGACGTCGCTCTTCACCCGCCGCATCGACCGCCTTCTGGTCGGCGCGACCAAGGCCGATCACCTCCATCACGAAAGCCATGACCGTCTGCAGAACATTGCCGGACGACTGGTCGATCGGGCGCTCGCGCGGACGCAAGGCGCGCGGGTGACGACAGAAGTGCTGGCGCTGGCGGCCGTCAGGGCGACGCGCGAAGCAAGCGTCAAGGAGGCGGGCGAGGACCTGCCGCTGATCGTCGGCGCGCCTCTGAAAGGAGAAACGATCGCCGGAGAGACCTTCGACGGGAACACCAAAACAGGCATATTTCCCGGGGATTTGCCGGAGAATCCGGAATCATTCTTTCAAGCACTTGAATCAGAAGATGACGCGGAAAGACTGCACATCAACTTCGTGCGCTTCCGACCGCCGAAACTGGAGACCACCGCGGAAGGCCTGACGCTGTCCCTGCCCCATATTCGCCTCGACAGGGCGCTTGAATTCCTGCTTGGAGACCTACTCGCATGACCAGGGAACACGCGCGCAAGCCCGCAGCCTTCCGGCTCGCTGATGACGAGACGGCGGAGGCGAAGACGACGGCAAAGACAAAGGAACGGAAACGCGCGCCGTCGTCCTATCAGGTCGCGATTGTCGGCGAGGCGGAAGACCCGTTTCTGAGTGAAGATCCGGAGGCTATCGACGCTGACGCGGTAGACAGTCTGACGCCTGAACCGGCAAAGACGCCCGAACGCCGCTGGTCTTTCCGCAAAATCGCGCTATCGGCTTTCGGACTGCTGTTTTCCATGGCCCTGGCCCTGTGGATCGACAATCTGATCCGCGCGCTCTTCGAACGCGCCGAATGGCTCGGATGGGTCGCGACAGGCCTCACGGCGATCGGCTTGTTTTCTCTTGCAATCATTGCGCTCAGGGAAGCGCTGGCGATCGCCCGGCTCAATTCGGTGCACCGGCTGCGCCAGGAGGCGGAAGCCGCGCGCGCAGACCCCCGCCCCGCCAAGGCCCGCGCCGTTCTCAAAGGATTGATCAATACGTTCGAGAAACGGCCGGAAACCGCCCGCAGCCGGGAACGCCTGAAGGAGCTTGACGACGACATCATCGATGCGCCGCATCTGATGGAGCTCGCCGAGAGCGAACTTCTCGGGCCGATCGACAAACAGGCGCGCGCGATGATCCTGGCTGCGTCCAAGCGCGTGTCGATCGTAACCGCCATCAGCCCGCGCGCGCTTGTCGACGTCGGCTACGTGCTGTTCGAATCCATTCGACTGATCCGCACGCTCGCCTATCTCTACGGCGCACGCCCCGGCACTCTTGGACTGTTGCGATTGTCGCGCGACGTCGTGGGACACCTGGCCGTCACCGGATCAATCGCGGTCGGCGACAGCCTCGTTCAGCAGGTCGTGGGCCATGGCGTCGCGTCGCGGCTGTCGGCGCGCCTGGGCGAAGGCGTAATCAATGGTCTGCTGACAGCCCGGATCGGCATTGCGGCGATGGATCTGTGCCGCCCCATGCGCTTTCACGCGGTCAAGCGGCCAGGCATAGGCGACTTTCTTGCCGATCTGACCCGTCAGGCTGCCGGAAGCCGTTCATCAACCGAGAAACGGACGTGAAAAACGGCGAATATTTCCAAGCGCGCGGTTTTTCTGCTACCATCAGAGGCGTCAATCAACGCGTCATTAACCATTCCGGACGATTGTATGCGTTGGTTGTCGAGTCTGGATCCTCCCGGGGGCAAGGAAAATGTTTTATAGAAGTGTCATCGCTGCCGGCGCCTTCGCCATCGGACTGACGGGCTCCACCGTCGCCATGGCAAGCGACAGCGCCTTCTTTCAGTCCGTCGCCGGAAAATGGCGCGGCCCGGGTGAAATCGTCGCCGGCAAATACAAGGGCACCAAATTCGTCTGCGATTTTGAAGGCGGCCCTTCGGAGACCGCAAAGGTCGGCCTGCTGCTCGACGGCAAGTGCAGGGTCGGCATGTTCACACAGAAAATGTCCGCCTCCATCAACAGCGACCGCGGCAGATATTCCGGCTCCTTCATGGATGGCGGCGACGGAAAGGGACTGGACATCGTTTCGGGCAAGATTTCCGGCAACAAGATTGTCGTCGGCCTCAATCGCGCCAAGCTGGACGGCGCAATGGTCGCCCATCTTACAGACCAGAACCAGATGAACGTCACCGTCTCCGTCGAGGTTCAGGGAACGCTCGTGCCGGTGATCGGCATCACGCTGTCGCGCAACAGCAAGGTTGGCTCATTGAGAATGGACCGGCGGTAACCGAGAGACTAGGAACTCCGCCACCAGTCTCCGCTTTCACTGGCGACCTCAATTCCTTCCTTATCGCAATCCTGCGACCAGTCTGACACCGTTCTCCCCCTTACCTGGACGTCACCCGCGATTTCGGAAAGCGGAATAAGGACGAAGCCGCGATCGTGCATGCGCGGATGCGGTATCGTCAGCCGTTCGTTCTCCAGAGACAGGTTGTCGAAGGTGAGGATATCGATGTCGATGGTGCGCGGACCCCAGCGAACGATCCGCTGACGTTTGAGCGCCTGTTCGATGTCCTTGCACTTTTCCAGCAACTGCAACGGCTCGATTGTCGTGCGAACAACAGCACAGCAATTCAGGAACCAGTCTTGCGCCACCGGACCCCAGGGCGGCGTCCGGTACAGGCGGGAAACTGCTTCGACCTCGATCGAAGGATCGGCATCGAGGGTCTTCAGGGCTTCTTCCATCGCCCGGCGGGGGTCGCCGACATTTCCGCCGAGCCCCAGCGTTGCGCGGGAACCGGTCCGGCCGCCGTCACTTGGCGGCATGATCGACCGTCACCTCGGCGTAATCCAGCACGCCTTCTATGGGCACGCTCGGTTTTCTTACCGTGATACGGGCGTGACGCACGGCTGCAAATTCCTCGCACAACACCGAACCGATGCGCCAGGCCAGCGCCTCGATCAGACGGAAACGCTCGCTTGTCACGATCCGCGTCACCGAAGCGTAGACGGCGCCGTAGTCGACGACATCCGATTCATCATCCTCCGTCAGGGCCGTGCTTGCTTCGACATTCAGAACAATGTCGACGAAAAAACGCTGCCCCAGATTTTCTTCGCTTTCAAACAGTCCGTGACGGGCAAAGAACGCGCAGTTTTTCAGGGTAATCGTATAAAGCATAATCAATCTTCCAGATTTGAAGCCAACAGCACGGCGTCGGCGACGCTCAGTGCGTCGCGGCTCGCGGCGACGTCATGGACACGGAAAATGGCGGCTCCCTGCATCCGCAGCAGCGCGGTGGTCGCCGCCGTTGCGATATCGCGATCGGCAGCTATTTCCCGGCCGGTGACAGCCCCGAGAAATCTTTTTCGGGACGCGCCGACCAGCAGCGGAAAACCGATATCATGCAACTCGGTAAAACGCGCGATCAATTGCATGTTCTCGTCCGGGTCCTTTGCGAAGCCGAACCCCGGATCAAGCACAATGGCCGTATCGTCGATACCCGCGTCCCGCGCGACTTCGAGCGAACGACGCAGAAACCAGATCTGGTCGTCGACGACGTCATCGAGCTTCTCGCGCTCGCGCCCGGTATGCATGATGCAGAGGCCGGCGCCGGTCCCGGCGGCGACGCTTGCGATCGCCCGGTCTTTCTGGAGACCCCAGACATCGTTGATGATGTGTGCGCCGCTTTCGACGGCAAGGCGCGCCGTATCAGCGCGATAGGTGTCCACCGAGATGATCGCCTCGCCTTCAGCCGCGATCGCCTCGATGACCGGCAAGACGCGCGCCTGTTCCGTGCCCGCATCGACCGCCTCGCCTCCGGGACGCGTGGATTCACCACCGATGTCTATGATCGTCGCGCCCAGCGCCAAGGCTTTTCTCGCCGCGTCAACCGCTGCTGCGACGGTGTCGAAACGACCGCCGTCAGAAAACGAATCCGGCGTTACATTGATGATGGCCATCAGCAGACCGCGGGGTCCGACCGTCAGGGTTCGGCCATGCGCAAGCCGCCAGATGCGCGGTTTCAACGCAGTCGCCAGAGCTTCTCGCAGAGTTGGTATGGTCACGCCGGTCGCCTCGTCAGTAACGGAGCCGGTAGCGGGAGTGGATCAGGCCTGGCGCTCCGGGACATGCAAGACAAGACCGTCAAGCTCCGACGACACCTTGATCTGGCATGAAAGCCGGGAACTGGGCTTCATGTCGAATGCGAAATCCAGCATGTCCTCTTCCATGACGTCGGGACCGCCGACCTTCTCCGTCCATTCGTCATCCACATAGACGTGACAGGTCGCACAGGCGCAGGCGCCGCCACATTCCGCCTCGATGCCGGGAATGCCGTTGCGCACCGCGTTTTCCATGACCGATGTCCCGTCTTCGGCGTCAACATCGTAACGCACGCCATCGAAGGATACGAATGTCAGTTTCGTCATAAATTGATAAGCTCCATGCTCCTGTTAAGGAGCGAAGTGAAATAGACGGTCGGGAAAGTCAAGCATTGTTGCGGGAAACGCGGGCTCCATGGCCCAAAGCAGCATGGTTTTGACCCGTTCCAGTTCACGCCGGATTTCGACGACCAGCCCGCTGATTGGCGAACAGACGCCTGCCGACTATTCCGCAGCTTCTGCAGCGCGGATCATGCACGCAGCCTTGGCGACGCTGCGCAAGGACGGTCGCTTCAGCGGGACAGGCCCGATATGAAGTTTTCGACGTCGATGACGGCGTCTGTGAGCGCTTCGCGCAAGCCGCCATCGTTTGGATTGTGCTCCAGGCTCTCGGCAACTTTCGACACGCCGAAAGCCCCGACGCTTGTCGCCGAGCATTTGAGCGTATGGCAGACCCTGACCCTGTCAGCTTTCCTGATCTTGATCGCCGAGCCGCACAACTGGTTGACGCACAAACGCGCCTGGCGGGCAAAGAGGCCAAGCATATGCGCCTCCATGTCCTTGTCGCCCATTGTGTGCCGCGCCAGATGCACAAGGTCGATCGGGCGGCCGCTAGATGGACAGACCCGGTGAAGCAGTTCCGGCGGTTCTTCCGGACGATGATGAATTGCCATGAATTTGGTCCTTTCCCGTTCCCACCTGACCAGTGGAGCGCACAAGTCTCGGCAAGGCCTTAAATGTGCCGGGAATTTGGTAAAAAACTGTAAACATGGTTAATCGTTGGTAAAGGCCGGAAATGGCGCAAATTTTTTTAATCATTGCGAAAGCCTGAAACGAATCATCACGCGACATCGTTCCTTATCCACCTTATAGAATTTGTCAGTGGCAAATATCTGTGTCACAAAGAAAAAACGGGGTAGCGCCGGCTGCCGTCATGGGACGGTCAGCCGGGTTTTAGACAGACAGAACATAGACATGGAATTGTCATATGTGCACACCCGATTAAGCGACGGCAAAGGGCATTGCGCCCTGCTCCGTCGCAAGCCATGGCGGTAGGTTTAGAGTACGAGGCATTGGGATGGTAAAGCAGAACGCTCGGAAGTCGGTCGATGAAAACGCGCTGAAAGCGCTTGAAGACGCACTGCGCGACGTCGATATCGACGAAGGCAACACGGCGAACGCCGACAGTGACGCAGACGTGGAACTGTCGATGGAAGACCTGGAAGCCCAGGTCGCCTCGGCGGCGGCTGAGCTGGCTGAAGCCGGCAATGAACCGGATGAAGCTGGCGCCTCGAAAAAATCGACGCCCGCCAAGCGTCCGGCTCGCCCGGTTGCGCGTCGCGAGCGCGAACGCCCACCCGCTGCCCGCGCCCAGCAAGACCGCCCGGAGTCACGCCGCATCCAGCGGGCGACGCCGCAGGACGTCGCCAATTCCGTACCGGACACAAAACGCGCCTCCGGCCAGCAAAACCAGAGAACACAGGCCGGTTCGGGGCGCAAATCCGGCCCGGCTTTTGCCCCGGCCAATGACGACAGCCGCCGTTCAACAGCCTACATTCTGAAGTCCCTGGACAGCAATTCGGGCCGTTCAACGCGCATTACCGCCTATGTCGCGGCCGGCATCTGGCTTGTCGCAGGCTTCATCTTGACAGGAATGGTATACGGGTCGCGCATCTGGAGTTTCTCCACCTTCGCCAATCTGTCCGCCAATCCGGACATCCTCGGAGCAATCGCAACGATCGTTCTGCCGGCGATGATGATCGTCGGTTTCGGGTTGATGATCGCGCGCGCCCAGGAGATGCGTTCCGTTGCACGTTCGATGACCGAACTGGCGTTGCGCCTCTCCGAGCCGGAGAACATCGCGGCCGACAACATCACCAGCGTCGGCCAGGCGATCCGCCGCGAAGTATCGGCGATGAATGACGGCATCGAGCGGACCATCGCGCGCGCCTCCGAACTGGAAACGCTGGTTCATTCCGAAATCAGCGCCCTGGAACAGAGCTATTCGGACAATGAGGTGCGGATCCGCAACCTCGTCGAAGGCCTCGGAAACGAGCGTGAAGCCATCATCGCGCATTCCGAGCGCGTGCGCGCGCGCATCGTCAAGGCGCATGAGCAGTTGCGTGAGGAACTGCACTCGGCGGGAGACGACATCTCCAACAAGATTTCGACGTCCGGCAAGGCCGCCGCCGCGCTTGTGGACACCAGAACGACCCAGCTTTCGACACAGGCGGAGGAACTCTCCGAGAATGTCGCCGAACTTCTGCAGAAGCGTCTCGAAGCGCTGATGCTGGCGTTCGGAAACTCCGGACGCACCCTGGCCGAGGAGTTCGACAGCCGCCTTGAAATCCTTCATGGATCGATTTCGGAATATGGACAGCAGCTTCTCAGCGAATTCGAAACCCGCGCGTCGTCGATCGACAACAATACGAAGAAGCTCAACACAATTCTGAACGAACGCGCGCGTCAGCTCAACGAAACGCTGCTTGCCCGCACACGCGACATCACCGAAAGCGTGAGCACCGGTGAAAAGGCCTTCTCCGCAGGTCTCGGCGGCGTTATCGACACGCTGAACCAGCGTCTCGACGAAAAGGCCGTGAATTTCAGGCAGAGCCTGCAGCAGCACACCGAAGACGCGATGAACGACCTGGACACCCGGTCCAGCTTCTTCGAAGACCGTCTGCAGGGAACCATTTCCCAGCTCAACTCCGCGTTCGACGATCGGGTCAAGCAGTTCACCACAGCTTTCGACCAGCGCAGTGGAACGCTTGCCGACAAGCTGGGCGAAAGCCTTGTTGCGATCAACGATACGCTGTCGCACACCAGCGGTTCCATCGACTCGATCCTGAGCACAAACGCCCAGCAAATCGCAGAGTCCATGGACCAGCGCACCCGCCATCTCGAGGATTCGCTCAGCGAGAGAACCAGCCAGATCGACGAATATCTCGACAGGCACACGCGCCAGATCGACGGTTCCCTGGACCAGCGCGCGCGTCAACTCGACGAGTCGCTTGCCAAACGTTCGCAGGAACTCGAGCACAATCTGTCCCGGAGCAGCCAGGACATCACCAGCAAGATCGAGGAAAAGGTGGGCGCGGTCGAACGTGCTCTGTCCGACACCTCCGAGCGCGTGGACATCCTGCTCAAGGACGGCGCAGCGACGATTTCCGGCGCCGTCAGCGGCCAGACGGAAGCGCTTGCCTCCAAACTCGAAGAGAGCGCGGACAATTTCGCAAGCCTCATCGGCCGCGGCGTGTCAGATCTGAGCGAAGCCTCCACCAGCGGCAATCGAGAACTTGAATCGACGCTTTCGGCCAACGCTGAACGGCTGGAGGGCCTCATCAGCTTCGGAACGGCTGCAATCAACAACGCCACTACCGAGAGTTCCCAGAAGCTGGAAACAACGCTCAGCGGCAACGCCGAGCGCCTGAAGGACCTGATCGACAACGGCACGATCTCGCTTGGACAGGCCGTGGAACAGGGAACCACCCGCTTCAGCGAAAGCATCAGCGCCTCCACCAACAGGCTTGAGGATCTGATCAGCACCGGAACAGCGACGCTGAACCAGGCTGCCGAACAGGGCGCAGGCGCGATCGAAAACACCTTCGGATCGTCGACGGAGCGTCTCGAAAACCTGATCAGCAGCGGCACGTCGTCGATCCACCAGACCACGGAAAAGAGCGTGGGCGCGATCGAACAGACGCTTGGCGCGTCCTCGGATCGCCTGGAGAACCTCATTGCTTCCGGCGCCTCTTCCATCAGCCTTACGGCTCAGCAGAGCGCCTCGGAGCTGGAACAGACTTTGAGTTCCTCTTCCGCGCGCCTGGAAGAACTGATCACATCCGGATCCGCTTCGATCAACGAAGCCGCGGAACACAGCAGCGGCGCTCTCGAGCGGACGCTGAGCTCGTCGGCGGACCGGCTCGAAAACCTGATCAACACCGGCACATCCGGCCTGAACCAGGCGGCCGAACAGGGAGCCAGCGCGCTCGAGCGCACAATGGGCGCCTCCGCCGACCGCCTGGAAGGTCTCATCACGTCGGGCACGTCCGCCATCAACGAGGCGGCGAAATCCAGCTCCAGCGATCTGGAAACCACTCTCAGCTCCAATACGGAGCGCATGGCCGCCCTGATCCGCGAAGGCGAAGCCATCATCACCAACGCCTCCACGGAAGGCACCCAGTCCATCGCCAATACGCTGGGCTCGAACACCGACCGCCTGGAAACCCTGTTGCGCGACGGCGCATCGGCTGTCGAAAGGGCTGTCACCGACAATACGCATGCGCTGGCGGTCACCCTCGGCTCCAACGCCGAGCGTATCGACGGCATCATGCGCGACCATTCGGAAACGATTTCGAATTCCGTGGTCGGCAATACGGAACAACTGGCAAACACGCTGGAAACCAACGCCGCACGCATCGACGCGCTTCTGAGCGGCGGCTCGGGCGCCATCTACGATACGCTTTCCAAGGAAACGGAAGAGCTTTCGGGTCGCATCAACGAAGGCGTCAAGGCGCTCGACACCGTGTTCGAGTCGAATATCGGCCGGATGAACCAGTCCGTCGAAGACCAGATGTCGAATATGGAGCAGCGCCTGGGCACGATGGACAGCGCGCTCAGCACCGGCATGCAAAACGTCAATTCGATGATCGAGGAACAGGCGCGCAATCTCGCAACGACGCTGCGCGACACGGTTTCCGAAACTGTCAACCAGTTCGACACCGAGGCGTTGCGCTCCGCGCAGTCGCTCCAGGGTCTTGGCGAACAGTTCGCAAGCCAGCTCAGCGCCGCAGCCGCAAGCTATTCCGACGCCATCGACAGCCGCCTGTCGGAACGTTCGGAATCCTGGACCAAACAGCTTGCCGACCTTTCCACCCGGCTGGTCGACAGCGAGAACAGTTTCCTGGGCGCTGCGGAATCGATCACCAGCGCCGCCATGAACGCCGAAGAAAAGATCGGCCAGCAGGCAACGAACTTCGCTGCGCAGCTCGAGACCAGCGAACAGGCGATCGCCGCCCGCAACGAGTCGATCAAGTCGGTTCTCGACGAGCAGACCCGCGAACTCAACTCGATGCTCGCCGGCCGCTCCACGGAGCTGTCGAACCTCATCGAGCAGAAGGCCCGCCCGCTGATCGATCGCTATCTCGAAAGCGGCAAGGAAATCGCCGCCGAGATCGAGCAGATCACCCTGTCGAGCACCGATCAGCTGCAGGCGCAGAGTTCTGCTCTGGTCAGCGCCCTCTCCTCCCGCACGGGCGAAACGCTGGCTGCGATCGAACGCGCAGGCGCAAGCCTCAGGTCGGACGTCGTCACCCTCATCGAGCAGCTGGGAGAAAGCAACACGTCGATCTCCCATCTTATCGAAAACGCCGCAACGACTCTCGCCAGCGTCGACAGCCGGCTGGTGGAAACCACGGAGAAGTTCAACTCTTCGGCCACCAACTCCGCGGAAACGATCTCGAATTCGGCGCAACTGCTTGAAAGCAACCTCGCCAAGCTCGACGACATTTCCGGATCGACGCTCGGCCGGATCAGCGAGATCGCCGAAAGCTTCTCCGATCATTCGAAGGTGCTTTCCACCGCCTCCGACCTGCTGGGCGCAGCACAGTCGAGCCTCGCCAATACGCTCGACGAACGCCGCGAGGCGCTCGACAACCTGTCGAAGGGTCTGGTGGAACGCTCCGAAGAGATCGGCGTGACCATGCGTTCGCTGGAAGGCATCGTCCAGGATGCGTTCGGCAAGGCCTCCGAAAAGGCCGACAGCACGGCCAAGCAGCTTTCCGGCAGCCTGTCGTCGTCCATGAAGGAATTGAGCGAACTGCTTTCCGAAACCGAAACGCGCTCGACGAACGCGTCGCAGAACATGAAGCAGGCGATCAAGGAAGCCGTCGAAGAAGCCGTGTCGCGCTTCAACGGCGCCACGGAGGAAATCCGTCGCGCCGCCGGCGATATCCGCGAGGAGCTGAACACCACCCGCTCGGAAATCAAGCGCGGCGTGTTCGACCTGCCCGAGGAAACCCGCGAAAGCACCGCAGCCATGCGCCAGGCGGTCGCCGACCAGATCAAGGCTCTCAAGGACCTTGCGAACATCGTCGACCAGTCATCAGGCCTGTTCGAGCATTCCGGTCCGGGAGCGCGTCCGGTCGCAGCGGCGGCGGTTGTCGCCGAACCCGTGCAGGCGCAGGCCGCCCCTGCCCCGCAGCCGGCTGCGGCCGCGCAAGGCACAGGGACGACCGGCGCCGCGACCGCTCGGCTTGTCGAGCCGGCCAAGCGCCCGACGCAAAACACCACATCGAGCCTGCGCGGCGGCCTCGGCGTGATGGACAGCGGCGGCGCCAAGCCGAAAGCCGACGCCGGCAATGCCTCACGCAAGTCTTTCGGTGAAGGCTGGGTCAAGGACCTGCTGCGCGGCGCATCACGCGAGGAAGGCGACAACGGCGGCGAACAGCGCGCGTCCAACTCCAATGCGCAGTCCGCCAACAGCAGCCGTTCCCGCAACCCGCGCCAGGTGGTCGAATCCCTGAACTCGCTGTCGGTCGATATCGCCCGCGCCATCGACCACGACGCCTCTGTGGAACTGTGGCGCCGTTACCAGGCCGGCGAAAGGGACATCTTTACCCGCCGTCTGTACACGCTGAAGGGTCAGAAGACTTTCGAAGACATCAAGAAGAAATACGGTCAGGAGCCTGAGTTCCGCAGCGCCGTGGATCACTACATCTCTGATTTCGAGAAGCTGCTAGCCGACGTCTCCGCCAACAATCGCGACAAGTCCGTGGCCCAGACTTATCTGACATCCGATACGGGCAAGGTCTACACGATGCTCGCCCACGCCAGCGGCAGGCTGAAGTAGGCGACATTTACAAATACACAAAATGGAAAGGGAGGCTCTCGCGAGCCGGCCTTTGTCGTTCATGAAACCTCATTGCACGATCAGACGATCTTCAGCGTCCAGGCGACGATGTCGGTGACGACCTGGCCATTGGCCTGGTCGAGCGCGCGGATGAAATCGATATTGTCGGATCCCCTGACAGGCGCAGTCGCCTGGAAGACCTTCTGCGACCGCACCACGCCGTTGCGATCATTGACGATGCGCACGGAAATCTCGACCACGGCCGTATCCCCGTTGTCGCTGGCGACGATTTCGAAAGCGCGGATCGTCGGAGAGATGAGATAGTCGGCGGCGATGCTGTCGCCGGGTTTCGCCACGCCGCCAAGGCGGTCGCTGTCCTCGAAAGCCGCAATCAGCTGTTCCTGAATGATCGAGGGCAGATTGTCATTCCACTGCGACCGGGCGAGGTACTGGATCGCTTCCGGAGAGGTCCGCACAACAATATTGGAGCCGTCCAGAGACTTCAGCGCAGCCGGATCGGTTACGACGATCTGACGATTTCTCGAGGACGGTCCCTTGACTGTCGGGATGCCCGTCAATTCGTAGGTGTCGGGCTTTGGAGAAAATGGTCCGCCGCCGCATCCACTCAAAAATGCAGCGCCAGCCAGCAGGACAGCTACGGCCAGTCCGGATTGACTACAACTCTTCACGAATACCCCTCGTCCCTGCCATCCACGCAGGATTTACGAACTCTTGGACCTTAACTCTGCTTTGTCAACGACGACGCCGCCCATCATATTGTTTTACGCTTCCCGATCCACCGAAAATCAGACTCTGCGGATCTTCCCCTATCTGCGCGACTGCTCTCTCGATCCGGGCGACCGAACGGCGCGCCTCGTTGACCAGGGCCTCGATATCCTTGAGACCGGAATTCGAGAACCGGTCGACATTGCTCATGATCGGACCGATCTGCGCATTGATCTTGTTGGCGACGTCCTGGAAGGATTTCAACGTATCCTTCGCTTCCGCCACCAGACCCTGACCATCTGCGCCGTCAATGACGCCGTTGAGCTTGTTGAGCGTCGTCTGGACCTGCAGGGCGGCTTCGTTCAGGCGGGCGGTCAGTTGATCCGTGTTCTCGATGATCTGCCCGATTTCCTGGTTACGCTGACCAATCGTCTCCGACACCATGGTCAGGTTGGCGATGCCCTCGCGGGCCTGGGCGCTGGCGACGGTGATATTGTCGACGACTTCCTGCACCTTCTCGGTGTCAACCGAATTGAGCAGTCCTTCGACCTTTGAGACCGCGGATTCGGCGTTCTGGCTGAGCTCGGCGATGTTTGTGGCCGCCGTCTTGAACTCCTCGATCATCGGTTTGAAATCACCGGATGCGTCCGAAATGTTCTTGCTGACAGTCTCGACATTCTGAACGATCTCGGAAACTTTCGCAGGCTCCACTGCGGCGACGATCGCCTCGGCGCGGGTGACCAGCCCTTCAAGCTTGCCGGAAACGCCCTCAAGAGTTTTGGACAGCGAGGAGACGTTTTTGAGGAAACTGTCGACGCCGCCTGAATTGGCTGCAAGCGCTTCGGAGAATTTTTCAGCGTTCTGGACGGTCTGGGTCAGCGGGCCTTTCGCGGTCGTGACGAATTCCTCGATGCCGACGACGGCCTTGTTGACCCGCTGCAGGATGGCGTCTGCGGTTGCAAGGAGGTTGGTAACGCTGGATTCATCGGCTGTCAGAACCGCGTAACTGCCCTTTTCGACAGCTTCCTCGAGAATGTTGAGGTCGCTGGTGTTGCCGCCGCTGAGCTCGATATGCGCAGAACCGGTCAGCCCCTGGATGCCGAGCACCGCCTTGGTGGACGCGTATACCGGCGCGGTGGCGCGAACTTCCGTCATGGCGAGCACGTAGTTGGGATCGACGCCGTCAATCGTCAGAGACCGCACGGAACCGACGCGAATGCCGTTGAACAGAACCGGCGCCCCGACCGAAAGACCGCTCGCGGAACCCGGAATGCGAATCTCCAGACGAGCCGTCTCGCCCTGGTTGTTGGCCGTGGCCATCCAGTAGACGCCCATAAAACCGGCGGTAATAATGAGGATGATGACAATACCGACGATGGTATAGTTGGCTTTTGTCTCCATAATCGCGTTCCCGTCATTCCTTTCCGGGTGATTCTCGCAGCTACACTATAGGTCTAGTTCTGCGGCACAATAGAACGGGCTCTTTTCCCGTGGAAATAGGACCTGACCCAGGGGTCTTCGCACGCCAGCATGTCCTCTATCGTGCCTTCGACAAGTATTTTCCTGTTGCCGAGGACCGCGATACGGTCACACACCGAGAACAGGCTGTCGAGATCGTGGGTCACCATATACACGGTCAGGCCGAGAGTGTCGCGCAGTTTCGCGATCAGTTCGTCGAACTCGGCTGCGCTTATTGGATCGAGACCCGACGTCGGCTCGTCGAGAAACACCAGGTCGGGATCGAGCGCCAGAGCTCTTGCGAGGCCCGCGCGCTTGATCATGCCGCCGGAGAGCTCCGAGGGATAGAGCGAGGCCGCCTCCGGCCGCAGGCCGACGAGTTCAATCTTCAGCAGCGCCAGCTCATCCATGAGTTTCTGCGGCAGTTCCAGATATTCGCGCATCGGCACCTGGATGTTCTCAAGCACCGTGAGCGCAGAAAACAGGGCGCCTTGCTGGAAGAGCACGCCAAGCTTCATGTCGAGCTGGGTTTTCTGGGCGGGCGTCGCGGCGTCGTAGTCCACGCCCAGGATGCGAATGGCGCCGCCTTGTCTTGACGTGAGCTGGAGGATGGTGCGCAACAGCACCGACTTGCCGGCGCCCGAAGCGCCGACAAATCCAAGTATTTCGCCGCGCCGGATATCGAGATCCAGATTTTCCAGCACCTTGTGCGACCCGAAGGCGACATTGATGCCCCGCGCCTCGAGAATGACCTTGCCGAAATCCGGATGGCGTTCTGGCGTCGAGACCTGAGGGTCGGTTATCGTCTCTGTCACGGACATCAAAAATCAATCGCCCCGTAAAAGATAGCGAACAGGCCGTCCACGAGAATGACCACGAAAATCGCCTTGACGACAGCCGACGTGACATGGCGACCGAGCGATTCCGCGCTGCCCTCGACCTTGAGGCCTTCCACCGACGCCACAATGCCGATGATGAGCGCCATGAACGGCGCCTTGATCATTCCGGAGGCGACGGATGTGTAGTCGATGGCCTCGCGCAACCGGTTGATGAAAGTCTCCGGCTGGATGCCGGAATAGATCCAGGTGGTGAGCAAGGCGCCGAACAGGGCCGAGAAATTCGCCATGATCGTAAGCAGCGGCAACATGATCGTCAGCGCAACGAGGCGCGGGAAAACAAGGACGCTGATCGGATTGAGGCCCATCACCTTGAGTGCGTCGACCTCCTCGCGCATCTTCATCGAGCCGATTTCAGCCGTGATTGCGGAGCCCGATCGGCCGGCGATCATGATCGCCGTCAAAAGCACGCCGATTTCGCGCAATTGCAGGATTCCGACCAGATCGACCACGAAGATCTCGGCGCCGAAATATCTCAGCTGGAAAGCCCCTTGCTGGGCGATGATGCCGCCGATCAGAAACGACATCAGTGTGATGATGGGAATGGCGCGAACGCCGACATGATCCATCTGGCTGAAAATCGCGGCGGACGAGATGCCCGAGGACTTCTTTCTTCTGATGCGAGCGCCCCACACCGTCGAGCCCAGAATAAACATCATCGCAAGAAAGTCGTTATACAGCTCGTAGGCCATCTCGCCGATAGGCGCGAAGATTCTCTCAACCAATCCGGCTTTTTGCTTCGGCGCATCGTCGGCGTCGTATTCCGAGTGCATCGCCTTCTCGACGGCGTCGAGAAGCACGAGACGGTCCTGCCTGATCGCCTTGTAGGACACCGTCTTGCTGCGCGATTCCAGCCGGTCCTTCAGGCGCACGATCACAAGCGCGCCTGACGTGTCGAACGCCGTGATGGCCGACAGGTCTATCGTGACTTCGACGCCGTCAAGATTACGCCCCAACTGGCGCATCGCAGCGTCGATGCCGGACACGCCGAACAGGTTCCAGCCGCCCGACAGCCTGACGACGACCTTGCCGTCTTCGGGACCGGAGGTTTCAAACTGCGCCGCCACACGTTCCTTTTCCGCAATGGCGGACGAACCTGCGGCGCCGGAGACAACTGACTCTGTAGCTTGCTGGCTGGACATTGATTTTACATAGCCAGTAAATCACCGTCTGTCACCGCATACCGCTATGACAATCCAACGGAATTCCGGATCGGGCACGTTATCGACGCCGGCGTTGCCGAAGTATCACGCAGCCCTGGCGGGTTTTTCCGAACCGGCGTCGCTGGCGTCCAACGCCTTGCGGCGCTTCGGTTCAGCAGGCAGGGCGACGGGGCGACGCCACTCGATAAGATGCATTTCGCCGTCGAAGTCTTCCGCCACCGCCGTGCAGCTTTCCACCCAGTCGCCGGTGTTGATGTAGCGGATTCCATCCATGTCTTCGATGACGGCGTGGTGGATGTGACCGCAAATGACGCCGTCTACGTCATGTTTTCTGGCTTCCTCGACGACGACGCGCTGGAACTCGCCGATGAAGTTGACGGCCTGCTTGACCTGCAGTTTCGCCCAGGCGGAGAAGGACCAATAGGGCAGTCCGAGCCGGCGCCTGCCGTAATTCACGAGCCGATTGATGAAAATCGCCAGGTCGTAGGCCCAGTCGCCCAAATGGGCGAGCATGCGCGCATGGCGCACGACGACGTCAAACTCGTCGCCATGCATGACGAGATAACGACGCCCGTCAGCGGCTTCATGGATGGTCGTCAACTCCACCTCGATCCCGCCGAAATGGGTTCCGGGAAAATCTCTCAGGAATTCGTCGTGATTGCCGGGAATATAGATGATCCGCGTGCCCTTGCGGGCCTGACGCAACAGTTTCTGGACCACATTGTTGCAGTCCTGGGGCCAGTACCAGTTGCGTTTGAGGCGCCATCCATCGACGATGTCGCCGACCAGAATGATCGTGTCAGCATGATGATAGCGAAGGAAATCGATCAGCCAGTCCGCCTTGGCGGCGCGAGAACCCAGATGAATGTCGGAGAGGAACAGGGTCCTGAATTGCCGAGCCTTTGGAGCTTTCGTCATCTGCGCCACCATTGCATGTCCGTTGATGGTTGGCTAACCAGAGTCTTGTCACAATCAGATGACAAGGCTTCGATAAGGACAAATTCGAAGCTGCATCCGACAAAAAGTCATAGTAATCGGGAAGGAAATCGCAATGGATCTCGGTATAGCCGGCAAGAAGGCCATCATCTGCGCATCCAGCAAGGGTCTCGGCAAGGGCTGCGCGATCGCGCTTGCAGAAGCCGGCTGCGACATCGTTGTCAACGGACGGGACGCGTCGACGCTCGCCGCGACAGCCGAGGAAATTCGCAAGACCACCGGAGCTCAAGTCACGGAAGTCGCCGCAGACGTGTCGACGAAGGAAGGACAGGACGCTCTGCTCGTGGCCTGCCCGGAACCGGATATTCTCATCAACAACAATGGCGGCCCTCCCCTGAAGGATTTCCGGGAGCTTGACCGCGAGGCGATCCTCAACGGTGTGACGCAGAACATGGTCACGCCCATCGAACTGATCCAGGCGGTGATCGACGGCATGTGCGAACGCGGTTTCGGCCGCATCGTCAACATCACATCGTCCTCCGTCTATATGCCGATCCCGGGACTCGACCTGTCGTCGGGAGCGCGCGCCGGCCTGACATCCTTCCTGGGCGGCGTCGCCCGCACCGTCGCGAACCGGAACGTCACGATCAACACCGTGCTTCCCGGCAAGATGGACACCGACCGTCTGACGAACAACATCAAGGCGACGGCGCAGAAGAGCGGCGTCAGCTATGAAGAAGCCGAAAAGAGCGTGTTGCGCCTTGTTCCGGCTGGACGCGCAGGCACCGCGGAGGAATTCGGAAGCGCCTGCGCCTTCCTCTGCTCCCGCCAGGCGGGCTATATTACCGGGCAGAACCTGCTCGTCGACGGCGGTCTCGTACCGAAGTCTTTCTGACGGTTGACGCGCCAATTGGGCTGGAGCAATCTGCCGAAAGGCTGAAGGGGTGGACAATCACATGAGCAAGGCCAGCAAACCCGCTCTGTCGGAACTCGACCAGAGCGCGCTGTTTTTCCACAAATATCCGCGGCCGGGCAAACTGGAGATACAGGCCACCAAGCCGCTCGGCAACCAGCGCGACCTAGCGCTTGCCTATTCGCCCGGCGTCGCAGCTCCATGCCTGGAAATCCGCGACGATCCGGCTACGGCCGCAGACTATACGTCGCGCGCCAACCTGGTGGCCGTCGTCTCCAACGGAACCGCGGTTCTCGGGCTCGGCCCGATCGGCCCGCTGGCCTCCAAGCCGGTGATGGAGGGCAAGGCCGTCCTGTTCAAGAAATTCGCCGGCATCGACGTGTTCGACATCGAAATCGACGCCAAGGACGTCGACCGGATGGTTTCCGTCGTCTCCGCGCTCGAGCCGACGTTCGGCGGCATCAACCTGGAAGATATCAAGGCGCCTGAATGTTTCGAGGTCGAGCATCAACTGCGCGAGCGCATGAACATTCCTGTGTTCCATGACGACCAGCACGGCACCGCAATCATTGTCGCGGCGGCGATCATCAATGGGCTGGAACTGTCGGGCAAGAAATTGCAGGACGTGAAGATCGTCACCAGCGGCGCAGGCGCTGCGGCGGTCGCCTGCCTTAACCTCCTGGTCTTTCTCGGAGCGAGGAAGGAAAACATCTGGGCGCATGATATCGACGGCCTGGTCTTTGAAGGCCGTACGAAGAACATGGATCGCTGGAAGGGCGCCTATGCGCAGGCGTCCGATGCGCATTCGCTGGCCGACAACATCAAGGACGCTGATATTTTCATTGGCCTGTCCGCCGCCAATGTGCTCAAGCCCGAGATGCTGAACACCATGGCGGAGCATCCGCTCATCATGGCTTTGGCGAACCCGGTGCCGGAAATCATGCCGGAAGACGCTCGCAATGCGCGGCCGGACGCAATGATATGCACCGGCCGCTCGGATTTCCCGAACCAGGTCAACAACGTCCTTTGCTTCCCTTTCATCTTCCGCGGCGCGCTGGATTGCGGCGCGACGACGATCAACGAGGAAATGAAGATGGCTGCGGTCCAGGCGATCGCCGGGCTGGCGCGAGAGGAGCCGTCGGACGTGGCGGCCAAGGCCTATTCGGGCGAAACGCCGATCTTTGGGCCGGATTATCTCATCCCCTCGCCCTTCGATCCCCGTCTCATCCTGCGCATCGCGCCCGCGGTCGCCGAAGCCGCCTGCCAGACAGGCGTAGCGACCCGCCCGATAACCGACTGGGACGCTTACAACGACCAGCTCAACCGATTCGTCTTCCGCTCCGGCATCGTCATGAAACCGCTCTTCACCGCAGCCAAGGCGGCGACCAACAAGCGGGTTATCTTTGCAGAAGGCGAGGATGAGAGGGTTTTGCGCGCGGCCCAGGTGCTGATCGAGGAAAAGATCGCAGAGCCGATCCTGATCGGCCGACCGGCAATCATAGAAACGCGGCTGAAGCGTTTCGGCCTCAAGATAAGGCCGGAGCGGGACTTCAGCATCACCAACCCCAACGACGATCCGCGCTATCGCGACTATGTGGATCTCTATTTTTCGCTGGTGGGACGCAAGGGCGTCAATCCGGAGGCGGCGCGCACCGCTGTGCGCTCCAACACGACAGTCATCGCCGCCCTCGCAGTGCGCCGCGGCGAGGCCGACGCCATGATTTGCGGCATTGAAGGCGGATACGCCAACCACCTTACCGTGGTCGAAGACGTTCTGCGCAAGCGGGAGGGCGTTCAGGAGTTCTCGGCGCTCAGCCTGCTGATTTCGCAACGCGGGGCGACCTTTCTGACCGACACCTACGTCACCTTCGATCCGCCTGCGGAGCAAATTGCGGAAACCACCTTGATGGCGGCCCACGAAATCCGTCGCTTCGGGATCACACCGCGCGCCGCGCTCGTATCGCATTCTAATTTCGGCACGCGCGACACCGTGTCCTCGCTGAAAATGCGCAAGGCGCTGGAACTGATCCGCGAAATGGCCCCGGATCTGGAGGTTGACGGCGAGATGCACGGCGATTCCGCGATTTCCGAGGATCTGCGACGGCGGGTGATGCCCGACAGCATCCTGTCGGGCGAAGCCAATCTTCTCGTCTTTCCCAATCTGGACGCGGCCAATATCGCAACCGGTCTTTTAAAGACGATGATGGATGCGCTCCATGTCGGCCCGATCCTGCTTGGCAGCGCCAAGCCGGCCCATATCCTGTCGCCTTCCGTGACGTCGCGCGGTGTCGTCAACATGGCGACGCTTGCGGTCGTCGAGGCCTCGATGCCGGCATAGACGATCCGTCTTGATCGGTTTGTTCATGTCCAGGTCAGATTATAAACGTATTGTCGTTGCATGATGCGCGAAGGAAACGGATTGACCTTCAACGACTTGGCCGATGAAACATGGACTTTTGAAGCGGATTGCAGCGATAGCGGCGTTGGCGGCGGCAACGGCAGTCAGCGTCGGCTCTGAGACAAGGGCTCAGAATCCGGATGTCTGCGCGCGCCTGCAGAGCCAGCTTGATCAGTATCCCTCGCAAAATGTGCAATCCCCCTACCTCAGGCGTTTCGAGGAGACCCTTCGGGAGCAGCAGCTTGTCCTTGACCGGGCGCGCGCTGCGGTCGCCGACGGCCAATGCACCAGCGGAAGCATCACCGTATACGGCTCCAGCGACAATTCTGTCTGCGACCGGATGCGCGTGCGTATCGCGCAGCTGGAGGAGGAAGTTGCTCTCCTGACGCAGAGGCGCGATGCGCTGGCCGCTGAAGGACGGGAGACAGGCCGGAGCAGAATTGCCGCGGCGTTGCGCGCCAACGGTTGCCCGGTCGCGGAGCCGCAGGTCGTGATCCGCGATTCCGTGCGCCTCCGGGATCAGGCCCGCGAGCGCGCGCTGGACGACCCGTCTCGCCGATACAGGACCATGTGCGTCCGCGCCTGCGACGGCTATTATTTCCCCATTTCCTTTTCCTCGTCACCGGCTGAATTCGGTCGCGACGCCGAACAGTGCGCCAGGCAGTGTCCGGGCGCTGATGTCAGCCTCTATATCCATTCGGTTCCGGAAGAGAGGAGCGAAGACATGGTGTCCGCGGATGACGGATCGCCCTATGTCAGCCTTCCCAACGCCTTCGCCTATCGCAATGGCCTGACCTCGTCCTGCAGCTGCGACAAAGCCCCGATCACCGCCACTAGATCGACCGCGCCGAAGAAACAGTCGTCGATCATTCTTCCCAGCGAAATTCCCATACCCGGAAACAAACCCCAACCGCCTTCGGAAGGGAAAAGAAGCGCCTCCGCAAATGGATCGCCGGACGAAAGCGCGTCGCGTGAAAATCAGGTAAAGCTGGCCCCCCGATCCACAGATGATGACAACGAATTCGAGGAAATGGACCCGAACCGCAAGGTCAGGGTCGTCGGGCCATTGTTCCTTCCCGACCAATCAGAGGCAACAGATCGGCAAGCTCCGGACCAGAGCGACTCCCCGTAAGGGCGATCCTCAACGGCATGAACAACGCCCTGCCCTTGCGGCCACTGGCCTGCTTGACGGCTGCGGTCCAGGAAGACCAGGTGTCCGCGCCCCATGGTTCGGGCGGCAGAAGCGCAAAAGCCTCCTGCACATAGGCGATGTCCTCGTCTTCGAGGACCGTGTCGCCGGCCGGAGCATTCTGCACGACACCCCACCACTGACGGGCGTCCTCGACGACATCAAGATTGCCGCGCACAGCAAGCCAGAAGGCTTCAGCCCGGTCCTCGTCCACGCCCATGTCGGTGAGCCTGGCTGCGACCCTGTCATAGGGTGTTTCATGGATGAGCGCCCTGTTGAGCGCGCCCAGTTCCGAAGGATCGAATTTCGCAGCGGATTTTGACGCCATGTCCGGCGTGAAAATGTGCTGTAGCGCTTCCATGGAAGGCACGGCCTCCACGCTGTGCGAGGTTCCTATCAAAACGGCGAGGCTGTTGACCGCCATCGGCTCGATGCCGGTTTCCCGCAGCGAAGCGATAGACAGCGCATTGCTGCGCTTGGAAAGGCCTTCGCCGCTGGCCGCCGTCAGCAGATTGTGATGACCGAACGCCGGAGCGTCGGCGCCGAGCGCCTGAAACAGCGCAATTTGAGCGCCGGTGTTCGTGACGTGATCGTCGCCCCGAATGATGTGAGAAACGCCCATTTCAATGTCGTCGACGACCGAAGGCAGGGTGTAGAGATACGTGCCGTCTCCGCGCACCAGCACAGGATCAGACATCGAGGCGAGATCAACCGTCTGCGGGCCGCGAACAACGTCGTCCCAGTGGATTTCCGTTCGACGCGTTTCGAATGGATCGCTCTCGAAATTCGGCAGCATGAACCGCCAATGCGGCTGCCTACCCTCCTTCTCGAACCTGGCCTTGTCCTCGGCGCTCAGCTTCAACGCGTCCCGGCCGTAGACCGGCGGAAGACGACGGGCGAGCCTCAGCTTGCGCTTGCGCTCGAGTTCCTCTCCTGTCTCGTAGCAGGGATAAAGAACGCCGGCGTCTTTCAGCTTTTGCGCGGCCGCATCATAGGCTTCAAAACGCCGCGACTGCCACTCCATGCGATCTGGCGCAACGCCGAGCCAGCGCAGATCTCGCTCAATGCCTTCGGCGAATTCAACGGTTGAGCGCTGCCTGTCCGTATCGTCGAAACGCAGGATGAAATCGCCGCCTGCTTTTTTGGCGTAAAGCCAGTTGAAAAGCGCCGTGCGGGCGTTGCCGATGTGGATGTTGCCTGTCGGCGAAGGGGCGAAGCGAACGACGACGGGCTTGTCTGATTCAGTCATTGCGGAAGTCTTTTGGGTTTGGAACGGCCTAAGCGGCCGCTTCGGCGACGACGCCGGATTTTCTGCGGATGATCTTGCGGCTGACGAACAGCATCACGAAACACATGGCGAAGCTATACAGACCCATGACCGCGATTTGAAGCGGATAACTGACTTGGGCGTCAATCAGGAAACCCGTGACGCCAGGGCCCATGGCGGTCGCGAACACCAGCAACGCGACCACGACGGAACGTATCGAGCCGAGATAGCGACTGCCGTAGATTTCCGGCCAGAGCGCGCCAAACAGCGTTGAAGAAAGCCCGTAGGAAATTCCGAGCAACCCCATGAAGGCGAATACGCCCCAGGACTGTTCCACCAAGCTGAGAACCATGCAGGAAAGACCGAGCGGGATGAGAAATGACGGTAGCAGAGCAACGGCGGAGAACCGGTCGACCAATGCACCGCCTATGAGCGCGAAGATCACGGTCATGATCGACATCGCCAGAAACGAACCAGCGAAAAGCTCCAGCGTCCAGCCGCGCAATTCCACCAGATAGACCTGATGGAAAAATATGGTGGTGCCGATGAAACCCGGCGCCAGCACGCCAAGCAGCAGAATCCAGAATGTCGGATCGCGCATGACTTCAGCGCGCGTCCAGTCGCGGGAGGCGGCGTTGAGCTCCGGACCGTCCGTGGATTGCGGCTGCCGTTCGACGCGCATCAGCAGGTAGATGAGCGGCAAGGCGACCAGTATGAGGAACGCGGCGGACACCAGCCATGAATTGCGCCAACCAATGGCAGCGGAAAGCAGGACGAAGGCGAACGGCAATGTCGCCTCGCCGCACTGGTGGCCCAGCGTGGCAATGGACACAGCCCTGCCCCGGCGGGCAACGTACCAGCGGCCCATCGCCGTGATCGCATTGTGAGTCATCATGCCCTGGCCAAAGAGGCGCAGCCCGTAAATCGTCAGCGCCAGCAATGCGATATGATGCGACATGGCCATGGAGACAGCGGCCAGCGCGAGCATGGGGATGATCAGGAGCGTTACCTTCGCGACACTGACATAGTCCACGATCCTGCCTACATAGGGCAGCGACAATGCGCTGGCGAGCGTGGCGAGCATGTAGAGCGTGCCGAAACCGCCATGGCTCAACCCATATTCCTCCCGGATCTGCCCGGCCGAAAGGGAAATAAAAAAGGTCTGCCCGAAGCTGGAAAACAGGGTGAGGAGCAGCCCGCCGGCGAGCCAGCGCAGATTGTCGCGTATGAACGCGAAGAACGACATGTCGGAACCTCGCTCGCCGGAGAGGTGTATGTGTTGGACGCGAGCGTCCTGTCCGGCGGCATTCGTCAAAAATCGAAATGGAACGCCCCGCTATGCACCGAGTTTCTTGTGGCCGTCAAGGGCGGCCTCGGCTATGACTGATCTGTCCTCCCTCGCCGCCAAACAGCCCGTACGCCCATGTCCCAAACAGAAATGCTGATCATCGTCAGTTGCGCCTTTTTTGTCGCGGCCTTTGTGAAGGGTCTCGTGGGATTCGGTCTTCCCCCGGTGAGCATCGGATTGCTGACCGCCTTCATCGGGCTGCCCAACGCCATGGCGCTGATCATCTTTCCCGGTATCGCCACCAATCTGTGGCAGGGACTTTCAGGCAATCATTTCCGCGAGATCATCCGAAGGTTCTGGCCGTTTTTCCTGATGACCGTGCTGTTCACCTTCCCCGGCGCCCTCGTGCTGTCACGGTTGAACGTCAACTACGTCACCGCGCTGCTGGGCGTTCTCCTGCTCGCCTTCGTCGCGGTGACGTATCTCAATCCGAGTTTTCGGGTCAAGCCACGATCGGAGCCGGTCCTGAACCCGGTGCTCGGAGCGATCAGCGGGCTGCTCTCGGGGATGACGGGAACCTTTACCGTGCCGGGCGTCATCTATTTCCAGTCGGTCGGTTTGCCACGAGAGCAACTCGTCCAGCTGATGGGAATCATGTTCACCCTGTCGACGGTTGCGCTGGCGCTGGCGCTGGGCGGCAACAGGCTCCTGACGGTGGAACTGACCGTGCTGTCGGCCATCGCTGTGATACCGACATTCGTCGGCCTGGCGGCCGGGACCTGGCTGCGCAGGCGAACGTCCGAACAGGGCTTTCGCGTCATCTTCCTGATGGCGCTCGGCGTGCTCGGCGTCTACATTCTGGGCCGCTCGCTGGCCGGAATTTTGTGAGTTCGCCTGCTCAATCCCTGTCGCGGAAGCGGTTGGTGATCGGATAGCGCCGGTCGCGGCCGAAATTCTTGCGCGTGATCTTGACGCCTGGCGCGGACTGCCGCCGCTTGTACTCGGCGATATAGAGCAGGTGCTCGATCCGATGGACGAGTTCGCGATCGTAGCCACGCTTGACGATATCGCTGACGGACATTTCCTTCTCGACCAGACACTCGAGAATGTCGTCCAGCACCGGATAGGGAGGCAGAGAATCCTGGTCCGTCTGGTCCGGCCGCAATTCGGCCGACGGCGCCTTGTCGATGATGTTTTGCGGGATCACTTCTCCGGAAGGACCGAGCGCGCCGGGCGGCACATTGTCGTTGCGCCAGCGTGACAATTCGTAGACCTGCATCTTGTAGAGGTCCTTGATCGGATTGAATCCGCCATTCATGTCGCCATAAAGCGTCGCGTAGCCGACCGACATTTCGGACTTGTTGCCGGTCGTCACCACCATGGAGCCGAACTTGTTCGAGATCGCCATCAGGATGACGCCGCGCGCCCGGCTTTGCAGGTTTTCTTCCGTGACGCCTTCGGTCGTTCCCTCGAACATCTGCGAAAGCGCGTTGGAAAAACCTTCCACCGGCTCGGAAATCGGCACGATGTCGTACCGGCAGCCGAGCGCACGCGCACAATCCTCCGCGTCCTTCAGTGATTCCCCGGACGTGTAGCGATAGGGCAGCATCACAGCGCGCACCCGTTCCTCGCCGAGAGCGTCGACCGCAAGCGCTGCGCAAATGGCGCTGTCGATGCCGCCCGACAGACCCAGAACCACATTGCTGAAGCCGTTCTTGTTGACGTAGTCGCGCAGGCCCAGCATGCAGGCGCGGTAATCGGCTTCGAGCGCATCGGGAATGCGCGACATCGGACCGTCGCTGCAGATCCAGCCGTCGCCGTCGCGCTTCCAGGTCGTCACGACGGTCTGGGCCTCGAACTGGCTCATCTGGAAGGCGAGCGACTTGTCGGCGTTGATGGCGAAGCTTGCGCCGTCGAACACCAGTTCGTCCTGTCCGCAGAGCTGGTTTGAATAGATCAGGGACAGGCCGCTTTCGATAACCTGTCTTATCGCCACCTGATGGCGCGTATCGACCTTGCCGCGGTAATAGGGCGAGCCATTGACCACCAGCAGCAATTCGGCGCCGGTTTCGGCCAGCGTCTCGCAAACGCCGAAATCGCCCCAGATGTCCTCGCAGACGGGAAGACCGAGCCGCACGCCTCGAAAATTCACCGGACCTGGCATCGGCCCCTGATCGAACACGCGTTTTTCGTCGAACTCGCCATAGTTCGGCAGATCGACCTTGTAGCGCTCCGCAACGATCTCGCCGCCATCCAGAAGCGCGACCGCGTTGAACCGGCCGAATTCGCTGAAGCGCGGAAACCCGATGACGACGCCCGGTCCGCCATCCGCCGTGTCGGCGGCCAACTCGTGCAGCGCCCGGTCGCAGGCGCGCATGAAGGCGGGCTTCAGAACCAGATCCTCCGGCGGATAGCCGGACAGGAACAACTCTGTAAACAACACCAGATCGGCGCCGTGACGCGCTGCGTCCGCCCTCGCCTCGCGCGCAAGTTCGAGATTGCCGGCAACATCACCCATCGTCGGGTTCAGCTGCGCGATCGCGATTCTCATGACATTTTCGATTTCAGTGCTCATGCAAGCCGTGTAGCGCGGGCCCGGTCCAAGGGCAATCGCCTTGTCACATCAGAATCTCGCCCATGCCCTCGCGATCAACAAGCAGCGGAACAATCAGATCTTCCTCGTCTTCCAGATGACGCATCAGCCCGGCAAGAAGGCGATCGGCTTCACGACCGTATTTTTCCGATGCGTATTTCAAGGCGTCGCCGCCCTCGGCAAGGCCCTTCAGAAAGGTGTTTCCGGCTTCCGCATTGCTCACCAGCAGATCGTGGATCGTGTGGTGATCCGCATCGAGAATGTCGAAGCCGCGTTTCAGCCTGGGCTCGGCTGCCTGGAAGCTGGGAAAATAATGGGTGTCCTCGATCTGGTGATGGCCTTCCAGTTGCGACAGGAGGAAGTTGACCCTTGGCGCGAACCACTGCCTGAAGGAAGCAGGATCGACCTTCTCCTCGCGCAGCATCACCACGCTGCCGCTGAGCGCGCCGCCAAGTTCGCGGAACATGTCATGACGCTGGATCCAGAACTGGCACATATCCGTCAGCGTGATGTCCTGTCCCCACCTGTCGCGCGGATATTTCTGCAAGAGAAACAGAAGATCATCCGGAAGTCCGGATCTTTGAAAGAGCGCGTCTTTCGTGTCGATTGCGGTCAATTGAATAGTCCCGTCCGTTCGATGATGGCCGCCAGCCACACGAGCGTGGCGAGCAGAATGCAAAGAAGCACTGCAGCCGAGCCGCAGTCCTTGGCGATCTTGATTTCCTTCATGTAGTGCCCGGACAGGCCGTCGCACACCGCCTCGATGCCGGTATTGAGCAACTCAACGATCATCAGGAGAGCGACGGAACCGACCAGCATGGCGAAATGCAGCGCCGTGTCGGCCAGCCACGCGGCCAGAGGCGCGCTGACGATGAAGCAATAGACCTCGTAGCGAAAGGCCTGCTCGTTGCGCGCGGCATGCACAAGTCCGTGCCACGAATTCAAAAACGCGGGATAGAATTTCTTCATGAGGAATGCGCTCTGACGATAGGATGCGTTGAGGCTTGGCGCCGTCCGGAAGCTATCAGGAGTACGCAAAGGCATCCATCGACAAGACGCCGAATTCCATTGAACTGTGGATTTTGGTCGCCGACCACGCGGCGCCGATAGCTTTCGCGAAAGCACGCCATCCCCGGAATGCGCGACATACTATTCAGGGTTCCATGAACAAGGAGCCGATGAACGCCTAGGGAATCTGCGGCTTGCCGTCATCGATCTCGTAGTAGTCACCCTTGTCGGCGCAGTAGATATGGCGACTGATCGACAGCTTTGTTGCGCCTTCGAGCGAACCGGCGAGAATTGACGCCTGTTTTTCCTCGTCATGCTTCCAGAAGAGAGCCGAGCCGCAAATACGGCAAAATCCGCGCTTCGCCTTTTCAGAGGAGCGATACCAGGTCACGTTCGACGCGCCTTCTATGGTCAGAGCCTCTTCGGCGACGCTGACGGTGGCGTATACGTGGCCGGACTGTTTGCGGCACTGCGAGCAATGACACACCGAAACGCCGCGCAAAGGGCCTTGTGTGGTGTATCGTACGGATCCGCAAAGACAGGACCCATGATGTGTTTCCATGCTGCGCCTCCCGCCAAACTCGTCCGGTTATCGGCGCAGGCGCGCGTCAACACAACGCAGTTCTTTTGAAGCGCCGTTCAACAAATTTGACGATAACGGAACGAAAGGGGATCAAGTCCCCTTTCGAAGGATCAGTCAGCCGTTGGCCGCAGCACGCATATCCTGATCGCGCCCGCCCTTGAGAAGCTCGGCCACCAGGAAGGCGAGTTCGAGCGACTGGTCGGCGTTGAGCCGCGGATCGCAGTGCGTGTGATACCGATCGGAGAGATTTTCTGCGGACACCGCGCGCGCGCCGCCGGTGCATTCGGTGACGTTCTTGCCCGTCATCTCGATATGGATGCCGCCCGGATGCGTGCCTTCCGAACGATGGATCTGGAAAAAGCTCTCGACTTCCGACAGGACACGCTCGAACGGCCGCGTCTTGTAGCTGTTCAGCGTGATCGTGTTGCCATGCATCGGATCGCAGGACCAGACGACCTTCTTGCCTTCCCGCTCCACGGCGCGGATCAGCTTCGGAAGGTGTTCAGCCACCTTGTCATGTCCGAAACGGGCGATCAGCGTCAGCCGGCCGGCTTCGTTCTGCGGGTTGAGAAGATCGATCAGCTCAAGCAGACCGTCCGGCGTCATGCTGGGTCCGCATTTGAGACCGAGCGGGTTCTTCACGCCGCGGCAATATTCGACGTGGGCGTGGTCCGGCTGGCGTGTGCGGTCGCCGATCCAGATCATGTGTCCAGAAGTCGCGTACCAGTCGCCCGACGTGGAATCGGTGCGCGTCAGCGCCTCCTCGTAGCCCAGAAGCAGAGCCTCGTGACTGGTGAAGAAATCGGTTTCCCTCAGGCTCGGATGGTTATCGGCCGAAATGCCAATGGCCTTCATGAAGTCCATGGTTTCGGAAATGCGGTCGGCAAGCTTGCGGTAACGCTCGGCCTGCGGGCTGTCCTTGACGAAACCGAGCATCCACTGATGCACGTTCTCCAGATTGGCGTAACCGCCCTGTGCGAAGGCGCGCAACAGGTTGAGCGTCGCCGCCGACTGGCGATAGACCATGACCTGTCTCTGTGGATCGGGGATACGGGATGCTTCGTCAAAATCGATGCCGTTGATGATGTCGCCGCGGTAGCTTGGCAATTCGACGCCGTCGATCGTTTCAATGTTCGATGAGCGCGGCTTTGCAAACTGGCCGGCGATGCGTCCGACCTTGACCACGGGCTGCTGCGAACCGAAAGTCAGGACGACGGCCATCTGCAGGAACACGCGAAAGAAGTCGCGAATATTGTCCGCGCCGTGTTCAGCGAAACTCTCCGCGCAATCGCCGCCCTGAAGCAGGAAACCATTGCCGTTGGCGACATTGGCGAGCATCGACTTGAGCTTGCGGGCTTCACCTGCAAAAACGAGCGGCGGATAGGTTGCAAGACGCGCCTCGGTCTTTTCCAATTCTGCGCTGTCCGGAAACTCCGGCACCTGGAGAATCGGCTTGCTGCGCCAGCTGTCCGGTGTCCATTTCTGTGCCATATCACTCACCTGTCCGTTGTTTTTGCGAGGCCCTTTCGTCTCAGAGGCGCGCTTATAACGGCAATTGTCGGCTATTGCCAGCCAATATCGCCTCGCCAAGTCATAATGCGGCAAGACGGCCAAATCGGGACCATCAATCCAGCCAGGTTACGCCGCGCCGAAGCAGCAATCCGTCGAACAAGTCCGTCTCGGCGGCGGACAAGTCTACGGAACGCGGATAGATCGGATTTTTTCTGTCTCTAAGCACCGGCCGCTCAAACCCCAGCGTATTCTCGACAAAGCCGCGTACGCCCGGCTCGCCGAATTCGACGAGAAATCCCTGCAGGACCGCGTCCAGATAGGACTGCAGGATGGGGTGGCCCGGATCGTCCACTGCATCGTTGGTCTTTGCTTCGTAGATATAGACCGGACAGTCAGCAAGCGCGCCGCTCACGAAATCTAGACGGTCCGGCGCCACGCTGACGCGGTTGTAGCCGGTCTCCCTCCTGTCCACCTCCGGCAGATGGTCGAGCCGATCATAGACGACCAGCCCTTCCACCACGGAGCCTTCCTGCGGTCGCGCGCTCAGCAGCGACGCGTCGTGGCCGAGGGCGGCCAGTTCGGGATCGCGCGGACGCCAGCATCGCCGCCAGCCCGTTATGCGCGCCGCGGACGCGCCGAGAAACGCCGTTCTCAGGGTTCGCCGGTTGACCAGCGATCCGTAGCCGAAATAGGCGACAAGCATCCCCTCTTCGGCGAGTTCCCGCAATTCATTCGTATCTGTCACAGGGGATTGCTCAGCAGTCATGGGAGCATCTGCTACAGCCACATTGCAATTTTCACAACAGGAATATCCCGCTGTATTGACTTTGACGTAAACGTCAATGCTAGAGTTCGCGCCAAACATGATCGACAAGAATTTTCAACCTTGATGGAAAACGGATTCTGATTATGAACCCCGGACAGGAAGCAATTGTTTCACAACAGGAAAGCATCAAAGCGCCAGCCCCGGAGATGGCCGGCGCAACTCCGGTGAGAGAGACCGTCGTCACATTCGAATGCGAAGATGGATTTCCGCTGACCGGCACTCTTTTCACCGCCGAGAACGGACAGAATTCAAAACCGTCCGTGCTGATTTCTTCTGCAACCGGCGCGCCGCGCGGATTTTATACGTCCTTCGCCCGGGCCCTGGTCGAGAACGGCAGTCGCGCCGTGCTGACCTACGATTATCGAGGAACGCCGCAATCGCCGCGACCCAAGGGCTGGACGCAGCGCATCAACATGCGCGACTGGGCGATACAGGACATGGCGGCTGCGATGCGTCGGCTCGACGCGGAAGCACCCGGCCATGAAATGGCGGGCGTCGGGCAGTCCTTCGGCGGTCAGGCTCTGGGCATCTGCGGCGACCCGCAGCGCTTCAGCCGCTATTGCCTTGTGGCGAGCCTTTCCGGCTACTGGCGCGGCACCGACACGCCCTGGCAAAACCTGATCAGCATGAACCTGGTCGGCCTGCCTGTCACGGCGCTCTTCGGACGCACCATGCCCTTCATGGGACTGGGCGAGAGCATTCCCTCCTCCGTATTCCAGGACTGGACCCGATGGTGCAATCACCATGAGTATTTCTTCGACGACCCGCAAGTCGGCGCACGGGAGGGATACGCCACCGTGACGATCCCGCTTCTGTCCGTCGGCATGACAGACGATCTGTGGGGCACGCCGCGCGCCGTCCACGGCCTTCTCAAACATTATTCCAATGCGGATATCAGCGAGGTGTGGCTATCGCCAGACATGACCACGGAACCGAGGATCGGTCATCTCGGCTTTTTCCGATCGCGGTTTCGGGATACACTCTGGCCGGATATTATCGATTGGGTGCTCGAGCATCAGCCGGTGACCGGCTCCCAGTGAACGAGGGCGACGATGAAACCATTCCTCAAAAATCACAAAGACGGTTCGTTATGGGTCAAGGGCCAAACTGTGGATGAAATACCGACTGGATATTGGCAATGGTTCCGAAAGGACGGCACGATATTGCGCTCCGGATATTTCGAGAAGGGCGAACAGGCCGGCGACTGGACAACCTATGACAAGAATGGCGACGTCTACAAAGTGACTACAATAAAACCGAAAGAGCCTAGTCGACCCTGACGCCGTCCTTGATCCGGTAGGTCGGGCTGTACATGGTGACGAGTTCTTCCGCGGCAGTGGGGTGGACGGCCATTGTGCGATCGAAATCTTCCTTGCTGCAGCCCGCCTTGATCGGGATCGCGAGCAATTGCGCCATCTCGCCGGCGTCGGGTCCGAGAATATGGGCGCCGACGACCTTTCGGTTCTGACCATAGACCACCAGCTTCATGACCATCTTCTCCTGACGGCCCGACAGGGTATGTTTCATCGGGCGGAAGACAGCGCGATAGATTTCGACGTCGCCAAGCTTCTCAGTCGCCTCGTCCTCGGTCAGTCCGACCGTGCCGATCTCCGGCTGGGAAAAGACCGCCGTTGCAATCGTATCGTGATCCGGCCGGGTGGGATTGTTCCGGAACAGCGTCTCGATCACGCACATGGATTCGTGGATGGCGACAGGCGTCAGCTGAACCCGGTCGGTCACATCGCCGACGGCGAAGATGTGATCGACATTCGTGCGCATATATTCGTCGACGATAATCGCGCCCTTGTCGTCTGTCGCAACGCCCGCTGCTTCGAGGCCAAGACCGTCCGTATTTGGCGTGCGCCCGAGCGCCAGCATGACCTCGTCGACCTTCAGGTTGCGATCGCCAGAGGTGATCACGTCAAGCCGCTCGTCGGCGGAGCGCGTAATACGGTCGATCACCTCTCCGCAGAGGATGCGGATACCCTTTTCCTCCATGGTGGCGTGCAGCGTGCGGCGCATGTCCATGTCGAAATTCTTCAGGATTTCCCGACCGCGATAGATAAGCGTCGTCTCGACGCCGAGACCGTGGAAGATGTTCGCGAACTCCACCGCTATGTAACCGCCGCCGGCGATCAGAATGGACTTCGGTAGGCGCTCAAGATGGAAGGCCTCGTTGGAGGTGATCGCCAGTTCTCCGCCGTCGATCGCGTGACTGTCGTCTGGACGCCCGCCCGTCGCCAGGAGAATTTTTTCTGCGGTTACGGTCTTGCCGCTCGAGACGATGCGGATTCGGTGGTCGTCGACCAGTTCGGCGCGACTGTCGAAGATTTCGGCGCCGGCGTTGCTGAGGCCCTTGCGGTAGGCCGCTTCGAGGCGGGCAATTTCCCTGTCCTTGTTGGCGACCAGTTCTTTCCAGTCGAAGCGTGTCTCGCCAACGGTCCAGCCATAACCATGCGCGTCCTCGAAATGTTCAATGAACTGGGACGCGTAGACAAAGAGTTTCTTTGGAACGCAGCCGCGGATCACACAGGTTCCGCCGTAGCGAAACTCTTCCGCGACGCCGACTTTCTTGCCCATCGACGCGGCAAGCCTTGCGGCCCTGACGCCGCCCGAGCCGCCCCCGATCACGAAGAAATCATAATCGTAGTCAGACATGGTTCACATTCCTGTCGATAGGTAAAACGCGCTCAAGCGGCGGGGCGTCAAGACGCCCGACACCGCTTGCTTTTCAATGAAGCAGAGACCGCAGAAAACCGGAAGACTATCAGTTTCCGTCGGAGCCGCCTTCCGTTTCGGGCGTCTGCGCGGACGGAGCCTCGCCGAGACGAGCGCGCAAGGTCTCTTCGGTCTGGATCGTCAGATCGCGGGAAATGCCATTGGACCAGACTTCCGCCGCACGCAGCAATTCGCGGGTGACCAGGGGTCCGGTTTCCAGCAACTGCTGACCGGCCGGGCTCTGATAGAATTGCGTGATCGCGTTCAGATCCTCGATCGAGAAATTCTTCGCGTAAATGGAAGCCGCTTCCCTCTCGAGGTCGGCGCGGCGACCAACCATGCTGATCGCGGTCTCATCGACTGTCGCCGCGATGATGTCCTGCATGTTGGGCGCAGTCTGGATCAGGCTCGCCTTGAGGCCCTGGGCCGCATTGGGAAGGATCGCGTCGAACTGCTGCGTCGCGCCGAGCGCCCTGATCGCCTGACGGGCGGCGGCGATGTGCTCTGCAGAAGGTTCCTGCGCGAAGGCTGGCGCGGCCATGCCCAGCGCCATGGCCCCGCAAAGGGCGAATCTCAGTTGGCGAATTCCCGTAGCCTTGTTCATTGTGTTCATAACTCCTGATCTCTTTAGGCAGTCAAAGTCCGCACGCCGGACGAACCGGCAATAATGGCAGCGGACGCGATATTGAGAAACAATCCGTGCTCGACGACACCCGGAATGGCGTTCAAGGACTCAGAAAGGGCTTCTGCATCCGGAATACGGCCAAATGATGCATCGAGTATATAGTGTCCACCGTCCGTTTCGAACGGTCCGTCCCGGTCCTGGCGAAGCGCGATCTCGCCCGTCAGGCCAAGCTTTTCTGCCGCGTTGGCGATCGCATTGCGCGTGGCTTCGAGCCCGAACGGCATCGCTTCGATTGGAAGCGGAAAAGCGCCGAGGGTTTCGACCTGTTTGCTTTCGTCTGCTATGACGATCATCTTGCCGGACGCGCACGCCACGATCTTTTCCCGCAGCAAGGCCCCTCCTCCGCCCTTGATCAATCGCAGATCGCCATCGACTTCGTCGGTTCCGTCTATGGTCAGATCGAGCTCCGGCATTTCGTCGAGCGAATAAAGCGGAATGCCAAGTTGAACGCACAGATGGGCGGTTTTTTCGGACGTCGGGACGCCCTTCACTTGAAACCCGCCATCGACCTTTTCAGCAAGAAGATTGACGAATTCCTCGGCCGTAGAACCTGTTCCGATGCCGAGCCGCATGCCGTCCTCGACATAGCTCAGCGCGACCTTCGCCGCCTCGATTTTCAGCGCGCGCGCATCCATGCGCCATCCGCTCCCCTTCATTGACCGTGACGGGCTGTTAGCACGTCGCAGACGACAAGCAAAGACGTTATACGGACTGAGCCGTCGAGTTGGATGAAATGACAGGCGGGAGGCCTTGCCTTCGCAGCCGACCTGCCGTAACCAACCACCCATCCCTGCCCAAACCGGAAACTCCAATGACGCAGCCCCTAGTCATCTTCGATCTGGATGGCACTCTCATCCACACGGCCCCGGATCTGATGGCCAGTCTCAATCATGCGATCGAACCGGCCGACGTTGAACCCGTGCACTATGACGATATGAGCTTTCTCGTCGGCCGCGGCGCCAGGGTGATGATCCAGCGGGCCCTCGAAATGCGGGAAAGTTCGGTGTCCGCAGAGGAATTCGAAACGCTGTTCGACCGTTTTCTGGCGTTCTATGCGGAATCGATGCCGGGTGAGTCTGCTCTCTATCCTGGCCTCGACGCCGCAATGTCCCGATTGAGCGAAGCGGGTATGCCAATGGCGATCTGCACCAACAAACTGGAACATCTGGCAGTGCGGCTGATCGAATGTCTTGGGCTCACGAGTAGTTTCGTGACGATTCTCGGCGGCGACAGCATCGCCGTTCGCAAACCCGATCCGGAACATATTCTGGAAACGATCCGCAGATCCGGCGCCCAAAAAGCCGTGATGATCGGAGATTCATCGAATGATATCGTCGCCGCGCGCGAAGCCCGCGTTCCTTCGATCGCGGTGACGTTCGGATATACCGACATACCGGTCGAGCAATTGGGCGCTGATCATATCATCGACCATTTCAATCTGCTGACGCCGGAACTGGTCAACAGGCTCGTTGACGCAGCGGAAACGAAAGACGCCCTGAGCGCCTGAACGGAGGCCACCAGGCGCGGCCGTCGATCAGGCAAAAAACATACAGACCTTTCCTTCTGCGCCAGACCGCCCATATAAGTCGTCAGGCTGCGTCACCGGCCGTGCAAATGGATGCGCCTGCATCCTGCGTTGTAAAAATCTGAAAACTGGACTAGTAATTTCACAATTTCAGCCATGCGGCCGCTCCGCAAAGGTAGCGTGTCGCGTCCGGCTTTCCGCATCGCAGCCATCCATTCGTCTCGATTAAACAATTACATTGAGAGAACGCTATTCATGACTGTCAAACCAGAAATCAAAACCTCGGAAACGTCCAAAATCACATCCACGACACGCGGAAGCGCCGTAAGATCCATTCGCGAGTCCTTCGGCTACAGCCTTGATGATCTGGCGGTGACCTGTGGTCTGACAACCAGCGACATTGCAAAAATTGAAAGCGGAGAGGAAACCGATGAAACGCTTCTTCACCGCATTGCAAGCGCCCTCAATCTGCCTGAAGGGGCGCTGACCGGCGAAAACCCTGCAGAATGATGGCGACCGGTAGAGCCGACGCTTCAAGCCGTCCCACCGATCAGTTTCGATCCTACCCGTTGGCGGCGCGGGACTTGCCGGTTTTCTCCACTGCCTGGCCCAGATATTTGTCGCGTTCATAGGTGTCCGCGAAATATCCGACCTTACCGCTGTCATCCGGCCAGGCGGTAAAATAGGAGATGTAAACCGGCATCTTGACCGGCACTTCTTCAGAAAGATTGCGGCCCTGTGATATCTGGGCGGCCACGTGATCGCGCGACTTGCCAAGCACAGCCGCCGCCATGGCGCGGGGGTCCTGCAAGCGGATACAGCCGTGGCTGTAGGCCCGCATATCTTTTTCGAAAAGGCTCTTGGCCGGCGTGTCGTGCATGTAAATGGCATGCGAATTCGGGAAAAGGATCTTGAGTTCGCCGAGCGCATTTTTCGGACCGGGCGGCTGGCGCACATCCACGGGAATCGAATTCGCGCCAACCGAATACCAGTTCACGCTGGCCGATGAAATCCGACGCCCCCGTCGGTCCGTGACTTCGTACCCGAGATTGTCGAGATAGTGTGGATTGCCGCGAAGCCGGGGCAGCATTTCGTTGACGATAATCGAACCCGGCACGCCCCAGTAGGGATTGTATTCCACCGTTTCGATCTCATCTCTGAAAAAATTGGTCTGGTTGGCCCTCGTTCCGACCACGACGCGCATGGACAACGCCACCTTGTCGTTCTCGACATAATCGGCCATGAAGGCGGCCTGATTGATAAAGACGCGGCGCGGACCGAGTTCCTTTGGCAGCCACCGCAGACGCTCCATCGCCAGTTTCACCATTTCGATCTTGTCGGCGTTCGTCACGCCTTCCATCTTGGCGATGGTGTTGCGACCGACGATCCCGTCGGCGCTCAAACCGTTTTCCTTCTGGAAATCCTTGACCAGATTGACGAGTTCCGGGGTGTAGACGTCGCTGCCCGAGTTTTCGAACTCGACAAATGTCAGGCTGTGGTTCATCAGCAGGGTATCCGAACCTCGAAGCTGTATGGCCTTTATGACATTGGCGAGCTCCGGATTTGACGCTCCGGGTTTCAGGAACGTGCCTTCCGCAATCTCGACATGTTCCTTCTCGTCGAGTTCCTGCAGGCGGGCGAGTTCCTGCTGCAAAGCCAGGAACTTGTCATTGCGCGGATTGCTGTTCAGCAGATCGCTTTCGATATCCTGGCTGACCGAAAGTTTCAGCATCACCGGCTCGAAATCGACGGTGTTGCGTTCCAGGTCGTGATATCCGGACAGCCCGTTGGGATCGACAAGGCCGCGCGTCGCATCGAGGATGTAGGTCAGCGCTTTTGCGCTCATGTCCATTTCGAAACGGATCAGTTCGCGTTGTCTCGCCTCCATATCGGACGCATCGTAATCAGAATCGGGCGGGTCCAGCTGATACATCGCCGGATCGAGACCAACTTCGTCGGCGCGCGCCATGGTTTCGAGCGCCTCGCGCGCCCTGTCGTTGGCCTGATCGTCGGAAACCCAGATCAAACCGGAATTGTTTTTGTAGTAATCAACAATCGCTTCGCCCACTTCCGGAAAGACCGTAACCCGATAACCATCGAGATTTTGACGGCTCTCCTGCATGGGATCGACGGATGGCGGCCGATGCATCGGATGAAGTTCGGCGGGATCAGCATTGGCCAGCACGCTCAGATCCATCGCCTTCATCGCATCCGGTTTGTAGTTGTAGTAGCGCGGAGAACTGACTTTTACCGTCGGTGTAGAAGCTGCCTGTCGACGCTGAATTTCGACCTGGCGCTGTTGACGCAACTGTTGGCGGCGCTCACGCCGCTCCTTGTTGCGAAAAATATTCCATATGCCGTTTTCCGCCTTGACGGGCTGTGTCGTCGGCAAAACCAGACCTACCGCCAACGTAATAATCAGCGCCGTTACGATCACACGCATATCAGTCTCCGTTGTTCATCCCGCACAAGAACGAATGAATGAAAGATGCGTTCCCACCCGCGTTCTCCGGAAACATAGCTACGGCGTGCCAGCCATGCCATGCAATATAAGCATGGTCAAAAATAGTAAAATTGGGGCTATCTCATGAAAAATTGATTGCAACTGAGGTAATCAAGCACCACCCATTCGCCCGATGGCCCGGAGCTGACGGTCAGGATCGGGAAAAGATCAGGCGACGGGAATCACTGTTTCATTCCGCCGCCAGGGCATGTTCACGGGTCAGCAAAGCTTCCTTCCGTTCAATTCCCCACCGATAACCCGAAATGCGACCGTCCGTCCGCACAACCCGATGACATGGTATCGCCATGGCCACCGGATTGGACCGGCAGGCAGAGCCGACGGCCCGCTGCGCCCCGGGTTGACCGATCGCCGCAGCAATGTCCGCGTAGCTTGCCGTCGCGCCGACGGGTATAGCTTTGAGCGCAGCCCAGACTTTTTCCTGAAAGGCCGTGCCGCGAATATCCAGCGGGAGATCGAGCGAACCTTCGGGCCTCTCGACATGCCCGACGACGCGGGCGACAAGTTCCTCGAAATCCTTGTCCGCGCCGACGAGTCGCGCCTTGCCGAAACGGTCCTGCAGGCGAGTGACAAGAATTTCGGGATCGTCGGCGAACTCGATCGAACACACGCCTTTATCCGTGGCGGCGACCAGTATCGAACCGAGCGAGCATTCTCCGACTGCAAACCGTATTTCGGCGTCGCGCCCTCCGTCGCGGAATTGGCGAGGCTGCATGCCCAGCCGGTTCGCCGCTTCATCGTAGAATCGACTGCTCGCATTGTAGCCGGCGTCATAGATCGCCGCGGTCACGGAAGCGCCGGAGGCCAGATTGCCCCGCATCCGTTCGGCCCTTGTCGCCGCCGCATAGGCCTTGGGCGTTATGCCTGTCGCAGCCTTGAACTTGCGATGGAAATGAAACTTGCTCATGCCGGCCTCTCTGGCGAGGTCGTCGAGGTCGGGGATTTCGACGCTCTCTTCGATCAATCGGCAAGCCGCCTCGATCGCATCCTGTTTGCGATCAACTGCCAAGGAAAGCGGATCACAACGTTTGCATGGACGAAACCCGTCTTTCCGGGCTTCAGCCGGATCTTCGTAGAACCGCACATTCTTGCGCAAGCCCTTTCTCGAGGGGCATGACGGCCGGCAAAACACGCCCGTGGTGACGACCGCATAGACGAAACGTCCGTCAGCGGATTGATCGCGGTTCAGGACCGCCTCCCAGTGGGCGTCGTCGTTGTCGATTGACGGATTGTTCTTCATCGGCGTCGTCAGGTCCAGCATTGTCCTGTCCTCGAAAATAATGGATCGATTTCGAGCAGCAAGCTACTCCGAACGGTAGAAACGCACACTCCGGTTCTTGCCATCGAATCCGGATCTTCAATTTTCTGCCCTGCCTTGAAAAAATACCATTCTCCCTATCTCAATATCGGTAGTAACGTTGTAGTAATGTCGTCAATCCTGAGTTTTACTATTCTCGAAGCCCGGATTGGCATCCGATCTGAAACGCTGAAACGCAACTTCATCAGAGGGAATGAAATGAAGCTATTTCAAATCACATGCGCCGCACTGTTCGTCACCGCAGGCACGATGACCGTTACACCGGTGTTTTCCGCCGGAAACAGCGGCAACACCTGCAATTCCGGCTATGTCTGGGATGAGACGGCCAAGAAATGCGTCAGGAAGAATTCCGAAAATGAAATGGAGTACCGGTTTCAGCAAGGTCGCGATTTCGCAAACGCCGGCCAGTATGAGAAAGCCATCGAGGTGCTGCAGACTGCAGACGCCAGCGACAAGCGCGTCCTGAACTACCTCGGCTTCTCCAACCGGAAGCTTGGCCGCGTCGACGTCGGCATGGAATATTACAGGCAGGCGATGGAGATCGATCCCGAATATACGCTCGTGCGCGAGTATTACGGTGAAGCCCTTCTTCAGAAAGGCGACCTGAAAGGCGCGCTACAACAGCTGGCGACGATCCAGAAGCTCTGCAGCAGCCGCGAATGCGGCGAATACCAGCAGCTCTCCGGACATATCGCGAAATACATCCGGGACACCGAAAGCTGACGGTTCCAGAGCAGAGAAGCAATGTCCAACCGGCCGCGAAAGCGGCCGGTTTTGTTTCGAACGATTATAATTGACGTTGCCGCCGGCCCCCAATAATTAGATGCCAACCGATCAAGGAGCCTCCTGCTGTGCTCCGGCGATAACGAAAGGTTGGATGAATGTCAGATGTGGCGGCCGCCGAGTTGTTCCCCCTGAACACGGACGAAACTCCCTACCGAAAACTGACCTCCGACTTCGTGACCGTGGACAGTTTCAAGGGACAGGAGATCCTGACCGTCGCCGAAGAAGGCATTCGCATGCTGACCGAAGCTGCTTTCGCGGACATCAATCACCTCCTCCGGCCGGCCCACCTCAAGCAGCTTGCCTCGATACTCAACGACCCGGAGGCCACGGAAAACGACAAGTTCGTGGCTTATGACCTTCTGAAAAACGCGAATATCGCCGCCGGCGGCATTCTGCCCATGTGTCAGGACACGGGCACGGCTATCATCATGGCGAAGAAGGGACGCCGCGTCTGGACCGAAGGCGGCGACCACGCAGCGCTCGCAAAAGGCGTCCTCGACGCCTACGAACACAAGAACCTGCGCTATTCCCAACTTGCCCCGATCGCCATGTTCGAGGAAAAGAACACGCGCAACAACCTGCCGGCGCAGATCGATATCTATGAAGAGGGCGATGACGCCTACAAGTTCCTGTTCGTGGCCAAGGGCGGCGGCTCTGCCAACAAGACCTTCCTGTACCAGGGCACGCCTTCGCTGCTGACCCATGATCGCCTGATCGAATTTCTGAAGGAAAAGATCCTGACGCTGGGGACCGCGGCCTGCCCGCCCTATCACCTGGCGATCGTCATCGGCGGCACGTCCGCGGAAATGAATCTGAAAACCGTCAAGCTTGCCTCCACCAAATATCTCGACGGATTGCCGACGCAGGGCTCGGAGGACGGACATGCTTTCCGCGATCTGGAGATGGAAGCCGAGGTTCACAAGCTGACGCAGCAGATGGGCGTCGGCGCACAGTTCGGCGGCAAATATTTCTGCCATGACGTGCGCGTGATCCGCCTGCCCCGCCACGGCGCCTCGTTGCCGATCGGCTTGGGCGTATCATGTTCCGCGGACCGGCAAGCCAAGGGAAAGATCACGAAAGACGGCGTATTTCTCGAGGAACTGGAGACCAATCCGGCAAAGTACATGCCGGAAATCGACGAAGACAGCCTGACGGACAATGTGGTGCATGTCGACCTCAACCGGCCGATGAATCAGATCCTGAAGGAACTCTCGCAATACCCGATAAAGACTCGCCTTTCCTTGAACGGCACGATCATCGTCGCGCGTGACCTCGCCCATTCGAAAATCCGCGAGCGTCTCGAAAACGGCGAAGCGATGCCGGATTATTTCAAGGATCATCCGATCTATTACGCCGGTCCGGCCAAGACGCCGACAGGCTACGCTTCCGGATCCTTCGGCCCCACCACGGCCGGACGCATGGACAGCTATGTCGACCAGTTCCAGTCCTTCGGCGGATCGATGATCATGCTCGCCAAGGGCAATCGTTCGAAGGCGGTGCGCGACGCCTGCGGGCGCCATGGCGGATTTTACCTCGGATCGATCGGCGGCCCGGCGGCGCGGCTCGCCCAGGATTGCATCAAGAGCGTCGAGGTCGTCGAATATCCCGAACTCGGGATGGAGGCGATCTGGAAGATCGAGGTCGAGAACTTCCCGGCCTTCATCGTCATCGACGACAAGGGCAACGACTTCTTCCAGGCGCTCAATCTCGGATGACGCCGGTTCGCCTGCCTGAGCGGGTCAACGCAGCCTTCCTGTCGCAGGCCGAGTCCTGCGAGAAACTCGGCTCGCCTTTCACCGCGCTATTGTTGAGAAGCATCGCCGAACACGGCCTGCCCGACACGCCCGTGCGCCAGCGTCTGGCGACCTGGGAAGGCGACATCTCCGGCAGCGGAGATTCCGTTCCCTTGAGACTGGCCGGCACGCTCCACCAGATGGTGATTCGAAACCTCGACGCCGATCTCGCCACAATCTATCCACCGCATGGACCAATGCCCGCCCCCTCTTTTGTCGCTGACACTGTCGGCCAGGCCATTGTGCGACATCAGACCTTCGTCGACCGCTGCCTGGACAGCCCGCCCCAGACGAATGAAATTCGCAGGTCCAGCGCAATCTACCCTGCGCTGCTGAGAATTGCGGCGCAAACGGGTTTGCCGATGCGGCTGTCGGAAGTGGGCGCGAGCGCCGGCCTCAATCTGCTCATGGACCGGTTCCATTACAGATTCGGCGACGTGGCGTACGGAGAGACGGGTTCGTCAGTCCGCCTCGAACCGGAATGGAAAGGCGGCTTGCCGCAGGCGCTTGATCTCCAGATCGTCGACAGACGCGGATGCGACCTGAGACCTTTCGACCTGACGTCGGAAGACGACCGGATCCGGTTGCGGTCCTATACCTGGCCCGATCAGCAAGACAGGCTCGATCGCCTCGACGCAGCTATTGAATTGGCGCGCGGAAACCCCTTTGTGGTGGATCGCGCCGACGCCGTCGAGTGGCTTGAGGAGCGTCTTCACACGCGCCCCGCCGGACGCGCCGACGTGGTCTTCAATACCATCGCCTGGCAGTACTTGCCGGACGAAGCCAGGAAGAAGGGCGGCGCCGTGGTGGAAAAGGCCGGCCGAAAAGCGGGACCGGACTCTCCCCTGTTCTGGGTGTCCATGGAGGCCGACGGGGCGCGCCCCGGCGCTCTCATTCAGATGATCGAATGGCCAGGCGCGCGAACGACGCGGCTCGGACGCGTCGATTTCCACGGACGCTGGGTCGACTGGCGCGCCTGACAGCGATCACCACATCGTCTTGGCGGCCCGGCCGGGCCATTCCTCGTCATAGGCCTTGCCGTCAATCTCTCCCGAAGACATGGACCCGATGATGTCTCCGGCGCTCGGCAAGGTCTTCGCATCGACCTGTTGCGCCGGATCCCAGAGTTTGGAGCGGACGATGGCGCGCGCGCACTGGAAGTAGATTTCATCGATTGTGATGACAATCACGCTGCGCGGCGCCTTTTCCTGCACTGCGAAACTGTCGAGCAGTGACGATTCGACGCTGATCTGCGCCCGGCCGTTCACCCTGAGCGCGTTGCCGCTTCCGGGAACCAGAAACATCAGCGCCACCCGCGAATCGCGCACGATATTCCTGAGTGAATCGATTCGATTGTTGCCGCGCCGATCGGGCAGGAGCAGCGTCTTTTCATCGCCAATCCTCACAAAACCGCTCAGATCACCGCGGGGCGAGCAATCCAGCCCCTCTGGCCCTGCGGTCGCAAGAGCGCAAAAGGGCGAGGCTTCAAGGATGCGCGCATATTGCGGCGTCATCCGGCTGGCGACCTTGACCAGTGAGGTTTTTTGCGGAAGCCCGTAAATCGCTTCCAGTTGCTCGACGGTTTCTATGATCGACATGCAGTCTCCGGTCATCTTCCTGAAATGCCCGGAGCATTGTCACATGAATGTCACGGTATTGCGACAGCCGCTTTCTCTCAAGCCGCTTCCTGAAGAGGGTCAACCGGACGCGCGTCGATGAATTCCGCGACCAGCGATCCGATCTCCGGGGCGTTGAGAATACGGCGGTGACCCAGCCCCTCGGCCCGTTCCAGACGCACATGGCTGCCTGCCGCGACGAATTCCTCGGCCGCGCTCCAGGAAACCTCCTTGTCGTCTGGCGCATGGATGACAAGCGCGGGGATCGGCATTGCCGCAAGCAGCCGCGTTCCAACGAAACACGACAGCGGACGGCCCGTGACTTTCTGAACCCGACCATAAAGGGCGTTGCGCGCCGCCTCCGGCAGGCCAATCCAATCGGCGAACTGGACAAAGACTTCCGCGATGTTGTTCGGCGCGGAAATCAGGACCAGCTTGCGGGGCGTTCTCGCCGCCACGCCGCAAACCGTGCCTCGCGCGGAATTGAGCGCAACTGCTCCGCCGAAGGAATGTCCGACAACCGCCGAGAACGGACCAAATTCCCGCCAGGCCGCGTCGATGGCTTCCACCGCATTCGCCATCGTCAGGCTGCGCCCGGACGATTGTCCGTGACCGGGAAGGTCGACAGCAACGACGTTGCGGCCGCTGTCCCTGACCTTCTCGATCAGGCCAATCATGTATTCCGATCGCGATCCCCAGCCATGAACGACCAGCACGGTTTCGGCGCTGTACATGCGATTGCTTCCGCGGAAATGATGCGCGTGGAGGCAGCCGGTCGATATCACAAGCTGTGTCGCGCTCGCCGAAACCATTCGACTGCGGGCGTCATTCAGCGCCCGACGGGCCTTGACGGTGGAAGGCTTTTTCGACGGCGTGCGGCTGAACAGGCGAAACGCCATGGCGCCCGCCACATCTGGAGAAATTCGTCCAGCAATATCAAAGACAAGCCGGGTGACCTTTTGGCTGAAAGATGTCATATTCGGAATCTCTAAAACAGTTCAAGCATGAACAATATAGTACAACTATGAACAATAATCAACCGCTCCCCTGGGACAACAAGAGATTCTGGAACTGGATCGCCGTCGCCCGCGCCTGTCATGTCGTAAAACAGCGCCTTGCAAAGGAACTGGCGCCGCTGGACATCAAGCTTCCGCATTTCGACATTCTGGCGAACATCTATCGAAGCGAGGGGATATCCCAGCAGGATCTTGCGCACAAACTGCTGGTCGGACGCTCCAATATCAGCATGTTGCTGCCGCAGATCGAGAAACGAGGACTGATCGAGCGCCGGCCGGACAGTGACGACAAGCGCGTCCTCCGGCTCTATCTCACAGACAAGGGACGTGAAATAGCCCGCAAGGGACTGGATATCGAGGTCGGCCTCATCGAAATGTCGATGTCGACCAGCACGCCGGAAGAATGCGACCTCGTCGGCGATGTCATGAAGCGCATGATCGCGAATATGGAAGAGCCGTACGACTAGCGTCGTTATCGAGGCCTGTCGGCGCGCTCGCGGGTCATTCCCTTTTCGCTGAGTTCGTCGAGGTAGGCCCGCCACAGGCGATCCTGTTCGCTGCCGAGTTCTTGCAGATAGGTCCAGGTGTAAATGCCGGTGTCGTGCATGTCGTCGAAGCCGATCCTGACGGCGTAGTTGCCTACGGGCTGCACCGAAACGATCTCGACATTGATCTTGCCTGGAACGGTCACGCGCTGATCGGGTGAATGGCCCTGCACTTCCGCCGACGGCGACAGAACGCGCAACATTTCGGCGCTCAGCGCATAGACGTCGCCACTATCGAAACTGACGGTCAAAACCCGCCGGTCCTTTGAAACTCTTATCTCGCTTGGTCTTGCCATGATTCGATCCAGTCAAATGGGCTATTGAATTGACGCTGTCAGGCGACGGGCATACACCTGTCGTCAGAACGAATTGCCAGCGCCGACTTGACGAAAACATCCTCCGGCGCGACATAGATGGTTTGGGGGAATATTTAAAGTTCATCCTGACCGTTCTGGAGCATTGATGACGCAGCAGCGTATTACGGACATTGTGGAACACGGTAACAATCGAGCGGACAACGCCTCGATGATCGATCCATTCGGCCGTTCAATCGACTATTTGCGCGTTTCCGTGACCGATCGCTGCGACTTCCGCTGCACCTATTGCATGGCGGAGCACATGACCTTTCTTCCGAAGAAAGACCTGCTGTCGCTGGAGGAACTGGACCGGCTCTGCACTGTCTTCATTGAAAAAGGCGTCCGCCGTCTGCGGCTGACCGGCGGCGAGCCGCTGGTCCGCAAAAACGTCATGCACCTGATCGAGGGCCTCTCGCGCCACTTGCGCTCCGGCGCTCTCGACGAACTGACCCTGACGTCCAACGGCTCACAACTCTTCCGGTTCGCGGATCAACTGGCGGACTTCGGCGTGCGCCGAATCAATGTGTCGCTGGACACGCTTGATCCCGACAAGTTTCGCCAGATCACCCGCTGGGGCAATCTGGACCGCGTCATGGCCGGTCTCAAGAGCGCCAGGAAGGCCGGCTTGAAGATCAAGATAAACACCGTCGCCCTGAAGGATTTCAATGATCAGGAAATACCCGAATTGATTCGCTGGGCGCATGGCGAAGGCATGGACATGACCGTGATCGAGACCATGCCGATGGGTGAAATCGAGGAAGACCGCACCGATCATTATCTGCCGCTGTCTGTCCTGCGGGCAAATCTCGCCGACACCTTCGACATGCGCGACATCCCCTACAAGACCGGCGGCCCTGCGCGTTATGTCGAGATCGCCGAAACCGGCGGCCGTCTCGGCTTCATCACGCCGATGACCCACAATTTCTGCGAAAGCTGCAACCGCGTGCGCATTACATGCACCGGAACACTGTATATGTGCCTTGGACAGGACGACGCCGCTGATTTGCGCGCGCCGCTGCGCAACTCCGAAGGCAACGAAGCCCTTTCCAATGCGATCGACGCTGCAATCGCCCGCAAACCCAAGGGACACGATTTTATTATAGACCGCCGGAACAACCGGCCCGCAGTCGCAAGACATATGAGCGTCACCGGAGGATGACGACGTTCCCGGCCGGGTTCCCCGGCCTTTCGTGCTTCCGACAAGAAGCTGAGTAGCCATGCCGCTTTCATCCAACATGAAAGGGGCGTTGTTCATGACGCTGGCCATGGCTGGCTTCGTGACCAATGACGCCCTTTTGAAACGCGTCGCCGAGGATATCAGCATGAATCAGGCGATCGTGCTGCGCGGCTTCTTCGGCACGATCTGGATTTACCTGATCGCGCGCCGGTTTGGAGCGTTGCGACCTTTGAAGACGGCGTTCGGGCGGCTGCCGGCGCTGCGCACGCTCGGCGAAGTGATGGGAACCGTATTCTTTCTCACTGCGCTGACGCATATCGAACTTGCCAACGCCTCAGCCATTCTGCAGGCGCTGCCTCTTGCGATTACCCTCGGTGGGGCGCTTTTCCTGAAAGAACCGGTCGGCTGGCGGCGCCTCCTTGCGATTCTCGCCGGTTTTTTTGGCGTCATGCTGATCATTCGGCCAGGTCTCGCCGGGTTTTCAGCCTGGACGATACTCATCGTATTCGCGGTCTTCTCGGCGACGCTTCGCGACCTGTGCACCCGTGCAATGGATCGCAACATCCCGTCGCTATACCTGTCACTGATCGCGGCGCCGGCGGTCGCCATCGCCGGGCTTGTCATGTGCGCATTCGAGGGACGTTGGGATCCGATCAGCTGGACGCATCTGGCGATGCTTGTCGGCGCATCGATTTTCATGCTTGTCGGCTATCAGTTCATTGTCCTGGCGATGCGGGAGGGCGAGATACCAATCGTCACGCCATTCCGCTACACGAGCCTTCTTTGGGCGGTGTTGTTCGGCATGCTGATTTTCGGAGATTTTCCGGACGCCCTGACGCTTCTGGGAGGAGCGATCATTGTCGCTTCTGGTCTTTATACGCTCTACCGCGAGCAGGTGGTGTTGAAGCGCAACGCCGGGGAGGTTGATTCATGAGTGGATTTCTAAACAGGCGAACGCCACCAACCATCATCACGCTGGTTATCATGGCAGGCCTCGGCCCGTTGAACATGAACATCATATTGCCAGCCCTGCCGGCGATCGAGAGTCATTTTCAGACCCCTTATGTGGCGGTCCAGTTGCTGATTTCAGCCTATCTGGCGATGACGGCGCTGGTCCAGATTGCACTCGGGCCCCTCTCCGACCGTTACGGCCGGCGTCCTGTGATGCTCGTCAGCATCATGATCACGCTCGTCTCGACTCTTGGATGCATTTACGCTCCGAACTTCGAGGTTCTGCTGATATCGCGATTGGTCACGACCGCGGTCGTATCGGGCATAGCCCTGTCGCGCGCCGTGATCCGAGACCTGGTCGAACCGGATGAAGCGGCGAGCATGATCGGCTACGTCACCATGGGCATGGCCGTCATGCCGATGTTGGGACCGGCCATTGGCGGTTATCTCAGCGAACTCTATGGCTGGCAGTCCACTTTCTGGGTGGGATTTGTTTTCACTCTGATCGTCCTGTGGCTCGTCTATTTCGACCTCGGGGAAACCAATCAGCACAAGAGTTCGAGTTTCCGGCAGCAGATCGGCGCCTATCCGGAACTCTTCAGATCGCGCCGCTTCTGGGGCTACTCGTTGTGCGCGGCCTTCACCGTCGGCGCTTTCTTCGCCTTCCTGGGCGGCGGCCCCTATGTCGCCACGGAAATGCTCGACATGAGCCCGGCCACTCTTGGCGCCTATTTCGCCCTGACGGCAATCGGCTACATGGTTGGCAACTTCTTTTCAGGCATGTTCGCGCGCCGGGTCGGCATCAACAGGATGATGCTGATCGGAAACACGATCGCCGCAAGCGGCATGCTCCTTGCGTTTGTCGTGTTCAAACTGGGGCTTCATCACCCGATTTCGTTCTTCGGCTGCATGTCCTTCATCGGCCTCGGCAATGGCATCACCCTGCCGAGCGCGAACGCCGGCATTGTCAGTGTCCGTCCGCATCTGGCCGGATCGGCCTCCGGGCTGGGCGGCGCGATCATGGTTGGCGGCGGCGCAGTGCTTTCGGTCGTCGCCGGTTCTCTTCTCGGACCGGACACAGGCCCCTATCCGCTGATTTTCGTGATCATGCTGTCTTCGATTGCAGGCATGGTTTCAACGCTTTACGTTATTCACGTTGACCGGCTGGTTGCAAAAGAGAACACCGGCGCCTGAGGCGTGCAATGGCAAACACGAGTTTTTTGGTCCGACCCGATCCCGACGATCCGAAGCTTTCACGCGAAGTGGATGGCGTCGACCAGGACGGCATTCCGGTCACCACCCGGGTGGTGACGGAGAAACCGCTGACGCTTTACCTCAACCGGCAGGAGATCGTCACGATGATGACCATTGGCGATTATCCGGACCTTCTGGCCGTCGGCTATCTGCGCAACCAGCACATGCTGTCGCCCGATGACGCGATTACCGCCATTGATTACGACGACGAACTGGACGTCGTCGTCGTCCGCACGGAGCGCGAAACCGATTACGAAGAAAAGATGCAGAAGAAGGTCAGGACATCCGGCTGCGCGCAGGGCACCGTCTTCGGCGACGTGATGGAGGGATTTGATTCCATTAGCCTGTCGGAAACGGCGACTATCCGCACCTCGTGGCTCCTTGCATTGACGAAAGCGATCAACACCGAACCGTCTCTCTATCTTGCAGCCGGCGCCATACATGGCTGCGTGCTGTGCGAGGAAGACCGGCCACTGGTCTATATGGAGGACGTCGGGCGACACAACGCCGTAGACAAGATCGCCGGCTGGATGTTCATGAACAAGGTCCCACCGGACAACAAGATCTTCTATACGACCGGCCGGCTCACATCAGAAATGGTGATCAAGACGGCGATGATGGGGATTCCGATCCTGGTTTCGCGGTCAGGTTTTACGGCCTGGGGCGTCGATCTGGCGCGCAAGGTTGGATTGACGCTGATCGGTCGCGCGCGTGGAAAACGTTTCGTGGCGCTCTCTGCGAGGCAGCGCATCGTCTATGACCTCGACACGCAGGCCGTGGACGACGAGGATACGGGTAGCGGAAAACGGCGCTCCGAGGCTGCAGAGGCCGGCCCATGACAATTGCGCGGGAAGCAATTGTCGGCTGCATACTCGCCGGCGGCCTGTCGCGGCGGATGGGCGGGAACGACAAAGCCCTGATCAGGCTCGGTCCTCTGCCTATGATCGCGCACGTGGCCCAACGATTGAGACCACAGGTCAGCGACCTTGTTATCAACACGAATGGCGACCCTGATCTCTACGGCGACTTTTCCCTGCCGATCGTCAAGGACAGTATAGCCGGATTTGCAGGCCCCCTCGCCGGTATCGCCGCCGGCATGGAATGGGCGCTGCAACAGCGCAGCGACGCAACGCATCTGGCGACCGCCGCCGCGGATACGCCATTCTTTCCAGCCGACCTGGTTGCGCGCCTTTCGGATGGAACGCGCGGCGACGCGGATTGCATCGTTCTGGCCTCGTCGCGCGCGCACCGGCATCCCGTATTCGGCCTCTGGCCGCTCGCTCTCCACAGGGATCTTGCAAGGTGGATGCGCACGACCGACAGCTACAAGGTGATGGCCTGGGTCGAACGACATCCGTGGCGGATTGTCGAATTCCATGACATCGATGCGCATCCAAATGGCATAGACCCGTTTTTCAACGCCAATACGCCGCAGGAGCTCGCGGAAGCCGAAACTCTGCTCGCTACGATCAAATCCGGATCGGGAGACGAGAGGTGAAGCCGCGCATTTTCGGCATCGCCGGCTGGAAGAATTCCGGCAAGACCGGCCTCACCGTCCGCCTCGTCGAGGAATTGAGCCGTCGCGGTTGGCGGGTCTCGACCGTCAAACATGCGCATCACGCTTTCGATGTTGATCAGGAGGGCACAGACAGCCGTCGTCACAGGGATGCGGGAGCCGGTGAAGTGATGATCGTCTCGCAGAACCGCTGGGCCTTGATGCACGAACTGCGGGAGGAGGACGAGCCGGATTTCGTGTCCGTGATCGACCGGCTGTCGCCGTGCGACATCATCATCGTGGAAGGCTACAAGCGGGAAGATCATCCTAAGATCGAGACGCGGCGCATGAACTCGGCGCCTGGCAAGCCCATCTCCGACGGTAATTCATCATTCGTGGCGATCGCGTCCGACCACCCGGTCGACGGCGCCGCGCTTCCCGTATTCGATCTCGACGACACTGTCGCCATCGCCGATTTTGTAGAACGACACACGGGTTTGCGACGATGACCCGAACCGCGTCCCTGCTGAACGACTGTTTCCTGCACGACAAGGACCGCCTGCGCCACAGCGAGGTGCTCGACCTTCTGAAGGAACGGCTTACGACCGTGGCTGAACCTGAAAATTGCACGTTTTCAGAGGCGCTTGGCCGGTTTCTTTCAACGCCTGTGGTTGCGCCCCGCGACGTGCCGCTGCACGACAACAGCGCTGTGGATGGATTTGCCTTCTCGCACGCCGACTACCAGCAATCAGGAACGCTGCGCACCGGGCCCGTGATCGCCGCCGGCGATCTGGCCGATTACTCTCTGGGCAAAGGTGAAGCGGCGCGGATCTTTACCGGCGCAGTGATCCCCGAGGGCGCCGACACTGTCGCCATGCAGGAGGACTGCACAGTCACGGACGATCAGGTCGATGTGCCGCCCGGCCTGAAGAACGGGGCGAACCTTCGGAAAGCTGGAGAAGACATCAAATCCGGCAACACCGTAATACCGCAGGGCAAGCGTCTGCGCCCGCAGGAGATCGCGTCCCTGGCGTCGCTCGGGCTGTCAGAGGTTCCTGTTTTTCGGCCGATCAGGGTCGCAATCATCTCGACCGGAAATGAATTGCTGGAAACCGGACAAGCAACGCCGATCACAGCCGGCCAGGTCTTCGATTCCAACAGCGCGATGTTGGTTTCGCTCTGTGCTTCGCTTCCCGTGACCGTCAGCCGTCTCGGCATCGTGCCGGACATCGCCTCCAACGTCGAAGAAACGATCGCTCGCGCGGCGGCGGACCATGATGTTATCCTGACGACCGGAGGAGCCTCGCGCGGCGATGAAGACCACGTTGTCGCCACCATCGACCGGCTCGGCAAACGCCACGCATGGCAGATTGCGATCAAGCCCGGCAGGCCGATGACATTCGGCCAGATCGGCGATTGCGTTTTCATGGGACTGCCCGGAAATCCGGTCGCCGCTTTCGTATGTTTCCTGCTGTACTGCCGTCCCGCGCTGACCATTCTCGGCGGTGGAGACTATGTCGAGCCGACGCGATTTCAGGTGGCCGCCGGATTTACGATCGATCGCAAGAAACCCGACAGGCGCGAATTTCTTCGTGGATGGCTGACAAACGGCGAAAGCGGCCTGGTCGCCCGGAAATTCGAGCGGGACGGTTCCGGCCTGATATCCGGACTGCGGGCCGCCGACGGGCTGATCGAACTGGACGAAGAGACCCGGTCGGTCGCACCCGGGCAGATGATCTCCTACATACCGTTCAACGAATTCGGCGTCTGATCCCGGTCAATTGTTCGCAGGCGGGGAAAGCTCCCATAGACCCTCAACCTTCGTTTCATAGGCCGCCGGATCGGTGGATATGGTGAAGGCCTGGGCGTTCGACCATGGTTCGGCGAAATCCCGGTAGTGTTTCGAAAAGGGATTTCCGGATTGTCCGGTTGACGTCATGAATGTCGACTGGTCGAGATCTGCGAGGTCGTAGACCGCGCGCATGCTTGTTCCCAGCGCATTCTCGTAAGGTTTGTCGGAACCGAACTCGGGCATGCCCCGGTCTATCGTATAGGGACCGCCCGGGCTTGCGACCTTGACATCGAACAGATCCTTCAGCACCGGAACATTTGAGAACGGCGTATGAGATCCGGTCGTCTGGTGCGCCCTTCCCCAGTTCCATTGAGTCCGGTCAGCGCCGTATTCCTTTTCAAGGTTTTTCAGCGCCGTATTCAGCGAAGCCGACATGATCTCCGCACAGCTTTCCTTGTTCGGTGTATTCCGGTTGTCGCACCAGTCGCGCGCGGTGTTTCCTGACAAGAGACGTTCGACTGCGTTGACCCGCGGCCTGATCCAGGATGCGAACACAGGTCCGAGATCGTCCGCGTAGATGTCGATCATTGCCTGGCGGAACCACGCAACGAAGATCAACGGCTCGGCGCTGTCTTTCACCATTTCGAAATCCCACGCCTTGAGCCTGGCTATGGCGTCCGGATCGACATCGTCTCGTCCGTCGACAAGCGTTGTCATCTGCGGAACCATTGTCGCGAACCCCAGCGAATGAACATCGGCTTGCGCCTTCCGCGACATCTGGAAGGTCTGCGGCGTTTCATTGTCCACAATCAGCGCGTCGATACGCTTCTGTCGCCAGTCTTCCCTCCAGTCGAAGGTCAGGAAGTACGGATAGTAGGGACCCACCATCTTGGCGTTGGCGGTTGCGATCGCCCCCACCCGGGGATTGATCTGACGAGGCAAGCCATTGAACGGAATGGCGCCGGTCCAGTCATAGGTCGCGTCCCAGCCGGGAACCGGCGCCCTGCCCATCACCTTGTTCTGCGGGTCTCGTATCGGCACGCGGCCAGGCGCAATGAAGCCGATATTGCCCTGCGTGTCCGCAAGCACCATCGACTGCATGGGAGAAACGTAGAATTCCAATCCCTCCTGGAATTCGCTCACCGTGCGAACGGTCAACGCGCCAAGTCCCGACATGATTGTCATGTCATCCGGATCGAGCGCCACCCATTGCAGGGCCGCGACGGTATTCTTCGGCAGATATTTTCCGAGGTCTTGATATTTGCCAGGAAGAACCGGTCCGTGTCTGGTCCAGCGGCGCGTGAACGTCGTGTCCTCGGCGTTCTTCACGCGGATCGTTTCTTCCTTCGTTCCGAACGCTCGCCACCCTTCCGGGGTCATGTACTGCTCCGGATCGTCGGGATTGACCTTCTCGATGAAGATGTCCTGAACGTCAGTATAGGTGTTGGTCAGCCCCCAGGCGACATGATTGTTCCGTCCCATCAGAACTGACGGGATGCCTGGCTGCGTGACGCCAACGAGATTGTCGGCCTCGTCACCGTTTTCCACGCGAAGGTGAACCAGATACCAGACCGACGGGGCGGAAAGCCCGAGATGAGGATCATTGGCGAGCAGTGGCTTGCCCGTCGTCGTTCGTTCACCGGAAATGACCCAGTTGTTTGACGCGCGCTCGGTGAGGACGCCAGGCGGGGTTCGCAGCATTGAGTGGTCCCCGGCTGGCTCCTCGTCTGCGAGAGGCCCGGTCGCCAATCCGAGCAAGGCCGCCATATCCGGTAATTCCGGCGGATTGTCGTCTGCCGACGACGGCAGAAGATCTTCGATCTCGGCGGAATTCATACCGAGCCGCGAAAACGCCAGGCGCATGATCTCGAAACTCGCATTTTCCCCGAGGGTGATCGACAGCAGCTTGAACGTCATCAGCACATCGATCGGCCTCCAGGGTTCCGGTTCATGACGCAGGATGACGAATTCCGGGGGCCATTTTGAAGCAAACTCCCTGCCTTCACGCTCGATCCAGGCGTTGATTCCGGACACATAGGCGTCGAGCGCCGTCTTGCCGGAGTCCGGCAGCAATTCATAGGTTTCGGCAGTCGTATCGGCGAGCCCAAGGCTTCTCAACCACATGTCCGCATCGATCGTCGGCTCTCCAAAAAGTTCGGACAATCGCCCCTGAGAGGCCCTGCGGAAAATTTCCATTTGCCAAAGGCGGTCCTGGGCATGCGCAAATCCGAGCCCGGCGAGAACATCATCAAAACTGGAACCGGCAATATGCGGCACTCCGCGGTCATCGCGCGAAATCGTCACCGAACCGGACAGACCCGCGACGGTCATGTTACCGTCGGTCGGCGGAAGGGAACGCGCCATCCACAGGAAACCGGCGCCAGCGGCGATCAACAGAAGCGGAACGGCGAAGAAAATAAACTGGATGAGAGCTTTCAGTATGCGCATCATTGATTTATCCCTCGAACCGAATACCGCTACACCCACTTTGCAGAAGGGAAGAAGACATGGCAACAGTTGCATTTATCGGGCTCGGGGTCATGGGATATCCTATGGCGGGACACCTCAAGAGCCGCGGCGAACACGATGTGTGCGTGTATAACCGGACCGCTGCGAAGGCCGAGAAATGGGTGTCGGAATTCGGCGGCAGGACGGCTGAAACGCCGGCTGAAGCAGCGAAAGGCTGCGACTTCGTATTCGCCTGCGTCGGCAACGACGATGATCTGAGAAGCGTCACCACGGGCGAAGACGGCGCTTTTCATACGATCGGCAAGGGGGCGATTTTCATCGACAACACCACCGCCTCGGCGAATGTGGCGCGTGAACTGGCCGCGATCGCCAAGGAGAAAGGGTTCGATTTCCTCGATGCCCCGGTGTCCGGGGGGCAGGCGGGCGCTGAAAACGGCGTGCTGACCGTCATGACCGGCGGTGAACAGGATGTCTTCGACCGCGCGAAACCGGTTATCGACTGCTACGCCCGCATGGTCGGCCTGATGGGACCGGTCGGAAGCGGCCAGTTGACCAAGATGGTGAACCAGATCTGCATCGCCGGGCTCGTCCAGGGTCTGTCGGAAGGCATCCATTTCGGCAAGCGCGCCGGTCTCGACATCGAAAAGGTCATCGAGGTGATCTCCAAGGGCGCAGCCGGATCCTGGCAGATGGAAAATCGTCACAAGACCATGATCGCCGGCGAATACGAGCATGGCTTTGCGGTCGACTGGATGCGCAAGGATCTGGCGATCGTCCTCGAAGAGGCGCGCAACAACAAGTCAAGTCTGCCCGTGACTGCGCTGGTCGACCAGTTTTATCAGGACGTCCAAAGAATGGGCGGAAATCGCTGGGATACGTCTTCACTGCTGGCCAGGCTGGAGGACTGAGGAACTCCGCGGACAGGCGATGACGCAAAGCGCACCTTCCCCCGACTGGACTGTCGATCAGATCCGCGACTGGCTGGAAAGCCGCGGATCGGCGCGCAACATCGACGGCATGGCCCGCTATGGTATCGAGACCTCCAGAGCGATTGGCGTCTCCAATGCGGAATTGCGTCCTTTCTCCCGGAAGATAAAGCGCAATCACGAGCGCGCGCTCGCCCTGTGGGACACAGGCGTTCGGGAAGCCCGACTGCTTGCCTGCTTCACCGCCGAACCGAAAAAGATGACCGCCGATCAGGCGAGACGCTGGGCGGGCGATTTTGACTCATGGGAGATCGTCGACCATGCCGCTGACCTGTTTGTCGACGCCGGCCTGCTCGATCTTATCGGTGAATTCGCCGCAGACGACAGGGAATTCGTGCGCCGGGCCGCTTTTGCAATGATGGCGTGGGTGGCGGTCCATCTCAAGAAAGAGCCGGACGAAACATTTGCTTCCTGGACGCCGCTTATCCGGACACATGCAAGGGACGGTCGGAATTTCGTCAAGAAAGCCGTCAATTGGGCGCTTCGGCAAATCGGCAAACGCTCTTTGTCTCTCCATGGTCCGGCTGTTCGGCTTTCAGAAGAACTTGCGGCGAGCGACGACCGCGCGCAACGCTGGGTCGGCCGCAATGCGTTGAAAGAACTGACCGACCCAAAAACGCTCGAACGACTTCGGAAGAAAAGCGCCTGATCCGCTCAGTCGCCTCCGCGACTGGCTTCGAGTTGCATATAGTCCAGAGGAAGTTCCGTGGTGAACTTGATCTGTTCCATCGCGAACGAGGAGGACACGTCCCGGATCTCGATTTTCTGGATGAGTCTTTTGTAGAACGCGTCATAGGCTGCGATATCCGGCACCACGACGCGCAGCAGATAGTCGACATCGCCGCTCATGCGATAGAACTCGACCACTTCCGGAAACTGCGCAATGACCTCGGAAAATCGAAGCAGCCACTCATTCGAATGGGAATTCGTGCGGATGGCGACGAAAACGGTCACCTTCGCATTGACCTTCTTCTGGTCGAGCAGCGCAACCCGTTTCTGGATGACGCCGTCCTCTTCCATCTTCTGAATGCGGCGCCAGCACGGCGTGGTGGACAACCCTACCTTCTTGGCGATATCGGCGACCGCCAAAGTGGAATCGGCCTGCAATAGCCGCAATATCTTCCTGTCCAGTCTGTCCATGACGTATGTTCCCGTTTAATGCGAAGCCTGCTTTGCTGGGCAAACATTCCAATTTCACTTCATATGTGATATTAAATTGGAAAATTCTACCGGAAATTTCAAATCAATAAAATAAAATACCAAAACCTCAATTTGCGCCCGTCAAGGCGCTTTTGATATCAGCCCGAAGCTGCGGCAGAAGCTCTGCCTCGAACCACCTATGCTTTTTGATCCAGCCATTGTTCCGCCACGAGGGGTGCGGCAACGGATAGACGATATGCCGGCTGTCGGCATGCCGGAATTCGCGCCATCTCTCCACCGTTTCGGTGAGCGAGCGCGACGCCTTGCCGCCCAGATAGTAATCCTGCGCATAGAGACCGATGACCAGCAACAGCTGCAGATCCTTCAACTCTGCGAATACCTGATCATGCCACTGCTCCCGGCACTCGCGGCGCGGCGGAAGATCGGCGCCTCTTTTATCCTGTCCGGGAAAGCAGAATCCCATGGGAACGATCGCGATCCGCCGTCGATCATAAAACGTCTCGCGATCGACGCCCATCCAATCGCGCAGCCGGTTTCCTGAAGTGTCGTTGAATGGAATGCCGGTTTCATACACACGGGTTCCCGGGGCCTGACCGGCGACAAGAATTCGGGCTCCTGATTCAGCGACGCAGACCGGACGCGGTTCATGCGGCAGCGGCGGCCCGTATTTCGGACGATCGCGGCAAATCCGGCATGCGCTGATATCCTTCAGCAAGGGCTGCAGAAAGTTTTTCCGGCCAGTCATCGTCGCTCAAGCGGCTGCGCTCGGCCTGGAGGAGACGCTTTCGTACCAGCGCATCAGATTGATCAGATCAATCGGCCGATCCATGCGCGCTGGTTTCAGCATGTCCATAGCCATCATGGCGGTGATGTCCGCGATCGTGAAACGCTCACCTGCGATGAAGGGACGATCCGCCAATTCCTGATCCAGAAACTCCATGAACTCCCGGGCCTTGTGCCTCGACGCTTCCCCATACTCCGGAACCTGCGGGACTTCCCATCCTTCCATGGCCTTGTGCGTGTGGCGAAACGCGTTGGCGACCGGAAGCAGAAAATGGAACTCGGCCCGGCGATTCCACATCTCGACGACCGCCCGGTCCTTTGCATCCACGCCCATCAGAGGCGGATCGGGATGCAGTTCCTCGAAATAGCGGCAGATCGCGACCGACTCCGTCAACACCGCGCCGTCGTCCAGTTCGAGCACCGGGAGACGCTGTAACGGATTTAAAGACGTAATTTCTTCCGACCGATGGCCGAGCGCGCCCATATCGATTTCCTTGCGCGGCACGTCGACGCCTTTCTCGGAGAGAAATATCCTGACCCGCCGGGGATTGGGCGCCCGGCCCCCGTCATATAACAGCATGCTTCCTCCAATCATCCGCCGCCTCTGTCTAAAAAATGGAACGACGGCGATCAAACTGCAACGGCCAATGAAGGGTCTTTTTAATGATTGGACCCTATTTTGGGCGAAGTTATTGATTCCGGTATACTATGAACCAGCCGAGCATTACAGCGGACAAGAATGTCCTCGAACGGTCGCGAAATTTTCGCAACCCGAGAACGGCTCGCGCCATCCGCGAAATGCGAGACCGGCTGCAATCGTCCAAGCTGCAGAACCCGAAATTCAGCGCCGAGTTGCTTTCGTCCTATCTGAGAACGGCGTCCATCAGCACCCTGGTCATGCCTTTGCTGGTCGTGCTGTCGACTGCTTTCGGGGTTATCCTCTTCGACGAACAACGTCTGATCGGTTGGGCCGCGATTACGCTTGCCGCCTATGCGGTTCAGGCGATCCTGGTAAAGCGCGCGTCTTCGGGACAACCGACCCAGCGGGATATCGCTTCCCGCGAGCGTTATCTGATTGCCGTTCACGCCGTAACCGGCATCTGCTGGGGCGCTTTCGCCTATACCGACTGCCTGCAATGCACGATGAATTCCTACGTGTTTTACAAGGGCGTTGTGCTGCTGATCGCCATTGCCGCGACTGCAATGTCAAGCTTCGCCTTGCGGCGTTTGCCTCTCCTGTTCTTCGCTGTCCCGCTTTGCGTCCTGTATCTCGCAGGTTCGAGCCTCACGAATACGATCGAGATGTCGATCCTTGCCCTGCTCATCTCGGCATTTGGCCTTTTCCTGTTCGTCTCCACTCGACTGTTCGGACTGCAGCTGGAGCTTCTGTCCATCCAGTCGGAAAAGGACTGGCTGATCGCCGAACTTGAGACCGCGAAATCGATGTCGGACGAGGCGCGGCGACGCGCCGAAGAAGCGAACCTGGCGAAATCACGTTTTCTGGCTTCGATGAGCCACGAATTACGCACTCCGCTCAATGCCATTCTGGGGTTTTCCGAGGTCATGCGAAACGAGGTTCTCGGCCCCATGGAGAACGAAACCTACAAGGAGTACGCCTCCGACATTTTCCGGTCAGGCGACCACCTTCTGCATCTGATCAACGAGATCCTTGACCTGTCGCGGATCGAGGCCGGCCGCTATCACCTCAGGGAAGACCTGGTCAATCTGGTTGAGCTGGCCTCCGAATGCATTCACATGGTGGATATCAAGGCGCGCAACAAGGACATAGCGATAACGCGCCAGTTCGAACGCTTGTTGCCCAAGGTCTGGGTCGATGAAAAATCAATGCGGCAGGTCGTGATCAACCTGCTGTCGAACGCCGTCAAGTTCACGCCGAATGGCGGCGCCATCACGCTCAAGGTCGGCTGGACCGCGGGCGGCGGGCAGTATGTGTCCGTCACCGACAATGGGCCGGGAATACCGGAGGAAGAGATTCCCATCGTCCTGTCGGCTTTCGGTCAAGGATCGATTGCAATCAAAAGCGCCGAACAGGGAACCGGTCTGGGTCTGCCGATTGTTCAGGCGATCCTTGCAGAGCATGGTGGACAATTCGTACTGAAATCCAAACTTCGACACGGCACCGAGGCGACGGCGATATTGCCGCGCAATCGCGTTCAGATCGACACCCCGAGCATCGAAACGCCGGATGCGGACAAGATCCGGCGCAGAAAATTCGCTTGACGAGCGACATATCGTTCAGCCACCTGCCGACCGTTACATAATATCCGCCTGAAGTCCGGAGACCGGTTGGTGCCGCCCATCAATGAAATTATTGTCTTTATTGCTGTTCTTGCCGTCGCGGGCGCGATCGCGGGGTTTCTCGCCGGACTGTTCGGCATCGGCGGCGGTGCAATCCTCGTTCCTGTTCTCTACGAGGCCTTTCGCTGGTTCGATACGCCGGATTCGGTGAAAACCCATCTGGCGATCGGGACATCGCTGGCCGTCATCGTCCCAACCTCGCTCAGTTCGTTCCGCGCCCACTACAAACGCAAGGCGCCTGACATGGACCTCCTGAAGAGCTGGTTGCTGCCCGTGCCGCTCGGCGTTGCGGCCGCCTCTGTCATCGCCGCCGGAACCTCCGGCGAAATCCTGCGATCAATATTCGCCCTGCTTGCGGCGGCCATGGGACTGAAACTCATTTTCAGCAGAGACGCGACGTCCGTTGGCGACAGGCTTCCCCGAAACCCAGCCAAAGCCATGGTCGGTTTTGTTATCGGACTTCTATCCGCCCTGATGGGCGTCGGAGGCGGCATTCTCAACAACACCTTCATGACAATGTTCGGCAGGCCCGTCCATCAGGCCATCGCCACGTCCTCAGGCGTCGGCGTCCTGATATCCCTGCCGGGCGTCATAGGCTTCATCTGGGCCGGCTGGGGCGCGGAAGGCCTCCCGGCGTTCTCGACAGGCTACGTGAACTGGATGGCCGTTGCGCTGACAATCCCCATGACGATGCTCGCCGCGCCCCAGGGCGCGCGAGTCGCGCATGGCCTCGACCGCAAACAGCTGTCGCTTGCGCTTGGCATCTTCATGATCGTTGTCGCAACACGGTTCATATGGAGCCTGTTTGCGGGCTGACGAAATCACTCAATCCTGCAGGACAAGCTGATCGCGGCTCATCTGAAAGGACGTCAGCGTTTCGATGAAATTCATGCCGAGCAGGCTCCGTGACAGCTTTCCGGACTGCAACACCCCTGCCCGCACGTTGCGCCGCGTGATGGAGCCAATCGACACCTCGTCGAGGTTGACCGTCGCGGCCATGGCGAGCCCGTTGGCCGTCTGAACCGGCGAATTGAATCTCAGCGCATCGACGTCGAGGCCCACACGCTCCGCATCCTCCCAGGTGAGAACAACGGTGCTGGCGCCGGTGTCGACCATCATGTCCAATCGACGCCCATCGACCTCTACATCCGCCTGAAAATGCCCATCCATGCCCTTGGTGAGCACGACTTCGGCGAGCCCGTCGGATGAAACACGGCTGATCGCCATTCCGGGAACGAAGCCGCCGGCGAGCCGTTTCGCCGTGTCTTCCAGGTCATGACGGTACATGTAGCCGGCGGACAGGAGAAGAATGGCCACCAGCCAGATCAGCGCGTTGCGCGCCAGTTCGCCGAGCCGCTGGCCTGAGCCGAGGATGGCGACGGAAGCGACAGCCGCCCAGACCCCGAAATAGACCACATTCGCGAAACGATCATTCGGCAGACCAAGCGTTTCACCGCTATCGTGATTGATGACGAGCAGCATCAGGGTCAAGGCCAGAGCGCCGAGAACAATCCACAATATCTTGCTCACGATCTTCCTCCGGCCCGCTCCCGCGCCATCCGGCCGCGTCGGGTCTGCCTGCGCGGTTTGCGTTCAACCGTTTCCAGCCTGTCCGGCAAGATATTCATGATTGCGCGACGCTCTTGCGCCGAATAGGCCAGCCAGCCGGCAATTTCGTCTGTCGTGCGGCCGCACCCGAAACAATAGCCGGTTTTCTCATCGACGGAGCACACAAGAATGCAGGGGGATTCAATCAAAGCGCTTCCAGGCAATTTCGGTTCGCGTCAAACAGCCATATTGGGTCTTTAAAGACAAAGAGCAAGACCGAACAGGGCCGCAATCTCTGTGAGTTGTTGCGTGGCGCCGATCGTATCGCCGGTGTGTCCGGATATCCTGCTTCGCACAAACGCCGTGAAGCCCCACGCCATGGCGGCGGTTGCTACGCCGGCGACGATGACCGCCAAGACGCTCGCCACGAGCCAGACAAGCACGACGCCAATTGCGCCGCCCGTAGCCAAGGCGAAGCGGACCGAGGCTTCCGTCGGCTCGCCGGCGCCGACGGCCACGCCGTCCGAGCGCGCTGGCGACAGCGCCCCCCAGTGCCAGACCATGGCCGCGCGGCTGATTGCGGCAGTCACAAGAACAGCCAAGGCGAACCCTGTAGGCGACAGCGAGCCGGCGATCGCGGCCAGACAGGCGACCCGCAGCAACAACGAAAGCACGAGCGCGATCGTCCCGTAGGCGCCGATCCGGCTGTCCTTCATGATGTCGAGGGCCTGCTGCCTGTCACGTCCGCCGCCAAGACCATCCGCGCAATCGGCCAGACCGTCCTCATGGAGAGCGCCCGTCAGGAACACGAGCGCGGTTATGGCCACAGCGGCAGTCAGCAGTGGGTCGACGCCGACCGCCAGAAGCAGCCCCCCAAGCAAAGCAGCGGGAAAGGCTATGATGACGCCGGCGAACGCAAATGCGCGACACGTGCGGTCCATGCGGCCGTCAGCGCCCTCAAAATACCGTGCAGGAACCGGCAGACGGCTTAGAAACCCGACCGCACGCGCCGTGTCCAGAACAAGCTCGTTCATGGCGTGGCCCCTTCCCTGGCGATTGCCCTGCGCCTGCGGCAACTGGTTGCGATCATCGAAATGACGGCCGCAGGCCTTTGCATCCGTTCCTGAATTGCCTATTGCCTGACGGATATTCAAAGACAGGGAATCATGCAATGGCGACTTCCGGACTACCGTTCGACGATATTCGCGAACTTCTGGATAATCTCCCGGGACCGGACATGGCGGCGGTTCAGTCTGTCAGGGAGCGCAACAGCGTTTTGACCAAGCCCCCTGGCGCGCTTGGGCGCCTTGAAGAAATCGCCGAATGGCTGGCGGCCTGGACCGGACGGCCTCCGGCGGTCACCCGGCCGCTCGTCGCCGTTTTCGCCGGCAATCACGGAGTAACGAAACACGGCGTTTCTCCGTTTCCGGCCGAGGTCACCGCTCAGATGGTCGAGAATTTCGCCGCCGGCGGCGCAGCCATAAACCAAATCTGCATCGCCAACGATCTGGGTCTCAAGGTCTTCGACCTCGCCCTCGAATTTCCGACCGGCGACATCACGGAAGAAGCCGCGCTTGACGAGCGCAGTTGCGCTGCGACCATGGCCTTTGGCATGGAGGCAATCGCAGGCGGAACCGATCTTCTGTGCATCGGAGAAATGGGGATCGGCAATACGACGATCGCCGCCGCAATTTTTTACGGCCTGTATGGCGGCAAGGCCGAGGACTGGGTCGGCCCCGGAACGGGAGCGCAAGGCGAAGGCTTGAAGCGCAAGATCGACGCGGTCGAGAAAGCCGTCCATCTGCATCGTCAGCATCTTGGAGATCCGCTGGAATTGCTGAGAAGACTTGGCGGACGGGAAATCGCAGCCATGTCCGGCGCTATCCTGGCGGCGCGCATGGAGCGCATTCCGGTTATCATAGACGGTTTTGTGGCGACTTCGGCGGCGGCCGTCCTCCACGCCGCCAATCCGGCCGCGCTCGATCATTGCATCGTTGGCCATGTTTCAGCTGAGCCCGGCCACATCAAGGCGATCGAACGCATGCAAAAAAAGCCCCTGCTCGCCATGGGAATGCGACTTGGAGAAGGCACCGGAGCCGCGCTCGCCGCCGGCATCGTCAAGTCGGCCGCACTGTGCCACAGCGGCATGGCGACTTTCGAACAGGCTGGCGTCAGCGAGAAGCAATAATCAAAGCTCTCAGGGCTCCATCACTCCATCGTGGGCTTTCCCGTGACCCGACACCTCGGAGCCGGCGAACGTGTGCAAACGCAGGATCGGCAGAATTGCGAGCGCTGTGACGATTCCAACGCAGAAAAACGCGAAGTGAAAATCAGCTAGCCCGAGAGCGTCGCCCCGCCACCAAAGGCTCGCTTCCACCAGCACGCCCGCAACCGCTACGCCAAGCGCCATCGATATCTGCTGAAAAACCGCTGAAATCGCCGTCGCAGGCCCGGCTTCCGCCTGTTCGACATCCGCGAAGACCAGGGCGTTGAACCCGGTAAACATGAGCGAGCGAACGAAACCGTTCAGCAGCAAGATCGAATAGATCACGGCGAACGGCAGCGCCGGCGAGAATAGTGTCATGGCCATGAGAAAGAGCGCTGACAGGCCGATCATCGCGACAAGAACTCTCTTGAAGCCGAAACGCGCATAAATGCGCATCGTCGCGAATTTCACGACCAGCGCGCCGATTGCGCCGACGAAGGTGACCATGCCGGATTCGAATGCGCTAAGACCGAAGCCGATCTGGAGCATCAACGGCAACAGGAACGGCGTCGCGCCGATACCGAGACGCGCGATAGTGGCAGAGACGATGCTGGCGCGGAATGTCGTGATCCTGAACAGTTTCGGGTCGAGCAGCGGTTGGGCTTTCCGCTTCGTGTGAAGCCAGTAGAGCACAATGCAGCCGATACCTGCGGCTACCGAAATGACGCCATAACGCAACGGCAGGGCCGGTAGGCTGACGACGGACAGCCCGAATACGACGCCGGAAGCAGCAAGACCCGACAGGATGAACCCCGTCGTGTCGAACCGTCCGTTCTCATGCCCCTGTATCACGGGTAGATAGGCCAGCGAGAAGGCGACGCCGATCAACCCGATCGGAATATTGACGAGGAAAATCCAGTACCAACTGACATAGGTCGTCAGGAACCCGCCGATCGGCGGCCCGACCATAGGACCGACAAGCGCCGGAACCGTCAACCACGCCAGCGCCTCCACCAACCTGCTGCGTTCGGTCGCCCGAACCAGCACCAGCCTGGCGACAGGCGTCATCATAGACCCGCCCATGCCCTGAAGAAAGCGTGCGCCGACAAACTCGCCGAGCGATCCCGCCACCGCGCAAAACAGCGACCCCGCCATGAAGACGAAAATCGCGATGATGAAAACGCGTTTGGCGCCAAACCGGTCGGCGACCCATCCGCTGGCGGGAATGAAGATTGCAAGCGCGACCAGGTACGTCGTAAGCGCCAGTTTCAGCGCGATTGGGCTGGTGTCGAGATCCGCGGCGATCGCCGGAAGCGAGGTCGCAATAACTGTCGAGTCCATTTGCTCCATGAAAAGAGCAACGGCGAGGATCAACGGAGTCACGCGGTTCATTGTGTCCTTTCAACCTTGCGCGCAGAAGGTCTTCACCGCGGTGAATACAGGGTCCGGCCCGATTTAGACACCAACCGTGGCTGTCGGGACGAAAGCTCATTTCCACGACTGCGCGAAATACCCGACAAGACGCCAAGCTCAAGAATCCCGTCGACGGCGATCAGGCTGATTGATCCCGGTCGATCACCGTCGGCAGCGGGTTTGCTCTCTCGCCTCTCTTCTTCCGACGGCGATATTTGCTCTGGTACTCTCTGCGTTGCTTCGTCACTTCGTAAAGCACGATGCCGGAACTCGTTCCAAGGTTCAGGCTCTCGATCATTCCGAACATCGGGATTGCGACGCTCATCTCGCAACGTTCGACAGCCAGTTCGCTGATGCCGCGCTTTTCGTTGCCAAACCACACCGCCAGCTTTGTATGCTGGGTGTAATCGCCCTCATGCAGGTAAACATTGGTCTTGCCCTTCACGTGCGGCGACGTCACCACGGAAACAAAGCCCTTCTTCTCAAGATGGGCAAGGCAGGCTTCGGTGCTGTCGAAGCGCCTCACGAACGTCCACTTGACCGCCGACGCTGACGTCTTCGACAGTGACTTTCGCTCGCGCATGTCCTGCCATTCGGCGGGCAGATCGTTGCGGGGATCGATGACATAGACCTTCTCAACCCCCAACGCATTTACGTTGCGAATAACCGACCCGATATTCTTGATATCATTCGGACATTCCAGGACAGCCACGAGGTTCTTGCACCGAAAATCCTTGATAGCATTGGCGCGTTTGCGAACAGACGCTCTCGCCTTTTTGGGTTCTGCCGCATCCATGTCGGTCATTTGTCTTCCCGGAAAACAATATTCAGATGTATTCGCCAGCCTGTGCCCCTGAATCCGAGGCTTGACCAAATTGATTGAAGAATGAGTTACACGCTAGCCTCTCTCCGGCTGGCGATCGTTTTCAGGCGGCGCCGGCCATGCTTTCAAAACCGCCCCAATCGCCTTCCAGAATCAGATGGCCCGGGGTTACCTCGGAATATTTGCTTGGCTCGGCCTCATAGCCCACCGGGAAAACCGGAGATGGAATGGGCTTGAAGTTGAGCTCCGTTTCCTTCTTGCGTTTCTTCGGATCGGCGACAGGCACGGCGGACAGGAGCGACCGGGTGTAGGGATGTTGCGGATTCTCGAAAACCGCGCTGCGCGGACCGATTTCGACGATGCGGCCAAGATACATAACGCCGACATGGTGACTGACGCGCTCCACCACCGCCATATCGTGGGATATGAAGAGATAGGAAAGCCCCAGTTCGGTCTGGAGTTCCATCATCAGGTTGAGAACCTCGGCCTGAACGGAAACATCCAGCGCCGAAACGGCTTCGTCGGCGACGATGAGTTTCGGGTTCAACGCCAACGCGCGCGCAATGGCGATGCGCTGTCGCTGACCGCCCGACAATTCATGCGGATAGCGATTGAGGTAGTTTCTCGGCAGTCTAACCCGCTCGAACAATTCGGCCACGCGCCTGGTCAGGTCTGATCCGCGCAACGCGCTGAAATTCCATAGGGGTTCGGCCACCTGATCGGCAAGCTTCATGCGCGGATTGAGCGAGGCGAACGGGTCCTGGAACACCATCTGCATGTTCATGCGCGCCTTGCGCAATCCAGAAGAAGAGAGCTGCATCACATTGGTGTTTTCGAGCCACACCTCGCCTGCGACCGGTTCGACCAACCGCAGGATCGATCGTCCGCAGGTCGACTTGCCGCACCCCGACTCCCCGACGAGGCTCAGGGTCTGTCCGCGATTGATCGAAAACGAGACATCCTCGACCGCATGCACCTGCGACATCGTACGGCGCATCACGCCGCTCTTGATGCCAAAGCGCGTGGTCAGGCCCTTGACGCGTAACAGGACGTCTTCGGAGCCGATGATCGGTCCGGTGGCGCGGTCCATCGCGCCCATCAGTTTCATCGGCTCGGGATTGGCCTTTCCGCGCATCTCGCCGAGCTTGGGCACGGCCGCCAGAAGCGCCTTTGTGTAGTCGTGCTGCGGATTGTCGAAAATCTGCTCGACCGGGCCTTCCTCGACTTTCCGGCCGCGATACATCACCACGACACGGTCCGCCATCTGCGCGACGACCGCCATATCGTGGGTGATGAAGATGACCGCCGAGCCGGTCTCACGCTTGAGCCTGTCCATCAACGCAAGAATTTGCGCCTGAATGGTCACGTCAAGCGCGGTCGTCGGTTCGTCGGCGATGAGCAGGCGCGGCTCGCACGCCATGGCCATCGCGATGACAACCCTCTGGCGCATACCGCCGGAGAGTTCGTGCGGATATTGCTTCAACCTGCGCTCAGGCTCCGGAATGCGCACCTGGCGCATGAGTTCAAGCGCGCGTTGCGTAGCTTCGGACCTGCTCAGGTTTCGGTGGACGCGCAGGCCTTCCGTCAACTGCCAGCCCACCGTGAACACCGGATTGAGCGCGGTCATCGGCTCCTGGAAGATCATGCCGATCTCATTCCCACGGATATCCCGCATGAGACTCTGGCTGGCGGCGGCAAGATCCGTTTCGGTTCCGTCACGCCGCTCGAACAACAATTTTCCGTTGGTGATTTCGCCGCCGCCGAATTCCACCAGGCGCATCAGCGACAGGGACGATACGGATTTGCCGGACCCCGATTCACCGACGATGCAGAGTGTTTCGCCGGGCTGCACTTCAAAGGAAACTTCCTCGACGCCCAGGACGGGCCCGTCCTTCGTCTGAAACTCTACCCTGAGGTTCCTGATCTGCGCTACGGGATGATTCAATGCCAGATGTCCTTCTGTTCCCGTTGAACCTGGCGGATCACCCAAAAAAACGCGGCCGCCGTCGGCGAACGCCTATCGAAAGCCGCGCCAACTCTTACGTGTTAACAGAAGATTTTCACAACACCAATATCGCCGAGATACGACAAGGCGACGGGCCTGCGAAAGGTCCCTGCAACCGCCATTATTTGCAGTAGCGATATCCGCTGCGCCGCTGGATCATGTCCAGATGGAAATGATCGGCGTGGAACACATCCGAACCGGGTCCGAGCACCGTCGTGAAATGGTCGCACGCATCCTCGCGGATCGCGTAGAGAAATCCCTTTTCGAGGAACTCCGTAAGCGGCGGCGAACGCACCTCGATCACCCTGCCGCCTTCAAGAACGAACCGGCCGATATCGATCGCATTACCCTTGGCGTGCTCGGAAATCTTGGCGCCCGTTTGGGAGTTTCGGGTGCGGCAAACGTAGGTAGAATAGTTGCCGATCGCCGCAAGTTCATCGTCGAAAATGGCGTCAACCGCCGGCTCCACAGTTTCTCTGGTCCAGTTTTCGAGGGATAGAGCTGTCGCACAGGTCATGACGCCCGGCGGATCAAGTGCAACGCCGGACGACAAGCTTTTAACCTTGATCGGATGGTCAACGCCGCATTGCCCCTCGCCATGGATCGGATCAACGACCTTGAACTCCACCTCCAGTTCGACAAGATCGGCAAGGCAACTCACCTCTTCCGCCGTCAACGGAGCGGGCTCGTCCGGCTCCGAATTGTCTTCGGCTACTTCCGGGCGAGGCGTCGGCAGAGGTATGTGAACTTCATCGTCTTGTTTCAACGATTCACCTTCGGCGGGCTCGATTTGCGGTCGCGTCGTCGGGATCGGCGCGTTGTCGGGCAACGCAGAAGCAGCGATGAGAAACGGCGCCAGGATGAACGCAAGTCCATGAAACCGCAACATCGCCATAAAAAACAAACTCCGTTATAGAATCAGGTCACATGACGGTCTATCCAGGCGTCAAGCGGCGCAAGGGCCTCGAAGATCTCCGTCACAAAATCCACCGCTTGCGGTCCGAATATGCGGTCATCGAAGCCGATGTTATCGCTCGTTTTCGCCACAAGGCCCTTCCGTCGGAGCAATTGAGCGGCCCGACCGTCTGCATCATAACCCTTCGGAAGGCGTTTCAGTTCCTCTTCGCCAAGAAGGCACCCTATATCGGAGGCGCTTTCAAGCGCAGTATCCAGCTCCGAACGCGCCGCGTCATCGAGAACAGAGCGTCGATATTTCTCAAGGCCTTCTGGATCGAAAGCCCAGTGTCCGGATCCAAATCCAAAATGGTCCTTGGCGAGCACCAGATGGATTCCAGCCGACCTGTTGGGATGGTCGCCCGTCCAGAAAACCATATGAATTCTGGGATTGTACGGCGTCTTGTCCTTAGAGAACCGGGTGTCGCGATGGTTGCGCCGCAGCGACTGATTGATCTTGGGCGTCGCCTTGTGCTGCGGCGTCAACCGTTCGGCCACCGGCGCCATGGTTTCAATGAGGTCGAGCGCTGGTTCGACAATCAAAATCTCGTAGTCCTGTCGATGCGCTTCGAACCATTCCTTGTTGTTGTTCCTGTCGAGATCAGACAAGAACCAGACCGTTTCTCTGGAAAATCCCTCAAACATGGGCGAACTCCTATTTAGGCGGCAACGAGCCCACAAAACGGGCCGTGAAATCAATCCACTGTTCCAGACCTGCGTCTATCGCAGCGTCCGCATCGACCCAGATCAACCCTCCCATTTTTCGTCCGGTGAAGTCCATCGGCCTGGCGCCGGGGCGCGCCAGCGCGTCCTCTGCAAGTTCCTTTCCAACCCGGAACATGAAGCTGTCATGGTTGGCGACGCCGGCGAACATGTTGCCGTTCAAAAGGAAGCATACGCCGCCGAACATTCTTCTTTCCGTAATTCCCTGCCGCGTGGACAAGGCGTCACGCAGGAGTTCGGCGAGATGGGGATCGTGAGCCATTGCCTTTTTCTCTCCGTTAGCAAACAGCCGGTCCAGCGAAACCGGACCGGCCATTGTCAGCCTTGCATGCTTTCATAGGTGATCATGGCGATAGAAGCCCCGAACGGGTCTCTGATCTTCGCCATTCTACCGACGCCGGGATAGTCCGTCGGCGCTTCGACGCCGCCCGCCCCCTTGTCCAGGGCAGACTGATACCGTGCGTCGACATCATCGACGGTGATGTAGATTGTCCACTCCCCGTTTTCAGCAGGCTGTGGCATGAAGCCGCCAATCGGCGCTTCCCCAACCATGATGCCTGGATAGGCCGCTCCGTTCTGCATCGGCATGTCCGCAACGCTCCAGCCGAGCACGGTTTCGTAGAATTTTCGGGCGGCTGCGGGGTCGCTTCCGGAATGCTGTATCCAGCTTGCTGCGCCATGGGTCTGCATTGGATTGCTCATTTCATCCTCCTTGGTTTCGGGTTTGCAATCACAAGTAGGACGCGCGATGATCGGGCTATCCGACACTTGGCGCAGATTTTATTTTGCTATCTTCGCAAAACCGCATCCGGTCACGGATATGCCCTGCCTGCTGATCGGTGGGTCCGAGCTGCAAAGCCCGCTCATAGGCGGACCAGGCGGCGTCGAATTGTTCGGTCTCGACGAACAGCGACGCCAGCGTCGTGTGGTAGTAGATGTAGTTGGACAGACTGTCCGCGACCGGCTCAAGGTGTCGCAGCGCCGCTTCCGGCGACAACGCTTTCGACATGGCCACGGCGCGGTTAAGCGAAACGACCGGCGATGGCTGCAATTTTTCCAGGGCGGCGTAGAGCTGTTCGATCTCACGCCAATCCGTTTCGGCCGAGGTTGGCGCGGCGCAATGAACAGCGGCGATCGCCGCCTGAACCTGATAGGCGCCCGGGCGACCGTGGCGCAAAGCTTTTTCAAGCAAGGCGCGCCCCTCGGAAATCGCCGACGGCTCCCACTTGCCGCGGTCCTGATCCTCAAGCGCAATCAGCTTGCCGTCTTCGCCGATGCGGGCGCGTCGACGTGAGTGCTGCAACAGGCAGAGCGCCAGCAGACCCATGACCTCGGCCTGCGCCGGAAACAGCATCAGCAGCAAACGCGCAAGCCGGATCGCTTCTTCACACAACTCCTCGCGAATATGAATGTCGCCGCCGCTCGCCGTATATCCTTCGTTGAAAAGCAGATAGATCATCAGGCTGACCGCATTCAGCCGCCTCGCGCGCTCTTGCAGCGTCGGCGTTTCCAGCCGTGTCGCCACCGACGCCGCTTTCTTCTTCGCGCGCGTTATGCGCTGCTCCATCGTCTTCGGCTGAATAACGAACGCGCGCGCAATCTTGTCGACCGGAAAACCGGCGATAACTTTCAGCGCAAGGGCTAGCTGATCGTGCAAGGGAAGATCCGGCTGGCAGCACATGAACATCAGCCTCAGCACATCGTCGCGCAATTCGTCCTGATCGAGTTGGAGCAAAAGCTCTTCTTCCGGATCCGGCGGCTCCTCAACAGACGCGGCGGCTTCCAGCAACCCGGCACGGCGGCGACTCTTGCGAATGCCGTCGATGGCGCTTCGCCGGGCCACGACGATCAGCCACGCGGTCGGATCACGCGCCACGCCGTCATCAGTCCAGGTCCTGATAGCCTTTTCGCATGCGTCCTGAAAGGCGTCTTCGGCCAGATCGACGCTGTTGAAATGCCGCACGAGCGCCGCGATGACACGCGGGCGGGCGTTGGCCAGGATCGCTTCCAGGCCTACCGAGGTCACAAGGGCCTCATCAGGCATCGGCGGCAGGCTGCGCCAATGTTCCCCCTCCCCAGCCAACCGGCCTGACTTCATAGGCGGAAATCTCCAGCGGCAGCTTTTTCGCCTGCTCTATCGCTTCGTCCATGGAGTTGCATTCGACGATATAAAGGCCAAGCAATTGTTCCTTCGTCTCCGCGAACGGCCCATCCAGCACCAGAACCGAATCCCCCTTTTGACGGACCGTCATCGCCGTCGTCGTGTCCATCAGCCGCGCGACGCTGCCCAGCGTTCCCTGTTCGCCAAGTTCGCGTTGTAATTCGCGGTGCTTTTCCATGGCGCGTTCCTGCTCGTTTTCCGGCAGGCGATCAAACACGCCTTCGATACCGTAAATGAGAATGGCATATTGCATCGAAACACTCCCGGTGATTTCAAGATCGTGGCAAGGACGCATCCAGATTGCCCAATCCTACACTCGACACTCGTATTTTTGGAATAAAGGACGCCTACGATCCCATTTTCGTCAAATGGCGAGTATAATTGAAGCTTGGGTGGACAGGTTGCGTGACGCAACCATGCCGGACTTTTCGGCGTTTCAGTTGCAAGAGACGAGAACCCAACCGAGGATAAGATATGCGAGCCATACTACTCGCCGGCCTCCTGACGATGATAGTTTTGCCGGCACAGGCGATCAACCGCTACAACGTCAACACAATGCAATGCCGGGACGTGCAGACCATTGTCCAGCAACAGGGCGCCGCCATCCTGCGCTATCCGTCGAAAAGAGTTCAGGGCATGACCCTGTACGATCGCTACGTCGCCAATAGCGGCTGGTGCGAGCCCGGCGAGTGGGCGAAACCCGGATGGGTTCCGACCGCTGATCGGGCCAAATGTCCGGTCCGCCACTGCGAAGACATCGACTACTGGGATGACGGACACTTCCGGAGATTCTGAAGGCCGTTGCTCAGATGCGACCTTCGTTCTCAAGCATATGGGACTGCTCGCCCATATGCATGAATTCCCGGAACGCCTTCACAGCGGCGTTCTGATCGACATTCGCCGCCCAGGCGAGACCGACGTCCATGGTCGGAATCCGATCCGCCAGTGAAACGACCTCCACCCTGCGACCGTCAAGCGACCACGGTCGATAGACCATGTCCGAAAGGATGGTCACGCCCATGCCGTTGGCGACCATCGATCTGACGGCTTCCACGGAAGATGTGCGCAGAATCGCTTTCGGTCGATAGCTTGTTCGGTTCCAGTACCGCTGCGCCGTATTCGACGCCTCATCGACCGTCAGCATGATGTATGGCTCATTGGCGATATCCGACAGGCCCACCGACGGGATAGCCAGCAAAGGATGCTGAGAAGACAGCCATAGTCTGCGGCGCGACTTCAGCAGCGTCTCGTATGCCAGTCCCTCCTGATCGAGAATGTTGGACGTCAACAAGACCGCCAGATCGAAAGTCCCCGAAACAAGGCCGTCCTCGATAGCGCTTCGCGGCGCTTCTGTGAGCTGCAGGTTCACGCTGGGAAAGGCGCGGACGAACCGCTCGATATAGGGCGACAGGAAATACCCGGCGACGGTATAGGTCATCGCGAGGCGAAGGGTCCCTTTGACTCCGTCGCGCAGCCGCCGCGGCGAACGCACCGCCTCATCGACGGCAGCCATGATCCGGCGGGCGTGATCCAGGAATATGTTGCCTTCATAAGTCAGCATCACGCCGCCTGCGTGGCGATGAAAGAGAGGAACGCCGACGATTTCCTCAAGCTGCTTGATTGCAGTGGTGACAGCCGATTGCGAGACGTTCAGTTCCATAGCTGCGCGTGACACCTGACCCATATTGGCCACTGCTATGAAGTAGCGGATCTGCCGTATCGATGGTTCATTCATTTCGCAGATAATCCATATCAGCTTTTTTTATAGCCCAATGCAAAGATTTGCATCACTGTTCGATCGAAGGAGCATTAACGAGAGCGGTTAACCACGGTAAAACATAACAAAATCCGGGCTTTTAAGGCAATTGGATTACGAAACATCGCTGCTCTGATACAAATTTAGGCATGCCTCTTGTTTGCGCGTGCGAAATAAGAAAATCAGAATTAATATCCCTAATATTCGTATTTTACAATTTCCCTATCCTGTTCTTTCATTTTGTTCGACCGTCCCTCCGCTGGTGGGCCGGAAAAGTGGACAATGGGTTCGCACCTATCAGGAGGTACTTCTATGAAGCACACAATCTCTACATTGACGGCATCCGCAGCATTGGCGTTGACGATGTCGACGGCCGCACATGCCCAGGAATGGTTCCCCTTCCCGGTCGAAGTCTGGGAAACAATGGCCATGGACAGCGCCAGGACGAAGATGGACTACGAACCGCTTGAAAAGGCCTCCAAGGCCTGGGATATCTGCGTTTCGTTCCCGCACATGAAGGACGCCTACTGGCTCGGCGTCGACTATGGCGTCACCGAAGAGGCCAAGCGCCTCGGCGTGAAGGCCAATGTCGTCGAAGCCGGCGGCTACACTGAACTCAACACCCAGATCTCCCAGATCGAGGACTGCGTTTCGGCCGGCGCCGACGCTGTTATCATCGGCGCCATCTCGTTTGACGGCCTGAACAACCTCGTCGGAGAGATCCGGTCGAAGGATATTCCGGTCATCGACGTCATCAACGGCATGTCGTCCGAGGAACTGTCGGCGAAGTCCCTCGTCTCGTTTGGTGAAATGGGCGCAAAGGCAGGTGAATTTCTTGCCGCGGAACACCCGTCCGGCGGTGAAGCGGCGAAAGTCGCCTGGTTCCCCGGTCCGGCTGGCGCAGGCTGGGTCGAAGCGGGTAACACCGGCTTTGCAGGCGCAATCGAAGGCAGCGCCGTCGAGGTCGTCGACACCAAGTACGGAGACACCGGCAAGGAAGCCCAGTCCAAGCTGATCGAGGACACGCTCGAAGCTTACCCCGATCTCGATTACATCGTCGGAACCGCCGTGACTGCGGAAGCCGCCGTGCCGATTCTTCGCTCGCGCGGCCTGACGGACCAGATCAAGGTTGTCGCCTATTACTTCACGCCAGGCGTGGCCCAGGGCATCTCGAGAGGTCAGATCCTCGCGGCGCCGACGGACTCTACCGTCATCCAGGGCCGGATCGCAGTCGATCAGGCTGTCCGCATCCTTGAAGGCAAGGACTTCATGATGCATGTCGGTCCGGAACTTCAGGTGGTGACCCATGAAAACTACAAGGACTTCGACCCGACCTCCACCCTGGCGCCCGACGGTTTCCGTCCGGTGTTTTCGGTAGAGTAATCAGAACAGCGGCGCCCGGACGATGTCGGACACCACCATGCGGCAATCAGAAGATCAGGCCTCCAGGGCGGATCTGCTTCTCGCCACGCATGGCATGTCCAAGCAATATCCGGGCGTGCTGGCGCTCGACAACGTTGATTTCGACCTGATGACTGGCGAAGTTCACGTGCTCTTCGGAGAAAACGGCGCCGGCAAGTCCACACTGATATCGATCCTGGCCGGCGCCAACCAACCGAGCGCCGGCCAGATCCTGCTTCGCGGAAAACCCGTTACGTTCAGTTCGGTTCATGAGGCGCGGGCGCACGGCATTTCCGCCGTCTTCCAGGAGTTTTCGCTGATCCCGCAGATGACAGTCGAGGAAAACCTGTTCCTCGGCGCCGAACCCCGGCGCGGCGGCTTCGTCGACAAGGCGGCCATTCGACGCGAAGCGCGTAAGATCCTCGACGAACTCGGCTTCAACCTCCAGCCGCACCAGCGCATCGACCACCTGACGCGCGCGGAGCAGCAGATGGTTGAAATTGCGAAGGCTTTTCGCTCCGACCTGTCCGTGCTCATTCTTGACGAACCCACCGCCTCACTGACCAATCATGAAACAGACCAACTGTTCAAGCTTATCGGCGAACTGACGGCGCGCGGCGTGGGGATCATATACATCACCCATCGTATGGCGGAGATCCGCCGGATCGGCGATCGCATCACAGTGCTCCGGGACGGGCGCTACATCGACACGGTGGATGCGCAGACCGCTTCGGAAGACGATCTGGTAGGTTTGATGACCGGCCGCGTGGTCGGCGGCATCTTCCCCGACCTCGACCTGCCCGACCCGGGAGAAACGGTGCTCGACGTCGATCACGTTTCGGTGGCCGACGGCTCGCTGACCGACGCGACGCTTCACGTCAAAAGAGGCGAGATCATCGGCATGGCGGGCCTGGTCGGCTCAGGCAAGTCGGAACTCATGCAGGCCTGTTTCGGAACATTGCCGATTTCGTCCGGCTCAGTGCGTTTCAAGAACACCGATATTACGGGCCACAAACCGCGGCGCAACATCAGGGCCGGTTTCCTCTATCTGCCGGCGGACCGTCGCAGTGAAGGCCTGATGATGATGCGCTCGATTCGGGAGAATGTCGCGCTTGCATCCCTGGACATAGCGCCCTTCTCGAATGGCGTTTTCCTTAATGCAAGCGGTGAACGCCAGGCGGTGACGGCACTGGCGGAACGGCTCAATCTGTCGCCTCCGCGCATTGAGCGCGCCGTCGACCATTTCTCCGGGGGCAACCAACAAAAAGCAATGCTCGCTCGGGCGCTCACGCGACACTACGACCTGATCGTGTTCGATGAACCGACCGTGGGCGTCGATGTCGGGACACGCGCGTCCATCTATCGTTTCATCGTCGAACTGGCGCGCGCCGGCACGGCGATCGTCCTCATTTCCTCCGACCTTCCGGAGATCCTTCATCTCACCACCCGCGCCTATGTCTTTTACCGAGGCCGAATTCAGGCCGAAGTCGCGGGCGACCAGCTTACGGAGCAGAACGTGCTATCGCATTTCTTCGAAAGAGAGGCGGCATGACCGCCGACAAGACAACGACGGCGCCTGCGGCGGCGGCAAGCGGCGATTTCATCAAGCGCATCTTCGTTCGCGTCGGCATTCTGCCCTTTCTGCTTCTCATCGCGATCGTCGTATTCACGATGATGTCGGACAACTTCCTGACGGCGCGCAACCTGATGAACGTCCTGCGCCAATCTGTCTATCTGATGATCGTGTCGCTCGGACAGATGCTGGCGCTGCTGACCGGCGGCTTCGACCTTTCGGTCGGAACGGTCGTGGCGCTATCGTCGGTGGTCGGCGCGATGGCGATGGCGGCGACCGCCGTGGCGATGCCCGAAATGGTGTGGCTCGCCATCACGGTTGGATGCCTCGCCGGTATAGCGGCAGGATCGATGATCGGCGTCGTGAATGGCGCAGGCGTCGCATTTTTCGGCGTATCACCTTTCATGATGTCTCTCGGCATGACTTCGGTCGGCTTCGGTGTCGCGCTGTTCCTGACCGGCGGCGTCCCGGTTTACGGCATGCCGGTGGCTTTCGGCGACATATTCGGCTTCGGTTCCATGTTTGGCGTACCCGTTCCCGTCTATGCCGCCGCCCTGCTCGCGATCGGCCTGTACATCTTCCTGTACTGGACCCCGCAGGGCCGATATTTCTACGCCGTGGGCGGCAACGTGAAGGCCGCCTCGCTGTCCGGCGTCAATACGACCGGAACGCTTTTCATCACCTATGTGCTGTGCTCCTTTTTCGCCGCTGTATCAGGCATGTTGCTCACGGCGCGTCTGGACACCGGAGAGGCGAATATCGGGGCGTCCATGCCTCTTGAATCGATCGCCGCCTGCGTGATCGCCGGCGTAAGCCTTCGCGGCGGTGTCGGACGCCTCGAAAACGTGGTGCTCGGCGCCCTGTTTATTGGCCTCGTTCAGAACGGCATGAACCTGGCGCGCATCGAATCCTATTTGCAGACTGTCGTACTCGGCGCCCTTCTGATCCTCGCTGTGATCGCGGACCAGATCCGGCTTCGCTACGTCGCATCCCTGAAAGACTGAGGAACCGAATAAATGACCGTGGATATTAACTGCGACATGGGAGAGAGTTTCGGTCTCTACAAAATGGGCGATGACGAAGGCATCATGCCCTTTATCACCCAGGCCAACGTGGCGTGCGGATTTCATGGATCCGATCCGAACCACATGCGGCATACGGTCGAACTCGCGCGCGCGCATGACGTAAAGGTCGGCGCGCATTTCTCGCTTCCCGATCTTGCAGGCTTCGGCCGACGGGAAATGAAGATCGAGCGCGAAGAGATGGCCAATATCATCCTCTACCAGATCGGCGCGCTGAAGGGCTTCCTCGACCAGGCGGGCATGAAGCTTTCGCATCTCAAGCCGCATGGCGCCCTTTACGGCATGGCCGCGCGCATGGAGAATATCGCGGAAGCGGTCGCTGATGCAGCCGAAGTCTACGATGTGCCTGTGATGGGGCTTGCGGGAACGCTGCACGAAGAAGTCTATACGCGCCGCGGCGGCGGTTTCCTTGCGGAATTCTTCGCCGATCTGGATTATGACGACGATGGAAGCCTGATCATCACACGCGAACATGCGGCTGTTGATCCGCAAGTTGCGGCTGCGCGGTCGGTCGAAGCTGTCCGTAACGGACGGCTGACGTCAATCAACGGAAAAACATTGCCTGTGCGCGTGGAAACGATTTGCGTGCACTCGGACACACCCAACGCCGTCGCCATCGCAAGGGCGGTTCAGGAAGGAATCAGTCAGTTGCATGCGGCCTGACGCCGGCGCTGACGAACAAGGAGAAGCAATTCATGGCAAAACATGAGGTCAAATCGCCCATCCCGGGCACGTTCTACCGCAAGCCCGCGCCTGATCAGCCGCCCTTCAAAGAGGTTGGCGACACGGTGGCGAAGGGCGACACGGTCGCGATCGTCGAAGTGATGAAATCATTCCACGAGATCAAGTCGGACGGCGACGGAACCATTACCGCGTTTCCGATTGATGACGCCGAACCGGTCATGGCCGGCCAGACCATCGTCGAACTGGACTGAGGCGCTTCGTGCAGACGGGCAAAATCAGCAAGCTCCTGATCGCCAATCGAGGCGAAATCGCCGTGCGCGTCATTCGCGCGGCGCGCGACCTCGGGATCACGACGGTTCAGGTCTACAGCGACGCCGACAAGGAAAGCCGGGCCGTTCAGATGGCGGACGAGGCCATCAACATCGGCCCGCCACAAGCGGCGAAATCCTATCTCAACACCGAGTCCATCTTGAAAGCGGCCAGGGAAACCGGGGCGGACGCTATCCACCCTGGATATGGGTTCCTCTCTGAAAACGCCGGCTTTGCCGACGCGGTGGCCGAAGCGGGACTGATCTTCGTGGGTCCAAGCGGTGACACGATCCGCCTCATGGGCGACAAGGCTGCGGCGAGAGCCGAAGCGAAGAAGGCGAACGTGCCGACGGTGCCGGGCAGCGACGGCGTCATCAGCGACATGCAGGAGGCGGCGAAGCTCGCCGACGAGATCGGCTACCCGGTGATGATCAAGGCGGCCGCCGGCGGCGGCGGACGCGGCATTCGGATTGCAGACAGCGCCGAGGAATTTCTGTCGCTTGCGCCGCAGGCGTCTTCCGAAGCGAAGGCCGCCTTCGGCGACGGCGGGATCTACATCGAGAAGGTGATCGAGCGCGCCCGACACATCGAAGTTCAGGTGCTCGGCGACGGCCACGACGTTATTCATTTCCATGAGCGCGAATGCTCGCTTCAGCGCCGCCGCCAGAAGGTATGGGAAGAAGCCCCCTCTTCGGCGCTCGATCAGGGTGTGCGGGAAAAACTCTGCGCGTCGGCCGTCGCACTGGCGAAGTCCGTGAACTACAAGGGCGCCGGTACGATCGAGTATCTCTACGACGACGAAACTGGCGACTTCTATTTCATCGAGATGAACACCCGCATTCAGGTGGAGCATCCCGTGACAGAGATGATCTGCGGCGCCGACCTTGTCGCCGAGATGATCGCCATCGCCGGCGGAGCGAAACTCAGATTCACGCAGGACGACGTGACGGCGAAGGGACACGCCATCGAGGTGCGACTGAACGCGGAGGATCCGGCGAACAATTTCATGCCCTTCCCCGGCGTCGTTGGCGAACTTCTGGCCCCTGACGGACCTGGCGTGCGCTTCGACCACATGCTCTATCCCGGTTACGCGGTGCCGCCCTTCTACGATTCTCTGCTCGGCAAACTGATTGTCTGGGCGGAAGACCGAGACAAGGCCCTGCTGCGGCTGAAACGCGCGCTCGGTGAACTCAAGGTAGACGGCCTCGCAACCACCAAACCGTTGTTCGAGGCGTTGCTGGAAAGCGACGACCTTCGCGCCGGCAAGGTGCACACCCGCTGGCTGGAGCCCTGGCTCGAAAACAACCTCAACCGCATCAAGCAAAAGGGAGGCTCGGACATATGAGCAGCCGATACACATTTGGCGGCGACGAGCACATCTTCGTCGAAGTCGAAGAGGCCATGTCGCTGGAAGCATTCTTCGTCAGCCTGTCGATGACGAACGCCGTACGCGAGGCCGACATCAAGGGCATTACTGAAATTTGCCCTGCCAACGCCTCCTTCCAGATCAAGTTCGATCCGGAGGTGATAAAGCCTGACGATCTGATGGCCGAACTCAAGCGCCTTGAGGAAACCGCCGAAAAGGCGGAGCCCGTGCTCGACACCCGCATCATCGAGATTCCGGTCTATTATCAGGATCCCTGGACGCACGAAACGCTGATGCGGTTTCGCGAACGCCACCAGGACCCCAACGCAACCGACATTGAATATGCGGCAAGCATCAACGGTTACGAGAGCGTCGAAAAATTCATTGAAGCGCACTCGGGCGCGCCGTGGTTCGTGTCGATGGTCGGCTTCGTCTCCGGACTGCCGTTCCTGTACCAGATGGTCGATCGGGCCCGGCAGATCCAGGTGCCGAAATATCTTCGCCCGCGGACAGACACGCCCAAGCTTACCGTGGGCTACGGCGGCAGCTTCTCGTGCATCTATTCGGTGCGCGGCGCCGGCGGATACCAGATGTTCGGCATTACGCCCATGCCGATCTACGATCCGCAACAGAGCGTTTCGTATCTCAAGGACTTCCTCGTATTCTTCAAACCCGGCGACATCGTCAAATGGAAGCCGATCAACCGTGAGGAATATGACGCCGCGATCGAAGAGGTTCAGGCGAACACCTTCACGCCGCGCATCCGCAACGTCAGGTTCTCGCTTGACGACTACAACGCCGATATCGACGGCAGCAACGCCAAGCTGATGGAGGCTCTCTATGCCGATTAATGTCATCTCCGCCGGTATCGCAACGACGATCCAGGACCTGGGGCGTCCCGGCTACTACCATCTCGGCATTCCAATGGGCGGCGCGATGGATCGCCTCGCCCTCAGAACGGCCAATCTGTTGGTCGGCAATGAAGAGGACGCCGCAGGACTGGAATCCGTCTTTGTGGGTCCCGAGCTTGAATTCACCGAAGACGCTACGGTGGCCGTCTGCGGCGCCGAACTTCCGCCCAAGGTGGACGGCGAGGTCCGCGAGACCTGGACCGCCATTCCGATCAAGGCCGGTCAGGTTCTGTCCTTCGAATTTCTGAAGGCCGGCGCACGAGCCTATATCGCCATTTCCGGCGGCATCAACACACCGCCGATGCTCGGCAGCCGCTCGACCTACGCTATCGGCGCGCTCGGCGGCGTCGACGGCCGGGCCGTCCAACCGGGCGATACGCTTCCGCTCGGAAAACAGTCCAAACCAGCAACCGAAGGGCTGACGGTCCCCGAGAAGCTGCGCCGTATGCCCTCGAACCCGGCCGAATTGCGGGTGCTGCCCGGCCTTTACTGGCATCGCATCACCGAAACCGCACAGAAAAACTTTTTCGACGACACATGGAAGGTTGCGAATGAGGCCGACCGCATGGGGTATCGCTTCCAGGGCGGCCGCAAGCTCGATTTCGTTGAACGGGAGCAACCCTACAGCGCTGGCGCTGACCCGTCGAACATCACCGACGCATGTTATCCATACGGATCGGTGCAGGTGCCGAGCGGCGCCGAGCCGATCATTCTCCACCGCGACGCTGTGTCGGGCGGAGGCTACTTCATGCTTGGCACCGTGATCTCGGCCGACATGGACCTGATCGGACAGTTGCAGCCGCACACGCCGACACGCTTCGTAAAAGTCGATATGGAGACGGCGCTGACCGCTCGCCATGACCGAAGCGCTGCGATGAATGCAATCCGGGAAGCTATTTCCTGAGACGAAAGGATCTCAACATGACAACTCCTGCCGCTACACATCCGACCCTTGCCTCGAGCCTCCTCGGCAAGCGTTCTGTATTGCAATATGTGCTGCTCGCCCTTGCGGGCTCCGCCCTGCTCTGGGCCTCGGCCAAGGTGCAAGTGCCTTTCTATCCCGTTCCGATGACCATGCAGACATTCGTGGTACTCGTCATCGGCATGGCCTACGGCTGGCGCCTCGGCGCCGCCACCGTTTTGCTTTATCTCGCTGAAGGCGCCATAGGCATGCCGGTTTTCGCCGGAACCCCGGAACGCGGAATAGGTCTCGCCTACATGGTCGGCCCGACTGGCGGCTACCTGGTTGGCTTCGTCGTCGCAGCATTCGCCGTCGGCTTTCTGGCCGAACGCGGATGGGACCGAAGCGTCGTCATGACCCTTGTCGCCATGACTTTGGGCACGGCGATCATCTTCGTGTTCGGAACGGCGTGGCTCGGCACATTGATCGGTTGGGACAAACCGGTGCTCGAACTCGGCGTCATTCCTTTCGTGCCAGGCGCCGTATTCAAGATCGCTTTGGCGGCCGCAGTGCTGCCACTCGCCTGGCGCGGCGTCTCGAAACGCTAAGCCCGATATGCGCGGCGGCAGCACAAGCTGTCGCCGCCATTAACGCCAAAGACCTCAAACGCTCATTTATCGCGATCGCGTTTCTTGTCCATAAAAGGCTACGGCCGTGGGAGCCGGAGTATCTGGAGATCCAACATGGCTGAAGCAGAGACATTCGCGCAAGCGCCGGACATTGCTTTTCCGAATTCGCTGGAAGAGGCCCTATCCATTCTTGGCTTATATCCAGGCGACGCACGGATTGTCGGCGGCGCGACATGGCTGATGCGGGAAGACAAGCAACCCTCCATTCTCGTTTCGCTGGCGCGCATCGCGCAGATCGACGACATTGTCGAGCAGGAGAACGACTGGACAATCGGCCCAATGGTCACCCATGAGGCTCTGGCGCGACATTTCAGTCTGAAAGGGCCTTTTCGGGTTCTTGGACAGGCTGCTGGCGCTTCCGCCAATCCCGGCGTGCGGCGTCTTGCGACCTTGGCCGGCAACATTGCAACAGGGGATTTCGCAGCGGCGGATCTTGTTCCGGCACTCATTGCGCTCGACGCTTCGGTCATGATTGCCGAAGATGACGGAACGACTGAGCTCACAATCCTGGATTTCCTCGACAAAAGAATGACCTGGCCAGGTCCGCTCATTATTACCGGCATCAAAATCGAAGAAACCGAATGTTTGAGCGCGCATGCCCGCCTGACTCTGCGTCGTGCCGGTGAATATCCCGTGGCGATCGTCAGTCTAGCCGCAACACTGTCCAGGGACCGAAGGATCGAAACCCTGCGGATTGCCGTTGGTTCTGTCGAGCAGACGGCGGGTCGATGGACGCAGCTTGAGAAGCAACTTATCGGACAGACTTTCGATCTCGGTGAAATAGAAACAGCCGCAAAGGACAACCTCGGAGCTTTTAGCGCGCGCGACGGCGCCGATGCGCCGTCATGGTACCGGCTGGAAATATTGCCTCATCTCGTCCGAACAGCGTTCGCGGAAATCGAAAAACAGGCGCAGGGATGATCCGATGGCGATAGAATTCGAACTGAACGGCGAAATTGTCCACTATCACGGCGATCCCCGCGCCTCTCTTCTGAACGCCTTGCGTGAAACGTATTGGCTGACTGGCGCAAAGGTCGTGTGTGAGGAAGGCTTTTGCGGCGCCTGCACCGTCCATGTTGACGGGGAAGCCGTTCCGTCCTGCCTGCGTCCAATCGGTCTCATCGCGAATTGCTCCGTGACAACAATCGAGGGACTTGCCGAGCCTGAAGCTCCGCACAGGCTGCAGACCGCTTTCCGGGAACATGACGTTGTCCAGTGTGGCATGTGCTTTCCCGGAATGGTGATGAGCCTGTCCAAACTGCTCGAAGACAACCCGACGCCGACGCGCGAAGAGGTCAAGCACGGGCTTGTCGGCAACATATGCCGATGCACCGGCTACGAGCGTATCGTCGATGCGGTGATGTCGCTGCAGGACAACAGCGAGGCACGAGCATGAGCGACGGATACGACGCTTCCGCCGCGGTGCTGGATTATCCGCGCCGCGACGCACAGGACAAGCTGACCGGGCGGACCCTCTATACAGTCGATCGTGCCGGACCGGAAACTCTGAAGGCGGTGCTGTTCCGCTCGAAGATCGCAGCTGGCCGGATCGTTCGGCTCGACGTCGAGGCCGCGTGTCGAGCGCCAGGCGTGCGCGCGGTCGTCACCGCCGCGGACGCGCCCGGACAATTCGGGCTCGGCATAGCCGACCACACCATATTCGCCAGCGATACGATCCGACATCATGGCGAACCGATAGCCGCGATCGCCGCGGATTCGCTGCAGCAGGCGAAAGCGGCAATGGATCTCATCGAACTCGACGTCGAGCCTCTTCCGGCGTTGCTCACGGTGGAAGCAGCGTTGGCGAAGAACGCCCGCGAAATCCATTCCGACTGGAAAAACTACGAAATACTGCTCGAAGGCGCCAAGCGCGGCGGAAATGTCGCGTGGGAGGCGACAGTCGAGCGTGGCGACACCGACGCCGCTTTCGCCCGCGACGACGTGACCATTGTCGAGGGGTGTTATCGCGTCGGCCGCCAAAGCCACGTCCCGTTCGAGCCGCGCGCCGTCAATGCGCGCTACGAGGACGGACGCTTCAACATCGAGACGTCGACACAGGTGCCCTGGACCGTCCGCAGCGTCACCGCCCGTGCGCTGGGCGTCCCGGAGTCTCACGTCAGGGTGACGGCGCCCCCTGTTGGCGGCGGTTTTGGCCTGAAATTCGACTGCACGCTCGAACCATATGCGGCGATCCTCGCCAAGAAAGCCCGGCGCAGCGTCTCGCTGATCAATTCGCGTCGCGAGGAGCAATTGACGTGCCTGTGTCGCGAGAACGCCGAAATCCGGATTCGATCCGCAGTGACCGCCAGTGGCGAAATCGTGGGCCGCGAGGCCACTGTGCTGATGGATTGCGGCGCTTATGGCGGCGAACAGGTCTTCCTGACAACCATGACAGCGCACACACTGGGCGGCAATTACCGGACAGGCGCGATTAAACTGGCGAGCCGCGCCGTCTACACCAACACCCAGCCGAACGGGGCGTTCCGGGCTTGCAACGGCGTCTACAACACATTCGCGCTGGAGCGACATACTGACGAGATCTGCAAGGCGATCGGCATGGATACAATCGCGTTTCGCCGTCAAAACGTCATTGGCGACGGCGATCTCGGCGCGACCGGTCAGGTTTTCGAAGGAGATGTTCTACGGCCGATGCTTGAACGCATGGCTGAAAAATATCCGTACGACGCGCCCGCCGAGCCGGTCAGGGATGGCTGGCTGCGTGGCCGCGCCACGACTGTGGGGACATGGTTCATTTTTGTCGGCCCGTCCTCCGCGACGGTGAACCTGAACGCCGACGGCAGCGCCACGCTTGTTACATCGGGCGTCGAAATCGGCTCCGGGTCAATGATGCAGGCATTACCGCAGATCGTCGCGTCGGAACTTGGCATCGAGCCTGACGCCGTGATCGTCAAAACCGCCGACACCGATGCCTCGGGCCGAGACCTTGGGGTAGGTGGCGGCCGCCAGACGGTGTCCCTGGGCGCGGCCAGTACACAAGCCTGCGCTGAGATCCGCAAAAAGCTGTTTTCCGTCGCCAGCGAATTGCTACAGACCGAGCCCTCAAGACTTATTCTGAAGGAAGGGCGAATTGAGAGACGCGACGGCGCCGGCGGATCCGTCGGGCTGACCGAAGTGATCGCACGCGCGGAAGCGACGGTTGGCCCCGTTTCCGGCAGTGGCGCTTTCACGGCGCCCGGCGTGGCGGCGATGCCAGGCTGCGCAGCTGGACATTTCATCGACGCGATCGATATTCCCGTTTTCGCCGTGCATGACTGTGAACTCGATATCGAAGTCGCCACCGGCCGCATTGTCATCCGCGATTATCGCGTCATCCAGGACGTGGGCCGAGCCATCAATCCACGCGCAGTATACAGTCAGGTTCAGGGCGGGGTCGTTCAGGGTCTCGGTTATGCGCTGCACGAGGAAATAACGATCAACGAAGAAGGCTATTTCGATCAGGATGGCTTCGAGACCTACCGGATTCCATTGGCGGAAGACGTCGTTCCGGTCGATCTGGAAATGTATGAGGGCGCGCCTTCCATTGGGCCGCTTGGCGCGAAGGGCGCGGGAGAAGTGCCTATCCTCAATGTCGGCGCGACAATTGCCTGTGCGGTGGCGAATGCAACAGGAAAGCCGGTTTCGGAACTGCCGCTGACGCCACCAAGAGTTCTTTCGCTGTTGAGAGGCCGGACCGATGCCCTCGAGTTGGAGCACATCAGCCGGAACTGGCGCGACAACGTCATTTCCTAGCGAGGCTGGTGGCGCTTGGCGCTATCGCCACAGAAATCCGGCGCGACGAGATCCTGCCTTGCATCCGTGTCCAATTTGCAGGTAATGCCTCTGCGTGACCAGCAAGACGGAGTCGGGAATGAACTCGGATGCAAACGCCGTTCCCAAAGGTGAACTTACCCTTCGGACGCTCGCCATGCCGGGCGACGCCAATGCGGCCGGCGACATATTCGGAGGCTGGGTAATGGCGCAGATGGACCTTGCCTGCGGCATCCGGGCGGCGGAACTTGCCGGAGGACGCGTGGTCACCGCGGCGGTCAATGAAATGGTCTTCGAAAAACCGATGCATGTCGGCGATACGCTGTGCGTCTACATAGAGATCGAGAAGGTAGGCAGAACGTCGATGACGCTGCACGTCGAAGCCTGGGCCCAGCGCTACCTCAAACCGCATCGCGAACGCGTCATTGCCGGGCGATTCGTGATGGTGGCGCTGGACGACAGCGGAAAGCCCCGACCGGTGGAAATTCTGGGCTCGTAGTCGCCGCCTCCTGACAGCCTTGTGTCAGGAGACGAGAATTTCGACGCCCCCGGCTTTTCCTTGCCCTTTCCATTTGACAGCGACGACGCCATATTCGGACCATGGCCAGCAGATCCCCCAAACAGAAAACCGACGGCTTCGAAGAGGCGCCGCAAAAGCCGCTAGAGGGAGCGCCTCTGTCCGGCTCCGTCGGCGACTGGGCGAAGGAAATCACCGAAAAGGCCGCCAAGGAGAAATCCGTCGGCAGGAAACCGTCAGGCAAGAACACCGCCGCCGGCCGGACCGCGCGCGGGACATCCATTGGCGGCAGCCACGACCCCACGACGCGGGCGGCCGCCGGCCTCAATCCCGTGGCCGGCATGGACATCAGCCTGGAAGACGCCCAGAAGCTGGATCTGAAGGGCAGCGGCGGCGGATCCGGCGTCACCGCCACCGTCGAGGCCCTCTCTAAACTGATCGAATCCGGCAATCCGTTGTTCAAGGACGGCAAGACATGGGTTCCTCACCGGCCGGAACGACCGGAGAAATCCGAGGGCGGCATCGCCATCCGGATGGAGACGGAATTCAAGCCGAGCGGCGACCAGCCGACCGCGATAGCCGATCTGGTGTCCGGGCTGAAAGAGGATGACCGCACGCAAGTCCTGCTCGGCGTGACCGGATCGGGCAAGACCTTCACCATGGCCAAGGTGATCGAGGCGACGCAACGGCCGGCTCTGATTCTCGCGCCCAACAAGACGCTTGCGGCCCAGCTCTATGGCGAGTTCAAGAATTTCTTTCCCGACAACGCCGTCGAATATTTCGTTTCCTACTACGACTACTACCAGCCGGAAGCCTATGTGCCCCGCTCGGACACCTACATCGAAAAGGAATCGTCGATCAACGAACAGATCGACCGCATGCGGCACTCCGCGACCCGGGCGCTGATGGAGCGAGACGACGCGATCATCGTCGCGTCCGTGTCCTGCATCTACGGTATCGGCTCGGTCGAGACCTATACGGCCATGACCTTCCAGATGCAGATCGGCGACCGGATCAATCAGCGCGAGTTGCTGGCCGACCTCGTCGCCCAGCAGTACCGGCGCTCCGACGTGAATTTCGTGCGCGGCTCTTTCCGTGTGCGCGGTGACACGATCGAGATCTTCCCCGCCCACCTGGAAGACCGCGCCTGGCGCATTTCGCTGTTCGGCGACGAAATCGACACGATCACGGAATTCGATCCGCTCACCGGCCACAAGACCGACAATCTGAAATCGGTGAAAATCTATGCGAATTCGCACTATGTCACGCCACGGCCTACGCTGAACCAGGCGATCAAGTCCATCAAGCAGGAACTGACCGGTCGCCTCGCGGAACTGGAAGCGGCGGGTCGCCTGCTCGAAGCCCAGAGACTGGAGCAACGCACGCGGTTCGATCTGGAAATGCTGGAGGCGACGGGATCCTGCCAGGGTATCGAGAATTATTCGCGCTACCTGACGGGCAGAAAGCCGGGCGAACCGCCGCCCACCCTGTTCGAATATATTCCGGACAACGCGATCATCTTCATCGACGAAAGCCATGTCACCGTGCCGCAGATCGGCGGCATGTATCGCGGCGACTTCCGGCGAAAGGCAACGCTCGCCGAATACGGATTCCGCCTGCCGTCCTGCATGGACAATCGGCCGCTTCGCTTCGAGGAATGGGACGCCATGCGTCCGCAGACGATCTCGGTCTCGGCGACGCCAGGCAACTGGGAGATGGAGCAGTCCGGCGGCGTCTTCGCCGAACAGGTTATCCGGCCGACCGGCCTGATCGACCCCACCGTCGAGGTGCGGCCTGCCAAGAACCAGGTCGACGACGTGCTCGACGAAATCAATATGCAGACGAAGAAGGGTTATCGCACCCTCGTCACAGTGCTGACGAAGCGAATGGCCGAAGACCTGACGGAATATCTGCATGAACAGGGCGTTCGCGTCCGATACATGCATTCCGACATCGACACCCTCGAACGCATCGAGATCATCCGGGGCCTGAGGCTCGGCAGCTTTGACGTGCTCGTCGGCATCAACCTGCTGCGCGAGGGACTGGACATTCCCGAATGCGGTCTGGTCGCGATCCTCGACGCCGACAAGGAAGGATTCCTGCGTTCGGAGACGTCGCTGGTGCAGACGATCGGTCGCGCGGCGCGCAATGTCGATGGCAAGGTCATTCTCTACGCCGACACGATCACAGGATCGATGGAGCGCGCGATCGGGGAAACGGATCGCCGTCGCGAAAAACAGCAGGCATGGAACGAAGAGCACGGCATCACGCCGGAGAGCGTCAAGGCGCGGATCTCCGACATCCTCGACAGCGTCTACGAAAAGGATCACGTCACCGCCGATATCGGCCACGTCAGCGACGCCGGCGCCATGGTCGGCAACAATCTCGCCGCTCACCTTGAAGCCATGGAAAAGAAGATGCGGGACGCCGCGGCCGATCTCGATTTCGAGGAAGCCGCCCGACTGCGCGACGAAATCAAGCGCTTGCGCGAAACCGAACTCGCCGTCATGGACGATCCCCTCGCCCGGCTCGAAAGCGAAATGGAAGCAAGCCCCCGCGCGAGAATAAAGCGCGGCCCCTTGCCAGCATCGGAACGAGGCGGCGGTTATTTCAAGAAACCGTCTCTGGACGAGATGGGTCCGGGAACGGACATGGCCCGCCCCGTCGGGTCGGGAAAGCGCCCCAGAAAACGGTGAAGTCGATCAGGCTTTCACAGCCTTGATATGGATTTCCAACTCGAGGATTGCAGGGCCATCGCCTCCATGGGCGTCTTCCGACATCGGCTTCAACTCGATGTCGTTACCGCCCGTAAGGCTGACCGGAACATCGTTGTCTCCCTGCGCCTCGCTATCGATGACGCCGGTGTATCGCCCGGAAATGTCACCAACATCGACTTCGCCGTCGCTGGCGAAGACAGTCCAAAGCAGGGCGTTCTGCAGGTCCGTTACGGCTTGGCCAGCCTGACTCGAAACAAATCCATCGTAGTGAGCGATCGGACCTGATTCCGGTCTGTAGTCGCAGATGACAGGCAACGAGCCCTCATTTGCCTCACGGCTGTCATCATAGCTGCAGGTGAGGGATCCAACCTGTCTGTTCGCAGGATTATCCTGTCCTTGGGCTGTTGTCGTCGCCAGCGCCGCCAACAGAGCAAGGCCCGTCACCCGGGACAGGTGTTTTGATGAGATAAACATGGATTTTCCTCTTCCTTGATCCCGGCGAGCGCACAGCCCGTCGGGACCACGCCAAGTACCCCTCACGTTAACGCGGAGACCGGCCTCTCAAGGCGTTCGCCAACAACGCGATAGCGAAGAGCACAAGGAACACGACGAACAGCACCTGCGCCACATTGGCAGATATGGCGGCGACGCCGCCAAAACCGAGAAGACCGGCGATAAGCGCAACAACCAGAAATGTAATTGCCCAACCAAGCATGATGTTTTCTCCAGTTTCATTGATCTGACGGTTAACGCGCGCGGCGCGCGGCTTGTTCCCAAAGATCGACGCGTCATCGTCGGGAACCGATTGTCAGTCAGCGCGTTGGAGTGCAGTCAATTTTGAAAGGACGGATCATGAAACCGGTAACCCTGGGTATCGTCGTAGCGGCTGCAGTCATCATCGCCTTTGTCGCGGGAACGCAGATCGAATGGAGACAGGACGGGCCAGCGGAAGAACTGGGCGAAGCTATCGATGAGGCGACCCAGTGATATTGGTTAGAAGTCTTTCGTGAACCAAGCTGACCGCAAGCCGCTCCTCAGACCGACGGCAACCAGCAACGCGCCAGGCGCCCGTTTCCGACCGGGATAAGCGGTGGCGTTTCCAGCGAACATTTCTCGATCGCGCATGGACATCGCGGATGAAAGTGGCATCCGGACGGCGGCGACAATGGCGAGGGTATTTCGCCGCTGATCGGCTCGTACGACCGGCGTCCGGAGCCGATGCGCGGGATCTCCCGGAACAGCGCCTGCGTATAGGGATGGGCTGGCCCTGCAAAAAGGTCGGCTGTCGAAGCACGCTCCACGATACGGCCGAGATACATCACAACGACTTCGTCGCAGATGTGGCGCACGACGCCGAGATCATGGCTGATGAAGAGCAAAGTCAATTTGCGTCGCTCTTTCAGTTCGAGCAGCAGGTTGATGATCTGGGCCTGGATCAGCACGTCCAGCGCGGCGACAGGTTCGTCGCAAATGAGAAATTCAGGGGACACGGACAAGGCGCGCGCAATCCCGATCCTCTGCCGCTGTCCGCCGGAAAATTGATGAGGGAGACGGTTCAGCACATCGGGAGGCAGACCCACTTCCCGCAGCAATTCCGCAGCGAATTCCTGCCTGTCCCGTCTGCGGATCAGACCATGATACACCGCAGCTTCGGTAACGATATCGACGACTTTCTGCCGGGGATTGAGCGAAGCCATCGGGTTCTGGAAAACCATCTGCACCCGAAGCATGTCTCTTGCCGACATACCGGCGTGACCCGCGTCCATGCGTTCGCCGTCGATGATGACCTCGCCATGGGTAGCGGAGAGCAAGCCGGCAGCCATCCGTCCGAGCGTCGACTTTCCACAACCACTCTCACCGACGAGCCCGACAGCCGTGCCCCTCGGGATTTCAAGAGACACGTCGGAAACCGCCTGTACGACGCGGTCGGCGTAGTTCATCCCGACGCGGGACAGCAGCGCTTCGACAGCACTTATCTTCTGTACGAAGTTTCTCGATGCGTTGCGTATGACAACATGAGGCGTCGCGGTCTCGACGGCGCTTTCATCCGGTAGCCTGTCGATTTCGGCCAGCATATCAGTTTCCACCCAGTTTGAAGAGACACCGCACGAAATGGTCTGGACCGACCTGATCGGACGCCGGTTCTTCTTTGCATTCATCGCGCGCCTGGCTGCAGCGCGGCCGAAACGAACAACCGTGCGGCAGATCGAGCGGAGACGGCTGTGTCCCGGGCACCTGACGCAGGCGTCGTCCAGGCTCCGCATCTCCCGGAATGCTGTCCAAAAGACCTCTGGTATAGGGATGGCGCGGATTCCGAAGCACGTCCTCAACCGGACCGGTTTCCACGATGCGCCCGGCGTACATGACTGCGACCCGGTCGCACAGTCCCGCGACGACGCTCAGATCATGCGTAACCCAGATCAGCGAGACATCGCTGTCTTGAACAAGGTTCTGCATCATGTTGAGGATTTGCGCCTGAATGGTCACATCGAGCGCGGTTGTCGGCTCATCGGCAATGACCACAGCGGGCTTGTTGATGAGCGACATGGCGATGCAGACCCGCTGCCGCATGCCGCCGGAGAGTTCATGCGGATAACTGGAAAGCCGCTCGCGCGCTGCCGGAATGCCGACCTGGACCAGCGCCGCCTCGGCCTCGTCCAGCGCCGTCGCGAAGGAGACCGTGCGATGGGCGTTGATCACCTCGAAAAATTGCCGACCGATCGACAGAACCGGATTGAGCGTCGTCATCGGATCCTGGAAGATCATCGAAATCGCATTGCCCCGCAGCTTGCGCTTTTCAGCGTCTCCCAAAGTCGTGAGCTCACGACCTTCAAGGCGGATGGACCCAGCGGCGATCCGCCCCGGTGGCTCGATCAACCCCAGAACGGACAGACCTGTGACCGACTTTCCTGAACCGGATTCGCCGACAATGCCGAGGATTTCTCCGCGTTTCAGAGAGAAGCTGACATCGTTGACGGATCGGACCGTACCGGCGCGCAGGTCAAAAACCGTGCTCAGCCGCTCGACTTCCAGAACCGGCTGCGGAGGCGGCATCGCGTTCATCGTCTCATCCCCGGATTGAGCAGCTCTCGCAGCCTGTCGCCGACCAGGTTGATCGACAGGATCGTGATCAACAAGGCGACGCCCGGAAAGATCGAAATCCAGTAGGATCCGCTGAGCAGATATTGGTAGCCATTGGCGATCAGCAGGCCGAGCGACGGCTGCGTTTCCGGCAGGCCTATGCCGAGAAAACTCAGCGTCGCCTCCAAAGTGATCGCATGGGCCACCTGGACCGTCAGCACGACAAGCAGCGGCGCGAAGCAATTAGGAAGCAGGTGGCGCGACACGATCCGGAAATGGCCAAGACGCTGGCCGCGCGCGGCCTCGATATATTCGCGTTCACGCTCCACCAGAGCCGACGCCCTCACGGTGCGGGCATAGTAGGCCCATTGTACGGCAATGAGCGCAATCATCGTCTTTTCAGCGCCCCTCCCCAGAATTGCAAGCAGGATAAGCGCGATCAGGATGGCCGGAAAGCTCATCTGAAGATCAACGATGCGCATGATGATGTTCTCGGTCCTGCCGCCTGTATAGGCTGCGAAAAGGCCGACGAACATTCCGATCATCAGCGCAAACAGCGAACTGACGACGCCGACGCTCAGGGAAATCCTCAATCCGTACATGATGGCGCTCAGCAGATCGCGTCCAACCCCGTCAGTACCCAGCCAATGGGTGTAGCCGTCGTAGCTTTTGGACCCAGGCGGCAGACGCGCATCCAGGATTGAAAGGCTCGCCAGATCATACGGGTTTTGCGGCGCGATCCATGGCGCGAATATTGCGATCAAAAGAAGTAAGATGAGTATGCCGCCACCGACGACTGCAATCGGACTTAGCGCAAATTCCATAAGGAAATTGCGAAGCCTTTGCGATCTTTCGCCGAGCGCCCGGATGGGGCCGGTGAATTTTGGCGATACGCCGGAATTCAGACCAAGGTCGCTCATCGATTGCTGCTCCCCAGCCTGACCCGCGGATCGAGACCCGCATAAAGCAGGTCGACGAGCAGGTTGATGATGACGAACATCACGACGATGACCATCAGGTAGGCGACGATCACCGGACGATCGAGATGGTTGATGGACTCGATGATCAGTTTGCCCATGCCAGGCCAGTTGAAGATGGACTCCGTGACGACGGCGAAAGCGACCACCGATCCGAATTCGATGCCGATCACCGTAACGATGGGGATCATGATGTTCTTGAGAATATGCCGCCACAGCAACCGCGCCTTCTTGATGCCCATGGCGTTTGCGAAGCGAATATAGTCCTGATTGACCACTTCCATGACGCCGGCGCGGGTCAACCGGATGAAGAGCGCAATCTTGAAAAGCGCAAGATTGAACGCCGGCAAGATGATGTGCCTGAGGCCGTCGAGCGTGAATATGCTCCACTCCACGCCAAGGAACCGCACCGTGTCGCCGCGCCCGTAGACCGGAAGCCAGCCAAGCCATACGCCGAAGACGAGGATCAGGATGAGGCCGACCCAGAAGGTCGGAAGAGAGAATCCCAGGATCGATCCCGCCATGATCATGCGGGAATACCAGCGCTTGTCGTTCAATCCGCTGACGAGACCGAGCGGGATACCGAGCAGGATGGCCAGAACCGTCGCCGTCAGAGCCAGTTCGAGCGTCGCCGGAAGACGCTGGAGAATGAGCTGGATCGCCGGAATATTGAAGACGAAGGAGGTTCCGAGATCGCCGTGCAAAGCCGATTTGACGAAGAACAGATACTGCATCCACAATGGCTTATCGAGTCCGAGAGACTGTCTGACCGCCTCTCTGGTCTGCTGGTCGGCGTCCGGATTGATCAGGATTTCAACCGGATCGCCGATGGCGTAGACGCCGACGAACACGATGAGCGACATGGCGAGGACCACCGCGGCGCCCTGGAAAACGCGCTGTATGATGAAGGCGATCATTGAACGGACCTCACCGGAAGCGTCAGCAAGGACGGCTCATCGGCCGTCGAATGGAGCTTTATTTCAGCAATCTGGCGCTTCTGCGGGACGCCCTGCGGGCCGCCCGTCTGCGGATTGATGTCGAAGTTGGGGAAGTTGCTTGCCGCGATATCGACGCGTATGCGGTGCCCCTTTCTGAAAAGGTTGGCGCAGGGCGTGCCGATGACGCGCGCGGATACGGCCTCACCGGGCGCCATCATGACCGCCGCATCGAAACCCTCCCGGTAGCGAAGACGCAATATGCCGTCGGAGAGGTTCAGCGCAGGACCGTTCGGATAGCAGTCAATCAGTTTCATGGTGATGTCTACATCCGGGCAATCCGCGGAAATCCAAACATCAGCGAAAGGCGCGCCCGCGATGGCCAGATCCTCCTCGAGAGGCGCGCTCATGAAGATCAGAACGTCGTCTCGCTGACTGCGGTTTTCTGCGTCGTCAACCATGGCAAAAACTGCATTCTGGTCCCACATGCCCCCCGACATGACAGGCTCGCCCGAATTGATGGCGCCGCCAAGCGTCGGAACGGGTGTGTCGGGATCGCTGATCCATCGTGACGGTTCGGCGGTGACCCGGTCGACATGCAGGCGCCCTTCTGAAAGCTGCAGCGTTAGTGGGCGAGAATCGTCCGGAGGCCATGATGCGGCCTCGCGCCATCGCCCGCCATGTTTGATATGACCGTTCGCATCGAGGTGGCCCCCGCCGCCGCCCATCTCGAAATAGGTGACGCCCAGCGGCAGCGCTCGCCCGTCGCGCACGGCCTGCAACCATTCGAGACGCAGATCGAGCATCGAGCCGCCGAGGCCATCTTCCGGAACGGAGCTTCGACCGAAATCTACGCCGCCGCCAACACTGGTGAACCTGGCGCCATGGTCCCACGGCCCGATGACAAGACGTTTCGGCGCGGCGAGCATCGCCTGGAAATTCTCGATCACCGAGACCGAAGACGTGTCGTACCAGCTTGTTACAAAGAAAGACGGCGTACGGCTCTGCGCCAGCTTTGTCTTGTCTGTCCACAAGCCGGGCGCGCGCCAGAAATCAGAATCTTCTCCTGCCTGCCAGAAGGCGGCGAGATTGTCGCGATGCTCCACCGCGTTTTCCAGAGGGGAATGGCCTGCAATCCAGGGACTGTTCAGAAGCCATTGTTCAAGATCCTGCGCGCGCAGCGCATCTGCGGCCAGGATATCGCCCGATGCGACCATGTCGCGGATCGCCTGCGCATGCGCCCACGTCGCCTGTTTCATCGCCAGTGCGCCGCCTTGCCGGATGCCGCTTCGATAAGCGTCGGAAAATCCGCCGCAATCGGGTATTACCGCGTCCGGTTCCTCGTCCTCGCAACCCACCAGCGACATTTGGCATGCAGCGCCATAGGAGAAACCGGTCATCGCCACGAACCCGTCGCACCACTCCTGACGCCGAAGCCATCCAATCGTGTCGGCTCCATCCTTCGGCTCCTGCAGATACTTTAAGAAACGCCCACCGGAATCGCCGCAACCGCGGCAGTCCTGAACCGCATAGATGAAACCCGCCTCCACGAAGCGTTCCGCGATCCGATCCCTCGACAGCGATTTTTCCATTCCGGCGTACCGCTCTGACTGGGCGGTTCGACGCCGGCCATAGGGCGTGCGTTCGAGCACGACGGGTCGGCGTTCGCCCAGCGGTCCGTAGACATCCGCGGTCAACAGAGTCCCGTCACGCATCGGCGTGGAAAAGACGCAGCACGGAGCTGCGTCCTTCATTCCTTCTATCGTTCCGTCGTGAACGGTCATTGCTGCCTGGAAAGTCCATAGGCCAGCGTCATCTGGTCCTGCCGCGGCTCGTATTCGAAGCCTTCCTTCGACGCCCAGACATTCATCTGGTAGTGCATCGGGATGATCGCGAAGTCTCGGAAAGCCACCCCGGCCGCCTCCGCCGAGAGGCGCGCGGCCTCATCGACATCGAAGGTCGACATGGATTCGATCGTCAGCCTGTCGACTTCCGGATTGGAATAGCGACCGCGATTGGACGGGCCATATCCTTTCTCCTTGTCGTAGGTCATCAGGACGCCGCGCAGACCATGCCAGGCAGTGCCCTGCGCCGATCCCCATGCGAGGAAGAAGATCGAAAATTCACGATTGCTGCCGCGCGGAAAGAAGACGTTGGCGGGCATCGTCTCGACTTCGGTGGCAACGCCAATGCGCTCGAACATCTGCGCCAGGGCCTGAACGATCTGGGCGTCAGCGACATAGCGATTGTTCGGCCCGTGCAGGGTAATCTTGAAGCCGTCTTCATAACCGGCCTCTTTCAACAAGGCCTTGGCTTTTTCCGGATCGTAGGCTCCTGGTTCGATGTCCGGATTGAAACCGGTCATAGTCGGCCCCGCCAGCTGGCCCGCCGGCTGCGCCAGACCGTTCATCAGACGATCGATGATCGCCTGGCGGTTTATTGCAAGCGAAAGCGCCTCGCGAACCTTCGGATTAAGCAGTGGGTTCTTGATTTCCGAGCCGTCCTTGGCCGTGATGAACGGCGAGACTTCGCGATCGGTGTCCATGTGCAGATAGGCGGTGTAGACGTCCGGCGTCTTCCAGATCTCCAGACCGTCGTCCTTTTCCAGTGTCTCGTAGCTCTCGGGCGGAACTGAATCGATCAGATCGACATCGCCCGACAAAAGCGCCGCGACGCGGCTGGCGTCGTTCGGCATGGCGACGATTTCGATGTTTTCGAATTCCGACGGCCCTGCCCAATAGTCATCATTCCGGACGAGCTTGAGCGTTCCGCCCGGCTGCCAGGACACGAATTTGAACGGCCCCGTGCCGATGGTCGACTTGCCATCGTTGTAGTCCGCCGTTGTCGCCCCCTCGCCGGCGTGTTTCGAGATGATTGGCACTTCGGCGAGATCAAAGAGAATCTGTGGCGAAGGGTTTCGCGTCGTGATGTGAATCGTGTGGTCGTCGACTGCCTTGGCCTCCGAAATCTGCGAAAGGAACTGGCCAAAAGGCGCAGGACTGTTTGGGACATTCGGCGCCCTCTCGAAAGTAAACAGCACGTCCTCGGCTGTGAACGGTTCGCCGTCGTGCCACTTCACTCCTTCGCGGAGCTTCAACTCCCAGACGCCATCGCCGATATGCTCCCAGGATGTCGCGAGCGCCGGCGTCAGCTGCAGATCCTTGTTGCGCATGATAAGCGTATCAAAGATATTCGTGACCGCTGCCTTGCTGGTCGCCACATAGGAAAAGTGCGGATCGACCGAAGCTGCTTCCGTGCGCACCCCGATGACCACGTCTTCGGCGACCGAAACCACCGGCGACAGGCTGACGGCCATGACGGCCAGACCTGCGGCCGCCACGATTGACTTCATTTTCATGATGTTCCTCCCTTTCAATATCAAATCAAGTGAATGCTATTCGTCCTCGACAAGCGTTTCCGCGCCTGCCGCCTCGAACCTTTTCTTGCCGGCGCGCACATGCGCTTCGCCAAGTTCGCGGGCCTTTTCCGCGTCTCCCTGAATGATCGCGTCCAGGATCGCCCGATGCTCCCGGTTTGACTGCGCCATATCCGGATGGCTCCGCAAAGAGACCTGCCGATAGAGATGCATCTCGTTGACAAGTGAATCGATCATCGTCCTGAGCCGCGAACTGCCGGCCATATCGACCAGGCATTCGTGGAACTTCAGATTGAGCGTGTAGTACTTGTCCGCCTTGTTGCTGTCGGCCGCCTTTTCCATCCGATCGTGAAGGTCATTGAGCGGCCCCGCGTCGCCTCCGGCCTTGAGCGCCGCCAGATGGCAGGCCTGACCGGTCAACACGGCGCGCAGGTCATAGATCTCCAGCAATTCCGCGCGGCTGATCTTGCGCACGAAAGCGCCGCGAAAGGCGATGAACTCCACCAGCCCCCTGCTGGTCAGCAACATCGAAGCTTCCCGCACGGGACCGCGGCTTACGCCAAGCTCCTTGGCGAGAACGGCTTCATTGATCCGTTCGCCGGCCGCAAGTTGGCCGCTCAGGATCAGCTTTTCCATCTTGTCTGCGACCAGTTCCGAAAGCGTGCTGCTTTGTCGAAGGGCCAGGAGATCGATGTCGGACATCAGTCAGAATTCCTCGTATTCGTCTTGCATATCGTCAAATAATGATCCAAGATTGTCAACAATTTAATATTTGAAAACACAGACACCTGTGCGCAGTCGAGAGGAAACGCGGTAGTGACAATCGAGAAAAAACAAGATTTTCAGTCATTTGACACCAATGTTACGCAACAGGCTGTTAGCTTTTCGCTGTCCACCGGATTCGCCGATGTTCCAGCTGAAGCTCTCGAAATTGCGAAAAGGTGCATGCTCGACACGGTCGGGCTTTATGTTGCGGGTCTGAGTGACGAGGCCACCCGCATCGTTGTCTCGATGGCTGCTTCCGACGGCGGGCGCGAGGACGCCTTTCTGCTGGGAGCCGGGCAGAGAAAGGTCCCTGCTCAGGTTGCAGCGCGCGCATTCGGCATATCCGCCCATGCGCACGATTTTGACGACACGCAGGTAAGCCATGACCCAAACCATGTTTACGGATTACTGACGCACCCGACGACCGCCCCCCTCTCCTCAGCGCTTTCCGTTTCGCAGATGTTGGGGCATGTGGACGGCGATCGGTTTCTCGCCGCCTTCAACATTGGTTTCGAGGTTTCCTGCAAGATCTCGGAATGGCTGAAGCCCGAGCATTATCTGCGCGGGCATCATTCCTCAGGCACCGTGGCGACCTTCGGCGCTGCGACAGCGGCCGCCTGGCTTCTGGAACTCAACGAAACGGAGATGCGCCACGCGCTTGGCCTTGCCGCAAGCATGGCCGCAGGTGTGAGATGCAGCTTCGGCACGATGGCCAAACCGTGGCATGTCGGACGCGCATCGGAAAACGGAGTCCTGGCCGCCTTGATGGCGAAGCGCGGCTTCACCGCCGATCCGGAAGCTCTGGACGGCAAATGGGGTTTCGCAGCTGTGCTCGCCAACGGCTTTTCGCTTGAAAAACTGGATCAGGGGATGGGACGGACCTGGTCGATTCTCGATCCCGGCGTCAGCATCAAGCCCTACCCCAGCGGGATCCTCACCCACCAGGCCATGGACATGGTCCGCAAGCTTGTCATCGACAATGACGTCTCGCCCGAAAACGTCGACAGGATCGAATTCTTCGCCGGCGACAACATCCTGAATCCGATCCGCTACGCCGTCGCAAAAAATGGCCTCCAGGCGAAATTTTCAATGGCCGCGTTGATTTCAATGCTGGTTCTGCACCGAAACGCCGGCCTTCCGGAATTCGAGGACGATGTCGTCTGCGCGCCAGCCTTCCAGGAGATGCAAAAACGGATATCAACAGCGGTCGATCCGCAAATCAACGCCAGGGGCTTTGATCTGATTCGTTCTCGGGTCGTGTTCCATCTGAAGGATGGAGGACGCCTGGAAGCGGAGGCCGACACGCGCTATCGCGGCGGACCGCTGCTCCCCATGAGCGACGCCGATCTCGAAGAAAAATTCCGCGCGTGTTGCGCAGTTCTCGATGTCGAGAGCCAGGACCGGCTGATCGCTTCCGTGCGCGCCATCGGCCAGCCGGACGGTCCTCGCCGGCTTGCCGAAACGCTCACGGAAATCCCGGCGGTCGTCTGACGTCAGGTCTGTGCGCCGAGTTCCTCTTCCTCGACGTCGACGGACAGTTCCTGTTCTGCTTCCCCGGTTGACTGACGGGTAAATCCGTCGAGTTCTCCGTGCTCTTCGAAGTCCCGCTTGATCTTGACCGGGCTCGACACGTAGGCCGTCACCAGTTCTGCAAGCGATCTCAACGCATGCAGATGGATGCGCTCGTAACCGTGCGATGCATCGATGCCGAATGTAATGAGCGAGGTGCGCACGTCCGCGCCCGCCTCGATGGCGCTGGCTGAATCAGATCGGTAATATTTGAATATATCCTTTTGATAACGAATATCATTCTTCTGACAGAGCTCGGCCATCTTTTTGGTCAAGTGGTAGTCGAACGGTCCGGTCTGATCCGCCATGGCGATCGTGACGCCGAATTCGTCGGAGTTCTGGCCAGGCGCGGTCGTGCCATTGTCGATGGCGATCATCGAAGCGACGTTGGGCGACACGATCGAGGCTGCGCCGACACCGACCTCCTCCGCGATGGAAAACAGGAAATGAATGTCGACAGGCGTCTTGAGTTTCTGATCCTGCATGGCCTTGAGAGACGCAAGCATGACCGCCACGCCGGCCTTGTTGTCGAGGTGTCGTGAAACGATATAGCCATTGTCGAGAAATTCCGGCTGCGGATCGATCGCTACAATGTCTCCGATCTCGATGCCGAGGCGATCCAGATGCTCCTCGTTGCGAGACATGGCGTCTATGCGCATCTCGACGTTCTCCCACGCCACCGGCAGAGTGTCGATTTCCTCATTGAAGGTGTGTCCCGACGCCTTGATGGGCAGGATCGTGCCGCGATAGCCGCCCTTGGAACTGAACACGGTCGCCCGCGCGCCTTCAGCGAAGCGCGACGACCAGTGCCCGATCGGCACCAGCGAAACCCGACCGTTGCTCTTGAGAAACTTGACCTGGGCGCCGAGCGTGTCGAGATGGGACACGATCGCGCGGGCGCCTTCCGGCCGCTTGCCTCGACGAACAGCCTTGATCGCGCCCCTGCGCGTCAGCTCCACCTGAAGCCCGAGTTCGATCAGCTGCTTCGAGACGAACCGGACGATGTTGTCCGTGTATCCGGTAGGGCTTGGAATATGCAGAAGTTTATCCAGCATGTCCGCCAGATACTCACTGTCGATATTCAGGCGTGGCATTTCTCCTCCGTAATCTTTCTTTGCGAATTCGTGTTGTATAATACGGGATAGTGCGGGGCGACATTCTTGCAAATTGCTCGGAGACTGTCAGCCCCGGTCGTCCCGGAAGTCTCAGTCGTCTTCTCCGGGCGCCCGGATGGCGGCCATTTCGAGCATATATTTCTCGGCTTCCACCATATGGACATACATGATCTCGCGCGCCTTGTCGGCATGTCCCGCATTGATGGCCCGCAAAAGTCTGATCTGATAATGCAGACCGGTCTCGCGAAGTTCCGAATTGGGTTCCCGGTAGATCTCGCGGCAGACCGTCATGTCTCTCAGAAGGCTCACCAGAAATCGGCACATGAAACCGAGCAGCATGTTGTCGCAATGGCTTGCGAGTTCGGCATGAAAATCCAGTTCAGCGAGGCGCTGGCTGTATTCCTCTTCGGCCGTTTTAGGCTCTTTCTCGTAAAGGCGAATGGTGTTTTGAAGCGCCGCCATTGCCTGCTCCGAAAGATGGCCCGCCACTGACGCCGCCAGTTCCGGCTCGAGTTTCTTGCGAATGGCGTAGATGTCCGCAATCGTCGGCGCCTTGAACAAAAACAGATTGTCCAGCATCTGGATCGCGTCGACCGGGCGAACCTCGCATATGAAGACGCCGCCGCCGGGACCGGTCTTGCTGGTGATCAAGCCCTGATACTCGAGCACCTTAAGCGCTTCGCGAACAGTTCCACGCGAGACACCGAGCGTTTGCGGCGTCAGCCAATCCGCTGGTATCCGGTCGCCGGGCCGCATATGGGCGCCAATGATTCTCTCGCGGATCATATCGGCCACGAGATCCGGCCGCTTTCGCTTTCGGACAACCGCGTCGCGCCCGGTTATTGATAGGACGGCGTCCTTGAGTTCAGCCATCAGCGTATCGCCCGTGTGGATGATGGCAGGCGGCAAAATGCTTGCTATCGATTGGCGACGGCTCCAGCGGCGGCTCGCTCTGAAGACAAATGTCGCTTCTTCGGGGACATCGCGCGTGAAAGGCGCAACCGGGCGGCGGATTATACGGATCGGGCAACTCGGTTTCGGCGTACTCAACTGCGGTGGGTTTACGACCCGGAGCCGGCGCTGATTCCAGCAGAAGATGCGTGTAAGGGTGACGCGGCGCCGAAAACACCGAGCGGGCCGGCCCGACTTCGGCGAGCTTGCCGAAATAGAGAACCGCCACACGGTCGCTGACGCTTTCCACCACTGAAAGATCATGGCTGATGAACAGGTAGGTCAGGTTGAAGCGCTGCTTGAGGTCATCAAGAATATTGAGAACCTGCGCCTGCACGGAAACGTCCAGCGCGGACACCGGCTCATCGAGCACAATCAATTCCGGGTCGGCCGCGAGCGCTCGCGCAATGCCGATGCGCTGCGCCTGACCGCCTGAAAACTCGTGCGGGTAGCGCTCCAGAAATTCCGGAGCAAGATTGACCGCCTGCATGAGTTCTTCCAGCCGCGCCTGGCGCGCAGGCTTGTCCATGCCGAGCAGATGGACGAGAGGCGCTTCCAGAATGGCGCGAATCGTCTTGCGCGGGTTGAGCGAGGCAAGCGGATCCTGAAAAACATACTGGATCTTGCGCGCCAATTGTCTTCCATCCGCGCGCGCCATGGCGGAAATATCCTGCCCGTCAAAAGTGATCGCGCCGCCAGTCGGCTGATCAAGTCCCACCAGCATGCGCGCGAGCGTGGACTTGCCGCATCCGGATTCCCCGACAATACCCAGCGTCTCTCCCCTCTGCACCTCGATGCTCACGCCTCTGAGGGCATGCACAGCAGGCAACGGGCTGCCGAACAGGGTTTTCCCGCCGCCGAATATCCGTTCGGCCGCATCGATTTTCAGAAGCGCCTCGCTCACGCCGCAGCCTCCCTTGCCGAAAGCGGATGAATGCATCGCACGGCGCGCCCCTCGGACAGGTCCGTCATTGCGATCTCCTTTTGGCGGCAGTCGTCAGTGGCCTTGTGACAGCGCGGCGCAAAGGCGCAACCATCCGGCAACCTGTTGACGACCGGAGGGCGACCGGAAATCGCTCCGAGACGCCGCTCGGGTTCGCCGAGCACAGGCACGCACTCAATCAGCTTCGCCGTATAGGGGTGCGCGGGTTGAGACAGGATCTCCTCGGTCGCGCCGGTTTCGACCACCTTGCCCGCATACATGACGGCGACCCGGTCGCAAATCGCCGAGACCACGCCGAAATCGTGCGTGATGAAAAGGATGCCGGTGTCGTTGTCCTTTCGCAGTCGGTCGAGCAGCGACAGGATCTGGGCCTGGACGGTGACGTCGAGCGCCGTCGTCGGTTCGTCAGCGATTATGACGTCCGCGTCGTTGGCGAGCGCCATAGCGATGCAGACACGCTGGCGCATGCCGCCCGACAGTTCATGAGGATAGGCTTTCAGCCGTTCCGCCGGGTTGGGAATGCGCACCATACGCAACAGGGCTTCCGCCTTCTTGCGCGCCTCAGAGCCGGTCATCCGGCTGTGCGCCTGTATCGCTTCGACGAGCTGATTGCCCACCGTGAAAAGCGGATGCAATGTCGAAAGCGGATCCTGAAATACATGTGAAACAGATAGCCCGCGCAGCATGCGAATTCGTTCGTCCGAGGCCGCGAACAGATCTTCACCGTTGAGCAGGGCCACCCCACCGACAATCCGGCCGGGCGGAGTGGGCGCCAGCCCCATGATCGACATGGCCGAAACCGACTTTCCAGACCCCGATTCTCCGACAACCCCCAGGCATTCGCCCTTGCCGACCCTCAGATCGACGCCGCCGACGGCCTTGTACACTTCGCCGCCGATCCGGAATTCGGTTCGCAGGTCCCTGACATCCAGAATGGCGTCGCGATGCGGCGTCAGATCACCGGGCGCGGCCGCGCGTTCGACTGCAGTCCTGGCGACGGGACGTGTCAGCGAACCCGACTTCAGTCGTGGATCAAGCACGTCGCGCACGCCGTCGCCCAGAAGATTGATGCTCATGACAAGCACGAAAATCATCAGACCGGGAATGATCGAGACGTGCGGGTTGGTGAACAGCACCTTGCGCCCCTGCCCCAACATCGAGCCGAGATCGGCCTGCGGCGGTTGCGCCCCGAGCCCGAGGAACGAGAGCCCCGCCGTTTCAAGGATCATCCAGCCAATCGTCGTCGACATGGTTATGATGATGACGGGCAGAACGTTCGGAAGCACTTCGCCGAACAGGATGCGCATATGCGACATGCCGGAAAGGCGCGCGGCGTCGACGAATTCGCGGCGCGACAGGCCGAGCGCCATGCCGCGAATATTGCGCGCGAAGAACGGAATGTTGACCACCGCGATGGCGTAGAGGGCGTTCAGAAGACCCGGCCCTAAAACGGCGACAATCGCCAAAGCCAGCAGGATGTATGGAAACGCCATAACCATATCCACGCCGCGCATCAATATGGCGTCCGTCCGGCCGCCGGCATAGCCGGCGACGAGCCCGATGAGCGAGCCGAAGAACGCTGCGATGACGGTCGCCGACAGGCCGACGGCCAGCGACACCCTTGTGCCCCAGATCAGCCTGGACAGGAGATCGCGTCCCAGTTCATCGGTTCCAAGCAGATGCCCTTCTGAAAACGCCGGCAACAGACGGTTTGCCGGATCAGTGACGTCGGGATCGGCAAGCGGCAGGATCGGCGCAGCCAGCGCAATCAGCACGACGACCACCAGAATTACGAGCCCGCCGGCGGCGAGCCGGTTGTTCAGCAGCAGGCGCAAATTGCTCTGCCGGTTGCTCACGGAGCGCTTCGAGGCGGGTGAAACAGCAGCGGTTTCAGCCATCATCGCAACCTCGGATCGATCATCGTCTGAACGACGTCGGCTGCAAGATTGAACAGAACATACGCGGCCGCAACCACAAGAACGCCTCCCTGCACCAGCAGCAGATCGCGTGTGGAGATCGCCTTGACCAGCATGGAGCCAATCCCCGGCCACTGGAACACGGTCTCGATGTAAACGGCGCCGCCCAGCACGAAGCCGGCCTGGATGCCGATAACCGGAATGACTGAGACGAGCGCCGCCTTGAAGGCGTGCTTCATGATGACCTTGCATTCGGGAAGCCCCTTGGCGCGGGCGGTGCGTATGAAATCCTGCCGGAGCACTTCCAGCATGGCGGTGCGGGTGAGCCGGGCGATCACGCCGGTCGCGACGACCGCGAGCGTGGAGGCCGGCAAGATCAGATGGCGCAGCAGATCCGGCAGATCGCCGCCGCCGTAGATCGCCCACATGCCGCTCGCCGGCAGCCACTGGAGCTTGACGGCGAAGACCAGGATCAGCAGCAATCCGAGAAAGAAACTGGGCGTCGAGATGCCGACGAGAACGACAAGCGTCACGATCCTGTCCGTCCAGCCGAACTGCCGCACCGCCGATATGACGCCAGCCAGAAGCCCAAGAACGGAACACAGAACCAGCGCCGTTCCGGCGAGGATCAATGTCGCGGAGAAGCGTTCCAGAACCTCGTCGAGCACTGGACGGTTGAGAGCGAAGGAACGGCCGAAATCGCCATGGAGCAGATTGCCCAGCCAGATGAAATATTGCTGGACCAGCGGCTTGTCGAGGCCCAGGTCGCGGTTGAGCTTCTCGACATTTTCCGGCGTCGCATAGGTGCCGAGAATGGCGGTCGCCGGATCGCCGGGAATCATCGCCATGATGAAGAAGACGATGACCGTCAGTCCGAGAAGCACGGGAATCGCAGCCAGCAGTCGCTTGGCGATGTATGAGGCCATGAATTCTCTTTCCTGATGACGGCCGACTGGCGGCCGCCACGGGTTTCTTTCAACCGGCCCCGGCGCGACGGCGCCGGTGCGGATTCGAAGTCACAGCCTATTGCGGCTTGGAGACTTTCTGCAACATCAGGAAGAAGGATGGCTGCAGCTTGAAGTCCTCGACGCCCGATTTCGTCACCGCGTTCTGCTTCCAGTTCGCGACGAACACCCAGGGCGCGTCTTCCTGAACGATGGTCTGCATTTCCTGGTAGAGTTTCGCGCGCTCCGCCTGATCGGTCGATTTGCGGGCGTTGTTCAGGAGTTCATCGACTTTCGGATTGGAATAGTAGCCCGAATTGAAGCCGCCCTTGTCCGGCCAGGCTTCGCTGCGCAAGGCAAGAAACGGCAGCGTATCCGGATCATTGGTCATCCAGGCCATTTCCGCCATGTCAGCCTTGCCTTCAAGTCCAGGGTTAACCTTGCCGAGGAAAGTGTTCCACTCGTAGGTTTCGACGTTGACCTTCATACCGACGGCTTCCAGATCGGCCTGGATGGCGGTTCCCATGGCGACCGGATCGAGCATGCCGGAGCCGCCGTCCGTCACGTAGAAGGTAACTTCTTCGCCATCGTAACCGGCTTCAGCGAGCAGGGCTTTGGCCTTTTCCGGGTCATAAGGGTATGGCTCCAGAGCGTCATTATAGGCCCAGGCGAAGGCCGGCGGCGTTGGTCCTGCCGCAACCTGCGCCGTGCCCTGCAGGATGTTTTCGACAAGCGCCTTCTTGTTGATGGCGTAGTTGGCGGCCTGACGAACCTTCTTCTCGGCGAAGGGCCCTTCCTTGAGGTTCAGAATGAGGAACCAGAGATGCGGACCGGCCTGTTCCACGACCTTGTAACTGTCATTGTCGCGAAACTGGGCAAGGCTGTCCGGAGGAACCTCCACCATGATGTCGAGGCCGCCTGAGAGCATCTCGGCGATGCGCGTATTGGCGTCCGTGATCGGCCGGTAGATAACAGCCTCCAGTGGCGGGGCGCCGTCCCAGTAGTCTTCGTTGCGCACGATGACGACCTTGGAGTTCGCCTCCCATTCCGCAAATTTGAACGCGCCTGTGCCTGACGGGTTGCGGCCGAAATCCTTGCCTTGCGCCTCCACCGCCGCAGGAGAGACCATCAGACCCGGCGTGTAGGCGAGGTTCGACAGAAACGGCGCATAGGGAGCGTTCAGCTTGAACTCGATTGTAAGAGGGTCGACGACGTTCACTTCCTCTACCGACGAGAAGTAGAAAGAAAGCGGAAACGGCCCGGTGTCGTGGAACGGGTGGTTCTCGTCCAGAATCCGGTCAAAGTTGAATTTGACGGCTTCGGCGTTGAAGTCGGTTCCATCGTGAAATTTGACGCCTTCGCGAAGCTTGAACGTATAGACAGTTCCATCGTCGGAGATTGTCCAGCTTTCGGCAAGCGACGGCTCCACCTCCAGCGTCCCGTCCTTGTAACGGACGAGACCGTCATACACGTTCATCAGAATCCGGAAGTCGTTGACGGCCGTGACCGTCGCCGGATCCATGGATTTCGGTTCCGCGATCTGCCCGACGACAAGAACGTTCGGCGGGGTCTGCGAGAAGGCGGCTTGTGAGAACATCAAACTTAGCGCCGCGACGGCGGCGGCCAGAAGCCTTTTCATCGGGTCATTCTCCCTCTGTTGCGATGGCGGGTATTAAACATAAAAATTTTGGCATTTTGCAATGATTTTTCATGATAAATTTTGTATAACAAAAAATCAGGGACGAAATGCTTCACAACTGACTGAAAACAAAACACAATTGGATATGCCTAAAAAACCGGCAATCAACTCGAAACGCCTAAAATCCTTGCTCGATGCAGTCAACAGCTTCGGCGGGAACCCGCAAACCGGAGGGTTCAACCGGATCGGATACAGCGATCCGGACATGCGCGTCCGGCGCTGGTTCGCCGACACATTGCGCGCGGAAGGCCTGTCAGTGTCACAGGACGGCGTCGCCAACGTCTTCGGACGCTTCGGCCCCGCGGAAGGCCCCTGCATCATGGCGGGATCGCATCTCGACACAGTTCCGGAGGGCGGTGCCTTCGATGGAGCGCTCGGCGTTTGCGCCGCGCTCGAATGCGTTCTCGCCATGAAGGATGCGGGATACGCGCCGGACATCGCCATCGAAGTGGTGGCGACCGCGGAGGAAGAAGGCCGTTTCGGCGGCATGCTCGGGTCGCAGGCGATCTCCGGGCAAATCCGGAAAACCTGGATCGACCAGGCGGTCGACGCCGATGGTTTGACGCTGGTCGACGCCATGGCGCAACAAGGCCTCGATGCCTACAGCGCCTTGTCTTGCGCCCGCGCGCGCGGAACCATAAAGGCGTTTCTGGAACTGCATGTTGAACAGGGCCCGGTCCTCGAAAGCCGAAACATCGCCATCGGCGTAGCGGACTGCGTTTCCGGCGTGGTCAATCTGGGCGTTCGACTGGAAGGACGCGCCAACCACTCCGGCACAACGCCGATGGATTTGCGCGCGGACGCCTTTGCAGGCCTCGCGGAACTGGGAGCCGCCCTGCCCTCGATCATCGAAGAGCATGGAGATAAACAGACCCGCGTGACGATCGGCAAGGTGGAACTCCAGCCGAATTTCCCGCACACCATCCCCGGCCTCGCCGACTTTTCGATCGTCATCCGAGACAGCGAAGCCGCGGTGCTGCAACGCGTGGTCGAGGCAGTGTGCGATCAGATTGGCGTCATTTCCTCCAGACACGGCCTTGCCGCAACGATCGATGAACGGAGCCGGCTTGCGCCCGTAGAACTCGACGCATCGCTGGTTGCGCTACTGCGTGAAGAATCAGAACGGCTCGGCTATTCCTCCCTCGTCATGCCGTCCGGCGCCGGCCACGACGCCCAGACCATGCAGGCGCAGTGCCCGTCCGCCCTCATCTTCCTGCCAAGCAGAGGTGGCGTCAGCCATGCGCCCGAAGAATGGACAGAATGGAGCGCAATCGAAAAAGGGGCAAATCTGATGCTCGCGGCGCTCATTCGCCTTTCCCGCGCAGGGACTGCATAAATTTGGGGAACTTTTGCCAGCTGTCCGCGTTACTAGTGCCTGTCGGATCTTAACCGGTTCACTGGTTGGATTGCGACTGCTGCAATGTCGTCGTCATTTTCTGCAATCCGGGATTGATCGTGCAATTCGGCCACACTTGTTTCACAAAGCTCGGCCACGGTCTCGAAACTACTGACGATCTCGCTTCTGCGTTCGGCTGGAAATGTCAGGAAAGCATCATCGAACAAAACCCCAATCGGAGATGGCGCATGATCGAGAGCCAATATGCCACGCTCTGTGAGGATCGTGTGGACGATGCGTCGGTCGCTCTCGGACCTGTATCGTTCGATCATGCCTTTGAGTTCGAGCTTGTCGAGTATGCCGACCACTGTCGGCGGACTGAGACTGGCCTCCTTGGAGATCGCCCGGCTCGTCACCTCCCCGAGATCACGGACGCATTGCAGGACAACGAGTTGCGGAAGGGTCAGACCGACTGTTCGATCAATTCTGCGGGAGTGGACATCCTGCGCCCGGATGATCCGGCGCAAGGCCTTTTGCAGCGACTTCAGTTCATCGGCCGGCATTCTCATGACCTATTGGTTGAACAAAAACCATTAGTGTTATAATCATTTGCCGTCAAACGAAAAGAAAACAAAGGACAACAGAACCATATGTGTGGAATTTGTGGCGAAATCACCTTCGACGGACAAATGGCGTCCGCGTCGCGCATTGAAAACATGGCCAACGCCATGGCTCCGCGCGGACCGGACGGCGCCGGCGTCATGGTGCGCGGCCGCGTCGGATTCGGCCATAGACGCCTCAAGATCATCGACCTGTCGGAAGCCGCCGCCCAGCCCTTCGTCGACACCTATCTCGGCTACGCGATCGCCTTCAATGGCTGTATCTACAACTATCCGGAGCTGAAGGCCGAACTGGAAAGCAGGGGGCACAGATTCGCTTCCACCGGAGATACGGAAGTTATCCTCAAGGCCTGGGCCGAATGGGGGCCCGAGGCCGTCGGCAGGCTGCAGGGCATGTTCGCCTTCGCAATCCACGAGCGCGAAACCGACAGGGTCATCCTGGTGCGCGACCGCTTCGGCATCAAGCCGCTGTACCTGGCCGAAACCCGGGGCGCGCTGCGTTTCGCCTCCACCCTGCCCGCGCTTGTGAAAAGCGGCGGCCTCGACACGTCCATCGACCGGATCGCCCTGCAGCACTACATGAGCTGGCACGCAGTGGTTCCGGCGCCAAGGACAATCCTGGCCGGCGTGCGCAAATTGCCGCCGGCGACCATACGCGTCATCGAGCCTGACGGGACCTCCAAGGACACGGTGTACTGGAAGCCGGACTATACGCGCTCGGCGGAAGACGTGCGCCGCGATCCGGAAGAATGGACCGACATGCTGCTTGAGGCGCTGCGCACCGCCGTTCGCCGCCGCATGGTGGCGGACGTGCCGGTTGGCGTGCTGTTGTCGGGCGGCGTTGACAGTTCGCTGATCGTCGGCCTGCTCGCCGAACAGGGCCAGGAGCACCTGGCGACTTATTCCATCGGTTTTGAGGAAGCGCACGGCGAAAAGGGTGACGAATTCAAATATTCCGACCTGATCGCCCATCACTACGACACCAACCATCACAAGATCTTCATTCCGTCCGAGGAAATGCGCGCCAACCTGCCGGCGACGATCCGGGCGATGTCGGAGCCGATGGTGTCATACGACAATGTCGGATTTTTCCTGCTGAGCCGCGAGGTCGCCAAAACGATCAAGGTGGTCCAGTCCGGCCAGGGCGCCGACGAGGTTTTCGCCGGCTATCACTGGTATCCGCCGCTCGCAAATTCCAACGATCCAGTGCGGGACTACGCCGCGGCGTTCTTCGATCGCAGCCATCAGAAGCTCGGCGAGCATCTCTCGCAGGATTACATGGCCGATACGGATGAATGCATCGCGTTCGTCCGGGAACATTTCGCCCGCTCGGGCGCCGACGATCCTGTCGACAAGGCCCTGCGTCTCGACACGAACGTCATGCTGGTCGACGACCCGGTCAAGCGCGTCGACAACATGACCATGTCCTGGGGGCTGGAAGCACGCGTACCCTTCCTTGATCACGAGCTGGTCGAACTGGCCAACCGGGCGCCGTCCGGGCTCAAGCTGGCGCAGGGCGGCAAAGGCATCCTCAAGGATGTCGCGCGCAGGATCATCCCGAGCGAAGTCATCGACCGGCCGAAGGGGTATTTTCCGGTGCCGGCGCTCAAATATATAGACGGCCCCTATCTCGACATGGTGCGAGACGCGCTCGGCTCGCAGTGCGCGCGGGACCGCGGCCTCTTCCGGCAGGACTATCTTGAAGCCCTGTTCGACGCCCCGGCCGAGCACATCACGCCTTTGAGAGGGTCCGAACTCTGGCAGGTGTCGCTGCTTGAGATGTGGCTTCAGGAACAAGGAATCTGAGCACAGTGACTGCCAGGGAAAAGCCCCGCCCGCGCGGCGCCACGGACCATCGCCTCAAACGCATGCGGGAGGCGAATTTGCGTCCGCAGAGCGCGGGCTCGTCCCAGCGCACGGCGCAGTCGATCGTTGATTGCGGCTGGGGAAGGCTGATCTTCGCCAACACGTTCCTCGACACAGAATCGATAACCGCGGCCCTTCGCCGCGAGCGTCCAGACCGGCGCGATATCGCCTTCTATGTTCAGGAACCGCAAGTCGCCGTGGCGCTTGCGCCGCAGGAGCTCTTCCTTGATCCCTCCCTCACCTACCGCCTCGACCTGACCAGCTACCGCCCTGCCCGCCGCAGGAAACACGCATTTTTCATACGTCGCCTGACAACGGTGAGCGACGCGGAGGCGGTGAACGTCATCTATTCCGAACTTGGCATGGTCCAGGTGCCGCTGGACTTTTTCTGGGAACATCGCGATGCGCGAAAACTGACGGTCCTGGTGGCCGAGGATACGGAATCCGGCGCGATCATGGGCTCGGTCATGGGTGTCGATCACACCCGCGCCTTCAACGATCCCGAGCGCGGCTCGTCGCTGTGGTGTCTGGCCGTGTCGCCGAAGGCGCCCTACGCCGGCATTGGTGAGTCGCTGGTGCGGCGCCTGGCTGAACATTTCCAGGCGCGCGAGGCGGCCTATATGGATCTGTCGGTTCTGCACGACAACACGCCGGCCATCGGTCTTTACGAAAAACTCGGGTTTCGCCGGGTGCCGGTGTTCGCGGTCAAGCGCAAGAACCCGATCAATGAGAAACTGTTCGTCGGCCAACAGCCAGACGCGGATCTCAATCCCTATGCGAAAATCGTCGTCAACGAAGCGCGCCGCCGCGGCATTGCGGTCGAAATCGTCGACGCAGAGGGCGGCTTCTTCCGTCTGTCTCACGGAGGCCGCTCGATCCTGTGCCGCGAGGCGCTGAGCGAACTGACGACGGCCGTCGCCATGTCGATCTGCGACGACAAGCGGGTGACCCGACGGATTGTGGAAAAGGCCGGCGTCAAGGTGCCGGCGCAACTGACTGACGACAACGCCAACGCGCGAGCGGAATTTCTGGCTGCGCATGGCAGCGTGGTGGTCAAGCCGGCGCGCGGCGAACAGGGCATGGGCGTCGCCGTAGGTCTTACAGACGCGGAGGAGATGGAAGCCGCCGTCGATTACGCGAGATCCCTCTGCCCGGATATCGTCATCGAAGAATGTTTTGAAGGCAGCGACCTCAGGCTGGTCGTCATAGACTACAAGGTTGTCGCAGCCGCAATCCGAAAACCGGCCCGCATCGTTGGCGACGGCGTGAACGACGTACGGAAGCTCATCGAGGTCCAAAGCCGCAGGCGGGCGAGCGCGACCGGCGGCGAAAGCACCATCCCGATAGACGCGGAGACCGAACGCTGCCTTGCCAACGCCGGTTTGGGCTGGGAGGACGTTCCGGACCAGGGACGCGAGATCCTGGTCCGCAAGACCGCCAACCTGCACACCGGCGGCACGATCGAGGACGTCACCGCCGAGACCCACCCCGCCCTGATCGAAGCGGCCGTCGCCGCCGCGCGCGCGATCCAGATCCCGGTAACCGGCATCGACCTGATGGTGCGCAGCCCGCGCGAACCCGACTACGTCTTCATAGAAGCCAATGAAAGGCCTGGGCTCGCCAACCACGAACCGCAGCCGACGGCCGAGCGCTATGTCGACCTGATGTTCCCGTTTTCAGCCGCCAATAAAAATCGCAAACCGGACGACGAAACCGAAGAATAGTCAGGCGACAAGCTGCTCGCCAAAGCGAACAGCGTCGAAAGCCTCGGCGATCACTTCCGGACCGGCGTCGGCGGCGGGCCCCTTCACCGACAGGATCTGACGATAGCGCTTCGCGCCTGGCATGCCGTGGAACAAACCCACCATGTGGCGGGTGATGTGAACCATCCGCCCGCCGCCGGCGATATGCAGGGCGGCGTGCTCCATCATGGCGTCACGGACCGTCATCCAGTCGACCGGCAGAGAGCCATCGCCGAAAAACCGCCGATCGACATCAACCAGAAGGCCGGCATTGTGGTAGGCCGCGCGGCCAAGCATGACGCCGTCTGTGCTGGCCAGGAGGTCCAAGGCCTGATTCAAATCCTCAATGCCGCCGTTGATCCCTATGAATCGATTCGACAATCTCCGCTTCAGACGGGACACCCGATCGTAATCAAGCGGGGGAATATCCCGGTTTTCCTTCGGACTCAGCCCCTCAAGCCAGGCCTTGCGCGCATGCACCCACAGCGCATCGCTGCCGGCAGCAAATGTGGCGTCGGCCATCGTGTCGAGAGCGGTTTCGATGTCCTGATCATCCACGCCAAGACGGCATTTGACGGTGACGGGCGCCGAAATGGCCTGTTTCATCGCCGACACGCATTCCGCCACAAGGTCGGGTTCCTGCATCAGGCAGGCGCCGAAACGGCCGGATTGAACCCTGTCGGACGGACAGCCGACATTCATGTTGATTTCGTCGTAACCCATATCGGCGGCGATGCGCGCCGCCTCGGCCATCCTTGAAGGCTCCGACCCGCCGAGCTGCAGGGCGACCGGATGCTCGGCCGGGTCGTACCCGATCAGTCGCTCGCGGTCGCCATGGATCACCGCGTCGGCGGTCACCATCTCGGTGTAGAGAAGCGCATGCCGGGTCAATTGCCGGTGCAGAAAACGACAATGCCTGTCCGTCCAGTCCATCATCGGTGCGATGGAGAAGACAGGAATGCTGTATTCCTGGGCTTTTTCATATAATTTCAACATACTATGCGTATTTTTATTTTTCCTGTTATGTCACGTACTTTCCCACTGTTGTACCTTTTTTCAATATGCAGTACTACATTGTCGTACTTTCAAGCGAGGATGTCGCACCATGGGAACCATCGTAGCACGCAAGCGACGTGACGGGACTACAGGTTACACAGCACAAATAGTCAAGAAGCGCCACGGCGAGACGATTTGGCGCGAGGCGAAAACCTTCAGCAAGCGACGTGAGGCGGCAGCATGGGCGGCATGGCGTGAAAAGGAGCTCGATAAACCTGGCGTCATTGAGCATTTGAATCGACCGGCTGCAACACTCGCTGATGCTATCGACCGATACGTTGCCGAGAAGAGATCGATCGGAAGAACCAAGGCGCAGGTCCTAAAGAGCATCAAAAAATACAAGATAGCTGCGATGGATAGCGCCAGTATCAAGAGCGCGGACATAGTTTCGTTTGCGGATGAGCTGGCAAGCGGTGACCGTCAGCCCCAAACTATCGGAAATTATATTTCTCATCTGGCCGCCATCTTTCGTGATGCAAAAGCAGCGTGGGGCATACCGCTCGACTATGCCGAGATGCAGGCTGCGCAGGCGGTGCTTACGCGACACGAGAAGGTCGCCAAGTCGTCAAAACGAGACAGACGCCCTACCCTCGATGAATTGGACCACCTGTTGACGTTCTTTGTAGAGCGCCGGCAACATTCGCCACGTTCTACGCCCTATGCGAAAGTTATAGTGTTTGCCCTGTTCTCGACGCGACGACAGGAGGAGATCACGCGGCTTGAATGGGAGGATTTGGACGTTGAACATTCGCGGATTCTGGTGCGCGACATGAAGCACCCCGGCCAGAAAAAAGGAAATGATGTATGGGTTGATATCCCGCCTGAAGCCATGCTGTTAATTCAATCGATGCCGCGCACCGGTAAATTCATCTTTCCGTACAACTCAAAGACCGTCAGCAACATCTTCACCCGCGCCTGCAAGGTGCTCGGCATCGAGGATCTGCGATTCCATGATCTTCGACATGAAGGCCTTTCACGATTGTTCGAAATGGGAAAAACGATTCCGCAAGCTGCCGCGGTCTCGGGCCACCGCTCTTGGGCGTCGCTCCAAAGATACTCGCACCTAAGGCAAACAGGTGACAAGTACGATGACTGGAAATGGCTAAAGACTGTCTGCCGCGCGCGAACATTAGAAGAACAAACTTGACTTTTTTGGAAAAATTCTACTAATATGGGAATCTGCTTCACAATAATCTGCAGTTGTCAAGGGGATTCTATATGGGGAACTACACTACGAGAGAGGCCGCACCAAAAATTGGAAAGTCCGTTAGCTGGCTAAATAAAAGTCGGATGAATGGAACAGGCCCAAAATACCTGAAAATCGGTGGAGGCGTCATTTATACCGACGAGCATCTGGTCGAATTCAAAAGGCAATGTACCCGCACCGCAGTCTACGACTTCGCGAACGATAATTCGCCACATTCCGCCCGCGCCGCATAGCACTGCACACCGGCGTCGCCTTCAGCGGCGCCATCAATCACACCCGAAGGGGGAGCCAATGAAGGTTCTGGACGTCAGTCCGCCAGCCCCTGCCGACGGCAAAGACACTATTGCGATTTTTTAATGCGCAGCTCACCGACGCCATAAGGATATATGGGCTGCGGCTATTCAAAGGGCCGGCCAAGCGGATTCTCACGTATTCTCCTCAGCGCGGCAAACGGCGAGCAGCAATGTTCACGCCAAAGATCGCAAATGAAATCACAGCAGCCGCGATTGCTGCGTGGGAGACGGAAACAGTCAATGACATCACAGACAGATAACCTGACACTTGCCGATATCAAAAAAAAGCTCGGAGGCACGATTGCCAAGAGCGGTGACTACATTGACGACGCCAACGTCGCAGGCGCAGATGTCAGAATCAGAAAATCACCGCTAAGATATTTTTACGTAAGCTCATCCTCTCGCGACAAATATTCCCGCGAAGAGTATCAGCGCTTTTTCGAAATGACGTTTGGCATCAAGAGCGCTGCGAACGACAATAATGCTCTCGTTGATCCATGGGCCCAGGCCGCGCACCCTCCGATGCCAAGCGGCCTGCTTCCTCCAGTCATTGAGAAATTCGCTGGCGTCAACGCTGAGATGATGGGCGCCGATCCGGCTGGGTTCGTAATGACATCGCTCGCCGCCTGCGGAGCAGCTATCCCGGATAAGGTGAACATTCAGCCGAAAAAAAATGACACAGAATGGACCGAATCCGCTCGCTTGTGGGTGATGCAGGTTGCCGAGCCGAGCGCGAAGAAAACTCCCATAACGAACGCGGCAACATCTCCGCTAAAGAAAATCGATGCTGAGATGTTCAATGAGTATCAGAAAAGTTTATCCGAGTACCTGCGGCTGGAGAAAAAGGAGCGCGACGCGATTTCGCCGCCGAAACAAGAGCGGCTAGTGCTCTCCGACACAACGATCGAAGCTGCACAAGAGATTCTGAAGGATAGCCCGAATGGCGTGCTAATGCCCTTCGATGAATTGTCTTCATGGTTCGCGTCTCTTGGAAAATACAGCGGCAAGGCCGACGCTGACAGGGGCTTCTACCTGCAGGCTTTCAACGGCGGCTCGTATATCGTCAATCGCATCGGTCGCGGCTCATCCATTATCCCGAATCTGTCGGCATCTATAGTCGGCAATATCCAGCCGGAGGTCATCCGGAAGCTCGCAAAGGACTCGGCAGATGACGGGCTGTTGCAGCGCTTTCTACCCGTACTGCTGAAGCCGGCAGGCGTCGGCAGGGACTCTCCGACTCCTGACGTGAATAAGGAATTCGGGCAGCTCATACGGCGGCTGACTGACATTCGGCGGCCACTCCAGGGTGGCATGCGTGAAATGCCATTCCGGTTTTCCGAGGGGGGGCAAAAGATTTGGGAGGATGTCGTTAACCGGAATCATCAGGCGGTCGCCGAGTGGGAGAGCATCAACCGCAAATTTGCGTCTCACGTTGCGAAATATGACGGGCTATTCGCTCGGATGTGTTTGCTCTGGCACTGCATTGAAGCGGAGGACAACCGGCCGCCGGCCATGATCGAGGCCGATCTCGCATTCCGCGTGAGCGAATTCATGCAAGGGTTTGTGCAGCCGCACGGCTTGGCCTTTTATCAGAACGTGCTCGGGCTGTCCGATCGGCAAGACGCTTTGCTGGCAGCAGCCGGATGGATCCTTGCCCACAAGCCTGAGGCATTCACCGGGCGCGATGTCGCTCGCGGCGATGGCGTTATGCGTGGGTTGACGAAAGAGAATGTCGACAGAGTCATGGAACATCTCGATGCCTATGGCTGGCTGGAACCCGTGCCCGTTGTTCGCACCGACAGCCGCAAATGGAGGGTTCGGCCAGAAGTGTACAGTGTTTTTGCTGACCGCGCGCTGAAAGAGACGGTACGGCGGGAGTCGGTTCGAGACACTATTGCATCTGCTGCCGGACAACATTCGGCAGCTGCATAGGGAAGTGTCCGAAGTGTCCCTTGCGCACGCGAAAGAATATTTTGAACCCTCTCTCTTTCTATAAATGACTCGCACGCAGAAGGGACACTCTGTGACACTTGCAAAAGCCTTTCGAAGCGCTCCACCGAGAAACCGAGGAAGGGATTGAATTAGCAGAAATAGGGACGTGCTTCCCTAAGATGTTTTCGATTTTAGGTTAGCCGTATCCCGTTTTGATGTCCTACCGAAGATGCACCACCAGGGGGGGGGCAAATCTCTGTTGATTACCAAGTATCGGAGCGGCGCGGGCCCAAAGCGCACATTTTTCCAATTCAAAATATGCCCCCCCCTGTGGAGTTCGCCCCTGGGAGTGGACACTGATCAGGCTGCTGTGGTGATCTTGCCCCCGTTTCACCGGACACCTAGGCGGTTTCGGCTTTGGCCCTGATGAACTCGTGTGGCGAGCGCCACTTCAGGCCGGAATGAGGATGGTTTTCGTTATAAACTTCGATCCAGTCTCCTATCAATGTGAGGACGGTTTCTGCATCAGGCAGCGGATTGACGCGGACATAGTCGCGCTTGAATGTTTTGACGAAAGCCTCCGACATACCGTTTGATTGCGGGCTCTTGACCGGCGTAAAGCACGACTTCATGCCCAGCTGGCGAGCGAAGATGCGCGCTTCCCTCGCCGTATAGGCGCTGCCATTTTCGGACAGGATTTCTACGATCTGTGGCGCGGCATGCGCCGAAGCGCTTTTCAACGGCCTCCAGCAGCATGTCGCGTACATCCGAACCGCTGATCCCCGCATTGACCACCGCCCGCCAGGCGATGATTTCCCGGTCGTGGGCATCGATCAGGAAAGCGGCCCGGATAACGTCGCCATTCCAGCAGGCGAACTCCAGGCCATCGGAACACCAGCGCAGGTTGGAGCGCATCATGACCACCTTGCCGTCATGGGCGCGTTCGCATCGTTCGAAGCCACTGCGTTCCAGCAGCAAATTACTGGCCTTCATGATGCGGTAGACGCGCTTGTGGATGACGGGGTCGAGGCCTCCGGCCTGCAAGTCCCGGTTCAGGACGGCGGTCATCCGGCGGTAGCCATAGGTCGGGCGTTTGGCCACCAGTGCCCGGATGCGCGGCAGAAGCGCCGCGTCCTGAGCCTTGTGATAGCCCCGACGCGGCTTCGAGGTTCCTTTCAGCCGCTCGTGCAGATTGGACCGCGACACGCCGAGCGTTTCGGCGACCGCCTTCATGGCAAATCGTCCCGTTTGAGTGACCCGGCAAGCAAGGTCGGTTTTTTTGAGCGGCTTTTGTCAAGAGCCTCCTTGAGGATCTCATTCTCCAGCGTCTTCCTGCCGAGCTGGCGTTCGAGTTCCCGGATGCGCGCCTCCATCTCGCGGACGGTCTTGTTGCTGGTCACGCTGTCGTCCCCCGTCACGGCAATCGATCCTCCTTCCAGCATCAGTTTGCGCCAACGATACAGCAGATTCGGCGCAACGCCATTGCGGCGGGCGACCGCGGAGATGCTCTCGCCCTCATAAAGCGTTTCTTCCACGATCCGAAGTTTCTCGGATGACGATCACCGGCGACGGCGGCCGCCCTCGGTGATGATTTCAATCTCGGACATAAGCACATGCTTAAGGTTATCCCTAAGCCTCCCTGGTCAAGCCAGGGTGTTCGGTCAAAATAGGGGCCAGTTCACTAGCACCTTGAAGGCTGAATCGACTGGAAACTGAAACAAAGCCTCCGTTATGAAAACCGCCCGAGTCTCCGAAAACATCTGACAACGGACATATTCAAGGGAGCACGTCAGTGGTGGCATCCACCGCATCAGTTTAAGGTGCTGACCCTAATTTGGCACAGCAGTGCTAACCTTATGTGATGGTCTAACTCACGCGCACATTTTCTCTAGATGGTATAACTATCGTACATAAAAGCGCAACAACTCCTAGTATTGCAGTCCATATAAAAATTGCACCCCCAAGTGTTGCGACGAAGCACAATGCACAGAAGACGGCAAGCCCGCGCTGCCAGTATCTCAATGGCTTGTAGAGCCAGCCGACGGACGCCGCACAGCTGAACACGATCGTCAGCAGGGTGATCAGCAAGGCCACCAGGATTTCCGTGGGCGTGCCGCGCAGGAGCATTGCAGGACGCAGGATCATGACCACCGGTATCAGCATGACGGGCGCCGCTAGCCTGAAGGCCGCCCACCCAACCTCGCCGGGTGGTGACTTGGAGATGGTGGCAGCCGCGTAGGCGCTCAACGCAATCGGCGGCGTCACCATCGCCAGGATGGCGAAATAGAACACCAGCATGTGTGAGGCGAGCGGATCAAATCCAAGCTGGATCAGGGCGGGCGCAAGCAGGATCGCGGACATGATGTAGGCAGAAGTCGTGGGCATGCCCATGCCCATGAGGATCGTGCCCATGATTGTCAGCACAAGGGCGAGTACTACCGACGCATCGGAAACGTCCACAATGATCGATGTCAGCTTGTTGCCAAGCCCGGTATAGGACACCACGCCAACGATAACGCCCGCCAGCGCGCAGGCGAGCGCCACCGGCATGGCGCGGACTCCGACTTCGGCGGCTCCCAGAAGCAGATCCCTCAACGATATCCTTGTGTGCGGAAACAGCGTGCCCACAACGATGACCCCGATTATGCTTTCCACGCAACTGTATGGAATTGGATAACCGAAACTGATCCTTCCCGCGAGCCAACCAAGAGGCAGCAACAGGTGGCCGCGATGCCTGAGCACCTGCCAGGGACTGTCGATGTCGGTCGGGTCAGTTGCGCCGATACCGGACGCTCTGGCCTGAAAGTGCACGGTCAGGAACATCGCAAAGAAGTAGAAGAAGGCCGGGAAAATGGCGGCGACCACGATCTCGCGATACGGCATTTGCAGAAAGTCGGCCATGATGAACGCCGCCGCGCCCATGACGGGCGGCACAAGCTGTCCGCCGGTCGACACCACAGCTTCAATGGCCGCGGCGATTTTCGGCTGGTACTTGCCGCGGATCATCAGCGGAATCGTGAACATGCCGGAGGTCATGACGTTGGCGACGGCGCTGCCCGACACTAAACCGGTCACGGCAGATCCGACAACTGCGGCTTTTGCCGGACCGCCGGCGTAACGCCCGGTCAAGGCGAGCGCCAGCTGGATGATCATGCGGCTGCCGCCGTAGACCTCGAATATGGTCGCGAACAGGATGAAGTAGAAAATGATGTTCACGGACACGCCGAGCGGAATTCCCAGCAACCCGTCTATGGTCAAAAACTGCTGGTCGACAAAGCCCGTCAAGTCGGTCTGTTTATGACCGAAGGGACGCGGCAAAAGACCGCCCGCCAGCTGGTAGGCGACAAAGGCGCCAACCACGACCACCATTCCGACGCCCAGTTTCTTGATGGTCGCAAACAGAAGCAGCGTTCCGAGAATGATCGCAACAGTGATATCCGCGAATTCCAGGTCCGCGAGACCTGCGTAGCGGGTAACCAGACGCTCTTGCTCGATCTGGTATATTATGACCGGCACCGCAGACATGATAATGCCCGCGATGCCGATGATGCGGTTAAGGGCTGATTTGCTATTGGTAAAAAGTGCGAAAAACGTCGCGAGTCCGAAACACGCGTGTCCTGCGCGAATGACATAGATGCTGGTTTCGGGACGCAGCCAGACCGTGATCTGAAACGCAATCCACAAGAGGCCTATGACGGCGACGGGCGAACGCAATGATTGAATAGTGTCGTCTGATTCAGTGCGTGTGTCGGTGGTCGCCATCGTTCTTCAGCTTTTCCGCATATCTTCTTCGGTACAGTTATTTCAGCCAGCCGCGCTCGCGGTAGTACTTCTCCGCACCCGGATGCAGCGGCAGGTTCACGACTTCCGGCTGCCAGCCTTTGGTCGGATCGAACCCCGCCAGCGCCTGATGCGCTGCGGCCAGTTTGTCGGCGTTTTCCACGATCGCCTTGGTTATCGTGTAGGCGAGATCGTCCGACATTTCCTCACTCACGATTACAGTGGTGGACGTGGTCGGCAGTTTCACATCCACCGACTGCCCCCTGAAACTGTCGGCCGGAAGCGTGCCCAGGTCGAAACCGTATGTGCTTCTCATGGTTTCCAGCACGTCGTCTTCCGGTTGGAGAATCGTCACGCTGTTATTTTCGGATATTTCGGTTATCGCGGGATGTCCGCGCGTAATGATCTGCGGCGTGGCGTCGACAACGCCAGTCGGAAAGCTGTCCTTGATGGTGCCAAGTGGCATGGACAGGTAGGCGCCGCCACGTTCTTCCACCTCTTCTTCCGAAGCATTGGCGGCCGTCAACATGAGCTTGCCGGCAAAAGTGGCTACGCTGCCGCCGGGATTGGCGCCGATCTTGGCGTCGGGATTGACGGTTTCGAAATATTCTCGAAGACCTGTCCCGGGCTCTGCGTCAACCGCGGTTACTGTGAGGTAATAGGTGTCCAGTCCGCCAACCAGCGCGCGGGTCGTCGTGACCGGCGCTTCATAGGCCACAGTTCCATTCGTCGCCCATTTGTTGGTCATTGCGTGGCTCAGGGCAATCTGCGCCTTGTCGGCGTCGATGAGCAAAGAATTGACGACTCCGCCGCCCAGTGGCGTAGCGTCGACATTGGAGCCTTTCGGCAAAACATCACGCAGAAATTCCGCGATGGTGGAGGCGTACACATACCAGCTTCCGCCAACAGAGAAGGACGCAAAGGTCAGGTCGACTTCTTCTTGCGCCGACGCTGGCGTCAGCAAGCTCGCGCCAGCAAATATCGTGGCGGCAAACAATCGTTTGGATTTGGAAATCATCGCATTTCTCCGGTTTCAGACGCTTGATCATCGCATCTCTACTGAAATTTCACAATACTTTCTTTATAACTTCACTTATGCTACTAGAGCGAAGAGGCTGGGGTTGTCCAGCCTGGATCCCAAAACATGCACGAGTAGCAAATGCAGAATGCAGAGACAGAACTTCACCAAACCACTGCTCCAGCGGAGCGCGCATCTCCTCCAATCCAGTTCCGGCTCCAGCAAAGCCAGGGAGAGGCTTTGCGCGAATTTTTGCCAAACCGCGTCTTGATTGCAGGATTTGCAGGCAGAGATAGAAAAGCCACCCAGCACCACATTGATGAACTCATTGATATCGGCGTTGCGCCACCATCCCGCATACCGATGTTTTATGAAGTATCTCCTTCGCGCCTGACCCAGTTTTCGACCGTCGACATGATCGGCGGCAGTTCCAGCGGCGAAGTCGAGTGTGTGCTTATCATGGATGGCAACGAGCTATTTGTCAGTGTGGGCTCCGATCATACGGACCGTGATCTGGAAGCTTTCGGGATCATGCAATCCAAGCAACTCTGCGACAAGCCGATTGCAAGCCGGCTGTGGTCCTACAAGGACGTACAGGACCATTGGGATCAGCTTGTCATGCGGTGCTGGGCGAATTTCGGTGGAGAGGATTTCGAAATGTACCAAGAAGGTGCTATGAGCGATCTGATGTCTCCGGAGACTCTGCTCGCAGAACGGGAGACTCGTGGGGATCCGATGCGCAATGGTGATTGGATGTTTTGCGGCACGTTCGGCGCTATAGGCGGCATCCGCCCTGCAACTTCATATCGGCTTGAAATCGAGGATCCCGTCCTTGATCGGAAACTTGGTCACACTTATAGCGTTTCGGAAATTGAATTGAGATCCTAGTGAGTAAAACAACTTCATCTGCTTCGGCAGCAAAGAAAAAATCGACACCAATCGAGTTGCGTCCCGCAAGTCGCTCTGGGGAAACGTCGCTGAATGACCAGGCTTATGAAATCGTGAAGCACAAGGTCATTACTTGCGCATACCAGCCTGGCCAGTACATCAATGAAACACTAGTATGTAATGATCTGGGATTAAGCCGTACACCGGTTCATAACGCGTTTAACAGACTCAAGATAGAGGGGCTTATCGAGATGATTCCGCGTAAGGGAATCATCATCAAGCCCGTCTCGATGAATGAAATATCCGACGTGGCCGAAGCCCGTCAGGTCAACGAAACGTGCTGTGCAGCGCTGGCTGCGGATCGAGCTACCCGCGAACAGATCGAACGCATGAAGCAGTTGCTGCAGTTATCGGAACAAGCGGCGCAGGACCGTGACGTCGAGCAGCTGATGCTGCTGGACCGCGATTTTCATTCTGAGATCGCTGCAGCCACCCAAAACCGCATACTCGCCGATGTGTCCAGACAACTTCAGGAAAAATCCCTGCGCGTCTGGTTCATTTCCTTGAACAATATCGAACAGTTGCGGCGCGTTCAGTCCGAACATGAAGCGATATGCGAGGCGATCGCCGGGCGCGACGTCGAAGCAGCGCGCACGGCGATGGAAGGCCACATTTCATCCTTCCTATCGAATATTTCAAAGAGTATTTGAGTCCTATCGAGGCGAACCGAATCCATTGACAAGGGCTTCGGCCCTCGCAGCCACCGCAATCAGCCGCGCGTCTTGGCCACGCGGCGCCGCAATGGTCAGGCCGACCGGCGCGTTTCCCTTCTCGTGAATCGGAATGGAGATCGCACATCCGTCGACGAGATTAATCAATGTCGAGTTGCGCAGGAACAGAAGATTGACCCTGCCGTATTCTTCCTCATCCGAAAGGTCGGACAAGGCAGGGGCAATATCGGGCACGGTGGGATAAACAACGGCATCCAAGTCAGTAATCAGCGAATTAAAGTTTTTGATCAGCCTTGTCCTCGCCGTCTTCAGCATTACGCGGTCGGTGTCGTCCTGCGCTTTTCCCCTTTCGATGCGTGATTTCACCCGCGGATCGAACACTTCCCCTTTTTTCTTCAACAAGGCGGCGAAATGGGCATAGGCCTCACCCGCTGGAAAACCGCCCTTGCTGGACAGGTCGCCAGCATTTGCGAATAGCGAAGTTGGCGCGTTCCGAATGGAGAATCCACCGACCTCGAGGGTCTTCATGGCCTTGTCAAAGCAAGCCATGACGTAGTCCGACACCTGATCGAATGCGATGCTTTCAGGCACAACCAGGCGAATCTCGCCAATGGCTTCCTCTTTCTCAGTAAGCGCCTTGCCAGTCGTGAATTCTGTCGCAATTCTGCAGCATTCGACGGAATTGGCCATACAGCCTACCGTATCTAGGGTCGGCGACAGCGGTACCATATCAGCCAGCAGACTCATGTCCTGGGTGGGCTTGAATCCGACAACGCCGCAGAGGGCAGCGGGAATTCTGCATGAGCCGCCGGTATCTGATCCGAGACCCATCAGCGCCATATCATCCGTTACCGAGACGACCGCGCCCGAACTCGAGCCTCCGGGGATGCGGCCTGTTTCTCTGTCGTATGGATTGAGGGGCGTGCCGAAATGCGGATTCATGCCAAGCCCGGAATAGGCAAGCTCGGTCATGTTTGTCCGGCCCATCACAATGAAGCCGGCCTTGCGCAACCTTTCGACAGCAATGTTGGTTCGGCCGGCGACCGGATTGTCCGACATGACTTTCGATCCGGCGCGTGTCGTATAGCCGGCGTCATCAAACAGGTCCTTGATCGAAATGGGCGCACCGGCAAACGGGGACGGCAGGCGGCCTGCCTTGCGCTGGGCGTCCCAGTAGTCCGCGGATCTGCGAGCCTCGTCTTCGTATAGCTCCACAAATACACGGGCGCCTTCGCCGTCCGGTCGGTGAATGTTGGATAGCGCCTCCTCGACAAGGTTACGCGCTGTAGTGTCAGCGTTCGACAATTGGTTTGCGGCTTCATGCAAAGAACGTGGAAATTTGCGTCCATTCATGTCGTTGGTCACACAGGATCAAAGTAATGTATTTCGAAGAGCAGGCAGCCCTTTTCGGATTTGAACGGACCATGATAAGCGCCCGGCGGCCGGCAGGCGTATGTAAATGGCTTGAAGGCCTCGCCGCCTTCTCCGTTTTCATCGTTTCCAACCGTGAGGTCGCCGCTGATGAGAAATACCTCTTCCCAGTATGGGTGTACAAAGGGAGCGGTGGTGAATACGCCGGGATCAAAGCGAAGCAAACGCGATCTGCTGCCGCGTTCGCCGTCCTCATCCAGCGAACCGGAAAGTATTTTCTGTTGAATACCCGTCGGATAGCCAGCAGGCACTTCCCAACCGTCGTCCATGTGCAGGCCGGTGAATTCGAGGTGCAGTTTGTTGACAGGCATGTGAGCCTCCTTGGCATTTATATTCTGGACGCCTGATCGAGGCTTTCGATCAGCGAGGTGCGCAGCAGATGCGCTCGGGTTTTTTCGATATCAGAGGTAATGTTTTCCAGTTCCTCCCGATAGGCTTTTCGGGCCTCCGGGCTGGAAGCTTCCAGACGTTTCTTGTTTTCCGCCGACTGTTTGTTCACGTGTTCGATGGAAACCATCCGGCGCTGGTTGGAATAGGTGTCGAGCAATGTTTCGTCCGCAGATCCCTCGAGCACCGCCAGCAACTTATTCTTAAGGTTGTAGGCATCGTGAACGCCGCTGTTGAGCCCCATCCCGCCCAGCGGATTGTTTGCGTGGGCAGCGTCGCCCACCAGGATCACCCGACCCCGACGATAAGTTTCTGCTACGCGCTGCTGCACGCGGTACAGGGTGCGATGCCGAACCTCATAATCTTCGCCCAGCCGGTAAAATCCCTGCAAGCGGCCCTGTGTGGCCTCGTCCGACAATGTCTGTTTTTCATCTTCGTCCGGCGGCACGGGAAACATTAGGCGCCATAATTCGGGCGTGCGCAGCATCAGGCACCACTCCCTCGGATCGGCGATGTATGTGACGTAGGACAGGTCACTCAAATTTTCCTCGAAGCGAAACGGCGTGCTCATTGAAAAAAACCGTTCGGGATAGGTGAAGCCTTCATATTCGATTTCGGCATTGGTGCGTACTGCAGATCCTACGCCATCGGCTCCGACCAGGAACTTCGAGGAAATGATGACAGGTCCGTCCGGCCCCTCGGCAGTTGTGACAACGCCCGTGCTTTTTGCTTCATGCAAAGTGTAGCTGGTGGAAAATAAAAGCCGATTGTTGGGCAGGTTTTCGAGATACGCCGCCAGCAGAGGGGTGAGCTTGTGCTGTTCAAACTGGAGGCGGTACGGGTGCTTGGTGCGATCGGAAATTAGTTCAAACTGAAAATCCGCCAATATCTCGAGTCCCTGTCGGTCCCTTATCTGGTAGTTGGGCACGACAACGCCTTCGCGTTTCATGCTCTCCACCACGCCAAGTTCATCAAGCATATCCAGCGTGGACGGGTGGAAAGTAGATGCACGCAGATCCAGCGCCAGACTGTCGTTACGTTCGATGCATATTGTCTCAATCCCCTGAGCAGACAACCAGGCCGCTAGGGACAGGCCCGCCGGACCCGCTCCGACAATACATACGTCACATTCAAGAGTCATAACGCCCCCACACATTTAAAGGTAACTTGGTAAAAATGTTACAATGTTCGGAATCAACAAAAGTACCGCAAGAACAATCAGTTCAAGAAGCACAAACGGAAACGCGGCAGCATAAATAGTCCGAATTCCGTAGCTATCGCCTACTACGCCCTTCATCACAAATATCAGTAGACCAAAAGGCGGTGTAATAAGCCCCAGCTCGATAGCGATGAGCATCATTACACCGAGCCATATAGCGTTTACGCCAAGTGCATCAGCCATTGGCAAGAAAAATGGTAACGTAATCAACATCATGCTGATCTGATCAACAAAGCACCCAAGAAAAACAAGCACCATCATCATGACGGCCATCGCCACTAGCGGGGTCATTTCGCGCTGGAGGATTAGTGTTAGAGCGCCATCAGTTGCGCCAGAAAAAGCAAGGATCTGAGAAAACGTGGTCGAACAGGCAACGATGAATAATATCATCACTGACGTTTTACCGGTTTCTTCAATGGCCATCCACAAAGAGCGCCAACTCAATTTTCGATAGAACGCCGCCAACAACAAGGCACTGAGCGCGCCCAATGCAGCAGACTCAGTTGGCGATGCAATTCCGGCAAAGATGCTGCCTAACACCGATATAAACACTAAGGATAAAGGCAGTACGTCAGTAAGAAACGGAACAATCCGCTCACCCCAAGTGAATTTTTGCATGTCATAAGTAGGTGCTAGCCGAGGATTGAGTGAACTTCGCACCACAACATAGCTAATAAACAGGCAGGCCATTAAGAGACCTGGTATAATCCCCCCGGCCAAGAGTTCCGCGACCGGCATGCGCGCCAGACTTGCCAACAGAACCGCCAATGCGCTTGGTGGAATCAACATCGCAATTCCACCCACCGCCATAATCGGCCCCATGGACAAAGCTGGGCTGTATCCACGTTTCTGCATTTCAGGGAGCATTACCCCGCCCAACATGGCGGTATTCGCTATTGTTGACCCTGATAGAGCCGAAAAAACGGTTCCTCCACCCAAAGCAACGATCGACAGACGACCAGGAACCTTGCTTATAAGCCTATCAACAGCGTTGATAGCCGAATAAGCTACACCAGTACGAAAAAGTATCTCTCCCATGAAAATAAATAGTGGAATTGGTGCAAGATTGTAGTTGGCAACTGAACTGATCATCCCACGCACAAAGGACACCAAGCCCGCACTGCCGCCGAGAAACAGAACGGCGCCGAGAATATTCGCTGATAAAAAAGCAAAAGCAACGGGCACGCTGAGGAACATGAGAAAACCCACAGTGCCGAGCATTACTAGGAGTGCATAACCCCACTCCATCTCAAAGACCCGTAGTAGTGACGGCTTCTTTGTCAGAACATAAAAATAGCCGTGAAAGGAATTGAAGGCAAAGGACGAAACCACATACCGGGATCGGTAAAAGCAGCAACCATTCCGGATATGTCAAACTTTTATACGCAAATAGATGTTCCTGCCACGCATTGTGAGCCGCAATATATCCATACACCATGAGTATAGCAGACACGAATATGCCGATTAGCGAAACCACTGCATCAACAAAGCGGCGCGTATGGCTATTTAGCTTGGTTAGCATGGCGTCCATACGAACATGACCATGTTTTCGCAGCACCCAGGGCGCACCGACAAAAGTTGCAGCGTAGATGATATACTCGACGATCTCGACTGCCCACGGCATTGCCCCAAGCTTCAAGTAACGCACTGCTATATCGAGTGCGATCAGCACCGTGACAGCACTGATCGCTAGAGCAGAAGTCATACCCAAACCATTGACAAGATAGCCAAGCCAATGGTCGAATTTGACCATGATTGCCCGCCAAAAACAGTTGTTGGTGTAGTCGCTCACTTGGAGAACAGTTCTTTCAAGCGAGGTCCGTACTCGGGACTTTTCTCGATAATATCGTCCCACGCAGCATTGTAGGCAGTTTCTAAAAAGACAGCTTTCGCATCTGACGCAAATTCGATCACCTCGATACCAGCTTCAGCCTGCATTTCCTTTTGTTCTGTAGCGTATTCTGCTTCTTTGGCGTCCTCCGCCTCTAGTTCAAGCATCACATCGTTTAGGATCGCTTGCTGTTCCTCAGTAAGCCTTGACCAAACATCCTTGCCAACGAGGATATTGATCTCAGTCTGATAGAATCCTGGATCCACACGGTATTTAATGACATCTTCCCAACTGAAGTCGAATATGCCAGCTGACGGCCACCCAAGCCCGTCAACTGTGCCTCGCTCCAGCATGGTATATACGTCCGATGGCGGTGCAGTAACCGCAGTCCCGCCCAGCGCTTCCACCAGTTTACGATAAACAGAACTCACCCGAATTTTGAGTCCTGAAAGATCTGGCTTATCAATTTCTTTAGTAAGGTAAATGTGGAACTGTGCATGGCTGTTTACTAGTCCCAAATAGTGAGCGTTCATCTTTTCGAGATGTATTTCATCGAGCAACGCCATACCGCCATTTTGGCGCAACTCTGAAACTGGAACCTCAATCATCTTCAATGAATCCGCTTCCGGCACCACATTCAAGTAAAATCCCAGAGTGCAGCCGATTATGTCGACAATTCCATCTTTGAGGTTTTTACCTACCTCTAGTGTTGCCATGACCTTGGGTGCGCCACCAAGATAATCGATCTTGATAAGCCCCTCTCCACGTTCATTAACCTTCTCAATATAATTCTCGAATCGCTGGGAGTAGTATGTGCCTTCGGGAAAGCAGCTTACTCCCCGCAATGTCGTCTCTTGTGCGACGCCAGGTGTACACAAAGTCGCTAACATCACCCCGATCGTCGCAATTCTGATCTTCGTACTAGTCATCTCAGTCTCCTATTTAGTGGAAGTGTCGACCGCCATCGACCACAAGCGTTTGGCCAGTGATGAAGGATGAGGTTTCGCTGCAAAGGAAGGTTACGGCCCCGGTGATATCTGCCGGATACTGTTCGCGCTTAATGGCCCGCGTAGAAATCGCCAGCTTGCTTACTATTTCAAACTTGTGTCTATTTGCTTCAACACCTGTTGAAATTGTAAATCCAGGAGCGATGCAATTTACACGAATACCATCGTCACCAAGTTCGTTGGCCAGTGAGCGTGTCATCGACACAATCGCACCTTTGCTAGCGACATAGTGAAGGAGGTTTGGCAATCCGGTAAAAGCAACACCGGAACCGATCATAACGATCGAACCGCCACCGTTCTTTCTAAGCAGAGGAACAACAGCCTTACACATGTTAAACGTGCCAACAACGTTCACGTCCAGAACCCGATGCCAATCTTCGGCTGTTTGTTCAAGAAACGAACCCGGCTCAAGAGTTGCATAAAGCCCGGCATTGTTCACCAAACCAGAAATGGAGGAAAAATCCTCACACGCTTTGGTCAATGCAAGATTGATACTGTCTGGTGACGTTACATCGCATTTCACGCCATAGCAGCGATCATTCTGCAGTTGATCGGCTGTTTGCGGAGCGCCAGCGATATCAGCTAGAATGACCTTCTTTCCATCACTCAGAAGCGCCTCAGCTATTGCGCGCCCGATTCCCTTGGCTCCGCCTGTAACGACTATTGCACCAGTCACTGCACGGTCTCCACGCCCTGAAACCAGATCGCCTTTGTTTTGAGGTATTTTTCGTAACCCTCTCGGCCGAACTCCTTACCGAATCCGGAGCGTTTGAAGCCGCCGAACGGGCTGGACACATCTGCGGTGCGACCAAAATTGTTGATCCAGACAGTGCCGGCTTCGATGCGCCGCGCGGCAGCCATTGCCCGATCGATGCTGGAGGTATGCACTGAGGCCGTCAAGCCGTAGTCTGGATGATCCGCCAGTCGCAATCCCTCATCGAAGTCGTCGAACCGCTGAACAGCGAGCACGGGTCCGAACACCTCTTCACTAAAGAGGGCGTCGCTAGTTGGCACATCCATGACGATGGTGGGCTCGAAATACTTGCCGCCGTGCAGATCGTAACTGTTGCCGCCTGTAAGAGTGTTACGGACGGCGGCATCCGACTGCGACAGAATTCCGAGGATGCGCCTGCGCTGCAGATCCGAGATTATGGGAGGCATACCGGTTGTCTCCGACCAGGTTGGTCCACTCCTGATGGTATGAAGTTTGCTCAGCACCATCTCAAGCAATCTGTCGGCTACGCCATTCTGAACAACGAGGCGGCTCCCGCAAAAGCACAACTGCCCGCTGTTGCGGGTCATGCCCGCTGTGATGGCGTTTGCGACCCGATCCAGATCCGACACGTCATCGAATACGATTTGCGGACTTTTGCCGCCGAGCTCCAGGCTGACAGGTTTCGGACCGGAGAGCGCGCAATCGGTCATGATTCTCTGGCCGGTCTTCGTCGAGCCGGTAAAGGCGACGAAACTGATATCGCGATGGATAACAAGAGGGTGTCCCGTCACTTCGCCAGTTCCCACGAGTACGTTGAACAAGCCCGCCGGCAGGCCCGCCTCCACCGCCAGTCGGGCGAATGCGATTGCGGAAAAGGGAGTCATTTCCGATGGTTTCAGAACGACCGCATTGCCGGCGGCCAGAGCCGGCGCGAATTTTACCGTCGCCAGCAGGATCGGTACGTTCCATGGAGAAATCGCACCAACGATGCCGTAGGGTTCTCGTATGGTCGTGTTGAATATCGCGTTTGCGCTGGCGAAAGTGTCGCCCGTCATTTTGTCCGTCCATTCGCCATAATACCGGATCATGTCAGCCGAAGCGGGAATGTCGCGATCACGACATTCCTTTATGGGACGCGACGAACTCAGGGCTTCCAGTCGGGACAGGTATTCCGCATTCTCGTCGAGAAGCCGCGCCCAGTTCCGCATGATTTCGCCACGGGCGCGTGGCGCAAGTCTGGCCCAGTTTGAGACCTCCAAAGCCTGTTTGGCGCCCGAAACGGCGCGTTCGACATCCGCAGCGTTTGCCTGGCGAACTGTACCCGCCAGTTTGCCGTCTGACGGTCGGAAGATGTCGAGTTCATCTCCTGCACCCTGGATCAGTTCACCGTTGATGAACGAACCCAGTGGAATTTCGACCGCTTCAGGATTGAAATCGCCTGTACTTATGTACTTCATGGCCTCATCTCAACTTTTCCGCTCAAGAACGGGCTTAACCACGACATTCAAAACGGCTGACCGTTGTTCTTCACGCACGACCCACATTGCTTCAGTCAGTTTTGACAAGACGTCGCCGGGTCTGGTGACCTTGGCACCCCATCCGCCACTTACCTTGATCGCCTCTTCGAACGCGGCGTCCTGATCGAGTTGCGCCATGGGCGGCTGGTTTGCCTTTGCCGCCGCGCCTGCAGGATACATACCCACGGTCGAGCGGTGGACCGCGAGCCACATTCCATTGTTGAAGATGACGGTAAGGGTGGGCGCATCATTGATTTTCGCGGAGTAATGCGCCGGAACCGGATTGCCGAACATGTAGGCTCCGTCACCGACTGCAGCTATGACGGTTTTTCCCGGCGAGCCCAGCTTGATGCCCTGAGCGGCGCCAAGCGCCCAGCCAAGGCCGCCAGCCGAACTGTGCGAGAAATAACCCGCCGGGTGCGCATGGCTCATCATTCCCAGATCGATGGGGTATTCATTCACCAGCACGGTATCGCTGTCGCAAATGGTATCGAGACAATGGCTGACCCAAGATGGGTGGATCGGTTCCTGCCGGGCAAGGTCTTCAACCTGGGAGGCGCGCGCATCGCGCCGGGCTCGACTTTCTGCGCGCAACGCCTCGAGACGCATCTCTGCGACATCGGACACTTCGGGCCAGGCGCTGAGAAGATCCTGCAAGGCGCGCTTGATGTTCGCGCTTACGGCAATATCGGCGCGGAAACCGCGCAACGGATATCGCGAAAACAAGGCGTCCGGGGCGATATGCGCGATGACGGCGTTGGGGTCGGGCTCTGCCTGGTGCGGGATCCACGGCACATCCGAGTCAAGAACCAGCACGAAATCACTTTGAGCCAATTGCGACGACGCGTCCCAGCCGCCGTGGCATGGATGATCGCCAGCAAGATTGACATATCTGGGCCGGAACTGGACGACAGGGGTACCAGACATTTCGGCCAGCCGACCAAGCAAGGCGGGCACTTCAGGGTCGGCGCCGGCTGAAGATGTGACCACCAGGGGGCGCTCGGCGTTCCGCCAGTGCGTGACTATTTGTTTACATTCATCTTCGGGCAATCCGGTTGCTTGAAGAGCCGGGAAGGTGGTTTTTGCAACCTGATGAGGCACGGAGGCAGGAAAAGCGAGCAATTCACGCGGCAGCACCATGTAAATCGGTCCCTTTGCGTCGCTATTTGCAATCGCCAATCCACGGTCGATCGCCGTTTCAAGTTGATGCGGGTGGCGGAGCTCGAAATCCCATTTCACGAGTTCTCGCAGCATTCCCGCCTGGTCGAACATCTCCTGCGCCCAATGAATATAATTATCGCGAGCGCCCAGCAGGTCTGACTCTGTCCAGGGCGTTCTGCCTGCGAGCAGCAAGATCGGAATGTTCTGGCGACACGCGTTGAAGATGCCATTTATGGCGTTTGCCGTTCCTAATCCGACGTGAACCATTACGGCTGCCATTCGCCCGGTGGCGAGATAGTAGCCGTGAGCTGCGGCCACGGCGACGTTTTCGTGAGGCACCAGAACCGCGCGCGGTAATTTGCGTCCCTCTTGCTCGGCTTTTTCGTAGGCCTCTGCTATGGGAGGAAAATCTGTTCCTGCGTTGTAGAACAATACGTCAACGCCGCGATTTGTGAGTTGCGACAGGAAAGCGTCGGCGACAGAAAATGATGTTTCAGACAAATTGATCACCTCACCGAGAGTAGGGATAGCAGAAATATTTCTTTGCTGCAATAGTGAAATTTCAGTGCATTTTCAACTAGCGCCCTCTTCATCTCATTTTTGTTTTTTACTGAGACGGGAACGGCCAGTTGTTGATTTTCACTTCTCTATTGTCTGGAACCAGGTCGAGCGCCGTCCCCATCTGCGACAGATGACGCGCGTCCTCCTGGTCGGTCTTGGCCCGGGTTCCATTTGCCTGGGCAAAGTGACGCGCCTGCAGTGGATTGACCTTGACCAGCGGCAATCTCCCGGCAAAGACGCGTTCGAACGCCGAGTGATAGGGGCCGGTTGCTTCATAAACCAGCAGATGGGGTTGCCTGTCTCCAATCCAGCGCGCCAGTTCCCTGAACCCGGCCGGATTGTTGGTGAACCTGGTCGCTGCGCCGTGGCAGTCCGGTGGGCGTCCAGATGATCTTTCGAGATATCGATGCCGATGCTATCTTTCATTGTCTTCGTCATGTCCTATGCTTGTCGTAGAGGGTCTTGCGCCGCTCTGAAACCGTTCAGGCCTCATACGAAGACGATGGCTGATCAAACTCTAGCACGGTCCATCACAACCAAGCATTCTACGATCCAGCCATCGTCACTGCGCGCCATCTTGAGGTGGCGCGCAATGACTGCATTCTTCGCAGAATGGCCGAACAAAACATAAGACAAGCCTTCCTCTCGCGGCAACGATCGTCACCCGCATAGGCGGAGACTACAGGCTCCGGCGCGTAAAGCGCGGTAGAGCGTGACCCGAAGGGCGCCGCCCAACCCCACACCATCGGCTATGACCAGCCTGTGACCAATACGACGGACACAAGGCCGACTACATACTCCGTCTGCTAGTTGTCGTCGCGAATGATGGCCAACTTGAATCATTTATCGAATTATGCGAATTGTTATGATTGCTACTAAACAGATTGCTTAAATTACTGAAATATCTATATTATTTCATATACATGGCGGAGTGGGGGTCTGCCATAAATCGGAAGCATCCAGTCTCACTGAGGCTCACGGCTCAATAAAACACCACGTTTTTTCAATATATTGATTGTTACCTAACTCCTTTTTGGTATCATTCAATCTCAATATATCTCAATGTTTTTGATGGGCTGAATGTGGGTCCAGATCAGATGGCCAGATTAAACGACGCCAGAGCAAGGAACATAAAGGCTGGGGACAAAGCCATTGCGGATGGCACGGTTCGGGGCCTGTATCTCTTTCCTTCGAGTTCCAGGGGACATGGCAAATGGATCCTCCGGTTCGTTTCGCCTCTTACGGGCAAGCGCCGCGATATGGGTCTGGGCGCCTATCCCGAAGTGGGAATCGCGCAGGCACGAAGAGCGGCGTTCGACGCCAGGGATCTGCTCAGCCGAAAGGTCGATCCGATCGAGGAACGGCGACTTGCGGACGAATCCCTTCGTTTGACACAGACAATGCCAACCTTCGAAACCGCAGCACGCGCAGTCCACACGCAGATCAGGGACGGGTTTCGCAACAGGAAGCATTCCGACCAATGGTTAACCACACTCGAGACTTATGTCTTTCCCTTTATTGGAAACAAGGCTGTCAATGAATTGAAAGCCAACGATTTCGCTGATGCGCTTCGTCCGATCTGGCTGTCGAAACCGGAAACAGCATCGAGAGTTCGTCAGCGCTGCGACACGGTCATGAAATGGTGCGCGGCTCAGGACTTCATTATCGCAAGTCCTGTCTCCATCGTCACGCAGCTCCTCCCGCGTCAACCCGGCAAAACGTCCCGTGTGGTCCATCATCCTGCTGTGCTATGGCGCGATGTTCCCGTGCTCCTCCGCGATCGCATTCGAAGTGGACGTTCATCTGTTGGAAAAGCAATGCTCGAGCTTCTGATTTTGACTGCTGCACGGTCGGGTGAGATCAGAGGGATGGCATGGACGGAGGTCAATCTGGAATCGGCGATCTGGACCATTCCGGCAATCCGGATGAAAACGAGAACGGAACACCGTGTTCCATTGACGCCGCGATGCAGCGAGATCATTTCGAAACAAATGTCCAGTCAATATGATGGTGTTTTGGTCTTTCCATCGCGTAACGGAACGATGATTAGTGATATGACGCTGACAAAGCTGCTCAGAGACTGGAATGTTGAAAGTGACGTCTCCGGCCGAATAGCAACCGCGCACGGTTTCCGGTCGTCTTTCCGGGATTGGGCGTCGGAAAACGGATATCGACGGGAACTGGCCGAGCGGGCTCTTTCACATACAATTCCCAATGCCACCGAAGCAGCATACCACCGCAGCGATCTGCTGGATCAACGCCGAGACATGATGATGGCATGGGAAGCGCATGTAATGTCTTCGTTGAAGTGAATGAAAATGCCAATCTGTTCCGGCGAACGCATCTGCCATGGTCGGTAGGTTTAAATCCCTTGCACGCACCGATCTCCAAATTCTTTTCCAAGCGGCAGCGTGAGCGAGTAATACATGCCTTCGGTGTTTTGGTTGGTTTCCATCACATCGGGAAGCCTTTAGCCGTCAGACGCTCATACAAAGATACTTGATCTCAAGGAAGTCCTCGATGCCGTATTTCGAGCCTTCGCGGCCGAGACCCGAGGACTTGATGCCGCCGAAGGGTGCCTCGGCTGTCGAGACGAGGCCGGTGTTGATGCCGACCATGCCGCTTTCGATTTCCTCGGCCACCTTCCAGACGGTAGAGATGTCGCGCGCATAGAAGTAGGCGGCGAGGCCAAACTCGGTGTCGTTGGCGAGCGCGATGCCTTCATCGATCGTGTCGAACGAGATGATCGGCGCAACCGGTCCAAAGGTTTCTTCAGAGAGAACCTTCATCCCCTTGGCCACGCCCGTCAGCACCGTCGGCTGGAAGAAAGTGCCGCCCAAGTCCGAGCGCTTACCGCCAACAATCACCCTGGCGCCCTTGCCGACTGCGTCCTTCACATGATCTTCGACCTTTTCGAGACCTGCCTCGTCAATCAGCGGACCGATCTGCACGCCGTCGTCCATGCCGTCTCCGACCTTGAGCTTGGCGGTGGCGGCAGCGAGCTTCTCGGCAAACGCCGCGGCCACGCCGCTCTGCACGAATATGCGGTTGGCGCATACGCAGGTCTGTCCAGAGTTGCGGTACTTGGCGATCATCGCGCCCTCCACCGCCTTGTCGAGATCGGCATCGTCGAACACCAGGAACGGCGCGTTGCCGCCAAGTTCGAGCGAAAGCTTCTTGATGTCGTGGGCGCACTGCTTCATCAGGATGCGACCCACCTCGGTCGAACCGGTGAAAGTGAGCTTGCGCACCTTCGGGTTCGAGCACATTTCGCCGCCAATTCCCTTGGAATCGGTGCCCGGAATCATCGACAGGACACCTTTGGGGATGCCGGCACGCTCACCGAGCACCGCCATGGCGATGGCTGACAGCGGGGTTTCCTTGGCGGGCCGGGCCACGAAGGTGCAGCCGGAGGCGAGCGCCGGGGCGACCTTCCGGGCGATCATGGCGTTGGGGAAATTCCACGGCGTTATCGAGGCGACGACCCCGATCGGCTGCTTGATGACGACGATGCGCTTGTCCATTTGGTGACCAGGGATGACGTCGCCATAGACGCGGCGGCCTTCTTCGGCAAACCACTGGATGAACGACGCCCCATAAGCGATCTCGCCCTTGGCTTCCGCAAGGGGCTTGCCCATCTCGGCCGTCAGGATCTTGCCGAGGTCGTCCTGATTTTCCAACATCAAGTCGTTCCACTTCAGAAGGATCGCGCAACGCTCCTTGGCGGTTCTCGACCGCCATTCCTTCTGCGCCTCATAGGCTACATCGATTGCCTTCCTCGTGTCCTCGGCGGTCAGGTCGGCGACATCGGCGATCTTTTCTCCGGTTGCCGGATTTGTCACCGCGAAGGTCTTCGATCCCTCGACCCACTCCCCGTAGAGAAAACCGCGGGTTTCGAGCAGGGACGGATCGGACAAGTTGAGTGTCATGACTGGGTCCTTTCTTCAGCCGTCTGTCAGTAGGCGGCGCGGTAAATTGCCAATGCGTCGGCTTCGGTCAACGGGCGGGGATTGTTCACCAGAAGCCGGGTCTGGTTCATCGCGTCCGATGCGAGTCTGGGGAGGATATCCTCGGGAATGTTCATAGCCCTTAGATTTGGCTGAAGGCCGCAATCGCGAGATAGATCCGCTAGCCGGTCACAGAAGGCTGCCGCGCGCTCCTGACCCTCTAATTTTGACAGATCGGGAAAGGCATAGGGTCCAAGTTCGGCGTAGGGCTGCGGTGATGTGACAACGTTGAAGCGCAGCACATGCGGAAGAACGAGCGCATTCGACAATCCGTGCGGGATATGAAAGTGCCCGCCCAGCGGATAGGCGAGCGCGTGAACGGCTGCCACCGGAGAATTGGCAAAGGCCTGCCCGGCGAGCATGGAGCCGAGCAGCATGTCCGACCGCGCTTCGGCGTCCGAACCCTCATGGACCGCCTTGAGAATCGACCGGCCCATCAGCGTCAACGCCTGAGTGGCTAGCATACGTGAAAGAGGGTTGTTATTGGCGCTCGCGGAGGCAAAAGCCTCAATGGCATGCACCATGGCGTCGATGCCGGTTGCCGCCGTGACGTGGGCCGGCAGTCCGTAAGTGAGTTCGGGATCCAGAAGCGCGATATCGGGCAGGATGACTGGCGAGACCACGCCCATTTTCTCGTTAGTTCCGGTCGTAACGATCGAGATTGGCGTGACTTCCGATCCGGTGCCGGATGTGGTCGGCACCAGGATGAGAGGCAGCCGCGGTCCTTTGGCGTTGCCGACACCGTAGACATCCTTCAGGTTTTCACTGCCGAACGCCAGAAGTGACACGAGCTTCGCGACGTCCAGCGACGACCCGCCACCCAGACCGATGACCCCGGGGATATCGGCCGCTTTGGCTTGCTCGACCGCCTTCTGGATAACCGCTTCCGGAGGGTCGGCCTCAACATCCTTGAACAGTTCCACCGAGACGCCAGTAGAAGCGAGAATTTGCAGCGTCCGGTCTATGATGCCGGTCGACATCATGCCGGGGTCAGTTACCAGCATCACCCGCTCGCCAATTTGCGCCTTGACCAAGTCGCCGATCCTGTTGAGGGCGCCAACGCCGAATTGGATCGACTTCGAAGTGTTGAAAGTAAATGGGTTCATAGCCTTCTCCCGTGTTGCGGGCCGTCAGCCCCCGAAACTGAATGCGATCAAGACCGCCAGCGCAAAGCCGACAGCGCTCGTAAGGATGAGAGAGCGCAACCGCTCCTGCTCCTCGGCGGACGTGTCCTTCTTCAGACGCAACGGTGGCTCGTAGGGTGGAACGGCGACATGGACGGGGCTCGCCATTTCCATCTTGTAGGAGAGAAACCAGATCAGCCCAAGACCTGAAACCCAGGCGGCGAGCGACCAGGCCCAGAGCGAGGGCATGCCGAGAAGCCAGATCGGTCCGCTATCACCCATCACCACGAAGGCGCCATTGCCGAAGATCAATCCCGGACCGACGGCGAGGAAGAACCAGGCGAGCGTTACCGACCAAGCGGTGGACCGCAATCCCCGCGCCTTGTCCGACGTCGACAGTGGGCCAGAAAAGAGCTGGCGAATTTCACGGGCTTCTGACCCCAGCGCGTTGCGGTTGGTGATCGCGGAGATAATCAGGACAGCCGCCACGTTGGCGGCCATGCCCCACAGCGCCGAATGGATCGTCCAAGGCCAGCGCCCCCAGGGTAGTTCGAGCCCGAAGAAGGACAAAACCTGGTAGCCGAGCGGCTCGGTCAGCAGAACGCCGGCTATGCCGAATCCAACGCCTGTGGCGGCCGCCGGCCGGGTGATCCAAGGCAGCCAAGTTACCCCGAGGAGCGGGGTCCAAAGCTGGAAGGCCATCGGTAATGCGAGTGCCGCGAGCGCCGACAGCGTCACAGGCGTTAGGTTCTCCATCAGCATGGCAAGCACAGCGAGAACCGCAATCGCGATGCGGGTTAGAGTCACCGTGCCCTGCTTGCTCAACCGGGAATGAAAGTACGGCCGGTAAACATGTCGAATCAGCCCCTCACCCGCAACGAATAGCGCCAGCCCGGCGAGGAGCTGCACGCCGGCCGCGACCCCGATGAAGATCCAGGCCGCGAACCAGGGCGAACCGGTCTGCAGCGCAGATAACAAACCGCCGAGCGCGAGGTCGCGATCGACGAGGCCGGCGGCCCCGGTGAGCGCGATGCAGAAGGCGATGATCGCACCGAAGAAGCCGGCCGTCACCCATGTCTGACCAGCCGCAATACCGTTGGGGCTGCGAGTGGAGAGGACAAGCTTGATGATAAGCGGGCTTGCCTGGAATCCCATCAAAGCGAAGGCGAAGCTGAGATTGGCGAGCGCTGTACTGGCGTTCGCCAACTCGCCGCCGCGGCCCAGGCCGGATGTGAATTGGATCACCCTATTGACCGTAAACAGCCGTGCCGACGGATCACTCGCTGAAAGCTCGAGGAGGCCCGCATTCAGTGCCGCAAAACCACCGCTCCAAATCAGCGCGAAACCGGAAAGCGCGACGATGCCGGCGAAGGCGAGAACCGTCTGGATCACGCCGAACAGGCCGATCGCGCGCATGCCGCCGATCCCGGCGCCAGCAAACAAGATGAATCCAAGCACGACGCTTGCCGACAATCGGCTGACCGCGTCGCCCGTCATCAGTTCGATGAAACCGGCGACGGCCCGAATCTGCAAACCGGCAAAACCCAGCGCGAAGATAAGAGCCACGGCCACCGAGACGAAGACGAGGAAAGCGCTGTGATAATAAACGCGAAAGATCTCCGCCTGCGACGAGACGCGCATCCTCTCGGCAATGAACCACAGCCGCTTGAAGAACAGGGTGCCTGGCAGCGCGAGCAGTACGCCGCCGACGATCAGCACCGGCATCTGGAAACCTTGAGCGGCAATTTGCTGGCTGCCGCCGAGCACGAACCATCCGGTCATACTGGCGCCGGCGATGACCAGAGCCGAGATCCACGGCGAGAGAGCATGCCCAGCGGAAAAGAAGCCGTCGCCGTATAACGAGGAGGTCGACGACACCCGCACCCAGTACAGCATTACCGTGACGTAGAAGAGCCCGAAGAGGGGGAGCCAAATGGATGAAGCCATACCTGTCATGCCGCGGGCTTTCCGTCGTCTGCGTGGCGGACATGGAAGCGCGAGAAAGCGCCCCTCAGGCCGTAGCGAGTGGAAAGATAGGCCGGCAGGCCAACAGCGAGCAGGGCAAAGAGTGTCAACCCGGACCAATAGTCGGTCTGCGACAGTCCGCCCACCGACCAGCTGGCGATAAAGGCGAGCGCCAGTACTCCGAAAGTCGCTATTCCCAGTGCAGCTTCCCCGGGGCGGAAACCGCAATCGAACACGCCGTTGACTACGATATGGGCGACGAAACCAGCTACAATCGTCAGCGTGCCCGCTAGCGAAATCATGTAGGAATCACGCGAGAAGCCTTCGAGGATCAGAGCGAGCCCCCCAAACCCGAGCACGGCCCATATCGAGAAGACAAGCAGATCGCGCTCGACCGTCGCTGACTTAGACATTCAACGCTCCCCGGTTGGAGACGGCGGGGCCAGCTTGTGTCCCCTCGTCCGGTTAATGCTAGGCGGCTGGCGTCTTGCCCTTGCCGCCCGAAGATCCCTTCGAGGGTTTGGGGTCAGAGGCGTTCGGTTCGGAATAGACCACCTTGGAAAGATCCTGGAGCGTATGGGTGCGGTGGATGTTATCCGCGCTCATCCCGATTTCGCCCAGCAGTTGATCGACGAAGGGTGCCTGCGAACGATACCGCAGCGCTGAGGATACAACCTGATCGGCGAGGTTGCCATCACGCGGTCCCGTATCGTCGCCACCCGAACCATCGTTGGCGCCCGGCCCCGACGAGAAGCCGCCGCTCGAAAAGCCCGGCATGCCGTCGACATGCAGTATCTTGATGCCGTCGATCTTCTCCATCGGCTTCACGCTCTCGCGGATGATAGCCGGCAGATTCTCGACCAGCGCCTTGTGCAGACCGCTGCGACGGTTGGCGTCCGAGCGCATGTTCTCGGCCTCGTTGAGCTTCTGCTTGCCCTCGGCCTCGACCTTGTAACGCTCTGCGAGTGCAGCGACGGCGATCCGGTCGGCTTCCGCGCGATCCTTTGCTGCTGCCTTTTCGGCCTCGGCGATGATTCGGGTACGTGCGCCTTCGGCCTCCGCCACCTTCTGTGCTTCCAAGAGTTCGATGACCTTTTGGCGATTCGCGATCTCCGTATCGCGCAGCGTCTGCACTTTCTCCTGCGCTTCGATCATCTTTGCTCGGGCGGCCTCGGCGACCGCCTGGGCCTCGGAGCGTTCTTTCGACTTGCCAGCCAGCGCGATTTCGCGCACCTGCTCCTCGAGTTGCAGGGCCTCGCGGCGCTTGATGTCGATGCGCTCGATCTCCTGCTCCATCTCGATGCGGGCTCGCTCCACCGCCTCGCGTTCCTTCAACTTTATCGATTCAATTTCGCGTTCACGCGCGGCGTTCTCGTTGGCAATCTCGGCCTTTCGCTGGGCGCGCTGGATGGAGACCTCCGCTTCGTGCGAAAGCTTTGCGTACTCCGTGTCGCGCTGGATTTCGAGCGAGCGCTTCTCAGCTTCAAGGTTCTTGGCGCGAACCGCGATCATTGTGTCCTTCTCAATGTCGTTACGCTTTTTCTTCCGGCTCTCGATCTGCTCGGTGAGGATCGTCAGGCCTTCAGCGTCGAAGGTGTTGGACGGGTTGAACAGCGAGATGTCGGTCTGGTCGAGCGAAGTCAGCGAAACTGATTCCAATTCGAGCCCGTCGAGCGCTAGACTCTCGGCCACTTCCTTGCGGACTTCTTTGACGAAGTCTTGGCGATTCTCATGGATCTGCTCCAGCGTCATCTTCGCGGCAGCGCCGCCCATGGCGTCGACAAACCGACCCTGTATGAGATCCTTGAGCTGTTCGGCGTGCATGGTGCGATTGCCGAGCGAGCGGGCAGCAGTCGCCACCGCGTTGTCCTCGGGCTGTACGCGAACATAGAACTCCACGGTTAGCTCGACGCGCATGCGGTCCTTGGTGATCAGGGACTTTTCCCGCGCCCTCAGGATCTCCAACCGCAGGGTGTTCATGTTCACTTCAGTGATATCATGCAGGATCGGCAACACGAAGGCGCCGCCCCCCATGACCACTTTCTCGCCCCCGAAACCGGTTCTTACGAAGGAGATGTCCTTCGTTGAGCGGCGATAGAGCCAGTGCAGCAGGTAGGCGCAGACGGCGATGACGATAGCCGCCAGGATGATGATTGCTATGAAATCTGCACCCTTCATTGGAATGTCCCTTCACTTTTGAATTTGGTGTTCCGGATTGCCAATAGGCCTGATAGGCTACGGAGTGCGTTAGACATGGCGCTCTCCGTCGCTGTTGAGCATCGCAGTAGCGAGCACCGCTACACCGAATGCCATCCGGTTGAGAAAATCGGCAATGTTGTAGGCGACCGACAGGGAGCCGTCGTCGACATAGCCGCCGAACGAGGTGATAAAGTTACCGAGCGGGTAAATCGCCCATCCCACTGTGACGATAAGCCGAAGCCAGAAATAACCACGCTGCACCGGCTCGTTGTTTGAGCCGCGCACGGCTTCATCCATCCTGCCGAAGAAGAGTTCGCCGAGGATGTAGAGCCAGAAGACCAGACCTATCAGAAAGGCGAGCGTGGCGTGCATGAAGCCCGCTTCGCCCAGATAGCGTACAAAGACCATCAGTATTGAGACTACAACCAGCCGCCAGAACAATCCCATGCCAAGCTCGCCGAAGAGGCTTGCGAAGAAGAAGAGCGCCAGTACTTGGAGGGGCATCGAGACCGCCCAGCCGACATAGTGGTATACGACTGGCACGGAACTGGTCGCTGCCCAGGCCTCCCGAGCCTCGTAAACGGCTCCGACGCCCACAAGAGCGGCCAACGCACAGAGTGCGACCGGCAGTTTCCAGCCGGTCTTCACCCAGCCTGTTCCGAGAAGCAGAAACACACTGGTTGCGGCGAGCCCCAGCAGAGCCGTCGAATAACTGGCCGCCGTCAGGTCCGCTGTTTCGAACACTGCCATATCATGTCCTCCCGCCGTCGAATTTGAACCTGAGATACCCAACACTGTTCATGTCTGACCTTTCTAGATTTGCGTCCTGATGTGCGGCGAGCGCGCATACAGCGCCACCATGGGCAGGATCAGCAGACCGAAGATGAATTGCTGCCACTCGAAATCGAGACCGATACCGATCAGGAAAGAGGATAGGACCTGCAGCACTAGCACACCGATGACGGTAAACCCGTAGCCGCCTTGGCCGCCGAGCAGCGACGTGCCGCCGACAACCACGGCCGCGAGCGTGAGGAAGAGATACTGATCGCCCACCCCGATGAAACCGCCACCCGACCAGCCGAGCAGCAATCCGCCGGTCAACGCGGCGAAAAAGCCGGAGATGGCGTACATCATCACCCAGTAAGTGAGTTCCGAGATCATAACCCGCTTGGCCGAGGTCCGGTTGACGCCGAGCGCATACAGATAGCGACCATAAACAGTCAGTCGCATACCGACGATAAGTACGATGACAATCAGCGCCCAGATGCAGATTACCGGCGGCACCGGAAGTCCGAAGGTTGACCCATTCATTGCGGCGAGATTGGAGAGCCAGTCCGGCACGGTGCCGAATACGTTTCCGCCATAAGCAGTTCCAATGGAAGTTACAATCTGGACGCCGCCGGAAATGGCGAACCCCGTACCCAGCGTCACAATCAGAGCTTGCCCCTGCAGCTTGTAGCTCAGGAAGCCATTGATGACGCCGAGGATGATGCCGATGACCAACACGATCAGCACCGCGAGCCACGGCGGCACACCGAGACCTATAAGGTAGAGAAGACCCACATTGGCCGCGCCAATGATGAACGGGATCGACAAGTCGAGACCTCCGAGCAGCGCAACCAGCGTCTGTCCGACAGAGGCGATGCCCAGGAAGGCCGCAAACAGCAGCATCGACTTGATGTTGTTGGCCGAGGCGAAACCCTCAATGTTCATCGAGCCGATAGAAAACAGGCCTGCGAGCACCATGATGCCGATGAAGGCCGAGCGGTTTTCCTGGAAATGGCGGCCCAACGTTCGGGTGAGCACGATAATCGTCAGGATGATCAGCAGCGAGACGACGTTCCAGACGTTGAAAAAACCCTCGATCGTCAGAGACAGGACGAGGAAAAGCGCCAAGATCGCGATCAACCCAAAAATCGCCGGACGGAACTGCAACCAGACCTTTCGGCCCTCGCTAATCTCGCCCTCCGGGACAGAGTTTGCATCCGAGACGAACTGGCCGAGAACAAAGCGCCACCCCCAGACGAAAGCGGCGAGCGTGGCGATGGCCGACAGAATAATCAGTTGAACCGAAAGCCCCTGTAGGAAGCCGAAAACCACACCGATTGCCGTGAGAATGATGCCGACGCAGACACCTATGATGGTGGCGGGCAGTCCGAGTTTCGGCGGCTGGGCGAGAGTCGTCATCGGCTCTCCTCCGTTGCTGTCGGTTCGGAGTTATTGGGCGCGAACGGCCCCCCGGCACGCATTAGATAGGCCCCGAACAGCACGAGTGCCGCGACTACCACCGCCACTGCAGGCGCGATCGTCCGGCGGTTGGACTGGTAGACGGCAATGCGTACAAAAACGGCAATCGCAATCAGCAGCAGTGCTACCAGAACCAGCGGCCCAGCTTCTTGCCTGAGTTCCTCTTCCATTGCCGTGGGGGCGGCAACCTCGAGGGGACCGACATAGAGTTCTTCCAACGCAATCGGCGCAATCGGCTGCATGACGACGGTATCGTCGACTGGTGCCGTGCGGGTACGCGGATCACGATCGTTGGTCGCGTGAAGGATGACACCCATCGCCACGACGCCTAGACCTATGAAATAGAGTAGCGGCGAGAAATTGTTGATATGGCGCTGGATGAAGGGGATGATCAGCGTCAACAACAAAGAAATCACCAAGATCGATCCGTAGGCGAGGTTGGTAACGAAGCTCTGAACGGCGCCAAAGTTAAACGTCGCCAGCACAAACGTGATCAGATAGAGGTTACTCGCTCCGAGGAATGATCCAAACACGCCGCCGCGTCCGCCGGCAAGCGAAGCGCCGCCGAGAACCAACGCAGTGACGGCGATCAGTGTATAGGTGGTGCCCTGGGAAGGATCACCCGACGAGATCAGCCCAGTGAAGGTTATAGCGGCCAACCCGGCGAAGGCGCCCGAGATCAGGTGCGCGCCGATGCGCACAACATAGATTGGCACACCGCTCGTATAGGCCGCCCGCTCGTCCGATCCCATGAGGCGGAGATGCGTATAAAATGCAGTCCGGGTAAACAGCAGCCAAGCGATGGAGGCGATCACGAGGATAGCAAAGACCGGAGAGAAGATTGAGGTTCCCAGGCCCCAGTCCGCCATGAACTGTGGAGCCACGCCGCCCGGACGCGGCAGGATGACGAGGTTAATCCCCGACAACGCCAGGTAGCCCGACAGAGAGACAATGATCGGCTGCACACGGATATAAATCACGATTAGCGAGAACAGGAACTGATAGAGCGCGCCGATAAAAATTGCATAGGCGAAGATGGCGATCGGATTGGTTAGGATGCCGGCGCCGTAGAGCTGAATCAGCGTGACGTTGATGAAACCGATCAGAGGTCCGATCGACAAATCGACGGTGCCGCGACCGGAGATCACAGAAGCCATCAGTGCATAGGTGGCCAAGATCAGCGGCGTCGCCACGATGATGGCGCTGCCGATGCCTGCGCTTGACATGAGGCTAGGGGAACGTAGGACTGCGAGGCCGAGCAGCAGGAAAAACAGCGTTATCGGGACAAGGAGAAACGGATTCGCACGACCACCTTGGGCCAGGCGGACGGAGTCGAGACCGACATTGGCGGGTGCATCGCTCATTTTCCGCTGCCTCCCGGCCTGATTTCCCGTGCCTCGCCCCTTTCGCGGTCGAACTCGACGATACGTATCGATTTCGGCATAACCGGCACCGCTGACCGAGTATGCGTTTGGACGTTGGAAACTGACCGCTCTATTTCCACACGCTCGGTCGCTGGGATAAGCGCGGCCGCGCGGTTGCGGCGCTCCATTGCCTCACGGATGTCCTTAGGAACCTCGACGGAGACCTTTACGCCGTCGATTGCGGTTCGGGCGCCGCGCTGCTCGCCGGGCGTGTTGACGTTGCCCGTGACTGGCTTCAGACCCCAGTGGCTTTCAAGCCCTCTGCCGTCGGTCTGACCGAACATGGCTTCGAGCACCCGCTTGGGATCAAGCGTGCGGCCATCGAAGGCATCGAATGGCCTACCATCGCGGAAAACGATCACGCGGGTGGCAAAGCCGATAAATTCCTCGAGCTCGGAGGACATGTAAACCACAGACTTGCCATCGCCGGCAAAGGTCCGCAGATGTTTGTAGAGTTCAGTCTTGGCGCCGACGTCGATGCCCCGCGCGGGGTCGTTGAGAGCGATCACGTCGGGCCGCATCGCGAAACCGCGACCGATCAGCACTTTCTGCTGGTTGCCGCCCGACAGCGAGGTTATGCGGTCTTCGCGCAGTCCGAACTTAATAAGTAAGTTGTCGGCTTCTCGCTTGAAGATGGTCCCGAGCGTTGGCCAGTCGATGATCGAGAGGATGCCGCCGCGCTTCTTTTCACGATAGAGCGGCATGACCATGTTCTCGAATATCGACATCGAGGCAAAGATACCCTCGCGCTTCCGATCGCCGGAGACATAGGAGATTTTAGCTTCGACTGCGTCGGCAAGATTACGCACCGCATGATATTCACCGTGGCGGTCGGATACCTGGATTAGCCCCGACCTCGCCGGCTCTACGCCAGCGACAGCTCTGATGAAGGCATCCTGACCCTGGCCATCCAGGCCGGCGATGCCGACGATCTCGCCGCGCCGGATTTCAAAGTCGAAAGGCTTGGTATCCGGCCACACTGTGACGTTCTCGCCGCGCATGGCGAGACTTGAATCACGTGGCTGCGGCGCTTCATGGCTGTGCGACGTACCGGTATTCTCCTCGCCGGTCATCAGCGCCAGCAGGTTCTTCTCGGTAATCTGTTCCTTCTCCAACACACCCACGTCGCGACCGTCGCGCAACACTGTGGCCCGGTCCGAGATCCGGATCAATTCGGCGATGCGATGGGTAACAATCAAGATGGTCGTCCCATCATCACGCAGGCTGCGCATCTTGGCGAACAGCCGCTCGGTAGAATCGAAATCAAGCGCAGCGGAGCTTTCGTCGAGGATGAGAATGCGCGGATCGCTAACCAGCGCGCGCGCGATCGTGATCCACTGTTTGAGGCCGAGCGGCAGCGTGCCGGCGATAGCAAAGGGATCGACCGGTTCGCCAGCCAGTTCTTGCATCAATTCCGCGGTACGGGCGACCTTGTGCTCCTGCGACATAGATTTCGAAAACAGGGCGTCTGAGCCCATAAAAATGTTATCGACCACGGTGCTCTCGTCAGCCACGAGGACTTCCTGATAGACCGTGGAAATACCGATGGACTTACTTTCGGCGGGGGTCGAGGGGGTTTCGCCGAGGATGGAAACCGTCCCACCGTCAACCGGCAGGATGCCCGATACCACCTTGGCCATTGTGCTCTTGCCGCAGCCGTTGCCGCCGACAACCGCATGAATTTCGCCGGCGCGCGCGGTGAAGTTCACGCCGTCGAGCGCACGGGTCGGCCCGAAGAACTTCTTCACATTGCGCACGATAATCGTCTCGCGACCCTGCGCTGTTTGTGAATTTTCAACGGTTGCGGACGACATTTTCGGATCGAATCCTAATAAGATAGGCGCGTTGATGTGTGTTTCCGGGCCGCCAATCGGCGACCCGAAGCGATATACTGGTGGAATTACGGCTTGTACTGGGTCGGGTCCGCCGGGTTGACGAAGAACTGGTTGAGGTACTCCGTCGAACCCCACATGTCCTGGCCGACATTGTACCAGTTCTGTGCGTTCTCATCGCAATCCTCGGGAAGAATATCCTTCAGGTCGTCATAGGTGATGACTACCGGATCGACGAGAATCGACTGCACCTTCGGGCCCTGCCCCTGCAGCGTACGCATCATAATGCGCCAGATCAGGTTGATGTCGTCGGCGGGCGGCCAGGTCTGGACGGCGGCCGAGATCAGGTCCGGGTTCTTGCGCCAAGTGCAAAGCGCACCCAGTTCGCCACCGACGGCAACCTTGACGCCTTCGCGACCGGACTGTTTGAGCGCACGCAGCACGCCCATTTCCGCTGCCGACTGGACGACGATGCCGTCAAGCTTACCGGGATGGGTGGCGAGCCACTTCTGCACTTCACCCTGTGCCACCTGGTCGGTCCACATACCCGCGATCGAGCCGACTACCTTAATACCTGGCGCGGTCGCCAGCCCCGCCTTCACGCCGCGGTCTTGGCTGTCCGATCCGGACGTGCCGGGGATGCCTTCGACGACCAAAACGTTGCCTTCGCCACCGAGTTCCTCGGCCATGCGCTTTCCGATTTCGAAGCCAGCAACCTGATAGTTGACCGAGGAGTTTACCGCGGTCGGTGCAGTGAGGTACCCGGTCATTGAGAAGACCGGAACGCCTTTGTCAAAGGCATACTGAACGGTCTGGTTGAGCGCCGTCGGGTTCGAGCAGCATACGAAGATAGCGTCGACACCTTGGTCAACTAGCTGCCGCATCTGTTGGATCTGAGTAGAATCATTCAGGTTTGACTGAGTGACGATCACTTCGTCGATGAGCCCGAGTTCTTTCCATTTCGGGATGATTTCGTTCTGCAGCGGATCCATGGCGTTGGCACGCCAGGTGTTGCCTGCGTAGGACGACGCATAGCCGATCTTCCACGGAGGCGGGTTCTTGGCCTTGAAGTCACGCAAGGGACTCGGCCCAACCGGCTGTGACGGATCGAGCATTTCAGGATTGTAGAGACGCTCGGCGACGTCAGGATTGATCTCGTCCACGCCTTCGGCTTGGGCAGTGATCGCGCCGAAGGCAATCACGCCCGCGGCCAGTATCATTGATTTAAGGTATCTCATTTCGTGTCTCCTCTTGATGGAAATCCAACATTCAAGCGGCTCGCCGCCGCAGGGCGTTGCAATGTTGCCGACGCCCGTTCTTCCCACATTCGCCTATCCTCCCCTTTTCGCGGCCCCTCGGGGCAGTCAGTCGTAGAAGTCGCCGGGAGCCTTTCGGAAGGTCTCCCAACTGACCGGATCATGACCGGTCACGATCATGGCATTGGTATCGCTTGCAATGCGCCGTAGCTTGGCGACCGAATTGGCCGCATCGGCAGATGAGACGACGAGGCCAGGCAATGCCTTGTTCTCCCAATGATCGAGCGTGTAAGCAGCATCGATGGTCAGAAGCACCGGGCCGGTTCGCGGCAGCGTAACCAGGAAAGACTGGTGCCCCGGCGCATGGCCCGGCGTGAAAATCATCCGGATGACGCCATCGCCGAAGAGATCGTAATTGTCGGTGTATTCACCACCGAGAAACTTCCAGTTCAGGCCCGGCCGGTCGAAGTCAGCACGGATATAGGCGCCGGCAGAGAACCAGTGCGGCTTGAACGCATAGTCGTACTCGGCGCGCTGGCAGATGATCTGGGCCTTTGGGAAATGGCCGATCGCGCCGGTATGGTCTAGATGAAGGTGGGACTGCAGCAAGTAGCGCACTGACTGCGGTTCCACGCCAACCGATTTCAGCTGATCGACGCAGTTTTCCGACACCGACATGACCGGATCATAGGCGTCGACGACCGCGCCCCAGTGACCGCGCTTGTCGATCGCTGCCTCGACTGCGTTGCCACCGTCGATGACAACGTTGCCAGCAGGGTGCTTGATCAGGAACCATGGCACCGGAATCTCGAAATCGCTCTCACCCTGGTTCATCTTGATGTATTTGACCTTGGTCTTCAGCGTTCCGGTCTGGAACATGTGAAGCTCGATTCCCGAAGAATTGCCGCGTCTGCGTCGTGTAGGCTCCTCCTGCATAGAGGAAAACCGGGGGCGCGGCGCCAGATTGCTCGCAACGGAATCGGAGCGAAGCGATTTCGAGTCCGAATCAACGCGTTGCCCCTTGTCGTCAAATTCGATGATCTTCATTCAAATATCCCCGGTTCCCTGATCCCGTATTCCCTCGGCAAGCCTCACGTCCGCTCATCGATGAGCCTGAGCGCTTCCTTCAGATACACGGCGAAGAGCGGATGGTTCTCGGACATCGGGAAGTGGCCGATATCTTCCATTTCGATGTAGATGCCGCCCGGGATCTGCCGGGCCGTGGCCTCGGTTGCTTCCGGCGGTGTCAGGTAGTCGTAGGTACCGGTCATCATGATAACCGGGCAGCGGCTAGTATCGATGTTGCCGAGCTTGCCGCGCAGATCGTGGTCGACCGAATAGAAATAGAGATCGCCTTTGAACACTTCCGAACCTTGGGTGTAATAGTGCCAGGTCAGCCAGCGATCCTTGTCCGGGCTCTGCGGAGCCATCAGGTCCCAGACGCCGGAGCCGCAGACCTGGGCAGCATTGGCATGCGGATGCCGCCACCAGTCGAGAAAGAAACCCGGAGCATGCTCGGCCGCCTCCACCGGAATAACCGCGCGGTAGCGGTCTGGATAGTGCAGCGCCAGCTGCAGCGCGACGTTGCCGCCGAAGGACGAGCCCATGAAGATTGGGTTTTCAAGTTCCAGCGCATCGCAGAAGGCGTTGATGAAGTTCATGTAATGCTCGGCAGTCAGCCGATACTCCTCTTTCCACCACTCCTTATTGAGGGGCGGATCTGACTTGCCATGACGGGCAAGGTCGTATGCGATAACATCGTAATCGGCGGTAAAGTCGGGATCCTCGAGAAGGTCGCGCCATTGGTGGTTATGGCAACCGGCTGTGTGCTGGCAAACAAGCGGGATGCCCTCGCCGTTACGCAGATAGAAAACTTTGTACTCGTAGCCATCGACTTCGATGGTGACATAGCGCCCGATTACCGGCGAATGCTTGGCCATGGGGAACTCCGTGACATTTGCGGGGGCGCCTCATCGGCGCTGGACATTCAAACGCGCCAGATCAGACTGGCACGCCAACCTTGCGAAGCAGTTCGAACTGGACTGTGAAATTCCGGAGGTTTTGCATCAGGACGAGGTGATTGCCCTCGAGCTTGAGGTCGCGGCGGAAGCTTGCCGACCAAATCCCGTGATACATTGGTTCGGGAACGGGCTTTGCGAATCCGCGCCATGTTTCAGGGCTCGCCCGGAGAGCGAAGTCGTAGGAATCCATCGGACCCGGATCGATGTTGATCTCGTGCACTTTGCCGTCGATCATTCGGACGATAACTTTCGCCAGCCCCATGTCCCACAGATAGGTGCAGGTGAAATAGCGCGCCATCGCGCCTATCGTCGGGTCACGATCAGAGGCCTCGCTGAACCTGACGGCCCAGTCCCTAACACTCATAACCATGCAACTCCTCCCCGGCCGAATGTTTTTGGAGAACTGCGCTTCGCCATAGTCTCAGCCTTGAAACCAATTCAGTTTTCTGGCAGTTGTTCTACATGCTGAACGCAATTCAGTATGCGGAACCGTATCCATGTGAACTCCAGACTGTCAAGGTGATTTTTGAAAAAGCTGGCCGATCCCGATACTCAAATAAGACCGTCCGCAACGAAGCTGGTGCCAGCTGTGGAAAGGGCGACGCGAATCCTCGATTATGTTGCGCGAACAAAAACCTATCCTGGCCTTTCTGATCTGGCCCGAGAACTCGGAGTTGCAAAGAGTTCGGTCCATACTCTATGCCGCACACTTGTCGAGCTCGACCTTTTGATACGCAGATCGGACCAGACCTACCAGCTCGGACCTCATCTGATGCGTTGGTCAAATGCATTCGCACAACAATCGGACGTTGCAACAGAATTTGCGTCACTGTGGGACAAGGAAACCGGCATGCCGGGGGCCACGATCACGCTCACTGTTCTGGACGGCGGCGAGGTTGTCTATATCGCAGCCCGCAATTCGGAAGTCAGCCACTCACTCATAGATTTCCGCGCCGGCATGCGCCTGCCCGCCGCTTTCACGGCGACAGGAAAATCGTTTCTCAGTTTCATGAGCGAGTTCGAGGTCAAGCGGCTCTATTTAGACGGTCTTCCGCTTCCGCGCACGCCTTATTCTGTGCAATCTATCGACGTTCTCTTGAAGCAACTTCATGAGACCCGTCAGCGCGGCTACTCGATCGACAATCAGGAGGTCGCGGAAGGAATCATCTGCTTCGGCGCTTCGGTGCTGGATTCTAGGAATATGCCAATCGCGGGCGTCGCCGTTAGCCTCTTGGCGGAGGAAGTGACCCAAAACGAGCGCGAAGAGATCATTGCCAATATCCGACGGATCGCCACCCGTCTGTCTGCCCGCATGGGCGCAGATCTGGATCGTGCTAGTTTATCTTGACGAGCAAGATCAAGCCCAGCGCTCCCATGTCGGAACAAGAGGTGTGATCAGAAAAGGCTCTCGACAGCTTCGACTTCGACGCCATCCCGAAGCTGAACAAGATGCAGGTGCTGGAACTGGCGCGCTGTGAATGGATCGAGCGCATGGAGAATACCATCGCGCTCGGCCCCAGCGGCACGGGCAAGACCCACGTCGCGCTCGGCCTCGGCTTGGCGGCCTGCCAGAGGGGCCTCTCCGTCGGCTTCACGACGGCGGCCGCACTGGTCAGCGAGATGATGGAGGCACGTGATGAGCGGCGTCTGCTACGCCTCCAGAAGCAGATGGCCACCTGCCAGTTCCTCATCATCGACGAACTCGGCTTCGTGCCGCTTTCCAAAACCGGCGCGGAATTGCTGTTTGAGCTGATCTCGCAGTGTTACGAACGCGGAGCGACTCTGATTACCAGCAATCTGCCCTTTGACGAATGGACGGAAACATTCGGGTCCGAGCGTCTGACCGGCGCTCTGCTCGACCGCATCACTCACCACGTCAATATCCTCGAAATGAACGGCGAAAGCTACCGCCTCGCTCAAAGCCGCGCCCGAAAGGCAGGCTGAAACCCCTCACAAAACGCCGACCCGCAAGCGGGAAACTCTGGCCGTGCTGTGGCGTCGGTGTCTCTTCGTCATGGGGCTCTCCTTAACAGAACCCCGGCCCGGTCAATATCTCTGTGCTAAACTGTCCACTCCCAGGGGCGCACTCCAACCCTGAAGTTTCGGCATTCTTCGCCGCCCACTCAATCGCCAAGTCGTCGGCTTGAGTGCGGTAGACGGTTGAGGCGGCCCGCCCGAGGAACGCATTTTCGACGAGCCGCCCGCAGCGCGCCAGATAGGAAAAACGCGCTGCCGCTAGGTAGCTGGCGGGCCGGCCAATGGCAACGGCAGCGCCAAACAAAAAGAACGTTTTCGTGGTTTACCGGTACTAGGGCGTGGTGACAATTTAAGTTTTTGGGATTCCCAAATGTCTGCAAATCAGATTCATATGTGGACGCCCCCTATGGCAAGGGTTGATTTTGTCGCGTTGCGTCGATCGGTTGCTTTCATATGTCCGGCCTGTTTGTGCGGCATTCGCTTGCCGCTGGCCCTGATGGAAATCCGCCGGTGAGGTCCCTGATCAAACTGGCGCGCTTGAGTGGCGCATTGAATCAGACGGGTTTGCCTCTCCATTGGCTCGATTGTTACGCATCATCGACTGCCATTGCCAATTCGGTTCGGGCTGCGCGCGGTCAGGCGGGCTGCCCGTAGGGTCTATAGGTCTCTCCGCGGGTGAGGATTGCCCAGGCGATGCGGGCGAGCTTGTTCGCAAGGGCGACGGAGGCGAGCCGGAACGGCTTCTTCTCCAGTAACCCATTCACCCAGTCTGTCATCGGCGTCGGGTTACGCTTGGCGTGTCTCATGACTGCCGTTGCGCCAACGACGAGCAGTCGCCGCAAATACCTGTCTCCCCGCTTGGATATGCCACCGAGACGTGTTTTACCTCCTGTCGACTGTTGCTGCGGCGTCAGCCCAAGCCAGGCAGCGAATTGCCTGCCTGATTGGAATTGACCGGGGTCTGTCACTGTCGCCGCGATGGCTGTCGCTGTGATCACCCCGACACCCGGGATGGCCGCGAGCCTTCGACTGACCTCGTTCTCGGCATGCCAGATACGTAATTCCTGATCGAGTTCGCCGATCTCCTCGGTTAACTCGGTGATCCGTCGGATCAAGATCTCAAGCGCTCGATGAGCGTAAGCAGGAAGAGCTTCATAGGCAAAGGCCCTGTCGGCCAGCTTCATCAGATTGGCGATACCAGGATTGGCGACCAACCCGAATTCGGCCAGGTGCGCGCGCAACGCATTCGCCGCCATGGTCCGCTGGCGCACAATCAGCGATCGGGTTCGGTGCGCCACCAGAACACTCTGCTGCTCGACTGTCTTTACCGGCACAAACCGCATGGTCGGACGTTGCACGGCCTCGCAGATCGCTTCTGCATCAATCGCATCGCTCTTGCCCCACTTGATGTAGCCTTTTACGTAAGACGGCGGCATGATCCTGACGTCATGGCCCATGGCGATCAGCGTACGCGCCCAGTGATGCGCCGTCGCGCACGCCTCAACTCCGATCAGACAGGGCGCCAGCTTCGAGAAGAATGGCAGCATTTGTTTGCGATGCAGCTTCTTCACCAGCACCGTCTTGCCGGATGCATCTATCCCATGCGCCTGGAAAACGCTCTTTGCCAGATCTAGCCCGAGTGTTGTGATGTTCATTGGAACCTTCCTTTCCTGCTTTCGATTCTTTCACAGCATCATACCTGGTGCTGCGCTGGCAGGGGCGTCCACATCATCAAAACTGGCTTTTGGAGGTCAGTGATGGATTGCGATGCGCTTCGGGATGATCAGTGGGAACGGATCAAGGCCTTTGTGCCCGGCGGAACCAAAGGCAAACGAGGTCCGCGCACGAACAACCGGCTTTTCCTTGATGCGCTGTTATGGATGGCCCGGGCGGGCGGGGGCTGGCGTGATCTACCCGAGCGGCTGGGTGATTATCGCTCGGTGAAACGGTGCTATTACCGCTGGATCGAGATGGGCGTGCTCGACGATATGCTGTCGGTTCTGGCGCGTGAAGCCGACCTCGAGTGGTAATGATCGACAGCACCATCGTGCGCGCCCATCAGCATGCGGCCGGCGCTTGTAAGGAAAAAGGTGGGCGGATGCCCAGGGCCTGGGTCGGTCTCGCGGCGGGTTGAGCACGAAAATCCATGCTGCCACGGAAGCGCTCGGACTGCCGATACGCCCGATCGGCACGCCCGGACAGCGTAACGACATCGCCTTGGCTCACGACCTTGTCGAGGGCATCGAAGCCGATGCCATGCTGGCCGACAAAGGCTACGATGCCGATCATCTCGTCGCTAGGATCGTAGAAACAGGCATGGAAGTGATCATTCCGCCTAAACGCGATCGCAAGGCTCAACGTCCATACGACGCCGAACTCTAAAGGGAGCGAAACCGCATCGAGCGCTTCTTCAATAAACTCAAACAATTCCGACGCGTTGCAACCCGATACGACAAGCTCCTCGCCAACTTCATGGGCTTCGTCAAACTTGCCGCTATCGCAATCTGGCTCAAATAGTTAATTCGTCACCACGCCCTAACACCTCTTTGTGCGCCCAGACTGGTCATCGAGTAGGACGGCATCTTTTTCTGAAAACAGACATTGCAGTTGCCTGCCCGGAAGGTGAATGTCAGGGCGTTAGGCGCCTGCGGTTTCTCGTCCGGCCCTTCCTCAGAAAACCTACCAGCTGACGTCGAACTTGTCGGCGATATCCGATACCTGTGTTTGCGTCAGCAATGTCGGTGAAAGTCCTCGGGACAATAGGGTCAGTTTTGCCGCTTCCTCCATCTCTTCCATCGCATAAACCGCCGCATCGAGATCCTTGCCACAGACCACTGGTCCGTGATTAGCGAGAAGCACGGCGGAGCGCTTGCCAAGAAGCCCTCGCACGGCCTCCCCCATGGCCGGATCGCCGGGCATGAAATAGGGCAGCAGTTTCACGCGGCCAAGCTTCATGACGCTGTAAGCGGTGATCGGCGGGATCACATTGTCCGGATCGGTTTCCGGCAGCACCGACAGAACTACAGAGTGGCATGAATGCAGATGCACCACGGCTCCCGCGCCATGCCGAGTTTCGTAAAACGCGCTATGCAGCGGAATTTCCTTGGTCGGCGCGTCGCCGCTGACCAACCGCCCCGACCTATCTATGAGACTAATGCGCGCCGGATCGATGAACCCCATGCTTGATCCGGTCGGCGTCACCAGCAGCCGGCCATCCGACAGGCGCACCGATATGTTGCCGGACGAGCCGTTGGTCAGACCGCGATCGAACATCGATTTTGCCCAGCGGGCGATCCCGTCGCGTGCCGTGGTTTCCTCGCTCATTGATCCCCCGCGAGCCGTGCCATTGCTGTTGCAAAAAAATCCTTGTCACCAAAATTGCCGGATTTCAGCGCAATCGCCAGCGCCCGGTAGTCGACGCGCAAAGCCGGAACGCCGGCTGCAAGCCGAATCCCGACGGTCAGTGTTCTGGCCTCTATCCCTTTGACGACGGCTCCGGAAGTTTCACCCCCGGCGGAGACAATACGAGTGATCCCGCGACGTACCAGTTCCGCGGCGAGGTCATGGAACAGCCGCTCGATCTGCTCAGCCACAACCTCGCCTCCATACCGCTCCTGCGCAGCCTTGACCACCTCTGGCTCAGCCGAGGTATAGACCAACGGAGCGTCATGTGACTGGGCCATGACCCAGTCCGCGGCACTGCGAGCAGTGTGGATGCCGTTCATAATGTCGTCGGCGGTCAGTTCCAGCGACGGAGCTAAGTGACTGTAGGTGCTGATTTGCGTCCGTGTGGCCAGCGAGCAGGACCCCGATAGCACAACGCCCTTCCCGGCAATTCCGACCCAGGACGGCGAGCCCGGTTGGTAGCCGAAATTGCGCGGCAGGCCCAGCGCGATGCCAGAGCCGCCGCAGAGCAGCTTTCGTCCCTTTGCTGCGGCGCCGATCATATAGAGATCATCATTATTGGTGGCGTCGACCACGAACATCCCTCTCTTTGCCTCAAGCGCAGCGGCCACGGCCTCCGCTCCCTTGGACACTGTCCGAAATGGCACATGCGCCACCGGCCAGCTGGTCTGCCGGCCAAGAACCCGCCTCAGGTCCGGATCGGTCATCGGTGTGAGCGGATGGTTCTGCATACCGCTCTCGCTGAGCAACTTGTCGGCAACGAACAGATGCCCCTGGTAGACACTGCGCCCATTCTCCGGAAAGGCCGGGCAGACGATCACCGACGTTTCATCCAACCGCTCCGCCAGGGCTTCAAGCACCGGGCCGATATTGCCCGCATCGGTGGAATCGAAGGTCGAGCAGACCTTGAAGATGATTTGTTCCGCACCTTGCGCACTAAGCCAGTCACAGCTCTTCAGGGATTGCTCGACCGCCTCGGCCACCGGCGCGGTGCGGGATTTTAGAGAGATCACAGTCGCGTCGCAATCTGGAGATCCCTGCTCCGGAATCCCGGTCAACAGAAGCGTTTTCATGCCGGCTTCGGCGAGGGTCAATGCAATGTCCGACGCGCCGGTAAAGTCGTCCGCGACAACCCCGATCCTCATAGTGTGAACTCCTTCACCGGCCCCCGGTCGAGCCGCACCGCGTAGTCCGGTCCCGCGCGCTCGAACAGGTTCATCACCAGCGGATCGTGACCCGGTATGATCAATCTGCGTTGGCTAGCAAGCGCCCGTATCCGGTCAAAGCCATCCATCATGTTCTGCAGGTCGACCACGATGGGAAACGGTTTGCGGGCAAAAACGTTCTCGTAATAATGCGCAGCGTCCGATGCGAGGCAGAGCCACCCGGACGTAGTACGTACCCGCACCGCCTGCAGCCCGCGCGAATGCCCGCCGATACAATGCACGGTGACGCCATCAGCCACCTCGCCGTCGCCATCGTGAAAGACCACCCGCCCCGAGTAGACCCTCTTGACCGCCTCGCAGACATGATTGGCTGAGAATGGCATCCGCATCGTGTCGTGGCACATGCACGGTCCGGTGGCAAAGGCCATTTCGGCGGCCTGCAGATGAATGGTGGCGTTGGGAAACTGGCCGAGACCACCTGCATGATCGTAGTGCAGATGGGTGACGATCAGTGTGGTGATATCTTCAGGCTTGAGACCGACTCCCTGCAATGCTGCAGCCGGTTCGCGAATGATCGGCCGGTCCCGGCGCCGGGCCTCGGCTTCATCATAGCCGGAGTCGACGAGAATGACTTGATCGCCTGATTTCAGCACCCAGATGAAATAATCCATCTCGTGTGGCTGATCGTGGTTGTCGTCGAAGATGAAGCTGTCCTTGCGCGTCCGGCTGTTACGGTCGGCATATTTCAACGCATAGACTTCCCAGTTCATTGATGCACCGTGGCAAAGGTCCGCACGTCTTTAGCCTCGATCATCGGACCGCCGTCCGTGCCGAACTGCTGGTAATGCGGCATCCGCTGGTGCGCCTCAAACGCGGCCAGATTTGAGTAGAGCTCGTAGAGAAACACGCTGTCAGGTTGCGCCTCATCGGTGCAGACATCAAACTGGTGGCAACCGGGTTCGTTACGCAGCGAAGCCCGGGCATTTTCGAGCATCAGCGGCATGAACTGATTGATCCTGCCAGCCTTAATTTTGAACGTCACAACGACAGCAAACATGACAACCTCTCTTAACGGAACAGGTGGACCATCGTCATCGATACCGCGGGAACGTAGGTAACCAGCAGCAACGCACAGATGGCGGCGAAATACAGCATGCCCATTCTCCGGGCGATGGAAAGCACCCCGACACCTGATATTCGCGAGGCGACATAGAGCGTGGCGCCCACGGGCGGCGTGAATAGTCCGACAGCAACATTGCAGGTCATGATCACTCCAAGGTGGACCGGATCGATACCAAAGGCCAGCGCGGTGGGCAGGAACAGCGGTGCGGTGAGCAGAATCGCCGGAACCGGATCGAGTACCAGACCTAAAACCAGCAGCACCAGGTTGACGAGGATCAGAAAAACCCAAGGACTGGACGAAAGGTCCTGCACGAAGCCGACCAGAACCTGAGGCATCTGTTCGAGCGTGATCAGCCAGCCAAGCACGGTCGTTGCCCCGATTACCACCATCACCGTGGCGCTGGTGACGAAAGCGTCGATCATTAGCTGAGGCAGATCCCTGATCTTGAAATCACGATAGATGAAGATGGTCACGACCAGCCCGTACACAACCGCAAGCGCTGCCGCTTCAGTCGGTGTCACCCAGCCACTGAAGATGCCGCCGAGAATGAGGATTGGCATGAACAGCGCTGGCGCGGTCCCCACAAACGAGCTCCACAATTCGGACCGCGTGGTGGTGCGCCCCCCGGGATCGCAGCCGGTGGATTTGCCAACGAAGTAACAGACCGTCATGAACACGAGCCCGAATATGATACCGGGCACCATGCCGGCAAGAAACAGATCGGCGACCGAGACATTACCGACAAAACCGTATATCAGCATCGGGATCGAGGGCGGAATGATGATACCGATGGTCCCGGCAGCAGCCACGAGGCCGGCGGCAAACGCCTTGTTGTAGCCTTCCCTGGCCATGTTCTTGATCATCACCGAGCCAATCGCCGCACTGTCGGCAATGGCCGAGCCGGAAATGCCACCGAAGATCATCGAGGCGCCAACTACCACCATGCCCAGCCCACCGGGCATGAAGCCGAAGGCTGCCCGGGCGAAGCCGATGATCCGCAGGCCCACGCCGCCGCGGCTCATCAATTCACCGGCGACGATGAACAGTGGAATGGCAAGGAAATGGTTCGGCTCGACCCCGCCGATGAAATTGAGGTAAAGCGCCTGTAGCGGATAACCCAAATCAAAAACGATGATCGGTAGTACTGCTGTGAGCAGTATCGCCCAAACCAACGGCATCCCCAGAAACACGGTGATGAGAAACACCGCAACGACAAACAGCAGGATCACAACACAGCTCCCGTGTCAGCGCCATCAACATGATGTACAATCGGCGGATCCTGGCGATCTGGCGGCGAGCGCCAGTCATGCACCAAATTGAACATATGGAAGATGAGTGAAAGCGCGACGCCGACGGGCATTGAGGCATAGAGGAGACCGACCGGCCAATACAGCACCGTCGTCCGCTGCGCCCAGGTGTGACTTGAGATCGAGTAGCCTTCGAAAATCAAGCTCGCCATCATCAACAGCACCACGATGTTGATCGCGACAGTGAGAAAACGATGCGCGCCTTGCGGCACAAAAAGCTCGACAATTTCAGTCACGCGCATGTGCGCGCCGCGAGCAATCGCAGCGGCGCATCCGAGAAACGTTGTCCAGAGCAGAAGAAATGCAGTCACTTCCAGTGACCAGGCAAGGTCAAAACCAGCCGCCCCTCTGAGCGTTGCATTGACAAAGACAAGCGTCACGATCGCGAGCCCGCCAAGAACGAGAAACACGTCGATCAAACCGCTGAGAACACGCAACGGAAACGGATAGGTTGACCTGTAGTCCATGCCAAAACCCCAGAGAAAAGATCAGGACCCCGAGGGCCCTGACTCTGGTTTCGAACGAGACGAAACCTAATTCGCGGGCATCGTCTCACGAATCTTGGCAGTGTCGGCAAGAACCTTGTCAACAGCTTCCGCGCCATAGACTTCCCGTGCTTTGTCATAGACCGACGATACCGCGTCACGGAAAGGACCGATTTCAGGCGTCGACACCTTGGCGCCGGCGGCAGTCATCTCATCAAGCTGCGCGTTGACCGAATTCTTGACGAGGTCACGGCTAAAGGCCGAGGATTCAGCCGCGGCTTTCTTGACCGCTTCCTTGTCTGCATCCGAGAAGCTCTGCCAAGTCTTTTCTGACACTGTCAAAGGCAGCGGGCTGTAAACGTGGCGGGTCAGAGTAATGTAGGGCGCCACTTCGTAGAAACGGAGCGACTTGATGGTGTCGACCGGATTTTCCTGGCCGTCGACCGTACCCTGCTGAATCGCGAGATAGACGTCGGTGATCGGCATCACCACTGTCTGGAAGCCGACTGCTTCCATGGTCCAACGGATCATGTCGTTCGGAAACACCCGCATCTTCTTGCCGACCGCATCCGCAGGCGATGTCAGCGGATCCTTGGTGGTGTAGCTGCGGAAGCCGGCTTCCCACGTTGACAGAACCCGGAAGCCAACTTCCGGCAACTTGGCGAACTCGCCCTTCAACCATTCGGAATTGTCATAAAACTCCCAACCTTGTTCATAGGTATCAACCAAGAACGGCATGGCGGTGAGGTTCAGGGAGGTCAGATGCGTGGCGTAAGATCCCGTCGCCGAAACCGTGAAATCAACGCCACCGAGCTGCAGCTGCTCGATGGCCTTTGGGTCATTGGCGAGCTGGCCAGCGGGGAAGATGCGGACTTCATAGCGGCCTTCTGTATATTCCTTCACCTTCTCGGCAAATACCTCGGCTGCAGCCTGCCGCGAACCGCCTGGATTGTCTGTGTGACTGAATTTCAGAACTGTTTGTGCGAGTGCTGATGTGGCGAATGCGCCCATTAGTGCGGTGGTGACGGCCAGCGTCTTGATCAGAGTATTCATGCTTTCCTCCCAGGCAATAAACCGTGTTGCAATTTTTTAACGTATACATTAATAAATTTATTGTCAAATACGTTTTGCTGCCAGATCCGGCGACATCGATGCCGGTTCATCATCCAGGGGAAATTCATGGTCCAATCATTCGAAATCGCGGTTTTTGAAGGCGACGGGATCGGGCCAGAAATAACAGCGCCGACCATCCGCATACTGGAAGCCTTGGCAAAAAGGCGCCAGGGTTACGAGCTAGCTTTCAACATGGCCACAGCAGGAGCCGCCCTCTACGCTGCGACAGGTGAATCGCTGCCTTCGACCTCGATGGAAACGGCTCGTCGAGCCGATGCCATCCTGCTTGCAGCCATGGGGCTGCCCTCCGTTCGCTACAAGGACGGGACCGAAATATCGCCGCAACTGGATCTGAGAATCGAGCTCGACCTGTTTGCAGGCGTACGCCCGGTGCGGGTTATCCGTGGCCAACCTACTCCGCTCAAGTTGGCGGGCGGCCATACGATCGACTTCGTGCTGATCCGGGAAAGCACAGAAGGCCTGTTTCACTCCATGGGTAAGGGCGAGGTCACGAGTGAAGAGGCTCGCGAGACTCTCCTTATCACACGCAAGACCAGCGAAAAGCTGTTCCGTTTTGCCTTCGACTATGCCGAACAGCGCAAGGCAGTGGGCGCCGGCAAGGGCCGAGTAACCTGCGTCGACAAGGCCAACGTTTTTCGCGCATTCGCCTTTTTCCGCGAGATTTTCGATTGTGTAGCCAAAGAGTACCCTCAGCTGACCGCGGATCATGCCTATGTCGACGCCACCGCACTTTGGATGGTCGAAAAACCTTGGTTGTTCGATGTCATGGTCACAGAAAACATGTTCGGTGACATCCTGTCCGATCTCGGCGCCGGCATCATGGGCGGCTTAGGCCTCGCGCCGTCGGCCGATATCGGCCGTGACCACGCGGTATTTCAGCCTTGCCACGGTTCGGCGCCCGACATTGCCGGAAAGGGCGTGGCCAATCCATTCGCGATGATCTTGTCAGCCGCCTTGATGCTTGACTGGCTCGGCACAAAGCACAACATCGAGAAGATGGTTTCCGATGGAGCCCTGTTGCGCGACGCCGTTTACAAGGTGGTCGCTGACGGGCGCGTTCTGACACGCGATCTGGGCGGAACCAGCAGCACCGAAGCAGCCGCCGATGAGGTTTTGGAACAATTCACAGCGAAGGCATGATCGTGGAAAGGAAGTTGCGGGTCGCCTGTCTGGGCGCGGGATATTTTAGCCAATTTCACTTCGACGCCTGGGCAAGGATTGAAGAGGTGGAACTGGTCGGCATTGCCGACAGAAATACCGAAAAGGCCCGGCTGTCCCGCCATCCGGCGTTCATCGAACTCAAACAGATGCTCGAAGCAACAACTCCCGATCTTCTCGATATCATAACGCCGCCCGAAACGCATTTGGATGCGATCAGGGCTGCACTCGATCACGGCGTCAGGGCGATCATATGCCAGAAACCGTTCTGCACCTCTCTCGCGGAAGCCAGGACTGCTGCCTCTCGCGCAGCAGAAGCGGGCGTTCCGCTGATCGTGCACGAAAACTTCCGTTTCCAGCCTTGGTACCGGGAGATGGCCCGCTCGCTTGCCGCCGGCGAGATCGGTGATGTTCATCAATTGACCTTCCGCTTGCGGACAGGCGACGGGCAAGGCGCCGATGCCTATCTCTCACGTCAGCCATATTTCCAGAAAATGCAGCGCTTTCTCGTCCACGAGACCGCAGTGCACTGGATCGACACCTTCCGGTTCCTGCTCGGGGACATCCGGGCTGTCTATGCCGATCTGAGGAGAATGAACCCGGTGATCGCGGGCGAGGACGCCGGTTACATCATTTTCGATTTCGATCATGGAGTCCGGGCCGTTTTCGATGGCAACCGCCATCTCGATCATGCAGCCGAGAACACCCGCATCACTCTGGGCGAGGCATTGCTGGAAGGCACCACCGGTACGATCACCCTGTCCGGCAACGGCGCCTTGCATCTCCGATCTTTCGGCGAGAGGACAACCAGAACTCTACTGGAGCCAGTCGGTTGGCGCGGCTTTGCCGGCGATTGCGTGTTCGCGCTTCAGCGTCACGTTGTCAATGGCCTGCTGAAAGACGGCCCTTTCGAAAACGCTGCAGCCGATTATCTTCATGTTATAGAGATCGAGGAAGCGATCTACCGATCAGCAAGCGAGGGTCGGAAACAAGGGGTCTAGAGTGTCCGTAGAAGCAAAATCAAAATCTCACAGCATTCGCGCGGTGAATGCACTCAGAGCGTTGATATTTGCAGGTGAATTGCCTCCGGGGTCGGATCACCTTGAAAGCGAGCTCGCCAAAAAGCTCGGCATGTCGAGAACACCGGTCCGCGAGGCCACCCTTGTTCTCGAGTCGCAAGGTTTGCTGGAAGTCCGTCCACGCAAGGGTGTCCGGATATCGGCGCTGTCTGCCGATGACATGCGTGAAATCTACGAGGTGCTGACCGAACTTGAGAGCCTGGCCGCGTCGCTTGCCGCCGACGCCCATTATTCCGAACAGGAGTTGTCCCGTCTCAAATCGGCCACACTCGAAATGGAAGCCAGCGTGGCGGCGAATGACCGCGAAAGCTGGGCCCGCGCCGACGCCGCCTTCCACGACGAGCTTGTCCGACTTGGCGGTAACAAGCGGATTCAGACGATCGTTTCTAATTTCAACGACCAGGTCAGGCGAGCAAGAGCCCTGACGCTGCATATGCGGCCGATGCCTCAGAAATCCAACGAGGACCATCGCGCGCTTTACGAAGCCATAGCCAAGGGTGATTCCAAGGCGGCGCGAGAGATCCATTGGCGGCATAGGACCGAAGCCAAGGACATGCTGATAAATCTGTTGAACCAACACGGGCTTCGCCGGGTCTGAACTGGGAGTTGCTGCTACCGTCAGGAAGGGCCGCAGCGGTTATCACTCGCAAGACTTTCCCGACCAGGCAAACCGCTGAATATGGTTTATCGGCTCTGGTCGAGAACTTGGCTCATTTCTCGAAAATGTGGACAAGCGCCCAAAACGGCGGCGAACGCTTTATCTCAGCAGTTTGCTGTGATTGCGGTGCCCTATGTGGCGATAGAATGTGTCCGTTGTAATGAACCCATCTCTAAGAGTCTGTTCAAGAAAGCGGGTAGCGGGCGAGCCTTCTTGTCATGAGCTTTATCATTGCGGTCTGGATGAAGGCGAGGCTTGTCGTTGAGTACCGCTCGAAATCCTTCGCCAGGCGGCGGTTTATTCCAAGCCATGCCAGTGTGCGCTCAACGATCCAGCGTTTTGGCAGCACCTCAAATCCGGCCTGATTGCGTTTGACGATTTCTACAGGTCTCGGGCTTGCGGCTTGGACTTTGGGTCCCTGGTAGCCGCCATCGCCACAGATTGTCTCGATAAAGGGAAAGCGGCTTGCGAGCCTGTCGAAGACGAGGGCTGCTCCGTCGCGATCCTGAATGCCCGCCGAGTGGACCTCCGCCTTGAGAAGCATACCCAACGTGTCGACCAGAATGTGGCGCTTGCGGCCCTTGATCTTCTTGCCCGCATCATAACCGATATCACTGTGGGCGTCCGGGCCGGTCTTCACCGACTGGCTATCGATGATGGCAAATGACGGTTGGTCTTCGCGGCCCTCCAGTTGCCGCGTCCTGCGGTAAAGCGCGTCATGAATACGCCGCCACGTCCCGTCCCGGCAGAACCGTTTGAAATAGTAATGAACCGTGCTTTTCGGCGGAAAATCGTGCGGCAGCAACGCCCATTGGCATCCCGATTGCAGCAGGTAGAAGATGGCGTCCATTACGGAGCGCAGTGACGTCTTGCGCCTGCGACCCCGCTGCGGCTGGGGCGGCATGAAGGGCTCGACCATGCTCCATTCCCGGTCAGTCAGGTCACTTGCATAACGCAGCCCGCTTCTGTCATGGTGACGGCGGGTGAAGGGTGTCCAGGCCATTCGATCTCTCCGTATTTGTCGCAAAATACAAAGAATCTGATTGCCGCCCTTCACTCAACCCCCGATACCTAACTGGCCATTCTTGGACAGACATTAATACCTGATAGCCCGCAAGCGCCAAGGCTTCAACATGCTCACCTATCCTCTTGGCGGCCAATGGTGGCGTTAAGAGTGTGAGAAATGGGAATGGCACGATACAATCCTGCCGCTAGCGGCCGGCCAGCGTGGAACGCCGGGCGAATGGTCGGTGTCAAAATACCTCTAGGTCACATACTCATAAACAGGATTCCCTTTGAGTGTGAGTTCTGATTCACTGACCTCAATGAATGGAGGTCTTGATGGCACGCTTCGATCTGACGGATTTCGAGTGGTCTGTGATACAGCCGCTTCTGCCGACAAAGGTGCGAGGAGTACCCCGCGCCGATGACCGCAAGGTTCTGA
>BRLC01000026.1 GCA_024343425.1 Rhizobiaceae bacterium MnEN-MB40S
GAAGCCAGATTCCCGAAACGAAGCCAGATTCCCGAAACGAAGCCAGATTCCCGAAACGAAGCCAGATTCCCGAAACGAAGCCAGATTCCCGAAACGAAGCCAGATTCCCGAAACGAAGCCAGATTCCCGAAACGAAATCTAAGCTATTGAATAATATAGATAATTTAAAAAATTATCAGAACATGACTACACCATCAAGGGAATTCGGTTAGGCGGCCGCCGATTTTCATCCGGATCTGGTTTCACGCCCAGATCCCTTTCATCCGCGGCGCAGAGACGCTTGTAGATCCAGCGCGGCTTGTCCCTGCAGAGATCCGGCGCAATGGCCCGGAAGACCGGAACGCCGAATTCGGCGCGGGTAAAATCGATGAACAGGATCTCCAGACCGAGCGCTTCGAACCTGTCGAGACAGGCCTGCAATCGGTCGCCTGCATTGTCTTGTGGCAAAGACACCGCCGTTGCAGTGACCGGCGGCGGCGACAGCATCGGAAGACGCGCCGTCGCCTTTTCAAGCCATTCGGCAAGCAGTCGGTCGCCCGCATCGGCGCGCTGGGTGAGCGCGATTTCCCCCTGCAACATTTCGACAGAGGCGTGAACGGCAGCGGCGCCGTGGTCGAAGCGGGCTGAAAAACCCATCGCGATATCGCCGCCATTCGCAGTCCAGGACACTGCGGCGACAACCGGAATCTCGATATCCGTGGTGATGTCGAAGAGCCGAGTGCTCCTCTCCCGACGCTCCAGGAAACTGTATAACTCCGGTTCGTGCGCGATGATGTCAAATCCGAATTGCGGGCGCTGGCGCGCCCCGTGCCACCACCGACCGACGGCGTCGCGTTCGACAAGCTCCAGAACCGCGCCGAGCCTGGCCGAATCCGCGTCAACGCCAGCAGCACAGCCGCAGGTGTCCGCGATCAGAATGGCTTGGCCGTCGCCCTTGGAGCTTTTTCCGATCAGCGCCGCTTCGGCGGGAATCAGGCGCACAGCGCCTGACAGATCCTTTGCCTCGATCCAGTCGATGATTTCCGCGTCTGAAACGCTGCGCCCGCGCCAGTCCACGCCGCCATAGGCGCTGTTCCAGTCATCCCTTTCAGCACGTTGCATGGAGGTCAGACCTGCCAATCGGCCGGGTTCCACGGCGATATCGCGGACAGTCTCCAAAGACGCCTGAAGGAGGGTTTCATCGCCCCAGGCGCACAGGCTGGCGAGTTCGACGGCTTCACCGAGGCCGCTTTCTCGACAACTTGCCTTGGTAAGACCGCGGCCGCCGGCTGCGCGTCCCGATTCCACACGCGCAGCCATGGGAAAGCCCGGCCAACGCGCAAACGCCTCGCTTCCCGGCACGCAAAACTCGAAATGCGCCGGCCAACCTTCAGGCGTCGCGTCAATGTGCAAGAAATACTGCTGCAGGTTGTCCAATGTACTATTCATGTAACATTGCAAAAACTGATAGATTAACTATCAATTGCGCACATTGACGCGCAGGGGAACCGATGTCGAGCACCAATGCGGGGAATACCGGACAGGCCGGAACACCCAAAACCTCGTTGAAAGCCGTGCTGTTTCTGGATCTTGCCAGCTCCAGCCGCTTCATGAGTGAGCGGGAAGACGAGACCATCGCCTTCCTGTCGCGTTGCTTCGACCACTTCACCAGGACATGCGCCGACTTTCGCGGACAACTCGTCAAGACAACCGGCGACGGCGCGATGCTTCTGTTCGAGAGCGCGACAGACGCCATCGAGTTCGCCATGGCGATGCATGAGTCGGTCGCAGACCTGCGCGAAGGCTTCCCGAATACGGCCAGGTTCCGGGCCGGAATCCATATCGGGGAAGTGATGTTTCGCGGCGGCGACGCCTACGGCCACGCCGTCAACGTGGCGGCGCGGCTGGAAGGTCTTGCCGGAAGCGGCGGCACCTGCGTCTCGCAGGAAGTCTACATGCTGGTTCAGCGGACATCGCGGTTCGGCTTCGAGGCGATCGGCGGTCGCCGCATGAAAAACATACCGGAACACATGCGGGTCTATCAGGTCCTGAAGGAGATGGACGCCGCGGACAATCCCGAAATCGGACAACTCTCCGTGCGCACCATAGGCGGACTGTCGGTGTCCCGCGACGAGCAATCGCTGCCGGTCGGCACCAGGGGGTCGACCAAGGGCCTTCTCGCCTATCTTGTCGTGTCTCCGAATGGCGTCGAGACGGTTGGTCGGCTGAATGCGCTTTTGTGGCCGGATCGTCCCTTCGCCGAGGCAAAGAAATCCATGAACCGGCTGGTGTCGTCAATACGGAGACAGTCTGGACTGCCGGTCGAGTGGGCAGAGGGTTCGGTCGTGCTCAACCACAGCCGGCTCGAGATCGATCTGGAAAGAATGGAAAACGACCTGCGCCAGGGATACGTCGATCCTGTGCTGAACCGCGACGGCGAATGGCCGGACCGGATTCTGGCCGGGCTGGAGGATGTCGGTCCGCTTTTCACCTCCTGGCTCGCGGTGGCCCGCAGCGAATGGCGCAATCGGATCGCCACCGCGCTCGAACTCTGTCTCGACATGTTCGAAGTCGGCGACGACGGCGCCCGCGACGCAGCCATGGCGCTCGTGCGGATCGAGCCCGGCCATGAACGGGCCGCGCGCATGCTGATCCGGTATTATCACGCCGTCGACAATCCCGGCGCTGCGCGGCGGGTCTACACCCAGCTCGAAAACTATCTGACCCGATATTTCGGCATCTCGCCAAAGCCGGAAACGTTCGCCGCCCTGCGTGGAGACAACACCGCGGCATCGCCTGTGCGAACGCGCGCGTCGACCGCGCCATTGCGAATCCAGGTGACGGAGTTCGAAGCGCTCACCGACGAAGGCCGGGAGATCGCGAATGCTTTTCGCAAGGAGCTGCTCGCCAGCCTGTCCTGTTTTCGCGGCTGGTCCGCCGTCGAAGGAGAGCAGGCGCCGTCGCTCTCGGCAGGCGTTTCAGACTACAAGCTCAGCGCAACGCTGACCTCGGCTGTCGGCAAACCGGAAATCGTCCTGACGCTTGGAGAGGCGCGCAGCGGCGGGCTTGTGTGGTCTGATCGTCTCGTGCTCGAGCCGGAAAACCTTCAGGCCGTCAAGCAGCGCGCGATCGGCCGCATCGCCGCCACCCTCGAGGTTTATATTTCGACGGACAGGCTGGCGCGCACAACGGAGCCGGAGATGGACGCATGCGTCGATCAATGGCTGCAGGGCGAGAAGATCCTGACGCGCTGGACGCCCCAGAGCCATGACGAGGCCGCCTCGATCTTCACGCGTATCATCGACCACTCTCCCAGTTTTGCGCCCGCCTACGCCAGCCTTGCGAGCCTGAAGAACGTCAGACACATCGTGCGTCCCGGCCTCGCCCGCGATTCGGAAGATCTCCGGCAGGCTTACCGGCTGGCGCAAATGGCTGTGGAGCTCGATCCACTCGACGCGCGCAACCAGTTGGCTGTGGCGTGGTCGTCATCGCTTGACGGCAAGTTCGAAAACGCTTCGATCCATATGGAGCTCGCCGCAAAACTCAACCCGCACAGCCCACGCACGCTCGTCTCATGTGCGATGGGCTTCGCCTTCTTCGGCGATCATGATCGCGCGATGGATTTGCTGGCGCACAGCATCGAATACGCGCCGGTGCTGCTCGATTACCAGTGGAGCTATGCGGCAAGCGTCTATTTTCTGGCCGGTGAGCACGAAAAGGCGATCGAAGCCGCCATCCGCTCGAGCGATCGCATCATCGACAATCCGGGCTGGCACGCGGCCGCTCTCGCCGCCGTCGGCCGCGGAGAAGAAGCCGCGACCGAATTCAAGCGCCTGTGCCATGATGTCAGCGCCATCTGGGCGGGCGCGACAGCGCCCACCCGGACCGAGATCGCCAGATGGTTCAGCGAAGCCTATCCGATCCGCCAAGAAAAGGATCGCGCGCGCCTGCTTTCGCTGATGGAGCAGACTGCTCTGGAACAAGAGCCTTAACTCTTCGACGGCGCCCGATCAGACTACAGGCACCTCTGGAAGGTGACGGTTCCCTTCAGATAGTCCTCTTCCCGACCGGGAACTTCCGCTACGTCTCCGACGATCGTCGCCAGGTATCCGAAGGCGTCCGCCTGGTTGGAGCGCCGTGGCGCCAGAACCGTCATGAAATGGACGTCCGCCACCCTTTCATCGCGCTTGATCTCCAGCACGAGATGACCGTCGGGCTGGCCCGTATCGACATGCGACAGGTCGAACACATTCCTTCTCTTCGCGGAATGACTGATGCGCCTCTGCTTCATCTTGCCTTTTTCGTTCTGAAACTCGTACAGGGCTTCATAACCTGTGTTTGAAGCACTGATGATGGCATGCAGCGTTCCAAGAACCGCATCCCAGTAGTTGTTGGTGCTTTGCATCCTGGTTTCGACCTGGGTTCCGGCAAAGATCATGCCTTCCCGCCTTTGCTGGTCGACCGACAGGGATGCGTCCTTTTTGTAGACGACGACTGATCCCATGATATTCCCCTTTCGTTGCTAGTTCAGGTTACCAATATTGCGAAAGATGTCGTGCAGAGTAAAAGCATTCTCCCTTGCTGTGACAAGCTGCGGATGCGGTAAAAAGCGAACGCGCTGCACATCGTCGATAATGCTGTCGGGTGACGCCTGAATGGCGGCGTGCACTGTTTCCATGACGATGCGGGACGCCAGCGGACCGAGACGGGTCGACCCGTCTCGTGGATCGCGGCCGAGCTTCTGGGCCTCTGCAAGCGTATAGAACCAGAGCGGCGTAGACTTCGCCAAGCGATGGTCGTCTCGCGAAAGGACGTCTCCCAAAGCAGCGCCAAATGCATTGTCCGACAGGTCGGCAATACCCTTGACGCGCTTGCGCTGCGCTCCGCCTGGCAACGGATGTCCCGCCATCTCGGTATTGACGCATTCGACCAAATCCTGCGCCGGCGACAGGCCGACAGATCGCCCGCGTTTCAAGGTCAGTTCCGAGAGCGGCACGGTGTTCGATGTCTGGCTGCGCGGCATTTCGTAGACCCACCGCCTGTCGAGTTCCTGGAACAGAACCGGAAGTTTCGCGTCGATCGCCTCTGCGTATTCCGGCTCGCGCGACCCGTCGAGGTCGAGAAGATAGGACCAGTCGATCACCCAGCGATCCTGCAGGAACGGCCGGTCGCGGTCGATAACCCTGCCGAGATGGGTATGGGCCAGGACCTGGCGGGTCGGCTCGCGGGACAGGATTCCGTTCAGGAAGTATCGTTCCCTGACCATGCTGTGACCGAAACGGAAGCATCCGATCGAGAATTCGACCGGAATCCTGAACGGAAACGGCGGCGCGTCGGCAAAGAGAAATCCCCGCCCATGGGTCATGACTTCATCATAGATGTCACGATCGATGATGCGTTTGAGATAATCGTGCAGGATCACCGATTGCATATGCCGGCGCGTCAGCCTTTTTGCCGCGGCCTCATCTGGTTCGATGTCACAGATCCGGTGATGAAACCTGATGATTGATGCGACGAGCTGGGAGACGATGACGTTGTTGTCGTTTCTTTCGTCCGGCAGGAGCGGAACGCCCTCGGCGTCTCTTGGAATGTCGGCGAAGCGCCCGGCGCTGGTTGCGCCAAGGCCGAGGCCGCCGCGACAGAGATAGTCCTTGCCGTTCTCCGGATATCCGTCTGGTCGCGAATCGAAAATACTGTCTAGGTCGAACGCATGCGTCCGGTAATTCACCGGATTGAGCGGGTCGCTGTCAGAACTCGTATAGGCCAGGTCATGCGCAAGGAACTGGCCCAGATAAGTATAGGCCGCAGGTATCGTCGAATGCTCGATCGATCGTTTCTCCAAACGCATGGCGGCTGCAAGCGCAGACAGGGCGTCCTCGTCCGGAAGCAGATGATCGTCGAGAGCCGGCAGCAGCCGATGAAAGAAACCGCAGCCGGCAGGTTTACTTTCCTGGGCCGTCAGATACGTCGCGACATCCACGCGGTAATCCGCGGACACGCCATTTTCGGCGTCGTGGTGAAGAGTAAGGCTCACGCGCCCGTCTTCATCGCCGGCGGATGCGTTGATCACGACCGGACCGTCAATCCCGGTCAGATCAAACTCCAGAGTTTGAGGATCGGAATTGGAAGCACTCCTGACGCCGACCGATTGCCGGGCGACGAAGCGCGCTCCTGCTCCGTGACATGCCTCCTTCAAATCGCTCCCCCAGGCTGGGTATGATTGCGATTTTCGCTACCATGAATGGTAGAAGAAATACGCCAGCTTCCGCAATAGATGAAATGGAGATGGTTTGACGTTCACGAGAACCTTGCGATCGACGCGCCTTGCCGGTCAAACAAAAAGCAGCCGACCAACCGGGGCAGATCGTCGCCTCGCCATCGGCCTGGATCCGTGCAATAAGGTCGCAAAACCGACCGCCGAACTCCGGCGTCTCGATGAAAAAGCAGCCAGCAGAAGCTTCACCAGTACCGATGAGCGATACCGTTCCTGACGCGAAAACACAGGCTGCGCGCCGACTGGAACAGATGCTTCAGCCCGAGCGAAGCCGTCTTCGTCTGGCTTCCTGGCTCAGCGTCGCGGCTGCACTGCTGTGGATTCCGCAGGCCGCTTGCGTGGCGCAGCTCATTGCAGCGCTTGTCGAGGGGTCGCCGGCCTTTCTTGGTCCATGGAGCGCCAGCGCGCTGTTTCTTGCGCTCGGGCTGGCGAAGGCCGGGCTTGCGCGCCTGTCCGGTGGAGTAGCTTTCGCTGCGTCACAGACAGCCATCAGCCGTGAGCGAGAAATACTCCTTGCTGCGCAAAGCCGCCAGTCGCCGCTGGCGGCAAGCCAGCGTTCCTCCGCCGAAATCGCAGCGCTTGCCGCGGACAAGCTCGAACTCGTCGCGCCCTACATATTGCGGTACGCGCCGGCCATGGCCCGCACCAGAACTGTACCTCTCGTCATCCTGGCCATCGCCATGATCTTCTCGTGGACCGTGGCCTTCATTCTTCTGATCGCCGGCCCGCTCATACCCGTCTTCATGGTTTTGGTCGGAATGGCCGCCCAATCGGCAAGCGAAAGACAGATGCAGGAAATCGGGGGCATGAACGCCCTTCTGGCTGAGCGGATACGAGCGCTCACAGATTTGCGGCTGCTCGACGCGGTGGACCGCACCATCGCCGATTTTTCATCGGCCGCGGACCGTCTGCGCCGGCAGACCATGGAGGTCCTGCGCATCGCCTTCCTGTCATCGACGGTTCTGGAGCTGTTTGCGGCGCTCGGCGTCGCGATGACGGCAGTCTATGTGGGGTTTGCGCTGCTTGGCGAATTGCGTTTCGGCGCCTGGACGACGCCCCTGACTGTCGCCGAAGGCGTCTTTCTGCTGTTGTTGGCGCCCGACTTCTTTCAGCCGATACGTGAGCTCGCCGCCGCCTGGCACGACCGGGCTGCGGCTCAGGCCGTCGCCGGCGAACTGGCCGACCTCGAAGCGGCGGCCGAACTAGAAATTCCAGGAGGCGGATTCGCCGGTCGGACGCTCGCCGGTCCTGCAAGCGTGGAGACGCGCGCGCTCTCCTGGACGACGCCTGCCGGCCGCCTGATACAATTTCCCGACCTTTCCATCGCGGCCGGCGAACGGATCGCCATCACCGGTCGCAGCGGCAGCGGGAAATCAACCTTGCTTGCATTGCTGGCGGGACTTGCCCCCTGCCCTGACGGCGACATTCGCGTCGCCGGGGAATTGCTGGACAACCGCACCGCCGACGCCTGGCGCGCCAGACTCGGCTGGATCGGGCAGGCCCCGCATTTTTTCAACGGCAGCCTGCGGGCCAACCTGATCATCTCCGGGAACACACGCGAGGACGAAAGACTTGCGAACGCGCTCGCGCTCGCTTCCGCCGATCAGATCGTCCGGACATTGCCGGGCGGGCTGGACACCAGGCTCGGCGAAACGGGACACGGCGTTTCCGGGGGCGAGGCCCGGCGTCTGATGATCGCGCGCGCGCTCTATTCCGACGCCGATATCGTTCTGGCGGACGAACCCACCTCCGATCTCGATCGCAAAACGGCGTCGGCCGTCACCGATGGATTGCTGGCGCTTTCGGCGCGCGGCGCCACTTTGATCGTCGCAACGCACGATCTGCAACTCGCGCGACGCCTGGACCGGATCATCGATCTGGAGACTGCCGGATGAGATCGCTGCTGCCGATCATCCGCCGAATCTGGACGAACGACTGGTGGTCGGTTCTACGCGGCGCGGCGCTGTCTGTCACAGTGCTGGTCGCGGGCATCGCGCTGCTCGGGCTTTCAGGGTGGTTCATCGCAGCCGCCGGCGTCGCTGGTCTGGCAGGCGCCGGCGTCGTTTTCGACGTGTTTCGACCGAGCGCCGGCGTGCGCTTTCTGGCGCTCGGCCGCACTGCGGCGCGCTACGGCGAACGTATTCTGACGCATGATGCAACCTTGCGCAGCCTGGCCCGCTTGCGCGTCGATCTGCTGAGCGCGCTGTCGACGGTCCCGTTTCCCCGTTTGCCGGCCCTGCGCGCGTCGGAGCAACTCACCCGTCTGACGCGGGATGTGGACGCATTGGACGGCGTTGCGCTGCGCCTGGTTATACCGCTTGTCGCAGCAGCCGCGACATTGATGATTTCTGCCGTCGCGTTGTGGTTTCTGGTCGATCCGGCGCTTGTCGTCTGGCTGTTGGCGAGCACGATCGCCGGCATTCTACCCGCGCTCGGACTTGTCGCCGTGCGGTCCCGCAAACCGTCACGCCTGTCGCAACTGGCGCTAAACGCCTTTCGCATGCGGTTCATGGATTTGATCCAGTCCCGGGCGGAACTGATGATATTCGGGAAGCTCGACCGGCGCGCGGAACACGTTATGGGCGCCGAGCAGCGGATGCGCAAGGAACTGGCGCGCAACGATCGCATCGAACGCGCCGGAGGCTTTCTGATTTCATCCGCGGAAAGTCTGACCGCCGCCGGCGCCTTGCTCATCGGCGGCCTGCTCGCCCGGGCAGCCGTCATCGATCCGGCGCTGGCCGCTCTCGGCTTCCTCGCGACGCTGGCCATTGCCGAGGCCTTGGCGCCGCTCAGGCGTGGCCTCGCGGAAATCGGCCGAATGACAGACGCAGCAAGGCGGGTCAATCGCCTGCTGGACGCCGGAAAGCCACAAGCGGCGCCCGCTCGATCCCTCACGCATCAAAAGTCGAACGCGCCACTGCTCCAATTTAAAGACGCCTGCTTCTCCTACAGGGAGGAAGGACCTTTACTGGTCGCAGATTTCAATCTCCAGGTCGCAAGCGGCGAGACGGTTGCGCTGACAGGCGCCAGCGGGAGCGGAAAATCGACAATTTTGCAGCTCGCCGCCTCCATGATGCAGCCCACCCACGGGACAGTTGCAATACTGGGTAGCGATCTGCGCGATTGGGAAGAACCGCGGCTGCGTGAAACCGTTTCGCTGTTGCCTCAGAGAAGTGCGCTCTTGAGCGGCGCCATCAGGGACGGACTGGCGGTGGCACGCCCCGGCCTGAACGATGAATACGCCTGGGCTGTGCTCACGGCGGTGGCGCTCGACGACGTCATCGAAGCGCGCGGGGGGCTCGACAGCAGGCTGGGAGAATCCGGAACAGGGCTTTCCGGCGGCGAAAGCCGGCGTCTTGCGCTGGCCCGGGTCCTCCTTCGGCGGCCGGCGCTGCTGCTTCTGGACGAGCCAACGGAAGGCCTGGACCGCGACACTGCGACGCGGGCGCTCGCCGGGATCAGAAAATATCTCCCTGAAACAGGGATTCTCCTTGCTTCACACAGAGAGGCGGAACTGGTTTTTTCCGACCGGCAGCAAGATGTCGCACTCCGCTGCGAGAATTGATATGTATCAATACCGACAGGCACGGAAGTTGTAATACCTACGGCTCCGGGACATGCGCATTGACGGCGTGTCCAAACCGAAAGGAATAGTAGATGGAACTCGATGTCGTCGAGCTGTCTCGTTTGCAGTTTGCAATGACAGCAATGTACCATTTCCTTTTCGTTCCACTGACGCTCGGTCTGTCCATCATCGTCGCCATCATGGAGACGGTCTATGTGATGACCGACAGGCCCATCTGGCGTCAGATGACGAAATTCTGGGGACTGCTTTTCGGGATCAATTTCGCCCTCGGCGTCGCCACCGGCATCACCATGGAATTCCAGTTCGGGATGAACTGGAGCTACTACAGCCACTACGTCGGCGACATCTTCGGCGCGCCGCTGGCCATCGAAGGCCTCATGGCTTTCTTTCTTGAGGCGACATTCGTCGGATTGTTCTTCTTCGGCTGGGACAAGCTGTCGAAAGTGGCGCATCTGGTCGTGGCGTGGCTGGTCGCCATAGGCTCGAACTTCTCCGCGCTGTGGATCCTGATCGCCAATGGCTGGATGCAAAATCCCGTCGGCGCCGAGTTCAACCCGATGTCCATGCGCATGGAGATGACGAGTTTCTTCGACGTGCTCTTCAACGAAGTCGCGCAGGCAAAGTTCGTGCACACGGTTTCTGCGGGTTATGTGACCGCTTCCGTCTTCGTGCTCGGGGTTTCGGCTTGGTATCTGCTGAAGGATCGGCATATCGAACTGGCGCGACGTTCGATCGCCGTTGCGGCGAGTTTCGGTCTTGCGTCGGCGCTTTCGGTCGTCGTCCTCGGAGACGAATCCGGCTATACCGCGACTCATTCGCAAAAGATGAAGCTCGCGGCTATCGAAGCGATGTGGGACACCGAGCCTGCTCCGGCTTCGTTTACACTGTTCGGCATTCCCGACCAGGAGGATCACGAGACAAAGTACGCGATCCACATCCCTTACATGATGGGTTTGATCGGCACACGATCGCTCGACACCGTAATTCCGGGCATCAACGAACTTGTCGCAACGGCGGAGAAGCGCATTCGCTCGGGCATCATCGCCTATGACGCGCTTCTGACCATACGCTCCGAGCGTGGCGCAGAGCCACAGGAAGTCCGCGATACGTTCGAACAGCATAGCGCCGATCTCGGCTTCGCCTTCTTGCTGAGGCGATATGTCGACGATCCGCGCCAGGCGACAGACAAACAGATCGTAATGGCGGCAGGCGATACGGTGCCAAAAGTATGGCCACTGTTCTGGGCCTTCCGCGTCATGGTCGGTCTCGGCTTCGCGTTCATCGCAGTCATGGCGTACTTCTTCTATCTGACCAGTTTCCGCGGGATGCAATTTCCACGGCCGGCGCTGTGGCTTGCAGTGTTCATCATACCAACGCCATGGATCGCCGCAGAGATGGGCTGGTTCGTGGCGGAGTATGGACGACAGCCATGGACGGTGGACAGCGTTCTGCCGACAGCCTTGTCGGTTTCACACCTGAGTGTCGGCGACCTTCTGATCACGCTCGCCGGGTTCGTGACATTCTATTCGATCCTGTTCATCATCGAGATGGGACTGATGATCAAATACATCAGAAAAGGTCCTCATATGGATGTCGAGATGACTGACGAATGGATGGACAAGCACAGGCAGCAACTGCGCAAATCTGACCGCGCCGTCGCAGGCGCGGTTCCGGCGGAGTAACGATCATGATCCTGCACGAACTCATCAGCATTGAACTGCTTCGCGTTATCTGGTGGCTGCTGCTCGGTATTTTGCTGATCGGCTTTGCAATGACCGACGGTTTCGACATGGGCGTCGGCGCACTGCTGCCCTTCGTCGCAAAAAGCGATGTCGAACGGCGGATCGCCATCAACACGGTCGGTCCGGTCTGGGAAGGCAACCAGGTGTGGTTCATTCTCGGCGGCGGAGCGATTTTCGCCGCCTGGCCGCCGCTCTACGCGGTCTCATTCTCCGGCTTCTATCTGGCTATGTTCGCCGTGCTCGCGGCTTTGATCCTCAGGCCGGTCGCATTCAAATACCGCTCAAAACACGAGAGCCCCCGGTGGCGATCGAACTGGGACTGGGCGCTGTTCGTCGGTGGAGCCGTTCCGGCGTTGATCTTCGGCGTCGCCGTCGGGAACGTGCTCCAGGGTGTGCCGTTCCGCTTTACCGAAGACCTGCACGCCATCTACGAGGGAACGTTCTACGGCAAGTTTCTCGGTCTTCTCAATCCGTTTGCGATACTGACGGGTCTGGTCTCCTTCGGCATGTTGCTGATGCACGGCGCCGCCTGGCTGGTCGTCAAGACGGACGGGGTTGTTGCGGAACGGGCGCGTAAAATCGGCGTCTGGATGGGACTGGTGGCTTTAGCCGGCTACGCCATTGCCGGACTATGGCTCTCCTTCGGCATTGACGGATACGCCATGGTTGGACAGGTCGTTGTCGATGGTCCATCGAACCCGTTGCATTCGGACGTTGTGCGGGAGGGTAGCTGGCTCGCCGCCTACGGTAAGCGTCCGTGGATTGCGATTGCGCCGGTTCTGGGTTTTCTGGGCATGATCATGGCCATTCGCGGCCTCAGGAGCGGCGGTGAAATTTCACCTCTTCTGTGGTCAAAGCTCGGAATTCTCGGCGTCATTTCATCAGTCGGACTGACGATGTTTCCGTTCATTCTTCCGTCGTCGATCCATCCGACTTCCTCCCTCACGGTATGGGATGCGTCGTCTTCACAACTCACGCTGTTCGTGATGCTGGTGTCGACAATTATCTTCTTGCCAATCATCCTCGCCTACACCGCCTGGGTCTACCGCGTCTTGTGGGGGAAGGTCACCGACGACGAGATCACCTCCAACAGTGAAAGCGTCTACTGACGAAGGAAGAACACGATGTGGTATTTCGCCTGGATTCTCGGTCTGCCTCTCGCGGCTCTCTTTGCAGTGGTCAATGCGATGTGGCTTGAAATGCAACAGGATCGCAAGATGATGGAGGAAAACGCGCCGTCCGACAGCCGTTGATCAACAATGCTGGAGCGAGCCCGTTTCTGGAGCTACTCCATGTAGACATTGAACAGGTCCAGTTGCTCCTGGGTTTCCTCAAGCCGCTGCATGGCTTCGCGTCCACCTTCAGTCAACAGCATCGTGGCGATGATCTGCGCCACGGCAAACGCCGGCAACAGAGACGAGAACAGCGATATGGCGCCATTTCGTACGATCAAACTGACTCCTGCGTCGGTGACGACGGGTGAAACTTCGCTATCGGTAATCGCTATCACCTGCCCCTTGCGTTCGCGAACGAATTCGACTGCGGCGATCGCATCGCGCGCGTAGGGACGATAGCTAAAAACAAGCAAGACGTCCTTGCTGCCAACTGTTCGCAGATCGTCGGCCAGCGCTCCGCCGAGGCCGGTCAGCAAGACGGAGCGTGCGTCGAACATGCGGCACGTGTAGTGAAAATAGTAGGCCAGAGGAAACATGCTGCGCAGGCCAAGCACGTATATCTTGCGCGCGCCGCGCAACCGGCTGACCGCATCATTCAGCTTTTCGGCGATTCCCTCTCCGAACGTCTGTTGGAGGTTTTCGAGTTCCTGCAGCACATGCTCACCAAGGATCTGGGTGTTGGATCCGACAGGAAATCTCTCGCGGATCGACTGCGCGCGCGACAGCCACCGCGCGTCGCTGCCCCGGGTAACGTAATCCCTGAAAAGGTCGCGAAACTGGTCGTAGCCATCGAAGCCCAGTTCGCGCGCAAGACGCACCATCGCGTTGTGCTGCACTCCCGCCTTCTTTGCGAGAGTTCGCATCGAATAGACCGCGACGTCGCTTGGATTGTCTATGGCGAAGCGGGCTGCCTTTCTGAGCTGCGGACTGAAACCCGCAAAGCGGGTTTTCAGTATATCGACGATGCCGTCGGATGCGCCGGCCTTCGGATCATCCTGGCGAATTTCAGTCTGACTCATGAAATGCTTTTCTAAATTGGCTCTCGGTCTCAAAACGCATAATCGGCAGCATACCTCATCATGGCGAACTCAACGACCTGCGCGCCCACTATTTCCAATTGATTTTGCACAGACTCGTCCAGCGATCGCCCATCGGCGTCGAACAATGGCAGGGAGGTGTTGAGAACTGCGCCGAAAGGCGTCGGCCAACCGCGAAGGGCGTGAGCTATGTCGCGAAGAGCCGAAACCGTCTGACTGCCGCCCTGCCATCCGCCAGCGCAACAGATACATCCAATCGCACGGCCATCCCAGTAGACACGCCGATCCGTGCGAAGGTCCTCCGTATAATCGATCGCATTCTTCAGCAAGCCGGACAGGGATCCATGATAGGATGGCGAGGCAAGGATGATGCCGTCGGCTTTGCGATACAGTTCGACGAGCCTCGTCGCCGCCTCAGACCGGTCGTTGTCACCCGGCTGATACACTGGCATGAGGAGATCGCGACCGCAGAAGCTTTCCGTTCGGGCGCCGAGAGTTTCAGCATGCCGGAGCGCGATCTTCATCGCCTTTTCGCTCGAAGACCCGTCGCGCGCCGTCCCGCCCAAACCGAGTATCAGGGGCTTTGTCATATCTCAGCCGTGGCTGGCCGCAGCCGCGACCGGCGGGGCTGCCGGCATGGCGTTCAGTTCTCCGAGCGGGCCGAATCTCTTCTCGAGAAGCGGTATTACCTCCGATCCGAACCGTTCCATCGAACGGAGAATTTTCGACTGGTCGAGACCCGGTATCGCCATGAAGCAGCTGATATGCTTGGGCCCGAGCACCTCGATATCCCGCGCCAGGCGCTCTGCCACCGTCTCGGGATCGCCAACCGGAAGGCGCGATACGATTTCCTCAAGCGGCGGTTCTCCATCCGCCGGAATCTCCTTCAGGAAGGCTCCGTCCAGTTCGCCGTAACCGCCGCGCATGGACATGGCGATACGGCGGATGTACCGCGCGCCGTCGGCGGCCAGTTTCGCATCTTCCGGGTCATCGGTCACAAAGACGTAGCGCTGGATTGCAAACGGCACGCTGGCGCTGTCGCCCCCGGCCTTTTGCCACGTCTCGGCCAACCCGTCGCGCACGCCGCGTATTGTCTCGACGTCATTCCATCCTGTCGTGAAAAATGGCGTGTAGCCGCGTTCGACCGCCCGCCTTTGCGCCTCGACGTCTGTCCCCATCCCCGCGACGTAGATATCCGGACGTGTCTGCGCAGGCCGCACCGAGAACGCTGTTTTCGGAAAGCTGATCGTTTTGCCTTCGTAGGCGAACTCGTCTTTCGTGAAGTAACTATCCACGAAGTCGAGAACATCAAAGAGCGTGTCTCGCGCCTGTTTGAGGTCGCGCCCGAACTTGTGAAATTCGTAGGCCTGATACCCGGTGCCGAAGCCGAGAACCAGCCGCCCGCCGCTCATCTGGTCTGTCATGCCGATATCCTCGGCGAGCCGGATTGGTTCATACAGCGGCGCGACGATGACGGCCGGCCCAAGCTTGATCCGGCTTGTCTGTCCTGCCATGAAGTTGGCCATCGCCAGGGGCGACGGACACAGGCAATAGTTGGAAAAGTGATGTTCCGCGAACCAGGCGATCTCCATGCCGATATCCTCGGCAAGTATCACGTGCTCCGCGGTTTCCCGGTAAATCTCTCCGGCAGCCTTGTCCTTGTTACGCTGCGTCATCAGGGAAAACAGGCCGAAATGCATCTGGATATCCTTTACTGTTCTGTGTCTCAGAAACCGACGATGGTCTCGCCGCCATTTGGGCTGATCGCCTGTCCGGTCACGAAATCGCCGGTTGGCGCAGCGAAATAGACGACCGCATATGAAATCTCCTCAGGCGCGGCCCAGCGTCCAATCGGCACCTTCTTCTCTTTTTCGCGGATCTTCTCCATGCCCTGGACGCGGATAGGCATCTCGGTCAGCACCCCTCCGGGGCATACGGCGTTGACCAGGATGTTCCATGGGGCCAGTTCCTTGGCCCAGGCCTTGGTCAATCCGAGAACGGCCGTCTTTGCGGCGCAATAATGTGACGCCGTGTGGTGGCCGTTCATGCCCCAGATCGAGGAAATATTGACGATCCGGCCGTATTTGCGCTCTTTCATGCCTGGAATGACCGCCTGCCCGCAGAAGAAGCTTCCGCGAACGTGGATGTCGAACATGCGCTGGTATTTTTCCGGCGTGATCTCCTCGATCTCGGCATGTTCGCCAATGCCGGCGTTGTTGACGAGGATGTCCACCGGGCCGAGCTTGGCTTCCGCCTCCTTGACAAGGTCGCGCATCGCCGCCGCGTCGCGAATGTCGGCGGTGGACAGAAGAACCTTGCGGCCCATCGCCTGAATGGCCTCTGCGGTCTCTTTGGCTTCGTCTTCCAGGACATCGTGAATGACGATGTCGGCGCCGCGTTCGGCCATCAGTTTCGCGTGGGCGCTGCCCATTCCGCGGCCGGAGCCGGTGATCCAGGCGACCCTGCCTTCAAGACTGTTCGGATCTTTCGTCATGGTGCTCTCCCTAGTAGCCGACGATGGTTTCGCCGCCATTCGGACTGAGGACCTGGCCGGTCACGAAGTCCGCTTCGGGCGATGCGAGAAAGGCGACTGCGTAGGACATCTCGATAGGCTCGCAGTAGCGTTTCAGCGGCACCTTCTCTTCCTTGGCGCGCAGGATATCGAGATTGTCGAGCTTGACCGGACCGCCGGAGCGCACGCCGCCCGGCGCAACCGCATTGACGTGAATATTCCAGGGCGCAAATTCCTTCGCCCAGGCCTTTGCAAAACCAAGCAGCGCCGATTTGGCCGAACAATAGTGGGAGGCGACCGGGGCTCCCGCCATGCCCCAAATCGAAGAGATGTTGATGATCTTGCCGTAACGGGCTTCCTTCATGGCCGGAACGACCGCCTGCGTGCAGAAGAAACTGCCCCGTACGTGAACATTGAACATGCGGTCGAAATCGTCTTCCGAGATTTCGTCAACCGTTGCGCGCTGACCAAAGCCGGCGTTGTTAACCAGGATGTCGATGCGGCCGATTTCCTTGGAAGCGTCGGCGACCATCGCCATGACGGCGTCGGTGTCAGCCATATCGACAACATGAACGGAGGCGCGCCGTCCGCGTTCCCGCACGAGTTCCGCGGTTTCACGCGCCTTGTCGCCGTCGATATCGCAGACGGCGATGTCGGCGCCGCGCTCGGCCATAAGCAGAGCGTGGGACCGACCCATACCATCCCCCGATCCGGTTATCAGCGCGACCTTATTATCCAGTGTTCCCATGTTTACTCCTTGGGTATCATCAGCGTCGCGTCGGCCGCCCACTGCAGGGCCACGCGATCGCCGGGTTTGAGCATTTGCGACTGGCGGATGGAGGTCAGGCGAACGGAGACCGGGGAAGCTCCCTCGACGTCGACCACATATCTGAAGGATCCAGCGGTGAAGGTTGCGTCGGTGATACGGCCCGACAGGCGATTGAACTCTGTCGATGCCGCGCTGGTCTCCGCGCCTTCATGTTCGATGCTGATCGATTCCGGACGCACGCAAAGAACCTGATCGCCGTTTCCTGTGTCCTTTCCCTCATGGATCGCACGCACCGGTCCTGCAGGCGTTTCAACCTCGACGTAGTCGCCGCTGCGCCTGATCTCCCGCGCCACCTCGAGCAAGTTGGCGTTTCCGAGAAAGCATGCTGCAAATTCATTGCGTGGATGTTCGTAGAGTTCCCGAGGCGTGCCCACCTGCACGATGCCGCCCTGGCGCATGATGGCGATCCGGTCGGACATGGCCGCGGCCTCGTCCTGGTCGTGGGTCACATACAGAACCGTGGCGCCAACCTTCGTGTGAAATTCCTTGATTTCGAACTGCATCTCCTCGCGGAGATTCTTGTCCAGCGCGCCGAGCGGTTCGTCCATCAACAGGATGCGCGGTCCATATACTGCGGCGCGCGCCAGTGCGATGCGCTGCTGCTGTCCGCCGGAAAGCTGTGTCGGCATCCTCCCGCCAACATCGGGCAGCCGAACCGTGTCCAGCATCTGCGTCACCCGGCTGCGTATCTCCGATTCCGGGAGTTTGCGTAGTCGAAGGGGAAAGGCGATGTTTTCAAAGACCGTCAGATGCGGAAACAGCGCATAGTTCTGAAAGACCATGCCGATTTCACGCTTGTAGGGCGGCAACGCCGCCATATCGACGCCGTCGACCTCGATGCGCCCGCGCGTTGGCGGCGTAAAGCCCGCGACTGCGCCGAGCAGGGTCGTCTTGCCCGAACCGCTCGGTCCAATCAGGGAAAAGAATTCTCCCCTTTCAAGCTCCAGATCAGTCGGCCGCAGCGCTTCGACCTTGCCGTAGCGCTTCTCGACTCCGGAGAGTTTCAGTTCCGCGCCTTGTTCAGTCATGGTTCCATCCCTCCAAACGCGTCGAGCGGGACTGTATAAGCGCGACAATGACAAGCAGGATGAGCGTAAACAGGAATACGAGCGTCGCGACGGCGGCGATTGTTGGGGTCAAGTAGTCGTTCATCTGTTCCCAGATCAGGCGTGGAAGGGTTCGGGTTCCGGCGCCTGTCAGGAAAAGCGCCAGCATGAGTTCGTCTATCGAAGTGGCGAACGCCAGGATGCCGCCAATGATGATTCCGATACGGATCGTCGGATAGGTGACGGATCTGAACGTGCGCCATGGTCGCGCGCCGAGCGTCATTGCGGCAAGCTCAAGCGTGAAATCATGACGGGCCAGTGCTGCGGTCACCGTGATGAAGACCAGCGGCACGCCGATGACCGTATGACCGATCGTGGCCGCTGCGTAGGATCCAAGCAGGTTGAGCTGCAGCATCAGCGGATAAAGACCGATGGCAAGAATGACGTGCGGCAGCATCATGGGCGCCACGACGATAGCCGAAATCACTCCCGCCTGCTTAAAACCGCCCCTGGCGACCGCCAATGCGGCCATGGTGCCGAAGACCATCGACAGCAGCGCTGTCGGAATGCCGATAGCAAGCGAATTGATCATCGCCTGGAACCAGGATGGATTAGCGACGAGCTTCTCGTACCACTGGGTCGACCACCCGGACGGCGGGAACGACAGGAAGCTGCGGTCGGAGAAGGACAGCGGCAACACGATGAACTGCGGTAAAACGAGATAGACCAGGATCAACGCCGTAAAGCAGCAGATGATCACCCATCCTGCGCGGAAAGCAGGCGGCAGTTTTGCAGTGCTCTCAGCGGCCATGGGCGAAACCTCCCCCGGCGCTTTTCATGACCCTGAGGTAGACGAGATAGATCGACGTTGTCAGCAGAAGCAGGACGGTGGAGAGCGCAGAGGCGAGTCCCCAATCGAGAAGACGGTTGGCCTGCTGCTCGATCAGGACCGCCGCCATCATATGGCGCGGCCCGCCGAGCAGCGCCGGCGTTATGAAGAAACCGAGCGACATCATGAAGACCAACGCGGAGCCTGCGCCAAGCCCTGGCAGTGAGAGCGGAAAGAAGACCTTGCGGAAAGCCACGAACGGATTGGCGCCCATGACTTCGGCCGCTGAAATAAGGGTGCGGTCAATTGTGCGCATCGTCGCCAGCATGGGCAACAGCATGAATGGAAGCATGATGTGCACCATTCCGACATTGACCGCCAGCGTTCCCGGAAGAAAGCTGATCGGGCGCTCAACGATATCCGCCGCGACCAGAAACTGGTTGAGAACGCCCTTTCTCTGGAACACCACCATCCACGCATAGGAGCGGATCACGACGCTGGTCCACAGGGACACGACGACAAACGCCATCATGAGGCTCATCATCGATCCGCGAACCCGGGAAATGACGTATGCGACCGGATAGGCGATGAGCGCGCACAGGATGGTGACGATCCCGGCCGTCTCGACCGTGATCCACAGAACCTTGAGATACGGCCCGCCGCCGAAAACGCGCTCGTAGTTGGCGACTCCCAGCGACGGATCTGTGAAGCTGCGCAAAATGACGTTTAGGATTGGCCACAGGAAGAACAGGCCGACAAAAGCCAGCGGCGCAACAAGCAGCCAGCGGTAGAACGCCGTCGCCGTCCAGCCCGTGCTTTTATCGGACGCCATTCCTGTCTCCATCCATTCGTTTCACCATCAACATAGCCACAGCTGTAGCGTCCGGGGCGCCGCGCTACACGGCCGCCCCGGTTAGCGGAGCTTGGTTATCAGCCCAGAATCCAGGTGTTGAAACGCTCGACGATCTCCGAGGAATTATCCGCCCAGTAACTCACGTCGAGAAGAACCGAATTGTCGTTGAGCGTCGGCAGATTGGCTTTCACCGCATCGTCAAGCAAGGCATCGGCGTTTATGTTCACCGGTCCGTACGGGATTGTCTTGGCGAAAGCAGCCTGGGCTTCCGGCGACAGCGCATAGGCCATCATGTCGAAAGCTTCCGCCTTGTTCGGCGCGCCCTTCGGCACGCCCCATCCGTCGGACACGAGAACCGCCTGGTTGAAGGTGTAGTCGACCGGAGCTCCATCCTTCTTCGGACCAAACACGCGCCCGTTCCAGGTCGAGCCAGCGTCAATTTCGCCGTCGAGCAGAAGCTGCGCGCTCTGTGCGCCCTTTTCCCACCAGACCAGCTTGTCCTTGATTTTGTCCATGCTGGCGAACGCGCGATCGACATCAAGCGGGTAGAGTTCGTTGATCGGAACGCCGTCGGCCAGCAACGCTGCTTCCATCGTCTGGAAGGGGCGCTTCCACAGGCCCACGCGTCCATCGAGGGCAAACAGATCCGCCCAGCTCTGCGGCCCCTCGCCTGTCACGTTGTCGGTATTCCATGCGATGTTGTAGGCGGCAAGGTCCGTGACGACGAAGTGATCATGCGCCGATCCCTTCACCATCGCGTCCTTGTCGACGACGCTGTAATCGATCGGTTCGAGCAGACCTTCCTTCGCATAGACCGCGAGCGCTTCCGCCGGCCCCTGGATCAGGTCCCATTCGACATTGCCCTGTTCGACCATGGCCTTCAGACGGGCGCCTTCATTACTGGTGTTGATGACGTTCACGCCGGACTTGGCGGTCCATGGTTCATAGATAGTCTTGCGATAGGCTTCCTCCAGTTTTCCGCCGCCGGTCGCCATGACGATCTGATCCGTTTTCGCATTCGCCAACCGCGGCATTCCAAGGGCTGTTGCCGCAGCGCCGAGACCGATCAGCGCAGTGCGCCTGGAAATATTGCTGTTTATTCCGTACTTGTTCGTCATTCCCATAATCCTCTCAGTTGTTTTGTTCCCGCCTTTGATTTCCGGACCGACTGGCGGATGCTTCGGACCGGTTTGAGTTGTTGACCGCCATTCGGTCAGGTCATGTACAGGCCGCCATTGACCATCAATGTCTGACCGACGACGAAACGGTTTCGATCCGAGCCGAGAAACAGGATTGCTTCAGCGATGTCCTCGGGCTCGGCCGCGCGTCCGACCGGAATGGTCTTGATCCGCTCGGCGAACCAGTCCTGCTTCTTCGCCGTTTCCGTAGCGATCGCGCCCGGGCTCACCGCATTGACCAGGATCTGATGGGGCGCGAGTTCTTCGGCAAGCGACCGGGTAAGGCTTACAAGCGCCGACTTTGCGGCTGCATAGTGGGGAAGCGAAGGTTTCGCTCTATGCGCATCCGTAGACGCCACGTTGACGATCCGGCCGTAGCCCTGCCTTACCATGATATCCATCACGGCCCGGGTCGTCAGAAACGGGGCTGTCAGGTTTGTTCGAAGCGTCCAGTCCCAGTCGGTCATGCTGATTTCACCGAAACGGGCATGACGCCAGCCGCCAACATTGTTCACAAGCAGATCAAGCCGTCCGTCGGAGAAATTTTCGACAGCCGTCGCAAGAGCCGTAACCTCTTCCTCGCGCGCCAGGTCGACGGCGACAGGGTATACGCGGTACCCTTGGGTTTCGAGAGACTTTGCCGAAGACATTACGGCGTCGGCATCGACATCCGCCATGATCACGGCGCCGCCGCGTTCAAGCAGCAATTTCGTGGTCGTCAAACCGAGTCCCCTCGCGGCGCCGGTTACGAGCGCTGTCCTGCCTTCGAATTCCGTTGTCATTCGGCGGGTCTCCAAAACTGCACTTTGACGAGTGTGTACCATTTGGTATAGATTGTCAAATATATAGCATATGCTCTAATGGTGAGTATGCAAAAGAGGTTTATCTGGAGTGAAACAATGAGTGCTGGTTCAGTGAAAAACGCCCGACCTGCTGGTCGCTCCGACGTCTTCCATCGCTTCCCACGAAATGACATGGCGACGGCGGCCCGCGGCGAGGGACCATACATCTTCGACAAGTCCGGAAAGCGCTATATCGACGGTTCGTCAGGCGCAGCGGTGAGTTCACTCGGTCACGGTCATCCGCGCATAGCCGAAGCGATGAAACGCCAGATCGATCAAATCACGTTCGCCCATACGTCTTTCTTCACCAGCGAACCCGCAGAAGAGCTTGCCTCGCTGTTGGCGGACCTGGCGCCTGGCGATCTCTCGAAGGTGTATTTCACTTCCGGCGGTTCCGAATCGGTGGAAGCCGCCCTGAAGCTCGCGCGGCAATATTACGTGGAGAAGGGCGAAACTTCCCGCCACCGCATCATTTCGAGAGCCCAGAGCTATCACGGAAATACGCTCGGAGCGCTGGCGGCTGGCGGCAATCTCTGGCGGCGCGAGGCCTATACGCCGCTGTTGCTCGAAACGATCCAGACGCCGGCGGTGTATCCCTATCGGGAGAAACAGGAATCCGAGACCGATGAGGCCTACGGCCTCCGCGTGGCGGACGAACTCGAGGCGGCAATCCTTCGTGAAGGCCCGGAAAACGTCATGTGCTTCATCGTGGAGACGGTGGCGGGCGCGACCATCGGAACCGTGCCTCCGCCTCCGGGCTACTTCGCGCGGATTCGCGAAATCTGCGACAAGTACGGCGTCCTGCTTATCCTCGACGAAGTCATGTGCGGAATGGGACGGACCGGATCACTCTTTGCCTTCGAACAGGAAAACATTGCGGCCGACATCGTCACGCTCGCAAAGGGGCTCGGCGCCGGATACGCATCCATCGGCGCGACCATCACAACCACAAAAATCTACGACACGATCGTCTCGGGCTCCGGTTTCTTCCAGCACGGGCACACATATACGGGCCATCCCCTAGCCTGCGCCACGGCGCTGGAGGTACAGAAACTGATTGCGGAAGAAGACCTGCTCTCGAATGTGCACAAGCAGGCGGCCAATCTGGAAGCAGCGCTGAAGAGCCGGTTTGGCCAGCATCCCAATGTCGGCGACATTCGCGGTCGCGGTCTTTTTCAATCGCTGGAATTCGTCGCGGATCGGGAAACGAAGGCGCCGCTCGATCCGTCAATGAAATTTGCCTCGAAACTAAAAGCCGCAGGGCTTGACGAAGGTCTGCTTTGCTACCCGATGGGCGGCGTCATCGACGGAAGATCGGGAGACCACGTGATGCTCGCACCGCCATTCATCGTCAACGAAAGCCACATCGACGAGATCGTCGACAAACTCGACAGGGCAATCGGCGCAACATTGGGCGCTGCGCGACCATGAGTGAAGCACTCATTGGTCCGCTTGCGGATCTTCAGTAGGTTCAGCACAAAGATCGTGCAGTGTGATCGACCCCGGAACGCTTCAGGCTGAATGCCCGGGATTGCCTTCCACGTTTGCTTCGGCGGAGGAACGGGAACGGCGCGATGACAGGACGCCGTAACCGACCGACAGAACCGTTAGCGCGGTAAAAAACCAGCAGATATATGAATTGAAGAAGACGCTGTAGTCGCCATGCGAAACGAGGATGGTGCGTCGCAAATTGTCCTCGAACGATGGGCCCAGCACGAAGGCGATCAGAAAGGGTGGAACCGGCAAGTCGATCTTCATCATGAAGAAGCCGAGAAAACCGGCGGCGAACATGACAAGGATGTCAAAATGGCTGTTCTGGATCGCGTAGGTTCCGAATACGCAGAAAATCAGGAGACCGGGCATCAGGATGTGCCTCGGTATGTCGGAGATACGGGCGAACAGGCGCATCGACAGCATGCCAAGGATCAGCATGGCGATCGAACTCAGCATGATTCCGAAGAAGATGGCGTAGACCGTATCGCCCTGGGTCTGGAACAGCGACGGCCCGATCGACAGACCGTGAATCAGGAATGCGCCGATCATGACGGCGGTCACAACATCGCCCGGAATACCGAGCGCCAGGAGCGGGATCAGCGTCGCGCCGGCCACGGCATTGTTTCCTGCCTCCGCTGCGGCTACGCCGTCGATCTCCCCTTTGCCATAGGTCTCGGGATGTTTGGAACTGCGCTTGGCCATCGAATAGCTGAGAAAAGAGGCGGCGGTCGCGCCGACACCCGGTATTGCGCCTATGCCGACGCCAATCGCGCTGCTGCGGAAAATGGTTGGCAGACAGCTGCGGAATTCCGCCCAGGTCAATGCCGAGCCCGAGCGGCTGCCGTGAACAAGACCTGACTGTTTGCGAAGGTAGAAATCGATCACTTCCGGAATGGCGAACAGGCCAATAAGCAGCGGCACGAAGCTGACACCGCCGGAAAACTCGAGCATTCCGAAGGTGAAGCGCGGATTGCCATAGATCAGATCCAGCCCCACCGTGGCCAGCAGGAGGCCGAGCATAGCCGAAACCAATCCCTTGAACAGGGAGTCACCAGCGACGGACGTAACGATAGTGAGCGAGAAGGTCATCAGCCAGAAATATTCGGCCGGTCCGAATTGCAGAGCGAAGCTGGCGATCATGGCGGCAAAGAGGATCAGCGCGAGATTGGAAGCGAGATCGGCGACTACGGAACTGTAGAGCGCGATGTCCAGAGCCTTGCGGCTCTGTCCCTTCTGGGAGAGCGGCCAGCCATCAAGCAGAGTGCAGATGTTGCCGGGCGTCCCGGGCGTGCGGATCAGGATTGCGGAAATGGAACCGGCGAACATTCCCCCCTTGTAGATGCCGACGACCAGCAGGATCGCGCTGATCGGATTCATGCCATAGGTGAATGGCAGGGCAAGCGCGATGCCCATGCTGCTCGATAAACCAGGTATCGCGCCGATCACTATTCCGATGAACATGCCTGCGACGATCGCCAGCACGTTCTGCATTGAAAGAAACAGATCTAATCCGTTCAGTATTTCCTGCAACAGGGCTCTCCGAGATCGGGGATTGCTACGCGGTCAGAATGGCAAGTCGCCTCTTGGCAGAGGAACCGCCGCAAGTTTCGCGAACAGTATGTAGGTGATGACGGGTACGCCGATAATCGTCGCGACCAGCACCAAGGGGCGCCGCTCACCACCGAAGATCACGAGAAAACCAAACACCAGTGCGGAACTCAGCAAGGCGCCGAGCGGAATAAGCAGCAAGTAGAACGCTGCGAAAACGATCACGACCAATGAAAAACGGGCAAGGATCGAGGGGGCCGACAGGCTATCGGCGCTTCCGTCGTCGGAAGAAACAGCCACGAACCCGGTTCTCGCTTCGATTACGGCCAGAATGGAGAAGACAAGGCCGGCGATGGTGATGACATAGGGATATAAGGCGGACGAGGTCAGCGAAAGACCCTGCTTGGCATAGGAGGGAATGCCGAAGGGTATGCCGACAACCAGCATCGCCAGGAAGAACAAGGTGAAGCCCGCCGCGATGGTGGTCTGTCGCCGTTTCTGGCTGGCCGCGTCCATGACCACCGCTGAAATCCTTTCGTCGTCCTTCCCGTTGTCTCTCCCTTGACTCCTCATAGCATCGATGAGAGTTTGAGTCCATGATTTTAAAACAGCGTTCCGATAATCAAAACACTTCGGCCAAACGTAGCGATGCCTCGATAAGCAAGACGCTGGCAAGCGGCCTGGCCATTCTTGAGTTTCTGAGCCGGAAATCGGAACCAATGGGCGTCCGCGAGCTGTCGCGCGAAATGAACATGAACCCCGCGCAGGTTCAGCGTCTTCTCAACACCCTGTCCGACTGCGGCTTTGTGGAAAAAGACATGGGGCTTCGCCGATACCGTGTCGGTTTGACCGCCTTTCAGGTTGGGCGCGCCTATCTCGCCGACACCGGCCTGGTAGACGCCGCCGCTCCAATACTGCGGGACGTATCCGACCGCGTCTCCGTCAACACTTATCTCGCCGTTCGCCGGGGCGATGTCAGCATCTATATCTTCGTTCACCTGAGCCAGGGCGCGCTCTCGGTCCACGCGGTTCCCGGCAATCAGATGCCCCTGCATTCGACGGCCATGGGCAAAGCGCTTCTCTCGGCTTTGACCGACGATGAAATCCGGCAATTGCTCGGCGCAAAACCGCTGCCGCGTATCACCGAAGCAACCGAGACAGACCTCGATAAGCTTATCGAGGAGGTCCGCCAAATCCGTGACGGAGAGGTGGCGATCGCGAATGAAGAGAACATTCCGGGGATCTTTTCCGCCGGTGCGCCGGTGCGCGACACGGATGGCGAGATAATCGCCGCCGTGAGTTGCGCCTGTGCAGTGCAAATGACGACCGGTGACGGACGCAAACGGATTGAAGACGAAATCACGCAAGCAGCGGAACGCATATCCAGACGACTGGGTGCGCCGGCGTCCGTGAGTTATCTGAGGTAGCGCATGCAAGAACAAGAACCGATTTCCGACCTGCAGGCCGTTGACGCGATACTGTCGAAGAACGGCTTTGACGCGCTGGTGGCGACCGCACCGGAAAACGTCACCTATATCGGCGGCTTCTGGGCAATGACCCACTGGATCCGCCGCGGACCCCAGGCCTATGTGTTCTGGCCGACTGCGCGCCGCAGCGAGGCGTCTATCATCACGACCACCAGCACGCTCGATCTCGTCGCCGACCAGAAACCCTGGGTTAGCAACGTCCGCCGGTTTGGCTATTTCGTCTTCGAGGGCATGGACCGATCCGGTCTCGACCCGCTCGACCAGGCACAGGTCGATCTACTCATGGGCGAAGAGTTTCCCGGCGCCGTGGAAGCGCTGGTCGATGCGATCCGTGAGGCGGGCCTCTCCAGCGGGAAGATCGCCGTCGACGAAATCGGCATGACGCCCCAGGCCATGGCCAGGCTGCGCGAGGCCCTGCCCGACCTGACCATCGAACCCGCCTTCGAACTTGTCAGGACAATGCGGACAATCAAGACGCCGGAGGAGGTTCGACGCCTTCGTCGCGCCTGCAACATCGCGGAAGCCTCGATCGACGCCAGCCTCAAGGCGGCCCATGTTGGCATGACTGAAAAGGAAATGGCGCGCATCTTTCATCGAACCACTGTGGAAAACGACGCGATGCCAGTTCTGGGCGTCATCGGTTTCGGCGTGCGGAGCACGCTTACCAACTCGCAGCCTTCTGACACTGCCCTGCGGGAAGGCGACATCATCCGTTTCGACGTGGGCGGCAGATACATGCACTATCGCGCCGACATATCGCGTATCGGGGTCATGGGCGAACCGAGCCGTGAAATCGTCGAAAAATACACCGCGCTGAAGAATGGGGTGGACCACGCCTACAACATCATCCGGCCAGGTCTGAAGGCGTCCGATCTTTTCGAACAGGTGATGGACGCCGTTCGCAAGTCCGGTCTTCCCGACTACAAGCGCAACCATGTTGGCCACGGCATCGGCATCGACGGATACGATCTGCCTAACATCGCGCCAGGAAGTTCCGACGTCCTGCAAGCCGGAATGGTGATCTGCGTGGAGACGCCTTACTACGAATTCGGCCTCGGCGGTCTCCAGGTCGAGGACATGATCCACGTGACGGAAGACGGATGCGAGTCCCTCATGGAGTCTGATCGTGAACTGCGGATCATGTCCGCATGACCACGCAAGAAATCCTTGCCGCGGTTCGCTCCAGGCTGGTTCGAGCCATAACAATACCTCAAGCGCCAATGCGCCGCCGGTACGCGACCATCGCCCGAAAAGAAGGCGTTTTCAAAAGGGTTTCCGCTCCGACTTCGTCTGCTGCTGCTGAAACCACGAAGAAGAACGGCGAAATCAAAACCGACAAGACCGCGTTCAATGAACTGACCGCAACCGGTCTCGAAGACTTGGCCATACGGCCGGCCCAGGATCCATCCCCTCTGGTTCCTGCAGACCTGGATCTCCCCTTTCCGGCGATCCAGGCCCATACGGTCATGCCGACCTAACCTGAAGGAGACTCATCATGAACAGCCTGAAATTTTCCTCTATCTGCGCCGCCATCGGCGCGGTGCTGGTCGCATCCGGGCCGGCGCTCGCGGAATTCCCGGAGAAACCGATCACCCTGATCGTTCCGTGGTCAGCCGGCGGCAGCACTGACCAGACGGCCCGCGCACTTTCCGAAGCGGCGTCCAAGGAATTGGGCCAGCCCATCGTCGTGGTCAACAAGCCCGGCGCATCAACGACACTCGGCATGGCGGAACTCGCCGCTGCGGAGCCGGACGGCTACACGCTCGGCACCCTGTCAACCACCACATACATGGCTCAGATCACGCGTGACGACGTGCCTTACAGCATGATGGAGGACTTCAGTTTCATCAGCTACTACGGTGATAATCTCATCGGTGTCGTGGCGCTGAGCGACAAGCCATGGAATTCGCTGGAAGAGCTGATTGCAGCTTCGAAGGAAAAGGGTCTGAATTTCGGAACGGGCGGCGTCAACACCACGCAGCACCTGACGACAGAAGCCGTCAAGAAAGACTCCGGAGCCGGTCTGACCCACATTCCCTATCGCGGTTCGGCGGAATCGCTTCCCGCGCTGCTGGGCGGCCATGTCGATTTCATAACCGAAACATCCGTATGGGCGCCGTATGTGGAAAGCGGTGAAGTAAAAGTTCTCGCCGTCAATCTCCCTGAACGCGCCAAGGCCTTCCCGGACGTTCCCACGCTCACCGAGCTTGGTTATCCCACGTTGCGATCGGTACAGGGCATTATTGGACCGGCGGGCATCCCTGAAGACGTCCGCATGAAGCTCGAGGCGGCCTTTCGCACTGCGCTGTCCGATCCGACATTCGTCGAAACCATGGGCAAGCTGCGAATGGAAATCGTCGAAATGAGTGGTCCTGAAATGCATGACGCCATCGAAGCCGAGGTCGACAAGGCTTCCGATCTGGTCAATTCGCTTTCGAACTGACGTTTATTGCTCCTCGCCGGCGCCCTCATATAGGCGCCGGCGGAATGACCCAGACCGTGACACATGCGCCCCGATCTTCTCGAAAAGGTTTCCGGCCAGGCCGAATTCATCAGCGATGTCAGCATTGACGGCATGGCTTTCGGAAAAATCGTGCGCAGCACCGAACCGCATGCGCGCATCATCGGAATGGATATTTCCCTGGCCGAACAGGCAAACGGCGTCGTCTGCGTTCTGACAGGGGATGACAGCGATCTGTTGACGCAAACCGACTGGGGCCTGTTTTACGAAGACCGCCCGGTCATCGCCCGTGACCGCGTGCGCTATGTGGGCGAGCCGGTCGCCGTGGTCGTCGCCGACACACAAGCCCATGCCGAAGCCGCATCGCGCCTCGTCGTCGTCAATTATGAGCCGCTGCCGATTTGCGCGACAGCAGAACAGGCGCTGGCTGGCGATGCGCCACTGCTGCACGAGGACTTCCGTCCGATATCGGATTTCTACTTCAAGGGAACAGCCCGCGGCAAAGCAGGAACGAATGTCTTTCAGGACTATCTGCTGGAACGCGGCGACGTCGATAGCGCCGAGCGCTCCGCTCACCGGATATACGAACACAGCTATTCCTTTCCGGGAATCGCGCATTTCGCAATGGAGCCGCATTGCGCGATCGCCCGTTTCGATCACGCCGGGCTGACGGTCTGGTCAGGAGCGCAATCTCCGACGGCTGTGCAGAAAGTTCTCGCCCGGGTATTCGGTCTTCCAATCGCGCGAGTGCGGATAATCGTGCCCTATGTCGGCGGCGGTTTCGGCGGCAAGGCCTCGGTCAAGATCGAGCCGCTCGTCGCTGCCGCCGCACGCAAAGCCGGACGACCCGTCAAGGTGCTCCTGAGCGCCGAGGAATCCATGCTGACCTGCCGGCGGCTTGCCTCAAATATCACGATCCGCACCGCCATTGACGCAGACGGCGCCATTCTCTCGCGCACTGGCGACATCGTCATGGATGGCGGCGCCTATGCCGACACCGGACCGGCCGTCGCGCTCAAATCCGCGCATCGGCTTGTCGGTCCCTATCGCCTGCCCAACCTGAGGATCAGGGCCCGGGCCGTCTACACGAACACGGTGCCCGGAGCGGCCTTCCGGTCCATCGGCGGACCGCAGGCGGTCTGGGCGACCGAGTCGCATATGGACGAGATTGCCGCGGAACTCGGAGAAGACCCGGTCGATTTCCGCTCCCGGCATCTGTTGCAACGAGGTGATGCGGTGATCGAAAATCTGCGTCCTCTGGACGTCGACCCGGCGGCCATGATGGATGCGGCGGTGGAGGCGACGACGAAAGGGCACAACCGCGCCTCGCGCGGTCTGGCGCTTGCCGTCACCGATCCGGGCATTCTGCCGGTCGCTGGCGCAATCGTGCGCGTCCACGCCGACGGGTCAGTGGAAGTGCGCAGCATGAGCGTGGAAATCGGACAGGGCGTCAGAGGCGTGCTTCAGCGGATCGTCGCTGCAACCCTGTCGCAGCAGCCCGAAGTCGTTCACATCCTCGATCCGGATACGGCCAGCGCGCCCTATGACTGGGGCACGGGAGCAAGCCGCTCCAGCATGATCATGGGACTGGCTGTCGAAAAAGCCGCCGGGGACGCGGTTTCAAAGCTTCTGGCTCTGGCGTCCGAAGCCTTTGAAGTCGAGACATCTGCGATCAGTCTTGCGCCGGGTGGCCTTGAGATCGGCGGCAGGTCTGTCAGCTTCCGTGACCTGTTCCACGCCGCCCATGGCATCGATTCCGGTGATGTGACGGGTCAGGCTTCGATCACGCCGCGCTCGCTCGACGGAAAGCTGGCGCAGGCGCCCCTGTTCTGGGAAACCGCGGCTGCCGCCTGCACCGTGTCGGTCGATCCGGATACAGGGGTCGTCGCGCTCGATACCTATGCAGGTGTCGCCGATATCGGCCGCGCTCTTAACCGATCGGCTGCCGAAGGCCAGGAGGAAGGCGCGGCCGTCCAGGGTCTCGGCCATGCGCTGTTCGAGAACCTCGTCTTCGACGAGGGGCAGCCGATGACGGCGATGCCCCTGCTCTACCGTGTCCCGCGCCTGTCCGACATTCCGGCCGACTGGACGACCGTGCTGATCGAGAATGGCGACGGCCTTGGACCCATGGGCGCCAAGGGCATGGGCGAAGGCGGCATCCTCGGCATGGCCCCGGCCATCGCCAACGCACTGGCGCGCGACCATGGCGTACGGCTGCGCGATCTTCCCATGACGCCCGAGCGGATCTGGACTGCGTTGTCATCAAGGAAGCCTCATGCGTCCTGATCCGTTCACCTATCATCAGCCGCAAAGTCTGGCCGAAGCGTCCTCCCTTGTCGCCGAACTCGGCGACGGCGCGACATTCTATGCCGGCGGAACGGAACTTCTGCTGCTTATAAAGATGCAACTGGCCAAATACGACCATCTGGTAAACCTGAAGAAGATCGACGGTCTCAGAAAAATCGCCGTGGAACACGACAGGCTGGTTGTCGGCGCACTGGCGACCCATAACGATATCGCCCTTAATCCGACCGTCTCGAAGCACTGTCCGTCGCTTTCACGCCTCTGCGGCGAAATCGCAAATATTCGCGTGCGCGTCGCCGGGACGATCGGCGGCAATCTTTGCTTCGCCGAACCGCGCGCCGATCCACCGGTTCTGCTGGCTGCGCTTGACGCGGAAATGCGCCTTGTGTCCGCCCATGCAAGCCGGGTGGTTCCGGCGTCTGAATTTTTCCTGGGACCATTCGAAACCGCCCGGGAGCCGGACGAGATCCTGACGACGATCGAAATACCGCTCGGGACCGGAACCGCCAGTGTGGAACGCATGAAGCAGGGCAATTACAGCCTTGCGACTGCCGCCATCTCCAGAAGAGAGCGCCATCAGACCTGGATCGGCTTTGGCGGGGGGCCACCGAAGCGGCTCGGCGGCACAGGCGCACTGCTCGACAGGGACTACGGCCGCACAAGCGAAGAAGCGCTTTTTGCCGCCGTCGCAGAGGATATTGTCGATCTGGAGATCCCTTCAGACATCGAAGCTGGTGAATCCTATCGCAGGCATCTGATAGCAGTGGCGGTCAAACGCGCGCTTGCTTCCCTTCATGAAACCGAAGCGACGGGAGTCCACTGATGGACACGTCTGTCGAGATCAGCGTCGAGATCAATGGCGTTCCCGTCACCCGGTCGGCGCCTGCAGAGGCGCTGCTGATTGATTTCCTGCGCGACGACATGGGATTGCGGAGTGTGAAGCTGTCCTGCGACATGGAGATATGCGGCGCGTGCACGGTGCTTGTCGACGGACTGCCGATGAGCAGCTGCACGACGCTCGCCGCTGATGTCGACGGCGCAAAAGTGACGACCGTCGAAGGCCTGATCACCGACGGAGTGCTCGATCCGCTGCAGCAGGCTTTCATCGATCATGGGGCGGTGCAGTGCGGTTTCTGTACGCCGGGTTTCATTCTGGCGGCGAAGGCCTTGCTGCTTCGTAATCCAAGCCCCACGCGCGCCGAGATCGTTTCAGCGCTCGATGGAAACATTTGCCGGTGCACCGGATACTCCAAGATCGTGGAGGCCGTCCGGCATGCAGCCTCGGCTTGAAATCTCGTTCGACGGCCGGGAACCGATCGCCGACATATTCGAGAAGACACGGGCGGCAGCCGATAATGGCGCCACGACCGTATGGCTTGCGAGCCATTTGTTCGAACAGGATCCGATCGCATCCGCCGCTGTCATGCTGGAGCGATTTCCAACGCTCGACATCGTGTTGATGGCTATCAGCCCTTTGGTGTTGCACCCCGTGCAGATCGCCATGTCGGCGGCGACTCTGGACGAGATGTTTCCCGGCCGCATCTCTGTGTGTCTGGGGGTTGGTTCTCCGGACGATCTTGGAAGCGCAGGCATCGATGCGGACAAACCGCTACAGGCCATGAAGGAGGCGCTGGCGCTATGCCGGGCTCTCTTGTCCGGGAACAAGGTCACCCTCGAGGGCCAGAGATTTGGCGTCACGGGAAGAGCGCTCCGCTCGGGCAGCCATCCGGTCCCGCTGTTGATGGCGGCGTCTGGGCCGAAGATGCTCGCACTGGCTCGCAGCGAGGCGGACGGCGTCTTGTTGTCGGCTGCCACATCCCGAGAGTTCATCAAATCCACGATCGCCCGTCTGCATGCGGGAAAGCCGGCTCGTCCTGGCTTCGACAATTGCGGACTGGTCTATGTGTCGGTCGACGACGACAGATTTGCCGCCATGGATCGGCTCCGCTCGAAACTGGCGGTGACATTGCGCGGCGCCCATCACGCCGCCAACCTGGAAGCCGCCGGCAGCAAGCTGGACCAGGCAGCGCTTCGCGACGCTTTTACCGCCGGCAGGAATTCGGAAGCTGCCCATATCGTCCCGGACCAGGTGGTCCTCAACCATTCCGCCGCCGGCACGCCGGCGGAACTGCCCGCATTGATCCGGACCTATCGGGACGCCGGCCTCGACCGCGTGATCCTGTCCGCATTCGGATCGGTCGCGGAAATCGAAACCGCCATGAAAGCCATGAAAACAACAGAAAGACTGTCTGATGAAGTTTAGCATTTCCCTCTGCACGGGTTTCGAAGGGGTCATGTATCCCGTTCCATTCATCAAGCCGGAGCAGTTCGTCGAACAGGCGAAGCTCTGCGAGAGCATGGGTTACGATTCCATCTGGGGCAACGATCACATCACGACCCAGAACTACGTGCGCGAGAAATTTCCGGATTCGCCACCCAATTTCTACGAGCCGCTGATTACGCTCGCCATGTGCGCCCAGGCGACCACGACGCTTCGCGTTGGCACAGCCCTCCTGGTCATGCCGATGCGCGAGCCGGTCTACCTCGCCAAGCAGGTCAGCACGCTGGATCAGCTGTCCGGCGGACGTCTGGTATTAGCTGTCGGTCTCGGCGCCTATCGCGAAGAATTCGAGGCCTGGGGTCCAGCCTACAAGAAGGCGCGGCGCGGCGACATGCTGGATGAAGGCATCGACGCGTTCCTGAAACTGATAAGCGAGCGCAGCGCCAGTCTCGATGGCGAATACTATCATTTCACAGATGTCGAGATGTATCCGAAACCGAAGCAGGATCCGTTTCCGTTGTTCATCGGAGGCCACAATATCCCGGCCCTCAAGCGCGCTGCGGCGGTGGGACAGGGCTGGCTTCCGGGCTGGCGGCCCTTTGCCGAGATGAGGGAACGCATCACCCAGCTGAAGGACCTCTCGGAGGAAGCGGGACGACCGCGCGACGCAGTGGAAATCGCTCCTCAATTCTCCATGCTGCTGGCCAAGACCGATGAAGAGGCCGAAAAGAAATACATGGAAAGCGGGCTGGTGGCGCATCGCCAGTCTCTCGCCTATACCGGCCGCGATCTAAGCCATCAGGTCATCGCAAACCTGGTCGGCTCCCCCGACACGGTCTTGCAGAAAATCGATGAAATGCGCTCCATGGGCATCGATCACTGCAGCGCCCTCATGATTCCGGTCGACACCATATCCGAAATGAACGAGCAGATTGAATGGTTCGCCAAGGAGGTGATGGCGCGATGCTAGAACCGCCGGTCAGGCCTGTGTCGGATGATGATCCGGCCTATCACGGCCTGGTCCTCGACCGGTTCGACGCGCAATCACGTTACAAACTGCTGACTGGAACCGTAGCGCCCAGGCCGATTGCGCTCGTTTCCACGGTGTCTTCAGCGGGTATCGTGAACGTCGCCCCCTTTAGTCAGTTCATGATCGTCGCGGCCAATCCGGGACTGCTGGGCTTCTCGACGTCGCCGCTTGCCGACGGGCCGAAACATACGGTTCGCAACATCAAGGAAGGCGGAGAACTGGTTATCAACATACCGACCTTTTCAATGGCGGATCAGGTCCAGGCCTGTGCAGACGATCTGCCGGAAGGCGAAAGCGAAGCTCGTCATGCCGGCCTCGATCTCGTCGCCTCGGAAACGGTCGCGCCGCCACGGGTCGTCGGCGCGCCGGTTCAGTTCGAGTGCGAATTGGAGAAATTCGTGGAGTTCGGCGACTTGCCAAACATCATCGTCGTAGCGCGGATTCGGCTCATGCACCTGCGCGACGACGTGCTTCTGCCCGGCAATCGCATCGACACGGCCGCGCTCGATCCGCTCGCACGCATTGGCGGCCGCAATTATACACGGCTTGGCGAATTGAAAGGGGTCTGACCCTTTTCCCGGCCCCGGAAGAATTCTTCGTACCCAAAGGCAGTTGCTGTCGGTAGAATAACGCGCAAACCTCCGACGCCGTCAGATCACGCGCTCATTGCCGCCATCGACCGGCAGCTGAGCGCCCGTCGTACGGCGAAGCGTGCCGTCTACGAAGGCGGCGGCGGCCCGCCCGACATCGGCGGAAGTGATTTCGGTCTTCATGAGATTACGCGTCTTGTATTGCTCGACGGTCAGCCCGTAGCGTTTTGCCGAGGTTTCAAGGGCTTCCTTCGTCCAGAGATTCGTATCGAACACCGCGTCCGGATGAACGACATTGACCGTGATGCCTTCTTCCGCGAGTTCAAGGGCGGCGACGCGGGCGAGCTGTGTCAGCCCGGCCTTGGAGACTGAATAGGCCGCTGCTCCTGCGCCGGGCGCAAGCACATTGCGTGAGCCGACGAAGACGACGGCAGGATCGACGCCGTGACGCAAATATGGAATGCTGTGCTTCAACAGCTTGCGGTGGGACGTCATATTGACGGCCATAGCGGCATCCCAGTCATCATCCACCAGTGTTTCGATTCGCGCGCCCGTCCGAAAGATGCCGGCATTGGAAATCAGGATATCGATCCCGCCATAGCGGTCGACGATTTCGGCAAGCGCTGCCTTCACAGCAGCCTCCTCGACAAGATCGATTACAACACTGTCGAAACCCGGCCGATCCATACGTTGCACAATGGCGGGATCGATATCGAGACCGACGACGACAGCCCCCTTCTCGGCCAGCACCTCTGCGCAGGCTTTTCCGATACCCGCGGCCGCGCCGCTGACAACGGCGACCTTGCCTGTCAGTTCGAGAGGCGGCTTCTGGGATTTGAGCTTGGCCTGCTCGAGTTCCCAATATTCAAGATCGCGCAGCTCTGCTTCCGACAACCCCCGCCAGTCACCGATCTTGCTCGCATATGAAAGCGCCCTGACCGTCGCGAAGCTGACATCGGACGAGATCATTGCGCGCTTCAGGTTCGGTCCGAAACTGCGGCTCGAGCCGTCGGCGAACAGAACCCAGTGCGGGTATGGCGGCAACATCGTCAGCGTCCCGTCGGCCGCCCGATCAAAATAGTCCCGATAATCAGCTTCGAAATTTTGCATCGCCAACTGCGGGTCATCGGCGACAACGGCAGGAAACGGCTTGTTGTGTATGACGTGCTCCGGCGTCAGCGTGCCCTTGCGCAGCATGGCGGCGAATTCGTCCACTCGGCCGTAGGGTAGCATCGCCCCCTTTCGCGAGATCAGCGGTTGGCCGGCAATGTCGCTTGCGATGCGCCGCGTCCGCGCAACCAGAACTGGGTCCGTAATGGGTTCGCCCGTGATTTCAACCGAACCGTATCGCCGCTCCAGCCAGTTTCCGGCCCGGGTTGCGATATCCACCATGCGCTCGTAGCTGTCTCGCGCTGTGTCGGCATAGGTGAAGACGCCGTGATGTTCGAGGATAACCGCATCGGCCGCCTGCAATCGGCCGGACGAAATGTATGGCCTTAATTGCACAGCCAGATCGAAACCCGGTTTGACGTAAGGCAAAATCAGGACGTTTTCACCATAAATCTCAGAGAGCAGCCTGGCCCCCTCGGGCGTGTTTGAGATTGTCAGAACCGCGTCGGCGTGACTGTGATCGACATATTTGAAGGGAATGATCGCGTGCACGATTGCTTCAATAGAAGCGGCCGCCGCACTGCTGTCGAGCCGCGCGCGACGAACCTCGTTGACCATGTCGGAATCGCTCAGGCTCTCGAGCTTCGCGAGCCGCAGGAGATGCGGCAGACTCAGCGCCGTAAAGCCCTCTTCGCCCATCGCGCCGAGATCGAATCCGCTCGCCTTGACCCAGATGATCTCCAGTTCGTCGCCAAAGCGGTCAACCGTGGTCGATTTGACTGAGGTGTTGCCGCCGCCATGCAGCACGAGCGCGGTGTCCTCGCCGATCAACCGCGAGGAATAGGCGCGCAGCGCCAGGTCCGTTTCGAGGCCGGATGCCTTTTTCTCATCCCATCTGTTCCTCATGAGTGCATACCTCACGGCGACCGGAATAGCCCGGTCAGGCCGCAGCCTTCTGCTGCAGATCTTGGAACAGTTCGTAGGCCTGCGTCCCGGTCTTTCCATGATGAACGACGGCGGCAAGCGCCTTGAGCATCGCCACCGGATCGGAAGACTGGAAGACGTTGCGCCCCATGTCGACGCCGGCCGCGCCCTGGTCGACTGCACGGTAGGCCATCTCCAGCGCCTCGTTTTCCGGCAGCTTCTTGCCGCCGGCAATGACGATCGGAACGGGGCAACCGAGCACGATCTTTTCGAAGCCCTCGTCGACATAGTATGACTTGACGAACTGGGAGCCGATCTCGGCGGCGATGCGGGTCGCGAGACCGAAGTAACGCGCGTCGCGAACCATGTCCTTGCCGACGCCGGTCACCGCCATTGTCGGAATACCGTAGCGCGCGCCGGTGTCGATCAGCTTCACTACGTTACCGATGGACTTGTGTTCGAATTCGGCCCCGACATAAATCTGCGCCGCCATGGCGCAGGCGCCGAGACGCACGGCGTCGTCGATATCGACGCCGACCAACTCGTTGGAAAGCTCCGAAAGGATGCTGTTTCCGGCGCTGCAGCGCAGCACCACCGGCTTGTTGGATTCCGGCGGGATCGTCGTGCGGAGCGCGCCCCGCGTGCACATCAGAACATCGGCGTGCTCGGCGAGCGGCGCGATCGACAGATCCATGCGCTCCAGACCGGTCGTCGGCCCCTGGAAGTAACCGTGATCGAATGCGAGCATCACCGTGCGGCCGGACTGCGGATTGAAAATCCGCGACAGTCGCGCCTTCATGCCCCAGTCATAGTGCGCGGCCCCCTTGAGATAGAACCGGCTTGTGTCTGCGGGCTGATCCTCGCCCCAGTCCTTGCCGTCCTTGATGTCGTCGAGATCCGCCATGGTTTATTCCTTCCTGTTTGGGTATTATTGCTTCAGGACGCCTCTGCCGCGTTCTTCATCGCGCCGAGGATGATCGATATGGAAATCGCGCCGGGGTCGGGATGACCAATGCTGCGTTCGCCAAGCGACCGCGCCTTGCCGGTGGTCGCCAGCATCTCCTTCGTGGCGTCGACGCCCTTGTCGGCGGCTTCCGATGCCGCGGCGATGACTGCGGATACATCGTTTCCGCCGCATGCCTTTGCCGCCCGCGCGGCGGGCGCGACCGCATCGAGCATGGTCTTTTGGCCTTCCTCAACACCCCCACGCCTGGCGACGGCCGCCTGTGCTTCCTCAAGGAAAGCCGCAAAGCTCTCGGCGGTGATGGCGTCTTCGCCGGCGAACGCTTTCGCGCCGGATCGGAAGACCGTGCCGAAAACAGCCCCAGCCGCGCCGCCTGTTTTCGACATAATCGCCATGCCCACCTGCTTGAACGCGTCTTCGATGGTTTCCGGTGGTTTGGAACCCAGGCTTTCGAGGGCCGCTTCAAAACCACGGCGCATGCCGATGCCGTGATCGCCGTCGCCTGTCGCGAGGTCGGCATCCGTTAGCCGGTCGACGTTCGCGATCACGTCGTTCGCGACCGATCTCAGCATAGCGACCGTAGCGTCCCTGTCGATTTTCTTGACCATGATCAACGCCTTACATGTTCGAAAAGCCGACAGAGCTCGCCGGCATGTCGAGATAGTGCTTCAGCTCGTCATCCAGTTTCATCAGGGTGACCGAGAAGCCGGCCATTTCCTGAACCGTGAGCCAGGTTCCGACCAGGGTGCGATGCACGGTAATGCCGTGCTCGTCGAAGACCTGCCTCAGGCGGCGATTGACGACCAGCATCTCCATCATGGTGGTTGCGCCGAGATTGTTGATCAGCAGAGCCACCTCATCGCCCTTTCCAAAGGGCAGATCGGAGAGGATCTTTTCGATCAGCTGGTCTGTGATCTCGTCGGCAGGTTGCAGTTTCTGGCGCGCTATGCCGGCCTCGCCGTGTGCGCCCATGCCGATCTCGATTTCGTCATCGGCGAGTTCGAAAGTCAGCTTTCCGGTCTCGGGAATCGAGCCGGCGGAGACCGCGACGCCCATGGTGCGCACATTGTCGCCGGCCTTTCTTGTCACGCGCTCGACCTCGTCGAGACTGTCGAGTTCGGCGGCCGCGCCTCCGGCGATCTTGATCATAAGCACGTCGCCGGCAATGCCGCGCCGGTCATCCATTCGGTCGGGCGGAGCGGCTGCGACGTCGTCGCGCACGCGCACAGTGCGCACATCTATGCCGTCGTCCTCGAGCATTTCGGCGGCGATGTCGAAATTCATGTTGTCGCCGGCATAATTGCCATAAAGGAAGAGAATGCCGTTGCCCCGGTCCACTGCCTTGGCGGCTTCGTAGATCGTGTCCGGAGAAGGGGCGGCGAAGATCTGGCCGCAAGCGGCCCCGTCCCCGAGATTTTTCCCTACGAAGCCATGAAACATCGGCTCATGGCCGCTTCCGCCGCCGATCAGCAGCGCTACCTTTCCGTCCGGGATTTCCTTTTTGACGATTGCGTCGTGATCCGGCAATTTCACGACGGCGCCGTCATTGGCAAGCACCAGCCCGTCGATCATTTCCGAGACGGCCTTGCGGGGATCATTGAGAATCTTCTTTGTTGGCTTAGACACCGGTTTCCTCCTCCTTCACGGTTTCGCCTGGCAGATGGTCGAGTATCAGGAACAGGACCACGCCTGAAAGCAGCACCGGGAACCCGTAGACAAATATTTCATGCGAGAATGGCTGGCACAGCATCGCAAATCCCGCAATGATCAGCATGCTGGCGTAGCGATAGAACCAGTTTCGGGTCAGATAACGTCCCATCACTCCTCTCCTCCGCGCCCGCGCGAGATGAGGTCGCCGCTCTCCGGATCGAAAAGGAAGGCCGCGCCTTCGGCGATATGGAAAGCACAGGTCTCGCCCTGCCTGTAGTGCGACTTGTCATCCAGGACCTTGCGGAATGATCCGGCGTCCGTCTCGACCTGGACAGCGCTTTCGTAGCCTCGATTGTCGACCGCGTAGATGCGGCCAGGATTAGATTGTGCAGCGCCTGCGTCGACCATCGCGATGTCTTCCGGCCAGACGCCGAGCAGCACCTTGCCGTTGTTGTTGCCGGAGAACGCGAAATCCGAAAGCGGAAAGCGCTGCATGAAGCCTGGAACAACTACCTGTCCTTCGTCGATCGAAGCGTCGAAGAACGCCATGGACGGGCTGCCGATGAGCCGTCCGACGAAAGCGTTTGCCGGACGCGCATAGATCTCCTCGATCGCACCGGCCTGCAGGATGCGACCGTCATTGATGATGCCAATGCGGTCGGCGATTGCGATCGCTCCGTGATAGTCGTGCGTGGCGTAAAGCATCGTGGAGCGATGTTCACGGTGGATCTGGCGCAGTTCGGCGCGCAGCCCTTCACGCAGCTTCAAATCCAGCGCCGAAAGCGGCTCGTCGAGCAGGAACATGCGCGGACGCCGCACCAGCGTGCGGGCGATCGCGACGCGCTGCTTTTCTCCGCCAGAGAGCGTATCGACATCACGGTCGAGCAGATGATCGATGCGCAACAGCTCGGCGGTGCGCTTCACTCGCTTCGATATCTCGTCTTCCGGCTCGCGGTAGGCGGGAGACCGGAGCGCAAAAGCGATATTGTCGTAAACATCGAGCACCGGCAGCAAATTGAACCCTTCGAAGACGATCGAGACGTCGCGGCCGGAAGGCTCGATATCGGTGACGTCGTCGCCGCCGAGATGCACCTTGCCTTCGTCGAGGTCGATCAGACCGGCGGATGCGAGCAGCGTCGAGCTCTTGCCAGCTCCGGTGGGGCCGAGCAGCGCAAAGATCTCGTTGTCGCGAACCTCCAGATCGACGCCACGCAGCGCCCGCTTGCCTGCGTAGGATTTTTTCAGACCGGTCAACTGCAACATCGGGGTGGTCATGCCGCCTTCTCCATTGCGCTTACACGCTCCCCAGTCTCGGCGTTGAAGAAGATAAGCCCGTCCTTCTCGAACGCGATGCGCGATTCACCGGTTCCCTGATCGACCCGGTGATCGACGCCCTGATATTCATTGTCGCCGATGCGGAACAGGAAGTAGCGTTCTCGTCCGACTGAATAGATATCCTCGACCTCGACCGGGAAACTGCCGGCAGCGTCTTCGTTGACCAGCCGGATGTCGCGGGGGCGCACGCCCAGGCGCAGTTTTTGGCTGCTGCTCGCAACGTCAGCCGGAATGGCGGCCTCCGGCAGGACGATGGCGCTGTCGCCAAGCCGCAGGCCGCCAGGCGCCGGTACGAGATCGATCAGGTTCATGCTCGGCGAACCGATGAACTGGCCGGCGAAGATATTATCGGGCTTGTGGAAGATGCGGTCCGGCTCGGCGACCTGGACGATCTTCGAGTTGTTCATGAGCACAATGCGGTCGGCGAGCGACATCGCCTCTCGCTGATCATGTGTCACATAGATGGTCGTCACGCCGAGTTCGCGCTGGAGGTGGCCGAGCTCCCAGCGCATCTCCTCGCGGAACTGTTCGTCGATCGCCGAGAGCGGCTCGTCGAGCAATAGCACGGCCGGATCACGGATAACGGCTCGGGCAAGCGACACTTTCTGCTTGGCGCCGGGCGGCAGAGCAGCCGGATAGCGCTTCAGTTCGTCGCCCAGCCCGAACACTTCGGTCACCCAGTCGAGCTTACGCTTGATTTCCGACGAGGGAATGCCGCGCGCCTTCAAGGGAAAGACAATGTTCTCGCGAACCTTCAGATGCGGATAGAGAGAGACGAACTGGAACACCATCGCGATGTTGCGCTCGCTTGGCTTCAGATCGTTGACGCGTTCGCCGTCGAACAGAATGTCGCCATTCGTGGCGTCGACCAGACCGGCGATCGAACGCAGCGTCGTCGTCTTGCCACAGCCGGACGGGCCGAGATAGACGACGAACTCGCCGTCATTGACCGTGAGATTCACTTTGTCGACGGCGGTAAAGGCGCCGAAGGAGATCGACAGGTCCTTCAGTTCAATCTTCGCCATCAGTAGCGCTCCCCGAGTTTCATCAAATGCCGGACGAGGATCAGCGACAGGCCGATGATGATGCAAAGCAGTATCACGGCGAGCGCGGACGCTTCTCCGGTGTAGAAATAGTTGAATGCGGTTTTGGCGACGGCGAAGGAGACGGTTTCGGTGCTCGACCCCGGTCCGCCGCCGGTCAGCGCAAAGAACAGGTCGTACTGCTTGAAGCTGTCGATCAGTCTGAGGATCAACGCGATGAAGAGCACCGGAGCCGACATCGGCAGAGTGATGCGGAAGAACACGTAAGCCTGACTGGCGCCATCGACTTCCGCTGCCTCGTAGATCGTTTCGGGGATGCCCCGGAACGCCGCGGTCGCAAGCAGGATGATGAACGGCGTCCACATCCATGTGTCGGCGGCGGCGGCCGCCCACAGGGCCGCATCGGTCTGGCCCAGCCAGTCGACCTTGCCGACGCCGACGAGGGTGAGCATGTAGTTGACGATGCCCCACTCGGAATTCAGCATGTAGCGCCACAGAAAGCCGACGACCACCGGAGACAGCATCATCGGCATCATCAGCAAGGTGAAGATGACGTCGCGGCCACGGAAACTCTTTTGAAGCTGGTAGCCGACGAAGATGCCGATGATCATCTGCAGCGTCACGCACAGAAACACGAACTTTCCGGTGAATACGAAACGCTGCCACAGGTCCGGATCGCTCAGCAGATAACTGTAGTTGTCGAAGCCGGCCGGCGTCATGCCCGCATTCGGGCGCAGCGCCGAGAAGTTGTGGAAGCTGTAAAAGACCAGCGAGAAGATCGGATAGGCCACCATGAAGATCAGGATCAGCAGAGTGGGCGAAAGGAACCCGAGGATCATCAGGCGACCGGAAGACTTCTTTTTCGCAGGCTTGCCGGTCGCGCGCATCGTGGCGGTGGCGTCTGTCGTTTGCATTGACATGGTCTAACGCCTCCCCAGCACGCCAAAAGTCATGCCCATCAGCAGGTGCTTTCGGATGAGATAGAAGAAAACCAGGACAGGAATGATGAGCACCACGCCGGCGGCGCAAATCTGGGTCCATTCTATGCCTGTCGCGCCGGACGCCGCCGAAATCTTCACTGGCAATGTCTTGGCTTTCGTGGTGGTGAGGATCGACGCGAAGGCGAACTCATTCCATGCAAAGATGAAGCAGAAACCGGCGGTGGCCGCGATGCCGCCCTTGACCATCGGCAGGACCAGACGAAAGAAAGCGTAGAGCCGCGTATAGCCGCTGACGAGCGCAATCTGCTCGATCTCCTTCGGCACGCCGTCGAAAAAGCCTTTCATGATCCAGGTCGCAAGACCCACATTGGCGAAAACCGCGACAAGCACGAGACCGGTGCGGGTGTCGGCGAGACCGAGACGCGCGAACATCAGGTGATAGAAGACGAGCACGGCCACCGGCGGCAGCATGCGCGTCGACAGCACGAAGAACAGAAAGTCGTTTTTACCGGTGAAGTTGAAGCGTGAGCAAACATAGCCGCCCATTGTGCCCAGGATCACCGCAAGAGCGGTGCCGACCGTCGACACGACGACGCTGCTGATCAGTGAATCCAGAACCCCGAACGCCGAGGCGCTCTCGGCTGCGGCGCCAACTCCGAAGACTTGCTGGTAGCCGGAAAGATCCGGCTCGAAGAACCATACCGGCGGCATGGCGAACAGGTCAGCCCTGCTTTTCAGAGAGGAAATGATCAGCCAGAAAATCGGGCCCAGATTGTAGAATGTGTAGACGGCCAGAAGCGCGATCAGGAACCACTGGGTCAGTTTCTGGACGGAATCGGTCTGTGCTTTCGTCATCTCAATACACTCTCCTCCCGCGGCCGCCATCATCACAGCGCGCCGTAATCAGTCTTTGTATTGGAGTGTACGGCGCGCCGAAACGGTGTTCAACGCGCCATACCCGGGAGGTTGCTAGTTGTTGACCGGAACCACGTCGTCCATGCCGACAGGCGCGATCTGCTGATCCGGCACTTCCGGCGTTGAATCGGAACGCTTGATCTCGTGACCGGCGCGCTGCAGGGTCCGCTCGTGCTTCTTGGCTGCATCCGTCAGAGCCTGCTCCACCGTCTTCGAACCGGAGACGGCGTTGGAGACTTCCTCCTGAAGCTGGTCAAGCAGCACCGGATATTCCGGCAGGTGCCAGTAGTCGTTGAGATACTGCAAGGCCTTCGAGAACTGAGCATTATAACTGTTCAGTCCCTGCCAGTCGGGGCTCTCGAGAACCGCCTTCAGACCGGTCTGGCAGACCGCGGCGTATCGCTCCTGCTGCTCGGGCTGAAAGTACCACTCCATGAACTTGACGAGTTCGGGAAGCTTCTCGGAATATTTGTTGATGCCCATGCCCTGGCCACCGACCGAGAACTGCCGGCGGAACTTGCCGTCGCGGCCGACGGCGCCCGGCAGGATGCCGAAGCCGGTATCCTTGGCGAACTTGTTGACTTCCGGATCGGCGTTGGAGCCGTTGAAGTAGAACCACTGCATGGCCATCGCGAGCTGGCCCTGCTGGAAGGCGGCGTTGACTTCGTCGAAGCCCCAGTTGCCGCTTCCGGGCGGACCATACTGGAACATGTCGACATAGGCCTGCACGCCATCAATGGAGGCCGGCGAATTGAGATAGCCCTGAACTTCAAAGGTTTCGGGGTTGTATAGCTCGCCGCCGAAGGACCACAGAAACGAGTTGGACGCAGTTGTGGCGAAGTCGTATTCGCGACCGCCCATCTGGCCCCAGCCATAGAGGCCTTCGTCCGGACGCGTAAAGAACTCCGCGACTTCCTTGGCTTCCTGATAGGTTTCGGGGACCCTGAGGTCTCGACCGTATTTTTCCTTGAAAGCCGCCTGCTCATCCGGATTTTCGAACAGGTCCTTGCGATACATCAGGCCATAGGCGTCCTGGTTGGCCGGCAAGCCGTAGAATTCGCCTGAACCGTCCGGATATTCGCCGTACTGCGACAAAGACGAAGCGGGAAAGATCTCGGCGCTGAGATAGTCCGAATCGGCGAAGATATCGTTGATCTTGACGGCGTGGCCGCCACCGGCGAATTCAGCCGTCGACTGGCTGTCCCACATGGCGAAGTCGAAAGCGTCGCCCTGGATTGCAAACTCTGAAGCGATCTTGTTGTGCCATTCCGGGCCGTATGGAACGAGTGCGGGGACGATCGAGACCGATTTGTCGGGATAGTCCTTGGCGATCTCGACCAATGCGTCGGCGCAGGTTCCCGCATGCCAGACGAATGTCAGCTCGGTGTCGGCGTTCGCGCTTGTCGAAGCCGCGGATGCGGCGATCACGGCGGCCGACGCCATGAGAGTGTGGCGCAATTTCATTTCTGATACTCCTCCTGATTTGGATTAGAGCGTGACTTGTTCCTACTCCCGCCAGCTCTAAAATAACGACGGCAACCTAACATCATTTCGTGATATTGATCAATTATTTTGTTAGTAAAAACAGAAAAATGTTAACCGACCTTCGAACTCATTTAGTAGAGAAATAATCGTTATCGCACTGATATAACTAACTTTATTTTGTATTTTTTGTGTAAACCTCCAATCAATATGCAACAAACTCGGTTATCCACAAACCCACTTTATGCTGGACTTTTAACAAAATCTGCGAGATGAACTTAAAAAATGTTAAAACGAGAGACAGGCTGCGAGGAGACCTTTGAGCGCTATCGAAACAGTTGAGTCCATGTCGAAATCAGAACGGCGTAGGATGAAGATCCTGCAGCTGCTGATGGAAGGCAGCTCGGTCCAGATCAAGGATCTGGCCGACATGCTGGATGTGAGCCTGATGACGGTTCATCGCGACCTCAACCACCTCGATCGGGAGGGGCTGGTGCGGCGCGTGCGCGGATCGGTTTCGGCGGAGAAGTCGCTGCTGTTCGAAAGCAGCTACAACTACCGCGGCAAGAAGCAGCTCGAGGAAAAGAAAGCGCTGGCCAAGGCGGCCGTTGGAAAGATCGAACCCGGCAACGCCGTCGTGTGCGACGACAGCACCACCACCTACCACATCTGCGATTATATCGATGCGGTGACGCCGCTGACCGTGCTGACCAACGCTGTGCCAGTTCTGGAAACGCTGCGAAGCAAGCCGGATGTCGACCTGATTGCGCTCGGCGGGCGCTACCACCGCGGCTACAACGCCTATTTCGGGACAAGTTGCGAACAGGCGATCAAATCCTACCATGTCGATCTCGCCATCATGTCGACGACGACAATCCAGGGGCTGTCGCTCTACACCCAGGACGAACAGGTGTTGCGGGCGAAGAAGGCGATGATGAGCATTGCGCGCAAGAAAATTCTGCTCGCCGACGCCACGAAGTTCCACTTCAGCGCACTCAACTATGTAGCGGACGTCACCGAATTCGACCTGGTCCTTCTGACCGGGCCCATTCCACAGGAGAACATCGATCTGCTGACTGAAGCAAAGGTCGAATTCGAAATCGTCTGAAACCAGATCAACCCATCAAGTCGGGAGGAGACCCATCATGTCGGAAATCGGAAAAGCACGACGGCTCGCGCGCCTGTTCAACGAAAAGTCGGGACGAATGCTGTGCGTTCCCATGGACCACGGAATGCAGGTCGGACCGATCGCCGGCATCCAGAACCCGGAACCGCTGATCGACGCGGTTGTGGAGGCGGGAGTCGATGCAGTGATCATCAATCCGGGCCTCTACATCCGTTACCATGAACGTTTCGCCAATGGGCCTGCGATCATCCTGCGGCTCGACCAGACCACCATGTGGCGAACCGGAACCAAAACCGGCTATGCCGACACCCATACGCGGCAGGTGGCGACGGTGCGAGAAGCCGTGCAGATGGGAGCCGAGGCTGTGATCAGCTACCTCTTTACCTGCAACAACGACCCGGCGGAGGAAACGCGCTGCTTCGAGATTTGCGGGGCTATCGCCAGCGAGTGCCGGGAATGGGGCATGGTCCATGTCATCGAGGCGATGGCGGCCAAAGGCGGGTTCGCAACCACGGAGGATCCCGATGTCGTCGGCCTCAATTGCCGGATCGCAGGCGAGATGGGCGCTGATATCATCAAGACCGACTGGTGCGGCGCGAAGGGTTTCAAGGCTGTCGCCAAGCAGTCCCTCGCGCCGGTGGCTGTCGCTGGCGGCGCCACAGAAGGCGACGACGCGGCGCTGTTCGATTTCGCCTCATCGGCGGTAAAGAACGGCGCGAAGGGCATCATCTTCGGCCGCAACGTATTCCAGCGCCAAAACGTCAAGGAAATCCTCTCCGGCCTTCGGGATATCGTTCACGGTTAGGGCGCCAACAAGAACCGAAGCCCCTAAGCGCGCTTGACGGATTGAATTGGCGCAGTTTCGCCGTTGGACCGGTGTCGCAGCCTGCATGGTGTTGATTTTCACCGAGAACTGGCTCTGAATCACATTTGCTGCTGTTGGATGCCGGCCTTTCGCTGATTCACTGGAGGATCAGGATATGCGACATCGATTTCCGCGCACGAGCCTCGTGCTTGACGGCTTTTCAGTAGATGTGCATGTCGGTTGACTGCCGCCTTTGCCATCACTTAGTGCTTGGTGCAACTTTGCCCGAACTGGATCCGAGGTGTTGAGGTGTAAAGCATGAATAAAAAGCAGCTTGTCTTTATCGGTGGGCTCAATCGCGAAGCTCCATATTTTCAGGGCGCGCGCGGCGTGGGTCTCTCGGTCTTCAGTTTTGACGATCAGTCTCTGGAAACGACCTTGCTCGCCGAATATGGCGGCATCGACAATCCCAGCTATCTCTCCGTGAATGACGACGGCTCCCGGATCTATGCCAATTCCGAAATCTTCGGCTGGCCTGAAGGTCTGGTGACCGCGCTTGCATTCGATCGCGCAACGAACACGCTCTCCCATATCAACATGCATGCGACGCTCGGCAGCATCACCGCGCACAACATGATAACCCGCGATGGCTCGAAGCTGCTCGTTTCGAACTACGCGATGGGCGACGGCGGCCCCGACCGGTCACTTGTTGTTTTTGGACTGAGCGACGACGGAGCCCTGACAAGCGTCCTTTCAGCCATCGCACATGTCGGAACAGGACCGGATCCGGAGCGTCAGGAACGTAGCCACGCCCACAGCCTCACTGAATTGAAGACGGGCGGCGTCGCCGTTGCCTGCGATCTAGGTCTGGACATGCTGATCGCCTACCGGCTTGATCCGGACGGATCGCTTTCCCGGCTTGACGAGTTGAAAATGGCGCCTGGCTCCGGTCCACGGCATCTGGCGTTGCATCCAGACGGAAAGTTGATCTTCGTCATCAACGAACTGAACTCGACAATCTGCTCGCTGCGTATCGATGGTGAAACAGGCGCAATGAGCCTGCTCGACACACAGTCGGCCGCCGATGCGAGCCAGCCGGACGTCGAGAACCATTGCGCCGATCTGCAGATATCGCCGGACGGCCGGTTCCTTTACGGATCGAACCGCGGACACGACACGGTGGTGGTCTTTTCGGTCGATGCGGAAAACGGAAAACTGGCCTTGATCGGTCACGCGCCATGCGGCGGGGCGACGCCGCGCAATCTCGGCATGTCCCCGGACGGCGCTTTCGTGTTTTCCGCAAACCAGAACGCCGACCGGGTTACGATCTTCCGTCGCAATGAAGACACCGGAGAATTGACCGATACTGGTAAGGCGATTGAAACCGGCACGCCGATGTGCGTCAAATTTGCCCGGACGCCGCTTGCCTGAGGGTCAGTCTGTCGACAATGGAAATTCGGGGCGGCGCAATCTGCCGCCAAGCTCGCGCGACAGCGTGTCGGCGCATTCGAACAGACGCTGCTCCGCCTCGGCGAGTTGGACTTCATTTTCCACCCAGACAAGGTAGGGCATGGTCAGCGCCGCCTGCGCGTCGCCGCTGGAATCAACGATCGGAAAACTTACGTCCGTGATTCCACGCAGTGTCTCGTCGCTGACGCACTCGTAGCCGCGCCGGTTGACGTCCGCAATTCTGTCAATCAGCGGCTTCGGGTCCTCGCCCCGCTCGCGCAATGCTCCGCTCAGGGCCTCTTCCAGGGAACAGCGCACCGATGACGGCTGGAAAGCGATCAGGGTGCGGCCCGAGGCGGTTTTGAGCAGAGGACGCTGGGTTCCAAGTCTGACGCGGAAACCGATAGGCGCAGGATTGTCAGAGACCACGACGACGCGGGTCGTCCAGCCGTCGAGGACCGAAATGATGACGACCTGTTCCACCTGCATCGCAAGGCGATCGAGCACGGGGTGAGCCGCCTGGATAAGCCGGCGGATCGGAAGGTGATTGCTGGCGAGATCGAACAGCTTCAGCGACAGTCGAAAGGCGTCGTCTCCGGGGCCGCGCACAACATAGCCGCGCCTCTCCAGCGACATCACGACGCGATACACTTCCTGGACCGAGCGGTTGAGTTTCTGGGCGATCTGGCTGAGTATCAGGCCTTCAGACTGGAGCGCCAGAAGTTCCAGGATGTCGAGCCCCTTCTCGAGCGCCGGCGCCCGGTAGGACGACGTTACGGAGGGTGCCGACTGGGCCTTTCGGGCGGAAGTTTCCTTGACGCTGCTCATCCGTCCTTCCCTAATAAGTCGAGGCGCTGGATACCAGTAAAAATTCACTGTTGCTAGTATCATAAATAAACGATAGTTTTCATATAGAAAAAATGAAGCCGCTTTTGCAAGGCGGGATCGTTTGAGGGCGTAACCGATTTCGCATGGTTCGGAGACGCTGGGAGGGGAGTTTCCGTGGGCAGCAAAGTCGGCGACACCGATATCGACTTCAACATTGACGGCAAGCAGACGGGTTTCCTGCGCCTACCTTACTCCGAACATGACGACGCCTGGGGCGTCATTCCCGTCCCGATCGCCGTGATCCGCAACGGGGACGGTCCTACCGTGATCCTCCAGGGCGGCAATCACGGCGACGAATATGAAGGTCCGATCGTGCTTGGAGAGATCATACGCGATCTCGATCCCGAGAGCGTCAACGGCCGCCTGATCATCGTCCCGGCGCTCAATCTACCGGCTGTCCAGGCGGGCTCGCGTGTTTCGCCGATAGACGGTCTCAACCTGAACCGCACCTTTCCCGGCGATCCTTCGGGATCGCCGACGCAGCAACTTTCCTCCTGGGTCAACGACGAACTCTTTCCGATAGCCGACGCGTTCGTCGATCTGCATTCCGGCGGGTCTTCCCTGTCGATCGTCCCGAGCGCCATCGTCGAACCCTCGGACGATCCTTCCTTGACCGCGCGCAACCACGAGGCCGTCGCTGCTTTCGATGCGCCGATGAGCGTTGTCATTTCGAACCGCGGAGACACCCGCACGTCGACTGCTTCGGCGGTGCGCGCAGGATTGGTAACGGTCGGCACGGAAATGGCCGGCGCCGGCACGGTTTCCCCGGAGGCGGTGAAACTCTGTCGTCGCGGAGTGAATAATCTGTTGCATCATTTTGGCGTTCTCAAATCGGCGAACACATCGCCGCCGGCAATGGGAACGGAACAGGTTTTCCATGAACTCGGACCGAACGCGCATGTGCTGACGGAGGACGCCGGCGTATTCGAATCCTTTCATGCTCTGGGATCCCGCGTCCGCGCGGGAGAGGCGGCCGGACGCGTGCATTCGCTCAGCGATCCGCGCAAACCGCCTGTGGAACTGACCTTCGGGGCCGACGGGGTGGTCTACGGTCTTCGTCATCCGGGCCGCGTTCGCCCGGGCAATTGCTGCGCTGTTGTCGCCTCACCATGTGTATGACATGAAAGTATCACTCGACGATATCAGACAGGCGCAAACACGCATTGCGCCGCATATCAGAAAAACGCCGCTCATGGAGGCGACGACGGTCGCCGAGTCGCCAACCCCGGCGCGTCTCTGGCTGAAACTGGAGAACCTGCAGGTCACCGGCTCCTTCAAGGCGCGGGGCGCGACCAGCAAACTTCTCACGTTGCCGCCGGATGAGCTTGCGGCCGGCGTCGTAACGGCCTCCGGCGGAAATCACGGCCTTGCGACGGCCCGCGCAGCGACCATGGCGAAAGTGCCGGCAACCATCTACGTCCCGGAGAATGTCGCGCCCTACAAAGTCGACAAGCTGCGGTCAATGGGCGCGAAAGTGATCGTCACCGGTTCGGTCTGGAACGAGACCAACCGGTTTGCGACCGCATTCGCGGAAGAAACCGGCGCTGCGTATTTCCACCCCTTCGCCGATCCGGCCGTGGTGGCCGGGCAAGGCTCCCTGGCGCTGGAAATCCTGGAAGAGCGGCCGGGTCTCGCTGCAGTCCTCATCGCCATCGGAGGCGGCGGGCTCATCACCGGAATGGCGATAGCCCTGAAAGCGCTCAAACCTTCGATCCGCATAGTAGGCGTCGAACCGGTGGGCTGTCCCACCTTTCATGCCTCCATCGAGGCCGGACATGTGGTTCCTGTCGAAAAGGTGACGACTCGCGTCGCCACAATGGCCTGCGCCGAAACGGATACGGAGGTTTTCGCACTCTCCCGCAGTCTGATCGACGAAGTCGTGCTCATCGAGGACGAGGACATGGTTTCAGCCGCGCGCTATCTGTGGTCGGAATTCGGTCTCGCCGCGGATTTGAGCGGCGCCGCCGCTATCGCCGCATTGCGCACCGGGCGCGTTGCGTTCTCCGAAGGCGACGAGGTCTGTGCGCTGGTGTGCGGCGCCGGCACGGAAGGCATCCCCGGTGGGCGGTGAGACCTATCGCGGGCCAGTCATAGACGCCCATCATCATCTGTGGGATCTACGCCTTGAGCGACACGCCTGGCTCGACTGGCCGAAACAAGGCGATGAACTTGCGCCGCTGCGGCGCAACTATCTTGTCGAGGATTACCTCGAGGCTTCATCCGGATCGGGGATCGTCGCAAGCGTCCATGTTGAGGCGAACTGGGATCCGACCGATCCGCTCGGCGAGACCGAATGGCTTGACAGCCTCGAACGCCCGGCGGGCATCGCGGCCAGATACGTCGCCTACGCCGCGCTGGCAAGCGACAATGCTCAGGAAATCATCGAACGTCAGGCCGGGCATGAGCGCGTCGCCGGCATCCGCGAAATCATCTCCTGGCATCCCGACCCCGCCAAGGCCCGGGTGGAGCGAGGCGACCTGATGGAGGATGCGCGATGGCGCGCCGGGCTGACGCATGTGCAGAGCCACGGTCTCAGTTTCGACCTGCTGATATCGAGCCGCCAGCTCGATATGGCCTTGCGGTTGGCGCGGGATTTCCCGGATATGCAATTCGTCCTCAACCATTGCGGCAGTCCGATGGACCGTGACGCCGAGGGAATGGACCACTGGCGCGCATCGCTTCGCCGTCTTGCCGCGGCGGAAAATGTGAGCCTGAAGATTTCCGATCCCGTCGCCTATGACCCAGCATGGACGCGCGAAAGTCTGGCGGGCGTGATCCTTCACTGCATCGACTGCTTCGACGCAGGGCGCTGCATGTTCGCCAGCGACCATCCGGTCGCCGGTCTGCATATCACATTTGATCACTGGCGCGCGCTTTTCAGCGACATCGTCGCCGATCTGTCGGAGGACGAAAAGCGTTCGCTTTTTTTTGACAACGCCCGGAAGATCTATCGCATTCCCGTCTGATGACGACAGTCAGATCCGCGTGCTGACATGCGGGTCGCGGCCGTAGAGCGAAACCAGCAGGATGATGACAAGACCAAGCGCCGCCTGCACCACCGAGGGCTGGAGGCCGAGGCCGATGAGCAGCGTATTGAGTTCGGTCAGCACGAGCGCGCCTGCGACCGTGCCGAGATAGGAGCCGCGTCCCCCGACCAGCGCCGTTCCGCCGATAACGACGGCGGCGATCGTCTGGAACAGGTAGGGTTGCCCTACTTCGCCATAGGCCGAACCCGTAAAGCCCAGGAGCAGGATGCCGGTCACGGCGGCGAAGAAGGCGCTGATCGCGAAGGTCAGCGTCCACATCCCGAGAGGACTGATCAGGGCGAGCATGGCTGCGCGCGGATTGTTGCCCACCGCATAGACGCGCCGCCCGTAGGGCGTGCGCACCAGAAGAACCGTGATCACGGCGATCACAACAATGAAGCAGGGAACGAGCCAGGGCACCGGCAGTCCCATAGCCGATCCACCGATCGAAACGAACTCGGAAAGCAGGGCGGGAGCTGAACCGGACGGGAACCCCGCAGTCCACAAGAGGACTGAGCCCTGGATTATGGTGCCGACTCCGAGTGTGACGATCAGCGGATGGATATTCAGCCCGCCGGAGACCAGCCCGTTAAACGCGCCGATCACGAGCGCCAGCGCCAGTACGATGACGCAAACGACCCAGAAACTCATGCCGTCGCCATACAATTGCGCCGAGACCACATTGGCGAAACCGATGACAAACGGGATCGAAAGATCGATGCCGCCCAGAATGATCACCAGCGTCTGGCCGATCGAGGCGATCGCAAGCAGCGATGCGAGCACCAGCATGGCCCTCATCGAGAAGGCCGAACTGTAGCCCTGGATGAGCAATGTTCCGAGCATATGCAGGGCTATGGCGATAAGAAATGCGCCAAGCGCCCTTCGCTGGTCTGTCGACAGGTTCTTCATGATCCCGCCCTCTGCGCTCTTTGTTCCATATATCGATCCTGAAGCGCAGTCAGGACGATGGCCAGCACGAGGATCGCGCCGTAGCTGATCTGCAAGATGAATGTCGAGACGTTGAGATAGGTCAGCGCGCTCTGCAGCAGGAAAATGTCGATGGCGCCGATGGCGGCGCCAATGACGCTGCCGCGTCCGCCGGCCAGACTGACTCCGCCGAGCGCAACCGCCGAAATCGCGATCAGCGTGTATGTCGGCCCGACAGCCGGGTCGGCCGACCCGATCAGCGCCGTCAGCATCAGTCCCGCCGCCCCGGAAAACAGTCCTGTGATGACGAAAGACAGGAAACGGACCTTTGTCACCGGTACGCCGGCTGTGTAGGCGGCGCGGTCGTCGCTACCGACAGCCATCAGCTGGTCGTAGTAAGGCGTCCGGCAGATCGCCCACCAGACCAGGAACACGCATCCGAGCGGCAGGATCGACCATGTTCCGGCAAGCTGCGAGAGCCATTGCGGCGCCGTCCCGGTGGGCGCCGGCAGGATCGTCAGCGTTGCGCCGACGAGCACAAGATAGGTGCCCAGCGTGGCGACAATCGGCTGGATTCGCAGGATCGTCGCCAGGAAGGCGTTGACCACGCCGCCCGCCACTCCGACCAGCAAGGCCGCCGGAACAATCACGAAGGGCGATGATACGCCCAGCATCTGGATGAAGACGAGCACGATGATCGCGTTGACGAAACCCATCAGCGGTCCGACGGAAATGTCGATACCACCGCGCCCGCCGAGAAAGGCCGGGGTCGAGGCGACGGCTGCGCCTATCAGCGGCGCGGCCAGCCCGAGCAGTGTGCCCCAGGCGGCCGGCGCGAACCGCGCCGGATTGAGCCAGACATTGATCGCCAGAAGAATGACGAAGAGCAGCGGCGCAAAGCCCGCACTGGAAAACACGCTGCGCTGCACAGCTCTGGCCAGGCGATATCCCGAACCTGTGGTGGCGCTCCGCTCACTCATGAATCTCTTCCGAACATGGTTGCGATGATGCGGTCAGCGCTCATTTCTTCACCGGACAGACGGCTTGCGAGTTCGAAATCGCGAAACACCAGAACGCGGTCGCACAGATGCAAGGATTCCTCGATTTCCGTAGAAAGAATTACCAGCGCCATGCCCTCGTTCGACAGTTCACGGAAGACTTCATAGAGTATCTTGCGCGTCGCGATATCCACGCCCCTCGTGGGATCGTTCAGCAGCAGTACGCCCGGCTGCAAGGCAAGCGCCCGCGCCAGCAGGACCTTCTGCTGGTTGCCGCCGGAAAGCGTGGTGATGGGCTCCCGCGGATGGGGCGCCACGATGGAAAGCCGCTCGCGGTAGTGGTCATAGCGTTCGCGGCGGCGGCGATAACTGATGAGACCCGCGACGCAGTCCCGGGTCACTGTCGCCATGGCGAAATTGTCGAGAATCGACAGAGCCGGAAAAATCCCGCTGGCGCGCCGATCACGCGGAAGGTATGCGACGCCGTGCGATACGGCGCGGCGAAAGCTGTTGATCGCGTGCGTGCGCCCGGCATCGTCGCGGCACCCGATGCTGCCGCCTGCAGGTGTGACCAGGCCGGCCAGCATTTCCAGAAAGCGTTCCTGGCCGTTTCCGTCCAGACCGGCGAGGCCGACGATCTCGCCTGCGCCGATGCTTTCGTCGATCGCCTGTCGGTCGGCCCGCAGCCGCAGGCCTTCCACGATCAGCTTGTCCTTTGCCGCGTTCACTCTTCAACCCCCGCCATTTCCGGGGCCATCAGGGCGAGCAGATTCTCCGGCTCAAGCTCCTCGCGCTCGAGAGTGGTGACCACACGCCCGCTTCTCAATACAGTGACCTTGTTCGAGAGGCTCATCACCTCGTCCATGCGATGGGTAATGAAGATAATCAGGCAACCGTCAGCGGCCAGCCGGCGCATCAGATCGAACACCGCTTCGCGATCTGCAAAATCAAGCGCCGCGGTCGCTTCGTCCAGAATCAGAATTTTCGGTTTGCGCACCAGCGCGCGCGCAATGACCACGAGTTGCTGTGCGGCCAGCGGCAGCCGGCCGGCCGGCTCTTCGAGTGGCGCTTCCGTCACGGCGAATTCCTTGAGCGTCCGCGCCGCCAGCGATGCGCGGTCGCGGCGCGCAATCCTGCGCCGCCAGAGGCCGTCGTAGCCGAGCAGGATATTGTCGATGACATTGCGGTCCGGCGCGACCAGCACTTCCTGGAACACCGTGGCGAAGCCCTTCTCCTGGAAAGCCGCCGGGTTCTTCCCCGTGATGTCTTCGCCTGAAAGCAGGATTTCGCCGGCGTCGGGTGAGACAATGCCGGACAGCAGCTTGACGAGCGTGCTCTTGCCGGAACCATTCTCGCCTAGGATTGTGTGGATCTCGCCGAAATCGAGCGATATGTCGGCTCGGTCGAGCGCCACCGTTTCACCGTATCGCTTCGATAGGCCCTTTATTTCGAGCATTGTGTCCCGTCGTCAGCTCTTGCAGTTCCGGCGAATAGTGTCAGAAAAACCGCGCCGGCGCACCCGCATGAGGCGCCGGAGCGGTTCGTCCCGGGAGGGGCTTCTACTGACCCGCGCAGGGGTCGGGCGTCGCCGAATAATCGAATTCGGCAATTGCTTCGGGTTTCTTGAAGTAATCGTTCATGAGCTGCGGCGGCAGCGGATCTTCCGGCGCGACCGGGAAGATCGACGACGAAGCCGGCGTCATGCAGTCCTGATACCAGGAAGCGAGTTCATCCTGCTTCACTTCCGGCACGGGAACCATGATGATGTTGAGCTTCGGCTCCTGGCCTTCCAGTGTCCTTACGCCAACGCGGAACAGGGTCTGCGAGGTCCAGGTCGGCATCAGCGCGCCACCCGCGAAGCGGAACTCGTCCTGGTTTTCATTCCAGTAGCCAAGAGCATCGCCGGAGATGCTGCCGGTGATCAGCGGCACCGGACGGCCTGCCTGCTTGAAGGCTTCCGCGACGATACGCGCCTCGCTGCCGGAGGTCCAGACGGCGTCGATCGGTTGCGGGCTTGTGGCGAGCGTCTGAAGAACCACGGTCTTGGTGACGTTGGCTGACCAGTTGCCGTTCACATCGCGGATAACCTTGACGTTGTCGGCGGAGTCGAAAGCCTTGTCGGCGCCGGCCTTTTGCTGTGCGACGAGCGGGCTTCCGGCGATGCCTTCGATACGCAGAACGTTTCCGCCCTTGTCGCCCAGGTCGTCGACGATCGCCTGGGCGAGGTCCTGTCCGAACTTGACGTAATTCGAATCGACATTGATCGCATAGGGACTGGTCACGGCGCCGGCGCCCGTCACGAAGGGAATTCCGGCGTCGTAAGCGGCCTTGATCGCCTCGTTAAGCGCCGTTGAAGAGCCGGCGAAAGACGTAATGATGCTGCAGCCCTTGTCGATGAAGCTGCGGATCTGCGAGATCTGACGGCTGACATCGCCGTTGGAGTCGGACATCTCGAAGCTTTCGACCCAGCCCTTGTCCTTGTAGACGTCTGCCAGCCGCTTCAGTTCGTTGGTGGTCGAAACGCGCCAGGGGTTTCCCTGATAGGATTCCGAATGGCACCATTTCCATGGCTTTTCCGGCATTTTGAAGCCGTCATAGGCGCCCGGTTGAAGCGTGTCCTCGACGCCATCGTAGAGAGCCTTCAGTTCGGGCGGAAGCGTGTTGAACGCTTCCGGCGCTTCCGCCGATGCGGCGCCGATCTGGAAACACAGCGCTGTCGCCAGCAATCCTGTTCCAGCGACCATAGTCGGATTGAATTTCTTCCAGGCCATTCTTGCTCCTCCTCTTGTGGAAACTTCCTGGTGAAGTTTTCCATGTGATAAATAATGTTTATATACGATACATGACGGGAGTCAATTTCGCTGATCGGGGAATACTGGGACAGGAACGACAGGAATGAACAAAACGCACGGCCAATCCGACTCTTGCGCCGATGACCCATATGTGCAGACCGCGAAAAACCGGAAGCCGGGAGATTTTTCGGGCCAAGTGGAATGCAAAGCCGGACAGAAAACACAATGACACACAACTCCGATTTGCCGCTCGCCGGCCTCCTCGTACTCGACATGAGCCAGTTTCTTTCGGGCCCCTATGCGACCTTGCGCTTGCAGGACCTCGGCGCACGCGTCATCAAGATCGAACGTCCCGGCGCCGGTGATCTTTCCCGCACGCTCTATCTCAGCGACACCGAAATCGGCGGAGATTCCACCATCTTCCACGCCATCAATCGCGGCAAGGAAAGCCTCGCCGTCGATCTGAAGAATTCCGACGATCTCGCCCTCCTTAGGAAACTGATCGCCAGGGCCGACGTGATGGTCCAGAATTTCCGGCCAGGCGTCATCGAACGCATCGGGCTCGATTACGAAACCGTCCGCGGGATCAATCCGCGCCTCGTCTATGGCTCGATCAGCGGCTATGGAGAGGAAGGTCCATGGGTGAAGCGGCCTGGCCAGGATCTGCTCGCCCAGGCGCGATCCGGCGTGATGTGGCTCAGTGGCGACGATGGCGACGGCCCGGTGCCGATGGGCCTTGCGGTTGGCGACATGTTCGCCGGCGCTGCGCTGGCGCAGGGTCTTCTTGCCGGCCTCGTCAAGCGCGGCATGAAGGGCGAAGGCAGCCATGTCCAGACGAGCCTGCTGGAGGCTCTCGTCGACTTTCAGTTCGAGGTCCTGACCACCTATCTCAATGACGGCAGGCGAATGCCGAAACGCGCTGGTTTCCGCAGCGCTCACGCCTATCTGTCGGCGCCTTACGGCGTTTACGAAGCGAAGGACGGCTTCATAGCCATCGCGATGACGCCGATCTCTCGGCTGCGCGATTTGATGGGGCTGGAAACGCTCGATCCGTATTGCGGCGATCCGGCAAGCTGGTTCACCGCGCGAGATGACATCAAGAAACTCCTGGCCGGCGCAATCGCCCGGAAGACGGTGGACGACTGGATGCAAATCTTCGAACCCGCCGATATCTGGTGCGCGCCGGTGCTCGACTGGGACGATCTGATGGAAAGCGAGGGCTTCAACGTTCTCGACCTGCTGCAGACGGTCGAACGCGAGGACAATGTCTCGATCATGACGACCCGCTCGCCGATCCGGGTCAATGGCGAGCGGCCGAAATTCTCCCGCGCGGCGCCACGCGTCGGCGAGCACACGGCGGCGATCATCGAGGAATTCGGGTTATGAGGATACCTGGCTGAGAGGCATGATATGGCGCCAACCGCGCGGCTACGATCCGACGATTGCCTGTTCGCGCCTGCGCAAGTGGAAGGCGGAGAAATCACTTTCACCGGAACTCTGCCCAGCTATCCAACGGGCGGCCAGGTCATCCACCCTGCAATCGCGGGCATCGGCGCCCAGCGGCAGAGTGTGGGCGAGGGCTATTTTGCTCCCTTGCGCGTGTCAAATCGTGCTCTGATTACGACAGGTGGCAGGATTTAGGGCGCAAAGCGGATGTGACAAAGAAAAGCACAGCGGCTCCTGGACCCAAATCGAACCACCTGGCTCCACAAACAATGACCTGTACGCATATAGGGCTTCAAATCGAGTCTTGTGTTTATGGACCAAGCAACAGTTAAGAACAGAACAGGGCTCAACTGCGCAGAATTTGTTTCACAGTTGCCGCAAGTTGGCGTTTGATCATGTTTCGATCTGCAATTTGCTGCAAGTTGCAGCCCACCAGCCCAAGCTCCATTAAAAGATTGTTTTTATTGCTATTTACTTGAGAAAATTGAGGGATTTTCACTGGTGCTGCCGGAGAGATTTGAACTCTCGACCTCTCCCTTACCAAGGGAGTGAAAATATCGGAGCTGATGGAAAATCAATCACTTAATTCGCAAACAGCGACAGAAACTTCACGATATGTTCCTTTGTTTCTGTCAGGTTTCTGTCATACCACCTTGATTTTGGTTTTAAGAGCAATTCTCCTTGTTCGGGATGGGCGACTATCCCTGCTGTAAAGTTGCATTTGCGAATTCTGATTTCGCATCGCGCGCTTTGGCGGTGGGAATGACGAGAAGTTTACGCACGAGCGCAACGCGGATGAGCATTTTCAGTCTTCCCGCCTCCTGTAACCTTTGCCGGAAGGAAACCATGGGCAGATCTTAGCAAACGACGATGTCACCTGCCGCTATTGTTGGCAATCCGCGCGAGACCCGTCGGCATGGCGACAACCTTGTTCGAGACGAGATATTTCGCGTCAAGACAGGCCCACAACGCATCCTCGTCGATCTTCGATGCGACGTCGTTGTTAAAGTGTCGCCGCTAGCGAATTAAAATAATGATCACCTCATCGATGCTTGCAGCCGCTTCAGCGCTGACTGCAGCGCGCTCGCGTTGCTTCTGCACCGTCAGGTCGTCGGTGATCCGCGATACTTCGAAATCACGACAAAACAGCGTCATCTGCCCTTCTTAAAGCAGCCGGGTCATGAATTTGAGACATTTGCCAAACGATCGTCATTCTGTCCAAGGCATTCGGCTTCCCACAAGTGTGAGATGTAGAAACCATCCGATCCAAAAGAAATGTCAGCTGCCTCTCGATACGCTCATTTGTTGTTGCAACCATGATCGAGAGAAAGCCAAGCGCACTCTACTCGTTTGCCACTCTCTCATAGCCTTCTGCCTGAACGACATTTGGCGACAATTCCAGCTGGTTCGTTCTGCGCGAGCGAACAATCTCCGTCGGATTGATGGCATTGAGGACACCAAGAACCAGCAGTCGAGGACGGTAACTAGACTAGGGGTGCTATTCGACCTTTCAACTGCTGGCGATATGAGTAACGACATGTCGGCGCAGATGGGCCTTGAAGTCGCCGATCAACTTGGCTTCATAGCGGTCGGCAAGGCTGACCATCGCGATTGTCTGGTCCGCGGTCGGAAGCGAGATCGGCAGCGTCACAAGGCCGTTGCCCCTGCCGGCGCGTACGACAAAGCTCGGTAGAACTGTCAGGCAATCGCTCCGTCGCACGAGCTCTATCACCGCGCCCGCCGACTCGCTCTGAAATACGAAACGCAGATTGCGCACGCCCAACAGGCGCAGCGCGGTTTCCATGTCGTGTCGCAGCATGCTGCGATCGGAATGACCGATCCAGGTGACGGAATTCAGGTCTCGAATGGAAATGTCTTTTACCAACAGTGGATGTCCTGCGCGACCTACGATCACGTTGGAATCCTCGAACAATGGCTCCAACGTAATATCGGAATGAGTTGGGTCCGCAGACTTCGCTGGTCCCACGATGATATCGATCTGGTTCTGAAAAAGACGCTGGTGAAGCCCGGGAAAATAGTCCGGCACCAGATCTATGCGTATTGAGGGACGCGACGACAGAAAGTCCGCGATCACCTCGGACACGAGACGTTCGCAAAGAAATGGCGGCGCACCAATCTTCAGCACACCGAAGGAGCCCTTGCGACCATCGTCGACCAATTCGACTGCGCGCTTGCGTGCAACCAGTATCGCCCTCCCCTGATTTGCCAGTTCCAGTCCCAGCGGAGTGGCCCGCAAGGGTCGGCGGCTGCGTTCGAACAAGGGGGAGCCAACCCTGCTTTCCAGCGTACGGATCATTCGGCTCAGCGCCGGCTGCGAAGTCCCAATCCTGTCGGCGGCAATCTGCAACGTGCCGGCGTCAACAATTATCGAGATTTGTTCGAGATGCCGTGGATCGATTAACATATCATAACGATATAATACATTATCGAAATATCATTAGACTGTTATGTTCAGGCCGTCAATTATCGGTTGAAAGCATGCAAGACTGCTTTGGGAGGAAACCATGAATATAAGAACGCTCGCCGTCGGCGTGCTCGTGACCGCCGCATTTTGCGCCGTCGGATCCACCGCATTCGCCAAAACCCGACTGATCGTCAATTGCTTCTGGCCGCCACAGCATTTTGTCTGCCAGAAGGTTTTGCCGGGCTGGCTCGACGCCGTCGAGGAGGTAACGGAAGGCCGCGTGGTGGGTAACATCCCGCCGAAATCCGTAGCGCCCCCACCGGAACAGCTGGCCTCGGTCGAAAAGGGCATTGTCGATGCCTCTGTCCAGTTCAATGGGTTGATCGGCAATCGCGTTAATGGCGCGCTGACAGCCATGCAGCCATTTTCGGGAAACATGAATGGCCCGGCGATGACTCAGGCCGCCTGGGAAACGCGCGAAAAATTCTATCCGGATGAATTCGACACGGTAGAGCTGCTAGCCCAGTGGGTCATCACCCCTGGACAATTGTTCTCCAACACAGACACGCCCATCGTAACGGTCGACGACTTCAAGTCACGCAAGATGTGGGCCTTGCCAGGACCGCTCGCCAACATGGCTAAGGACATAGGCGCGGCCGTTGTCGCCACTCCAGCCGTAAAGTCGAACGAAGTCATCGCCAATGGTGTGGTTGATAGCCATATGGGACTTGGGGGCGACGCCATTCAGTCTTTCCAGGTCATTCCTTACACCAAGTCCATGACGCGCTTCACGTCGCCGGTCTACACCACCACCTTCTCCTTCGTAATCAACAAGGACAAGTGGGCGGAAATATCGCCCGAGGATCAGGAAGCGATCCGTGCGCTTTCACAGGAGAAAGTCGGCATGGTGGCGACTGGTCTCTGGGACTCGGTCTCGGCCGATGTCTATTCCCGCTTTGACGATCTTGGCATTGAGGTTGTCGACGCCGATCCCGAGCTGGAAGCAACGCTGATTGAAGCCGCAGGCCCGACCACACAGGCCTGGAAGGACAAGGCAAAGGCGGCGGGTATTGACGCGGATGCGGCGCTCGATTTCTATCGTGCACGCGTGAAAGAACTTTCTAAATGAACATAGCGCCCGCAAAGGAGGGCGCTGTCCGCACCATTCTTGACCGAACTGTCGCCACGCTTGAGACGATTTCAAGCGTGGTGATCTTCATCATGATGGTGCTGACCTTCGTCGATGTTGTCGGCCGCTATGTTTTTCACAAACCAATTTTCGGCGGAACAGAAATCATCTCGGCGCTGCTCGCGCTCACCATATTTTCCGGCCTTGGCGTGATCAATGCGCGAGACGATCATATCACGGTGGAACTCTTCGAGGATATCTTTCGCCAGACACTGTCTCCGATTGCTTACGAGGTCATCGTCCAGGTATTTTCCGTTCTGGTGATGACGCTCATCGCCGCCGTTCTGTTCGAGCATGCCTGGGAGAACTACCGGCTCGACAAGCTGACAGAAGTGCTGGAGATGCCGGTCTACTATATCTCCGGAACAGTTGCGATTTTTGCCGTGATCAGTGTTCTGTCCCAGATCGCCGGGGTTGTTCTGAAGGTTGTCGACCTTTCTGATAGCCAAAGGCGCGAAGACTCATGACCACAGCTCTCATCGGCTTTGCAATCCTTCTTGGCCTGTGCTTCTTCGGATTTCGTGTGGGTTTTGCTACACTGGTTGTCGGTTTCGTCGGTTTCGCGCTGGAACGCGGGTGGTTCGCCTCGCTGGCAATGGTGGCTCAGCAGGTCACGGAAGACGCACAGAACTACAATCTCTCAGTCATTCCGCTGTTTATCCTGATGGGCGTCTTCATCTACCGCTCGGATATCAGCGCGGATCTTTATGATGCGGCCTACGCTGCGCTTGGACGGTTCAAAGGCGGGTTAGCGCTGGCGACGGTACTGGCCTGCGGCGGATTCTCGGCAGTTTGCGGTTCCACCCTGGCGACTGCAGCAACGATGTCGAAGGTCGCCATGCCGCAGATGAAAGCGCACAATTATTCAGACAGGCTTGCCGCAGGCACGATCGCCGCCGGCGGCACGCTCGGCATAATGATTCCACCTTCTGTACCCCTGGTGATTTACGGCATCATCGCCGAACAGGACATCGGACTCCTGTTTATTGCTGGGATACTGCCTGGCATCATGCTGATGCTGCTGTTTCTGCTGGCCGTTGTGGTGATGGTCCGCATCGATCCAGGCGCTTCCCCGGACGCGGCAGACCTCGACGTCAAACGGAAACGCAAGGCGATCCGCGGGACAACCCCGGTGCTGGCCCTGTTCGTCATCGTCCTTGGAGGCATCTATGGCGGCGTATTCACACCGACCGAAGCCTCGGGCATCGGGGCAAGCGGCGCCGCCGTAATTGCCCTGCTGCGCGGCCATCTTCGTACCCTCGCAGAGTGGCGTTTCTGTCTGGTCGACGCCGCCATGACGACTGCAAAGATCTTCATCGTGCTTTTTGGCGCTGTTGTTTTCACCCAGTTTATCAACCTATCCGGAATGCCTTATGATCTCCTCGATACAGTCGATGAATGGAGTCTCAACGGCGGGCAACTGGTTATCTTCATTTGCATAATCGCCTTGCTCATGGGCATGGTCTTCGAAAGCATAGGCATCATCGTTCTGCTCGTCCCGGTCTTCCTTCCGGCTCTTTACGCCACCGAAGTCGATATGATCTGGTTTGGGATAATCGTTGTCCTCGTCACCGAGATCGGTCTGATAACACCGCCGATAGGCATGAACGTCTTCGTGGTGAAATCGGTTCTGCCGCAGGTCCGGCTTGGCGACATCTTTCACGGCGTCGTCTTCTACATCGCCGCGCTCGGCATCGGACTGATCGCCGTCTACCTGTTTCCGCAGATCGCGACCTTCCTCCCCTCGTTAGCAAGATAGGCCTCATGCCCGACATAAAGAACATTCTCTTCATTATGGCCGACCAACTCCGGTGGGATTATCTTTCGTGCTATGGTCACCCGCACTTGAAAACTCCAAATATCGACCGTTTGGCCGAACGCGGCGTCCTGTTCGATCGAGCGTATGTGCAATCGCCAGTGTGCGGTCCATCGCGCGCGTCATATTACACGGGTCGGACGGTGTTCAGTCATGGCGCGACCTGGAATCATGTGCCGCTGCCGATCGGCGAACTGACGATCGGGGACTATCTTCGCCCCCGGGGAGTGACCACGGCTGTCGTGGGCAAGACTCATATGATCGCTGACAAAGACGGCATGGCGCGCCTGGGTCTGAACGAGGGCACAGATATCGGTTGTCTCGTGAGCCAACCGGGCTTCGATCCCTATGAACGCGACGACGGGCTGCATCCCGACAGAGGACTTGCCCGTCGTGGCGGAAAACTTCGCTACAACGACTGGCTGCGCGAACTCGGATACGACAGCAAGAATCCGTGGAATGATTTTGCCAATGCAGGCGAAGGGCCAGGCGGCGAAATCCTCTCGGGCTGGTATCTGAAGAACTCTCATCTACCAGCCCGGGTCAAGGAAGAGCATTCCGAAACCGCATACATGACGATGCGGGCGCAAGAGTTCATTACGGAGATGGGAGATGCGCCCTGGCTCTGCCATCTCAGTTTCATCAAACCGCACTGGCCCTACATTGCGCCTGCGCCCTATCACTCCATGTACGGACCCGAGACGTTTCTTTCTGTCGTGCGGAACGAGTGCGAGAAACTTGACCCTAATCCTGTCTTTGACGCATTCATGAAAATGGAAGTCAGCGAGACATTTTCGAGACAGGGCGTGCGCGAAGTGGTGCTGCCGGCCTATATGGGCCTTATCCGCCAGATTGACGATCATCTTGGCCGGCTTTTCGACTGGCTTGAAAAGACTGGCCGAATGAACGACACCATGATTGTATTCACGTCAGACCATGGCGACTATCTCGGCGATCACTGGATGGGCGAAAAGGAGCTGTTTCACGAGGTTTCCGTGCGGGCGCCGTTAATCATATGTGACCCCAGATCAGAAGCCGACGCCACCCGCGGCGCGACGTGCAGCGAATTTGTCGAGGCGATCGATCTCGTGCCGACTTTCATCGAGGCGACCGGAGCAAAGCCGTCTCCGCACCGCCTCGAGGGCTGCTCCCTGATTCCGATACTGCATGGAAACACGCCGCAAGACTGGCGCGATTGCGTATTCTCCGAGATCGATTACGCCTTCTACGCCGCGCGCGAAACACTTGATGTCGGACCTTCTGACGCACGCGGCTACATGATACGGACGGAGAGATGGAAGTATGTCCATTTCAAGGGATACCCACCTCAACTTTTCGATCTTGAGACGGATCCGGACGAATTTGTCGATCTCGGTCGCAATTCCAACTATGAAAATATCCGGCGGGAACTGCACCGCAAATTGACCGACAGACTCATCGATCGGAAGAACCGCGTAACAATGTCCGACGAAGAAGTGCTGGCAATGCGAGCGGGTGAGAGTTCCAGCGGAATAGTCATCGGCCGTTGGGAAGAAACAAACACTACTGTGTGACACAGGTTCGTCGTGAGAGCCTATAGGCCGGACCGATCGCAACCGCGCCATAGGCGCCAAAGATGAGAATTCCTATTCTATCGTCGCGTCATTCAACACGAACATGATGATGCAAGGCTCGTCACCGCGGTTGGCCCAGGCGTGATTGGTGCCCTGCTGAATGACCACATCGCCGGCTTTCAGGTGAACGTCTTCCTCATCCATAAGCATCCAGATCTCGCCTTGCAGAACGATCGAATAATCCAGCGAATCCGTCCGGTGCATATAGGGGTGACGGGCATTCTCGACCACGTTGTGGCTGGCGCCCATGGCTTCAAACGCCTTCTTTCCGTCAATCCTGGATATGACTTCCGGATCTTCCGGGTCGAACTGCACGACGCGAAAGACGGCTCCGTTGTCCGGCGGATGAAGAACAAGCGGTCCTTCGACCGGATCGTCATGACGCTCCATGGCAGCAGGTGAGCGATCGTGTTGCCAGAAATTTGTCAGGGTGACGCCCGGTCGTGTCGGTCGCTGCAATACGCAGCTTGCGGTATCGTCGCGAATGACTTTCGCAACGCCTGCTTCATCATGTCCTGTCACCACCCGGCGGAATTTTCTCGCTTCGAACGCCATACTGCATTTATCTCCTTGATGGTTGCATTTTCTGTTTCGGTCTGAAGAGCAGCCATGCTCCGATCAAAAGGCCGCAACCTGCCAAATCGCTGACGAGCCCCTGATGCAGCAGAAGCAGACCCGCGATACCCATGACGAGCCTTCGATGCGGCGAAAGCGATTGCTGAAGGAAACCGACAACCGCCGATGCAACGCAGTACGCGCCGATGGCGCCGCTGACCACAGCAAGCAAAACTTGGGGCGCCGAAGCCTCCATCAGTAACGCCGGACCGTAAAAGAACATGAAGGGCAGGATATAACAGGTAATGCCGTAGAAGAAAGCAGTCCAGCCGACCTTGTTGATGTCCGCTCTTGCAATTCCTGCAGCGACATAAGAGGCCAAAGCGACTGGAGGTGTGATGGTCGAAACGCAACCGAAGAAAAACACGAAAAGGTGAGCGGTCAATAGCGGCACGCCCATATTCGCAAGAGCCGGCGAAACCACAGTGGCGAGGATCAGATAGGCGGCCGTCGTTGGCAGTCCCATGCCCAGGATGATCGCCGTCAGCATTGTGAACACCAACGCAAGGGACGTGAAGCCACCCGAAGCCGTAATGATCAGGCTGGAGATTTTCGAGCCAAGTCCAGTCACGCCGAGTGTGCCGGCGATAATTCCGGCGGCTGCGCAGGCGATCGCAATCGGGATCACCGCCTTCGTCCCTTCGGTAATGGCCACGGCGCTTTTTCGCAGCAGATCGAAATCAATCCTGCGGCTCCAGATAATGTGGGTCGTCAGCAACAATACGATCGAATAGAAGGACGCCTTGAACGGCGAATACCCATTCACCATCAACAGGATCAAGGTCAGGAATGGAATAATGAACTGGCCGCCGCGGGCCAGAATGAGCCAGATGCTCTCTGTATCCGTCTCATCTGACGCAAGTGGCTCAATACCGTTTTTTTTTGCCTGGAGATGAACGACAAAGAAGAGCGACGTAAAGAACAGCAGGGCAGGAATGAGCGCTGCCTGCATGATGCTGGCATAGGGCACGCCGACTATCTCGGCCATGATAAATGCGGCTGCTCCCATGACCGGCGGCATGATCTGGCCTCCAGTCGAAACAACCGCTTCGATGGCTCCGGCCTGATGAGGCTGATAGCCCTCTCGCTTCATCATCGGAATTGTCAGGGTTCCGGTGACGGCGACGTTGCCAGCGGCGGATCCCGAGATCATTCCAAGCAGCGTCGAAAATATAACCGCCGTTTTCGCCCCTGCGGCCCGCATTCCCCGGGTCAAACGGTTGGCTAGAGTGAAAAAGAAATCTCCAGCCCCAAACTGGGATAGAAACGCGCCGTAAATCGAAAACAGGATAATGTAGGTGGCCGACACCCCGATGGGGATGCCGAATATGCCCTTGGAATCTATCGTAAGCAACTCAGAGACGCGACCGACGGTATATCCTCGCGCACCAAGCGCGCCAGGAAGATAATCCGAGAAAAACGGATAGGTGAAGAAGAACAGGCAGATCAGCGTGAGTATCAGGCCGACCCCGCGGCGCGCGCCTTCCAGAATCAACAGGATCAGCAGCAACCCCACCCATACATCGGTGGGGCCAGGGCTATCGAGACCGAACGCCAGCGTTTTCCAGCGCGAAAGCAGGAAGAGACAGGCGCCGAGCGCAGCCAGCGCGAGAAGGATGCCGGCCAAACGGTCTGACACCGCCCCTCTCAACGATTCAAAAGCCGGGCGCGTCAGGAACAACAGCGTCAGCATCATCATCAGATGCAGGATGCGGATATCCTGAGTAGATACATTATACAATCCCAGGCGCGCAGGGACGCCGGACACTTCCAGAATGTGGAAGAGCCCGAGCGCAAACGCCATGACATTGACCAGCCGGTCCATGAATAAGTCAAAGCGGCTTTGCATGAATGATCCCGTCAACGCCGCGACGCGAGTACGCGGCCGGCAGACGCGGAACCGAACCGGCCAGTCCCGGACCGCACGATTGTCTATTTAGTTTCTTCAAAATACCGTTGAGAACCCGGATGCAGCGGCGTTTTCAGTAACATCGAACGCTCTGGATCGATCTGGTTCGCCAATGCGTTTTCCGCGCGGAATTCGTCCAGGTTTCCATAGATCGCCTTGGTGATTTCATAGGCCATGGTGTCGTCCATATCCGCATCCACAATCAGCATATTGTTGACGCCGAGTACGACGCCTTCCGCGTCGGTGCCGTATGTGTCTGCCGGCACCCTCACTTCGTTGTAGTTGGGATATTTTTCCAGCGCCGTTTCAAGTTGCTTTTGAGTGAACGGAATAAATTTCAGCTTCTTGTTGGCCTGCGCCTGCATTACGGCGCCCGCGGGATAGCCCGACAAGGCAAAAGCGGCATCCACATTGCCATCGGCCAGTTGGCTGAATCCGTCTCCATAGGACAGGAAGCTTGGCGTTATATCCTCGATGGTCAACCCTGCAAGCCCAAGCACCTGCGTCAAAAATGGGATGGTGCCCCCGCCAGCCGGCCCGACCGCAACCCGCTTTCCCTTCAGATCGGCGATCGACTCGATGTCGGAACCATCCAACACCATCATATGGAGAATTGAATAATGCAGCGAACCGATCGCCCGCAAATCCATGGCTCCAGCGCTTTTGTATGGCCCGACTCCCTTGTTGGCGAGAACTGACAAATTGTTGTTGGTGATGGCGATATCGACTTCCCCGTTATTAACGAGACGGGGATTTTCCACTGATCCGCCGGTGACGATCGGCACCATAGTCAAACCGTCTGCATGCTTCGAGACAAGTGTCGAAATGGATTGACCCATGGGATAGAAGGCTCCGCCCTGACTGGCAGTGCCAATGCGTAGCTCCTCAGCGTTCGCCACGAGGGCGGCTAAAGAGATAATTGACCCGAGACCAATCGCGGTCAGGCTTCTTAACAGGTATCCTGCGTTTGCAAACATATGCTCCTCCCAAAATTTTACCCAGTTAGGGTTGAAGAGAGCCTATTTCAGTTGCAAGATACGCGCAAGAAAAATATCGATATTATGATACTTTCGAACAAATCATGTTTATTTTTATAATTTCAGATGATAGATCACAACAGAAAGCTGTAGCGCAGGTCACGCAGAACTCGGTTACGCGGGCATGAAAGCGGCTTTCCTAGCTATCCGAGGAGCAATTACAAACCGGGAGGAAGCACACATGTTTAAATTTTCGAACACACTAACAGCCTTCGCGATCGCCGTTGGGTTATCTACGTCAGCAACGACACAGACTTCCTTTGCGCAAAACGTGGCAGGGCCAAAAGTTTTCTGGAAACTCTCCGTCTGGGGAAATCCCCGCGCACTCACAGCGGGTATCGAAGCCATGGCCGACAATATTCGCGAAGAGACTGACGGCAATTTCGATATCAAAATATTTTATGGGGGGCAGCTTTCCCAGGCGACCGAGAACCTGGACGGGCTCAAGGTGAATGCCTTTGAAGGGGCCGCTATCTGCAATTTCTATCATCCCGGCAAGAATCCTGCATGGATGGTCTTTTCCCTGCCGTTCCTGCCGATCGGCGACCCGCAGGTAGACAAATACGTGCGAACCAAGATGATGGAACATCCAGCGATTGTTGCCGACATGGAACAGTGGAACGCGATCCCCTTTGTTTCGGGTCTGTTGCCGCAATTCGAGATTATGGGCAATGGTCACGCCCCGGTGGAGCTTGAAGACTGGGCCGGAAAACGGGTGCGCGCAGGGGGTGGCCTTGGCACGGCGATGGAAAAACTCGGTGCCGTGAAGACGACGCTGCCCGCCGGAGAAACCTCCACAGCCATGCAGCGCGGGGCACTCGATGCGGCTGCGTTTCCATACACTTACGCGCATGTGTCATTTAAGATTAACGAGGAAAGCGAGTGGTTTACGTCGAATCTGGCTCCGGGAACGTCGGAATGCGGTTGGGTTCTTAATAAGTCCGCCTACGAAGCACTTCCCGACCAGTACAAGAAATTGCTGATGGACAGTCGCGAGAAGGTGCTTGACACACAACTGGCTTCATATGCCGCGGCGGACGAGAAAAACCTGCAAATGTTCAAGGATACTCTGGAAGAGATCGTGTACTCCGAGGACCAGTTGACACAGTTTCGCGAGGTCGCCGGCAAACCTGTGTGGGAAGAATGGGTTGCGGCGAACAAGGAAAAGTTTGACGCCCAGGATGTACTGGACACACTTCTCCGACATGCCGAAGAGGCTCCGAGTAACTAGACCTGAGAATAAAGCGGCGGGACCAACGTCCCGTCGATGCCGCTTTTAGCTAAGTCTATTCGGAACAATCGGAATGAACCAAGCCCACATTTCAACCCAGGGCGGATGGATCGGCACTACGGACCGACTTGCGGCGCCTGTCGAGAACCTTGCCAATTTCTGCGCTGGGCTGACAATATTTATCCTGATGCTTATGGGATCAGCACAGATCTTTCTCAGATCCGTCTTCAATGCACCCATCGCTGGCTATATCGATCTTGTACAGCTCTCCATGGCGACGATGGCGTTTCTGGGGGCGGCCTATTGTCAGCGCGTCGGCGCCCACATCCGCATGGAATTGCTCGTCGGCAACCTCAGGGGCCGAGCGCTCTGGGCGTTCGAAACCATCTCAACTCTGGTGGCAATCTTCATCATCGCAGTGATCATTCGTTACGGTTGGGATCATTTTGTACGGTCCTACCAGTCCGGCGACACCACGATCGACGCGGAAATTATCGTGTGGCCCTCGAAGCTGCTTGTGCCGCTGGCCTTTGGGTTGTGGCTCGTCAGACTGCTTATCCAGTTGGCGGGTTCCATTCGCCTGTTCATCAATCCTCATCTGGAACCTGTCGGAATTGCCAGAATACTCAACGTCTCCGAGATCGCCGAAGAGGAAATCAAGGAAACCTTCGGAGAAGACTCAATTTCCGACAAGGGTTCCCATGGCGGGGCTGGTCAATGATGAATCAGGCTGGATCACTTCTCGGCATCGGTTTTTCCGACCCTTTTATGGTTGGCATGATCGGTCTCTGCTTCATGTTTCTGCTTGTTCTCGCGGGTGTGCGAATCGTCTTTGCCGCAGCGGTGACCGGTCTTCTGGGCCTGGTGGAACTGCTCGGATGGGGCCCGGCCGCAGGGATCGTCGGAACGATACCTCACTCCAAATCATCAACCTACGCGCTCAGCGTCCTCCCGATGTTTATCTTCATCGGTTTTCTCGCTTTTCATGCCGGCATCACGCAACAGCTTTTCGAGGCGGCGCGCAAATGGCTGGGATGGGTTCCGGGCGGCCTCGCGGTGGCCACGGTCATGGCGACAGCGGGATTTGCCGCCGTATCCGGCGCATCCACGGCCACTGCAGCTGTATTTTCGAGGGTGGCGATTCCTGAAATGCTCAGGGCCGGTTACGACAAAAGACTTGCAGCCGGCGTCGTGGCGGCCGGGGGAACGCTAGCGACATTGATCCCCCCATCGGCGATCCTCGTTATTTACGCAATAATCGTGGAAGAATCGGTAGGCGCGCTTCTTCTCGCCGGCTTCCTGCCCGGCATTGTATCCGCGCTTGTCTACGCCGGCATCATAGTCGTTTGGGCGCTCTATCGTCCAAACCAGGCCCCGCGGGGAGAGAAGTCCACCTTGAGCGAGAAAGTTGCGTCGCTTCCCGGCATTTCTCCCATTCTGCTTGTCGTCGCGATCATCATGACATCAATATACTACGGCTGGGCGACGCCTACAGAGGCCGGCGCACTGGGCGCGATGGTCGTTTTCATACTGGCTTTGATGAAAGGGACGCGCACAAGGACGATCGGCCAGGCGTTGATGGAGTCCGCAAAACTGACTGCGATGATATTCTCGCTAATCTGGGGTGTCCTGATTTTCGTGCGTTTTCTGGGCTTTTCAGGCCTTCCCGAAGCTTTTACCGAGTGGATTGTCAATCTCGATGCCCCGCCGATCATGATCATGATCTGCATCCTGCTGGCCTATTCCCTTCTGGGGATGTTCATGGATGCGATTGGCATGCTCCTCCTGACACTGCCCGTTGTTTATCCGGCGGTCATTGCGCTCGGCTACGATTCGATCTGGTTCGGAATTATCGTCGTCAAGATGGCAGAAGTCTGCCTCATCACGCCACCGATCGGATTGAATTGTTTTGTTGTGAACGGCGTCCGGCCCGACATATCACTCGGTCAGGTGTTTCATGGCATCACCTTGTTTTTTGTCGCCGACGTCATCACCATTGCCTTGCTGCTGGCGTTTCCGGAAATCGTTACCTGGCTGCCGAACCTGATGCGCTGAATACAAAGGACCTCCATCCATGCACATGATCACTACGCTTCCAATGCGCGCCGCCGAAATTATTGTCGACGAAGCAATTTCGCAGGCGAAAGAACATAATCTTCATCCGTTGACGATTGTCGTACTGGACGCCGGAGGTCGCATAGTGGCTGTCAAAAGCCAGGACGGGTCAGGCATCATGCGCTTCGATGTCGCCTTTGGAAAGGCTTGGGGAGCACTTGGCATGGGTATCTCTTCGAGGCAAATCCGCGATCGGCTCATCAATCGTCCCGTGTTTCAAACCGCGCTTGCTTCCGCGTCGGATGGCCGACTGATTCCGGTTCCCGGCGGCGTGCTGATCGAAAATGAAAAAGGCGAGACGATCGGATCGGTTGGGGTAAGCGGCGACACGTCCGAAAAGGACGAACTCTGCGCAATCAAAGGCATCCACAAAGCAGGTTATCGCTCGGAGCCTGCCGACATAGACCCTGATTGGACACGGTCCTACCTATCAGACCAAGAGAAGGCAAAAGCTTAAATAACGGCTTGTTGTGTCAATAGTCCATACGTGCGTGGCCTCGCCTGTCGCAAGGTAAGCACGCTTCCTGGCGTCAGGCCGCTTCGCGGGACAACACCGCGTTTGCGATCTTCCTGAACTCGTCGTTGGTGAGAATGTCCTTCTTGCGAATTCCTGCCTGTTTTACTTCATCAAGGATTTCAGCATTTTGTTCGTCTGTCGCATCGCCCATTCCAAGCTCTTTCAGCTTATAGGTTATGGACGCTTTGCCACTCTTCTTGCCGAGCACCACTTCGCCTTCGCGACCCGTGAATCCGGGATGCGTGCCGAACATCACGAGAGGGTCGTTCATAACGTACTGAATTCCAATGCCTGATTCGCGTGTAAAATTGCCCGATCCCAGCACCGGCTTGTTTCGATGGATCGGGACGTTGGCGACACGTGACACCAGTTCGGCCAGCTCCGGAAGCATTTCGAACCTGTAACCGGTTTCATAACCGTAGAGCAGGTCCAAGGAAATCATCAGTTCTTCGAGCGCAGCATTGCCTGTGCGTTCACCCAGTCCATTCGCACAGGAGTGGACGCACACTGCGCCTGCAGTAACGGCCGCAATTTCTGTTGCGACGCCCATGCCGAAATCATTGTGAGTGTGAATCTCCACTGGTAATCCCGTCATGCCTTTGACCCAGCGCACCATATACTTAATCGCTTCAGGCGTAGCGCAGCCCATGGTATCCACAATACCGATGGAATCCGGCACAGCTTCCGCCATAACACCCTTGCAAAGATTTTCGAGATCTTCCGGCAACGCCCGAGTCGTATCGTATGGGAAGAACACGGCATATAGCCCGTTTTCCCTAGCATAATTAATTACCGGCACGCTCTTTGTCAGAACATCCCTCCAAGTCCAGCCGAATTGTGTCTTGAGTTTCGGATAACCAATCGGAACCTCGATGATAACGCCGTTTGCACCGCACTCAAGCGCCATGTCGATGTCAGCTTTCATCGCGCGGGCAAATGTGAAGATCTTCGACTTCAAACCAAGTCGGGAAATTTCCTTGATAGCCTGCTGATCCTGTGGCGACACTGCCGGCATACCGGCTTCTATGCGCTCGATACCGATTTCGCTAAGCTTTGAGGCGATCGCGATTTTGTCGTCGACAGTCATGACAACGCCAGGCGTTTGTTCCCCGTCACGCAAGGTTGCGTCGTGAATCTCCACTTTTTCGGGCAATTCAAGCGACGCATGCACTTCCGGAACGAAATTGTACGGGCTGACCCAGAACTTTCCTTCTTCGATATGATTGTTGCGCATGGGTTCCTCCAATACTTGTCGAATTCCGGCCAGTGTGAGTGTGAAGCCGCCTGGATACTGCCTACAAACATACGATAAAAATATCAATATTTTTCTTGTAGCAATTGATGCTCAAGCGGGAAAATTTCAGGTTTCCGGATTCCTTAAACCATCTAGTGACAATATTATAGCATTGAAAATAATAGATAATTTACATAATTTTACAGGCGCTCGAAGGATTTTCTCCTGTCAATCAAAATCCGTCTTGCTAAAAAAAATATCGATATTATTATTTTCCTATGTCTTCCTCAGCGCCTTTCAGCCAATTCCTCTCTGTCATCGCTGTACGCGGTCGAACCATCATTGGTTTGAACCGAAGGAATTCGACCGAGAAAACAAGCGCAGGCATTATTGAACTTTGTCACATGCTTCTGTCGAGCAGAGGCGATGCATCGGGAATAGCGCTATCAAATGAAATACTCACTCGATATGGGAGTTTGGACGATCAAGAAAAGCTGATATTTTTCCAACGCTTATATCGAGATTTCGCGCCAGACGCGGACGCATCACGCAAAATGGCTGAACACTATCTGGTCGAGCCATCTATTGAACATCTGGCCAAGCTGCATGCCGCTACCGAACCCCGGCGCCGACGGTTGATCATCAGGTTAAACCAGGCGCCAGACGCCACGTTGCAACTCATCCGAATGCGGAGTGATCTGCTTAAGCTTTCAAGTAGCCACCTGGAGTTGAAGGAGGTTGACAGAGATTTCGCCAAGCTTTTCGCTTCGTGGTTCAACGGCGGATTTCTGCAACTTGAGCGACTGGGATGGTCAAGTCCCGCCGCCATTCTGGAAAACATCATCAAATACGAGGCGGTCCACGGCATGGCGGACTGGAGAGATCTGCGCGCGCGATTAGATCCGCCCGACCGCAAGATATATGGTTTTTTTCATCCGCGGCTAGGACATGAACCCCTAATCTTCATTGAAGTGGCGCTGATGGCCGCCATGCCGACGAATATCCAGGACGTACTTTCCGATGAACGGCAAAGGCTGCGCCCATCCGAAGCAACGACCGCCGTGTTCTACTCAATTTCGAACTGTCAGTACGGATTGCGTGGCGTCCCGCTCGGCAGTTTTTTGATCAAACGGGTGGTAGAGGATCTTCGAACGATCTTTCCGCACCTTTCGAAGTTCGTGACACTTTCGCCGGTTCCAGGTTTCTCCGACTGGCTCCGAGGCTGGATTGACGACGTCAATGAATGTGTATCGCCTGAAACAAGGCTGCGCGTATCGGACAGTCTTGCTTTGCTGCAAGATCCCGCTTCGGCTAGTGACAACACAACGAAACGGGAGGTGCGTGATTTGCTTGCGTCGGCAGTTGGCCACTACCTGACCAACGTCAAGAGTGACGACGGATTACCGTGGGATCCCGTCGCGCGTTTTCATCTTGGCAACGGAGCAAGACTGGAACAAATCAATTGGCCGGCGGACATCTCACCCAAAGGGATGGCAAAATCCTTTGGCGTAATGGTCAACTACCTCTATGATCTGGATGAAGTGGAGCGTTATCACGAAAATTTGGCGGCGCATCGCAAGATTGCGGTTTCCAATCGAGTGTTACGCGACATTGGCAAAACATCTTTCTTGGCCGGCCCAGCTCCTGATACATTCTCAGAAGCCAGTTAACAGGAATCGTCGAAGCCTGGATGCATTTGCAAACATGTAAATCGGAACAAACGAAGTAATGGACATCAAGATCGATACGGGTACGTTTCGCGACGATCTGGCGGAGACAGCGGACGAAAATAAATCAAGCACCGGATCCATCACGAGACAGGCCTATGTCCGGCTACGCGACGACATTATTTCAGGAAAGTTGAAACCTGGCCAAAAACTCAAGATCGAGGAGTTGCGCAAAAGTTATAATGTAGGTTCCAGCCCTATCCGAGAAGCTCTCAGCCTTCTGACTTCAAACTATTTCGTTGAACGAATTGACCAGCGCGGCTTCAAAGTTGCTGAAGTCAGCGCGGAAGAGTTCGACGAATTGCTCAAGACGCGTTGTTGGCTTGAGGGCACCGCTCTACGAGAATCAATACGCAACGGTCTGAGCAATTGGGAGGAGAAAGTCGTCTTGGCGGCTTACCGCCTGACACGTGTTCCACGTTCCGATTCCGGCGATCATTTCATTGCAAACCAGGAATGGGAAAAGCGACATAAACATTTCCATATGACACTGATCTCTGCTTGCGGTTCCTCGTACCTCATGCAGTTTTGCGATCAGCTCTACGATCAAAACATACGCTATCGACAGCTTGCTGGAAAGATAGCTTACCCGTCACGCGACATCACAGCGGAGCATGGCGCTATCGTCGACGCAGCGCTAGCGCGCGATGAAGAACTGGCTACAAAGTTGCTGACCGCACATTACACCAATACCGGTGATTTTCTCAAAAATCAGTTCAAACAGGCGGTACGCGAATAGCGGACGTCAAAGCCGCCGCTTGAGGTTTCGAACCTCTATTCTCGGGCAAGGACGAAATCGAAATCTACAGTGAAAAAGGGTGACGTCAGTCGTTCCTTTGCCCTAAAATCGTCCTCGATCGTGTCGGGATTGTCCTCTTGCACATATTGCATGATCAGATCCTCGCGCACGCCAAAGACCGGATCCTCATCGAGATACGGGTCATCACTGGGGAAGACTTCCGTGACGAGATCGCGGTACCCTGGGGCCATGACTATAAAATGCAGATGCGACGGGCGCCAAGGACGTCGACCAGTAGCGCGCAAGAGATCGCCAACCGGCCCATCATCCGGAACGGTGTAGGGCGCCGGGCGGATCGTGGTGAAGCCGTAGTTGCCATCGTGATCTACCTTCAACCGGGCTCTGAGATTGTATTCCGGCTGAGTCACGTCTTGATTGGAATACAGTCCATTGTCTGCAGTCTGCCAGATTTCGATCTCGGCCTCTGGAACCGGATTACCTTCCATGTTCCTCACACGCCCTTTCACGACGACAGTCGCCCCGTCATTGTCCTGCTTGAGATCGCCGCCATAATCCAGCGGAGGCGCACCGAGTATGTGAAATGGCCCAAGCACACTCGATGAAGTTGCGCCAGGTACGGTCCCTACCATATCGACCAGCGAGGACAGCCCGAGCACATCGGAAATAAGCACAAACTCATTGCGCTCCGGATCAGTGATCTCGCCGGCGCGGGTCAAAAACTCGATAGCGTATTGCCATTCGGCATGCGTCAACCCGGTTTCACGGATAAAGGAGTGGGCATGGCTTGCAAGGCTGGTCAGCAGTTCACGTAAGCGGGGCGGCGTTTCCGGACCGCAATACTCCAAAAAGGTCTGCGTAATATTGTCTTTGGTGACGTTTCTCATAATGCAACTCCCATAATCATTGCAGCAGCCAGATCGACAGTTCCGGGAAGCGAATCAGCAGGATAAGCACGACCAACATTACGCACGCAAAGGGGAAGGCTCCCATAAACACGTCCTTGAGGGAAATGCGATCGTCATTCAGCGTCGCCTTGATCACGAAGCATGAAATTCCAAGAGGCGGAGTCAGCAGACCGATTTCGGCGCCGATGACTGTAACAATTCCAAACCAGATCAAACTCATGTTCAGCTCTTCGATGATGCCGATGAAGAGCGGAACAACGATTAGTATGATCGAGGCCGTGTCGAGCAGTGTCCCGAGAAACAGCATCAGGATCACGTAGCCAACCATAATCCAGACGAAACTCAAGTCCTGCGCCTCTAGAAAAAAGCGCAGTTCGTTCGGCAGGTCGACATAGCCCAGCATTCGCGCATACAGCGATGCCGTGGTGATGAGAAACAGGATTGCAGCGGTTATGTGCCCCGTCTCGAGCAATGCCTCCCAGAAGCCTCTCAGCGTCATGCGTCGACGCCCAGCCGCAATCGCTATCGCCATGGCTGAGCCGACCGCGCCCGCCTCAACAGGCGTCATCCATCCTGTGTAAATACCTCCGAGCACGACAAATATCAGGGCTCCAATTGGCAGCGTATAGGCTAGAAGTTGAGGAACGCCCAACATTTCATGCTTGGGCGTTTCCAGCGTCCTGCCACCTACTGCGCCCGGCATGAAACGGCCCATCAAAGCGATCTGGATGATAAAAGCGCCCGCAAGAATAATGCCGGGAATGATGCCAGCGATGAACATGTGGCCAATGGAGACTTCGGCCACGAAGGAATAGATGATCAGCATGGCGCTTGGCGGGATAATCATGCCAAGCACGGAAGAGCCGGCGACAACGCCGACAGCAAAGCGACGATTGTAATCGAGTTTGAGCATCTCGGGCACCGAGACGCGTGCGAAGACGGAGGCGGAAGCAATTGATGATCCGGTCACAGCCGCGAAAACCGCGTTCGCCCCGACCGTCGCCATTCCAATGCCGCCTCTGATCGAGCGGAACAGCTGGTTCATCACCCGGTAGATATCGGTTCCGATACCTGCCTTCGAGACCAGAAGTCCCATGAATGTAAAGAGCGGTATTGTCGCAAACTCATACTCGGTTACGCTATCGACAACCGCCGTACGAAGAAAGTTGACGGCGAGAATCGGCTTGCCGCTCACAAGCCAAATCGTCACGAAGGAAACACTCGCAAGGGCGACAGGAATGTAGACGCCGAGATAGATCAGGGCGACTATCGCGACAACTGACAGAGCGCCAATCTCGACCGGACTCATTGCCCGGCCTCGCGCTCTTTCTCGATCTGTTCATCAAGGCTGGAATCCGACTGCGGACTCTCATGACCATCGCCGAAAAGGGTCTTGAGGAAATACAGCGATGTGCACATGACTGCGCTAAAGGTTATCGCCAGATGTGCCGGCCACCAGGGCAGCGTGAAAACTCCCAACGTGCCAAAATAGTGACAGCGCGCGGTCGCCTCTCGCAGATCCGTAAACAGGTTTCCGGTGGGCGGGGGTCCGAACTCTGGCTGGCTGAAATAGTGGCAAGATTCAAGGGATTCGACTAGCTCCGGCCAGACTGCATAAGTAATCATGCCCATGACGATCATGGCGAGAGCGTCTACGAGCCTTGAAAGAGCCCTAGCCAACCCGGGATTTCTTCCGGCGAGGATGATCAGAAACCCATCTGATCGGGTAAGCCGGTTGACCCGTACGACATCCGGCAATTGCAGGAAAACGATCAGGATCATCGAAAAAACGACAATCTCGACAACGCCCGGATAGGGAGAATTGAATCCATTGCGCGCTACTACATCGAGGTTCATGGCGATTACGAGAAGCAGAACCATCAATGTGCCGATCGCATTTGCGCCGACTGCAATGGAGCGCATAACCCCGGAAAGTGGCGGGGCAACCCTTTTATGGGAATTATTGATCATGGAAAGGGCTGCCCCGGGAGCGACCTAGTTCTTTGTCCAGTCGCGCACCGGCACCGCGCCGGCGTCTTTCAGCTTTTGAACGTAGGATCCCAGCATCGCCGTACCTGGAGCGCCTTTCTTGTCGAGCGTCGCCGCCCACTCCTGGGCGATGTTCGGCATGGCGTCCGCCCATGCTGAACGCTGATCCTCGGCAATGACGGTGACTGTGCCGCCTGCCGCCTGAAAGGCCTCAAGTGACGACGCTGCTTCGTCCATTGCGACCTTCGCGACCTGGTCGCGATACTCGACAGCAACCGCCTGAAGAACGTCCTTCACCTCGTCCGGAAGCTTATCCCAAACGGCCTTGTTGATCGTCACTGTCTTTGTATTGACGGCGCCTAAATCGACCTTGAGCATATTGGGCGCAACTTCGTGGATCTTGTATGTCATCGCCGCTTCAGGCCAAAGCATGGCCGCCTGTACGACGCCGGTGTCGATCATGTTATAAAAGTTCGGTAGTCCGCCGCGAACGCCGGCGACACCGTCGAGACCCTCCAGATATCGCAGATTGTATCCGGCTCCGGCGATCTTGAGACCGGACAGCTGATCGAGTGACGTGACCGGATCCTTGGTAAAGATCTGATAGCTGTCGAGGACGACGCCGGTCGCCAGGTACACCTGATCCTCGGCGGCAAATTCCGCCTGCATTTGCGGGTATTCCTTGGCAATCTCGTCGACCGCTTTTGCAACAATCCGCGCATCCGACGAAATCATCGGAGTCGCAGCCGATATCGCCTGGCTCGGAAGAGCGGAGTTGTGGAAAATCGTCGTAACGATGCCAATATCGCCGAGGCCCAGCTTGATGCCTTCCAACACTCCGCGCGGCTTCACGATCTGGCCGCCATAAGCTTGCTGCCATTCGATCTTGTAATTGCCAGTGCGCGCCAGTTCCTCATCCACACGCGGGATGAAGAAATTGGCGAATTCCTGGACCCACATGGAACGTTCCGGATAACCGTCAATGGCAATCATCTTGATGGTTTCCGTCGCCGAGACGGATGAAATCATCACGGCTGACATCAACCCTCCAGCGGCAAACGCCGTCAACAGGGATCTACGGTTTAATCTGCTCATCACTTCCTCCACTTTTGCGACCGACCTCCTGTCGGCCCCTTGTCCGACGGGCTGACGCTCCGTCCACGAAACATAATCGATGCTCCCCACCGCGTGATCGCGTCCAACCTGGCGCCTCGCGCCCGTCTCAATGCGTGGCGCATCGCATCATTCTCAAGCAAAGCTGCACACATCATCAAATTCAAAACGGGGCAGACGCTGAAATAGAGCGCTTTCGTCCGCGTGACCGATATTGACCAGAAAATTCGATCTCAGCGTTGTGCCTTCGAAGAACTCCTCATCGACAATCTTGTTGGAGAACCCTGACATCGCCCCAACATCCAGCCCGATCGCCCTGGCCGCTATCATCAAATAGCCGCCTTGCAGTGTGGAATTCCGGTATGCGGTGTCCAGAGTATACTCTGGATTTCCCGCGAAGAGATGCCTCCGGTCCTCATGGGGAAACAGCTTTGGCAACTCCTTCCAGAATTCCAAGTCGTACGCGACGATGACGGTGACCGGAGCTGCAAGGACTTTGGGTACATTCTTGGGCTTCAGCGATTTGACGAGACGTTCCTTGCCCGCTTCGCTACGAACCCAAACAAATCGGGCCGGACAGGAGTTCATGCTCGTCGAACCCATCTTGACGATTTCATACATCCGGTGAATCTGATCGTCGGTCACCGGCCTGTCTTTCCAGGCGTAATGCGAACGCGCTTTCGTCAGTATCAAGTCGAGAGACTTCTGATCTAGCTGCGCTATTTGGGAACGCAAATCACATACTTCCTCCTGCGCCTGCGTCCGCAGGTCCCCAAGCTTTTCGACATTTGCGTTCGTCGTCATGCAGTGGAAATCCTCTTCGGCGCTATCCTGCGCCGCTGATTAGAAATACCCATATTTATGATGTTTCGTCAATAATTATCGATATTTATTTGCGATCGTTTCACACCCGCAGTATAGTCCCGACAGGATGAGGAGATGGACTATGCCAAAATGGGCTGACTACAAACGCGAAGCTGCTGAACGCGGCTCCCTGGCGCTTGAGTTGTTTGTTATTTCTTCCGATCCCTCGGATACACCGGAGGCGATGCGGAAGATTCTGCCAGACCATCTCGCCTACCAGACCAAACTCGAAACTGAAGGCGTACTATTTCTTGCTGGTCCTCTGTCGGATGAGGCAGGTGATGAGATGAGCGGCGCCGGACTGATCGTTTACCGAGCGAATTCTATTGAAGAAGCTCAGAAAATTGCTGAAGCTGATCCGATGCATGCCAAGGGAGGCCGAACATTTTCAGTTCGTCGCTGGCTGGTCAATGAAGGTTCCCCTCACATCGAGACCGGGCTGTCCACCGGAAAAGTAAAACTCCGCTAGTATCGAATTTGAGGAAATACATGGACATCACACTCTACCATTCTCCCGGCGCCTGCTCGACTGCGAGTTTTATTTCGCTGTTGGAGGCTGGCGCGGATTTCGAAGTTGAGATCGTAAACTTGAAAACAGACGATCACTTGAGCGCTGAATATTCAGCACTCAATCCAAAGCAAAAAGTACCCTATTTGGTCTGTGACGCCAAAGGTCTGAGCGAGACTGTCGCCATCCAATACTGGATTGCCGAGACTTACCCGGAAGCAAGGCTGCTGCCGGCAGATCGCTGGGATCGCGCCACCGCAATATCGCACATGGGGTGGTTTGGTTCAGGCATACACCCGCACATTACGCGTCATTTCAAGACAGCAAAGTTTTGCGGAGTCGCCAACGCTTTCCCCGACATCAAGGAAAAGGCGAAAGCCATGCTTTTTCAACAACTTTCCATTGTCGATGAAGTACTGTCGGATAGAATTTGGTTTTTCGATCATTACACCGCCTGCGACTCCTATTTTTTTTGGGTGTTCGATCGAGCTCTGCGCGAAGGTTTCGCTCTTGAAAATTTCAAAAATTGCTATTCCCACAACGACCGTATGCGCGAACGGGCTTCAGTTCAGAAAGTTCTAGCTCACAAGGCGGTTTAGACTGGAGTGTCAAAGAAGCTATCCGTTCGGGAGTAATGACACGTCCGGAACGGCTGTAACTGGCCACTACGCCTGCCCCTAAACCCCAAGCAGACGCGGTAGTGTGAGCGAGATTGCCGGAATGAATGTGATCATCATCATCGCCACAAGAATCGCCAGATAAAACGGCCAGATTGTCCGCACCGCTTTTTCCATCGGCAGTTTGCCAACGGCACAGCCGACGAAAAGGCATGTTCCGACGGGTGGCGTGCACAAACCGAGACCCAGATTCACCATGATCATGATCCCGAACTGTATCGGATCCATCCCGAGGCTGCTGGCGACCGGGAGAAAGATGGGAGTGCAGATGAGAATGAGGGCCGCCATGTCCATGATCATGCCGAGCACAAGCAGCACCACATTGATCATCAGCAGGATGAGGATCGGATTCTCGGTTAGACCAGTCATCAGAGTCACCGTTCGGGCCGGCACCTGATAAAAGGTGAGCATGTATGCAAAGGCGCCCGCGCAGGCGATCAGAATCATGACCATCGAGGTAGTTCGGACCGATTGAACCACGGCGATCTTGAAGTTTTCCCAGGTAATGCTGCGGTAAACGACGAGCGTGACCAGGAATGCATAGATCGCCCCGAAGGCGCCCGATTCAGTCACTGTGAAGATGCCAGACAGGACGCCGCCGACAATGATGACAGCGGTGAAGAGACCGGGAATAGCGCCGACGAAACTGAGTGCAAGCTCGGTCCAACCAGGGAATTTTTCGGCGCTGTAGCCTCGACGAACGGCGATAATGTAGGCGGCAACAGCCAGACACACGCACATTAGCACCCCCGGCACCACCCCCGCCAGGAACAGCTTGGAGATCGAGATGCCGCCGCCTGCAGCAATGGCGAAAATAATCATGTTATGACTGGGTGGAATGATGATGCCTGCGATCGACGAGGTCACGGTAACGTTCACTGCGTAGTCGGCGTCGTAGCCCTTTTCCTTCATCACCGGCATAAGGATAGAGCCGAGCGCAGAAATGTCTGCGACAGCGGATCCAGAAATTCCGCCGAAGAGCATCGACGAAAAAACGTTGACGATGCCGAGTCCACCGCGAATCGAGCCCACTGCCGCGGACGCGAAGTTTACGAGACGTTTGGCGATGCCGCCGCGAAACATCAATTCACCGGCGAAGATAAAGAACGGGATCGCCATCAGCGAAAAGACGTTTATCCCCGAAATGATCCGCTGGAAGCCGATCATGAGAGGCAGCCCTTCAAACCAGAACGCCGCAATGGCCGCGACACCAAGCGCGAAGGCAACAGGCACCCCGATTGCGACGCATACTGCGAAAAGGCCAAGAAGAAGGAACAAACCCATCTAGGTTCCTTATTGTATCGTGTCGCAGCGCATGTCGCGACCGAGCGACAGCCGAACGAGATGACCCAAAGAAAACAGCAGAATAAGACCGCCGCCGATCGTCAAGGGCAGCGACCGCAGCCCTTCCGGCAGTTGTATGAGGGGAATCATCGATCCCCATTTGAATAATGTGAGCTGTAAACCGTACCACAGCATCATCATGCCAAAGGCGCCAAGCAACAGGTCTGTAACCAGGACGAACGCAAACCTTGTGCGGCGCCTGACGACGTCCCGAAGAACGTTGACGGAAAGATGCGTATTCTCGTGTATGCCAACGGCTGCACCAAGGAAAGTGATCGTCATCACCAGTAGAAGGGCAGCCTGTTCAACCCATGTCGGCGTGGAATTCAGGATATACCGGCCGAAAACGAGCCAGCCGAAAATGACAGTCAGGACAACCAGGGAAACGCCTGTCAGCAGTTTGCAGACAGCGGCGATGGCGTCCAGCAGAGTATTCATTCTTGCTATGAAATTCGGGAAATCCCGGAGCTGTGACGATTCGATCATATTGATGCCTGCGGGTGAACGCGCCGGGGCCGTAGCTGGCCCAGGCGCATCGCTTCGGAAACGAACTCAGTCGGTCGACTGGATAAGTTCAACCAGCGGCCGCAGATCAGGATTGGCCGCCAAATAGCCTTCATAGACCGGCGCCATGGCCGCTTGGAACGGCGCCTTGTCGACTACCTCGTTCGTAGTCACGCCGGCAGCCTCGACCTTTTCCCGGCTGGAGGCCTCGCGTTCCGCCCAGAGCTGCCGCTGAAGTGCGGCGGATTCTTGGGCAGCCTCGGCTACTGCGGCCTTCATCTCATCCGAAAGACCCTCGTAGACATCGGCGTTGATGCATATGCACTCGGGAATGATCAGATGCTGGCTGAGCGAGTAATAGGGGGCAACTTCGTAATGACCCGTCGATTCATAAGAAGGCCAGTTGTTTTCTGCTCCGTCGATAACTCCGGTCTTGAGCGACTGGTAAACTTCGGCGAACGCCATTGGCGACGGATTGCCGCCAAGCTCTGAAATCATGCCCGAGTAGAGGTCATTGTTCATGACGCGGACCTTCATTCCCTCTACGTCTTCCGGCGCATTGACCGGTTTAGCGCCGTTGTAGAAGGAACGAGCTCCTGCATCATACCATGCCAGCGGCAAAAGCCCCTTTGCAGCCATGCCTTCGGCGATTCTCTGACCGCCCTCGCCTTCAAGTACGCGGAACATGTGCGGCACGTCCTTGAAGATGAAGGGCAGTGATACGACATTCGCTTCAGGAGCGATTGGACCGATCGGGCCCAGATTGAAGTTGCCGACTTCCAAGGCGCCTAGGCGCACTTGCTCAATCGCATCCGGCTGGCTGCCGAGTGTGCCGCCATGAAACATCTTGAGGGTAATTTCGCCTCCGGTTTTTTCAGACAGGAGTTCGGCGAACTTGTCCATCGCGACCGTATTCGGGTAGCCGTCGACATGGATGTTCCATCCACGCCAGTCTTCCGCTTGGGCCGCGCCGGCTAAAATGGAGCAAGCGGCGACCGCGCCTATCAGAGTTGAAGTGATTTTCTGGCACATGTTTTCCTCCCTAGATAATGTCCAGTAGTTCAGTAATCGTTTCAAAGGCCAATCATGAAAAGAGAGCGCCTCCGTTAATGTCGATATTTGCGCCGGTAATAAACGCAGCTTCGCCGGAGGCGAGGTAGGCGACAAGATTTGCGACGTCCTCCGACCTGCCTTCGCGCTTGAGCGGCGTCGCGCCCGCTACGTGACGGCGCACCTCGGGCTTCGTGAACATGTTGTGGAAATCCGTGTCGATCATGCCCGGGCATACGGAATTGACGCGGATTTTCGGTCCGAGTTCCTTTGCCAGACCGCGGGTCATTGTCATAACGGCGCCCTTTGAGGCGGCATAGGCCACGGCGCCGGCGCCTCCTCCGTCTCGCCCCGCCTGGCTGGCGAGTCCGACGATCGAACCGCCGTCAGTCATATGCGGAAGCACAGCCTTGATCGTCCGCAGGAAGGAAGTGGCGTTGAGATCCATTACGCGGTCCCAATGCTCAATATCCATTTCACGCACCGTTTTACGCCCCAGAAGCCCACCCGTGACATGTACAAGGATATCGATGCGATCTCCGAACGTCGCAACAGTTTCATCGATCAGCGCCGCCACATCCCCGTCCGAAGTCATATCGCCCTGCCTGGCCAGAGCCCGTCCACCTTCAGAGACAATTTCCTCTACAGCGCTGTCGGCGCCGGCTGAAGAGCTGTGATAGTTGATGGCGACCGATGCACCTGCAGAGGCCAGTCTTAACGCACATGCACGGCCGATATCCCGGCCGCCGCCGGTCACAATGGCGATTTTCCCGGACAGTATCTCTGTTCCAACCACGTGCTTATCGACTGTTTCGAACATTTTCTTCCCGCAATTCTGTTCATGGCGGCTCAAGAGCCTGCTGTGAACGCATTTCGCTCTTCAACGCCATCCAAGTTTCTTGACTTATATAGGTGACTAGTATCCTAGTATTGTCAAGTCACGTTTCAGCAAAATCTCTGCACCGGAGTTTCTTTACAGATCGCTATGAAAGGTTTGCAGCGTTGGGATAGAACCGGAACGACACATGGTATGCCCGATCTGGTTCGGGTATAGGATCGGAGAAAAGGCGATACCGCATGCAGGAACTAGTTGACCAGTTCGAAAGGCGAACAACCACGGACGTGGTTTTCGACCAACTTTACGACGAGATTGTTTCACTGAAGCTTCTGCCAGGCACGAAACTGTCGGAAGTGGAGGTGGCGCGCCGGTTCGGAGTGTCCCGTCAACCGGTTCGCGATGCCTTTAACCGATTGGGTAATCTCGACATGCTACTGATCCGGCCGCAGAAAGCGACCGAAGTCCGCGGATTCTCGATGGAGCGCATCGCCCACGCTCGGTTCGTCCGGCTGGCAGTGGAACTGGAGGTGGTCCGCGAGGCCTGCGCTGTCTGGGATAGCGATCGCGCAAAGATCATGGAACAAAATCTGCGCCAACAGCAGCAAGCAATCGACACAGGCAGCACGGAAAGGTTCCATAAGCTGGATTATGAATTCCACAAGAAGATCTGTGAACTCGGCGGACGCCCCCTGGCCTTCCAAACGATCCGCGAATTGAAACAGAAGGTCGACAGCTTGTGTATACTAAGCTTCGGAAATGCAAGGGAGCCATCGGTTCTCATTGAAGATCATCACGATTTGGCGCTTGCCTTAAAAGACAGGTCTGCTGATAAAGCAGCGGCAATTATCCGACGGCACCTGAGCCGCCTTGACGACACGATTGCCGATATTCACAGGAACCATTCGGAGTATTTCGAATAGATGGCACATGTACCTTTCTGAAACTCACCACAGGACTAAAAGTAGTTAAACAGTTGATGCTCACCCACACTTGCTGCCTGTCTCGACGTTAAGTCGTGGACTTATTATCGCGGAGGCACAGTCTGACTGCAGAGTGTTGATTTTCACCGAGAACTGACCCGGTAAGGCCCATTTTTCCACTGAGAACTGGCTCTGACGCAGATTTGCTGAAGTTTCCCCCTACGAAGCGCCAATCAGTCGCGCTTGCAGAAGATCGAGTTTTGCGCGCCCGTACATCTGGCGCTTGATGAGCTTGAGGCGGGTGATCTGACCCTCGGTTTGCCCGTTTGACCAAGGCGAGATAATGGCATTGCGAACTGCGTCAATGTCCTCTTCAACGCCGCCGGCAAAGGAGCCGACCAGGCTTTTCTTTGCTGTGTCAAGCCAATCATCGAGTTTGACCGCCGACTTTGAACGGATCATGGATTGAAAGGGGGTTGGCGTTCTCACACCGATCCCGATTTTGGCAATTGCAAAGCGGAAAGGATCGACAATTCTCAAGGTTCGGAACACACCTTGGATGTGGCCAGGGTAAGGTGAGGGTCTGAACTGTCGCCAAATTCCTCGGTGATCCGGACGACGGTCAGATGTCTAAACGTACGGTGCATCCGCCTACGTAGATGGATCCCGAAAAGAGTCTGGAGTTGATGCCGCCAACGAAATCCGGATGCCGATTGTCAACCGCTCGATAGTCCTACCCCTACGGATGCAGGTGGTTGCCGAACAGGCGGGCCTTGGCAGGAACCTCGATGGCACATTGATAAAACGCCGGGAATAGTGCGGTGCGCGGACACAGTCAGCCAATGCCACAACAATATATTTGGTTGTTGTTCATAGGATTGCAGGCGGGGGACGAACCGATGTGTATCCCATGCCGATGTGCTGGTTGACCCTTCCTTGGCACCTTTATCGTAGCAGAACCGATATTGTGCTACTTACGAAGAGCTGCGGAAATGATTCACAATGAAAATAAAATTTGGCTGGTGTTTCGGATGGAACGTACAGGCACTTTACCGGTACGGCTGAATGCCATTGCCGAAGCCTTTTAGCGGTACGCGATAACTCCGCGCAAAGCAATTTGATCGTAGAATATGATCAAGATTACGCAGGCATAGGAAATTTCATAAGACGCATGTCGGATTCGGACGATCATCAACCGGGAATCGGAAGAGACGATCCCATAACTCTCGAAGAAGCCTGCCGGATCGTATTCCGGGATACAATTAAACCAGCGACATTGCGCGCTGAAGTTGCACGTGGCAATCTCATCGTTGAACGCATCGGCCGCCGGGACTTCGTTACCAGGGCCGCACTCGAGGAGATGAGAGAGAGATGCCGCGTCCAGCAAAAGGCGCCCGCCTGTGGTTCGACAAAAACGCAAAGCTCTGGTTTATCCGAGACGGATCACTCAAACGCGGCACAGGCTGCAGCCTTGAAGAGCGCGCGGGCGCTGAGGAAAAACTCAAGTCCTACATCGCCGAAAAATACGAACCGCCGAAAGACGGTCGTGCGGCTGGTCTCCTAGTACCCGATATTCTGACCTATTACGCCCGGAACGTCGCGCCGGGACAGAAATCCGATGCATCGAGCTACGCGATCGAGCGGCTGGTCGAGTGGTGGGGATCTTGCGCCGTATCGGACGTGAAGACGTCGACGTGCAAGGCCTATGTCGAGCACCGGATGAGTCAACCGATCCGGCAGGCCATCAAAGCCAAAATCCCGAAGATGACAAGCCAAGAGACGGCCAGGCGCGAGCTTACCGTTCTTCGTGCAGCAATCAATGCCTGGCACGCCGAAACACCGTTCGACGCCCTCCCTGTCGTCACTCTCCCGAAGCAATCGCCACCGCGAAACCGCTGGCTTACCAGAACGGAAGTTGCACGGCTCCTACATGCGACCAGAAAGCTTGAAGACAAGGATGCTGGCCGGGCGCTTCGCCGCTTCATCATCGTCAGTATCTATACTGCAACGCGGTCCGGTGCGGTCCGACGGCTCGGATGGCTTCCGAACACGCTCGGTGGCCACATAGATTTCGATGCCGGGGTGATCCATCGTCGCGGCGAGGATGATGAAGAAACGAGAAAAAGACGCCCACCGGCCAGAATACCGGATCGGATTGCCGGGAACCTCCGGCGCTGGCGGTCAGAAGACATGCGCCAGACAAATGACCATGATCCGATTCCGTTCGTCATACACTTCCGGGGAAGCCCGGTTGCTAGTCAGCGCCGCTCATGGGCGGCGGCCTGCAAGATTGCCGGACTCGGTAATGAAGTTACCCCGCACATCCTGAAACACACCGCCATCACTTGGATGATGCTGAGCGGGATCGACGCTTGGGATGTGTCAGGCTATGCGGGCACCAGCCTGAAAATGATCGAAGAAGTTTATGGTCATCACCATCCGGAATTCCAGGGCGATGCCGCCGGTCGTATCGGAAAGCGCAGATAAATGCGGTCGTTTCTGTCATCGTTTCTGTCATGTACGAGACAAGTAATATTACTAAGCTATTGATTTTACTGGTGCTGCCGGAGAGATTTGAACTCTCGACCTCTCCCTTACCAAGGGAGTGCTCTACCCCTGAGCTACGGCAGCCAATACCCCGTCCGCGGGACGGAACGCCTATTGCCACAGAGTTTACCGCAGCGCAAGGACCAATGCCGCGTTTAGGCCACGCAATTGTCCTTTGCCCTTGCTGGACAATTGCGGTATGTCGGCTGGATGCACGAGGACAGGCAGGACAAGTCACCCAAATCCGCCGCAGACAAGCGCAAGGACCGTCTCGCCGACGCCCTGCGCGCCAATCTGCAGCGCCGCAAGCAGCAGGTGCGCGCGCGCCGCAAGGGCGCCATGGACGACACAGCCGGATTGCCTGCCTCTGAGGGCGACAAGTCCTGACGGACAGGCGGCTGCACACAAATACGACGAGTAGAAAGGCGGGTTCGCGCCCGGTAAGCCGATGGATCAGATCAGAATTGTAGGCGGTAACAGGCTGAACGGCGTCATACCGATTTCCGGAGCCAAGAACGCCGCGCTTCCGCTGATGATTTCGTCGCTTCTGACCGACGACACGCTGACGCTGGAAAACGTGCCGCATCTCGCCGACGTCGAACGGCTCATCCGCATTCTCGGCAATCATGGTGTCGACTATTCCGTCAACGGGCGCAGGGAAAGCCAGGGCGCGGGTTATTCGAGAACCATACATTTCACCGCTCGCCATATCGTCGATACCACGGCGCCCTACGATCTCGTCTCCAAGATGCGCGCGAGTTTCTGGGTCATTGGCCCCCTCGTCGCCCGTATGGGCGAAGCGAAAGTGTCGCTGCCGGGCGGCTGCGCGATCGGCACACGACCGGTCGACCTGTTCATCGACGGGCTGAAGGCGCTCGGCGTCGACATCGACATCGACGGCGGCTATGTGCACGCCCTCGCGCCCAAGGGGATCCAGGGCGGCCGTTACGAGTTTCCGAAGGTTTCCGTCGGCGCCACCCACGTGCTGATGATGGCTGCGGCCCTGGCCAACGGAACCGTGGAAATCTCCAACGCCGCGCGCGAGCCCGAGGTCGTCAACCTGGCCGAATGCCTGAACGCCATGGGCGCGCGCATCTCCGGAGCCGGCACGTCGCACATCGTGATCGAGGGCGTTCAGTCGCTCTCCGGCGCGCGTCACAGGGTTCTGCCCGACCGGATCGAGACCGGCACCTACGCCATGGCCGTGGCGATGACCGGCGGCGACGTGACCCTGGAGGACACCAGCGCAAGCCTGCTTGAAACCGCGCTCGACAGCATGCGCGCGGCCGGCGTCGAAGTCACGCCTACCAATTCCGGCGTGCGGATATCGCGCAACGGCGCAGGCCTCGAGGCGGTGGACGTGACGACAGACCCTTTCCCCGGTTTCCCGACCGACCTGCAGGCGCAGTTCATGGCGATGATGACAAAGGCGAAGGGCACGTCGAAAATCACCGAGACGATCTTCGAGAACCGCTTCATGCACGTCCAGGAACTGGCGCGGCTGGGCGCCGACATCTCGTTGTCCGGCCAGACCGCCACCGTCAAGGGCGTCGGCGGGTTGAAGGGCGCACAGGTGATGGCGACGGATCTGCGCGCTTCCGTGTCGCTGGTGATCGCCGCTCTCGCCGCCGAAGGCGAAACCATCGTCAACCGGGTCTATCATCTCGACAGGGGTTTCGAACGCCTGGAAGAGAAACTGACCCGATGCGGCGCCGAGGTCGAACGTCTGAGCGCCTGACGGCCCGAGACGGAATTGCGCGCGCGGCGACAAACCACTATCTAGGGCTTGTCCTGAAAACCTCCTTAAGCGGACCTCCGACCGACCATGCAGCTTCTCAAACTGATCGCACTCGACAAGGAAGATCTCTCCATCCTGTCGGCCCACATGCAGGACGCCGTCATCAAAGCTGCGGATTTGACGTGGCAGGCTTCCGCGCAGCGATTCATCCTTGTCGCCAACCGTTTTGTCTGGGAAGCGGCGGAAGGCCGCAGCGCCAGACAGTATGAACGCCGCCGCGCAGCGCTTCACTTCAACCGGGTGACAGGCGTGCGCTCGCGCGGTTTCGACCGCCGCGACGGCGACAAGGTGCTGTCGCTGCTGACCATGAACTTCGTTCCGGGCAAGGACGCGCCCGCCGGCGTGGTGGAACTGATCTTCTCCGGCGAAATGGCCATCGAACTCGATGTCGAATGCGTTGAAGCGCAACTGAGCGATCTGGGCGCCGCCTGGGAAACCGAATTCAAGCCGAAACATCCGCTGGACGACGTGTAGCCGCGCCCTACGGGACATGCAGGGAGACAGGCTGTGGTCATGCGCCTGAGACAACAGGATCCGGATTTCGACGCGCGCTTTTCGGCGCTTCTCGCCATGAAGCGGGAGGTCTCCGAAGACGTCAACGCCGCGGTCGCCGACATCATCAACGCCGTGCGCCAGCGCGGCCACGATGCGCTCGCCGAATATTCGCTGCGCTTCGACCGGCTGGATCTCGCGACGACGGGTCTGGCCGTGACCAGCGCGGAAATCGACGCCGCGCTCGCCTCTGTCGACCCTGAAACGCTGCAGGCGCTGGAATTCGCCCATGAGCGCATCGCGCGCCACCACGCGCGACAGATGCCGGCCGACGATTTCTACGAGGACGCGCTCGGCGTGCAGCTCGGCTCGCGCTGGACGGCGATCGAGGCGGTGGGGCTCTATGTGCCCGGAGGCCTTGCAAGCTATCCGAGCTCGGTGCTGATGAACGCCGTTCCGGCGCGCGTCGCCGGCGTCGAGCGGATCGTCATGGCGGTGCCCTGCCCCGACGGCGCGCTCAACCCGCTGGTTCTGGCTGCGGCGCGCGTCGCCGGCGTCAGCGAAATCTACCGCGTCGGCGGCGCGCAGGCGATCGCTGCGCTGGCCTACGGGACGGAGACGATCCGGCCGGTCGCCAAGATCATCGGCCCCGGCAACGCCTATGTGGCCGCGGCCAAAAAGCAGGTTTTCGGAACGGTCGGCATCGACATGATCGCCGGCCCGTCGGAAGTGCTGGTGCTTGCCGACCAGGACAACAACCCGGACTGGATTGCGGCCGACCTGCTGGCCCAGGCCGAGCACGACACAGCCGCCCAGGCGATCCTGATGACGGACAGCGCGGAACTGGGCGACGCCGTGGAGCGCGCCGTCGAAGCCCAGCTTTCGACGCTGCCGCGCGGCGAGGTCGCCCGCCAGAGCTGGCGCGACTACGGCGCGATCATCGAGGTGGAGAATTTCGCCGGCGCCATGCCGCTGGTCAACCGGCTGGCGGCCGAGCACCTGGAGCTTGCCGTCGCCGATCCGGATGCGCTGCTGCCGCAGATCCGCAACGCCGGCGCCATCTTTATCGGCGCGCACACGCCCGAAGTGATCGGCGACTACGTGGGCGGATCGAACCATGTGCTGCCGACGGCGCGTTCGGCGCGCTTTTCCTCCGGTCTTTCCGTGCTCGACTTCGTCAAGCGGAGCTCGGTTCTGAGGCTTGACGCAGCCCAGTTGCGCGAACTCGGACCGGCTGCGATCAGACTTGCCCGCGCCGAAGGCCTTGACGCCCATGCCCGCTCTGTTGCAATTCGAATGAACCTGCCGGATTGACCCTGTCAGTCCAGTGTTCGCGACCGGACCAGCAAGGAAAGACATGCCGCAATGGCTGACAAGGCCAAATTCAGGCTCTGCGACGTCTCGCTCGATGAATCCATCGGGCGCGCGACGCCCGATATCGAGCACGAACGCGCGGTGGCGATCTTCGATCTGATCGAGGAGAACAGTTTCGAGCCGGTGGGCCACGACGGCGGCCCTTACAAGCTGAAACTTTCGCTGGTCGATTCCAAGCTCGTCTTCACCATCACGCTCGAGGACGATACGCCGGTCGCCACGCATATTCTGTCGCTGACGCCGTTTCGCCGCATCGTGAAGGACTACTTCATGATCTGCGAGAGCTATTACGACGCCATCCGGTCGTCCACGCCAAGCCAGATCGAGGCGATCGACATGGGCCGCAGAGGCATCCACAATGAAGGATCGCAGACGCTGAAGGACCGACTGGAAGGCAAGATCGCCATCGATTTCGACACCGCGCGCCGGCTCTTCACGCTGGTCTGCGTGCTTCACTGGCGCGGATAGACCGGCCGTGGCCGCCTCCAGCACGGACCGGCCTGCGGCGCCGTCTTCGGTGCTATTCATGTGCGGCATGAATGCGATCCGCTCGCCGATGGCCGAGGTGCTGGCCCGGCGCTACCTTCCAAGAAGCACCTATATCGCCTCCGCCGGCGTGCGCCCCGGCGAACGCGATCCGTTCGTCGACGCCGTGCTTGGCGAAGTGGGTCTCGATCTCGGCCAGCGTCGTCCGCACACGCTGGACGACCTGGAAGACGACTATTTCGACCTCATCGTGACGCTGGCGCCGGAAGCCCACCACCGGGCGCTGGAACTCACGAGGTCGAGCGCGGTGGACGTGGTCTACTGGCCGACCGCCGATCCCACGACCGTAACCGGCAGCCGGGAGCAGATCCTGAACGCCTACCGGCAGGTGCGCGATCACATTGACGGAATGCTCAGCGCCCGTTTCGGCAAACCATCGGCCTGACAAGGCGCCAGCCGACGGGATTGGCGCCGCGCGCAGGAGCATGTCCGAAGGACATCCGATGCGGCAGGAACGGCAAAGCCTGCAAATTCGGTTCACAAACCCGGAACGATTGTGTAGGTTCCGGCGCAACCTGGATCGGGTGACCCGTTCCACTTTTCTGCAACAGGATGACAAAGACTGCATGGCCAAGGAAGAAGTCCTAGAATTTCCCGGCGTTGTTACGGAACTTTTGCCCAACGCAACCTTTCGCGTTAAGCTTGAAAACGAACACGAAATCATCGCCCACACGGCAGGCCGCATGCGCAAGAACCGCATTCGCGTGCTCGCCGGCGACAAGGTTCTGGTGGAAATGACACCATACGATCTGACAAAGGGCCGCATCACCTACCGTTTCAAGTAGCAGCCCCCGAAAAGCGGCGTTTCCGGACATGGCTCTCGATCCCAAACTCGTTCTGGCATCCGGCTCTCCACGCCGGGTCGCCCTGCTGCGCCAGGCGGGCCTTGAGCCCGACCGGCTGATGCCGATGGAGGTGGACGAGACGCCGAAGCGGACCGAGCATCCCCGCGCGCTTGCGCGCCGTCTGGCGCGCCGAAAGGCCGAGGCGGCCCAGAGCGCGCTCAGAGGCGACCCGAACTTCACCAACCGCTTTATCCTGGCCGCCGATACGGTGGTGGCCGTGGGACGCCGGATCCTGCCGAAGGCGGAGCTGGTCAACGAGGCCTCGTCCGGTCTTCACCTGCTTTCCGGCCGCGCCCACCGCGTCTATACCGGCCTGTGCATGATCACCCCGGATGACGAGGCGGTCCACAGACTTGTGGAGACGCGCGTGAGGTTCAAGCGGCTGTCGCGCAAGGAGATCGAAAGCTATCTCGCTTCCGGAGAATGGCGCGGCAAGGCTGGCGGCTACGCCATCCAGGGCCTGGCGGGCGCTTTCGTGGTCAAACTCGTCGGCTCCTACACGAATGTGGTCGGCTTGCCGCTCTACGAGACCGTGAACATGCTTTCCGGCGCCGGATACGACGTGCATTTCCGCTGGCTCGAACACGAGAGTTAGACCTTCATGACGGCAAGCCGCGACAATGTCGAACCGCTGCGCAAGACCGTGCCCTGCCCGGAATGCGGCCGCGATTCCAGCCGCGCGCACTATCCTTTCTGCTCGGATCGCTGTCGCAACGTCGACCTCAATCGCTGGCTAACGGGCTCCTATGCCATTCCGGTGACGGAAGAAGAGGAAAACCAGGAGCCCGAGGACAACGGCTAGGACAAGCCAAACCTCTCTTTTATTTATCCGTTTAGTTTCAATCACTTAATTTATTCTGGCTTTGTTTCGGGAATTTGCGAATTTCATGGCTTCTCCCGCGCCGCCGCAAACTGGCTTTGTTTCGGGAATCGGGGTTTTCGGCGCTTTCCGACGTTTGGCTTTGTTTCGGGATTCCGCTCGTTTGACGTCTTCAGGGCGCGCTCGTTCTGGAAAATTCGTCTGGCTTCGTTTCGGGAATTTGCGTTTTCGCCCATGCCCTCCGCCACGGCGATCTGGCTTTGTTTCGGGATTCGGAATTTTGATGCTTTCCGGCATCTGGCTTTGTTTCGGGAATCCGCTTTTTACACTGATGGCCGATGACCCGGCGCCATCGGGCGCAATGATGCCATCGACAAGACCTCGACGGATTTCGGCAACCATTTCGTATAGCATATTTCCCGGCGCAATGCATCAATTTGTTCATTCTTTGTTCCAGCCGCGAGTAACCGTAAGCAGGGTTCGAAAAGCGGCTTCGGACTTCAGGTCGGTCTGAACCGGTTGTCGGGATGTGGCGGCGGACCGTATAGTCCCCGGACAGTCCATTGAGCGCGGGGCTCTCCTTTGCCGTTAGCCGATTTGAACGAGGCGGATCGAAACGTGGTTCGGGAGTGTATCCGGGCTGCGGCGGAAGGACCGTTTTATCCCGAGTGGGAGTTCGGGATATTATTCGGACTGGAACGCCGGGAGGTACAGGCTGTCCTGGCTCGATGGCCGGACATCGATGATTCCGATGAAATAATCTACGCCGTCATAAGCAACTCGACGAACAACCTGCTGATCTATCCCATCGACAACCCGGATCGATGGAGCGCCTATGTGAGCGTCGGTCCGAAGGACGTCGCCCGGATATTCGCCGCATGGCGAGGGAACGTCCCTTCAAGCCCGATCGATGGACTGTGTTGACCAGATATGCGCGAAGATTCGAGCGCGGACGAGGATGCGCCGCGACATTCGACTTACAACGGCCCCGGCGCATCCGGGCGCAGTGCAAAAAACTGTCACAGACGCGCCAAAACCGTCTGGACAGCCCCGGGAGACATGATATAACGCCGCACGCCTGAGCGGGAGAAACCAACGCTTTCGCAGGCGGCTTCGCCGCCGATCTCCAGGCCGGATGCCCAGATAGCTCAGTTGGTAGAGCAGCGGACTGAAAATCCGCGTGTCGGTGGTTCGAATCCGCCTCTGGGCACCATACCTCTTTATTAATCCATTGAAAATAAAATGATATTTCTTACATAAGAAATCGATTGTCGTTTCCCGCTTGTGTTCCCCACTACAATTCTATGCTTGGGCATCAGACACGCTGTTGGGAAGCAGCTCTTCAATAGCCCTCGCCCGCTGTCTGATACTTAGAATGCGACCGAGATATTTGCACTCAATCAAATATAATAACCGCGTAGGTCAGCTTCGCACAGCGATGCATCGCCTAATCGACCGATTTGTCATTCGGAAACCAAAGCTCAATGGAAAAAGTCAGGTTGGTCAGATGGTCCTGGTAGCCTCTGAGCATGATGCGGCTCCTTGTATTTCGTTTCCAAGATATGCCGCATTCGGATGCCGTAAGCGATTTGATTTATTTAGAGAACTACATGTAACTTGTATGGCTAGACGCAATACAATCATACCGCTAAGTATGGAAGATTGACAAATGCTTCTTTAGGAGGGGAACATGAAGCACTTCTTGTGGATCTTTGCTGTTGTCGCAATTATTTTGCCTGAAATGAGCTTTGCCCATGGGGGTGGATGCCGGAAGATTTCACCACCTGGACAATGTTGTCACATGCAAAAGAGCTCTGGCCGAGTTCATTGTCACTGAAAATCAACAGCTGGTAACGTCAATTTCAGAAAAACACCAGCGACAATTGGTCGTAAGAGCTTGAGATGAAAAAGCGCAATAAGAAAATATGCTTAAAGGAAGTGTCACAAGAGGGTTTAACAAAGTGCTACAGTGTTTCTGTTGATGAAAAAATAGTTGGTGAAATATCGCTTTTCTCACATCTGATACCTAAGATGAACACTCAGGATGATGAGTATTCCTTGGTTTATGCAGGCATGGATCTTTGCATAATTGGACAGAAAATAGTCTGTTATGAGGAAGAGCAAGAAATATTGTATGCAAAAATATTTGGAGAATTTATACTTGTAATTGCGGAAACTTATATTTCTTTGAAAAAGATAGAAGATTTTATTGAAATAAAGAGAATAGATCATGATGAAGTATTTATCAACTTTATAAATTCATCAGATGATGATATATATTTGAAAGATATTCAAAGTAGGGAATTTATATTTAACAAGAACGATTTTACATTTAGTAAAACTGAGTAGCTTGATCATTGTTGGATGGTTTTGAGTAAGGATGGTCTGAGGTAGTGTTAAAGATCTTCCGCACTTTTGTTCACGGGACGACGGCTCCTTGGTTTTGATCCGCGAATAGCGGGGACATGTTTATGTATTTCCGGGTCGACCACTGCGTGCCCGCGATGTGACGCAGACGGGCCGCGGCGAAGTTGAGACAGGACTTGCTGTCATGGGCGCGTTCGCATCGTTCGAAGCCACTGCGTTCAAGCAGCAAATCGTTGGCCTTCATGATGCGGTAGACGCGCTTGTGGTTTACGAGATCGCGGCCTTCGGCCTGCAAGTCCCGGTTCAGGACGGCGGTCATCCGGCGGTAGCCATAGGTCGGGCGTTTGGCCACCAGTGCCCGGATGCGCGGCAGAAGCGCCGCGTCCTGAGCCTTGTGATAGCTCCGACGCGGCTTCGAGGTTCCTTTCAGCCGCTCGTGCAGATTGGACCGCGACACGCCGAGCGTTTCGGCGACCGCCTTCATGGCAAATCGTCCCGTTTGAGTGACCCGGCAAGCAAGGTCGGTTTCTTTGAGCGGCTTTTGTCAAGAGCCTCCTTGAGGATCTCGTTCTCCAGCGTCTTCCTGCCGAGCTGGCGTTCGAGTTCCCGGATGCATGCCTCCATCTCGCGGACGGTCTTGTTACTGGTCACGCTGTCGTCCCCTGTCACGGCAATCGACCCTCCTTCGAGCATCAGTTTGCGCCAACGATACAGCAGATTCGGCGCAACGCCATTGCGGCGGGCAACCGCGGAGATACTCTCGCCGTCATAAAGCGTTTCTTCCACGATCCGAAGTTTCTCGGATGACGACCACCGGCGACGGCGGCCGCCATCGGTGATGATTTCAATCTCGGACATAAGCACATGCTTAAGGTTATCCCTAAGCCTCCCTGGTCAAGCCAGGGTGTCTGGTCAAAATGGGGGCCAGTTCAGATGCATCGTTTGTAGAATGGATAGTTGGCACAATTATTTAGCTCGAACTCGCCACTTGTCTTTGCATCTTATCGTTTAACCACCCCCATATCCAAGGAGGAGCGAAGCCATGTGCAGCTTCGGGCTGCACGGCAGTTACCATACAAAACTGGACATTCGCGCCGCAGCTTAGCACCTCGTGAGATATCTGTTCTGGGTTGCTCGCAGACCATAAGAACCACTGAAATCCACTTAACCTCACCCAGTCACCTAATGCAGACACCGCAGTATCGACTGCAAAGATGTTGGCCCTTCCCGCATCATGCCAAGTCAACGAAATCGCGTAAAGCTTATGCATTGGACTGCCCCGGCGAGTAAGTAATCGCGTCCGGAGGGGCTGTATTTGCCTGTGGTGACGCATCTAGATCGATGATGGTGCCCTCCTTGGCTGCCTGCCGCTCCAACTCTGCGTTCCTAACGAACTCTCCCCCCTCCAGCACTGAATGATTGGGATATTTGTTGGCAAACCAGAAAGACAGACCAAGGAATAGAAAGCCGAAGACCACCAGAACTCCCACTAGACTGAATACCATCCACGGGTGATTTCGGAGTGCTATTATTGCTGCAACAACACCTAGCGCGATAACAATTGCTACTGGTTGCGTCCGGCCAACGACACCCGGCCCAGTTCGTATCCAATCGAAGCCAGTTAAGCCTAATGTGCCACTGGTTGGGCTTTGCTTGTCGCGGTTTGTCACGGCTATT